>NZ_CP162102.1:2795000-4001894 GCF_042466665.1 Peterkaempfera podocarpi
GGTGATGAGAGGAAGTCCGCCCCGGGACAGCGTCCCCGCCGAGCGACCGTGGAACTCTACGACCATCCCACCGCACAAAGCAAATCCGCCCCGGGGACAGGCGCGAACCTGTCCCCGGGGCGGGGAGTACTGCGGTGCCGACGGGGTCAGCGCACCTCGGTGATCTCCGGGCCGCGCTCGAACGGGCTGAGTCCGGAGCTCCCGAAGCGGGAGTCGCCCTCGGCCGGGGCGGCACCGGTGTCGGCGACCATCTGGGCGTCCTCGGGCAGCTTGAGCACGATCGGATCGCGGGGCGCCATGGGCGTCTCGCCGCGGACCACGACGGTCTCCCGGAAGACCTGCTCCAGCACGCCGGCCGTCTCGGGCTGCACGGCGGCCTGGCCGGAGATCACACCGCGGAGGAACCACCGCGGTCCGTCGCAGCCGACGAACCGCACCAGCTGGACCCCCTGGGTGCCGTCCGGGAGCTGCACGGGGACCTGGGCGCGGAGGTGCCAGCCCAGCGGGCCCTCCTCCTCGTCCACCAGGCCGCCCTGCTGGGTGATGCCGCCCGCGATCTCGTCGCGGACCTCACCCCAGATGCCCTCGGACTTGGGTGCGGCGAACGCCTGCAGCTGGATGGCGCTGCTGCCGAGCACGAGGGTCGCGGCGACGATGGAGTCTCCCGCCACCTCCACCCGGAGCTCCATGCCCTCGACGCCCGGGATCAGCAGGCCACCGAGGTCGACACGCCCCTCCTCGGGGCTCTCCAGCTCGGAGATGTCCCAGGGGCCCTCCGGACGCGGGGCGGGAGGCAGCCCGACCCGGTCCGCCAGGTCAGCCTCCGCTGCGCTCTCTGCGTCGGAAGCATCATCGACGTCGTCAACATACTCATCGGCGCCGGTGGCGTCCTCTGCGAGCTGCTCGACAGCGTCCTCGCTCTTGTGGCGACGACGGAACACGGTCACTGTCCTTCCCGGTCGGGTGCCGAAGTGAATACCTGCCCGGCCGCGGGCATGCTAACCGCGGCGTGGCCGCCCGTCGACCCGAAGCCCCCTTCGGCACGGGCCGATCCTGGCAGCTCGGCCACCTCGTGGAACCGTGCCCTCTCGACCTGCTGGAAAACCAGCTGGGCGATACGGTCCCCACGACGGAAGCCGACCCTCTCGCGGGGGTCGAGATTCACGACGATCACCTTGATCTCACCACGGTACCCGGCATCCACCGTTCCCGGGGAGTTGACGAGGGCGACTCCGCAACGTGCCGCGAGACCGGACCGCGGATGCACGAAAGCCGCATAGCCGTCGGGAAGGGCGATAGCGACTCCGGTGGGCAGCACAATGCGCTCACCGGGCTCGAGTTCCGCGTCCACCGCGGTCAGCAGATCGACGCCGGCGTCGCCGGGATGGGCGTACGAGGGCAGCGGCAGCTCCGGGTCGAGGCGGCGGATCAGGACGTCGACGGGCCGGCGGGCCTGGCCAGGGCTCACGGATTCACCTCGAAGGCTCGGACGCGCTTGAAGAGGTCGGGGTTCTCCAGGGCCGCCTTGATCTCCTGCGGGCGGCCATGGGTGGTGAAGTGCTCCAGTTGCACCTGGATGAAGAGCGCCTGGGCGCGGATGGCGACCGGGCCCTCGGGACCGCCAAGACGTCCCTCGGCGGCACAGTAGATCTTGCGGCCGTCGACGCCGGTGACCTCGGCGTGGATGTGGAGCACAGTGTCCACCGGGACCGGGCGGACGAAGTCCGTCTCCAGCCGACCGGTGACCGAGGCGGTGTGCAGGATCCAGTTGAGCGAGCCCATGGCCTCGTCCATGGCGCTCATCAGCACGCCGCCGTGGGCGAGCCCGGGGCCTCCCTGGTGCACGGGCTTGACCGTGAACTCTGCGGTGACCTCGACGCCCTCGCCGGCCCTGGCCTCCAGTTGCAGGCCGTTCACCTGCTGCGGGCCGCAGCCGAAGCAGTGGTCGTAGTGGGACCCCAGGGAGGTGCCCGGGGCCGGGGCCTCCGGGTGGCGTACGGGGGGCTGGGCGTCGGGCGGCGGGGTGGTCGCAGGCCGTACGTCGGCCTGGCTCTCGCCCCGGGGGCCTTCGGCCCGTGGTGCAGTTCCGGTCACAGGCGTTGACCCTACCGTCGGTGCCCCGGCGCGACTCACCCGCACACGACCGCAGGCGCCGCGTCGGGCGCGGGGCACCGTGGCGGGGGCGGACGCCGGGTTGCGGGGGCGGACGCCGGGTTGCGGGGGGAGGCGCCCACAATGGAGCTATGTACGACGAACGCCTTACCGCGCCCCGGTCCTGGTGGCTGCTGCCCGTCGGGGCCGGTGTCTGCCTCGGCCTCATCCTGCTGCGCTTCGGGCCGGTCCCGGCCGCGATCGGACTGGTCGCGGGGGTGCTGCTCTGCGCTGCGGCGCTGAGCAGCTACGGGTCGGCGCGTATCCGGGTGGTGCAGGGCTCGCTGGTCGCCGGTGAGGCGAGGGTGCCGGTGGAGGCACTGGGCGAGGCCTGGCCGCTGGACCGCGCGGAGACGGTCGCCTGGCGGACCGCCAAGGCCGACCCGCGGGCGTTCATGCTGCTGCGCAGCTATGTGCCGACGGCGCTGCGGGTGGAGGTCAGCGATCCGCAGGATCCGACGCCCTACCTGTATCTGTCCACCCGGGCCCCGGAGAAGCTCGCTGCGGCGCTGGAAGCGGCCCGGGCGGGGCAGCGCCCCGCCTGAGTCAGCGCGGCCGCGAGGGGGCGTCCGGGCCGGCTCCTGAGGGCTGTGCACGGACCCAGTAGCCGGGGTCGGCGGGCACCCGCTTGCGCAGATCGCCTCGGACCTGGTCGGCGAGCCGTCGGGTGTCCCGGCTGTTGATGGTGGCGCCGATGCCCGCGCCGATCAGCAGCGGGGTCAGGGTGGGGACCTTGCGCAGGGTGCTGCGGGTGAGCCGGCGGCGCAGTTGCTGCTTGAGCTCGCCACTGAGGCGCAGGGCCGCCATGCCCACCGGTCTGGTGAGGTCGATGCCCCGGCGGTTGGCCCAGGCGTTGACATAGGCGCCGGCCCGGTCGGGGCACCGCCCTGGGCCCGCATCCCGTAGACCTCGTGCAGCTCGGCGATCAGTTTGACCTCGATGCCGGCGACCGCCAGGGTCTCCGCTGCGATCTCCACCGCCATGGTCGGCGGGGTGGGGAGCATGGCGACCGCTCCGACGCCCGCTCCGATGCCGGCCGAGACCCTCACAGCGCCGGCCGTCAGGCGGTCGGCGAGCTGCTCGGGGTCGGCCGCTCCCGGGTGCTGGGCGCGCAGGGTCGCCAGATCGCGCACCGGGATACGGGGCGCGGCATCGAGCAGCCGGTCCGCCAGGGTGCGCACGCCGAGCGCGGCGCCCTGCGCGGCGGTGCGCCCGCCGCGCCCCAGTGCCCGGGCAAGCGCGCCCACGAGCGAGGCCAGACGCTGCCGGCCTCGCTCGCGACGGTGGGACGGCTCCGCTTCGGCGGTACCGTCCCATTGCTCCATCTCCGCGGCGATCGACGCAATCTCGTCCGCCGCTTCTTCGGCCGCCCGATCAGCGGCCTCACCTGCCTCCGGTCCGCGTTTCCGGAACCGGTCGGCGCTGCTGAGTCTCCGGATGCGTGCCATGACTCTCCGGTTACCCGCCGATCAGGCGGCGCAGTCCCGGCAGATGGGGTTGCCGTTCTTCTCCGAGGCCAGCTGGCTCCGGTGGTGGACCAGGAAGCAGCTCATGCAGGTGAACTCGTCCGCCTGGCGCGGCAGGACCCGGACGGACAGCTCCTCGTTGGAGAGGTCTGCGCCGGGCAGTTCCAACCCTTCTGCCTGCTCGAACTCGTCGACGTCGACAGAGCTCGACGACTTCTCGTTCCTGCGGGCCTTCAGTTCCTCGATGGAGTCCTCGTTGAGGTCATCATCGGTCTTGCGTGGGGTGTCGTAGTCGGTTGCCATCTCGCACTCCCCCTCCGGGTGTCTGCGGTATCTCCAGCGCACGTAACGCATGGGGGGCCGGTCTTGTGCCCGACCCGAGGCGGAGATTTTGCCTTACTTCAAGGCCTGTTACTCAATCGACACCCAAACGCACCCCCGAAGAGGTGATCGCATCCGGTGTCGGTGGAGGGTCGCGGGGGGCTGCGGGGGTGCCGCCGCGCAGGTCCCATTGCACACTTACCGTGATGATGGCCTGGGGAAACGTCCCACCGGAAACCGCCGCGAAAGCCCCTAATCCTGGGCCCCGCCGATCTCGCCCGCCCCGCCGGTGAGAGTGGCAGGGGGCGATTCCCGGTCACGGTGGGTGATAACGTCCGACTCAGCACCGCTAGCCCGTCGCTGTTGTACAGTCACTCCCCGTCAGGGAATGTGACCTTACTCACCATACCGCGCTGTCCGGACAAAGGGCGAGAAATCACGCCGGTTGACGGGCAGCCCGGCGTGCCAGCAGAGCGGCGCGGCGCTCGTCGAAGCGGGTCGCCTGGGTGTCGAGGCCGTCGAGGAAGGCTCCCAGCTCCTCCTGGGCGCGCAGTCCCTCGGGGCCGAGGCCGCCGCGCTCCATCACCTTCAGGTAGCGCACCACGGGCTGCAGGACGTCGTCGTGGTGGATGCGGAGGTTGTAGACACCGCCGATGGCGATCTGGGCCGCCGCGCGCTCGAAGCCCGGCATGCCGTGGCCCGGCATCCGGAAGCCGGTCACCACGTCGGCGACGGCGCGCATGGCCTCGTCGGGGGCCAGCTCCAGGGCGGCGAGCAGCAGGTTCCGGTAGAAGACCATGTGCAGGTTCTCGTCGGTGGCGATCCGGGACAGCATCCGCTCGCACACCGGGTCGCCGGAGAAGGTCCCGGTGTTGCGGTGGGAGATCCGGGTGGCGAGCTCCTGGAAGGCCACGTACGCCACCGAGTGCAGCATGCTGTGCCGGTTGTCGGACTCGAAGCCGGCCGACATGTGGTCCATCCGGGCCCGCTCCAGGGCCACCGGGTCGACCGCGCGGGCGGTCAGCAGGTAGTCGCGGATCGCGATGCCGTGGCGCCCCTCCTCGGCCGTCCAGCGGTGCACCCAGGTGCCCCAGGCGCCGTCCCGGCCGAACATGGTGGCGATCTCGTGGTGGTAGCTGGGGAGGTTGTCCTCGGTCAGCAGGTTCACCACCAGGGAGACCCGGCCGACATCGGTCAGTCCCGAGTGCTCCGGGGCCCAGGCCTCCCCGCCCATCACCCCGTCGAAGTCGCGGCCCCGGCTCCACGGCACGTACTCGTGCGGCATCCACTCCTTGGCGACCTTGAGGTGGCGGTTGAGCTCCTGCTCGACGACCTCCTCGAGAGCGTGCAGCAGCCGTGCGTCGGTCCAGGCGGCGGATCCGCTCAGGTGTGCGGGGGCAATGGTCACGGGGGCGGGCTCCTGGGAAGGCGGGGCGCACCTACGGGGCCGTAGGTTACGCCACCGTAAGTTGTAGCCCCGGGAAATGACAAGCGGCTGCGTCACAGCCGCTGGAGGCCGCTGAAGGGCATGAGGACGCCCCCGGAGGCGCGGAGGCACCTCCGGGGGCGTACGGCGGTTCCAGCGCCGCTCCCGGGCCCCTCAGGCCCCGGGAATGCGCACCCGCATCAGCAGCCCGCCTCCGGGGCGGGGAACGGCCTCGATGGCGCCGCCGTGGGCCCGCACCACCGAGCGGACGATGGACAGGCCCAGCCCGACGCCCTTGTCGCTGCGGGTCCGCTCGGCGCTCTTGACCCGCCGGAACGGCTCGAAGATGTGCTCCATCTCGTATCCGGGGATGACCGGACCGGTGTTGGAGACCACCAGTTCACCGGCCCCGCCCGGGACCGCCGTGGTGGAGACCTCCACCCAGCCGTCGGCCGTGTTGTAGCGCACCGCGTTCTGGATCAGGTTCAGCGCGATGCGCTCCAGCAGCACACCGTTGCCCGAGACCGTCGCCGTACCGAGCGAGGCCCGCAGCTCCACACCCCTGTTCGCGGCCTCGGTCCGGGTCTGCTCCAGGGCCTGGGACGCCACCTCGGAGAGCTCCACCGGGCGCCGGTCGACCAGCTCGTTGTCACTGCGGGCCAGCAGCAGCAGTCCCTCCACCAGCTGCTCGCTGCGCTCATTGGTGGCCAGCAGGGTCTTGCCGAGCTGCTGCAGATCGGGGGATGCCCCGGGATCGGAGAGCTGCACCTCCAGCAGGGTGCGGTTGATCGCCAGCGGAGTGCGCAGCTCGTGCGAGGCGTTGGCGACGAACTTGCGCTGCGAGTCGAAGGACCGGTCGAGCCGGTCCAGCATCTCGTCGAAGGTGTCGGCCAGCTCCTTGAGCTCGTCGTCCGGGCCGTCCAGCTCGATCCGGCGGTGCAGATCGGATCCGGCCACCTCGCGGGCGGTACGGGTGATCTTGCCGAGCGGGCGGAGCACCCGGCCGGCCACCGCGTAGCCGAGGGCGAAGGCGGCCACCGCCAGTCCGACCAGGACGGTGATGGACTTGCGCAGCAGCGTCTCCAGAGCGGCGTGCTGTGCCTGGGACTGCCAGGCGGCGATCTGCTCCTGGAACTGGTGCGGGGTCCACGACTGACCGGTCTGCGAGTTCACCACCACGGTGTTCTCCGGGATGGTGGTCATCGGCAGCTGGGCACCGGTCTGCAGCGCCTGACGGGCCAGCATGTAGATCACCAGCACCAGCAGCACGCCGGCCATCAGGAACATCCCGCCGTAGAGCAGGGTCAGCCTGATCCGGATGGTCGGGCGGAACGGCAGCCAGCGCAGACCGGCCCCGGGGTAGTAGGCCTCGGGGGTCCTGGGCGGCTCGGCCGGGCGCGGGGGGTGGTCGGGATGCGGCGGCGGCGCCGGCGTCGGGCCGGGCTCGCGGCGGGGCACGGCGGTGGACCCGCCGGTCGGGGCGGACGGTGGGGTGGCCATGGTCGTCCTCAGTCAGATCCGGTAGCCGGAGCCGGGAACCGTGACGATCACGGCCGGCTCGCCGAGCTTGCGGCGCAGCGTCATCACGGTGACCCGGACGACATTGGTGAACGGGTCCGTGTTCTCGTCCCAGGCCTTCTCCAGCAGCTGCTCGGCGGAGACCACCGCGCCGTTGGAGCGCAGCAGCACCTCCAGCACCGCGAACTCCTTGGGGGCCAGCTGCACCGCTCGGCCGTCCCGGGTGACCTCCCGGCGGCCGGGGTCCAGCGAGATGCCGGACCGCTCCAGGACGGGCGGCAGCGCGGCCGTGGTGCGGCGGCCGAGGGCCCGCACCCGGGCGACCAGTTCGCTGAAGGCGAACGGTTTGGGAAGGTAGTCGTCCGCGCCGAGCTCCAGCCCCTCCACCCGGTCGCTGATGTCGCCCGCAGCCGTAAGCATGATCACCCGGGTCGGCAGACCGGAGTCGACCACGGCCCGGCACACGTCGTCGCCGTGCACCAGCGGCAGGTCGCGGTCCAGGACGACGACGTCGTAGTCGTTGACGCCGACCCGTTCCAGGGCGGCCTCGCCGTCGTACACCACGTCCACCGCCATCGCCTCGCGGCGCAGTCCGGTGGCAACGGCTTCGGCGAGCAGCTGCTCGTCCTCGACGACGAGTACCCGCACGGCGGCCTTCCTTCCCTTCCGGGCCGGGGGTGGTGGCGGCCACCGCCCCCGGCTGCGTTGTCTGGACCGCCGGGTCCGTCCCTGCGTGCCTGCACACACGGGCAGGCCGGCGTCCGGGCTGCGGGACCGGGGGTCCCTGGGACCGGACGGACGGCACCGACGGTGCCACCATCCTGCCTCTTCGAGGTGTAAAGCAGTGGTAAGCGGGCATCTCCGAGAGCGCAGCGACCTCAGCGAATGCGGTCGGCCCGGCCGGTACGGCAGGGGCTTTCGGTATTTCTCCCGGAACTTGAGGTTTCCCTGAGCTCCGGGGCGGGGAGGACGTCTGCAACCCGCGATCACGTCGTTCCGACGGCGTATCGCACCCGCCCGCCGTGCGGCACTCCGCACCGGGTGAGGGACATAACGTTCGCGGTCACGGTCTGCCTTCGAGGCCGGGTCCGCACCGGGAGCCGCCACCTGGTGGAGCACTCCCCGGTCCCCACGCCGTATCCCGAAGCCCGGGGTCGCCCGACATCCCATAGGGGGTCTGCCGATGGACGCCTTCACCGCCGGCATCCTGCAGCGCATACGGAAGACCGAGCAGGACCTTAACCGAGCCCTGGAGTCCGGGGACGACTTCCTGGCCGAGGTCGAGCAGTCCGAGCTCGACGATCTGCGCCGGCTGGCGGCCGAGCACGGCGTCAGCGTGGCAGCGGGCGAGGCGCTGCCCAGGACAGCCTGAACCACCGCCTACCTGGAGAGCCCCGGACGCACAGCTGCGTCCGGGGCTCTTCGTATTCAGGACTCTACGCGCATTGCGACCGCCGGGGCGCAGCACACGCCCCGCAGCCCCCCGCCACTCGGCGGTCCACCGGCCGCGGGGCTCATGGCCTGCGCGGGGTACTGACCCACGCGGCCCGCGGCTGCGTCAGTCGTGCCAGGCGCCCAGGTCGTCGAGCAGCCTCTGAAGGGGTTCGAAGACCCCCGGCACGGCGGTGACGGCGAGTTCACCCGAGGGCTCGGCCCCCGGCCGGCCGCCCGAGACCGCGCCCGCCTCGCGTGCGATCAGCACTCCGGCGGCCATGTCCCACGGATGGAGGCCACGCTCGTAGAAGGCGTCCAGCCGCCCGCAGGCGACGTCGCAGAGGTCGACCGCGGCGGCGCCGCCGCGGCGGATGTCGCGCACCTGCGGAATCAGGGCCCGGACCACCTCCGCCTGGTGGTCCCGGACATGCTGCACATAGTTGAAACCGGTGCATACCAGGGCCTGGCCCCAGGGAGGCGACGGACGGCAGGAGATGCGCTGCCCATTGCGGTACGCGCCCTCTCCCACCACGGCGTGGAAGGTCTCCCCGCGCTCCGGCACCGCCACCACTCCCACCACCGCCCGGCCGTCCACCTCCGCCGCGATACTGACCGCCCAGGACGGCAGGCCGTAGAGGTAGTTCACGGTGCCGTCCAGCGGGTCGACCACCCAGCGCACACCGCTGGTGCCCGGCCGGCTGGAGCCTTCCTCGCCGAGCATGCCGTCGTGCGGGCGGCGGGCCGAGACCAGCTCCATGATCAGCTTCTCGGAGGCGGTGTCCATCTCGGTGACCACGTCGACGGGGCTGCTCTTGGTGGCGGCCACACCGAGGTCCTCCGGACGGCCGTCACGCAGCAGCGCACCGGCCTGCCGGGCCGCTTCCAGGGCGATGTCGAGCAGCTCGCGATGGAGCGGGGTCATGGGTCGGTCCTCCATGGGGCGGGGGTTCGGGCAGGATCGGGTGCGCCCGGAGAGGGGCGGGCACGGGCGCAGCCACGGCGGGCGGCGGGGTGGAGCCGTTCAGGACTCGGCGGCGGCCGGACGCGGGCCCCGGGGGTTGGGGCAGCAGTCGACGGGACAGACGTCCCGGGCCGCGCCCAGCGCTCCGAAGGCGCACCGCCCGGGGTGGGCGCCCCGCTCGGTCGCCGCACGCTCCAGCACCAGTTCGCGCACCGCCGCGACGAACCGTACGTCGGAGCCCACGGTGGCGGCCCGGGCCACCGGCAGGCCGAGCTCCTCGGCCTTGGCACGGGCCTCGGTGTCGAGGTCGTACTTGACCTCCATGTGGTCGGAGACAAAGCCGATCGGCACCATGACCGCGGCGGGTGCGCCGTCCCGGTGCAGGGCCTCCAGGTGGTCGCAGACGTCCGGCTCCAGCCAGGGGATGTGCGGGGCGCCGCTGCGGCTCTGGTAGACGAGCTCCCAGTGGCGGCCGATGATCCCGGTCGCCTCCGCGACCGCCCCGGCCACCAGACGGGCGACGTCCAGGTGCTGGGCGACATAGGCGCCGCCGGGCGTGCCGCGGGCGGGGTCGTCCGGCGCGCCTGAGGCCTCGGCCATCGCGGTGGGGATGGAGTGGGTGGTGAAGACGAGGTGGGCGGTGTCGCGCACCTCCTCCGGCAGCTCGGCGAGGGCTTCCAGGGTGTTCTCCACCATGGGGCCGACGAACCCGGGGTGGTTGAAGTAGGGCCTCAGCTTGTCGATCCGCAGCGGCGCGCGCCCTCCTCACGCAGCTGCGCCAGGGCGTCGGCGAGGTTCTCCCGGTACTGGCGGCAGCCGGAGTAGCCGGCGTAGGCGCTGGTGGTGAGGGTGAGGATGTGCCGGTGGCCGGCCTCTGTCAGCTCCCTGAGGGTGTCCACCAGATAGGGGGCCCAGTTGCGATTGCCCCAGTGGACGGGCAGGTCCAGTCCCTGGCTCTCGAAGTCCTTGCGCAGCGCGGCGAGCAGCTCGCGGTTCTGCTCGTTGATCGGGCTGACACCGCCGAACAGGAAGTAGTGCTGCCCCACCTCGGTCAGCCGCTCCCTGGGGATGCCGCGGCCACGGGTGACGTTCTCCAGGAACGGCACCACGTCGTCCGGGCCCTCGGGCCCGCCGAAGGAGAGCAGCAGCAGGGCGTCGTAGGGCGCGACGTCGTTGATGGCGCCGCCGGGTGTGCGCGAGTCGGACATGACTCCGATCCTGCCACTGCGGGGCTCCGCTGCCACGGCAGGGCTCGGGGCAAATCGTTTGCCTCGCTACGTAAGCTGTGTTGACCAGCCACATTCCTTACACGCGGAGCACCCGTGCCGTCCCTGCTGTCGACCTACCGCCAGATCTTCGCCGCACCCGGCACCCTGGCGTTCTCCACCACCGGCCTGGTCTCCCGGCTGCCCATCTCGATGACCGGCATCGGCATCGTCACCATGCTCGCCCAGCTGCGGGGAAGCTACAGCCTGGCCGGCGCGGTCTCGGCGACCCTGGCGCTGGCCGCGGCGGCGCTCGGCCCCCAGGTGTCGCGGCTGGTGGACCGGTACGGCCAGCGGCGGGTGTCGCTGCCGGCGGTCGCGCTGAGCATGGCGGCGATGGTCGCGATGCTGCTGTGCGCCAGGCTGGGAGCGCCGGACTGGACGCTCTTCCCGAGCGCCGCGGGCATGGCCGTGATGCCCAGCGTGGGGTCGATGGTGCGGGCCCGCTGGGCGCATCTGTACCGCAGCGATCCGTCGAAGCTGCACACCGCGTACTCCTTCGAGGCGGTGATGGACGAGGTCTGCTTCATCATCGGGCCGATCCTCTCCATCGGGCTGGCCACCTCGCTCTTCCCCGAGGCGGGCGTACTGCTGTCGGGGCTGTTCCTCACGGTGGGGACGCTGCTGTTCACCGCGCAGCGGCGCACCGAGCCGCCGGTCCACCCCCGGGAGCAGCACCAGGGAGGTTCCGCGATCCGCAGCAGGGGGCTGCAGGTGGTGGTGCTGACCTTTGTCGCCACCGGCGGGATCTTCGGCTCGGTCGAGGTGGTGACCGTGGCCTTCGCCCAGGAGCACGGCCACACGGCGCTCTCCAGCGTGGTGCTGGCGGTCTACGCCTTCGGTTCGGGTGTGGCCGGGGTCGTCTTCGGGGCACTGCGGCCCACCGGCCCGATGTCCCGGCGCTTCCTGGTGGGCGTGTCGGTGATGGCGGTGAGTATGCTCCCGCTCCTACTGGTAGGAAACCTCGTGGCCCTGGCGGTGGCGCTGTTCGTCGCCGGGCTGTCGATCTCCCCGACCATGGTCACCACCATGGGCATGGTGGAGCGGCTCGTACCCGCCGCCAAGCTCAACGAGGGGCTGACCTGGACGATCACCGGGCTGGCCGTCGGAGTCGCGGCCGGCTCCTCGATCGGCGGGTGGACGGTGGACCGAGCGGGGGCGTCGACCGGGTACTGGGTGCCCGTGACGGCCGCCCTGATCGCCGCGGTCACGGCGTTCCTCGGGTCGCGCCGGCTGCAGTCGGCGCAGGAGCAGGAGGCAGAGCGTGTCGGAGTCGACGAGCCGCAGCCGCAACCGCAGCACCACCCTTGAGCGGGGGCGCTGGACGAACTGGGCGGGGAACCAGAGCGCCCGTCCGTCCAGGGTGGTGGCGCCGGCCTCCACCGCCGAGCTGTCGGAGGCGGTGCGGCAGGCCGCGGCCGAGGGGCTGACGGTCAAGGCGGTCGGCTCGGGGCACTCCTTCACCTCCATAGCCTCCGCCGAGTCCGGTGTGCTGGTGCAGCCGGACCTGCTGACCGCGGTACGCGGGATCGACCGCGAGGCGGGCACCGTCACGGTGGAGTCGGGCCTGCCGCTGGAGCAGCTCAACCGGCTTCTGGAGGCCGCCGGGCTCTCGCTCACCAACATGGGCGACATCATGGTGCAGACCGTCGCCGGGGCGACCAGCACCGGCACCCACGGCACCGGCCGCGACTCGGGCTCGCTGGCGGCGCAGATCCGCGAGCTGGAGATCGTGCTGGCGGACGGTACGGTCACCACCTGCT
Source organism: Peterkaempfera podocarpi (assembly GCF_042466665.1). Classification (GTDB taxonomy): domain Bacteria; phylum Actinomycetota; class Actinomycetes; order Streptomycetales; family Streptomycetaceae; genus Peterkaempfera; species Peterkaempfera podocarpi. The sequence goes on from NZ_CP162102.1 coordinate 2,807,306, forward strand.
CCCCCACCGAGAACGCCGAGCTCTTCCAGGGCGCCCGGCTGGGGCTGGGGGCCCTGGGTGTGGTGAGTGCGATCACCTTCGGGGTGGAGCCGCTGTTCCTGCTCACCGCCCATGAGAAGCCGATGCGCTTCGACGAGGTGCTGGCGGACTTCGACGACCTGGCGGCGGTCAACGAGCACTTCGAGTTCTACTGGTTCCCGCACACCGACCGGTGCAGCACCAAGCGGAACAACCGCAGCCAGGGGCCCGCCACCCCGCTTCCGCGGTTCCGGGAGTGGCTGGACGACGAGTTCCTCTCCAACACGGTGTGGGAGGGCGTCTGCCGGGTGGGCCGGCGTGTCCCCGCGGTGATTCCGACGATCGCCCAGGTCTCCAGCCGGGCCTGGTCGGAGCGGAGCTACACGGACACCGCTTACCGGGTTTTCACCAGCCCGCGACGGGTGCGCTTCATCGAGATGGAGTACGCGGTTCCGCGGGCCGCGGCCACCGAGGTGCTGCGGGAACTGCGGGCACTGGTGGAGCGCTCGGACTGGCGGATCAGTTTTCCGGTGGAGGTGCGTATCGCCCCCGCCGACGATCTGTGGCTCTCCACCGCCGGCGGCCGCGACACCTGTTACATCGCGGTCCACCTGTACCGGGGGACCACCGACCCGGGCTACTTCTCGGCGGTGGAGCGGATCATGACGGCGCATCAGGGGCGTCCGCACTGGGGGAAGCTGCACACCCGTGACGCGGAGTACCTGGCCTCGGTGTATCCGCGGTTCGGCGACTTCGTGGCCCTGCGCAACCGAGTGGACCCCGAACGCCGGTTCGGTAACGGCTATCTGCGACGGGTACTTGGCGACTGACCGATTCCATGTGCAGTCTGTCCGCAATGAAGGACAGTGATGGCGAATACTGCGCTCCATTTGGCCGAAAGATGTGAAGATGATCACCGTCCACCGGTCGGCGGTCGGCCATCGGAGTGGCGGCCCTTGAGATTCCACGGAATCGCGGGAGACTTGAGCGGCGAGCCGAGCCTCCGCGGCGCCACGAATGGAGTACTGTTCGTGGAGCCTGGCCGCAGGCTGCCCGACCACCCGTCAACCGACGGCAGGGCGGACCGCGGAGGAGATAAAGGGCGGCACTCGTCCCGGGGCCGCCGGCTCCCGGTGCACGAGCGGGAGTGACCGGTGCGGCGCCGACCGGCGGTGCCGCAAAGAGGTAACCGTGCCACAGGGGCGTGCCGAGGCCAAGGTCCGACACGCCGGAGAAGTCTGCAATGTTGTGGCCAGCCGCCCGTCGGCAGGCCACACTCGTTACGGGAGCAGCGACGCAGGTGACGTCGGCAGGCACCACCCGGGAGGTAACCGTGCCCGAACTGCGTGTCGTGGCTGTCAGCAATGACGGCACACGGCTGGTGCTCAAGGCTGCCGACAGCACGGAGTACACCCTCCCCATCGACGAGCGGCTGCGTGCCGCGATCCGGGGCGACCGACCGCGGCTGGGCCAGATCGAGATCGAGGTGGAGAGCCACCTCCGCCCCCGCGACATCCAGGCGCGTATACGTGCCGGAGCCTCCGCGGAGGAGGTCGCCCAGCTGGCCGGGATCTCGGTGGACCGCGTCCGCCGCTTCGAGGGTCCGGTGCTGGCCGAGCGGGCGTTCATGGCGGAGCGGGCACGCAAGACGCCCATCCGCCGGCACGGCGAGTCCACCGGCCCGCAGCTCGGTGACGCCGTGATGGAGCGTCTGATCCTGCGCGGCGCGGACAAGGACAGTGAGCGCTGGGACTCCTGGCGGCGCGACGACGGCACCTGGGATGTGGTGCTCCAGTACCGCGCCGACGGCGAGGTGCGCAGCGCCGGCTGGACCTATGACCCGCCACGCCGGCTGGTACAGCCCAACGACGACGAGGCCCGGGCGCTGATCGGGGAGTCCCCGGAGCGCGGCGGCGAGGACCCGGTCTTCCCGTTCGTGCCGCGGATCGCCAGGCTGCCCCAGGAGCGCACCGCCCGGCCCGCGCTGGAGCGGCCCTCCGCCGACCGGATCATGGAGCGTCCGGTGGCCGAGGCTCGCGACTCGCTCACCAGCCTGCTGGACGTGGTGCCCAACTTCCGGGGCGACCTGGTGGTCGGTCCGGCGGAGGAGACGACCGAGCAGGAGGAGGCGGAGGAGCCCGCCGCCGCTCCCGCCGCCAGTGCGGGTGCCGGCTCGGCCTACGCGGACATCCTGATGCCGCGGGCGGTCTCCCCGCACCGCGACCGGCTGGTCGGGACCACCGACCGGCAGGCGGAGGCGGACGGCGTACGCCCCGGGCGGCGGGCCACCGTGCCCAGCTGGGACGAGATCGTCTTCGGCAGCAGGCGCAAGAAGCAGGACTGAGCGGACGGCTGCGGCGCGGAACTCCACGGGGCTCCGCGCCGCAGCTGTGTCCGGGGCCGGCAGGCGCCCCGGGGCAGCTTCCGAGAACTCCCCGGGTTCCTCGGCAGCCGCCCAGCGGTGGGCCTCCCCCGGAACCGGGCCCGAGAGCGCCCGGGCCGCACCCTCGGGGACCGGAGCAGCCGCTCGCTGCCGGACCCGGGCTCAGCCGGGCAGCGGTCCGCTGGCCGCGGGGCGCTCCGGGTCCGCGCTCCACTCACTCCAGGAGCCCGGGTAGAGGGCCGCACGGAACCCGGCCGCCTCCAGCGCCAGCACCTGGTGGGCGGCGGTGACACCCGAACCGCAGTAGACACCGGTCCCGGTCCCGGCCACGCCGAGGTCGCGGAAGCGGGCGGCGAGCTTCTCCGCGGGCAGGAACCGCCCGTCCTCCATGAGATTGCCGGTGGTGGGGGCGCTCACCGCACCGGGGATGTGCCCGGCCCGCGGGTCGACCGGCTCCGTCTCGCCGCGGTAGCGCTCCCCCGCGCGGGCATCCAGCAGCAGCCCCGAGCGGGCGAGCCGGGCCGCCTCGTCGGCGTCCAGTACCGGCATCCCGCCGGGTACGGGGGTGAAGTCGCCGCCCCCGTGGCCGGGGGTCTCGGTGGACAGCGGGAGCCCCTGGGCGGTCCAGGCGGCCAGGCCGCCGTCGAGCACCCGCACCGAGGGGTGCCCGGCCCAGCGCAGCAGCCACCAGGCGCGGGCCGCGGAGGTGGCCGGGCCGGCGTCGTACACCACCACGTCACGGTCGGCGGACACCCCGGCGCGGTGCAGGGCCTCCGCCAGCACCGCGGGGTCGGGCAGCGGATGGCGGCCCTGCGGCCCGGGCGGTGCGGCGAGCTCCCGGTCGAGGTCGACATAGTGGGCGCCGGGCAGATGCCCCTTGCGGTACTCCTGCTCTCCCGGCGGGCCGCCGAGCTGCCAGCGGACATCGAGCAGCGCTGGAGGCGCCGCGCTCCGCAGGGCCTCGGCGAGTTCGCCCGTCGTCATCAGCGGGTAGGGAGTCTGGTGGCTGTCCATGGCCACATTGTGCTCCGCGGCGGCGACACCGTGCGGTCACCGGTGTGGACGCCGTGTCACACCGTCCCGCACAGAGCTCCCCGCACACCGCACGGCAGCCCTCCGCACATGCCTGCTGAGGGCGGCTCTTAGGATGGCGTTCTTCGCAAGTCGTTCTTTTCGCGCTCTTTGCCCGGGTGCCCAGCGCGGCCCGGGGAGCGGACGGGCGGATAGTGGCAGCATCCGTCCCGGGGTCCACGTACGCCGGCCGGTACGCCCTGGAGGAGCCTGCAGATGACCGATGTCAGAACCCTGTGTGCGCAGGGGAGCCCCTGCTGGGTGAGCCTGATGGCACATGACCTCGACACCGCCGGGGAGTTCTACGGTGCCCTGCTGGGCTGGGAGTTCAAGGGCGGCCCCACCGGGCTCGGCCCCTATGTGCGTGCGACGCTGAACGGGGCCCCGGTGGCGGGCCTGGGAGTGGCGCCGCCCGGCTTCCCGGTGGAGTGGACCACCTACTTCGCGGCGGACAGCACCGACGGGACCGCGCAGCGCATCCGGGAGTGCGGCGGCACCGTGGCCGTGGGCCCGGTGCAGGCCGAGGACGCCGGGCGGCTGGTGATCGCCTCCGATGTGGCGGGTGCGGTGTTCGGGGTGTGGGAGGGTCAGGAGCACCTGGGCTGGCAGGCGGTGGACGTGCCCGGCGCGCCGTCCTGGACGGAGCTGGTCACCCCCGACCTCGACGGTGCCGCTTCCTTCTACGGCTCGGTGTTCGGCCAGGTCGTGGAGCGCCGGGGGCCGGACGCGGTGCTGATCGTGGGGGGCAGCGTGGTGGCCGGGATCCGGGGGGCGACGGAGCTGCGCGGCGGCCCGCCCCGGTGGCGGGTCTACTTCGCGGTGGCCGATGTGGAGGAGTCGGTGCAGCGGACCCTGGAGTTGGGCGGGCGGCTGCTGGTGGAGCCGGCGGACTCGCCCTACGGACGGTTCGCGCGGCTGCTGGACCGGGAGGGCGGCCGTTTCTCGCTGGTGGAGCGCGGCAACTGACGAGTGGTCAGCGGATGACCGCGGTGGCGTCCCGGTCGCCGGACTCGAAGGGCAGCACATCCGGGGAGAGCGCGGCGGCCCGGGCGCCGGCCGCGGTCATCCGGCGCCGGTGGTGGCGGCGGCACAGCACCTCGTAGCCCACCTCGCCACTGCCGGCGGCCACGTCCCCGACGACCACCTGGGCGCCCTCCACGACCATCACCCCGCCAACGGTGCGGGCGTTGTGGGTGGCCCTGGAGCCGCACCAGCACAGCGCCTCGACCTGGAGCACCTCGACCCGGTCGGCAAGCTCGATCAGCCGCTGCGAACCGGGGAAGAGCCGGGTGCGGAAGTCGGTGGTGATGCCGAAGGTGTAGACGTCGATGTCCAGCTCGTCGACGACCCGGGCCAGCTGGTCCACCTGCCCGGCCGCGAAGAACTGGGCCTCGTCGCAGATCAGGTAGTCGACCCGGCCGCCGCCGGAGAGCAGCTGGACCACATGGGTGTGGAAGTCCAGGTCGTCGGTGACCTCGACCGCTCCGGTGGCCAGGCCGAGCCGGCTGGAGAGGGTGGCGGCGCCGGCCCGGTCGTTGCGGGTGAAGATGATCCCCTGCCGACCGCGGGCGGCGTGGTTGTGGTCCATCTGCAGGGCAAGGGTCGACTTGCCGCAGTCCATCGTCCCCGAGAAGAACACCAGCTCGGCCATCAGAGGTGCGGAAACCTTTCTTGTGCGGGAGGTACGCGCCGGCGGGTCAGCCGCGGACCTCTAGCAGCGGTACATGCTGCTCGACGGGGGTCATGGAGCCGTGCAGTCCGACCATCGCGGACTCGTTGGGCTCGGTACGGGAGGCGGTCACCGCGACATCGGCGCAGGCCGCGGCCACCACATCGCCGATCCGCCGGTACACCCGGTCCTCGACGACCGGGCCGAACCAGCCCGCCTCGATCGCCTGGTCCCGGGTGGCGACCCACATCCGGTCCCCCAGCACCTCGCTCCAGACCGCGAACACATCCGCGGCGGCACCGGGCACCGCGTAGACGTGCCGGGCACGTCCCTCACCGCCGAGCAGTGAGACCCCGGCACCGAGCTCCCAGTCCTCGTCGAAGTCGATCCGGTCCTCCGGGGCGATGTCGATCATGCCGTGGTCGGCGGTGACATAGAGCGCGGAGCGCGGCGGCAGCTGCTCGGCGAGCCGCCGTACCAGCCGGTCCACGGTGTTCAGCATCATCCGCCACTCGTCGGAGTCCACCCCGTGCCGGTGGCCCATGCCGTCCAGCTCGCTCACATAGGTATAGACCAGAGCCCGGTCGGAGTCCGCCAGCCGTTCGGCGGCCAGGTCCATCCGCTCCTCGCCGGTGTAGCGGCCGAGGAAGGTGCCGCCGGAGAGCGCCACCCGGGTCAGCGGGGTCTGGGCGAAGAGCGGCGAGGTCACCTGGCAGGTCTCCACGCCCGACATCTGCACCCGCTCGAAGACGGTCGGATGGGGCTGCCAGCTGTGCGGGTCCACCGGAGGCTGCCAGCGGAGCTGGTTCATCAGCCGGTCCTCGCCGGGGATGGCGACCGTGTACCCGGCGAGCCCGTGGACACCCGGCGGCAGCCCGGTGCCCACCGACGCCAGACTGGTCGCGGTGGTGGCCGGAAACCCCGCCGTCAGCGGACGGCCGGTGCCTCCCAGGGACGAGCCCAGCAGTGAGGTGAGGAACGGCGCGTACTCGGGGTGCGCACGCAGCAGCTCCCAGCCCAGTCCGTCGACCAGGAACACGCACACCCGGTCGGCGGGCTCCAGCGGCAGGCCGGGGGCCACTTCGGAGTAGGGCGCCACACCGAGACCGGCGGCCACGGCGGGCAGCAGGTCGGACAGCGACGCACTGCCGTACGCGGGCGCGGGCGCCGACGCGGGGTCGAGGATCTCGTACGGCTCGGGCGGAGGCGGCAGGGGAAGCGAACTCGTCATGGGGTGGTGCGGTCCGGCCTCAGGCGCCCTGCGCGACGGTGGCCTCGGACAGCGCCTGCGCGAAACGCAGCGCCTCGGCAACCGTCTCCGGGCCGTCCCCCGCCTCGCTCACCCGCAGCGACAGGTCGTCGGCGGTGGCGGAGCCGGTGTAGCCGTGGTCGGCGTCGCAGTTGGGGTCGGAGCAGCCCGCGGGCTCCAGGTCGAGACGCTGCACCGCGCCCCAGCCGATGGTGAGCACCACCTCGCGGGGCAGCGTGCCGGGGGTGTACGTCTCCGGGTTCGCCACGACCCGGCTGAGCACCACCGAGGAGATCCGGCCCAGCCGCACACTCTCGGTCGAGGTGGTCGCATACGGCACCGGGGAGGTGTCGTCGGCGGTCTGCTCATCGGTGTGGCTGACCACAAAGCGGGTGGCTGTCAGTACCAGCACGGTCACATGCCGCCGCACCTCGTTGGCGTCAAAGGTGGTCTCCTGGTGGACCAGGTACGAGCTGATCGGCTCGGTGCCCACCGCGGACTCCACTGCCTCGGAGACCAGGGCGGGGTAGTAGCCGCTGCGCTCGATCGCCGTGCGCAGGCCCTGCGTGGTGGTCGTACCGGTCTTCGCCATATCTCCATCCTGGCATGCCCGGACGCGGATCCGTGCCGCGTGGGCACAGCGGCGTCGGGATCGTCCGGGAGTTGTGGGCTGCGCCGCCCGGAAAGATTACAGCGTGCCCGCACGCCCCACCCCGGACGGAGAACACCCGTACGACCACCGGCCCGGGGAGCGGGCAGGTCCGCGACCCCCGGGGGCGGCTTCCCGCACCCGGGTCCGTCCGGGGGCAGGGGTTCGGGGGCCGCGGTGCGCCGGGGCGAGGGCTCGGCGGGCGGAGGACGGGCGTCCAGGTCAGAGGACGGGCATGGCGCGGGGGCCGAGGTCGCTGCGGGCGGGTTGCGGCGCCACCCGTACCCGGGCGGCCAGCACGGTGAGGCCTCGGGGGGCGACCACCACCGGTTCCAGCTCGACGGAGGAGACCTCGGGCAGGTCGTCGACCAGCCGGGAGACCCGCAGCAGCAGCTCCTCCAGGGCCGCGGTGTCCACCGGGTCCGCCCCGCGCCAGCCGAAGAGCAGCGGCGCCGCCCGGACCTCGCGTACCAGCTCGGCGGCCTCGCGGTCGGTGGCGGGCAGCAGCCGGTGCGCGACATCGCCGAGCAGTTCGGCGGGTGCGCCGGAGATACCGAAGGAGAGGATGGCGCCCACCGCCGGGTCGACGGCGGCGGAGACCACGGTGTCCACACCGCGCGGCGCCATGGGCTGCACCACCAGCTGGGACTGGGCGGCGCCGCCCAGCAGGTCGGTGATCTCCCGGTGGGCACGGCGCAGCTCCGCCTCACCGGTCAGGTCGAGGCGGACGCTGCCCAGGTCGGGGCGGTGCCGCAGGTGGCCCGCGGTGGCCTTGAGTGCGACGGGGTAGCCGAGGGCGGCAGCGGCGCGGGCGGCGGTGTCCTCGTCGGGTGCGGGCAGTGCGCGGACCACGTCGATGCCGTAGTCGGCGAGCAGGGCCGCGGCCATGTCGTCGTCGAGGGTGATCCTGGCGCCCGGCTGGGTCCGGGCGGCCGCGGCGGTCCGGGTGGCCAGTGCCGCCTCGACCCGGGTCCGGGCGGCGGCCTCGTCGATGCCGTCCAGCTCGGGGACTCGGGCGGAGGTCTCGGCGGCGACGGTGGCGCGGCGCCACGCGGCGTAGCGGACGGCGTGGGCCAGCGCCCGGACGGCGCGCTCCGGAGCGGGGTAGGCGGGGACGGTGCCGGGCTGGAGGACACCCGCGTCGTCCCGGCGGCGCAGCCGGGCGGGCAGATCGGCGAGGGCGAGATGGGCGAGCAGCAGCGGCTTGCCTGCGGCCTGGGCCCGGTCGGTGGCCTCGCTGAGGGCCTCGGCGATGGCGGGCGCGTCGGAGGTGAGCTCGGGGTCGCCCTCGGTGGATCCGAACAGGGTGGAGCCCGGGAAGCCCGGGGTTCCGATCGGCGGGATGACCACGGTGACCACGGCGTCCACCGTGGGGTCGTCCAGTGCGGTTGCCAGCGCGATCCGGAAGTGGTCGCCGGTGGCGGCGGTGGTGAGGTCGACCGGGGCGCGGGGGCGCAGTCCCGCGCTGAGGCAGGCGTCATGGGTGAGCAGAGCGAGGGAGTCGGAGTTGCCGACCACGGCGATCCGGTCGCCGGCCGGCAGCGGCTGGTAGGCGAGGAGCTCACCGGTGTCGAAGAGCTCGGTGATGGTGTCCACCCGGATCACACCGGCCTGCTGGAAGAGGGTGTCCACGGTGCTGTCCCGCAGTGCGGAGGCGGTGGCGGGCACGGCGTGTCCGGGCGGGACGCTGCCGGTGTGGCGGCCTCCCTTGACCACCACGACGGGTTTGACGGCCGCGATCCGGCGGGCGATGCGGGTGAACTTGCGGGGGTTGCCGAAGGACTCCAGATAGAGCAGCACGATCCGGGTGGCCGGGTCCTCCTCCCAGTACTGCAGCAGGTCGTTGCCGGAGACATCGGCGCGGTTGCCCACCGAGGCGAAGCTGGAGACGCCGATGGAGCGGCGGTGGGCGCTCTCCAGCAGCGCGGCTCCGATGGCGCCGGACTGGCTGAACAGGCCGAACCCGCCGGCGCCGGGCAGCAGTGGCGAGAGCGAGGCGTTGAGCGGGGTCTCGGGCGCGGTGTTGATCAGACCGAAGGCGTTGGGGCCGATCACCCGCATCCCGGCGGCGCGGGCCTGGCGGACCAGTTCCCGCTGTTCCTCGCGGCCTTCGGGGCCGGTCTCGGCATACCCGGCGGTCACCACGACCAGTCCCTGCACGCCGTGCGCCCCGCAGTCGGCCACCGTGGCCGGGACGGCGGTGGCGGGCACGGCCAGTACGGCCAGGTCGACCGGTCCAGGGATGTCCCGTACGGAGCGGTGGACCGGCAGGCCGTCCAGCACGGTTCCGGGCGGGGCCGCGCTGTTGACGGCGTGGACCTCCCCGGGGAAGCCCGAGGCCAACAGGTCGCGCAGCAGGGTGCGGCCGACGGCGGCGGGGTTGCGGGAGGCGCCGACGACGGCGACCGACCGGGGGGCGAGCAACCGCTGCACGGACCGGGCCTCGGCGCGGTGCTCCCTGGCCCGCATCACGGCCAGGGAGGCCTCGGTGGGTTCGAGATCGAACTCCAGATGGACGATCCCGTCGGCGAAGCTGCGCTGCTGGGTGTAGCCGGCGTCCGTGAACACCTTGATCATCTTGCGGTTCTCGGGCAGCACCTCGGCGGCGAAGCGGCGGATACCGCGTTCCCGGGCGACGGCGGCGATGTGTTCCAGCAGGGCCGAGGCCACACCGCGGCCCTGGTGGGCGTCCTGCACCAGGAAGGCGACCTCGGCCTCGGTGGCACCGGAATCGGCACTGGCCGGGCGCCCGGCGGCATCGATCCGGTCGTAGCGGACGGTGGCGATGAACCGGTCGCGGACGATGGCGGCAAGGCCCACCCGGTTGAGGTAGTCGTGGTGGGTGAACCGGCGCACGTCCCGATCGGACAGCCTCGGATAGGGCGCGAAGAAGCGGAAATACTTCGACTGGTCGGAGACCTGACCGTAGAACTCCACCAGGCGCTCGGCGTCGTCCGGCCTGATGGGGCGGATGCGCGCGGTACCGCCGTCGCGCAGCAGGACGTCGGCCTCCCAGTGCTGGGGGTAGGTTCGCTCGGGGTCGCCGGGTACCTGTGTGTCGTCCACCCGGCCAGGCTATCCGGGGGCGGGGGCCGGGGCAGCGCCGTGCGCGGGCCGGTCACCACCGTGCAACACTGGTCTAGACAACACGGCCGCCACGGCCGCACCGGGAAGGCATCCTCATGGCTGAGCGCCGCGTCACCGTCGGATGGGCCGAGGGCCTGCACGCCCGCCCGGCGTCCATCTTCGTCCGCGCCGCCACCGCCCTCGGCGTACCGGTGACCATCGCCAAGCCGAACGGCACCCCGGTGAACGCCGCCTCCATGCTCGCGGTGATGACGCTCGGCGCCCACCACGGCGACGAGGTCGTCCTCACCTCGGAAGCGGAGGCCGACACCGCCGACCCGGCCCTGGAGCGCCTGGCCCGCCTCGTCCAGGGCGGCCTGGACGCGCTGCCACCATGCTGACGCAACGTCAGGGGACCGGTTCGGCAGGGCAGGAGGCGGCACACGGCCACAGGCCGCGCGCCGCCTCTCCGCACATCGCCCCTTGACGCCTGACGACCTGCTCGAAGCGGGTTCTTCTCCGTCGGCCGGAAGGCGCGGGGAGGGGCTCGTCAGCCCCACCGCCGCCCTGGCGGCACCCCGCTCCCCCGACCCACGGACGACGTACGAGCCGGTGCCCGTCAAGCCCGGGGTGACTCGGCCGACAGCGGGGCCGCCCGGCCTCAGCCGGCAATGCCTTCGCCGATGTGATGGCGACGGCAGCAGACGGAAGAGGCGCGGCGACAGCGGTACGCACCTCGGCGCCGCCCGACAGCGGCCCTGTGGCGGTCCACCGGAGTGGTGGCCGACCGGACGAGGGGGGCTGGTTCAGTGAGGCGCGGTCACTGCGGCAGTGCGTAGGCCCCGGCCGCGATGTCCTCGAAGAGCGTCGGGCCGGTCGGCGTCCAGCCGAGCAACTCCTTGGTGTGGGCGCTGGATGCGGCGACGTCCATGCCGAAGAACCGTCCGATCCAGCCGAAGTGGGCCTCGGCGTCCTCCGGTGCGACCGACACCGCCGGCAGGCCGAGGTGATCGCCGATGGCGGCGGCGATGTCGCGGGAGGGGAGACCGCTCTCGGCCACCGCGTGCATCCGCGAGCCCGCCGGAGCCTTCTCCAGGGCGAGGCGGACCATCCGCGCGGCATCGGAGCGGTGCACCGCCGCCCAGCGGGTCGAGCCGTCGCCGATGTAGCCGGCCGCCCCGCGCTCCTTCGCGATCTTCGTCAGCACCGCGGTGAAGCCGTGGTCGCCCGCGCCGTGGACGGTCGGGGAGAAGCGCAGCGCGACCGGGCGGACCCCGCGCCCGGCATAGGACAGGGCCAGGTTCTCACTGCCGCCACGCATCGAGTCCGCGCCGTGGAACGGCGACGCGTCGTCCTCGGTCAACGGCCCCTTGGCAGCGCCCGACGCAAGGCCGGAGGCCACCAGGAAGGGCCGGTCGCTGTCTTCGAGTGTGTCGAGCATCCGCTGGACGGCGGCGTGCTCGCTGCGGCCGGCGCCGGCGTAGTCGGAGAAGTCGTGCTTGAAGGCGAGATGGATGACGCCGTCGGCGGTCGCCGCTGCCGAGGCGAGGCTGTCGAGGTCGTCGAGGCTGCCGCGATGGGCGGTGGCGCCCTTCGCCTCCAGCGCGGCGGCCGCCTGGTCGGAACGGGCGAGACCCACGACCTTGTGGCCGTGGGCAAGGAGTTCATCGGTGACGGCCGAGCCGATCCAGCCGGAGGCGCCGGTGACAAAGACGCGCATGACAGGCTTCCTTCCATAGGCATGTCAGTGACTGACATCCAAGCTAGCACGGCATGTCAGCGACTGTCATCGCTACACTCCTCGACATGGGTCGCTGGAAGCCTGATGCTCGGGGTCGGATGATCAGCTCCGCGATGGAGCTCTTCGCCGAGCGCGGCTTCGAGCAGACCACCGCCGGCGACATCGCCGAGCACGCGGGCGTCACCGAGCGCACCTTCTTCCGGCACTTCGCCGACAAGCGCGAGGTCCTCTTCGACGGCTCCGGGACCATGCAGCAGACGGCCTACGAAGCGATCCTGGCCGCGCCGGCCGACCTCGCTCCGCTCGATGCCGCGCTGGCCGGCATGGTCGCGGGCGGCGGACTTCTCGAGCAGATGCACGACCACGCGGTCCGCCGCTTCCGGATCATTTCCGCCAACCCGGGCCTGCAGGAGCGCGAACTGCTGAAACTGGCGGCGATGGTCGACACGACAGCCGAGGCGCTCCGCAAGCGCGGCGTGACCGAGCCTGCCGCCAGCCTTGCCGCACACAGCGCGGTGACGGTCTTCCATGTCGCATTCACACGGTGGGTCTCGACACAGGAGGCGGAGCCGCCCGGCTTCGCCACCTGCATCGCGGAGACTGCGGCGGCGCTGCGCGCCCTGAAGTGACGGTGGCCCGTCCGGGACGGCAATCAGCTGCACCCACGCGGACGCGTACGGGACCCGACGGGCCCCTGAGCTCCGCCGATCGGTCCGCTGCAAGGCGGGCTCGGGCACATCGGCGGAGGGCTGCGGCAAGGCCATTGCGAGTCACCGGTCGAGGGCACAACGCTGCGGGCCGCACGGAGCCGGCCGTCCGCGATGTGGTCAGCGACGCGAAGGGAGCGCCTGACCAGGGACGAGCGCGTCACCGTGGTCCGTAGCGTCACCGGCCTTGCCGCATGACGACGGGCCCCTGGCCCGATCCGATGAGCTTGGCCGGGTGGCATCACCCGGCCGGCGGCCGCCAGAAGCCGGCGTGCCGGTAGCGCCACCAGTACAGGACGGTGCGGTCGTCGGGCCATGCGGCCAACTGCACGCCCAGTGGCTCGAAGTGGTCGCGCTCGGGGTCGACGGGACACCAGCTGGGATCCAGCGGCTCCTCGTCCCCCGGCGCACGGACGCGCTCCAGCAGGCGGGACGGAGCGGCGCGGTGGGCCGCGAGGGCTACCGCCGTGCGTTCAGCACTCGTGCGCAGCGGCCCAGCAGCTCAACCAGCTGATCCCGTTCCGACTGGGAGAACTCCGCAGCCAGCGCCTGCTCCACCGCCACCGCCCTTACGTCGGCCCGCGTCAACACCTCCCGGCCGTTCTCCGTGAGGCGGACCTCCAACAACCCCTTGTGCCAGGGGTTCGGGCTGCGCTCCACCAGTCCGGCCTCCTCCAGGTTCCGCAGCAGCAGGGTCATCGCCTGTGGCGTCACCAGGCAGGCCCGGGCCAGTCCGGCCGAGGAGATCCCGGGGCTGTCCGCGAGGGCGAACAGTGCGGCGTACTGCGGAACGGTCAGCCCGGCAGGCCGCACCGCGGCGGTCTTCGCGGCCATCAGCTCCTGCTCGGCGCGCTTGAGGTGCAAGCCGAGGCGTTCCTCCGGAGGCATCGTCATGGCACAGAACATACAAGCCTTTTCCATCATTCAGCCCTTGGTGAGCATCAAAGCCTTGATACCGTGCTGCGCATGATCCCCGACAGCCACCTCGATCTGCTGACCCGCCCCCTCTTCGTCCACCTGGCCACCATCGGGCCCGACGGCGCGCCCCAGGTCAACCCGGTCTGGACGATCTGGGACGGTGAGTTCCTGCGCTTCACCACAACCACCGACCGCCGCAAGCACCTCAACACCGTCAAGGACCCGCACGTCTCCGTCTCGGTCAACGACCCGGAGCAGCCGTACCGCTATCTGGAGGTCCGCGGCATCGTCGAGCGCGTCGACCCGGACCCGACCGGCGCCTTCTTCGATGTGCTCGCCATCCGCTACGGCCTCGCCTATGAACGCCCGGTCGGCGACGCCGACCGACGGGTCGTGCTGGTCGTCCGCCCCATGAAGATCACCAAGCAGTAGCGCAGGGCCCGCCCTTCGGTGTGCCGCCGAACCTGTCCGGCCTCTGCGGCACCACCGCCGTGCCCATGGCGGGCGCGGTCGGCGAAGACGCTGCGCGGTCGCCATGACCGCAGTGGGCCGGCCCGGTGCGGAAGCAACTCTCCCGCACCGGACCGGCCCGACGCTCACGATGTGAGTTGGCTGTCAGCCCTTCACACAGACGACCTGCTTCAGCTGGGCGACCACCTCGACCAGGTCCCGCTGCTGCTCGATGACCTTCTCGATCGGCTTGTAGGCGCCGGGGATCTCGTCCACCACACCGCTGTCCTTGCGGCACTCCACTCCCCTGGTCTGCAGCTCCAGATCACGGGTGGTGAAGCGCTTCTTGGCGGCGGTGCGGCTCATCTTCCGACCCGCGCCGTGCGAGGCCGAGTTGAAGGCCGCGGCGTTGCCGAGGCCGCGGACGATGTACGAACCCGTGCCCATCGAACCGGGGATGATCCCGTAGTCGCCGGAGCCGGCCCGGATCGCCCCCTTCCGGGTGACCAGCAACTCCCGCCCGTCGTAGACCTCTTCGCTGACGTAGTTGTGGTGACAGGAGATCACCTGGTCGAAGGTGACCTTGGCCCTGCGGAACTCCCGCCGGACCACGTCCTGGAAGAGCGCCATCATGATCGCCCTGTTCCTCTTGGCGTACTCCTGCGCCCAGAAGAGGTCCTCACGGTAGGCGGCCATCTGCGGGGTGTCCGCGATGAAGACCGCCAGGTCGCGGTCGGCCAGGTCCTGGTTGTGCGGAAGCGAGCGGGCCACGCCGATGTGGTGCTCGGCCAGCTCCTTGCCGATGTTTCGCGACCCGGAGTGCAGCATCAGCCAGACCGCGCCGGTGGTGTCCAGGCACACCTCGATGAAGTGGTTGCCACCGCCGAGCGATCCCATCTGCGACAGCGCCCGCTCCCGGCGGAACCTCACCGACGGGGCCAGTGCGTCGAAACGCTCCCAGAAGCCCTCCCAGCCGGCGGTCGGCAGACCGTGCAGCCGGCGCGGGTCGACGGGGTCGTCATGGCCCTGGCGGCCGACCGGGATGGCCCGCTCGATCGAGGAGCGCAGCCGGGCGAGGTCGTCGGGCAGGTCGCGGGCGGTGAGCGAGGTCTTCACCGCGCTCATCCCGCAGCCGATGTCCACGCCGACCGCGGCCGGGCAGACCGCGCCCTCCATGGCGATCACGGAGCCGACCGTGGCGCCCTTGCCCAGGTGGACATCGGGCATCACGGCGAGTCCGCTGATCCAGGGCAGCGAGGAGATGTTGCGCAGCTGCTGCATGGCCGCGCCCTCGACGGCCGCCGGATCGGTCCACATCCGGATGGGCACCCGAACTCCGGGCACCTCGGTGTACGACATGACTGGTTCGACCTCCATGGTCGGTTGCTCTCCTGGCAAGGCGGTGCCATGCATCCGTCCGGCATGGCTCGGGAAGTCCGTGCACCGCTGGGCCGGCGCCCAGGGCGGGCGGCAGCGGTGGCAGGTGTGGAGCGACGGGGTCGGCGGCTACCGCCGGCGGGACCCCGGACAGGGCTGGGTGCGGCGGAGTCCTGGGGAGCGAACGGCACCGCACCGGCGCACTCGTCGTTGCTCGACCCGCATGGCTTCCGCCTCCCTTCACCGCTCTGAGGGCCCGTCTCCCGGGCGCGGCCCCATCTACCCACGCCGGGGCCGGGGTGTGCAACGGATTTCCGGGAAGGCCGGGAACCTTTCCCCGTCGTGGCTTCTCTGTACGAAGTGGGACGGCGCAGAAAGGGGGCGCGATGAGCCGGACTCAGGAGACACCCGCACCGCCGTGGGAGTGCGCCGCGCAGCTGCTGCCGGGGGCGCAGCGCGGCGATGTCCTCGCCATGGACGAGCTGTTGCGGTTGCTGACGCCCTATGTGACCCGGCTGTGCCGCCCGATCGCGCAGGCCGACACGGCGGATGCGGTGCAGGAGTCACTGGTCGCGGTCTTCCGGGGGCTGCGCTCACTGACCGACCCGGCGGCGCTCTACGGCTGGGTCCGCACGGTCACCGTACGGGAGGCCGTGCGGGTGGCACGCCGGGCAGCCAGGGAGACCCCGGTGGCGGAGTGGGACGACCGGCCGGCCCCGGGCGATCCGGAGCTGGCCGGGGATGTGCACGATGTGCTGCGGCGGCTGCCGCCGGACCACCGGGCGATCCTGGTACTGCGGGAGGTGGAGGGGTTGGACGAGCGGACGGCGAGTGCGGTGCTGGGGGTCTCCCTGGGCACGGTGAAATCGCGGTTGCACCGGGCCCGGGACGGTTTCCGGAAGGCGTGGCAGCGATGAGCGGCGAGCCGGTGGCGATGCAGGAGCTGGATCCGGTGCGGCGGCTGCGGGTGCTGGCCGCGGGAGTCCGCGGCGGGATGTTCGCAGAGGGGTACATCGATGCCCCGCCCGAGGGCGTGTGGGCGGTGGCGGCTGATCTGGAGGGCGAGTTGCCGCATCTGGTGCCCTCGGTGCGGTCCTTCCGGCTGGTGGGCGATTCCGGGTCGCGGCTGCGGGCGGTGGCGGTCGGGCCGCTGGGGCACCGGGCCGACTTCGAGGTGGTGCTGGAGTACGGCTGGTGCCTGATGCAGAGCCCGCTGGTGATAGGCGGGATGGCGGCAGTGGCCGAGGGCTCGGGGACCAGGTTCGCGGTGCTCGGCGGTGTGCGCACCGCCCGGCTGGTGCCGGTGGCCGCGGTGCTGCGGGCCGTGGGGGCGGTGCGGATCGGTCGGATGCTGGAGCGGGTGCGGCGGCGTACGGCGGCCCGGCGCTGAGCGGCACCGGGCCGCCATACGCTCCCGGTCAGCTCCGGAAGAGCGCCCGGGCGGTCTCCGCGACCTCCTCCGGCCGCTCCTTCGGCAGATGGGCACCGGCTCCCGGGACGATCCGTATCCGGAGCTCCTCGGCGTACCGCCCGGCGTCGGTCATCACGGCGGGCGGGAGGATGGCATCGCGCTCACCGGCCAGCAGCACGGTGGGGGTGGTGAGCCTCAGCCGCTTGTAGTGGCCCCGCACCAGGCGGGGGATGTCATGCAGCGCATAGGCGCGGTTGAGCAGCTCCCCGGCACGGGCCCGGCCGGGGCCACCGGCCGCGAGCGCGTACTCGTCCAGCTCCTGCGGTGACCAGACGGACGGGTCGGCGACGCCCCGGCGCAGCAGACCCCGGGTGAAGCCGGGCCAGCGGCGCAGCACCGCACGGCCGACCAGGGGTGCCTCCAGCGGCGCGGTGTGCCAGTACCGCCAGGCGTTGGGCACCAGCCGGCGGTGCAGTGGCCAGGGGTGGATGGAGTTCAGGGCGAGATGGTGGGTGAAGCGCTCGGGGGCGCGCAGGCAGAGCATAAAACCCAGCCATCCGCCCCACCCATGGCTGATCAGCCCGACCCGCTCCAGGCCGAGGGCGTCCAGCAGCGCCAGTGTGTCGGCGACCCGGGTGTCGGTGTCATAGCCGCGCGACGGGGCGTCCGACCAGCCTGCTCCGCGCAGGTCAGGGCAGATCAACCGGTGGTCGGGGGCCAGCAGCGGCAGCACGGGGTGCCAGGCGTACCAGTGCTGCGGGAAGGTGTGCAGCAGCAGTAGCGGGACGCCCCCCGCGCCGGCCTCGGCCAGATGGAAGCGGATGCCCCGTGCGGTGACCCAGCGGTGGATGACCCCGGGTGCGGTCGGCATGGGGCGGTGGACGGTGTCGGGCTCGGCGGTGCCGGTGGTCATCGGTCTGCCTCCTGGGGAGCGGTCGGGGCCCTGACGGGTTCCCGCTCGGTCAGGAGGCGACGGCACTTGCAAAGGTTCCGGGTGGACCGGACGGCGGGCGGAGCGGACAGGCAACCGACGGCGGCGCGAGCCGGACCGCCGGGGCGGGCCGGGCCGGAGCGGCGGGCCGGATGCAGAGGACGGCTCCGTGCGGACGGCCCGGGCTGAGGGTGGCTGACGGCCCGGCCTGAGGGGGCGGCAGAGTGCGGCTCACTGCGGGCGAGCCGGGGTACGGACAGCGCGGCCCCGATCGCAGACGGCCGGGGTGCAGCGTGCCGCGCGAGGCGCGCGAGCCGTGGCGAAAGCGGCTCGATGCGAGCGGGCCGGGGTGCGGGCGGCGGCGAGGTGCGCTGGAATCGGGGGATGGAGTGCGTCTTCTGCGCCGTGGTGGCCGGTTCCGAGGAGGCGCATGTGGTGCACCGTGACGAGCGGACGGTGGCCTTCCTGGACCGGCGTCCGCTCTTCCCCGGGCACACCCTGGTGGTGCCGACGGTGCATCTGGAGACGCTGCCCGACCTTCCGGTGGATCTGCTGGAACCGTTCTTCACGGTGGTGCAGCGGGTCGCGGCGGCGATGGAGGGGGCGCTGGGTGCGGCGGGCTCCTTTGTCGCGGCCAACAACCGGATCAGCCAGTCGGTGCCGCATCTCCATGTCCATGTGGTGCCGCGCAACCCCAAGGACGGCCTGCGGGGCTTCTTCTGGCCCAGGAACCACTACCGCGACGACGCCGAGGCGGCCGAGGTCGCAGCGAGGCTCCGCTCGGCCCTGACCGGCTGATCGACTGGCCGGCAGTCCGCTTCCGGGGAAGGGGGCCTGGTCGTCCGGCCGCCCCGCGCAGTCCAGGGGAACGGCCGTGTCGCTGCCCGCCCCTTCGGGGGCGGGCCGGGCGAGCGGGGTCTTAGGTGTGGTGCCCGCGCCGCCTGGTCGCCCCGCCCGCCCCCATCAGGCGTACCGCCGAAGTGGCGCACCGCGCGCAACACACGCCCCTCCGAAGCGCCACACACCGTCACGGTCGCCCCCGCCGCACCCGGCCGGCCCCGGCACCGCAGCAGCAGGGACCGGCCGGACCAGGGACACTCACCGGCCGGAACCGCCGAACCAGCCCTACGTGGCGGGCCGTTGGCCCGGTGGCGGCCGGAGGGCCGGCCACCGGCTCTGGACACGGTGGCGGAGTTCGGCGCAGAGCTGCCGCACTCCGGCCAGGTCCGCCCGGTCCGCGGTGATCGCCTCAACCACGCCCAGCCGGTGCAGCAGCCGCTGCCGGGCCGTCACGGTGCCCCAGTTCCAGTCCTTGCGCCGGAGGCGGGCGAGATGGTCGGCAGTACCGCGGTAGGCCCGCTGAACCAGGGCGTCGCCGCGGATCAGCCAGCCGGTGCAGGCGTCGGCGAGGTGGCCGGTGCGCGGTGTCCCGGTCGCCGCGTACCAGGCGTCGTCGTACGCGGTCTCGGCCAGGTCCAGCAGCTGCGGGGTGGGCACGGTGACGCACCAGCAGGTGGGGAACCCGATCCGCAGATAGGCCAGTTCGACCAGGCCGTCGCCCAGCGCTGCCTGTTCGAAGTCGACGAAGCGGACTCCGGACGGGGTGTGCAGATCGTTGCCGGGACAGGGGTCGCCGTGCAGCAGGGCCCGTCCGGGTGCCTCCGCGAGGCGGCCGAGCAGGCCGTCGAGTTCGGCGGGTGCCCCCGCGGGGATGTCGGCGTCCAGCTGCCGGGCGAGGTCGAGGAAGGCTGCGACGTCGTCCGGGGTCGGGCCGCTCCAGACGGGGAGGACGCCGGTGTCCTCCGGCTGTGCGGCGGCATGCAGCCGGGCCAGTGCGGCGGCATAGCCGACCACCCAGTCGTCGGCCGGTGCCCGGTGCTCAAGTCGCTCCAGCACCAGGACGCGCTCTGCCTGGTCGGTGCCCAGCAGCCGGGGTACGACGGGTGGGTCGACCCGTGCGGCCAGCCGCAGCGCGGCGATCTCGCGGGCGTGGCGCTCGTCGGCGCCGGGACCTTCGACATGCTGTTTGACCACGGCGGGGCCGCCGGGGAGTTCGACCTGCCAGACCCGCGACCGCGGGCTGCTGCTCAGTCTGCGGGCTCCGCCCGGTGGGCCCAGCTGTTCCCTCAGTCCGTCTCCGAACGGCAGCTTCGGCGTCATGCGGACCATCCTCGCAGTGCGCCGCAAGGGGGTTGAGGAGGCGGCGGACATGGGGGGCCCGCGGGGCCGTCCGCGGAATCGGGGCGGCCAACCGTGGAAAACCGGGTGCCGGGAGTGGGGTCGGCCGATAACCTGCCCGCCGGTCGCAGGCCGGGACGCCATGGAACAGTCGGGACGCCATGGAACAGTCGGGACGGGGGACGGGGATGGCACTGGTGCGCAGGGGTTCACGGCTGATCGCGGTGGACGGGGTGGAGTACCGCTGGCGGGTGCGGCCCCGGCCGACCTACTGCCAGGGGATGGGCTGGTCCGCGCTGACCTTCGCCGTGGAGCGGGCGGCCGAGGCGGACGGCGCGCCCGGGACGGTGCTGGTGGTGGATGTGGGCACCGCCCGGCCCGACAACTGGCTTGGGCGGCCGTCGATGAGCGTGCTGCCCTCGACGGTGGCGGCGGCGGTGCGGCTGGCGCTGGCCGGCGGCTGGGAGCCGGAGCGGCCGGGCAGGCCGTTCCTGGTGGGCCCGCAGGAGTGGGCGGCCCGGGGACCGGCGGCCAATGGGCCGGCGGTCCCCGGGGCTGCATGACCGGTCAGGGCTGGAGGACGGTCACCTCACCGATGCCCAGCTCCCGTACCGGGTCGGCGATCACCGAGGCGTCCCCGACCAGCACGGTGACCAGCCGCTCCGGGGGGAAGGCCGCGACCACGGCGGCGGTGGCCTCGGCGGTGCCGGTCTCGGCGAGCCGGCGGTAGACCTGGGCCTGGTAGTCGTCGGGCAGGGACTGCTCGACCTGGTCCGCGAGGGTGGCGGCGACCGCGGCGGAGGTCTCGTACTTCAGCGGCGCCACCCCCACCAGGTTCTGCACGGCGACATCGCGCTCGGCGTCGGTGAGGCCCTCGGCGGCCAGCGTCCGCAGCACCGTCCAGGTGTCGGCCAGCGCCGGGGCGGTGGACGGGGTGTCCACCGAACCGGTGATGGCGAGCAGCACCCGGCCCGAGCCGTCGGGGGCCGAGCGCAGCGGCTGGGCCAGGGCGCGGACGCCGTAGGTGTAGCCCTTCTCCTCGCGCAGCACCCGGTCGAGGCGGGAGGTGAGGGTGCCGCCCAGGCAGTAGGTGCCGAGGACCTGGGCGGCCCAGACCTCGTCGTGGCGGTCGGCGCCGACCCGGCCGATCAGCAGCTGGGTCTGCACCGAGCCGGGCCGGTCGACGATGATCACCCGGGCGCGGTCGTCGGCCTTGACCGGGGTGGGTGCGGCAACCTCGGCCTTGTCGCCGCTCCAGGCGCCGAGGGTGCGGGCGAGGATGGCGTCCAGGTCCACACCGTCGAGGTCGCCGACGACCACGGCGGTGGCGGTGGCCGGGCGGACATGCGCGGTGTAGAAGGCCTGCACGGCGTCCCGGTCGATGGTCCGCACGGTCTCGGCGGAGCCCGCCCGGGGCCGGGACAGCCGGTCGGTGCCCTCGAAGAGGTCGCCGTAGAGCGCCAGGGCGGCGCGACGGGCCGGATTGGCCAGCTCATGGACGATCTCGTCGAGGCGGTTGGCGACCAGCCGCTCGATCTCGTGCTCGGGCAGTGCCGGGGTCCGCAGCGCGTCCGAGAGCAGGGAGAGGCCGCGCTCCAGCCGGGAGACGGGAACCTCCAGGGAGACCCTGACGCAGGGATGGTCCGCGTGGGCGTCCATGGTCGCTCCGGCCCGCTCCAGCTCGCCGGCGAACTCCTCGGCGGTGAGGGTGTCGGTGCCCTCGCTGAACGCCCGGGCGAGGATGGTGGCGACACCGTCGAGCCCGTCGGGCTCGGCGGCGAGCGGGGCGTCGAGCAGCACCTCCACCGCGACCAGCTGCTGGCCGGGGCGGTGGCAGCGCAGCACGGTGAGGCCGTTGTCCAGGGTGGCGCGCTCGGGTGCCGGGAAGGCCCACGGGGTGGGGGCGCCCGCCTCGGGGCGGGGGTGGAACGTCATGGTGGGCTTGATGCCGGTCATGCGGCGCCTCCCTCGGTGGTGTCGGCCTCTCCGGAGACCGCGGGGGTCTCGGAGATCTCGGAGGTGTCGGGGGTCTGCGGTGCCTCGCCCGCCTCGGGGTGCACCGGCTCGTAGACCAGGACGGCCCGGTTGTCGCTGCGCAGCCGCTGCCGCGCGATGTCCCGGACCTCCTCCGCGGTGACCTCCAGGACCCGGGAGAGGGCGGTGCCGGCGAGGCCGGGGTCGCCGAAGAGGACGGCGTAGCGGCAGAGTTCGTCGGCCCGGCCGGAGACGGTCTGCAGCCGGTCCAGCCACTCGCGCTCGATCTGGGCCTGGGCCCGCTCCAGCTCCTCGGGGGTCGGGCCCTCCTCGGCGAACCTGGCCAGCTCCTCGTCGACGGCGGCCTCGATGGCCTCCACGGTGGCGTCACCGGAAGTCTTGACGTCCAGCCAGCCCAGGGAGGGCGCACCGGCGAGGCGCAGCAGTCCGAAGCCGGCGGCGACGGCGAGCCGGTCGCGGCGCACCAGCCGGTTGTAGAGGCGGCTGGACTCTCCGGAACCCAGCACCGTGAGGGCCAGGTCGGCGGCGTCGGCCTCACGGGTGCCGTCGTGCGGCAGCCGGTAGGCGGCCATCAGCGCGCGTGAGGGTACCTCCTCGCGGACGGTGACCCGCAGCTCCTCGCCGCTGACCGGCGGCAGGGAGCCGTCGCGCGGGGCGGGCTTGCCGTCGTACGCGGGGATGGTGCCGAAGTACTTCTCGATCCAGCGCAGCGTCTCCTCGGGGTCGATGTCGCCGACCACGGAGAGCACCGCGTTGTTGGGCGCGTAGTACGTGGAGAAGAAGGCCTGCGCGTCCTCGAGGGTGGCGGCGTCCAGGTCGGCCATGGAGCCGATGGGGGTGTGGTGGTAGGGGTGGCCCTCGGGGAACGACATCGCGGTGAGCTTCTCGAAGGCGGTGCCGTAGGGCACATTGTCGTACCGCTGGCGGCGCTCGTTCTTCACCACATCGCGCTGGTTCTCCAGGCTGGTGTCGTCGAGGGCGGCCAGCAGCGACCCCATGCGGTCGGCCTCCAGCCAGAGCGCGAGCTCCAACTGGTGGGCGGGCATGGTCTCGAAGTAGTTGGTGCGCTCGAAGCTGGTGGTGCCGTTGAGGGAGCCGCCGGCCCCCTGGATCAGCTCGAAGTGCCCGTTGCCCTGGACACTGGCCGAGCCCTGGAACATCAGGTGCTCGAAGAGGTGGGCGAGGCCGGTGCGGCCCTTCACCTCGTGGCGGGAGCCGACGTCGTACCAGAGGCACACGGCGGCCACCGGCGTGAGGTGGTCCTCGGAGAGCACCACGCGCAGGCCGTTGGCCAGGCGGTGCTCGGTGATGGCGAGGCCTCCGGAGGAGGAGGCGGGGGCCGGGTTGGCCATGCTGGTCGGGTCCTTCCCGTCGCTGCTCGGTGGTGGTTCCTGCTCGCGGGCGGGGGGCTGCGCCCCTCGTGGTGCCCCATTGTGGTGCAACGAACGGGACGCCCGGAGATGCCTGTCCGGGCCGGGTGTTCGCCGCAGGCGGAAGCGTTGCGGTCGCGCGGCGGTGGCCTGGTGGTTGCGCGGCGCCGCGGGACGCGGTGCGGGGTGGTGGCCGGGTGTGTCGTAGGAAGGGGCCACAATAGGGAACCGCCGTGCCCGTACGGCGCCGATCGACGCTGACCACGCAAAGGAGCCCGCCCGCGATGGCCCGCCGCAGTTCGCCTCCACCGTCCGCCGGCGACTTCGAGGAGCGGATCCTCGACGTCGACGTCGTGGACGAGATGCAGGGCTCCTTCCTGGAGTACGCCTACTCCGTCATCTACTCCCGCGCCCTGCCCGACGCCCGTGACGGCCTCAAGCCGGTGCACCGCCGGATCGTCTACCAGGCCAATGAGATGGGCCTGCGCCCGGAGCGCAGCCATGTGAAGTCGGCCCGTGTGGTCGGCGAGGTGATGGGCCGCCTGCACCCGCACGGCGACGCCGCGATCTACGACACCCTGGTGCGCCTGGCGCAGCCGTTCTCGATGCGGCTGCCGCTGATCGACGGCCACGGCAACTTCGGTTCGCTGGGCAACGACGACCCGCCGGCCGCGATGCGGTACACCGAGTCCAGGCTGACCGCCGCCGCGATGGCCATGGTGGAGTCGATCGACGAGGAGACCGTCGACTTCGGCCCCAACTACGACGGCAGTGAGCGCGAGCCGCTGGTGCTGCCCGCCGCCTTCCCGAACCTGCTGGTCAACGGCACCACCGGGATCGCGGTCGGTATGGCGACCAATATGCCTCCGCACAACCTGGCGGAGGTGGTGGCCGCCGCCCGGCACCTGGTCAAGCACCCCGGGGCCGACCTGGACACCCTGATGCGGTTCGTGCCCGGACCGGACCTCCCGACGGGCGGCCGGATCGTGGGCCTGTCGGGCATCCGCGACGCCTACGAGACCGGCCGCGGCACCTTCAAGATCCGCGCCACCGTGGCGGTGGAGAACGTCACCGCCCGCCGCAAGGGCATCGTGGTCACCGAGCTGCCGTACAACGTCGGCCCGGAGAAGGTGATCTCCAAGATCAAGGACCTGGTCGGCGCCAAGAAGCTCCAGGGCATCGCCGACGTCAAGGACCTGACGGACCGTGAGCACGGCCTGCGGCTGGTGATCGAGGTCAAGAACGGCTTCGTGCCCGAGGCCGTGCTGGAGCAGCTCTACCGGCTGACGCCGATGGAGGAGTCCTTCGGCATCAACAATGTGGCGCTGGTCGACGGGCAGCCGCTGACCCTGGGGCTCAAGGAGCTGCTGGAGGTCTATGTCGACCACCGCTTCGAGGTGGTGCGCCGACGCAGCGAGTTCCGGCGCCGCAAGCGGCAGGACCGGCTGCACCTGGTCGAGGGCCTGCTGGTGGCCCTGGTCGACATCGACGAGGTCATCGCCCTCATCCGGGCCAGCGAGAACGCCGCGCAGGCCAAGGAGCGCCTGATGGAGCGCTTCGGGCTGTCCGAGATCCAGACCGCGTACATCCTGGACACCCCGCTGCGGCGGCTCACCCGGTTCGACCGGATCGAGCTGGAGGCGGAGCAGGAGAAGCTGCACAAGGAGATCGCCGAGCTCACCGAGATCCTGGACTCCGACGCCAAGCTGCGCAGCGTGGTCTCCGGCGAGCTGGCCGCCGTGGCCAAGCAGTTCGGCACCGAGCGGCGCACCGTGCTGCTGGAGGCCGGTGCGGTGCCCACCGCGGCCGCGGTGCCGCTCCAGGTCGCCGACGACCCCTGCCGGGTGCTTCTCTCCTCCACCGGGCTGCTGGCCCGGACGGCGGACGGCGACTCCCTGGAGCCGAGCGAGCGCCGAGCGAAACACGATGTGATCATCTCCGCGGTGTCCGCCACCGCCCGCGGTGACATCGGCGCGGTGACCTCCACCGGGCGCGTGCTGCGACTCAGCGTCATCGACCTGCCCGCCCTGCCGCCGAGCTCCACGGCACCCAACCTGGCGGGCGGAGCCCCGGCCAGCGAGTTCCTGCCGCTGGCCGCGGAGGAGCAGGTGCTGGCCCTGACCACGCTGGACGAGTCCTCGCCCGGCCTGGCGCTGGGCACCGTGCAGGGCGTGGTCAAGCGGGTGGTACCGGACTGGCCCGCCAACAAGGACGAGTTCGAGGTGATCGGCCTCAAGGAGGGCGACACCGTCATCGGCGCGGTCGAGCTGCACACCGGCGAGGAGGACCTGGTCTTCATCACGTCCGACGCCCAGCTGCTGCGCTACCCGGCCGGCCAGGTCCGTCCGCAGGGACGCCCGGCCGGCGGCATGGCCGGTGTCAAGCTGGCCGACGGCGCCCGGGTGCTCTCCTTCACCGCGGTCGACCCGGCCGCGGACGCGGTGGTGCTCTCGGTCGCCACCGCCACCGGGACGCTGGACGGAGAGACCCAGACCAGCTGGAAGCTCACCCCCTTCGAGCAGTATCCGCGCAAGGGCCGCGCCACCGGCGGTGTCCGCTGCCAGCGGTTCCTGCGCGGCGAGGACGCCCTCGCCTTCGCCTGGGCAGGCCCCGCCCCGGCCCGCGCCGCCACCTCCGCCGGCGCCCCGGTGGACCTGCCGGGGCGCGACCCGCGCCGCGACGGCTCGGGCATCCCGGTCACCCACCAGGTCGCGGCGGTGGCCGGACCGGTGTGACGCAGCCGGACTGACTGGCCGTCATGGGCCCCGGGGGCTGGATTGCCGCCGGGGCCCGGCCCTTTGTGCGATTGACCCACGCCCCGTCCGGGAATCACCCGGACACAGACACAACGAGGTCCTGGGCACACCGCGAAGGCAGTCCGCGATGCCGACGCGGATGGAGGCATGTTCGGGGGCGCATATGGAGGCAGGACGGGCACCGTCCCGCGGGATCGCCCGCTACGCCCTGTGGGCCGCGCTCGCCCTGGCGGCCGTCGCCACGGTCTGCGTCGCGTCGTTCGCACTCAGCGGATGGATGATCGACGCGGTCGAGCGGGGAACGGCGGCCCTGCGGCGGCGGCGGCGCGGGGCAGCGCGGGCCAGTACTTCGAGGCCGCCGGCGCGGTCTTCTCCGGCCTGGCCCTGCTGCTGGTGGTGGCGGGGGTGTCGCTGCAACGGCAGGAGTTGCGGATGCAGCGGCAGGAACTGGCCCTGCAGCGGGCCGAGATGACCGATTCATGCACGCAGTTGCGCCGCAGCGCCGAGTCGCAGATCCGCGCTCTCCATGTGGACCTGCTGAAAATGGCCATCCACGACCCGGAGTTGGCACGGGTCTGGCCCGACTACGATCCGGGGCTGCCGCATTCGACGGTGCGCAAGCACCTGTACTCCAACCTGATCTTCGCGCACATGGTGATGGTCGGCCGGATGGAGGGTGTCGACGACGACACCCTGCGCAGCTCCCTGCGGATCATCGCGCGCAGTGCGGACTTCCGCGCCTACTGGTCGGCCAGTAGCACCAGTCGCAACATGCTGCCCGCCGACTCCGAGGAGCGCCGGTTCGGCCGGCTGGTGGACGAGGCGATCGCCGAACTCCGCGACGGCTGATCCCCAGGTCTCCCGGGTGGCGCGTCGCCTTCCTTCACACCCCCGCAGTAGCGTTTCTGCTCGCGACGCAACGTCGCGTGCATCACAATGGCCGCACGAGCACCGGCCTCAACGCCTGCGGCACTGCCCAGGCCCCGAGCAGAAACGGCTACCTTCCCCGTGCACATTGATCGGCGCATCGGCCCCTCGCCGCGTGAGCGCGGCTGCCAGTCGGGGGCGACCTGCCCCGACCTCTTCGAGCTCGCTGACGGGAACTTCGCAGTGATCGGCGCCGAGGCCACCGCCGCCCTGATCGGGTCGCTTCCCGCCGATGCCGGTGTGGGCGGGGACGAGCGGATCGTGGTGATCCCCAGGGAGCTGCTGGTGCGGGCCAAGGCGGAGATCCCCGACCTCTAGGCCCGGCGTAGGGTGGCACGGTGAGCACATGTGCGACTCTCTCCGCCGAACTGTCCGAGCCGCTGGCCGCGACGGCGGCGACCGCCATGACCTGGCTGCTGCTGGAACAGACCGGACCCTGGGGCGCCAAGGCGCTGGCCGAGAGCCATCTCGATGCCGAGATCGGCCGGGCTCTCGACCGGGCTGCGGCGGACACGGGCGTACGCATCGCGCTGATCCGCAGGCCGGGACGGCACGCCGACCAGCACACCGTCCGGCGGCACCAGGTCGTCGTCGCACACACCGCTCCCGGCTCGTCCTGGGTACGGCGGGAGACCGTCGAGGATCCGGGCGAGCTGCTGGGCCTGGACTTCGCGGCACTCGGCGGCGGCGACCACGGCGGCCTCGGCCACGAGCACACCGGCGACCCGCTCGCTCTGGTGTGCACCAACGGCCGCCGCGACCGCTGCTGCGCACTGCTCGGCCGCCCGCTGGCGGCCGAACTGGCCGCCGCGGGCCACAGCGAGGTGTGGGAGGTGACCCATCTCGGCGGCCACCGCTTCTCCCCCACCATGCTGGTGCTGCCCTACGGCTACGCCTACGGACGGCTGACGGCCACCACCGCCAAGGAGTTGCTGGCAACCACCGCCGACGGCCGTATGAGCACCGAGTGGTGCCGTGGCCGCTCCTGCTGGGACCGCCCCGGCCAGGCCGCTGAACTCGCCGTCCGCCGGCTCATCGGCGAGGACGTCGCCGACGCCCTCGTCGTCGCCGGGCACTCCCCGGCCGAGGACGGGCTGCGGCAGATACGGGTGCGCCACACCGACGGCCGGGCCTGGGAGGTCGAGGTCGCCCTGGGTGTCTCGGAGCCACCGCGCCCCGAGAGCTGCGGCAAGTCCCCGGGCACCCCGGCCCGGATGGACGTCCGGACCGTCACAGCCCGGTAGTCCCGACCGGACCTCCGGGCGGTCCCGGCCTCAGTGGCGGTGCGGGTGCGGCCGGTGCCGGCGAGCGGGACCAGGTGTCAGGGCGCCACGGCCCACCGGGCCCGCGGCCGAAGGGCGCGTCCCCACCGGGCCCGCGGCCGAAGGGCGCGTCCCCACCGGGCCCGCGACCGAAGGGCGCGTCGGCGACTCCCGTGCGACCCGAGCACCCTCACTTCGCCAGGGATTCGGCGACGAGCCGCCAGATCTCCGCGGCCAGGTCCATGTTGCCGCTCTGCTGGGCCTGTTCGGCGAGCTTGCGCAGCCCGGCGAGCGCCGGGGCCTGCTCGCCCTCCAGGAGCAGCACGCGGTTGCGCAGCACATCGAGCCTGATCCGGTCCTGATACGTCAGCAGGTCGTCGAAGCCGACCAGCTGGTCCAGCACCGCACGCGCCTGGTCGGGGCGGCCGGTGGCGACGGCGATGCGGGCGCGCACCGCCAGCAGTGCCTGCTCGACGGATGGTGCGCCCGCGAACGGCAGGGCCGCCTGGACTTCTTCGACGCGCTGCTGGGCGGCGTCCGTCCTCGGCGGATCGACCTGAAGATCGGCTCGGGCGGCACTGATGCGCAGGTTCATCCAGACCGTCAGATCGTCCCGGCCGTCGAAGCTGCGGACGGCCTGGTCCATCAGCTCCGCTGCGGCATCGGGATCGCCCTGACGAGACCGGGTGCTGGCCGCGGTCCACAGGGCCTGCGCCCATTGCAGCCCCGGACCCCCCTCTGCCGCGGCGAGCAGTTCCTCGGTGCAACGCGCGGCTTCGGTGATCCGGCCGGCCTCCCCCAGCGCCGACACGAGGGCGAGCAGCGTCGAGGTCCGCACGCGGGCCGGCAGTCCCTCGCTCTTCGCCAGTTCGCAGGCGCGTGTCCCGGCCTCGACGGCGTCGGCGATGTCACCGGTGTTGCGCATACAGCGGGCCAGCTCGGCCAGCGCTCTGGCCTGCAGCTCGGGCAGTCCGATCTGTGTGCTGAGCCTCACCAGTTCATCGAGGCACACCCGTTGTTCGGTGTACTCCTGGCGCTGTCGGCGCCACTCGGCGACCCGCCAGAGCGCCTGCCACCGCAGCAGCGGATCCTCGCCCTCCGAAGCCTTCAGAGCTTCGCTGAGCGTCTCGCCGGCTTCGTCCTGCCCCAGTCCGGTGGCCAGCGTCAGGCTCTGCGCGAGCGAGGTCGCGGTGGACTGGGTGAGTTCGGCCGGGCTGACGCCCAACTGCGCGGCCAGATGTGCGACGGCCCGCTCGGTGGGCTGACGCGCACCGGACTCCAGTCGGGACAGGTATCCCGCGGACATGCCCTCACCGGCAAGCGCGGCGAGCGTCAGGCCGCGCTCGGCCCTCAGTTGCCTGAGCCGACGGCCGAAGACTGGCTGCTCGAGCATGTCCTGACTCCTGGGTAGCGATGACGTCGTCCGACGTCAGAGGGTTGCCTCACGCCCGAGCCTAGCTCATTGCCCACGTCCGGACAATCTCTTGCCAAGCTCCGAACCGGAGCCCATGCCCGTCTGGCAATTTATTTTGGTAAGTAGTTGCCAAGACTCTGGCAACAGCTCTACCGTTGCTGTCGTCGGCGGATGAACCCCGCCGCGAACGACCCGGAAGCCGACTCCTGAGGAGGCCGTGATGTACGCAGAGCAGATCGCCCGGGCACGCACCGCCGGGCTGCGCCGTCAGGCCGACGCCTACCAGCCGGCCCGCGACGCCAAGGCCTCCCGCCGCCGACCACGGGCCGTCGACCACCGCCGGTGGGTCAAGGCCGCCTGAGACGGCCGGTGCCCCGGCCTGTCCGGCCACCGCAACCATCAGCAACCCCAACGGATTCAAAGGAGCGCACCACCATGTCCAACAGCCTTACCGAGCAGGACGAGAACACCCTGCGGACCGCCGCGTACGGCGCCGTCTCACTGCTGGCCGCCGCCGACGCCACCGGATCGCCCCACAGGATCGCCGTCCACGGCTCCATCGCCCTGGCCTCCGCGACCGGCCCGGTCGGGCACGTGCTCGCCGACAAGCCGAAGGCCGCGAAGCTGAACGGCAGCTCCGCAGCCGCCCTCGCCGACCAGGTGCTGCCGGCCCTGACGGCAGCGATGAGCCTGCTCAGGAAGCAGGACCCGGCAGAGGCCGACAACTTCCGCAGCACCGTCCTCGTCGCCGTCGAGGCAGCCACCCAGGCCCGCAAGGGCGAGCCCGGCCCCACCCTGGCCGCCATGACCCGCAAGATCACCGAAGCCCTCGACGCCGCCTGATGGGACGGGGCCGAGGCCATCCGGCCGGGCCCCCGCCATCGAGATCCTGCCGGTCGTCGCCGACGACCCGGCCGTCCGTCCCCAAGAGGCCTGCGATCCACGTGCGGGGCCCGGGGAAATCGCCCAAGACACCTGACACGACCAGAGGGAACCCATGACCAACACCAGCATGTCCCCGACCTATGCGCAGTGGACCGGCATGGTGCCGGTCGACGACACGGCCCTGGCAGCCACCGACACCGGCGGCCCCGGCATCCCGGTGGTCTACCTCAACGGCCAGTTCGCCACCCAGGGATACTGGCGGCGGGTCATCGCCGAACTGGGGACCGGGTGGCGGCACATCACCTATGACGAGCGGGCCCGCGGCAAGAAGTCCGGACGCTCCGCGGACTACTCCTTCGAGGCCGCCGTCCGGGACGTCGACGCCGTCCTCGCCGCCCGCGGCGTGGAGCAGGCGCTGGTGGTGGGCTGGTCCTACGGAGCGTTCGTCGCGGCGCACTGGGCCGGCCGCAATCCGGAGCGCGCCCTGGGCGCGGTCCTGGTCGAGGGCGCGCAACCACACGACTGGCTGGACGAGGCCATGGAACAGCGGATCCGCAAGACGTTCCGGCGGATGAACTGGTTTCTGCCGCTGCTGCGCCCGACGGGCCTGACCCCGCGGATGAACGCCGAGCAGATGGCGGACAGCAACATCGAACTCGGCCGGCTCGCCCGCGCGCGCGAACTGGGCCCCGTACTGGACGACATCACCGTGCCGACGCGGTATGTGGTTGCCTCGGGGGCGTCTCTTGGAAGCAAGGGTGACGAGCAGGAGCAGATCCGCGCCAGCCTGGAGGGGGTGGTCGCCCGCAACGCGAACATCCGAATCAGCGCGAAGGTCGCCAGCAACCACGATGCGATCCTCAAGAAGGACGCCCCCGCCATCGCCGCGGCCGTACGCGAGGTCGCCACTCCCGATCGCGCACATCACTGAGGACAGGGCCAACGGACCGACGACGCCTGCACGTCCTCGCCACCGCCGTCGTCCTCGCCACCGCCGTCGTCCTCCAGCTCAGTCGTCGTCCTCCAGCTCAACCGCGTCCGGACCGCGCAGTGGCAGCAGGCGCTCGCACGGCACGGACGCGGTGGAGCTGCGGCGGCCCAGGCAGTGGAGGCCGGTGTGCTGGAGCGGGGAGAGCCGAGCCATGTCCTCTGTCCTCGTCCAGGACCTCATGCTCCCGCTCGCACTCGGGCAGGGCGCGCAGGGGCTCGACGGAAACGTCCGGACAGCGCGTCGTCCGGAGCACGGCGGCATCCAGGGCCGAGCGCGCCGGGCTGGTCCTCCTGACCCCACCGGCACAGGCGGACCGCAGCCCTGGGCCCCCCCGTGCGGCGGAGCATTCGTCGAACCCCGGCAGACCCGTAAATCACCGTGCTGGACGGCGAGATCGTTCCCCAGCACCAACGGCTGTTCCGTTGCTTCAAAGGCCACGCTCTAGCGGAGGCGGGCCAGCAAGTGGGCGTCGAGGAAGCCCCGTTCGGAGGCCGGGTCGTGGAGCAGCCGAGCGAAGGTGACGAGCCCGGCCCCGGCCAGTAGCTCGGCGAACCGGTCCGCCGGCCAGCTGTAGGCGGGTGTCACCTTGTGGTCGAAGCGGACCGGCTCAGGCGCGTCGGTCGCGAAGAACGAGACCAGGAGCAGGCCCCCCGGTGCCAGGACACGCGCCTGCTCGGCGAGCAGCGCGGGTAGTTCCCCGGAAGGGGTGTGGATCATGGAGTAATGGGCCAGCACCCCGCCGAGCGCACCGTCCTCGACTGGGAGGGCCTCCATCCGGGCCTCGTCGAACTGCAGCGCCGGATGGGCCCGCCGGGCGTGGTCGACCATGGCCGGGGAGAGGTCGAGCCCGAAGGCATCCAGCCCCAGGTCGTGCAGCATGGCCGTCAGATGTCCGGGCCCGCAACCGACGTCGGCCGCCCGCGAATTCCCCGTCCCACGCACCAGCTCGGCAAAGGTGCCGATCATGTTCCGCGCGAACGGCTGCGTCTCCAGTCGATTGTCGAACATCGACGCATACAGCTCGACGACCCCGTCGTAGGCCGCCCTGGTCTCGTCCTGGTGCTCCGTCACGGGAGGGAAGGTAACACCCCCATGCGCAGCTGTTCTTCGGCCCCGTGCCGAATCCCGCACCGCCGCAGCGGACTCGCTCGGCCACCACGACAAGACCACCACCCGGCTCCGCAACGAGACCGGGAGAACCTGGAGCGCTACGCCGCCGGCGACCACAGTCGGTGACCCGCCGGCTGGGTTCCCCGGGGAACCGGCCACAGGTGATCAGGCGATCACACCAGTACCGGGGCCGGACCCGGTCCGGCTACAGGCGCTGCTCAAGCACCTGGCCGTGCCAGGGGCCCGCGCCGGTCGGGTCGACCGTGAAGGTGTCACTGGGTGTGAAGCCGAGGCGCTGGTACTGCGCCACCAGGCGGCCCTGGTTGCCCGCGAAGCAGTCCACGCGGAGCAGCCCGATCCCTCGTCTCCCGGCCTCGGCGCGGGCGTCGTCGATGAGGGCGGCGCCGACCCCGCTCCCCTTGAGGGTGCGGTCGGTCACGAGGCTGCGGACGTACAGCTCCCGCTCCTCCACCGGGGCTACATAGCTGGGCGGCTCCTCGGCCAGGATGCAGGAGCCGGCCTGCCGTCCGTCCACCTCGGCGATGCGGACCAGGTACTCGGTCGCATAGCGGTGGATGCGCTCGACCGCGGCCGGGGCGATGGACCAGGGGGTGGTACCCCACTGGTCGGGGTAGCCCCGCTCGACCAGCCAGGCGACGGCGCCGTCCAGCAGGCCGAGGATCGTGGGAGCGTCGTCGGGGCCGCCGGTGCGTATCTCGATGGGCATGCGAACCTTTCTACCTGCTCGGCCGTCACCGGGCCAGCGCGTTCTTCCCCGGCGCCGGTGCGGCCACGTGGACCTCAGCCGGTCAGCGCCCGTCCGCCAAGGGCGCACGGTGGAGCGACACCCACCGGTGGGCCGCCTGGATCTCGCCGACCACACCCAGGTCGCGCAAGCCGACCATGGCGGGCTCGCCGCGTTGCGCCCCGGCCTGGATGCCCCGCCAGCAGCGGTCCTGCCACCAGAGCACGGTGTCCATCACCTCCGCCGGGCCGTGCAGGCCGTAGGTGTCACAGATCAGGCGGATGCGCCGGGCGGCCTCCGGGACATCGGTGACGGACGGCCCCAGATCCAGGTACTGCCAGCAGACATGGGCCAGGTCCTGGATCCGCTCGCCCGGGGCGGCGATGTCCCAGTCGATGAACGCGCGCGGTTGCCAGTCCTCGTCGTAGACGGTGTTCCGCGGTGACAGGTCGTGGTGGCAGACGACCTCCGCTCCCCCGGCAAGCGGTGTCCCGGCCGTGAGGTCGTGGAACCCCCGTACCAGCCGGGCCACCCGCGCCAGTGCTTCGTCGCTGCCGGCGGCACGGACCTGATCCGGCGTCAGTGCCGCTCGGCCGTCGATGTGGGTGAGCGTCTCGCGTCCCTGTTCGTCCTCGCCGAGATGGCGCGGCGCGCCGCTCCAGCCGTGCCGCTCGAAGAGGTCCAGCAGCTCGCGGACGAACGGGGAGCGCTCCGACGGCGTCCGGCGCACGGTGTCGCCGATCCGCACCACCCGGTTGACGAAGCCGCCGTGCAGCACCGATTCGCCCATGCCGCCCACCCTCGCACACACCCCCGCGCACCCACACCGGCGCACGCACACCGGCGCCTCCGCCCGCTGTCCGGGAGGCGGAGGCGCCGGTGTGTGCGCGCGAGGAGGGTCAGCCCGCCGAGGCGGCCTGCTGCGCGAACTCGGTGGTGTAGGTCTTGCTGAGGTCGATGTCCTTGCCCTTGACCTCGGGGTTGAAGGAGGAGAGGACATCCAGCACGGTCTTGGGACCGTCGGCGGGCATCACGCCGTCCTTGGTGAACATCGGCAGGGTGGCGCCGATGGACTTGGCGTAGAGGTCCTCACCGCCCTGGGCGTAGTCGGCGGGCATCTTGGCCGCGATGTCCGCCGCGGTGTGGGTGGACATCCACTTCAGGGTCTTGACGAAGGCGTTGGCCAGCTTCTGGGTGGTCTCCTTGTTCTTGTTCACCCAGTCGGTGTTCATGTACAGGCTGGAGGAGGGGTAGAGGCCGCCGAGCGCGGCCTTGGAGCCCTCGGGGGTGCGCATGTCGTACAGCACCTTGCCCAGGCCCTTGTCGAGGACGTTGGCCACCGTCGGGTCGGTGGTCATCCCACCGTCGATGCTGCCCTGCTGGAGGGCGGCGATGAAGGTCTGGCCGGCGCCGACCGCGATCGGGCTGAAGTCTCCGACACCCACGCCGTGCTTGACCGCGAGGTACTTGGTGAGGAAGTCGGTGGAGGAGCCGAGGCCGGTGATGCCCAGCTTGCGGCCCTTGAAGTCGGCACCGGACTTGACCGCGTCGGCAGCCTTGGTGGAGACCAGCTCCACCTCGCCCGGGGCCTGGGAGAACTGCACCACGGACTCCACGGACTTGCCCTTGGCCTGGAGGTCGATGGTGTGGTCGTAGAAGCCGACCGCGCCCTGGACGTCCCCGGCGATCAGCGCGGTGGTGGCGTCGACGCCGGCGGGTTCGGTCAGGAGCTCGACATTGAGCCCCTCGGCCTTGAAGAAGCCGAGGCGCTGGGTGAGCATCGCCGGCATGTAGATGACCTTGTCCAGGCCGCCGACCATGATCTTGACCTTGGGGCCGGAGACGGCCGGGCCGGTGTCCTTGGCGACGGCGGTGCCGGAGTTGCTCGCCGCGTCGTTGGCGCAGGCGGTGAGGGAGAGGAGAGCGGCGGCGGCCACCGTGGTGGCGGCGAGGTGTCTGCGCATGGCTGGGGTGCCCTTCACGGGTGGGTGACGAGGGTTGGGGAGGGGGTTCAGCGGCCGTCGCCGGCGTCGGCCGGCTTCCAGCGGAAGAGCTTCTTCTCCGCGAGGGTGAGCAGTCCCTCGGTGAGCAGGGCGACCACCGCCAGGATCGTCATGGCGGCGTAGACACCGGCCGCGTTGAAGGTGCCCTGGGCGG
This sequence comes from Peterkaempfera podocarpi, assembly GCF_042466665.1. Taxonomy (GTDB): domain Bacteria; phylum Actinomycetota; class Actinomycetes; order Streptomycetales; family Streptomycetaceae; genus Peterkaempfera; species Peterkaempfera podocarpi. The sequence goes on from NZ_CP162102.1 coordinate 2,842,736, forward strand.
CGGCGACCATCAGACCGAGGCCCTTGGTGGCGCCGATGTACTCGCCGACGATGGCTCCGATCAGCGCGAAGCCGAAGGAGACATGGAGCGAGGTGAAGATCCACGAGGTGGCGGCGGGGATGACGACCTGCAGCGTGACCTTGCGGTTGCTGGCCCCGAGGATGCGGGCGTTGGCGACCAGGTTGCGGTCGACCTCCTTCGCCCCCTGGAAGGCGTTGAAGAAGACCGGGAAGAAGACCAGCACCACGGCCGAGGCGACCTTGGAGGCCGGGCCCAGGCCGAACCAGATCAGGAAGATCGGCGCCAGCACGATCCTGGGGATGGCGTTGAGCACCTTGATGTACGGGCCCAGCACATCGGCCAGGAAGCGGACCCGGCCGAGCGCGATGCCCAGCACCACACCGCAGACCACGCCCACCGCCCAGCCCAGCAGGGCCTCGTAGAGGGTGTAGCCGATCTGCTCGCCCAGGGAGCCCTGGGCGGTGCCATGGGTGATCCACTGCCAGATCTGGTCCCAGATCTTGGAGGGCATGGAGAAGTTGAAGGGGTCGATGACGCCGGTCCTGGCGAACACCTCCCACAGACCCAGCACACCTGCCAGCACCGCGATCCTGGCCGCGTAGACGCCGATCCGGCGGTTGCGGGCGGCCCGCTCGCGTGCCTCGGTGCGCGCCGTGGGCGCACCGGTGTCCTTCTGCACCGGGACCGTACCGGCGGGTGCTGTCTCAAGCGGCATTGCCCGCTCCTCTCTCGCGGGTGATGCGCACCTCTTCGCCGAGCGAGGCCCAGATCTCCCGGTAGATCTCGATGAACCGCGGCTCCAGCCGCACCGCCTCGACGGTGCGCGGACGCGGCAGGTCGATGTCGAAGACCTGCTTGACGGTGGCCGGCCCGGCGGTCATCACCACCACCCGGTCGGCCAGCGCGATGGCCTCCTCCAGGTCATGGGTGACAAAGACCACCGAGGAGCCGGTGCCCGCCCACAGCTCCAGCAACTGGTCGGACATCAGGGCCCTGGTCTGCACGTCCAGTGCCGAGAAGGGCTCGTCCATCAGCAGGATCCTGGGGTCGTTGACAAAGGTCTGGGCCAGCGCGACCCGCTTGCGCATCCCGCCCGAGAGCTGGTGCGGATAGCGGTCCTCGAACGCGGCCAGACCCACCCTGGCCAGCCACTCCCGGGCCTTCTCCCGGGCCTCGGCGGCCGGAACGCCGCGGAAGCGGGGGCCTGCCATCACATTGGACAGCACGCTGCGCCAGGGGAAGACGGCGTCCTGCTGGAAGACGAAGCCGACCTCGTCGCCGATGCCGTCCACCGGCACGCCCTGCACCCGCACCTCGCCCTCGCTGGGCTCCTCGAGCCCGCTGACCAGGGTGAGAGTGGTGGACTTGCCGCAGCCGGTCGGGCCGACCACGGCGACGAACTCGCCCTGCCGGACCGTGAGGTCCAGATCGCGGACGGCCGTGTGCACGCCGCCCGACGGGGTGCGGAACCGCTTGGTCGCACCGACCAGCTCGATCGCCGGGACGCCGTCGGCGTCGTGCCCGGCCGCCGCGCCACCGCCCGGCGAACCGGGTTCCTTCGCGCCGCTCATGTACCACCTCCGGCCCCGGCGCCACCGCCGGGAATCGCTGTCGTCGGGAGGTTAGGAGCGGACCCGGCGGGCGCGTCAGCCTTGCGGGCGTACTGCGGGTTCTGGGCGTTCGGGACTGTTGTGCTCGTTTTGCCTGCGCTACAACAGCGGGGAGCCCCTGGCCGGAAACGCCGCGGAAACATAAGGTGGCGGGCGGCCCGCAGCCATGAAGCGGAGGGGGGCGATCCGGAACCGGGCAGCGACAGGGAAGGACAGGCGATGAGACGACCGCACTGGCCCCGCCGTGTCTTCGCCCAGCTCCTGCTGAGCCAGACCGTGGTGACGGTGGGCGTCACCGCCCTCACCGCCGGGCTCTTCCTGGCCCCGGTCAGCGCCGAACTGGACCGCGCCGCCATGCAGCGGGCGCTGGCCATCGCCCAGGTCACCGCCACCGACAGCGACCTCGCGCTGGCCGCGGCGGCCCGCGACTCGGCCCGCATCCAGCCGGCGGCCGAACAGATCCGCCACCTCACCGGCGCCAGCTTTGTGGTGATCACCGACGACAACGGCGTACGGCTGTCACACACCGACCCCGACCGGATCGGCCAGCGGGTCAGCACCGACCCCGGGCCCGCCCTGCGCGGCCAGACCGTCACCGCCATCCAGCACGGCACACTGGGCCTCAGCGCCCGGGGCAAGGTGCCGCTGCGGCTCGCCGACGGGCGGATCGTCGGAGAGGTGTCGGTCGGCATCGACGACGGCTCCATCCGCAGCCGGCTGGCATCCATGATCACCGGCATTCTGCTCTGCGCCGCCGCCGGACTGGCCGCAGGGACCCTGGTGACCCTGCTCCTGGCCCACCGGCTGAAACGACGCACCCACAACATCGCCGTCGCGGACATCTCCGCGCTGCTGGTGGAGCGGGAGGCGATGCTGCACTCCATCCGCGAAGGCATGGTCGCCCTCGACCGGCGCGGACGGATCCGGCTCGCCAATGACGAGGCGACACGGCTGCTGGCGCTGCCCGAGGGCGCCGCCGGGATGCTGGTGGACGACGTACTGCCGCCGGGCCGGCTGGCGGACGCGCTCACCGGCCGCAGCCCCGGCGAGGACCTGCCCGCCGTCCGCGACGACCGGGTCCTGGTCGTCAACCGGATGGCCACCGCCGACGGAGGCGCCGTGGTCACCCTGCGGGACCGCACCGAGCTGGAGGAGCTGGTGCGCGAGCTGGACACCACCCGAGGCCTCACCGATGCGCTGCGCGCCCAGGACCACGAGCACGCCAACCGGATGCACACCCTGCTGGGCCTGCTGGAGCTGGGTATGCACCAGCAGGCGGTGGAGTTCATCACCGAGACGTCCGGCTCGGCCCGGGCCGCCGCCGAGCGGATCGCCGAACAGGTCCAGGACCCTCATCTGGCCGCCCTGCTGGCAGGCAAGAGCGCGGTGGCCGCCGAGCGGGGCGCGACACTCACCATCACCGCCGGCAGTCACCTCCCGGACGCCGCCGTGGACTCCCGGCTGCTGGTCACCGTCATGGGCAACCTGATCGACAACGCCCTGGACGCCGCCTCCGGCGCGGGCCGGCCGGCGGTGGCGGTCACCCTCGACACCGACGGCAGCACCGTGGTCGCCCACGTCGCGGACAACGGACCGGGGGTGGCACCCGCGCTGCGGGAGACGGTCTTCACCGAGGGCTGGACCACCAAGAAGGCCCCCGGCCACCGTCCGCGCGGGCTCGGTCTGGCGCTGGTACGGCGTCTGGTGGAGCGGGCCGGAGGCCGGATCACCGTCGGCGACGGGCCCCTCGGCGGCGCCGCGTTCACGGTGGAGCTGCCCGAGGCACTGCATCCCGTACCCGTCGGCGCCGCCGGGAACCCGCCCTTGGAGGCGACACGATGATCGACGTACTGGTCGTGGACGACGACTTCAGGGTCGCCGAGGTCCATGCGGCCTATGTGGCCAAGGTGCCCGGCTTCCGGGTCGTCGGCAAGGCGCACAGCGCCGGCGAGGCCCTGGCCGCGCTGGAACGCCACCCCGTCGACCTGGTGCTGCTGGACCACTATCTGCCGGACGAGACCGGCCTGGACCTGGTGCGACGGATGCGGGAACGGCGACTGCACGGGGACGTGGTCATGGTCACCGCGGCCCGCGATGTCTCCACCGTGCATGCCGCCATGCAGCACGGCGCCCTGCAGTACCTGGTGAAGCCGTTCACCTTCGCCGGGCTGCGGGAGAAGCTGACCGCCTATGCGGAGCTGCGGCGGGCCCTGGCCGGATCCGCCCAGGAGGCCGGGCAGGAGGAGGTGGACCGGCTCTACGGGGCGCTGCGGCGCGCCGCCGGCCCCTCCGCCACGCTGCCCAAGGGCCACTCCGCACCCACCGCGCACCTGGTGCTGCGGATGCTCCGCGATTCGGCCCGGCCGGTCTCGGCGCAGGAGGTGGCGGAGGTGACCGGTCTCAGCCGCTCCACGGCGCAGCGGTACCTCAAGCAGTTGGAGCGGGACGGCCGACTCCAGCTCACCCTCCGCTACGGCGACACCGGCCGCCCCGAGCACCTCTACGGCCTCCCCGCCCGGCGCCCCTGAGCCAGGCCGACCGAGCCCCCGGCCTCACCCTCGTCGAAGGGCCGGTCGGGCAACGTCAAGCCCTCAGATCGACGACTGCATGAGGACCTGCTCACCCTCGCCCTTCGGTTCCTCGAAGTTGGCCAGATAGCGGATGAACAGCTCCTCGTCCACGGTGACGGAGTTGGCGCCTTCCTCGCCGTTCCGGGCCTTGAGACGACGCTCCAGCGTGGTCCGGTCGGCCTTGAGGTGAACCAGTTGCCACCGGCAGCCGTGGCGCTCGACCAGGGCCTTGTAGTCATCGCGGGCGGCGCGGCTCCAGAAGCTGTAGTCCACCACCACGTCGCGCCCGGTCAGCATCAGCTCGACCAGTTCCTGCCGCTGCTCGCGGCGGACCTCTTCCTTGAGCTGGTCGAACGCCTCCGCCTCCAGTACCAGGCCGGCATCCCGCTGCCCGAGTCGCTGCCAGACCACCTCATCGATCGAGAGTCGAACGTAACCGCGTCGCACCAGTTCCATCGCGTAGGTGGTCTTGCCCGCTCCTGGAAGTCCGCACATCAGCACCACTGTGCCCATTTGCTGCGTCACGGAGCCAGATTACGCGGTGAGAAGCGCGTCCACTGAAGCAGAACGCGCCACAGCCCGACCGCCCCGGCGAACGTATGCGGTCGGAGCACCAGTGCCGCCCCCGCCACCCTTTGCCCTGCCGCGACGCTCCCCCGGCCTTCGGCCGGGAGGTGCCCCCAGGCACGCACGCTCGCTGCGTTGGCCGAAAGCCCAGGTACGACCCAGCACAAGGGCTTCCGGCCGCCTTGCGATCGCACGCACCGGACGCCGCGGCGTGGGGGCACCTCCCAGCCGCCAGGCGGGGGGCAAACGTTGGCGGGGGCGGCACTAGACGGCGCCGGTGCCGGTGAGAGCGCGGACCTCGAGTTCCGCATAGCGGTCCGGGTCTGCGGGAGTACGGGAGGTGACGGTGCCCAGCCAGCCGGCCAGGAAGCCGAAGGGGATGGAGACCAGACCGGGGTTCTCCAGCGGGAACCAGTGGAAGTCGACCGTGGTGACGATGGCGCCGGGCCCTCCTGACACCACCGGGGAGAACACCACCAGCACCAGGGCCGAGAGCAGCCCGCCCCAGAGCGCCCAGACGGTGCCCCGCGTGGTGAAGCGGCGCCAGAAGAGGGCGAAGAGCAGGGTGGGCAGATTGGCGGAGGCCGCAACGGCGAAGGCCAGGCCGACCAGGGAGGCGACATTGAGCTTCTGGGCGAAGAGCGACAGCACAATGGCCAGCGCACCCACCGCCACGGCCGCGCCCCTGGCCGCCGCAATCTCCTGACGCTCCGTCACTGGTCGCTCGTCGGACCGCCGCAGGGCCCTGGCATAGATGTCATGGGCGAAGGAGACCGATGAGGCAAGGGTGAGCCCGGCGACAACGGCGAGGATGGTGGCGAAGGCGACGGCGGAGATGACGGCGAAGAGCACCAGGCCGCCCGTACTGTCGGCCCCGCCGCCCAGGTCCAGCGCCAGCAGCGGGACGGCGGTGTTGCCCGACGGGTTGTCGGCCCGCACGGCGGCGGAGCCCACGACCGCGGCCGCGCCGAGGCCCAGCACGATCGTCATCAGATAGAAGCAGCCCACCAGGCCGATCGACCAGACCGCGGAGCGGCGGGCGGCGCGGGCGGTGGGCACGGTGTAGAAGCGGGCGAGGATGTGCGGCAGACCTGCGGTGCCCAGGACCAGGGCGAGGCCCAGACTGATGAAGTCCAACCGGTTGACGATGCCGACGCCGTACTTGAGACCCGGTTCCAGATAGGCGGTGCCGGCGCCGCTGCCACGGGCGGCGGCCCGCATCAGCTCGCCGGGGTCGCCGCGGAAGCGGACCAGGACCAGCACGGTCAGCAGCGCCGTGCCGCAGAGCAGCAGCACCGCCTTGACGATCTGGATCCAGGTGGTGGCCTTCATCCCGCCGACGGTCACATAGAGCACCATCAGGGCGCCGACCCCGACGATGGTCCAGCTCCTGGCCGAGCCGTCGCCGGTGCCCAGCAGCAGGGAGACGAGGCTGCCCGCACCCACCATCTGGGCGACCAGGTAGAGCAGGCTGACCGCCATCCCGGCGGTACCGGCCGCGGCCCGGACCGGGCGCTCCCGCATCCGTACGGCCAGCACATCGGCCAGGGTGTAGCGGCCGGCGTTGCGGACCAGCTCGGCGACCAGCATCAGCACCACCAGCCAGGCGACCAGGAAGCCGATGGTGTAGAGCAGCCCGTCGTAGCCGTAGAGCGCAATCAGTCCGGTGACGCCCAGGAAGGAGGCGGCGGAGAGGTAGTCACCGGAGACGGCGAATCCGTTCTGCAGAGGAGAGAAGGCGCGCCCGCCGGTGTAGAAGTCCTCGGCGGCGCGGGTGCGGCGGCCGGCCCACAGGGTGATCGTGAGGGTGATCAGCACCACCACGGCGAACAGTGCGGTGGCCAGCCCGTGGTGCTGGGCGGTCGGAGCCTCGGCGGCGAGGAGGGTGCGGCCGCTCATCGGAGCTGGTCCTGGGTGTCCCAGCGCAGGCCGAGGGCGGCCCGGTCGCGCTTGGCGCGGGCATTGCGCCCGTACAGCCAGGTGATCACAAAGGTGGAGGCGAACTGCAGCAGCCCCAGCAGCCAGGCCAGATTGAGCGGGCCCGCCACCTGGCGGCGCATCAGCGCCGGGGCGGTGGTGGCGGCGACGAGGTAGGCCACGTACCAGCCGAGGAAGAGCACGGACATCGGGAGGACGAACCCGCGGTGGGACCGGCGGATCCGCCGGAACGCCTCACTCTGCTGGACCTCGCGGTACACCTGCGCCGGGGCAGGACGGGGTGCGGGCCGCTCGGCGGGGGCCGCGCCGCCCCACCAGTCGAACCCGCCTGCCTGCTCGGCCGGGGCCGCTGGATCCTGCTGGCTCAACGGTCTGTTCAACGGTGCGCTCCCTGACGTCGGACGCGCCACCGACTGCGGGCGCCCTTGCCCCATCCAGGGTGGCCGCTCGCGTACGCCTGCGCGGACGGCAGCAGCTATGTTCACTCCATCCGGTGAAGAGCTGGTGACGGAGAGTCAACATCCCGTGCGGAAAGGGCTCAGGGCTGCCGGGAGATGCCGTGCCGGTAGGCGTAGCCCACGGCCTGGGCACGGTCGCGGACCCCGGTCTTGGCGAAGAGATTGTTGATGTGGGTCTTCACCGTGGCCACGCTGACGAAGAGCTCCGCTGCGATCTCCGGGTTGGAGAGCCCCTCCGCGATCAGCGCCAACACCTCCGCCTCCCGGGTGGTGAGCCCGTCGGGCAGCACCGGCTGCGGCGCCGTCCCGGGCTCAGCGGCGGACGGCCCGGACCCGCGCGGTGCGGGGCCGTCCTCGGCAAGCCTCTCCAGCAGCCTCCTCTGCACCTGCGGGGAGAGCCCGGCGGCTCCCGAACGGACGTCGGCGATCGCCCTGGCGATCTCCTCGCCTCCCGCGTCCTTGGTGAGATAACCGCGTGCGCCGGCTCTCAGGGCGGGAAAGAGGGAGTCGTCGTCGGCATAGGTGGTGAGCACCACCACCTCGGTGCCGGGATGGTCGGCGCGGATCCGCCGGGTGGCCTCCACACCGTCGCAACGGGGCATCCGCAGATCCATCAGGACCACGTCCGGTGCATGCTCGGCGACCAGCCGGACGGCCTCCTCGCCGTCCGCGGCCGAGCCCACCACCTCGATCCCGGGCAGCAGCCCCAGCAGCATCACGATCCCCTCGCGGACCACCGTCTGGTCGTCCGCGACCAGCACCCGCACCGCCCGCCCGGTCACGCCGGCACTCGCAGCCGCACTCGCCATCCTCCCTCGTCGGGGCCCGACTCCAGGGTGCCGCCGAGCAGTTCGGCGCGCTCCTGCATCCCCAGCAGACCGTACCCGGAACCACTGGCCGCCAACTCGGACCGGCCCTCCCGGCGGCCGGTCCGGGTGTTGCGCACCTCCAGCTCCACGGTGTGTTCCAGATAGCGCAGCCGCAGCACACAACCCGCCCCGGTGGCGTGCTTGCGGACATTGGTGACCGCCTCCTGCGCGGTGCGCCGCACCGCCAGCCCGGCCTCGGCGGCCAGCGGACGCGCGACACCCTCGATCTCCAGCCGGGCCCCCTCCGCGTCGGCCAGGGCCGCAGGAACTCCCCCACCGGGGTGAACTCGCCACGCAGCGCCGAGAGCGCCTGCCGGGTCTCGGTCAGACCGTCCAGGGCCATCCGGCGGGCCGCCACCACCCGCTCCCGCACCTGCTCGGGGGCGGTACCGGAGTCCAGCATCAGCCGGGCCGCCTCCAGATGCACCAGCTGCGCAGAGAGGCTGTGCGCCAGGACGTCATGGATCTCCCGGGCGATCCTGGCCCGTTCGGCCAGCGCGGCGGACTCCGCCTCCGCGGCCCGCGCGGCCCGCTCCTGCGCCAGCAGCCGCTGCGCGGTGCCGCGGGCCTCGGCGTCCAGGCGCAGCAGATAGCCCAGCAGTGCCAGGCCCGCCATGGTGGCGCCGGTGGCCAGCCAGCCGTCACGGCTGACGGCGGCGTAGCAACCGAGGGCCGTCAGAGCACCGGGGACCGCGGCAGCCAGCGGCAGCCGCTGGAGCGCCGTGATGGCCACTCCGCACCACAGGATCGTGGCCATGACCGGGGCGTTCACGGCCCGGGCGGCGAAGCCCGCAGCGACGAACACGGCCATCTGCCCCAGTGCGGGCAGCAGCCGGTGCTCCAGGGTCACCCGGTGGAAGGCGCGCAGGGCGAAACCGACGACCACCAGGGCCAGCGCCATGCCGAGCGCCGCCCAGCCGGTGAAGCGTCCGGTGCCGAACGTGGAGGAGACAAGGGCCACACCGACCGCGACACGTACCCCGACCCCGATCCTGGAGCGGGTACGACCGGCACCGTCCCGGCTCAGCGCCTCCCGGGAGGGCCAGCTGATCCATGGTTCCCACAGCACCTGAAGTCCTTCCGCCGCCGGGCCTGCCCGGCCGGCCGAGGCCGCCCCGCCCACCGGTTCCGGCAGTGCGGCGGGGCCGGGCTCAGCCCGCAGCAGGGACACGGTACGACGGTTCGAGGTTACCGGCCCGCCAGGCCACCACGGCCCCCCTCACCAGCAGCATCGCCGCCACGGACAGCAGCAGCCCATTGCTGCTCTGGTGGACGCCGAGGGCAGAGCCCAGGCCGAACAGGCCGATCCGCACCACCACCATCCCGATCCAGGCGGCGAAGGACACCCAGGTGCCCTTGGCCCAGACGCTGCCGTCGGCATCCCGCCAGATGCGGGTGGTCCAGGCCCAGGCGCAGCCGGACCCGGCCGCCACCAGGAGCTCGGCTCCCAGCAGCAAGAGGGCCGCGGCGCGGTGGGCCGGGTCGATCAGATGGGGGTCCCGGAAGGCGAGGACCGCCAGCACCAGGGGTATCAGCCAGATCTTGCGGTCGTCGCCGACCCGCCGGGCCCGGAACTGCCGGACCAGGACCAGGACCACCGCCGCAAGGGGGATCAGCACATCGGTGACGCTGCCGCTCATGGGACCTCTCCGTGTCAGCACTGCAACACGGGCGACGCTACGGATCGGCGGTCTGCACGGCCTCGGAGCAGCGGTGGAGGTCCGGGTGGAAGCATTCGGCGGCGGTCTCTCCACCCGCGGGTGGAGAGACCGCCGCCGTCGGATCAGGCGTCGATGCGGGAGCGGTCCATGGTGGCGGCGGAATCCACAATGAACTTCTTGCGGGGCGCCACGTCATTGCCCATCAGCAGGTCGAAAACCCCCTCGGCGGCCTCCAGGTCGCCGAGGTTGATGCGGCGCAGGGTGCGGTGGCGGGGGTCCAGCGTGGTCTCCGCCAGCTGGTCGGCGTCCATCTCGCCGAGGCCCTTGTAGCGCTGGACCGGATCCTTCCACCGCTGTCCCTTGCGCTGGAGCTCCAGCAGCAGCGAGCGCAGCTCGTGGTCGGAGTAGGTGTAGAGGTACTTCTCCTGGCCGCGCTTGGGGTTGGTGAGCTCGATCCGGTGCAGCGGGGGGACCGCGGCGAACACCCGGCCGGCCTCCACCATGGGCCGCATATAACGCTGGAAGAGGGTGAGCAGCAGGATGCGGATGTGGGCGCCGTCCACATCGGCGTCGGCGAGCAGCACGATCTTGCCGTAGCGGGCCTGGTCGATGTCGAAGGTGCGGCCCGAGCCTGCTCCTATCACCTGGATGATCGAGGCGCACTCGGCGTTCTTGAGCATGTCGGCGACCGATGCCTTCTGCACATTGAGGATCTTGCCTCGGATCGGCAGCAGTGCCTGGAACTCGGAGTTGCGCGCCAGCTTGGCGGTGCCCAGCGCGGAGTCTCCCTCGACGATGAAGAGCTCGCTGCGGTCCACGTCGTCGCTGCGGCAGTCGGCGAGCTTGGCGGGCAGCGAGGAGGTCTCCAGCGCGGTCTTGCGGCGCTGCGCCTCCTTGTGCTGACGGGCGGCGACCCGGGTGCGGGCGGCGGCGACCACCTTCTCCATCACGGAGCGGGCCTGCTGCTTCTCGTCCCGCTTGGACGAGGTCAGAAAGGCCTTGAGCTCCTTGGCGACCACGGCGGCGACGATCCGGGAGGCGGCGGAGGTGCCCAGCACCTCCTTGGTCTGGCCCTCGAACTGGGGCTCCGCCAACCGCACGGTGACCACCGCGGTCAGGCCCTCGGTGGCGTCGTCCTTGGTGATGTCGTCCTCGGCGACGCGCAGCAGCTTGGCGGAGCGCAGCACCTCGTTGAACGTCCTGGTCAGGGAGCGCTCGAAGCCGCTGACATGGGTGCCGCCCTTGGGGGTCGCGATGATGTTGACGAAGGACCGCAGGGTGGTGTCGTAGCCGGTGCCCCAGCGCAGCGCGATGTCCACGCCGAGGTCGCGGGTGACCTCGGTGGGGGTCATGTGGCCGCGGTCGTCCAGAACCGGGACGGTCTCCTTGAAGGTGCCGGCGCCGGTGAGGCGCAGCACATCGCTGACCGCCTTGTCGGGGGCGAGGAACTCGCAGAACTCGCCGATGCCGCCGTCGAACCGGAAGACCTGCTCGTCCACCTTGTCGGTGTCCAGCATCCGCTCGTCGCGGACCACGATGGTGAGGCCGGGGACCAGGAAGGCGGTCTGCCGGGCACGGTTGTGCAGGTGCTCCAGGGAGAGCCTGGCGTCCTTGAGGAAGATCTGCCGGTCCGCCCAGTAGCGGATCCGGGTGCCGGTCCGGGTGCGGGGCACCTTGCGCAGCTTGGTGAGGCCGCTGCCGGGCTCGAAGGGGGCGTCCGGGGAGAGCTCGGTGAAGAAGCCGGGGGTGCCGCGGCGGAAGCTGATGGCATGGGTGTGGCCGCTGCGGTCCACCTCGACGTCCAGCCGGGCGGAGAGGGCGTTGACCACGGAGGCGCCGACGCCGTGCAGACCGCCTGAGGCCGCGTAGGAGCCGCCGCCGAACTTGCCGCCGGCGTGCAGCTTGGTCATGACGACCTCGACCCCGGAGAGGCCGGTCTTGGGCTCGACGTCGACCGGGATGCCGCGGCCGTTGTCGCGGACCTCCACCGAGCTGTCGTCGTGCAGCACCACCTCGATGTGGTCGCAGTGGCCGCCGAGCGCCTCGTCCACCGAGTTGTCGATGATCTCCCACAGGCAGTGCATCAGTCCACGGCTGTCGGTGGAGCCGATGTACATCCCGGGACGCTTGCGAACCGCCTCGAGCCCCTCGAGGACGAGCAGGTGCCGCGCGGTGTAGTTGGAGCCGTCGTCGCCGGCGAGCAGGGCGGTCGGCACGGTCGTTTCGGCGGTCACGCGGTGCTACTCCTCAATCCGTCTGTGTCATGGTGCGGGTCCGGTCGGGGGGCCGGGGCTGTACGCGCTGCGCGAACACGGACTTGAGGTTGCGTCTGCCCGGAACACGTTGCGCAGCACCGGCATTGGCCGCTGCCGGGGCCAGCCTAGGACGACCGCACTGCTGAGATGCAGGCTACCGGTGCGCGAGCCGGGGCTTATGCTCCAACCCCCGTCCGTTCTATGCTACGCGCACCTCGGACAGGAGTTCGATAACACGTTCGAGTGATAGACACGTCACGGGTACCGGCACGCATGAACCGTCCGCGCCCGGGGCACGTCCTCACCAACACAACGGAAACTCCACAACGGCAAACAGGCGAACCGGCGACGAAGAGGCCGCCACCGTCCGCCGCCAACCGGTCACCCGGCCGGGACCGGCTGAACCTACCCACAGCGATCAAATAGCAGCAGAAAGAAAAGCTGTGAGCGGGAACGAATTCGGCCTGGTTGGATGTTGACCCTGGTACGACAGCTCGTCGAGCTAGAGAAGAGGCGACGTGACTACTGTTCTGACCCCCGCGAGTCCGCTCACCGCGGCCGACCGTTGCGACCGTTGCGGCGCCCAGGCCTACCTGCGCGTCGTGCTGGCCAGTGGCGGCGAGCTGCTCTTCTGCGCCCACCACGGGCGGAAGTTCGAGCCGGAGCTCAAGAAGATCGCCGTGGAGATACAGGACGAGACCGGTCGGCTGAGCGCGACCGCCGCCACGGCCTCCACCGAGGAGCGCTGACACGAGCAAGACACCACCGACGAGCTGAGACCGGCACAGGCCGGTGACCGGGTGGCGGACCGTTCTACGGTCCGCCACCCGGTTTTTGGTGCCGTACGCCACATCGGGCGCAGGTCCAGAGACGATACGTGCACTGACAGGTACTCAGAGTTGCCGTCGCACCAGATCGGCGAAGGCCGCCAGACGCGTGTACACCCCGGGATGCCCCGGCTGGGCACAGCCGGTACCCCAGGAGACCAGCCCCACCAGGCGTCCCCTGACCACCAGCGGACCGCCGCTGTCGCCCTGGCAGGCATCGCGCCCGCCGGAGCGCTCTCCGGCGCAGAGCATCGCGGAGGCGTCGAACCGCCCACCGGGACCGCCCGGGTAGTCGGCCGCACACACCGCGTTGTCCAGGATCGGCACCCGCACCGAGCGCAACCGCGCCGCATAGCGGCCCGCACCGGTGGTGTCGCCCCAGCCGAAGACGGTGGCCGCGGTACCGGCCCGGTAGGAGCGGGTGTCCCCGGGAGAGACCAGCGGCAGGGTGTCCCGGCCCGTCTGCGGCTGCGCCAGGGTGACCACGGCCACGTCGCCGGTGTTGTCCTGGAAGGAGTAGTCCGGCTCGACCCAGATGTCCTGGACCTGGACCTCCTCGCCCCCGTCCCCGGTGATGTCCGTCCGGCCCACGATGACCCGCAGCTCCGGGCGGTCGGTGCGCATACCGGTGGCCTCGTCGAAGAAGCAGTGGGCTGCGGTCACCACCTTGGTGGGCGTCACCAGCGCACCGCCGCAGAACTGCCCCGAGCGCAGCAGGCCGAACTGGGGCCGGCTGGACAGCGCCACCACCCACGGATGCTGGTCGGTGGAGTCGGCCACCCCGCCGACGACCCTCCGCTGGGCCTGGGCGGCCTGCGCCGACTGGGCGGCCCCGGGCGCGGCGGTCGCCACCGCCAGCGGGGCGAGGGCCAGCAGGGCCAGGAACGCCCCGCGACGCGGTGGCGCGGCAGCCCGCACTCGACGGTTGACCAGCACCGGTGTCCTCCTGGAGGTCTGCGACAGGCAACCGACACAGAGTAATTGACTGGGTACCAGGAGTACCGGGCCGCACGACGGAACAACCCTTCCGAGGGACACGCCGAAGGGCCCGGAGCAACAGCTCCGGGCCCTTCGGGAAGCAACCGCTCCGGACTCAGTCCAGGTAGTCGCGCAGCACCTGCGACCGCGACGGGTGGCGCAGCTTCGACATGGTCTTGGACTCGATCTGACGGATGCGCTCACGGGTCACCCCGTAGACCTTGCCGATCTCGTCCAGCGTCTTGGGCTGGCCGTCGGTCAGGCCGAAGCGCATCGAGACCACGCCGGCCTCGCGCTCGCTCAGGGTGTCCAGCACCGAGTGCAGCTGCTCCTGGAGAAGGGTGAAGCTGACCGCGTCGGCCGGAACGACCGCCTCGGAGTCCTCGATGAGGTCACCGAACTCGCTGTCGCCGTCCTCGCCGAGCGGGGTGTGCAGCGAGATGGGCTCCCGACCGTACTTCTGGACCTCGATGACCTTCTCGGGGGTCATGTCGAGTTCCTTGGCCAGCTCCTCCGGGGTGGGCTCGCGGCCCAGGTCCTGGAGCATCTGCCGCTGCACGCGGGCGAGCTTGTTGATGACCTCGACCATGTGGACCGGGATACGGATGGTCCGCGCCTGGTCCGCCATGGCGCGGGTGATCGCCTGCCGGATCCACCAGGTGGCATAGGTGGAGAACTTGTAGCCCTTGGTGTAGTCGAACTTCTCGACCGCGCGGATCAGACCGAGGTTGCCCTCCTGGATCAGGTCCAGGAAGAGCATGCCGCGGCCGGTGTAGCGCTTGGCGAGCGAGACCACCAGACGGAGGTTGGCCTCCAGCAGGTGGTTCTTGGCCCGCCGGCCGTCCTCAGCGATGATCTCCAGCTCGCGCTTGAGCTTGGGCGCGAGCTTGTCGCCGTTGCCCAGCTTGTCCTCGGCGAAGAGGCCCGCCTCGATCCGCTTGGCGAGCTCCACCTCCTGCTCGGCGTTGAGCAGCGGGACCTTGCCGATCTGCTTGAGGTAGTCCTTGACCGGGTCGGCGGTGGCACCGGCTGCGGCGACCTGCTGGGCCGGAGCGTCGTCCTCGTCCTCGTCGGAGAGCACAAAGCCCTCGGACTCCTCCTCGGGGCCGGTGGGCTCACCGTCGCCCTTGGCGCCCGGCGCCGCGGCATCCTCGACCAGCTCGTCCTCGCCGACGAGGTCGTCGTCGCCCTTCTTCCCGCCTGCCTTGGCTGCGGTCTTCTTGGCGACGGTCTTCCTCGCCGGTGCGGCGATCTTCTTGGCCGCGGCCTTCTTGGCCGGTGCGGCGATCTTCTTGGCGGCCGGGGCCGCTGCGTCCTCGACCATCTCGACCACCTCGACCGTCTCCAGCGGCGCGACGGCATCCGCGGCGACGGCCAGCGGGGCCACAGCAGCCACCACGGCCGTACGGGCCGGGACCGGCCTCGCCGAGGCAGCCTGCGGCGCAGCCACGGCGCGCGTGGTGGTGACCGTCTTGGTCGCCGTGCGCTTCGCGGTGCTCTTGGCCGCCACGCTCTTTCGGGTGCGCTTGGAGGCGGACGGGTCCGCCGCGCTGACCATCAGGTCCACCCCTTCCTCAATGAGGACCTGGTTGAGGCTGCGCATGACGTTCTTCCACTTGGTGACCGGGATCTGGTCCGCCTCGAAGGCCTGACGCACGTCGTCACCGGCGATCTGCCCCTGGGCCTTGCCCCGCTCGATGAGCGCCATGAGAGCGGCGGACTCGGCGATCTCGGGTGGGAGCGAACGGGATGTGCTGGCCGACACGAACAACCTCTCGGACGTGAGTGGACGGGAAGCCGGCTCCGCCTCCTGCCCGTAGGGCTGGAGGAGTACCGGGAGCGCGGTGGGCGCGCGACGGTGCGGGTCGGGTTCGGGCTTCACGGCTGGGTTTGCGGGACGGAAACACCACCGCAGGGCAACACAGCATTCTGACATGCCGCCCGTGTTCCGGAGCTGCTTCCGCCTCCGTAGACATCGCTGTGCAGACTCAAGTGTTACGCATGCCCTTCGTGGCGCGGGTCACACTGGCCGAAGACGACCCGTGGAGGCCCGCTTCGGCAGCCGCGATCCGCACCCCGAGCACAGTGACATCGTCATTGCGCTCCTGGCCCGCCAGCATGCCGGTCACCAGGGTACCCAGCAGCGCCTGCAATCCGCCGTCGCCGACCGTGCCGCCGCCTGCCAGCTCCAGCAGCAGGTCCAGTCCCTGCTGCAGGCCACGGGTCCGGGTCTCCACCAGGCCGTCGGAGAAACCGACCACGATGTCCCCGGGATCCAGCCGCACGACCCGCTGGGTACGCGGTTCCGCGATGCCCAGCGGGGTGGCGGCGGGGCCCGCGTCGACCAGCCTGGCCCGGCCGTCCGCGGAGACCACCAGGGCCGGCAGATGGCCGGCGTCCCCGATGGCCAGCTCACCGGTGGCCGGGTCGAGCACCCCGTAGATGACCGTGGTGAGCGACTCGTCGTCCTCGGTGGCGGTGAAGAGCCGGTCGAGTCCGGCGAGCACCGCGGCCGGTTCCGGGTCGGTGAAGGCCAGCGCCCGCAGCGCGCTGCGGACCCGGCCCATGCCCGCGGCCGCGGTCAGCCCCTTGCCGATCACATCACCGACCACCATCGCGACCCGGTCGTCCGGCAGTTGGAAGCAGTCGTACCAGTCGCCGCCGACCTCGGTGCCCGGGGCGCCCGGCAGATAGCGGTAGCCGACCTCGACCCCGCGGACCGCCGGCAGCCGCCGGGGCAGCAGGCTGCGCTGGAGGCTGAGGGCCGCCTGCCGCTCACGTTCGTAGAGCCAGGAACGCTCGACGGCGAGCGCGCACTGGCCGGCCAGGGCGTCCAGGAAGGCCCGGTCGTCGGCGTCGAAGCGGTGCTCACCCTCGAACAGCAGCCGCAGGCCGCCGAGCGGGGCCCCGGAGGCGACCAGGGGGAGCACGGCCCAGGAGCGCATGCCCGCACGCCCGGCCTTCACCTCCCGTGGGGCCGTCGAGGACTCCCTGGACTGGCCCGGCACAGCGGGTGGCTGGTCCGGAGCCGTCGCCGACGGCCCCGCGGAGGGGCCGTGCCCGTCCGGGGCGGTACGCGGCGGCCCCAGCCGAGCCGGGCCGCCTCCCGCCTCGGCCGGACCGGCCTCGGGCTCGGGCAGCCCTGCGGGGAAGTAGCGGGCCCGCCCGTCCCTCACGGTCGCGGCCAGCGCCTCGGACCAGTCGTCGGGCACCATCCGCCGGGTCTGGCCAGGCTCGTCGGCGGGCAGGTCCGGCCAGGGAAAGCGCTGCAGGCGGGCGTCGAGCAGATGCAGCTCCGTGTGGTCCGCGCCGATGCTGCGGCCCAGCGCGTCCACCGTGCGTGCGACATCGTCCGCCGCCAGCGCACCGGCCAGTTGGTCGGTCATCGCCTGCAGCCGGGCGGTGCGCCACTGCCCCTCCCGCAGCAACTGCCTGGCCTGGTGCTCCTCGGTGATGTCGACCACCACGCACAGCACCGCACAGGGCCGCCCGTCGGCGCCCGGCACGGGGCGCCAGGTGAAGCGCAGCCGACGGTGCCCGTCCGGCCCGGGAAGGAAGGCCGCCTCGCTTGCCGGAGTGCGGCCCTCGAGCGCCCGGCGGGCCGCCTGCTCGGCTCGGCGCCCGTGGGGGGCGGGGAGCACCTGGGAGGGGCGGCGTCCCACCAGTGCCTCCGCCGGCATGCCGATCAGCGTGGTATAGCCACGGCTGACCCTGGAGTACCGCAGGTGGTCGTCCAGCAGGACGAAGGCCGCCTCGGGGTGGTCCAGCAGGGCAGCCGCCAGAGCGGTGCCCAGGCCGTCGCCGTCCCGGCTGTGGAGTGTGTCACCGACCATCGTGCCGTCGTCACCGCCCCTCGTCATGGTCCGCCCGCCGCGCCTGCGCGGGCGCGGCGGGCGGACCGGGCGCCCAGGGGACCCGCCCCCGCGTCATCACAGTATGTGCCCGATCCGCACCCTGGTGTCATCAATCGTCCGGCACCTTCTGGTGGAGCCGGCTGCGATCCCTCACGGGCAGGGGCTTTGGCGGGTCGGGGAGGCGGGTTCGGGGGGCGTCGGCGGGGGCGTTCCGCGGACCTGGGCTCAGTGCTCGTCGCGGGGGCCGGGCAGGACGTGCTCAATGTCGGGGTGGACGGTGAGCAGTGACCGCATCGCTGCCTCCGCAGCGGTGCCGTCGCCGGTGCCGAGGGCGTCCAGCAGCCTCACGTGAAGGACGACCGAGGGCTCGGAGGGGCGTTCACAGGCGGTGGCGGGACCGCCGCTGACCTGGAGGGCGGAGGCGACGATGCCGGAGAGGTGCTCCAGCATCCGGTTGCCGGCGAGCTGCAGGACCAGGGCGTGGAACTCGGCGTCGGCACGGGCGAAGGTCACCGGGTCGGCCTGGGCCGCGGAGTGGCCCATGATCTCTGCCATGTCGACCAGGCGCTGCTGGACGTCGTCGCGGCCGTGACCGGCGGCGAGCCGTGCGGCCAGCGGCTCGATCGCCCAGCGCAGTTCGAAGAGCTCTCGGCGCTGGTCGTCGCGCTGGGGGCCGAAGGCCCGCCACTCGATGATGTCGGGGTCCAGCAGGTTCCAGTCGCTCACCGGGCGGACCCGGGTGCCCACATTGGGACGGGCGCTGACCAGGCCCTTGGCCTCCAGCACCCGCAGCGACTCCCGCACCACGGTGCGGGAGACCTCGAAGCGTTGGCCGATCTCCTCGGGCACCAGGGGCCGGTCGGCGCCGAGGTCACCGGAGACGATCATCTGACCGAGCTGCTGGACGAGCTGTCCGTGCAGTCCGCGGCCGCGGCTGCTGGTCGTCTTGCGGCCGATTCTGGCGAGATCGCCCTCGGCTCCCTCCCAGCGGGGGCCTGGAGTGACCGGCCGCTCGGACAGGGCATAGCGGTCCAGCTCCCCGGTTGCCGGGACACCCGGTTCGTTGGAGCGGTTGGCGTTCATGGTGGGGTGCGCAAGGGTACTCACAGGTCCTTTGTCGGCGATGCTCAGCGATGACTTGAGAGCTTTCGTGAAAAGCACACGAAAGGGTGATCGCTCATCAGTCGACAATTGACTTTCTATCAGGCGCAATCGGATATTCCCGACATAAGCCTCAATGAATCGCGGATCACATTGCCCTACGCGGAAGTTGGACGGCGATCCAGGTCGCGAGGAACACCCCGGCGACCCCCGCCAGCACCAGGGGACCCACCGCTGCGGCACCCGGCATCGCCGACCAGGCTCCTCCTCGGTGCAGCAGCCCGGCCACCGGGGCCGCGACGGCGACAGGCAGCAGCGCCAGCGGCGGCAGCATCAAGGCTCCGCCCACCGCGCTGCGCAGCAGTCCCGCTGCCGGTACACAGGCACAGGCCGCGGCCACGGACATGGCCAGCGGCCGCCACAGTGCGGCCACCAGCCCGAGGGCGTGTTCCGGTTCGATGCCGAGTCGGCCGAACCCGGCCCGCCCGTGGACGCCGGGCGCGGCGAACTCCAGCACTGCGGCGTCCACCAGCACGGTCACCAGCACAAGCGCGGCCGCCACGGCCCCGATGACCAGCAGCTTCGCCCCGAACAGCCGCAACCGCCGCCGGACGGGCACCAGTGAGGCCGCGAGAGCGGGATACCTCAGCTCATGGCCGCAGGAGAGCGCGCCGAGCACGCCGGCTCCAAAGGCGGCGAGCGGGAGCGGCAGGAACGGCGGCACCGCGCTGAGCCGGTGGGCCGCCTGTGCGGCGGAGAGCGGAGTCGCCCCGTGGTGATGACGTGCCATCAGGAAGGTGAGTGCGGCTGCGGCCGCCACGGTGGCCGGCAGGACGAGCCAGGTGGAACGGAGGCCGGCCAGCCGCCGCCCCTCGTAGACCAGGGTGCGCACGGGTCACTCGCTCCGGGAGGTGAGGGCGCCCGACGGCTCGGGCCGGGAGGGACGGGGCATCGGCTCGGCATCGCCGGGGCAGACCGGGCCCGGCACCAGGGCGAGCCCGCGATCCGAGGGCAGTGGACCGACCACGGTGGCCGCGATCGCAGCACCCGGGGAGAGCACCACAACGGTCTCCTCGGGGTCGGCCGGGAGGACCGCCCCTGGGCGATCGGTGGGGTCGCTCGCCAGAGCGGGCAGACGAGGCGCGGGGTGCTCGGTGACCCGGTCCGCGAGTTCATGGAGCAGGATCCCGTGGCGGTAGGCGATCTCGCCGATCTCACTACGGGCGAGACCGCTCACCGCGAGTCCGGTGCCGTCCTCCCTGCGTACCTTGGCCCCTCGCTCCCGCAGCAGGTCGGCCAGGCGTCCGGCCTGCGGGCCGCGAACCGCGACCTCGGGCCGCAGCCGGGCCCGGACGAACTCCCCCACCGCCTGGTCGGCCACCGTCCGACCACGGTCCAGAGTGATCACCCGGTCTCCGAGTGCGGCGGCCTCGGCCGGATCGCTGCAGGTGACCAGGACCGCGCCGCCCGAGGCCGCGAAGGCCCGCAGAAAGGCATGGAACCACTCGGCGTCGTGCGGGGACAGGCCTGCGGTCGGGGCGTCCAGCAGCAGGGTCTCCGGGTCGCCGAGCAGTGCGGCGGCCAGGGCGAGGCGGCGCTCCGCAGCCGGGGAGAGCATCCACAACCGGTGGCGGGCCACTGGCGTCAGCCGGGTCTGCTCCAGCAGCCGGTCGGCCCGCCGGGCCGGGACTCCGGCGACCGCCGCAAGCATCCTGAGATGCCCGCGCGCCCGCCGTCCGGGGTGGCCGGCCGGGCGGCGGTGCTGCAGCACCACGCCGACCCGCTGCTCGGGGCGGTGCAGGCTGCGGTACGGGCGGCCGCCGAACAGGGCGGCGCCGCGTCCGTCCTCCAGCCCCAGCAGCAGCCGTACGGCGGTGGACTTGCCGGCGCCGCCAGGACCCAGCAGCACGGTGACCTGGCCGGGGCGGACCTCGAAGGTGAGGTCGATCAGAGCGGGGGCTCTGCCGCGCCGGTAGGTCTTGGTCAGTCCGGTGGCCTGGATCATCGGCGGCTCCACATCCTGCACCCGGGCCCGCCCCCGCTCCGCCGGGCCGGCCCGCGGCGGCCTCGGTAGGCCCGGCCAGCACGATAGAACGGCGTGCGCGCCATCCCGGGCATTGCCGGGGCCGAGGTGGTCACCGGTGAGTGGGGGTCACCTGATCGGGCGACAGATGAAGTCGGCACAGGTCGGCTTCCCGCCTCTGCCGTCGACTGAACGGCGACCCCGGGGCCCGTCGCTCGAAACCTCCCTACGCTTCGGGTCGCAGCATGGGCGGGTTGAGCACGGTGGCGCCCCCGGCTCTGAAAAGCTGTGCCGGACGACCACCCTGACGGGTCGTCGTACCGCCGGAGGGAACCAGGAAGCCCGGCGTGCCGGTGACCTTGCGATGGAAGTTCCGCGGATCCAGTGCGACGCCCCACACCGACTCATAGACCCGGCGCAGCTCGCCGACGGTGAACTCGGCCGGACAGAAGGCCGTGGCCAACGACGAGTACTCAATCTTCGAGCGGGCGCGCTCCACACCGTCGGCGAGGATCGCGGCATGGTCGAAGGCCAGGGGCACACCCTCCTCCCCTCCGGGGCCCGCAGTTCGCCGACCAGCGCCCAGCGGGCGCTCCGGGCGTCCCCGCCGGGGCGAGGGGCAGGCAGATCGGGGGCGAGGGCGAGGTGGGCGACGCTCACCACCCGCATCCTCGGGTCGCGCTGGGGATGCCCATAGGTGGCGAGCTGCTCCAGGTGGGCTCCGGCGGCGACCGAGTTCTGCCCGGGAGTGGTGTGGGCACGCAGCCCGGTCTCCTCGGCCAGCTCACGGGCGGCCGCCTCGGCCAGCCCCTCGTCCGGGCGGACGAATCCGCCGGGCAGCGCCCAGTACCCCTGGAACGGCGGCTCGCCTCGGCGGACCACGAGTGCGCACAGGGCGTGCTCGCGCACGGTGAGCACCACAAGGTCGACCGTGACGGCGAACGGGGGGAAGGCCGACGGATCGTAACGCGACATGCGCCGATCCTAGTCGTCTCCCTGACGATAAACAGCGGAACGGACCTCCTGCCCCTCCCGCCGGGCTCCTCGGGCAGCCCCACGGGATACGGTTCCCAGCAGCAGCCTGACCAGTGCGTTCCCCGTGGGCCAGGCTGTCCGGCCCAACCGCTCCACGCCAGTTCCGAGGAGTCTCATGACCGTCATCCGGCAGCCCGGAGTCGTCTCGACCGACCATCTGGTCCAGGTGCCGCTGGACCACGGCGACCCCGGCGGTGAGCAGATCGAGGTCTATGCCCGGGAGGTGGTGGCCGCCGGCCGGGAACGCGAGGACCTGCCGTGGCTGCTCTTTCTGCAGGGCGGGCCCGGCGGCAAGGCGGGCCGCCCGCTGGGGCGGGACGGCTGGCTGGTGCGCGCCCTGGACGACTACCGGGTGCTGCTGCTCGACCAGCGTGGGACCGGACGCTCCACCCCGGCCAACCGACAGACGCTGCCGCTGCGGGGCAACGCCCAGGAGCAGGCCCGCTATCTGGCGCACTTCCGCGCGGACTCCATCGTCCGCGACGCGGAGATCCTTCGCCGCCGGCTGCTGGGCGAGGAGGGCAGATGGAGTCTGCTGGGCCAGAGCTTCGGCGGATTCTGCACGCTGAGCTATCTGTCGCTCGCCCCGCAGGGACTGCGTGAGGCGCTGGTCACCGGAGGCCTGGCAGGACTGCGGAGCAGCGCCGAGTCGGTCTACCGGGCGGCCTATCCGCGGGTCGCCGCGAAGAACCGGGCGCACTACCGGCGGTATCCGCAGGATGTGGCGGCGGTGCGGCGGATCGCCGACCATCTGCGGTCGGCCCCGGCCAGGCTGCCTGACGGCGGGCTGCTGACAGCGGAGGCGTTCCAGTCGCTGGGCATGCTGCTGGGCACCGGCACGGGCTCGCACATCCTGCACTACCTGCTGGAGGAGGCCTGGGTGACCGGCCTCTCCGGCCCCGAGCTGTCGGACGTCTTCCTGGCGGGTGTGCATGGGCACCTCTCGTTCGCGGGCAACCCGCTGTATGCGGTGCTGCATGAGTCGATCTACGGGCAGGGCTCTGTCGATCCGGCGGGCACCCGCTGGGCCGCACAGCGGGTGCGGGCGGAGTTCCCCGAGTTCGACGCGGGCCGGGCGCTGGACGGGGACGCCCCGGTGCTCTTCACCGGCGAGATGATCTACCCCTGGATGTTCGACACCGACCCTGCGCTTCGGCCGCTGAAGGAGGCGGCGGAACAGCTCGCCGAGCGCGAGGAGTGGCCGGACCTCTATGACCCGGCGCGGCTGGCGGTCAACGAGGTGCCGGTGATGGCCGCCGTCTATCACGCGGACATGTACGTGGACACCGCGGACTCGCTGGCCACCGCTGAGGCGGTGCGCGGCGTGCGTACCTGGGTGACCAGCGAATGGGAGCACGACGGCCTGCGGGTGAGCGGAGGCCAGGTACTGGACAGGCTGATCCGTATGGCGCGGGGCGAGGTGTGAGGGATCCGGCCGTCTCCCGCTCGGCCGGATCGCCGCACGCGGCATCAGCCGCATCACCGGGCCCCTGCCGCCGGGCGGCCGCCGCCTGCCCTGCCCTGCCGCCTGGCGGACCGCGGCCGTACCCGAACCCCGGCGCCGCCGTCGGCCGCCAGGCGCCTGGCGCGCTCCTCACGCACGGTCTCCAGCAGACGGCGGGGGTCCAGCCCGCCGTTGAGTGAGTCGTAGAGCAACCGGGCGAGGGTGTAGTCCGGGTCGGCGTCCAGCGCCCTGGCAAGGGCCACCCGGGTGGTCGGGGTGTCGTCGGCCAGCCATGCCGTCCAGGCCAGCAGGGTCAGCGGGGCCGCGGCGTGATCGTCGAAAGGATGGACGCAGCGCCGGGCGAGAAATCGCCACAGCCGCTGTGCCACGGCCAGGTCACCGGGCTCGGCGAACTCCGCGGCGCGGTCCCGGGCCCGCTTGTCCTGGAGGCCCAGTACCAGCCGCGCGGCGTGCTCGTCGGCCAACTGGTCGGCTCCCGCCCGGAAGCGCTCCATGGCGTCGTCCAGCAGCGCTCCGGTGCGCTCCAGGATCCGCTCGGCGGCATCCGGTCGGGTCAGTCGGCGGGCCAGCCCGGCGAGGACCCTCTCGAAGGCCTCCCGCTGGGCCTCGGCCACTGGCGGACCGACCACCTCCATGGTGGCGCTGATCTCCTTGCGGCTGCCGCGCACCGCGAGGCCGGCATAGGTCGCTGCTGCGGCGACCGGGCCGGCGTCCCCGGCGCTGCGCACGGGCGTCCCCGCCGGGTCGCAGCACTCGGGCCGGTCGCAGGCGTAGGACCACCAGTGCCCGTCCGAGACGCACAGCGACTCCCTGACGTCCAGCCGCCGGGCGCGAAACTCGGCCGCGAGCCGCTCCGCCAGCGGGCGCAGCCGGTCGGCGACCGCACGGCCGGTCTGTCCGGGACCGGGATCGCGGCACAGATAGAGAACCACTGCGGCGGGCCTGGTGTCGCGCTGTTCCGACAGCCGGACGAGCAGGCGGGCGGTCTCGGCCGCGACCCGCCCCCAGTCCGGCTCATCGGGGATGTCCAACCGCACGGTGCCGCCCTGGTGCAGGTCGGGGCCCTGCAGTCCCAGTGCGACGATGCTGTCGTCGGGGTGGAAGCCGAGCAGGTACGGCAGCATCTCGGCCATGTCCGCGGGGTCGCGCATCTTGACGGTTGGCTGGTCGGAGGGGCGGGCGTCGGGCTGGGCGGTGCGGTCGTCGTTCATGCCGAGGATGGTGTGCGAGGCCGGGCCGGTTCCGCGGAGCAGCCGCCGTGCCTGTGGACGACACGCGACATGTGGATAACTCGGTCACCCTCAAGGGTGAGACGACTGGGTCGACCCCTCCGGCCGGATCGATTCTGCACAGGGTCTCCGCAGCGCATTGGCCGGATGTCGGCGGGGCGAGGTTGGATGGACGCATGGAACAGCACCAGACGCCCCCCGACGCTGACCGGACCCACGCTGCCCAGACCCCTACTGCCCAGACCCACGCCGATCGGACCCACGCCGGGCGGTCCCTCGCCGGGCGGTCCCTCGCCGGCGGCTCCACGATCGACCGCGCCGCCGTCCGCCGCCGCGCCGACGAGGTGCTGGGCCTGCTGGCCGGCGACCGGGCACAGCTGCGCGAGGACCAGTGGCGGGCCATCGAGGCCCTGGTGGTGGACCGCCGACGGGCTTTGGTGGTCCAGCGCACCGGCTGGGGGAAGTCAGCGGTGTACTTCGTGGCGACGGCACTGCTGCGCGAGCGCGGTGCGGGCCCCACGGTGATCGTCTCCCCCCTACTCGCCCTGATGCGCAATCAGATCTCCTCCGCGGCCCGGGCCGGCATCCGCGCCCGCACCATCAACTCCGCGAACATCGACGAGTGGGACGCGGTCCAGGCCGAGGTGGCAGCCGGCGAGGTCGATGTGCTGCTGGTCAGCCCGGAGCGGCTGAACAACCCCGACTTCCGCGACCAGGTACTGCCCAAACTTGCCGCCTCCACCGGGCTGCTGGTGGTGGACGAGGCACACTGCATCTCCGACTGGGGCCATGACTTCCGCCCCGACTACCGCCGGCTGCGCACCATGCTCGCCGAGCTGACCCCGGGCGTGCCGGTGCTGGCCACCACCGCCACGGCCAACGCCCGGGTCACCGGCGACGTGGCCGAGCAGCTGGGCACCGGCACGGGCGGCACCGCAGCCGGCGGGCCGGCCGAAGGCGCCCTGGTGCTGCGCGGTCCGCTGGAGCGGGAGAGCCTCACCCTGGGGGTGCTCCAGCTGCCCGATCCGGCGCACCGGCTGGCCTGGCTGGCGGACCACCTGGAGGAGCTCCCCGGCTCTGGCATCGTCTACACCCTCACCGTGGCCGCTGCCGAGGAGGTCACCGCCTTCCTGCGGCAGCGCGGCCACACGGTGGCCTCCTACTCCGGCCGCACCGAGGACGCCGAGCGACGAGCCGCCGAGGCCGATCTGCTGGAGAACCGGGTCAAGGCACTGGTCGCCACCTCGGCGCTCGGCATGGGCTTCGACAAGCCGGACCTGGGCTTTGTGGTGCACCTCGGCTCACCGAACTCGCCCATCGCCTACTACCAGCAGGTCGGGCGGGCCGGCCGAGGCGTGGACCGCGCCGAGGCACTGCTGCTGCCCGGCCGGGAGGACGAGGCCATCTGGCGTTACTTCGCCTCGCTGGCATTCCCCGCGGAGGAGCAGGTCCGGCGCACCCTTGAGGTCCTGGCCGAGGCCGACCGGCCGCTGTCCACAGCCGCCCTGGAGGCCCGCGTCGACCTGCGGCGCACCCGGCTGGAGACGATGCTCAAGGTGCTGGATGTGGACGGCGCGGTGCGCCGGGTCCGCGGCGGCTGGACGGCCACCGGCCAGAGCTGGACGTACGACGCAGAGCGCTATGCGCGGGTTGCGGCCGCTCGGGAGAGCGAGCAGCAGGCGATGCGGGAGTATGCGGCGGCCGACGGCTGCCGGATGGAGTTCCTGCGCCGAAGGCTCGACGACGAGGAGGCCCGTCCCTGCGGCCGATGCGACGGCTGCGCGGGCCCCAGGCACCGCAGCGAGGTCTCCCAGGAGGCCTTGGAGGCGGCCCGTGCGGCACTCGGGCGCCCAGGGGTGGAGGTGGAGCCGCGGCGGATGTGGCCCACCGGCATGGAGGCGGTCGGGATCGGCCTCAAGGGCCGGATCGCCCCCTTGGAGCAGGCCGCCACCGGCCGGGCGCTCGGTCGGCTCTCCGACATCGGCTGGGGCACCCGGCTGCGGGCGATGCTGGCCCCCGGGGCGCCGGACGGGCCGGTTCCCGAAGAAGTGGTCGGCGCTCTGGTGACCGTGCTGGCCGACTGGTCCCGCGGCCCCGGCGGCTGGGCGGCCCCGGCCGGTGGCAGCAGCGGCGAGGCCGTGCAGCGGCCGGTGGGCGTGGTGACCGTGGCCTCGGCGACCCGCCCTGAGCTGGTGGACAGCCTGGGCGCCCGAATCGCCGCGATCGGCCGGCTGCCGCTGCTGGGCCGGGTCGAGTACGGCCTCTCGGGTCCGCCGCGCGGAGCCCGCAGCAACAGCGCCCAGCGGCTGCGGGCCCTGCACGACGCGTTTGTACTGCCTCCGGGGCTGGCCGACACGCTGGCCTCCTGCGAGGGTCCGGTGCTGCTGGTCGACGATCTGGTCGACACCGGCTGGACGATCACCGTCGTCGCCAGGATGCTGCGCCGCGCCGGGGCCCGGGGGGTGCTGCCGCTGGCTCTGGCCGTTCAGGCGTAGCGACGCCGAGAAAGATCTGCCCACCGGGCATAGCACCCGGATCCCCGGTGGAATATATCCGGCAGATCGTGGCCTAACGGGTGGCGGCCGCGGTTTCGGCATTGCCGCTCGCACCGGTGGGACGGGACAATTGGCGAGCGTCCCCCGACACCGGCCCCACGGGCCCGGCTCTCGGCGTGCGCACGCGCCCGCAGACGGCGAGAGCACGTGGAAGGAGGATCGTGATCAACGGAACCGACCGTGGCCTCACGCCCTCCCTCATGAACCGCACCCTGGATCTCGAGGCATGGGGCGCCGCACAGATCCCGCTGCTGCGCGACCCCCGGTCCCTTGTCGCCGATCTGCACCGACTGCATCTGCCCCCGCCGGGGACGGCTGTGATCGGCGTCCTCGATCCGTCGCACCGGCTGGTCGGCTCGGCGTCCTTCACGCCCCGGCCGAGCAGCAGCGACGGATGGCAGCGCCGCAACGCGATCCTCGTCCACCTGCGTCGGGTCGTGCCCCACGACCTGCGTCGCGCCACCCCCTCACGCACCGCCGTGCTCCTGGTCAGCCGCGCCGGTGATCCCGGATGGACGCCGGAGGACGGCGCCTGGATGTGGGGACTGCGCGATGCCGCCGGGCTGCACGGGCTGCGCTGCGGCTCCTACCTCACCCTGACCCCGCAGGGCTGGCAGGTGCTCGGTGACGGCCGCAGCGGCCGCAGCCCGCACGCGGGCTCCTGGGCGTACGGGGCACCGCCCGTCGGCAGCACACCGGCGAGCGCCGACGGGGAGTCCGACTGGACCCGGGGGCCGGTCGAGCCGCTGCGGCGGACCGCCGCCCGCTGAGTCCGTCCCGGGCCGGGTCGCCGTCGCCCTGGTGCTGCCCCAGCTCGCCTCCACAGTCGCCGCCTCCTGGACCGCCAGGCCGACCTGGCCCACGGTGCCGGTCACCCCGGTCGCCGCCGGCTGCCTGGTCCTGGAACAGCCCCGCCCCGCGCGCCGGCCGCCGCAGCCCTCCACCGGCCCACCGGCGAAACCGGGGCCTGCCCGGCCCCGGTCGCCGTCCGCCGAACGCACCGGGACCGGCAAGCACACCGCGCACCGAAGCACCCGGCCGCCGAGTGCAGGGCGCACCCATGGCGGTCGGCCGCGTGGCTGCACGCCGAAGCGCCCGGCCGCAGCGGCGGCCGGGCGTCCACTCTCCCGCGTGCGGCGGGTCTCAGGCGTGTACGGGTTGCGGCACGCCGTCCACCAGCGCACGCAGCCCGGTGGTGTCACCGCAGACCACCAGCAGCGTCCGGGCCCTGCCCAGTGCGCTGTCCAGGGCTGCCGCAGCCCGGTCGGTGGTGCCGTTGACGGCCAGCACCACGACATCACGACCGGCGGGGCGGGCCGTCAGAGCGTCGGCGTAGAACACATCGCCGCCCTCCTCCAGCTGCGCCCAGTAGCGCTCCTCGCCGAACGAGACCTCGTGCTGCTGCCAGGGGTGTGCCTCGCCCGTGGTGAGCACCAGCACGTCGCCCGGCGCACGGCCGGACTCCAGCAGCAGGTCCACGGCCTCGTCCGCACGCTCCAGTGCAGTCTCTGCGGTGGCCTGCACCAGTTGGATCTGGGGTGCCGACGGCGCGGCAGTACGACGCACC
This sequence comes from Peterkaempfera podocarpi, assembly GCF_042466665.1. GTDB lineage: Bacteria > Actinomycetota > Actinomycetes > Streptomycetales > Streptomycetaceae > Peterkaempfera > Peterkaempfera podocarpi. The sequence continues at coordinate 2,871,319 of NZ_CP162102.1, forward strand.
GCCGGCCCCGGCTTGGGTATCCGGGCGGTGCGCGGGCCCGGCCGGTCGCCGCGCGAAGGCGCGGGGCGGGGCGGGGCGGGTCGGGGGACCGGCGCGGGGGCCGGTACCGGGCTGGCGGGGGACGCCTCGGCGGCGCTGGCCGCTGAGGGCGTACGGGGGGCTACTGCGTCCGACTCGCGGGGGAAGGGAACGCCGGGGCCCGGGATGCTCTCGTGAATCTCCGGCTCCTCGGGGAAGACAGGCATACCGCGTTGTCTATCAAATGCTCGTGCGACGCGCACCAGGGCCCCTCTGGTTGACCGCTCCGCGACTGGTGATACGGGGCATCCGTCCGGGTTCCGGACTCCTTGGCCCGGCAGCCCGCGTGCTATCCGACGCTGCGTCAGATGTCCAGGGCGAGCTGCATGTCGTCCGGCTGCTGCGGCAGTCGCACCCGCTTCATATGGCGCCACTGCGGCAGGTCGTCCAGATAGGCCCAGGACAGCCGGTGCAGCGGGCTCGGGCCGAACTCGGCCAGTGCCGCCCGGTGCACCGGGGACGGATAGCCCGCGTTGTCCGCGAAGGCGTAGACGGGGTACCCCTCCCCCAGCTCCGCCATCAGGCCGTCCCGATGGACCTTGGCCAGCACCGAGGCGGCCGCCACGGGCACGCACTTCTGGTCGCCCTTGATCACCGTACGCACCCGCCAGGGCCCGCCCAGGTAGTCGTGCTTGCCGTCCAGGATCACCGCGTCGGGCCGGATCGGCAGCGCCTCCAGAGCACGCACGGCCGCCAGCCGCAGGGCGGCGGTCATGCCCAGCTGGTCGCACTCCTGCGGGGAGGCGTGACCCAGCGCATGGGCGGTGACCCAGTCGGCCAGCACGGCGCTGAGCTCGGTACGGCGGCGGGGGGTGAGCAGCTTGGAGTCGGTCAGGCCCGCGGGCGGGCGGCGCAGCCCCGTGACGGCGGCGCAGACGGTGACCGGTCCGGCCCAGGCCCCACGGCCCACTTCGTCGACACCGGCCACCACGGCAGCACCCGCGTAGCGGAGCGAGCGCTCCACGCTGTGGGTCGGCGGTTCGTACGGCACCTCCCCAGGCTACGCCGGTCGGGACGGGCCGCCGCCCTCCGGGGCGGGGCGCACCATCGGCAGCAGCACCTGGTCCACCACCTCGTCGGCGAAGCCCGCGGGCAGCTCGCCGCCGTGGACTTTGGAGCGGTACAGCAGCAGCGCCGGGACGACATCGGCGACCAGCGGGTTCGCCGCGCCGGGGCGGACGTCGCCGCGCCCCTCACCACGCTGCAGGATCTGCAGCACGGCCCGCTTGGCGGGCTCCATCACCCGGTTCAGACAGAGTTCGACGATGACCTCGGCGTGCTCATGGTCCATCTCCCCCATCAGGACGCGGATGGCGCGACCCCCGGGGGACTGCACGGTGGCCGTCATCCGGTCCATGAGCTCGTGGAACTCCGCCGCGACCGACCCTCGGTCGGGGATGTCAGTGGCGGGTGGCAGGCTGGATTCCAGCGCGTCCAGCACCAGTTCGTGCTTGGACGTCCAGCGGCGGTACAGCGCGGCCTTGCCGGTACGTGCGGCGCCCGCCACGCCTTCCATCGTCAACCGCGCGAGCCCACCGGAGGTCAACTGATCCAGAGTCGCCTCGAAGATCGCGTGCTCCAGATCCTTGCCGCGACGCCGAGAGGCCGCGGACGTCGCGCAGCAGCCGGCCTGCGGCTGGGGGTTCTCGGGCAAGGGCGCTGTCATTCGCCGATCCTCCGTCACATTCCATAAGGAACGGTTGCGTTCACAAATCCCCCACCGCTAGGGTCGATTTTAGTGAACGGTACCGTTCCTTCAAAGCCAGGCACAGCCAATCAACAGGGGGCACATTGTGGCTGTCTCGGACACAGTCCTGCAGCATCCACCCACCAAGGCGGGCAAAGGCCAGCGCCCGGGGATCGCCCTGGCGGTCATCGCCGCCGCCCAGCTCATGGTGGTGCTCGACGCCACCATCGTGAACATCGCGCTGCCGCACATCCAGGACGCGCTGAAGTTCAGCACCACCGACCTCTCCTGGGTCATCAACGCCTACACCCTCACCTTCGGCGGCCTGCTGCTGCTCGGCGGCCGCGCCGGTGACATCCTCGGCCGCCGCCGGGTCTTCATCGTGGGTGTGCTCCTCTTCGGCTTCGCCTCGCTGCTCGGCGGGCTCGCCCAGAACTCCGGGATGCTGCTGGCCTCCCGCGCCCTCCAGGGCATCGGCGGGGCGATCTGTTCGCCCACGGCGTTCGCGCTGATCGCGACCAACTTCAAGGAGGGCCCCGAGCGCAACCGCGCCTTCGGTGTCTTCTCCGCTGTCGCCGGTTCCGGCGCCGCCATCGGCCTGCTCGCCGGCGGTCTGCTGACCCAGTACCTCAACTGGCGCTGGGTGCTCTTCGTCAATGTCCCGATCGCCGTCCTGATCGCCCTGGCGGCCCCGCGGTACATCAATGAGTCCGAGCGCCACCCCGGCCGCTTCGACGTCGTGGGTGCGCTGACCTCCACGCTGGGCCTGGTGGGACTGGTCTACGGCTTCATCCGGGTCGCCTCGGACGGCTGGAGCGACACCCTCGCGATCGTCTCGTTCAGCGCGGCCGTGGTGCTGATGGTGCTCTTCGTGGTCACCGAGCGGCGCACCGCGCAGCCCATCACCCCCCTGCACATGTTCGCCAACCGCAACCGCAGCGGCAGCTACGTGATCATGCTCTGCATGGCCGCTGCGATGTTCGGCATCTTCTTCTATGTCACGCTCTTTGTGCAGCGGACGCTGGGCTACAGCCCGCTCAAGGCCGGTGTGGCCTTCCTGCCGATCAGCGCCGCGATCATCCTCGCGGCGCAGCTGTCCTCCGCCTTCCAGCCCAAGACCGGCCCCAAGCCGTTCATGGCGGGCGGCTCGCTGCTGGTCGTCATCGGTCTGACGTGGCTGACCCAGACCAGCGCCACCAGTGGTTACCCCGAGGGCGTGCTCGGCCCCACGGTGATCTTCGGCTTCGGTATGGGCTGCATCTTCGTGCCGATGATGCTGATCTCGGTCTCCGGAGTCGCCCCCTACGAGACCGGGGCGGCCTCCGGACTGCTGAACGCCACCCAGCAGATCGGCGGCTCGCTGGGCCTGTCCATCCTCACCACGGTCTTCGGCACCGCGGCCAAGAACGAGTTCGGCAAGCAGCTGCCCTCCTTCATGGCCCATGCCACAGACGCCCAGAAGGCAGACTTCGCCAAGACCGGCCAGATGCCGGGCAGCTGGGGCAATGAGGTGCTGGCGCACGGCATCTCCCAGGCGTTCATCGTGGGCGCCGTACTCTCCGTGGTGGCCCTGGTGACGGCGGTCTTTGTGATCAAGCCCAAGGCTTCCGAGCTTTCCGCCGAGCCGGTCCACGGCGGTCTGGCCTGACCTTCGGCGCACGGCCGCGGTGGAGGCGCGCCCTTCGCCGCAGCCGCGCGTACCCGGACACCCGGACGCCTGCGCACCCAGGCGTCCGGGCATCCGGACAGGCCCCGGCGCCCTGTCCTCTGCGACAGGCAAGCAGCGCTTAACAGTCCCCCTCACCAGACATCGCTGGACCTTCCACGGTGGGCGGGCAATGCTCGATCCATGCCCACCTCCCTCCCGCCCTTCGGCCGAACCGCAGTGGCCATGGTCACCCCGTTCCGCCACGACGGAGCACTGGACCCCGACGGCGCCCAGCAGCTCGCCACCCATCTGGTCGACCGCCAGGGCTGCGACGGCCTGGTGGTGGGCGGCACCACCGGCGAATCAGCCACCACCACCGACGCCGAGAAGGGCACGGTGCTCCGCGCCGTCCTGGAGGCCGTGGGCGACCGCTGCGCCGTCACCGCCGGCGTGGGCAGCAACGACACCCGCCACACCGTCGAACTCGCCCGTGCCGCCGAACGCGCCGGAGCACACGGCCTGCTGGTCGTCACCCCGTACTACAACCTGCCCACCCAGGAGGGCATCCGGCGCCACCTCACCACGGTCGCCGACGCCACCGCCCTTCCCGTGATGCTCTACGACGTCCCCGCCCGCACCGGCACCGCTCTCACCCGCGAAACCCTGCTGCGCCTCGCCGGCCATCCGCGGATCACCGCCGTCAAGGACGCCGCCGGCGACCTCACCAAGAGCTCCGCAGTCCTGGCCGCAACCGACCTGCTCTACTACTCGGGCGCCGACGAGCTCAATCTGCCCCTGACCGCGATCGGCGCCACCGGAATGGTGAGCACGGTCGGCAATGCCGCCGGCCTGGCCGTGGCCGCCGTGCCAGCCGCTCTCGCGGCAGGCCGTCCCACCGAGGCCGCCCACCTCCACCAGCGACTGCTGCCCCTGGTGGAGGCCATGATGGGCAGCGGCGCCCCCGGCACCGTCACCGCGAAGGCCCTGCTCCGCCACCAGGGGCTGCCCGCCGGTCCGGTCCGGCTCCCGCTGGTCGATGCCGACCAGCGGCTCACCGACACCCTGGTCAGCGCTCTGGAGGCAGTACTGGAGAGCTCCCGGGAGGCCGGACGCGGGCCCGCACCGAGAACCGCACCGAGCAGCCCCGCACCAGCCGCAGCGGAGGCTGCGGCGACTGCGACGGCTCGGAGCTGACGGCCCTCAGGCTCCAGAGCCTCAGAGCCTCAGAGCCTCAGGGCTTCAGGGCGGACAGATACTCCTCCCAGGTGCCACTGCCCACCGCCCGTTCCGGGGTCAGATGGAGCCCCTGGCGAAACCCGCGCGCCGAGGCCCCCAGCATCGGCAGGGGAAGCAGCAGACGCCGCTTGCCCACCGCCCGCAGATAGCCCTGCGCCATCTCAGCGAACGAAATCACCCGCGGGCCGCCCATGTCAGCCACTCGCCCAGCGGGCTCTCCGCCGGCAAGCCCGATCAGCCGCTCCGCGACCTCCTCCGCCGCCAGCGGCTGAACGCTGATGCCGGACAGCACCGGCATCACCAGCGGCACCTTGGAGAGCGCCCGGAACACCTGCGCCGGCAGGTCGTGGAACTGCGTGGTCCGCAGCACCGTCCACGGCAGGCCCGACCCCTCGATCAGCTCCTCCACCTGGTGCTTGACCCGGTAGTAACCCAGCGGCAGCCGGTCGACGCCGACAATGGAGATATAGACCAGATGCACCCCGCCGACCCGCCGGGCGGCCTCGATGAGCTGCTTCGCCGCCGCCACATCCGATGCGGGGTGCCGCGAGTCGGTGGCGCAGTGCACCACGACGGAGACCCCCTGCATCGCCGCGTCCAGCCCCTCTCCCGAGGCCAGGTCCCCGGTGCACCACCGCACCCCCTCCGGCACCGCCGAGGGAGCGGGGCTGCGGCTCAGCAGCCGTACCTCGCCGCCCTCTGCCGCCGACCGCCGGACCACGATCCGGCCCAGTGTGCCGGTGCCCCCCGTGACCAGGACCGTTCCACTCATACCGCGCTCCTTCTCGGTGTCCGCAGGCGGCAAGCACCACCCGCTCACTGAGAAGAACCGGACAGCCCCCTGGAATGTGACAGCTCCCGCCACTGGCGGGCCACGTACTCCAGCTTCTCCGGGTTGACCACGGTGCGCACCCCGGAGATCCCGTCCCCGGACATCTCCAGCGCGGCCACCGCCCGCAGCGTTCCGGCATCCCACCAGAGCAGCCCCGGTTCCCCGTTGACCTCTGCGAGGACCACATCGGCAACGGTCCCCGCCCGGCCGACGACACCGAGGACGAAGCGTGCCACCCGGTCGCGGCCCAGCACCGGGCGCCGCGCCGCGGTGACCCGTCCGCCGCCGTCCGTCCAGGCCGTCACATCCTCGGTGAGCAGCGCCTCCAGCCCGGGCAGATCGCCCTGGGCGGCGGCCTCCAGGAAGCGCTCCAGCAGTTCCCGGCGCCGGACCTCGGAGGTCTCGAAGCGCCGCACCGGCTGCTCCATCCGCTGCCGGGCCCGGCGGTGCAGCTGCCGGGACGCCGCCTCGGAGACGTCCAGGACCCCGGCGATCTCGCGATGCCCGTAGCCGAAGGCCTCACGCAGCACAAAGACGGCCCGTTCCGCCGGGGAGAGCCGCTCCAGCATCATCAGCACGGCCAGTGACACCGACTCCCGCTGCTCGGCGTGCTCCTCCGGCCCCGGGGCGGGCGGCGGCGCCATCAGCCCGCTGCCCGCGCCGGTGAGTACCGGTTCGGGGAGCCAGGGCCCGATATAACGCTCCCGCCGCGCCCTGGCGGAGGTGAGCAGATTGAGGCAGAGGTTGGTGACCACCTTGGCCAGCCAGGCCGAGGGCGCTGCGATCAGCGTGCGGTCCGCCGCATCCCAGCGCAGGAACGCCTCCTGCACCGCGTCCTCCGCCTCCGCGGCCGAGCCCAGCAGCCGGTAGGCCAGCGCGAGGAGCCGCGCACGGTGCGCCTGGAACTGTGCCGCAGAGCCCTCGGTACCGACCATTCCGCCAGTCTCCCAGCAGCCCCGCCCGACCGGGGCAGGGATCGGCCGGCAGGGGGACGGCAGAAGAGGCCGGTGCCCCGGGGCGGGTGCCCCGGGGCGGTGCCCGGCGTCAGTAGGAGGCGTACAGGGAGTAGGCCACCGGGTCCTTCACGGATGTGCCGAAGGAGGACGGCCAGCTGCCGAAGACCACACCCCCGGCACTGTAGGCGCCCTGCCCCGCACTGCCCGCGCTGTAGCGCATGTTGTTGGAGAGCGAGTCACTGCCGTTGGTGTTGTACATCAGCCAGTAGCTGGTGCCGGCGCTCAGCGTGGCGGTGATCGGCAGGGTGTTCCAGGAGTTGGCGGTGAGGGTGCCGGTGATGGTCGAGGCGACCAGGGCGCCGGGCGAGCCCGCGCTGTCGGTGTAGACGGCCAGCTGGTACTTGTTCTTGGGATCGGCGCTGACACTGCCGACAAAGACCGACATGGACTTGAGCGTCACCGCCGACGCCCCGGTGGTCACCTTGCTGCCGTTCATGTGGTTGGCGTTGCCGTCGTCCTGCTGGCTGCCCGCCTGGTTGTTGCCCAGGGTCTGCAGGGGTACGCCGCCGGTGGTGAAGGTGGCCTGGTACGGGGCCGCCATGGTGTTGCCCGCGGTGTCCTTGATCTGCTGCACGGTCAGTGTGTAGGCGGTGTTGGCCGCGAGCTGCTGGCTGGGTGTCAGCACGGCGGCATTGGCCGTGGTGTCCAGGGTGACCGTGGCGGGGACGGTGGTGCCGGCGGCGTTCTTCAGCGTGACATCGGCACCGGTGACGGTGGCGGCGTTCACCGGCTCGCTGAAGCCCGCCCTGACCGTGGTGGTGAGGGCGACGCCCTGGGCTCCGTCGGCCGGGGAGCTGCTGGTGACCTGCGGCGGGGTGGTGTCCTGGCCGTAGGTCGCGGTGTACGAGCCGACCTTGGCGTCGAAGAACGCGTACTGGACGCCCTTGATGGTGTCGATCCGGTAGGGGATGCTGCTCCCCCCGAAGCTGATGCCCGCGAGGCTGCCGCCGGTGGACGAGACCGGCACCATGCCGCGCAGCCCGTTGGCACCGCCGGTGACGTCGAAGTTCAGCTTGTTGCTCTGCCAGGCGAGGTTGGTGAACGTGGAGCTGTTGCGGGTGTCCAGCCAGGTCAGCATCTGACGGCCGGAGACCACCGGTACGCCGTGCGCCTTGGCCGACGCGATGATGGCGTCGGAGGCGGCGGAGGCCGCGTAGTCGGTGTGGATGTTGGCGGTGAGGGCGGCGTAGTAGCCCTTGGAGCCGTAGGCGTTGTCAGCAGCAGCGTGTCGATGGTGAACGGGTAGGTCTGGCCCGACTCGTCGGTCATCTGCGTGGTGGCCTGGTAGGTGTCGATGACACTGCCGTCCTGGTCGGCGAAGCGCATGATCTCGCCGGTGCCGTTGAAGAAGCCGGGACGGTTCTGAGTGAAGGACGCCGGATAGTAGTAGTAGTCGGTGTCCAGACGGATCCCGTCGGCGTTCTTCACCTTGGGCTGGGTCGCCCAGTCGTCCCACTCCACGCAGTGGGTGCGGCTGCTGGACGGGGTGGGGATGGTGGAGTACTTGGCCTTCCAGGGGTCCAGCTGGCTCTGGTAGACGCTCGCCAGGCCCTCGCTGCCCCAGGGCCGGCAGTTGGTGGTGATGTGCACACCCACCTCGAAGCCCTGGTCGGTGTAGGACTTGGCCTGCGCGGCGGTCATGGGGCCGTCGGTGTAGAGGTAGGACGACCCGCGGATGCACTCCCAGGCGGCCACGTCGCAGCCCGGCGGGCTCTGCGCGATGTAGCCGTCCCAGCGGCCGGCGGTACCGCCGATGCCGTGGTCGTCACCGGTCATCACCACCACGGCCTTGGCGTCGCGCGGGAAGTACCAGAAGCGCGGCAGCGGCTTGCGGGAGCGGTCCAGCTGGGTGATCAGGTTGACCAGCAGCCGCTGCTGCTCGTCGGCGATCGGGATGGCGGCCTTGTCGAGGTTGTTCCAGTCCGGGTCGCCGCCCGTCCCGTAGAACATCTCGCTGGCCTCGTAGCCGTCCGTGGAGTCGCGCTGCTGTCCGGCCCAGGCGATGTTGCCCTGCCGGGTCTGCACCACCGACTTGGCCAGATCGTAGGTGAAGGCCGCGGCCTGTCCGCCGGCCGAGCCCACCGACCGGAGGGTGACCGCCGGGTTGTCGGTGGCGGTCGCGGCGTCGCTGTAGAGGTTGGCGACCGCGGTGGCGCCGTTGAGGGTGTAGCGGTCGGCGGTGCCGTGGTACTGCATGGTGTCGCCGGTGATCCCGACGCCCGGTCCGGAGGTGGTGTCGATCCGCAGATAGGCGTCGGAGCGCACCGCGCCCGCGTCGGTCAGACCCAGCAGCGGTGCCAGCTTCTTGTCCGGGCGCATCGCGATCAGCCTGCCGCCGCCGGTGGTCCAGTCGCTGAGCATGGTGGTCTGGGCGGAGGTCAGCGCCATCTCACCGAGGATGGCGACGTCGTACCCGGCCAGGGTGGTGGCGGTCACCTGGGAGATGTCCAGGACCTTGAAGTACGGGACGCCCTCGGCGGTGAGGATCTCCGCGTAGTAGCGCGAGTAGGCGTTGGCCGAGTTTGCGATGACCAGCACGGGGCCGCCGCTGCCGGAGCCCGGTCCCGGGTCGGTGGGTGGCGTGGTGTCCACGGTGTAGGTGGCGTACATGGAGAAGGACACCGACTGGTACGAGGCGTTGCCGAAGCTGCTCGGCCACGATCCGAAGGCGGTCCCGCCGGAGGCGTAGGCGCTGCGGCCGCCGTTTGCGTACGTGAGGTTGTTGGTCGACGCGGTCGCGGCGTTGGTGTTGTAGGCCAGCCAGTAGGCGGTGTTGGCCTGCAGCTTCGCGGAGACCGCCACGGTGTTCCAGCTGTCGGCGGTGAGGTTGGCGGTCGCGCTGCTGGCGATGAGCGTCCCCGGAGCGTTGGCGTTGTCGCTGTACACCGCCACCTGGTACTGGTTGCGCGGGGCCGGGCTGACCGCGCCGACATAGACGCTCAGGCTGGTCACGGTGCCGCTCGCGGCACCGGTGACATAGCGCGAGGCGTTCATGAAGCCGGCGTCCCCGCTGTCCTCCTGGGGACCGACCGTAGTGCTGCCCAGCACCGCGGTGTCGGCCGCCGCCGCCCGTTCCACCCCCAGCACACTGCTCAGCATCGCCAGTGCGGCCGTCAGCACGACAGCAAGCCTCTTGGTACGTCCCACGCGATCCCCCCGGATCCCCACCCTTGTGACGAAACGTCGGGTATTGGTGTACCGGTCCGCTCCGCTTCTGTCCATAGCCCTCACAGGAAGCACACAGGTCATCCGCAGCCCCCCGGTGCTTCCCGGCCACGGAGGCAGTGGACACATCCAGCCCCTTCCGCCCCGGGCACACCGACTGCCGACACCCGCCCCGATCAGCGCCGATCGCCTGCAGAAGGCCAATATCCACATAGAGCAGTCACCCTGCCTCCTGAGGGGTGGTCAGCCCCCGGGCAAAGGATCGTTGACTGCCGGACCTGGCATCTGCTGGAATCCACCGGGAAATAGGGCTGCGGTGCGCCGTGAGGCGAGGGGGAGAAGCCGTGCGAATAGCCGTGGTCGGCGGCGGTGTCGCCGGCGCATTTATTGCCCGACGTTTATACGGATCAGCTACCGGCGTCGAAATCACAGTGTTCACCGGCGGGACACCGGCCGATGCCACCTCCGTCTCCGGGGGGAATGGTCCGGGGATTTGAGATCGACCTTGAGTTATGCCGCCCCGCGGCAGAGAGCATGGCGGAGCTGCAGGCCGATCCATGGCTCTCGGAATCCGCCGGCTATCAGGAGACCGGTTCGACCTATCTGCTTCCCCCGGGTGTTGATCCGGCAGAGCAGGTGAAACTGCTGGATGAGCTGCTGCCCGGCTCGGCCGAGGTGATGCCCGGCCCCACCGCGGCAGCCCGCCTGGGCCTGCACGGCACCCCGCCCGGAGCACTCGCCGTCGTGGAACGGCTCGCCGGGCACCTCTCCCCCGGCCTGGCCAGGACCGCCGTACTGCACCGGCTTGCGGACCAGGGCGTCCCGGTCCTGCCGACCGAAGTGCGGCAGGTGACCGACCAGGCCGCAGTGCTGCTGTCCGACGGCACACGGCACCGGTTCGACCTGGTGGTGGCTGCCGCCGGCGGCTGGACCCCCGCACTGCTGCCCGAACTGGACGGCTCCTTCCGCACCAAACGCATTCAGTACGGAACATACCGGCTCGACAGGCCGGTGCCCGACGTGTTCGTGGACGACAACTCGGGCCTGTACGGACGCCCCCATGGCGCCGGCGGCCTGCTGCTCGGCCTGGGCAGCGAGGACTGGGACGTCCCGCCGGACGGACTCCCGCCGGACCTCGCACTCGCCCGACAGGTGGCCGCCGCCGGAGCCGAGCTGCTGCAGGTGCCGCCGGAGTCCCTCAGGCCGGATCGGCTTGTGGCCTCGTCCGACTGCTACGCCCCCTCCGGTGGCCCGCGTCTGCGAACCGTGCCCCGCACCCGGGGGGTGTTCACGTTCACCGGTGGCAGCGGTGGAGCCGCCAAGACGGCGCCGGCGGCAAGCCGGACGGCCGCGGCGGAACTGCTCGACCTGGCCGCGGGCTGACATTGGCCCCCTGTTTCCGCACCTCAAGCCAAGGCTAGGAGATGCTCCCTTGAATCACCGGACAGTAGAGACCCTGGCAATCGGAGCCGGCCAGGCGAATCTCGCCCTGGCCGTGGCCATGGAGGAACTCGCGCCGGAGGCGTCGGCACTCGGCACACTTCTGGTTGACACGCATCACGAGGTCGCCTGGCAGCGCGGAATGCTGCTGCCCTGGACGCAGAGCCAGGTGTCCCTTCTCAAGGATCTGGTGACACTCAGGAATCCGACGAGCAAATTCTCGTTCGTCAACTACCTGCACTCCGTCGGCCGCCTTGACGACTTCATAAACCTGGGGACGTTCACCCCAGGCAGTCCGACCGGCTGGCGCACCCCGCGGCGCACCCCGCGGCGGACTCCGCCGAAGCCGCGGCCAGGCCGGCGGCGCTGCCGCTCGCCGCACAGCTGCGGCTCTGCCTCCAGGCGAAGCAACTGCGCAATCTGGCACTGGCCTTCGTCGGGTGCGGGTTCACCATGGCCTTCATCGATGTGCACTTCGTACCGTTTATGACGGATCACCATATGAGCCCGGCCATCAGCTCCAGCGCCGTCGCCGTCCTCGGCGCCTGCGAGGTGGGCGGCAGCCTGATCGCCGGCTGGCTCTGCGACCGCGGGCTGGTGAAGGCCGTACTGGTCGGCGCCTATCTGCTCCGCTGCCTGGCGATGCTGGTGCTCTCGGTCAACCCGATGCCCTCGACGGTGCTGCTCTTCGGCGTCGTCTTCGGACTCAGCTGTCTGGCGTCCGTGATCGCGACCTCCATGTGGATCGCCCAGGTGCTGCCCGCCCCGGTGCGGGGCACCGCGATGGGCCTGGTGTGGATGGTCCACGCCCTCGGTGTGGCAGGCGGCAGTCAGATCGGCGCCTGGCTGGAGGGCGTGACCCACAGCTATCTGCAGATCATCCTCATCTGCGCCGCCCTGACCGCGGGTTCCGCCATCATCGCGCTGCTCTCCCGAACACCGCTCCCCCGCCTCGCCCCGATCCCCGCGCCCAGGGACGCGGACCTCACGGACTCGCCGCTCTCCTGACTGCAGCCGGGACCGCAGCGCGGCGGCGGGCGCAGACCGGCGCACGGCCGCGTCCGCCGCCTGACCCGAAGGCATCGCGCCTGGGGGCGGGCGGCGGAGCCGTCCGCGGGTCAGCGCACCTGCCGGAGGACCGCCTCGGCCAGCTCCTGCGGCGTCGACTCGCCGTCCAGCAGCACGGTGTCCTGCGGCAGGGCGTCCACCGCCGCGGTACACGCCCTGATCCTGGCCTTGCACCAGGCACGGCCCTGCTCGTCACGCGCGGGATCGTCCGGGAAGAAGCTTCGGCCGTCGATACGGCTGATCAGAACCTCCTCCGGGACCTTCAGGAAGAAGTGGCGGACCTCGACCTGGGCCGCCTCCAGGGCTCCGAAGATCTCATCCAGGTACCCCGGATTCACCAGGGTCATCGGCACCAGCAGTGGTCGCCGGTACTCCTCCACCAGGCCGACCGCCATGTTCACCACCTGACGCCGCCACTGCCGCAGGTCCTGGAAGTCACCGGTGGGCACGTCCACGATCCTGCTCAGGACGGCCCCGACCATCTCGGGGTCGAAGACCAACGCCTCCGGCCAGCGCGGCCGCAACTCCTCGACCAGGGTGCTCTTCCCACTGCCGAATGCACCGTTCACCCAGACGATCACAGGCTCTCCCTTCCAGCTGCACCCCGGGCAGCACCTCGCACGTACAAAACCCCACGCACCCCGCCCGCGTGAGGTTCCCAGGACTCGCCGAACAGGCCGCATACGGCCATGCAGGTCCGGGCGCCGGATGTGCGTGAGGGCGCCGACTCCCGTCGGCGCCCTCACGTGATGCACATCCGCAGAGCAGTTCGTCATGCGGACGATGCATCAGCCGCAGATCCGCGCCTTCCGACCATCGCGCCTCCAGGGGGCGGTGGGGCAGCGTGGCGCCGGCCGGTGTGCACCCGGACGGTCAGACCTGGACTCCGGCTCCCTGCTGTGCCGGAATGCTGCCGGCCGGGAAGGCGGTGGCGAGCTGGTCGAACTCCCCGCGCCAGTAGCGGTGCAGGTTCAGGCGCGTGGGGTTCTGGTTCCCGGGGAGGAGCAGGTACATGACGCTCCACACCTTGCCCCGCTTGACCTTGCTCACCGGGAAGGCGTCGCGCGGGTACACAGCAACGACCTCGCCGGGGCGGTTGGTCCAGCGATTGGCGACGTTCACCACAACCGAGGTGTTGGTGAGGGTGATGAAGTAGAACTTGCGGGTCAGAGCGATGGCCAGACCGAGGAACGGAATTTCGTCGAAGATTGCGTTCAGCCAGGGGCTGGGGCCCGTCTCGACGTGCACGCAGGCCACAAAGGTCTCGCCGGGAGGCGCTATCTCGCTGAGCTTCTCGATGACCTGGGCCTTTTGCTTGGCCCGGCGGATTGCCATCTGGTGTCGTCCTCCGTCGGATGCGGGCGCCACCGCGACGCGGCGGTGGCGGCGATGTGGGGGCTGACACTAGCACCGGCGTCAAGCGGCCGGGAGCTGTGATTTCCCGGGCCCGGTACCGGCTCGACGCGGGCCGCGCACACCGTCGGAAGGCCTGTGGCGAACCGGGCCGTCCCACTGCCGGCGCAGCACCGCGTTCCGCTGCCGCAACACCAGAAACTCCGTACGCTGACCAGCCCTCAGGCCCGGTGCTCGAGGCAGTGGATGGCGGGCATCCGGATCGATCCGGGTCCCTCCGCCGGCCCGCGGACACAGTCTGCAGATCTGCTTCTGCCCCACGTCCTTCGACCACCCGCACGCTGCGGACAGACTCGCCGTCCAGTGAACCGCTTCCCGGGCCTCCTCGGGCAGGCCGGAGTCACTCGCAGGGCAAGGGGCGCGTCAACCGGCCGGGGCAGCCTCAACGAGTGCGTCGACATGAGCGATCGGCCGCTGCTCGGGCATGTCCAGTGTCATGCCGCCTCCCGAAAGCAGTGTGTCCCCGCAAAGCCTTGGGGGCTTTGCGGGGACACACTGTCCGGTCACCTTGCCATCAGTCGGTGCTTCGCCCGAGGGTCACTGGCCACACGGGGACGCACCGGAGACGGTCGTTTTCAGCTGCAGCCGCTGGTGGAGCCGCAGCCCTCGCAGAGGTAGCAGCTGCCCGCGCGGCGCATCTTGGTGCCGCAGGAGAAGCAGAGCGGGGCGTCGGCGTTCAGCCCCAGCTGGGCCTCGACCAGCTCGGTGGAGGAGTGGACCTGCACCGGGACCGGCTGCACGGCCGCCTTGGGGGCGGCAGGCACCTCGGTGGGACGGGTCAGCTCGCGGGGGGCGGACTGGGCCAGGCCCTCGACGTCCATGTCCTCGTCGGACGGCTCGTAGGAACCGGTCTCGAGGTGGCGCTGACGCTCGTCCGCGGAGTGGATACCCAGGGCCGAACGGGTCTCGAAGGGCAGGAAGTCCAGCGCCAGGCGGCGGAAGATGTAGTCGACGATCGACTGGGCCATCCGCACGTCCGGGTCGTCGGTCAGACCGGCCGGCTCGAAGCGCATGTTGGTGAACTTCGAGACATAGGTCTCCAGCGGAACGCCGTACTGCATGCCCACCGAGACGGCGATGGAGAAGGCGTCCATCATGCCCGCGAGGGTGGAGCCCTGCTTGGACATCTGAGGAAGACCTCGCCGAGGCCGTCGTCCGGGTAGGAGTTGGCCGTCATATAGCCCTCGGCGCCCCCCACCGTGAAGGAGGTGGTGATCCCCGGCCGGCCCTTGGGGAGGCGCTTGCGCACGGGGCGGTACTCGACGACCTTCTCGACGGAGGCTGCCGGGGCGGGCTTCTCGGCCGCCTTGACGTTCTTCGTCTTGGCGGAGAGCGGCTGGCCGACCTTGCAGTTGTCGCGGTAGATCGCGAGCGCCTTCACACCGAGCTTCCAGGCCTCGAAGTAGATCTCCTCGACCTCTTCGACGGTGGCGCTCTCCGGCATGTTGACGGTCTTGCTGATCGCGCCGGAGATCCAGGGCTGGATCGCGGCCATCATCCGGACGTGGCCCATCGGGGAGATGGCCCGCTCGCCCATGGCGCAGTCGAAGACCTCGTAGTGCTGCGGCTTGAGGCCGGGGGCGTCGACGACATTGCCGTGCTCGGCGATGTACGCGACGACCGCCTCGATCTGCTCGTCCTGGTAGCCCAGGCGGCCGAGCGCACGCGGCACCGTGCCGTTGACGATCTGCATCGAACCGCCGCCGACCAGCTTCTTGAACTTCACCAGGGCGAGGTCCGGCTCGACGCCGGTGGTGTCGCAGTCCATCATCAGGCCGATGGTGCCGGTGGGGGCGAGCACCGATGCCTGGGCATTGCGGAAGCCGTTCTCGGCGCCGATCCGCAGCACGTCCTGCCAGGTCTCGGTGGCCGCGGCCCAGACCGGGGTGTCCAGCTCGTCCATCCGGACGGCGGCGGTGTTGGCCTCGGCGTGCTGGCGCATCACCCGCTGGTGCGGCTCGGCGTTGCGGGCGTAGCCGTCGTACGGGCCGACGATGCCGGCCAGCTCGGCGGAGCGGCGGTAGGCGGTGCCCGTCATCAGCGAGGTGATGGCGCCGGCCAGGGCGCGGCCGCCCTGGGAGTCGTAGGCGTGGCCGGTGGCCATCAGCAGGGCGCCGAGGTTGGCGTAGCCGATGCCCAGCTGGCGGAAGGCCCGGGTGGTCTCGCCGATCTTCTCGGTGGGGAAGTCGGCGAAGCAGATGGAGATGTCCATCGCGGTGATGACCAGCTCGACGACCTTGGCGAACCGCTCGGCGTCGAAGCTGTCGTCGTCGCGCAGGAACTTCATCAGGTTGAGCGAGGCCAGGTTGCACGAGGAGTTGTCCAGGTGCATGTACTCGCTGCACGGGTTGGACGCGTTGATGCGGCCGGACTCCGGGCAGGTGTGCCAGTGGTTGATCACCGAGTCGTACTGGATGCCAGGGTCGGCGCAGGCCCAGGCGGCCTCGGCCATCTTGCGGAAGAGCTTCTTGGCGTCGACGGTCTCGATGACCTCGCCGGTGAGGCGGGCCCGCAGGCCGAACTCGCCGCCCTGCTCGACGGCGGTCATGAACTCGTCCGAGACCCGGACGGAGTTGTTGGCGTTCTGGTACTGGACCGAGGTGATGTCGTCACCGCCGAGGTCCATGTCGAAGCCCGCGTCGCGCAGGGCGCGGATCTTCTCCTCCTCCTTCACCTTGGTCTCGATGAAGGCCTCGACGTCGGGGTGGTCGACGTCCAGCACGACCATCTTGGCCGCGCGGCGGGTGGCGCCGCCGGACTTGATGGTGCCGGCGGAGGCGTCGGCTCCGCGCATGAAGGAGACCGGACCGGAGGCGTTGCCGCCGGAGGTCAGCAGCTCCTTGCTGGAGCGGATGCGGGAGAGGTTCAGGCCGGCGCCGGAGCCGCCCTTGAAGATCATGCCCTCTTCCTTGTACCAGTCGAGGATCGACTCCATGGAGTCGTCGACGGCCAGGATGAAGCAGGCGCTGACCTGCTGGGGCTGGGCGGTGCCGACGTTGAACCAGACCGGCGAGTTGAAGGAGAAGACCTGGTGGAGGAGGGCGTAGGTCAGCTCGTGCTCGAAGATCTCGGCGTCGTCGGGAGAGGCGAAGTAGCCGTTCTCCTCGCCGGCGGCGCGGTAGGTCTTCACCACCCGGTCGATGATCTGCTTGAGGCTCCACTCGCGCTGCGGGGTGCCCACCGCGCCGCGGAAGTACTTGCTGGTGACGATGTTGACCGCGTTGACCGACCAGGAGTCGGGGAACTCCACACCGCGCTGCTCGAAGTTGATCGAGCCGTCGCGCCAGTTGGTCATGACGACGTCACGACGCTCCCAGGTCACCTCGTCGTACGGGTGGACCCCGGGGGTCGTGTGGATGCGCTGAACCTGAAGGCCCCGGCCGGCCTTCACGCCGCCCTTGCCGCTCTTGGCACGTGAGCCGCGTGCGGAGCCGCTCGTCGTATCGGTCACTTCTCCTCCTCCTGGGCAAACGCCCTGAGTGCCCCGCGACTTCCCGGGGCACCGCTTTTCTCGCATCAGACGGCCCGTGCGGGGCCTGGGCGCCCCGGTGGTCAGGGCGCAGGGGCGGGGGCGGGCACAACGGTGCCCTCCTCCGCCGCGGGAGGCCGCTCCGCGCGCAGCTCCGCGATCGCGGCCTCGAAGTCCTCGAGGGTGTCGTACGCCTGGTACACCGAGGCGAACCTCAGGTAGGCGACGACGTCCAGCTCCTTGAGCGGGCCGAGTATGGCCAGACCCACGTCATGGGTGGACAGTTCGGCACTGCCGCTGGAGCGCACGCACTCCTCGACCCGCTGCCCGAGGACCGCCAGGGCGTCCTCGGTGACGGGCCGCCCCTGGCATGCCTTGCGCACGCCTGAGATGACCTTGTCGCGGCTGAAGGGCTCGGTGACCCCGCTCCGCTTGATCACCGTCAGGGTGGCGGTCTCCACGGTGGTGAAGCGCCGATTGCAGTCGGGGCACTGCCGGCGCCGCCGGATGGCGGTGCCGTCGTCGGTGGTGCGGCTGTCGACCACACGGCTGTCGGAGTGCCTGCAGAAGGGGCAGTGCATGGAAAGGCTCCCTCCTTCGGCAGCAGGCGTCACTCGGGTCCCGGAGGCCGTTTCTGACCCCGGGAGCAGCGACAAGTGTAGGCGACGCCCGGACGGCCGGATCCCGAGGGGACCACAACCTGTGGGCGTGGGCATCACTCTAGCCACAAGATGTGGGGTCTGCTGCAAGCACTGCGGGGGTGTGTCCGTAGCCTCCGGCTCACCCCGCGCAATCGCTGCTGGTCAGCGCGGAGGACCGGAGCCGGACACTCCGCGGAGGTCGGGAGTGTCGCTCGAGCGGGGGTCGCGGGGCCTTCTTCCGGGGCTTTCGGGGAGGTGCTGCCGGGGACGGAGATCACGACTAGACTGACCCTTGTCGAACACTTGCACGGTGCTGGCAATACACCCAGAACCTTGATCAAGTCAGGCGACCCGCGGGAAATTCACTCGAACGTGTGTTTGGCGCAACCTTTCGATAGGAACTACCGTTGGCTTATAGAGGGAGAACATCCGTCGAGAGGGGCCGCCGTGACCACCGCAGAAAGCAGCACCGTCCCGGTGCAGGAACGCTCCCAGAATTCGCTGGAGCAGAGTTCCATGGGCCGTAGTGAGGACGACCGGCGCAGCGCCGGGTCCGGTCGGGTTCCCGACCAGCCCGTCGAACATGCGGCGGTACAGGACGCTGTGCTGCACAGCGGTCATCACGATGTGCAGACCCGCTCGCTTCCCGGCCGCCCGCCCGGAATCCGCACCGATGAATCCGGTCTGACCGATCGGCAGCGCCGGGTGATCGAGGTCATCCGGGATTCCGTGCAGCGCCGCGGATACCCGCCGTCCATGCGGGAGATCGGCCAGGCTGTCGGCCTCTCCAGCACCTCCTCCGTCGCCCATCAGCTGATGGCGCTGGAGCGCAAGGGATTCCTGCGGCGCGATCCCCATCGGCCGCGCGCGTATGAGGTGCGCGGTGTGGAGGTGGCCCGGCCGAATACCGCGGACACGGCAGGCAGGCCCTCCACCTCCTATGTACCGCTGGTGGGCCGGATCGCCGCCGGTGGCCCCATTCTTGCCGAGCAGACCGTCGAGGATGTCTTTCCGCTGCCCCGCCAACTCGTGGGCGACGGCGAGCTGTTCGCACTCAAGGTCAGCGGCGACTCGATGATCGAGGCGGCCATCTGCGACGGCGACTGGGTCACTGTGCGGCGGCAGCCGGTCGCGGAGAACGGCGACATCGTGGCCGCGATGATCGACGGCGAGGCCACCGTGAAGCGCCTCAAGCGGGAGGACGGCCATATCTGGCTGATGCCTCACAACAGTGCCTATGAGCCCATCCCCGGCGACAACGCCACCATTCTCGGCAAGGTGGTCGCGGTACTGCGTCGCATCTGACGACGGCGGACCGCCCTCCGGTGAGCCCTTGAAAGCCGCGGGCTCCGACTCCCTCCCAGGGGTCGGAGCCCGCGGCTTCGTCGCGCCTGTGGACGGTCAGCGGCTGTCCACGCCGCGTCGGGCCACCGGCTTGGGCTCAGGAGCCGAGCCATTGATGGCCGCCAGCGAACGGCGCACCTGATTGCGGTCGGTGGTGTACCAGAAATCCGGCATCGAGGAGCGGAAGAATCCGCCGTAGCGGGCCGTCGCCAGCCGTGGGTCCAGTACGGCGACCACGCCGCGGTCATCCGCCGCACGCACCAGCCGGCCTGCCCCCTGGGCCATCAGCAGCGCCGCATGGGTCGCCGCCACCGCCATGAAGCCGTTTCCGCCGGCCTCCTCGACCGCCTTCTGCCGGGCGCTCATCAGAGGATCGTCGGGCCGGGGGAACGGAATACGGTCCATGACCACCAGCTGGCAGGCCGAACCCGGTACATCCACGCCCTGCCACAGCGACAGGGTGCCGAAGAGACAGGTCTCCGCATCCGAGGCGAACGCCCTGATCAGCTCGCCCAGGGTGTCCTCGCCCTGCAGCAGGATGGTGTTGTCCACCCGCTCCCGGAGGGCCTCCGCGGCGGCCTGTGCGGCCCGCATGGAGGAGAAGAGGCCCAGGGTGCGCCCGCCGGCCGCACCGATCAGCTCCGCCAGCTCGTCCAGCATCTGCGGGCGGTCGGGCTCCCGGCCCGGCGGCGGCAGATGCCGGGCGACATAGAGGATCCCCTGCTTGGGATAGGCGAAGGGCGAGCCGACATCCAGCCCCCGCCACACCGGCGGGGCCCCCTCGCCGGTCTCCCGCTCCGGCTCGTCCGCACTGCGCTGCTCCGGCAGCCGGCCCTCCTGCGGCAGGCCCACCGAGGCAGCCACCCCGCCGAAGTCGCCGCCCAGCTTGAGGGTGGCCGAGGTGAGCACCACCGAGCGCTCGGTATAGAGCCGCTCCCTGAGCAGCCCCGAGACGGTGAGCGGAGCGACCCGCAGCGAGGCGGCGCCCAGGCCGAAGCGCTCGCTGCGGTCGATCCACACCACGTCGTAGGGCGACTCCTCCAGCAGCCGGTCGGCGGTGTCATGCAGGGTCTCGGCGGACGCCAGAGCCTGCTTGCGCACCGCGTCCTCATCGGAGAGCGCCTTGTCCCGGACCTCGCCCAGCGAGGTGATCACGGCGCGGCAGGCCTCCCGGATCGCCGCCACCGCATAGGCGAGATTCTCCGGCAGCTCCTCGACCCGGCCGGGCTGGGCGATCTCCATCAGCCCGTGGTAGTTCTCCGCGGCGGCCTGAAGGGCGTCCACCGCCTTCTCGTTGGCCAGCTTGGCAGCCCTCTTGACCGTGCGGTTGACCGCGTTGGCGGAGAGCTCCGCCGTGGCCACGCCGGTGACCCGGGAGACCAGCTCATGGGCCTCGTCGACGATCAGCAACTCATGCTCGGGGAGCACCGGGGCGCCCTCGATGGCGTCGATCGCCAGCAGGGCGTGGTTGGTGACCACCACATCGGCCAGCTTGGCCCGCTCCCGGGCCGCCTCCGCGAAGCAGTCCTGCCCATAGGGGCAGCGGCTGGCGCCGAGGCACTCCTTGGAGGTCACCGCCAGCTGCGCCCACGCCTTGTCGGAGACACCGGGGGTGAGGTCGTCGCGGTCACCGGTCTCGGTGTCGTTCGCCCAGTCCCGCAGCCGCAGGATGTCCTTGCCCAGCTTGCTGCTGGGGCCGCCCAGGGCCTCCGCCGGGTCGAAGAGGCCCTCGCCCTCGTCACTGGGGGCGCCCTCGTTGGCCCGGTGCAGGCACAGATAGTTGGAGCGGCCCTTGAGCATGGCGAAGAGCGGCTTGCGCCGCAGCTGCGGGTGGAGCGCCTCCACCGTGCGCGGCAGATCGCGCTCGACCAGCTGGCGCTGCAGGGCCAGGGTGGCGGTGGCGACCACCACCCGGTCGCCGTGGGCGAGGGCGGGCACCAGATAGGCCAGCGACTTGCCGGTGCCGGTACCCGCCTGGACCAGCAGATGCTCGCCGGTGGCGACGGCGTCGGCGACCGCCTCGGCCATCTGGACCTGTCCGGGCCGCTCCACGCCGCCGACAGCGGTGACGGCGGCATGGAGGAGTTCCCTGATACGAGCACGGTCGGCATCGGGCACGGCGTGGGCGGCGGTCTCGTCCGCGGCCCCGGCCTCGGGCCCCGCTGCGGGGGGTGGGGAGTCGTTCGTCATGGCACCCCCCACCCTACGGGGCACCACTGACAGTGGTGCGGCTGTCACCGGACCGGCCGGGCGCGGGCAGCGGGGCCGGACGGTGCAGCGGGTTGGGCACGGTGCCGTGGACGGCCGCGTGGGGCCGCTGCGGGCGGTCCCGGTAGCCGTCCAGCAGCAGCCGGTTGCGGTTCAGGCAGAGCCGCTCGATACGCGGGGTGAGCAGGTCGAAGAGGGCGAACCGGCCGGCCAGCTCGGGGAAGCGCTGCTGGTATCCGGTGATCTCGGCGCGGACCATCGCCCAGAACTCCTCCTCCGGCACCCCGAGCCGCTGCTCCACCAGCGGTGCGAGATAGCGGAAGACACCGACGAAGAGCCCGGAGTGGATGAACTGGCAGAGGAAGTCCGGCCGCTCGCGCAGCAGTACCCCGGAGACCTCGGCCGGCATCGTCTCCAGCTCGGGCAGCGGCCGGTCGCTGACGTTGATGTCGTCCACGAAGTCCTTGACCGCCAGCCGCACCGGGACGTCCCGGTGGTCGAAGACCACGATGGCGTTCTCGCCGTGCGGGGAGAAGACCGTCCCGTAGCGGTAGAGGAAGTGCAGCAGCGGCGGCAGCATCGCGGCGAACAGCCGGCGCAGCCATTCGCGGGCGGTCAGTCCCGAGCGGGCGACCAGCTCGGCCGTCAGCGGCTGCCCGTCGCTGCCGGTCTGGAGCAGCGCGGCCAGCGTACGGGCGCGCTCGCCGGATGCCAGCCGGCCGGCGAGGGGCTCCCGCCAGATCGCGCCGAGCAGCTCCTTGTACTGGTAGGGCGCCTCGGGGAGGTCGCCGTACACCGGGTGCTCGACGGTGACCGAGGCCACCTCGCCCAGCAGCACCACCCGGCACTCGTCCCGCAGGAAGGGGTCCTGGTCGTGGAGGCTGCGGACCCAGGCGGTGACCGCGGGTGCGGCCAGCGTGCGCTCGGTGGGCAGGCCGCGCCAGACCAGGGTGTTGAGGATGGAGAGCGGCAGCTTCACATGGTGGCGGTCGGGACGGCTGATGTTGAGGAAGGTCCGGATGGACTGCTGGGGCAGCCTGAGGTCGCCGTCGGCGGGCAGCGGGACGATGTCCCCGGCGGCGATCGAGGGCGCGAAGAGGGGGACGACGGTCTCGTCCCACTGCCAGGGGTGGACGGGCAGCAGCAGATAGTCGCCCGGGTCGGCCCCGCGGCTGCGCAGCACCTGGTGGAAGCGCTCGCGGGTACCGGGGTCGAGTTCGCTGTCGTAGAGGCGGTCCGGGGTGGCCAGCTCGGCGGTGCCCCGGTAGCGGGCGATCCGGCTGTGGACGGCGATCCAGGGGAGCCGCTGCGGGATGCGGGACTCGGGTGCCCAGCGGGCGGTGTCGGTGGCGGAGAAGCCGAGCCGGCCCTTGCTGGGGACGATCCAGGGGTGCCCGGTCTGCTGCCCCTCCAGGTCGGCGTGGTC
This sequence comes from Peterkaempfera podocarpi, assembly GCF_042466665.1. Taxonomy (GTDB): domain Bacteria; phylum Actinomycetota; class Actinomycetes; order Streptomycetales; family Streptomycetaceae; genus Peterkaempfera; species Peterkaempfera podocarpi. Next base: position 2,893,990 of record NZ_CP162102.1, read on the forward strand.
CAGGTCGGCGAGTTCCGCGGCGGTGAGCGCGTTACCGGCGTGGTGGGCGTCGGCCAGCAGGGTGGCGGTCAGCTCCCGCACCAGGTGCCCGGTGGTGTCCCCGGCCAGGCCGAGCCGCCGGCGGGCTGACCGCAGCAGTCGCAGCGGGTCAGGCGCCGCTCCCCCGGGGGCGCTGACGGTCGCCGGGTCGATCTGCCAGCTGCCGTAGGCACCGCGGCGGGCCAGGAAGTGGTAGTCGCCGTCGGGCAGCACCAGGCGGTAGGGCTGGGCGGGGCCGCCCGCCGCGACCGCGTCGACGGTGAGCAGTTGCGGGGCGAACAGCTCCTCATAGGAGAACTCGGCGATCATCTTGGCCGTCAGCGCCCGGCAGGCCTGCTGCCAGCGGGCCGGGGTGAGCTGCGGCGGGAGGTGCAGCGGGGTGTCGTGGACCGAGGACTTCTGCACGGTGGGCTCCTGGGATACGGGGAGGACCGGATGGTGCGGGTACGGGTGGTCCGCGGGTACGGCGGCGTGGCCGTGGCAGGGGTGCGGCCGGCTGCGGATCGGCGGTCCCGGCCCGGGTCGGCGGGCGGGGGCGGGATCCGTGGGGGCGGGGACCGGGAGGAAGGGGTCGGGTACCGGGGGCGGGGACCGGGAGGAAGGGGTCGGGGACCGGGGGCGGTTCAGGGGGTGCGGAGTGCACCGGCTGTGGGCCGGATGCGGCGACGGACCATCAGCACGGCTCGCTTGTCGGGCAGTTGCAGCTCGACGGTACGGCGGAAGCCCGCCCGGCCGAAGGCGGCGACCGAGGGGAGATTGCGGATGTCGGGTTCCGCAACGACCTGGTCGCAGGCCGGGCGGACCCGGAGCACCCGGTCGGCGAGGGCCCGGAGCAGCAGGCTGCCCAGTCCTCTGCCACGGGTGTCGGCCGGTCCGAGGAGCAGATGGATGCCGGTGTCATGGGGGCGGGCCGGATAGTGGCGGGCCAGCGGGTCGAGGTCGGCCCGGTAGACCTCCCAGTAGCTCATGGCGCGGCCGCCGAGAACGCCCAGGCAGGGGACGCTGCGTCCGTCGCCGTCGAGTTGGACGCGCAGATGCTCCTCGATGATGCGGGAAGGACCGTCGAGGTGCCAGAACTCGGCCACCGCCGGATCGTTCATCCAGCCACTCAGCAACGGCAGGTCGTCGGGCAGCCTCACCGGCCGCAGCCGGAACGCCCCGGCTGCGGTGGCCATCACCCCCCAGCCGCCCACACCGTCCAGCAGGTCCGCCGGGGGCACGGTGGTCATCGGGCACCGCCCCCGGCGGAGCCGTGGTCGTCCGAGGGGCCCGCGGCGGCGGCTGCTACGGGGCCCACGGCGCCACGCAGCACCGGGTTGGGGACGGTGACATAGACGGACTGGGTCTCCACCGGACCGACCAACTCGTCCATCCCGTGCAGCCGGGTGAGCAGATTGGCCTTGCAGCGCAGGGTCGGGGAGTCCAGCAGCCGGGCCGGGAGGGTGGAGCCGGTGGCCGCCGTACGGTCCGCGGCCAGGAAGCGCCGCAGCGCGGCCAGCAGCAGGCGCTCGTCGGCCAGCCGCTGCGAGCCGAACGCCCCCACCAGGCCGAGGAGATGGTTGATCCCCAGGTAGTAGGCGAAGCGCTCATCGGCCACCGCGTCGTCCACAAAGGTGTCGCTGAGCGTGCCGATACCGGGCAGCCTGGCCTCCAGGGCCGCCGCCCTGGAGCGGCGGAAGTAGTAGCCCTGGTTGTCGCGGTAGCGGCCGCCGACCGGCCAGCCGTCGTGGTCGAGCAGCACCAGGCTGTTCTGCTGGTGCGCCTCCAGCGCCACACCGGCCCGGCCGTCCAGCCAGAGCACCGGCAGCACCACGGCGTCCAGATAGCGCAGAAACCACTCGGTGGCGACGGTGGCGAGCGCCCGGCCGGTGCGACGGGCCAGGCCGTGCAACAGATCGGCCAGATACGAGGGGACGGCGTCCCGCTCCGGTGCCGCCGGGTCGGGCAGCGGGCGCTCGGCGACCAGCCCGGCCACACAGAGCACCCGGTCGCCCGGCCCGAAGGGCTGGAGCCTGATCCCGGTGTCCAGGCCGCCCGCGGCACCGGGGACGGCGCCGGGCAGGTCGACGCCCAGCCAGGCCGGGTCGCGGACGATGTCGAAGCCGGGGTGGTGGCTGCGCCACTCGGCGGCCAGACCGCTCTCCAGCAGCCGGTGGACCTCCACCCCCCGGTGGAGCTCCTTGCGCAGGTTCTCCCGGCGGGAGTTGGTGATGCGCAGCCCCAGGGAGAGCTTGAGCATCCAGGGGGTCCCCGGCCGGCACACGGTGCGCACCGAGGAGGTGGGGTACCAGAAGTCCCCGTGCGGGCCGAGGTCGTGCACCCGGCCCTCCTCCAGCAGCGCCCGGACGGCGGGGCGCAGCGCCAGCTCACGGGCCTGCCAGGGGTGCAGCGGCAGCGCGACGGTACCGGGGGGCAGCGGTACGGCGCCGCCGAGCAGATGGCCGGTGATCCGCGGGGCTGCCGTCTCCAGTGCGGAGTCGGCGGCCACCAGGGACCGGTCCGCCGCGAACCAGTGCAGCCGGAAGGAGCCGCGCAGCTCCGGGGAGTAGGCGGCGGCCTCGGTGTCCCCGATGCCGTCGCGGCTCTTCGGCGTCGGGTGGAGGGGATGGCCCAGCAGCAGGGCCTGCTCCCCGTCGAGGAAGGGGAAGGGGACGGTGCCCGCCGCCGGCCGGGGGTTGCGGCGGCGGTGCAGCAGGAACTCCGCGGTGCGGCGCACCGAGTCGGCCACCCGGCCAGTGAGGTCGGCGATCCCCGCTGCGCCCTCGGCGCCGGCCTCCCGGGTGAGCAGGGCTGCGGTGGTGACGGCGTCGACCGGGGCGCCGGCCAGGTCCTCCTGTTCCGCGGCGTCGCCGGGCACCGGTGCCCTGGGGGTGAGGAGAGCGGGGCCGAAGCGGTGCCAGCCCACGGCGGACCAGTGCCTGACGGGCACGGTGAGGCGGGCGGCGCCCGCGGCCACCGGGATGCGCAGCACTCCGTCGCCGGGTGCGGGCACCCCGGTCTCGCGCACCCAGCAGCGCAGCAGGCTCTCGGTCGCGGCATGGTCGGCGGCGGTGGCGGGGTCCGGGTGCAGCAGCGGATCGGAGCCGTGCCTGCTCCCGGGACCGGTCTGCTGGGCGGGAACCGGGTCGGCGGGGCTCGGGCCGGTGAGGGCGTGGTTCACGGGCGCCTCCAGCTGGGTGCGAGGGTTCCGGGTGGCGCGGGGCGGCAGCGGCGCAGCCCGGACACCTCCGCGAAGTGGCGGGTAAGGCTTACCTTCCTTCGACTGCGGAGGGCAAGTTCACACCCACTCGAAGTAGTGATCCATCCGGCGGAGTTCATTCCTGAGGGTGAAAAGGTGAACCGTCGGCGCCGCTGCGACGTAGGGGAATCGCGAAGGTTGTCACGGGTCGGTGACTGTTCGTCAACGATCGCAACCAGGGGTCGCCGTGCGCCGTCCCCCGCTGCAATGGGACAGTAGTCGCCGACCGACGACGGCCGAGCCGTGTCTTGAACTCTGGGGGAACTGAGTCCATGTCACCCATACGCAGGGGCGACCTGCGTCGTCGCACGACCCGCACACGTACCCGTACCCGTACCGCCCTGGGTGCCGCAGCACTCGCCTGCGTGACCCTGGTTTCCGTCACCGCCTGCAACGACAAGAGCGGCTCATCGGACGCCGGAGGCTCGGTCACCGCACAGGCCACACCCGGCGGCGACATCGGCGGGCTGCCGTCGGAGCTGCCGAGCGGTCTCGCCAGCGCACTGCCCAGCGGCCTGCTCGACGGCCTGCCCAGCAGCCTGGACGAGCTGAAGAACTGGAACTTCGACGACTGGGACAAGTGGGCCGAGGAGCATGTCTTCAACAATCCGGTGATCAAGGGCCTCTGGGACCCGGAGAAGATGAAGAAGGCCAAGCCCAAGGACCAGACCCCGCCGTCCGACAACCCTGCCGGAAACACCACGGGCGGCAGCACCACAGGCGGCAGCACCACAGGCGACAGCACCACTGACGGCGGCAACAGCGACGGCAGCAGCGGCGGCGGCATCGGTCCCAACGACCCTGAGCCGGCAGCGATCCGGGCGACCCCGATCGCCCGCCCCTACCCCGGATCGGTGGGGAAGATCTTCTTCGACGAGCCCGACGGCACCGCCGTCTGCTCCGGCACGGTGGTCACCGACCCGGCCCACCCGGGCAAGAGCAATCTGGTGTGGACCGCCGGGCACTGTGTGCACGGCGGCAAGGGCGGCGACTGGTACAAGCACATCATGTATGTGCCGGGCTACAACAGCACCGGTGTGGGCAGCGGCGGTCAGCAGTCGCTCGACAAGGCGCTGGCCCCGCTCGGCCAGTGGTGGGCGGACAGCATCGTCACCTCCCCGCAGTGGGCGGCCGAGGGCCCGCCGGCCACGCACGGCCCGGTCAACAAGTCCAGCCAGTACGACTTCGCGGTGCTGCGGGTGCACAACCCGGAGGGTGACGGCCGCTCGCTGGAGGAGACGGTCGGCGGCGCCATCCCGGTCTGGTTCAATGCGCCCCGCCAGCAGCTGGCCCCGGTGGCCAACTGGGGCTACCCGGCCGCCAAGCCCTTCGACGGGCAGGAGCTCTACCGGTGCCGCAGCACGGTGCCGCCGGTGCGCATCTCCTATGACGCCTCCCGGCCGCCGATGCTCGCCATCGGCTGCACCATGACCGCCGGGTCCAGCGGTGGCGGCTGGTTCGCCGCCATGCCCAACGGCAAGACCGGCCTGGTGAGCAACAACTCCATCGGCCCGGTGGACCATCCGACCTGGGAGGCCGGTCCCTATCTGGGGACGGTGGCCCAGCAGATGTTCAACTACTTTGTGAAGAAGGCCGGCTGACCGTTCAGCCGCGGCGCGAGAAGGCCGGAGGGCGGGATCCTGTCACCAGGATCCCGCCCTCCGGCCTTCTCTCCGTGCTGTGGCTCAGCCGCGTGCGGTGGCCACGGTGTACCGCTCCAACTCGGCCGCGAGCTCCGCCGACACCTTGGCCCGCAGCAGCGTGCCGTCCGCGGTGTGCTCGGTGCCGAGCAGCTCTCCCTCGGCGTGCACCCGGGAGACCAGGTCGCCGCGGGTGTACGGGACCAGGGCCTCGACCTCGATCGAGGGCCTGGGCAGCTCGTCCTCGACCAGCTTCAGCAGCTCGTCGATGCCCTCGCCGGTACGTGCCGACACCACCAGGGCCCGCGGCTCACGCCGCAGCAGCCGCTGGAGCACCAGCGGATCGGCCGCGTCCGCCTTGTTGATCACCACGATCTCCGGCACCTTCTGTGCGTCGACCTCGGTGATCACCTCGCGGACCGCTGCCAGCTGCGACTCAGGGTCGGGGTGCGACCCGTCCACCACATGCAGGATGAGGTCGGCGTCGGCGACCTCCTCCATGGTGGAGCGGAACGCCTCCACCAGGTGGTGCGGCAGATGGCGGACGAAGCCCACCGTGTCCGTGATGGTGTAGACCCGCCCACCGGGGGTGGACGCCCTGCGCACGGTCGGGTCGAGGGTGGCGAACAGGGCGTTCTCCACCAGCACGCCCGCCCCGGTGAGCCGGTTGAGCAGGGAGGACTTGCCGGCGTTGGTGTAGCCGGCGATGGCCACGGACGGCACCTGGTGGCGCTTGCGCTCCTGGCGCTTGGTGTCGCGGCCCTTCTTCATGTCGGCGATCTCGCGGCGGAGCTTGGACATCTTCTCGCGGATGCGCCGCCGGTCGGTCTCGATCTTGGTCTCACCGGGACCACGGGTGGCCATACCGCCGCCCGAGGAGCCCGAGCCACCGCCACCCATCTGCCGGGAGAGCGACTGGCCCCAGCCGCGCAGCCTGGGCAGCATGTACTGCATCTGCGCCAGCGAGACCTGCGCCTTGCCCTCCCGGGACTTGGCGTGCTGGGCGAAGATGTCCAGGATCAGGGCCGTCCTGTCGACGACCTTGACCTTGACCACATCCTCCAGGTGGATCAGCTGGGCGGGAGTGAGCTCACCGTCGCAGACGACGGTGTCGGCGCCCTCGGTCTCGACGATCTCCCGGAGCTCCCTCGCCTTGCCGGAGCCGATGTAGGTCGCCGGGTCCGGGCGCTCACGGCGCTGGATCACACCGTCCAGCACCTGGGAGCCGGCGGTCTCGGCAAGGGCCGCGAGCTCGGCGAGGGAGGTCTCGGCCTCCTCGGCCGTGCCGTCGGTCCAGACGCCGACGAGCACCACGCGCTCCAGACGGAGCTGCCGGTACTCGACCTCGGTGACGTCCTGGAGCTCGGTGGAGAGACCTGCGACACGGCGCAGAGCCGCGCGGTCGCTGCGGTCGTACTGTTCGCCGTCGTAGTCGAGGTCCTCGTCGATCACCGCGAGGTCCTCGTCCATGAGGGCTGCTGCCCGGAGGTCCTCCGGGCGACGTGCGACACGCCCGGTGGAGTGGTCGCGGTTGTCGAACGTGGAGGTCATCGTGTCCTTAAGGGTTCGTCGAACGGGGTCTGCACCGGGAGCATGCCCGGAACACCGCCCGGCCTATCCCTCGGTACCTCTGGTGAACGCCGCAGACCTGCCGCGGATTCCCGACGATGGTCGCATGCCTGAACCGGCCCGGTCATCTGCATTTGGCCGCCGGGCGGAGCCGGGACCGGACCGGTAGACGTCGTACACCCCGGAGACCCGCAGCATGGCCCGCATCAGCGGTGCCAGCGCACCCGGGTCCGGCAGCTCCACCGTGTAGGTGTGGCGGACCCGGAGCTCCTGCGGCGGCTCCACGGCGGCGGAGACGATGCCGATCCCCTCCGCTGCGATGGCGGCGGTGAGATCGGCCAGCAGCCGCGGGCGGTCGAGGGCGTCGGCCAGCAGGGTGACCCGGTAGCCCGTCCTGCGGGGCCCCGCGGTCCAGCCCACCTCCACGGCGGGCCGCCCGGCGTCGCGCATCTGCCGCCCGGTGGGACAGTCCCGGCGGTGGACGGCGACCGCCCCGCCGCGGATGGCGAACCCGGTGACCCGGTCCGGGGGCACGGGGGTGCAGCAGCGGGCCAGCCGCACCGGGACCTCCGGCCGGCCGCGGACCTCGGCCGGCCCGGCCGCCCGGTCCGGGCCCGGCGCCCGGTCGTCCGGCGGCGGCTCGGCGGGACGCTGCCCGGCGGGACCGTCGGCCGGGGTGCGCTCCGGGGCGCCGGCGGCGTCCGCGGGATGCTCGGCCAGCCAGTGCTCGATGGCCAGCCGGGCGCGGGGGGTCCGCACATGCCGCAGCCACTCCGGGGCCGGGCCGGAGGGTTTCCCGGGGCCGGGTTCGGTGAGGACGCCCACGATGTCGCCGTCGGACAGCTGGGTGGAGAGCGCGACGAGCCGCCCGTTGACCCGGGCGCCGATGCAGCGGTGGCCGATCTGCTCCCCCAGCGCATAGGCCGCGTCCACACAGGAGGCCCCGGCCCGCAGCGTGAGGGTGGCGCCCTCCTCGGTGACCGCGGTGATCTCGCGGTCGTCGGAGAGATCAGCGGTGAGGGTGGACCAGAAGGCGTCGGGGTCGGGGGTGTCCCGCTGCCAGTCCAGCAGCCGGCTGAGCCAGCCCGGGCGGGCCGGATCGGTGCGGTCCAGCTCGTCGCGACCCGGATCGGGGGTCTCGGGCTGGCGCGGACTGCCCAGCGCCACCACCCCGAACTCGGCGACCCGGTGCATCCGCTGGGTGCGCACCAGGACCTCGATCACATTCTGCTGCTCATCGGCCACCGCCGTGTGCAGCGACTGGTAGAGGTTGAACTTGGGCGCGGCCACGAAGTCCTTGAACTCGCCGGGCAGCGGCGTCCAGCACGTGTGCAGCTCACCGAGGACCGCGTAGCAGTCGGCGTTCTCCTCCACCACCACCAGCACCCGCCCCAGATCGGCCGGGCGCAGCTGCTGCGGACGGCCGTCGGGACCGGGCGCGGCCAGCCGTTTCAGCAGCACCCGGTGGGCGGAGACGCAGTGCCGCGGCCGTACGGTGACCTCGGCCCCCACTCCCGCCTCGGCGAGCTGGCGGCGCAGCCTCCCGGCGAAGTCGGCGAGCGGCCCGCTGCCGATGTCACCGGCCGCGACCAGCGCACTGGTGCGGCCGTACTCCTCGGGGTGGAGGGTGGCGAAGACGATGTCCTCCAGTTCGGTCTTCACCACCTGGATGCCGAGCCGTTCGGCGAGCGGGATCAGGACGTCCCGGGTGACCTGGGCGATCCGTACCTGGCTGGCCGGCTTCATATGCCGGATGGTCCGCATGTTGTGCAGCCGGTCGGCCAGCTTGATCACCATCACCCGGACGTCGTCGCCGGTGGCCAGCAGCATCTTGCGGAAGGTCTCGGCCTCGGCCGCGGCGCCGAAGTCCACCTTCTCCAGCTTGGTGACGCCGTCGACCAGATAGGCGACCTCCTCGCCGAACTCGGCGCGTACCTGATCGAGCGTCATCTCGGTGTCCTCCACGGTGTCGTGGAGCAGTGAGGCGACCAGGGTGGTGGTCTCGGCGCCCAGCTGAGCGAGGATCACGGTGACGGCCAGCGGGTGGGTGATGAAGGGTTCGCCGCTCTTGCGCAGCTGCCCACGGTGCCCGGCCTCGGCGCTCTGGTAGGCCCGGCCGAGCAGCGCCAGATCGGCCCGGGGGTGGTGGGCGCGATGGGCCCGGACGATGGGCTCGATGGCATCGGGGAGCGGGGCGCGGCCGGTGGCCAGCAGCGCCGCCCGGCCCGCTCTGCCCAGCGTGCCGCGGCCCAGCCTGCGGGCCGGTCTGGGGTCGGCGCAGTCCGCCTGAGGCGCGGACGGCGGGGTGTGCGCGCCGGGCGCTGGATCACCGGCGTGAACGGGCATGGGCACCTCCGGCAGCGAGCACCGGAGCGGGTCCTGACCCCGGTGGTCCATGCTACCGAGCCCACCACGAGCCGCGACGGCTCACCTCCGGAGCGTCAGCGAGATCACCCGATCGGGGGGATTCAATGCCTTTCGGCCTGGGGAAAGCCGCGCAGCACCGCGACACCGGGCCCGACGCACCCGGACGGCGAGGGTCGAGGGCCGGTCAGAGGTCGAGCGTGCCGTGGGCGACGATCACGGCGGGGCCGGTCATCTCCACCCGGCCGTCGGGGTGCTCGGTGATCAGGAGCCGGCCGCCGGCGACGTCCACCCGGTAGGCGGCGGGCCGCCCGGTGACGGCCGGGTCTGCGCCGTCCCGGCGGGCCGCGGCGACCGCGACCGCGCAGGCGCCGGTGCCGCAGGAGCGCGTCTCCCCGGAGCCCCGCTCATGGACCCGCATCGCCACATGTGCGGGGCCGCGGTCCACCACGAACTCCACATTGGCCCCGGTGGGGTAGGCCTCGGCCGGCGAGAGGGCGGGCGCGGTCAGCAGATCGCCCGCCTGGTCGAGGTCGTCGACGAAGGCGACCGCATGCGGGTTGCCCATGTTGACATTGCGGGCGGGCCAGCGGCGGGCGCCCACGGCGACCTCGATCGCGTCGGGCCCGGGCAGTACGGCACGGCCCATGTCCACGGTGATCTCGCCGGGTCCGTCCGGACCGTCCTTGGCGAGATGCACCCGGCGCACCCCGGCCCGGGTCGCAATGGCCAGGTCCCCGGCCTCGGCATGGCCGGCCTGTGCCAGATAGCGGGCGAAGACCCGGCTGCCGTTGCCGCACATCTCGGCGATGGAGCCGTCGGCATTGCGGTAGTCCATGAACCACTCGGCCTCGGCGGCCATCCCCGCCGCCTCGGGGTGGGCGGCGGAACGCACGACCCGGAGCAGTCCGTCGGCGCCGATCCCGGCCCGCCGGTCGCAGAGCCGGGCGACGTCGGCCGGACCGATGTCCAGCAGGCCGTCCGGGTCCGGCACGATCACAAAGTCGTTCTCGGTGCCGTGCCCCTTGAGGAAGGGAATGCCCTGGGTGCTGCCCGCGGTGTCGTCGCTCACGGTGCCAGCGTAAGGGGTCGGCGGCGGTCGCCGATGAGCAGCCCGTCAGCCCCTGAGCATGGCGACCCGCCACACCCCGAGCCCCAGGGCGGCCAGCCCCAGCAGGGTGTAGGCGGTGATGGCGCGCCATCCGGCCCGCTCTGCGGAGCCGCGGCGCGGCAGCCCCGGCCAGGCATAGCCGACCCGGCGGGCGGCCATCGCCCCCCAGCCCACGGAGGCGGAGGTCAGCAGGAGTCCGAGCATGCCCACGACCGCGCCGCCGTCGCCGGACTCAAAGGCCAGCGGGAAGGCGAACATCAGCGAGCCGAAGATCCCGATCACCGCGATCGGGAGCGTCTGCCACCAGCGCAGTCTGCGGCGGGGGCGGATCTCCCGCTCGTGCACCACGCCCTCCGGCGGGGCGGTGACCCCGGGACCCGTCTGCTCCGGACCGTCCGTGTCGAAGGGGTCCTGCGGGTCGAGCGGCGAGAGGGAGGACAAGGGCGAACCGCCGATCTCGGCAGGGGCCGCGGCGCGCAGTCGGGGCGGAACGGCGCCCAGGCGCTGGTCCGCTTCGGGGCCGGTACCCGTCGACACGCGGCCTCCCCGGGCATTCGACGCATGGTGCGACAACAGCTTGTCACCCTGACGCGTCGATAATGGCATGCCCACATGCGGTCACCGCGCGTCACACGGCGCCCTCGGGTGATCCGTGGCCATGACGTGATCCTGCCGTGACCGCCGTGTCCCTCTGCACCTGCACGTGCGCGGGGCGTATGCACCGTCACTTGGCCGAAACCCTGCTCTCACTGTCCGGTGCGCACCAGGTCCATGGCGTGTTCCAGCAGGTGGGAGCGGTCGGAGCCGGTTCCTGCGGGCAGCCAGTGGATCCGCGGGTCACGCCGGAACCAGGACTCCTGACGGCGGGCGAAGCGGCGGGTGGCCCGCACCGTCTCGGCCCGTGCCTCGTCCTCGCCGCACTCCCCCGCGAAGTGGGCGAGTACCTGCTGGTAACCGAGCGCCCTGGACGCGGTACGGCCCTCCCGCAGGCCTGCCTTCTCCAGCACGCGGACCTCGGCGAGCAGCCCCGCCTCCCACATCCGGTCCACCCGCAGGGCGATCCGGGCGTCCAGCTCCGGCCTCGGCACCCCGACCCCCAGCTGCACGGTGTCGTACACCGAGGTGTGGTCCGGGAGGGTGGCGGTGAAGGGGCGTCCGGTGATCTCCACGACCTCCAGGGCGCGCACGATCCGGCGGCCGTTGCTGGGCAGGATCGCCGCTGCGGCGGCCGGGTCCACGGCCGCGAGCCGAGCGTGCAGCGGGCCCGAGCCCTGCTCCGCCAGCTCCGCCTCCAGTGCGGCCCGGACCTGCGGATCGGTCCCGGGGAACTCCATGGCGTCCACGGCGGCCCGCACATACAGCCCGGAACCGCCGACCAGCACGGGGGTCCGTCCGGCCGCGAGCAGCCGGTCGATCACCTCCCGGGCCAGCCGCTGGTACTCGGCCACGCTGGCGGCCTCGGTGACGTCCCAGACGTCCAGCAGATGGTGCGGGATCCCGCGCCGCTCCTCCGGGGTGAGTTTGGCGGTGCCGATGTCCATGCCGCGGTAGAGCTGCATGGAGTCGGTGTTGACCACCTCGCCTCCGAGCTCCCGGGCCAGGTCCACCGCGAGGTCGGACTTGCCCGCCGCGGTCGCACCGACGACGGCGACGACACGGGGCGGAGCGGGCGGCGGTTCGGGGCAGAGGCTGTCCGGGCTGGTCACGTCCCCCAGTCTGGCAGGTTGGGAACCTCGCAGCTGGGCAGAGGTATCTCCTGCGGACCGTCGTGGAGGAGAGGCCCATGGGCATGATGGAGAAGCTCAAGGACAAGGCCACCGAGCTGGCCGGCAAGCACGGCGAGCAGATCGACCACGGCCTGGACAAGGTCGGGCAGGCGATCGACAAGGCCACCAAGGGCAAGTACAGCGACAAGATCGGGCATGGCGCGGACAAGGCCAAGCACGCGGTGGACGACCTCGCGGCGAAGCGGCAGCCACCGCAGGGCGACGACCCGTCCGACACCCCCGCCCCCGGCTGACCGACCCCGTCAGCTCCAGGAGGCGACGAAGTAGCCGACCCCGTACGGCGCCTCGTCGCACAGCAGCCGGCCGCCGAGGCCCGCCCCCTCGGCGGCACCGGCCAGGACCTGCCATACCGCGCGGCCGCCGGCCTGCAGTTCCGCGGCGCGCGCCGGGGACAGTGCGGCCAGCGCCCGGGTGTCGGCCGCCAGCAGCGCTGCGGCGACCGATGCGTCGAAGGGCTCGGCCCGCTCGTCCAGGTAGCCCGGGGCCTTCAGGGACCGGCAGGCACTGCCGTCGCCGAGCACCAGCAGCGCGGTGCGCGGCGCGCTCGCGGCCAGCTCGGCCCCGATGCGCAGGCACTCCTCGGGCCGCTCGCCCGGACGTACGCAGCGGGCCTCGCAGGGGCCCGCCCAGTCGGCCTGCTCCAGCAGCCAGGCGCCCACCGCCAACGGGAGCGGCAGTTCGTCGCGGGCGTCGTCACCGGGGCCGCTCCGCTGTCCGAGGCGGACGGTGCGGTCCACGCCGAAGCGGCGGAAGGATCCGTACGCCCCCTGGGGAAAGCGATCGCGTCCGGCGTGCGGCTCGTCGGTGGCACCCACCACCCAGAGCCGGTCCGGCCGGGCCTCGGCCAGCTCGGCCAGCACCTCGGCGCAGGCTGCGCGCAGTCCCTCGAGCTCCGGAGCGGCTCCCGAGGCGACCTCGGGGACCAGCAGCGGCGGGCAGGGGCATACGGCGGCGGCGACCAGCATGATCAGCACTCTACGGCCTGCCACCGCGCGGACGGCAACCCCACTCTGGGCTCCGGCCCGACCGGGCCGGGCGCGGCTTAACCGCCGCTGCGGAGCGCACCGCGGCCGGGGCCGCCCGCCCCTCCGGTGGCCGGCAGGGCGCGCGCCCGGAGCCCGGTCCCACCGGCGCGGGCGGATCACCCCGGCCGCGGCGCCGCGGTCAGTCGCAGCCGCATCCCCCGGCCGGAGCCGCGGGCAGCGGAGCCGGCGCACCGATGCCGGGCAGGCCCAGCATCACCCCGGCGGGCTTGGCCTCGGGTGCGGCCTGCCGCCGCTCCCAGGCATCGCCTGCCCGGGTGCGGCGCACCGCGAGTGCGGGGCCCTCCGCCAGCAGATGGTGGGGGGCGGCATAGGTGATCGCGACCTGGACGGTGTCGCCGGGGCGGACCGGCTCCGCGGGGCGGGTGAAGTGCACGAGCCGGTTGTCGGGCGCCCGGCCGGACAGCCGGTCGGTGCGGTCGTCCTTACGGCCTTCGCCTTCGGCGACCAGCACTTCGAGGGTGCGTCCGACCTGCTTCTTGTTCTCCTCCCAGGAGATCTCCTCCTGGAGGGCGACCAGCCGCTCGTAGCGGGCCTGGACGACCTCCTTGGGGATCTGCCCGTCCATCTCGGCGGCCGGGGTGCCCGGCCGCTTGGAGTACTGGAAGGTGAAGGCCTGGGCGAAGCGCGCCTCGCGGACCACGTGCAGGGTCTGCTCGAAGTCCTCCTCGGTCTCCCCGGGGAAGCCCACGATGATGTCGGTGGAGATGGCGGCGTCCGGCATGGCCGCGCGGACCTTCTCGATGATCCCGAGGTAGCGGTCCTGCCGGTAGGAGCGGCGCATCGCCTTCAGCACGGGGTCCGAACCGGACTGCAGCGGCATGTGCAGCTGGTGCATCACATTGGGGGTCTCCGCCATCGCGGCGATCACATCGTCGGTGAAGTCGCGCGGATGCGGGGAGGTGAAGCGGACCCGCTCCAGGCCGTCGATGCGTCCGCAGGCACGCAGCAGCTTGGAGAACGCCTCACGGTCGCCGATGTCGGAGCCGTAGGCGTTGACGTTCTGGCCGAGCAGGGTGACCTCGACGACGCCCTCGGCGACCAGAGCCTCCACCTCGGCGAGGATGTCCCCGGGCCGGCGGTCCTTCTCCTTGCCGCGCAGCGCGGGCACGATGCAGAAGGTGCAGGTGTTGTTGCAGCCCACCGAGATCGCGACCCAGGCGGCGTACGCGGACTCACGGCGGGTGGGCAGCGTCGAGGGGAAGGTGTCCAGCGACTCCAGGATCTCCACCTGGGCCTCGGACTCCACCCGGGACCGCTCCAGCAGTGCCGGCAGGTGCCCGATGTTGTGGGTGCCGAAGACCACGTCGACCCAGGGGGCCTTGCGGACGATGGTGTCCCGGTCCTTCTGGGCCAGGCATCCGCCGACGGCGATCTGCATCCCCGCCTGCTTCGCCTTGACCGAGGCAAGCCTGCCCAGGTTGCCGTACAGCCGGTTGTCGGCGTTCTCCCGCACCGCGCAGGTGTTGAAGACGACGACGTCAGGGCTGCCGTCCTGGTCGGCCTTGACGTATCCCGCGTCCTCCAGCAGGCCGGACACCCGCTCGGAGTCGTGGACGTTCATCTGACACCCGTAGGTGACCACTTGGTAGGTTCGCGCGCTCATCTCAACGCACAAGAGTACGCGCCTTCGCACGGTGCCAGAGCGGTCCGGACGCCCGGCCGCCCACCGCCGCCCCTCCCCATCCATGGTTGCGGATGGCAGGATCCCGCTCATGGCCGACTCCGCATCCCGCCCGCTCCCCCGCCTCGCGGCGGTGCTGCGGGACCGTGCCTCCTCCCGGCTCTGGCGCGGGGGGACGGCTCTGGTGCTGGTCGCCGCTCTGCTGCTGGGCTGGTGGCTGTGGCCGTCCTCCCCCGCGCCGTACCCCCGGGGCACCGTCGGTTTCGCCACCGGGGTGCCGCGCGGGGTCTACGAGCGGTACGGGCAGCTGCTGCAGGCCTATGTGCACAGGGCCATGCCCGGGGTGGGACTGCGGCTGGACGCCTCGGAGGGGTCGCCGGACAATCTGCAGAAGGTGGCGTCCGGCCGGGACTCCTTCGCGATCGCCACCGCGGACGCGGTCGCCACCTACTCCGGGCCTGACCGGGCCCGGCTGCGCGGCATCGCCCGGCTCTACGACGACTACATGCAGCTGGTGGTGCCTGCCGACTCCCCGGTGCACAACGTCGCCGACCTCAAGGGGCGCACGGTCAGCGTGGGCCAGCCGCTGTCGGGGGTGAACCTGGTGACCGAGCGGCTGCTGGCGGCCGCCGGGCTGGACCCCGAGCACGACATCCACCCGGTCCCGCTGGGCATCGGCGACGCGGTCGACGCACTGCGCGACGGCCGGATCGACGCGCTGTTCTGGTCCGGCGGCCTGCCGACCGCTGCGGTCGACGACCTCTCCCACCAGCTGCGGATCAGACTGGTCCCGCTCGGGCAACTGGCGGAGAGGCTGCACCTCGACGGCGGTGAGGGCGCAGCGGCGTACCGGGCCGCGGTGATGCCGGCGGACGCCTATCCGGAGGCGCAGCCCGCCAACACCCCGGTCTCCACGGTGGCGGTCGCCAATCTGATGGTGACCCGCAATGACACCGACACCCGGCTGGTCCAGGCGATGACCCGGGCGGTGATAGACAGCCGGGACGCGATCGGGTCGGAGGTGCACGCCGCACAGCTGATGGACCTTCGGACGGCGATCTACACCGACCCGCTGCAGCTGCACGAGGGCGCCCGCCGCTACTACGCCTCGGTGAAGCCGTAGGAACGTGTCGGGCGGCAACGGCCGCCCGGCGGGGGAGGGGTGATGGTCGCGTACCTGCGCGACCCCTAACCTGATCCTCTGACCGACACACGAGCCAGGGGGCCGGGGATGCACAGCGGGGGTGGACCCGACGGCGGGGCGCGTGCGCAGGGCGGGACGCCGGACCCGGCCCAGGAAGGCCCCCCGGGCCAGGACGGGGAGCACACGGCGGGACGGCTGATCGACAACCGCTACCAGCTGCAGCACCGGCTGGGCCGCGGCGGGATGGGCGTGGTCTGGGAGGCCCGGGACACCCGGCTGCACCGCCAGGTCGCCGTCAAGGAGCTGCTCTTCCGCGGCGCGGTGGACCCGGAGACACAGGCGCAGTGGGTGGAGCGGGCCCGCCGTGAGGCGCAGGCCATCGCCAGGATCGGCCATGAGCACGTGGTGACGGTGTACGACGTCACCGAGGCGGACGGCCAGGTCTGGATCGTGATGGAGCAGGTCAATCCGCGCTCACTGGCGGACCTGCTGCGCACCCACGGCCGGCTTCCGGTGCAGGACGCCGCCCGGATCTGCCTGGAGGTGCTGCGCGGGCTGCGCGCGGTGCACGCCGCAGGGGTGCTGCACCGCGACGTCAAACCGCACAATGTGCTCTTCCGCCGGGACGGCCGGGCGGTGCTGATGGACTTCGGCATCGCCACCTTCGAGGGGGCCGCCCAGGTGACCCGGCTGCACGAGACGGTGGGCACACCCAGCTATCTGGCCCCGGAGCTGTGCGATCCGGCCGGCCGCCGGCCGCCGGACCCGGCGAGCGACCTCTGGTCGCTGGGAGTGACCCTCTACGAGATGGTCGAGGGGCGGCTGCCGTTCCGCGGCCCTGCGCCGTACGAGGTGCTGCTGGCGGTACGCGAGGAGGAGCCGCCCCCGCCGGAGCACGCCGGCCCGCTGGGGCCGGTGCTGGCCGGACTGCTGACCAAGGACCCCGCCCGGCGGCTGACCGCCGGGCGGGCCGAGGAACTGCTGCGGCACGTGGTGCAGGAGACCCCGGCCACCCCGGCCCGGCTGGAGCTGGAGATATGGCCGCCGACGGCCGGGTCCGGTGGCGGCGGTGCCACCGCCACCCCGCGGCTGCCCACCACCGGGCTGCCGGCGGAGTCCACGGGCGAACAGGCCGCGCCCCGCCCGTGGTGGCGCGAGCGGCGGCTGCGGCTGTCCGCGCTGGCGGTGTCGCTGGTGCTGGTGGCGGGGGCGTCCTGGCTCGGCTACCGGAGCTGGTCGCCGGCGCCCGATCCGCTGGCGGCGTCGCAGACCCTGGCCCAGGCGCACCAGCGCGGCGCCCTGGTGATCGGGGTGAAGGCCGACCAGCCGGGGCTGAGTGTGCTGACCGATCCGCAGCGGCAGCGGTACCAGGGCTTCGATGTGGACCTGGCCTCCTATCTGGCCAAGGACCTGGGCTTCACCCCGGACCAGGTGCAGTTCACCACCGTGCAGACCTTCAGCCGGGAGCTGGTGCTGCAGAACCGCACCGTGGACCTGGTGGTGGCGAGCTACAGCATGACCCCGGAGCGGGCGCAGTTGGTGACCTTCGCCGGTCCCTACTACCTGGCCGGCGAGGACTTCCTGCTGCGGACCGACGAGAAGGACGTGGTCGGCCCGGAGGACCTGATCGGCCGCAAGGTGTGCACGGCCCGCGGCTCCACCCCGGCGGAACGCC
Source organism: Peterkaempfera podocarpi (assembly GCF_042466665.1). Taxonomy (GTDB): domain Bacteria; phylum Actinomycetota; class Actinomycetes; order Streptomycetales; family Streptomycetaceae; genus Peterkaempfera; species Peterkaempfera podocarpi. The sequence goes on from NZ_CP162102.1 coordinate 2,911,224, forward strand.
TCCCGGTGAAGTTCCACGGCATCCAACTCACCTACCGCAGCAGCTACGGCGAGTGCGTCGCCGATCTGCGGGCCCACCGGGTGGACGCGGTCTCCACCGACGACATCATCCTCGCCGGGTATCAGAAGCAGTACCCCGACGAGCTGCGGCTGCTGGGCATCCCCTTCCAGTCGGAGGCCTACGGGGTGGGGATGGCACGGGGCGAGAACGCGCTGCGCACCGAGGTGTGCTCCGCGATAGACCGCTATGTCGACTCCGGTGCCTGGCGGCGCTCTTGGCAGCGCTGGCTGCAGCCGCTGGGGCTGCTCCGGCCCAGCCCCGGCACCTGCTCCAACACGGACTGGCAGCGCGCCGGCTGACGCCTCAGCCGGTGGCGCGCCGCGGGGCGGTCAGGGTGACCCGCAGTCCTCGGGGCTCCCCGAGGCCGAACTCCAGCGTGCCGCCGGTGGCGACCAGCAGGGTGCGGGCGATGGACAGGCCGAGGCCCGAACCGTCGACGTTCTGGTGGCGGGGGCTGCGCCAGAAGCGGTCGCCCACCCGCTCCAGCTCCTCCTCGGTGAGCCCCGGACCGGCGTCGGCGACGGTGACCGCGACCTCATCGGGGCGCAGCACCACCGCGACCCGCACCGCCTCCCCCGCCGGGGTGAACTTCAGGGCGTTGTCCACCACCGCATCCAGCGCGCTGCCGAAGCCGACCGGGTCGGTCCAGCCCAGCGCCATCGGCGGCCCCTCCCAGGTCAGCTCCACCCCACGCTGCTCGGCGACCGGCCGCCACGCGTCCACCCGCTCCAGCGCCAGCCGCACCAGGTCGCTGCGCCGGGCCTCCGGGCGGGCGTGCTCAGCGGTGGCCAGGCCGAGCAGATCGTCCAGCACCCTGCCCAGGCGCCGGCCCTCGTCCCGCACCCCGCAGAGCACCTCCTCGTGGCCCTCCGGCAGTTCCAGCCCCAGCAGCTCGATCCGCAGCATCAGCGCGGCCAGCGGATTGCGCAGCTGATGGGAGGCGTCGGCGACAAAGGCCCGCTGGCGCTCCATGGCCAGCTCCACATGGTCGGCCATCTCGTTGAAGGAGCCGGCGAGGCGGCGCAGCTCCGGAGGCCCCCCGGACGGGGCGACCCGGGCGTTCATCCGGCCGGTGGCGATCTCATGGGTGGCCTTGTCGAGCACCCGTACCGGCCGCAGTACCCAGCCGGTGAGCCGCACCGCGGCCACCACGGCGATCACCATGGCCGCGATCTCGCCGGCGCCCAGCAGCAGCCAGCCGTGCAGGATGCGGGACTGCAGCGCCCCGGTGGGCGAGTCGGTGAGCACCACGGCCACCACATCGCCGTCACGGACCACCGGGGAGGCCACCATCAGCGTCCCGTTCCGGGTCCATGGCCACACCTGCGGTGGATTGTGGCTGCGGCGGCCGTCCAGGGCCTCCTGGAAGGCCTGCTCCCGGATGCCGTCGCGTGGGGTCCACCAGTCGCCGGGGGAGACGGCGAGGGTGTCCCCGCTGCGGGAGAAGACCCCGGCCCGGATGCCGTAGACCTGGTGGTAGCGGACCACCTCGGCCCGGAGCGCCCGCAGCTGGGTGTCGTCGTCGCCGTCCATCCGGACGTACTGGGCGAGCCCTGCGAAACGGGCGGCGTCGTCGATGCGGTCGACGATCACCTGCTGCTGCTGGGCCGCGGCCTCGGCGATCGCGAGCGGCACACCGAGCGCGGCCAGGACGCAGGCCATCAGGGAGAGCAGGATGCCGAGGAGGCGGGTGCGCATCGAGGGTCAGCGGCCGCTTTCCGTGCGGGGGGTGTCCGCGGGCGGTTCGACGACCAGGCGGTAGCCGACCCCGCGCACGGTCTCCACCAGGGTCGGCAGTGCCAGCTTGGCCCGCAGTGAGGCGACATGGACCTCCAGGGTGCGGCCGTTGCCCTCCCAGCCGCTGCGCCAGACCTCGCTGAAGATCTGCTCCCTGCGGTAGACCACCCCGGGGTGCTGGGCCAGCAGCGCCAGCAGGTCGAACTCCTTGCGGGTGAGCGGGACCTCGCGCCCCTCCACCGTCACCCGGCGGCGTTCCCGGTCGATGTCGACGCCGCGGGCGGCCAGCGGGTCGGCGGGGCCGGAGTCGGGTGCCGCCGGCTCGGCTGCGGGGCGGCCCGCCGGTGCGGCGGGGGTGCCGCTGCGCCGGGCGACGGCATGGATCCGGGCCAGCAGTTCACCCATGTCGTACGGCTTGGTGACATAGTCGTCGGCGCCCAGGTTGAGCCCGTGGATCCGGGAGCGGGTGTCGGCCCGGGCGGTCACCATGATCACGGGGACACCGCTGCGGTCCCGGATGCGGCTGCACACCTCGAAACCGTCGCGGTCCGGCAGACCGAGGTCGAGGAGCACCACCCGGTACGGCTCGGCGCCGTCGGGCACCAGCGCGTCCAGTGCCTCACTGCCGCTGCGTGCGTGCCGCACCTGGAAGCCGTGCCGGCCGAGCACCGCCACCAGGGCGGCCGCCACATGGTCGTCGTCCTCGACGAGGAGCAGGCGCATCCCGCTCTCCCCCTTCTGCCGGAAGTACGTCCGTCGTCCTACCCAGTCGCTTCGGCAGCCCGCGGTGGTTCCCTGCATCCACCCCCACGGGCACCGCCCGGGTCAACCCCGATCGGGTGAAGCCGCAGGTACCGTTATTGACCTGGAACATTGGGCGACAGCGCCGGTGAGGCCCGGCTCGGGCGCCGCTGTGTCCCGATCGTGATCCTCAAGTTCCGCTCAGATCTGCTGACGGTGCGTCGCATCCCCTCCTATGGTCGGCCCACCGGGGCCGCGGACTCCGCCGGTCGCGCCCCGGACGAGCAACCGGCAGGACGGTATGAGGAAGCAGGGTTCGATGGCCGACGTCGCCACCACCGACACCGACACCACCGCCGGGACCGACGACCTGGTGGTACTCAAGGGCGTCAACAAGCACTTCGGGGCACTGCATGTGCTCCAGGACATCGACCTGGAGATCGCCCGCGGCGAGGTCGTGGTGGTGATCGGCCCCTCGGGATCAGGCAAGTCGACGCTGTGCCGGACGATCAACCGGCTGGAGACCGTCGACTCCGGCAGCATCACCGTGGACGGCCGTCCGCTGCCCGCCGAGGGCAAGGAGCTGGCCCGGCTGCGGGCCGAGGTCGGCATGGTCTTCCAGTCCTTCAACCTCTTCGCGCACAGGACGGTGCTGGAGAACGTGGTGATGGGCCAGGTCAAGGTGCGCGGAACGGCTCGCGCGAAGGCCGAGGCCAAGGCCCGTACCCTGCTGGACCGGGTCGGGGTGGGCGCACAGGCCGACAAGTACCCCGCCCAGCTCTCCGGCGGCCAGCAGCAGCGGGTCGCCATCGCCCGGGCGCTGGCGATGGACCCCAAGGTGATGCTCTTCGACGAGCCGACCTCCGCCCTGGACCCTGAGATGATCAACGAGGTCCTCGAGGTGATGCGGCAGCTCGCAGCCGACGGCATGACCATGGTCGTGGTCACCCATGAGATGGGCTTCGCCCGTTCCGCGGCCAACCGGGTGGTCTTCATGGCCGACGGCCGCATCGTCGAGCAGAACACGCCCGACGCCTTCTTCACCGCGCCACGCAGCGAGCGGGCCAAGGACTTCCTGTCGAAGATCCTGCACCACTGATCCACGCCGCACCGATCGCGCCGCCGCGCAGACCGACGCCCGGCTCCGCCCTGTGCGGGCACGGGCGCAACCCCGTCAAGGAGAGAATCCGCATGAGGACTCGTCGCACCGCCGCGGCCGTACTGGCCGTACTCGCTCTGACCGCCGTCGCCGCCTGCGGCAAGGACGGCTCGCCGGACGGCGACAGCTCGGGCCCCAGCACCTCCTACGAGGTGAAGAAGGACGTGTCGATCACCGGTTCCCCGACCTTCGACGCCGCCAAGAAGCGCGGCAAGCTGATCATCGGTGCCAAGGCCGATCAGCCGAACCTGGGCTTCGAGGACGTCGCCAGCGGCACCCGCAGCGGCTTCGACATCGAGATCGCCAAGATGGTCGCCGCCGACCTGGGCTTCAGCGACAAGCAGGTGGTCTTCAAGACCATCCCGTCGACCAACCGCGAGACCGCCATCTCCGGTGGTGAGGTCGACTACTACGTCGGCACCTACACCATCAACGACGACCGCAAGAAGCAGATCTCCTTCGCCGGCCCGTACTTCGTAGCCGGCCAGGACCTGCTGGTGGCCAAGGACAACACCGCCATCACCGGTCCGGAGGCGGTCAAGGGCAAGCAGGTCTGCTCCGCCACCGGCTCCACCTCGATCAAGCGGATCGAGGAGCAGTACGGCGCGACCACCGCCTTCGACACCTACTCGCAGTGCGTCGACAAGCTGCTGGACGGCTCGGTGGACGCGGTGACCACCGACGACGCCATCCTCAAGGGCTACGCGGCCAAGTACCCGGACAAGCTCAAGGTGGTCGGCAAGCCGTTCTCCGAGGAGCCCTACGGCATCGGCCTCAACAAGGACGACAAGGCGCTGCGCGACGCCATCAACAACGCCATCGAGGCGCACGAGAAGAACGGCGACTGGAAGAAGGCGTACGACGCGACGCTCGGCAAGTCCGGCGCCAACGCCACCCCGCCGCAGCTCGTCCGCTACTGACCGACCTCCCGGGGCGGCGGCGCCCGGACGCCGCCGCCCCGGCCACGCCCGATCTCCACCTGGGAGGGGGACGGCCGCCATGAACGTCCTGTTCACCGACGACAACTTCGCGCTCTTCCGTGACGGCTTCCTGCGCACGGTCGAACTGACCGCGCTCAGCGGCCTGCTGGCCCTGGTCCTGGGGGTGCTGCTGGCCGCCTTCCGGGTCTCACCCGTACCGCCGCTGCGGATCTTCGGCACGGTGTGGGTGAATGTGCTCCGCAACACCCCGCTGGTGCTGCTCTTCTTCGCGGTGGTCTTCGGCCTGCCGAAGATCGGCGTCGATCTCGGCTACTTCACCTTCGCGGTGCTGGCCCTCGGCTGCTACACCGCCAGCTTCGTCTGCGAGACCGTGCGCTCCGGCATCAACACGGTGCCGATCGGCCAGGCCGAGGCCGCCCGCAGCCTGGGCATGACCTTCGGCCAGACCCTGCGGCTGGTGGTACTGCCGCAGGCCACCCGGACCGTGGTCGCCCCCACCGGCTCCATCCTCATCGCGCTCACCAAGAACTCGGCGATCGCCGGGGCCTTCAACATCGCGGACCTCTACAGCGTGATGAAGACCTGGAACGAGCTGGGCTACAAGATCTTCGCGGTCTTCTTCTGGATCGCGCTCGGCTATCTGGTCATCACCTTTGCGATCAGCGCCCTGTTCCGCTTCCTGGAGAACCGTCTGGCGGTGGCCCGATGAGCAGCAGCGTCCTCTACGACGCCCCCGGCCCCAGGGCCAGGGCCCGCAACCGGATCATCGGCACGGCGGCCGTCGCCGGCATCGCCGCCCTGATCTGGCTGGTCGTCACACGCCTTGACGCACACGGCCAGTTCGCCGCCGACATGTGGGCGCCCTTCCAGTACAAGCGCACCCAGGAACGGCTGCTGCACGGCCTCCAGGACACCCTGACGGCGTTCGGCTTCGCCGCGGTGCTGTCGCTGGCACTGGGTGCACTGCTGGCCGCCGGGCGGCTCTCCGACCACCGGCCGGTGCGCTGGTTCAGCACCGCCTTCGTGGAGTTCTTCCGCGCCATGCCGCTGGTCATCATGATCTTCGCGCTCTATGTGGGGGTCTTCGGCGACGCCCCGCTGTGGGCGCTGGTCATCGGGCTGACCCTCTACAACGGCTCGGTGCAGGCGGAGATCTTCCGCGCCGGGATCAACGCGGTCCCGCGCGGTCAGAGCGAGGCGGCCTACGCCCTCGGCCTGCGCAAGACCCAGGTGATGAGCTCGGTGCTGGTACCGCAGGCCTTCCGCTCGATGCTGCCCGCCGTGCTCAGCCAGCTGGTGGTGACGCTCAAGGACACCTCCCTCGGCTACATCATCACCTACGAGGAGCTGCTGTACGTCGGCAAGCTCATCGCCGGCACCAGCAGCACCGCCGAGGGCTACCCGTACATCCCCGTGGTCCTGGTCATCGCCCCGGTCTACATCGGGCTCTGCCTGGCGCTCTCCGGACTCGCCCGGTGGATCGAGGCACGCGGCCGCCGCAGCCGCAAGGGCGCACCGCCGTCGCTGACCGCAAAGGCCGGCACCGGGTCCGACTCCGGATCCCCCACCGGGACCGTGGCAGCGGCCACCGCCGCGGACCGCTGAGGCCCGGGGCGCGTCCCGCGCCGCGTCGACCGCCCCCGGGTGCCCACGACGGCCCCGGGGGCGGGGCGGCGCGATCCGGCGTACACCCGCTGCTGCTTGACGCGCCCGCCGGTGATCTGTTGCATTGCTCTTCGTGACACGATGCGGGGCACGTAGGCGAAGCACCCGGGCGACGGGACCGACACGCCGTCAGTCGCGCCGCCCCCAGCGCGTGTCCACACCGCCGGGAGCGGCACCATGGACCCAGTGATCATCGTCGGGGCCGGACCGGTCGGCCTGGCTCTGGCGCTCGACCTGGCCCGCCACGAGGTGCCCAGCGTCGTCCTCGACGACGGGCCGGGCCTGTGTCCCGAATCCCCTCGCACCACCGTGCTGCGCCCCGACACCACCGCCCAGCTGACCCGTCTGGGCTGCACCGCGGCCGCCACCGACGGCGCCGTCTGGGACACCTGGCGGGTGCTCCGCCGGCGCGCCGAGGTGCTCCGTATCGACCTCGAGCCCGGCCGGGTCCGCCATCTGCCCCAGCACCGGCTGCAGCGCGGCCTGCGGGACGCCGTCGGCGCCGAGCCGCTGATCGAACTGGTACCGCTGCACCACGTCGAGGAACTGGAGCCGGACGACGACGGGGTGAGCGTCCGGACCCGCCAGACCCAGGACGGCCGTACCACCTGGTGGCGCGGCAGCCATCTGGTGGGCTGCGACGGCGCCCGGTCCACGGTGCGCAAGCTGCTGCGGATCCGCTTCCCCGGCCGCACGGGCGTGGACCGCTACGCCGTGGCCACCCTGCGGGTCGAGCTGCCCTTCCCCGGAGAGGCCCGGCTGCACCGGGAGCCGCCCTGGCGCGGCGACCGGGAGGCACTGGCCCGCCCGCTGCCGGACGGGGTGTGGCGGCTGGACTGGCGACTCCCGCCCGGTCGGCCCGCCCCGGCCGAACCCGTCGACCCGCATGCCACCTGGCCCGGCATCGTCACCGGCGACACCCTGGTGGCCCGGGTCCGCGCCACCCTGGCCGGCTGGTGCGGCGAAGTCCCCCGCTATGAGCTGCTCGCCGCCGCCGACCACAGCGTCCAGCAGCGACTGGCCGGCCGGTTCCGCGCCGGGCGCTGCTTCCTCGCCGGGGACGCCGCCCATCTGCACGGCGCACTCGGCATGCAGAACCTCGACGACGGGCTGCGCGACGCCGCCAACCTCGCCTGGAAGCTGGCCCTGGTGTGGCACCGCAACGCCGGGGACGCCCTGCTGGACACCTATGAGGCCGAGCGGCGCGGCGCGGTCGGCGCTCGGCTGCGCGCCGTCGACCAGGCCATGCCGCTGCTCCGGCCGGTGAAGGGATGGGAGCAGGCGCGGCGCAGCCTGGTCTCGGGCTCCTTCCGCAAGCACGCACCGCTGCTGGCCGACGGGACGCTCGGCACCGGGCGGTTCGGCAGTCCACCGGCCTACCCGGTCGGCGGCGGCGCCGCGGTCTCCCGTGGTGGGCGCCGCAACACCGCGCTCTCCCAGGATCTGGCTCCCACCGATCCGGGCGTGCTGGTCGCCGATGTGCCGGTGATCGCTGCCGACGGCGCCCACGACCGGCTGCACCACCGGCTGGGGCGCGGACTGCTGCTGGTCCTGGTCGCCCCCGGCACCGGGGTGTGGGCCAGCGAGCACTGGCTCGGTGCCGGGCTGATGCCGCGACTGGCCGAGGCCGCGGCAGCGCTGCCGATGGCCTCCGAGGTGGTGGTGGCCGAGGTCTACCCCGGCGCCGGCGCCCACACCGTGCTGCTGGTCCGGCCGGACGGCCATCTGATCGGCACCATGCAGGGGTGCCGGCCGGAGGAACTGGCCGCCCTCGCCGAACGCGCACGCGGCGGCCCCGCCGCCCTCCCCACCGCCTGACCGCCGAGGCCGGCGCGCCGCCCGGTGCACCACCCCGTCGCCGGTCCGGCGATCGGTCCGGCGGCCGGCCCGGATCCGTGCGAGATCGATCCGCGGGCGGCAGCGTGGCCGGCACCGGCGGTGCTCGAACCTGCCTCGTGCCGCGCGGATGCTTGCTTGACCGGCTGCCGGGTGCGTGATTCACTCCGGGCGTGGGACCTCTCGACCTCAGGCTCTTCCGCCGCACGCACCTGGACACCGTCCGGTACGTCGGCTGCCTGTGTTGTCGCTGCGCCGCCTGATCCCCTCGCCCCGCGGACCCCGCTGACCGGATCTCCGGCCCCGTCCGCGCTGCCGCGCACTCCGTGCGCTCCACCCATGCCGGCGTGACCGCAGTCCCTGCACGCCGTCCCGGGTCAATCCTCAGCAGCCCTGCCCGGTCCGCCGGGCACCCGCCGCACCCAGGACGGTCACCATGCCCCGCACCGACGCCCCGGCACCCTCCCCCGCGCAGCAGTCCGCACCGGCTTCACCCTTTCCGGCTTCACCTCAGACCACCGCACCCCAGCCCACCGCACCCCAGACCACCGCACCCGTGCCGAGCGCACCGGAGCCGACCGCCACCCCCGAGCCGACCGCGCTCCGCACCGCCGATGGCCCAGGGCTCAGCGAGCTGCTGGACTTCGCCCATCGCACCGCCGTCGACCCTGATGTGCTGGCCCGGCTGCCGCTCGATCCGGAGCAGCGCACCTGGATCGCCTTGGAGGGTCCGGGCGGCAGTGAGGCCTGGGTGATCGGCTGGCCGCCGGGCGCCGAGACCGGTTGGCACGACCACGGCGGCTCCCGGGGGGCCTTTGTCACCGCGACCGGCCAACTGGCCGAGCAGTCCATCGCGGTGGAGCTCCCCACCGAGGGCTGGCGCTGCCTGGAACTGGTCGAGGGCGTCGACCGGGAGCGCGCACTGCCAGCCGGCCGGGGCCGGGCCTTCGGCCCCCGCCATGTGCACCAGGTGGTCAATGTCTCCGAGGAGGAGCACGCCGTCTCCGTCCATGTCTACGACCCGCCGCTGCCGCTGCTGCGCCGTTACAGTCGCCGTGACCGGGTACTGCGGCTGGAAGCCGTCGAGGGTCCCGAGGAGTGGGCGCTGTGAGCTCCGTACCGCGCAGCATCGACCAGGCCCTGGCCGAGGCCCGAAGCCACCTGGAGCGCCTGACCGTCCATCAGGCAGCGGCTGCCGTAGCGGATGGCGCGCTGCTGGTCGACATCCGCTATGCCGCGCTGCGGGACCGGGACGGCACCATCCCCGGAGCACTGGTGGTCGAACGCAATGAGCTGGAGTGGCGACTGGATCCCCAGTGCGACCATCGGCTGCCCGAGGCCGCTCACCATGAGCTTTGGGTGGTGGTCATCTGCAATGAGGGGTACGCCTCCTCGCTGGCCGCTGTCTCCCTGCAGCAGCTGGGCCTGCACCGGGCCACCGATCTGGTGGGCGGCTTTCAGGCGTGGGCGGCCGCCGGACTCCCCGTCACCCCTGCGCCCGTCTGAACCCCCGAGGGGACCGGTGACAGCGAGCGGGATCCGCCGGGATCACTCCTCCGGCAGCCAGTGGTCCAGCTCCTCTCCGCTCTCCCCCTCCTCGGCGAGCGCCTGGCGGACCACACGCAGGGCCAGCCCCTCGGGGTAGCCGCGGCGGGCGAGCATCCCGGCAAGCCGACGGATGCGGACCTGGCGGTCGAGCCCTCGGGTCGAGCGCAGTTTGCGGTCGACCAGTGCACGGGCGGTCTCGGCCTCCTGCTCCGGATCCAGCCGCCCCACGGCATCCTCGACGACCGAGCCGGAGACTCCGCGGGAGCGCAGCTCCCTGGCGAGTGCCCGACGGGAAAGGCCGCGCCCGGTGTGGCGGGACTCCACCCAGGCGTCGGCGAATGCCGCGTCGTCGATCAGGCCGACGTCCTCGAAGCGGGAGAGGACCTCGTCGGCGACCTCGTCGGGGATATCCCGCTTGCGCAAGGCGTCGGCGAGCTGCCGCCGGGTGCGTGGTGAACCGGTGAGCAGCCGCAGACAGACGGCCCGCGCCTGCGCCGCCGGGTCGCGGCTCTCCTCAGCCGTCTGCTCCCCCGTCCGGGGCTTGTCCGGCCGAGACCCGCCCAGCCGACGGCCCCCGGAGCGGCCCCGCCGCGCCGGTGGCTGCTCAGGCTCCGCCATGGGAAGCGGCCCGGGCTCGGGAGCCGGCTCGCTCCATGCATCCGGGGGGATCGCGGTATCCGCGGGCATGGCGAACGAGGAGCCGGTCGCACCGCTGGCGCACCAGTCCCTGGGGCCCCAGTCGCCCGTCTCCGGTGGGGCTCCGGGGACGGGCGACTCAGCGTTGCTCCGCATCGGCAGCTCAGGCCTTGGCGGTCTTCTTGGCGGCGGCCGTCTTGGCCGCGGTGGCCGTGATCGGCTTGGCCGCACCGTCGGCCGTGGCAGCCGCAGCCGCAGCCGCAGCCGCAGCCGCAGCCGCAGCCGGGGCAGCATCCGTGGCGGCAGCCGGGTCCGCAGCAACTGCGGGGGTGTCGACACGGGGGCCGACGCCCAGCTTCTCCTTGATCTTCTTCTCGATCTCGTCGGCGAGGTCGGGGTTGTCGCGCAGGAAGTTGCGCGCATTCTCCTTGCCCTGGCCCAGCTGGTCGCCCTCGTAGGTGTACCAGGCGCCCGACTTGCGGATGAACCCGTGCTCCACACCCATGTCGATCAGACCACCCTCGCGGCTGATGCCCACGCCGTAGAGGATGTCGAACTCCGCCTGCTTGAACGGCGAGGCGACCTTGTTCTTGACGACCTTGACCCGGGTGCGGTTGCCGACCGCCTCCGTGCCGTCCTTGAGGGTCTCGATCCGGCGGATGTCCAGTCGGACCGACGCATAGAACTTCAGCGCCCGGCCACCGGTGGTGGTCTCCGGGGAGCCGAACATCACGCCGACCTTCTCACGGAGCTGGTTGATGAAGATCGCGGTGGTCTTGGACTGGTTGAGAGCACCGGTGATCTTCCGCAGCGCCTGGCTCATCAGACGGGCCTGCAGACCCACATGGGAGTCACCCATCTCACCCTCGATCTCGGCGCGCGGCACCAGGGCCGCCACCGAGTCGATGACGATGAGGTCGATGGCCCCGGACCGGATCAGCATGTCCGTGATCTCCAGGGCCTGCTCGCCCGTGTCGGGCTGGGAGACCAGGAGGGCGTCGGTGTCGACGCCCAGCTTCTTCGCATAGTCGGGGTCGAGGGCGTGCTCGGCGTCCACGAACGCCACGATGCCGCCGGCCCGCTGTGCATTGGCCACCGCGTGGAGCGCGATGGTCGTCTTACCGGAGGACTCCGGCCCGTAGACCTCCACCACGCGGCCGCGCGGAAGGCCCCCGACGCCGAGGGCGACGTCCAGGGCGATGGAGCCGGTCGGGATGACCTCGATCGGTGCTCGCGCCTCGTCGCCGAGACGCATCACCGACCCCTTGCCGAACTGTCGCTCGATCTGCGCGAGTGCGGTCTCTAGGGCCCGCTCGCGATCGGTACCTGCCATGGATTCCACCCTGCTGGTCTGTGCTGCTGTGCGCTTCATCGTCATCGACGCTAGCGCGTACCACTGACAATCGGCCCCGAGAGGGCCCAGCCTGTGGATAACCCGCCACCGGCCAGCATACAGAACGCAAGTTCGATTACCGGGAATGGCGGCACCACTTCACTCTCAGGAGTGACGTCAGTCCCGGGGTCCGCCGTCGTCGTCCCTGCCCCGGGAGACCAGCCGCCGCAGCCGCCGCGCCGCCTCCCGCCGCAGCCGGCGGGGCTCCCCACGGTCGATGCGCGGGTCCTGCGCCACCTCGTAGCGCTTCACATAGGTGGTGACGAACCCCTGGACGGTGGCCGCCGCCGGAATCGCGATGACCGCGCCCACCGCACCCAGCAGCGCGGCCCCTGCGATCACCGACCCGAAGGCCATCGCCGGATGCACCTCCACGGTCCTCGCCGTCACCCGGGGCTGCAGCAGATAGTTCTCCACCTGCTGGTAGACGACCACGAAGGCCAGCACCCAGAGCGCGTCCACCGGATCCACGGTGAGCGCGACCAGCATCGGCAGCGCGCCTGCCAGATAGGTGCCGATGGTCGGCACGAACTGGGACACCACCCCCACCCAGACCGCCAGGGCCGCCGCGTACGGGATGCCCAGCACCACAAAGAGGATGCCGTGCGCCACCGACGAGAAGATGGCGAGCAGTACCCGGGAGTAGAGGTAGCCGCCGGTCTTGGCCAGTGCGATCTCCCAGGCCCGCAGCACCTCGCCCTGCTTGGCCGGGGGCAGCAGCGAGCACACCGTGCGCCGCACCCGGGGCCCGTCCGCGGTCAGGTAGAAGGCGAACAGGGCGATGGTGAAGAGCCGGAAGAGGCCCCCGATCAGCGTGCTGGACACCCCCCAGAGGTTGTCCGCGGCCCGCTGGGCGTACTTCTCCGCGCTCCCGGAGTCCTGGAGCACCCGCTTCTGCAGCTGGGCCAGCGAGAGCTTGCTGTGGAAGGTGTGGTTGACCCAGTCGATCAGGTCGTTCAGCAGATGCGGCAGCCGTCCGGCCACCATCCCGACCTGTTCCACCAGCAGGGTGCCCAGCGCAGCCAGGAAGCCGCCCATGCAGACCAGCACCGCCAGGAAGACGATCATCGTGCCCAGGCCGCGCCGCACCCCCCGGGCCGCCATCCGGTCCACCGCCGGCTGCATCGCCAGCGAGAGGAAGAAGGCGACCAGCACCAGGGTGAAGAGGCCGACCAGCCGGTGGAAGACCCAGTCGGCGAACTCGAAGAGGCCCGCGAAGAGGAAGAACAGCGCCAGCGCCCGGGGCAGCCAGCGGGGCATCCGCTGCGTCTGCGCCGGGGACGGCCCCGCCACGGGCACAGCGGACTCCGGGGTCTCCTGGGGTTCCTCGCCGGCGGCCACGCTCCCAGTCTCACCCAAGTCCGCCCGCGGGTCCGTGCGGAGCCCGCCGCCCGCGGGCCCGTCGGCAGGGCGGACTCAGCGGTGCGTGGCGGGCACATCCATCGCGGCGCACACCGCACGCCACACGTCCTTGGCCTCCCAGCCGGCGTCCAGCGCCTGGTGCACGGTCCGCCCGCCGAGCTCGGTCATCACATGGTCTCGGGCAAAGCTGTCCGCGTACGCCTCACCGAAGTGGGCGTTCATCCTCGCCAGAACTCTGTCAGCCGCATGGCACCCAGTATCCCGCGTCTCCCCGGTCGCCCGTTCACCCGGCCAGTGCCCGCACCAGCGCCGTGACCAGCACCGCGGATCCGACCACCACCAGGAAGGGCGCCCGGAGCAGCACCGCGGCGGCCGCGGCCGCCAGCCCGGCCGCCCGGACGTCGAGCTGCAGCCCCTGGCCGTGCTGCCGCCCCAGGGTCTGCAGCGCCGTGAGCGCCGCCAGCAGGGCCACCGGGGCCAGCGCGGCGAACCGGCGCACCACCGGGCGGTCCAGCAGCCCGGTCGGGACGCTGAGCCCCAGCAGCTTCAGCAGATAGCAGCCGACGGCCGTGGCACCCACGGCGAGCCAGACGGTCATCGTGCGACCCCCGCCCCACGGCGCGCCCGGAACCGCAGTACCAGCGCCACCAGCGGCACAGCCGCCAGCGCCACCAGCACGGGTACCCCGGCGGGCACCACAAAGGTGGCGGCCAGCGCGAGCGCCACCCCCACCCCGGCGACCGCCCGCTCCGCCCCGCCCTCCCGCAGCCGCGGCGCCAGCAGCGCCAGGAAGACGGCCGGACCCGCGGCGTCCAGGCCGTAGGCCGCGGGGTCGCCGAGCGCACCCGCGCCCAGCACGCCGGCCAGCGTGCTGAGGTTCCAGAGCGCGAACAGGGTGAGTCCGGTGACGGTGAACCCCCACCGGGTGGAACGCCGGTCGGGCTGGGCCAGCGCCACCGCCGCGGTCTCGTCGATCACCAGCTGCGCAGCCAAGGGGCGGACCGCCCGCGGCAGCGCCAGCCGCTCGGAGAGCCGCAACCCGTAGAAGCTGTTCCGCACCCCGAGGAAGAGGGCCCCGGCGACCGCCGCCACCGGCGCCGCACCCGCGGCCAGCGCCCCGACCAGGGCGAACTGCGAGGCGCCGGTGAAGACCAGCAGGCTCAGGGCGCAGGTCTGCCAGACCGTCAGCTGTGCCCCGGCGGCGGCCACTCCGAACGCCGTCCCGGAGATCCCCACCGCGATCCCCACCCCCAGCGCATCCCGCACCACGGCTGCGGTGGGCCTGGCGGCCTCCGCGAGGGCGTCCATGGCCGGTGGTTCTGTCACTGCACTCATGGACCCATCCTGGCCGGGCCCCTGGCGGCAGCTCTTGTACGTTCCTGCGCGGCGGGCCCCCGGCCGTCCCCGCGACCGCGGGGACCTCAGCCGCGGCCGCGCTCGCGGCGGTAGGCGCCGGGCGGGACGCCGACGATACGGCGGAAGTGCCGGGTGAGGTGGGCCTGGTCGACGAAGCCCACCTCTGCGGCGGCCCTGGCCGGCGGGATCCCGGCGTCCAGCAGCAGCCGGGCCCGGCGGACCCGCTGCTGGTTGAGCCAGGTGTGCGGCGGCAGCCCATGGGCGTCGCGGAAGGCGCGCAGCAGCGGGAAGGGCCGGGTGCCGACCTCGGAGGCGAGCTCCTCCAGGGTCGGCGGCTCGATCAGGCGGGCCTCCAGGATGTCCCGGGCCCGGCGTACCGCGGCCGCCCCGGCCGCCGTACGCGGGCCGTCCGTCCCCGGAGTGCCGTGGGCCCGCAGCAGCCGCGCCACGGTGAGCCGCAGAAGGGTGTCGGCGGCGAGTCCGTCGTCGCGCTCCGCAGCCCGGTGGACCTCGGCGACCAGCCTCGCGAGCCGCCGGTCGGGGACGACCGCCTCGGTGAAGCCCGGGAGCCCGCCTCCCCGGCCGGGGACGGCGAGTTCCGCAGCGACCGAGGCCACGATCTCCACCGCCGGGTACAGCACCAGGTAGCTCCAGCCGTCCGGGGTGCCGGAGTGCCCGGTGTGCACGGTGTCCGGGTTGATCAGCGCGATGCTGCCGGCGCCCGCGCGCTCGGTGCTGCCCCGGTACTGGAACTCCTCGACGCCCTCGGTGATCGCGGCGATGACATAGGTGTCATGGGTGTGCCGCCCGAAGGTGTGCCGGATGTAGCGGGCTCTGAGCAGGTCGACACCGGGCAGTGCGGGATGTGTCCAGTAGCGTGCGGTCTCCTCGGCCATGCCTGTCATCCTGCCCCGGGCGGCGGGGCGGGGACGAGCACGCGGTGTCCGCCCCGCCCTCCCCCGCCCCTGCCCCGGTCCGGCGGCCGCGGCGCCCTGCGGCCGGCTCCCTCCCGGGAGCTCCCGGTCAGCCGGTGGGCACCGGTGTGCCGCGGTCGGGCGTACGGGGCTCCGCCGGGGCGGGGCCCTCGCTCAGGCCGAACCGCCGGTGCAGCCGCCGCAGCGGTCCCGGGGCCCACCAGGCGGCGCGACCGGTGAGGGCCAGTACGGCGGGCACCAGCAGGGTGCGGACCACCATGGCGTCCATGACCACCGCGAGCGCCACCCCGAGGCCGAGCATCTTGGTGTTGGCGATCCTGGAGGTCCCGATGGCCACCATCACCACGGCCAGGATGACCGCAGCGGCCGTGATGATCCCCCCGGTGCGGCGGATCCCCTCCACCACGGCGGCGCGGTGGTCACCGCCCCGCTCCCGCTCCTCCTTGATCCGGGAGAGCAGGAAGACGCCGTAGTCCATGGAGAGCCCGAAGGCCATGCAGAACATCAGCACCGGCAGCGAGGTCTCGATGGTGCCGGTGGGGGTGAAGCCCAGCAGCCCGGAGAGGTGGCCGTCCTGGAAGACCCAGACCACCGCGCCCAGCATCGCGGTCAGGCTGAGCGCGTTGAGCACGACGGCCTGCAGCGGCACCAGGACGCTCCCGGTGAGCAGGAAGACCAGCACCAGGGTGGCGAGCACGATGATGCCGAGCGCCCAGGGCAGGCCGCGTCCGATGGCCGACTGGGTGTCCACCAGCGCTGCCGCGGTGCCGGTGGCGTGGGCGGCGAAGGGGGTGCGGACACCGCGTACCGCGCGTACCAGGTCCTCGCTCGCCCGGGAGACGTCCTCGACCGAGGGCACCACGGTGAGATGCGCTGCGGCTCCGTTGATCCGGCCGGGCTGCCCGGGTCCGGCCGGCAGCCCGGCGGTGTACTCGCGCCGCGGGGGCCTCGACCCGGAGCACCCCCGGCAGTGCGGAGAGCTGCCGTGCGTAGCGGTCGAGGCCGGCTGTCGGAGCGCCCCGGGTGACGACCTCGATGACGCCGGCGGGGCTGCCGTCGAAGCCGTCCCTGATGTGCTGCTGGACCACATGGGCCTCGGAGGCGGCGGGCAGCTGCCGGTCGTCGCCGGAGCCGAAGTGGACCCGGAGGAAGGGCAGGCCCAGCAGCACCAGCAGGGCCAGGGTGCCGGCCGCGAAGAAGGGGGCCCGGCGCATCACCAGGCGGGCCAGCGCCGCCCAGCGGGCGCCGGCGGCCGCATCCCCGGCCGGTGCCGTGCGGCGCCTCGGCAGCAGCCGCCGGACGTCCAGGGCGTCGACCCGCCGGCCCAGGACGGCGAGCAGTGCGGGCAGCACCACCAGGGCCGATCCGGCGGCGAGCACCACCACGCTGATGCCGGCGTAGGCCATGGAGCGCAGGAAGTAGAGCGGGAAGACCAGCATCGCGGCCAGTGAGACGGCGACGGTCGCGGCGGAGAAGAGCACGGTGCGGCCGGCGGTGTCCAGGGTGGCGGCGATGGCCTCCCGGGTGTCGCGGCCCGCGGCCAGTTCCTCGCGGTAGCGGCGGACGATCAGCAGGGCGTAGTCGATGGCCAGGCCGAGTCCGAGTGCGGTGGTGAGGTTGAGCGCGAAGACGGAGACATCGGTGGCCGAGGTGAGCGCGCGCAGGACGGCGTTGGTGCCGAGGACGGCGATGACGCCGATCCCGACGGGCAGCAGCGCGGCGACCGCGCTGCCGAAGACCAGCACCAGGATCAGCAGGGTGATCGGCAGCGCCACGGCCTCGGCGCGGAGCAGGTCGTCGCTGATGTAGCCCTGCATCTCCTGGCGGATGGCGGTCGAGCCGCCGATGCGCACCCGCACGGCTCCCTGCTGTCCGCGGTAGTGCGGGGCGATCCGGGTCAGGGTGCGGTCGGAGTCCGTCTCGTCGCCGGTGAGCCGAGCCACCACCAGGGCGGCACGGCCGTCCCTGGCGCGCAGCGCGGGACTGCGGGTGTCCCAGTAGGAGGTGACACCGCCGACGCCGGACTCCCGGGCGAGCCGGGCGGCGAGCGCCCGGCCGTCGCGGGCCACCGCCGGGTCGTCGATGCCGCGGGCGCCGTCCACCAGCAGCACCAGGTCGGGCCGGGAGCCGGGGAAGTCCTGGTCGAGCACGGTGGTGGCGTACGCGGAGTCCGAGCCCGGGTCGTTGTAGCCGCCGCTGCGCAGCCGGTCGGCGACGCCGCCGCCGAGCAGCACGGCGGCGGCCAGGAAGGCGACGGCCGCGGCGAGCAGCAGCCGGGGCCGTGCGGTGGCGAACCGTGCGACGGCGTGGAAGAGGCCGCGTGCGGGCGCGGCGGCGGGTGGTCGTTGCGGCATGGCATCCCCCTGGACGGTGTGGTGGGGCGGTGCCGCGCAGTAGGGCGCAGGACAGGGTGCGGGCGGCCGCCACCGGCGCGATAATGCGAGCCATTACTCGCATCTCATGGGCGGGAGAATACGAGTGAACGCTCGCATAAGTCAACGGGCATAGGATCCGGCCGACAGCGCCCATGGGAAGGAGTGCGGAGATGGCCACCCAGGAGCCGGCAGCCGGGGAGTCGGCGGCCCAGGACCCGACTGCCCAGGACCCGACTGCCCAGGGCACCGCGGCCCAGGGCGCGGCTGCGCGCCCCAGGAAGCGCCAGGCCCGCGGCGAGAAGCGGATCACCGAACTGCTGGACGCCGCCGGGCAGGTCTTCGCCGAGCACGGCTACTCCGCCACCACGACCAACGCCATCGCCGCCCGCGCCGGCGTCTCCCCCGGGTCGCTGTACCAGTACTTCCCCAACAAGGAGGCGATCGCCGAGGCGCTCGCCGAGCGGTACGCGGCCAGGGCGCACGCCACCCAGCTCATCCTGGAGGACCCCGAGCTGCCCGGGATGCCGCTGCCGGCCATCCTCGACCGGGTGGTGGACCCCACGGTGGTCTTCCACTGCGAGGACCCCGCCGTCCATGTGCTGCTGGCCGGACCCGACAGCCCGGCCCGGCTGCACGCCGTCCACAGCCCGCTGCACGAGGCGATGCTCTCCCGGATCGCCACGCTGCTCCGTGCCCTCGCGCCGGGTCTGACCGAGGCCCGGGTGGAGCAGACGGCGCTGGTCACCGTGGGGGTCTTCAAGGGACTGCTGCCACTGGTGCTGGCCGCCCCCGAGGAGCATCGCCCGGCCCTGGTCCATGAGCTGAAGCTGGTCCTGCTCGGCTATCTGCGACCGGTGGTGGAATCGGGCTCGGCGGACTCGGGTTGGGTGGAGTAGGGCGCCTCGGCTCCGGGCTCGACGAAGTCGGACGCGGCGGAGCCGAACACCCCTGCCACGGAGAGCACCCCGGCGCCGAAGTAGCGCGGATCGGCGCAGAGCCCGGCGCCCAGCAGACAGCGCCCGTGCAGCGCCGCACCGGTCAGCGCCTCCCGCAGCCGGTCGACCCGTACTCCGGGTGGGCCGCCGCCACCAGCGCCACGGCCCCGGTGACATGCGCCGCCGCCATCGAGGTGCCCGCCAGGGCCGCATACCGGCCACCGGGCCAGTCGGAGACCACCGCCCTGGCGGTACCGCCGTCCGGGTCGCCGCCCGGCGCGGCGAGCGAGATCCGGTCACCGCCGTAGTTGGAGTACCCCGCTACCGCCCCCGACCGCTCCAGTGCACTCACCGCCACCACCCCCGGCAGTTCGGCGGGCAGCCGGATGCACTCCGCGCCCAGGGTGCGCACCGGCGGCGGGGAGGAGCCCGTACGGTCGTTGGGGCTGCGGCCGTCGGTGCGGGGAGCGCCCAGGTCCTGGGCGTCGTTGCCGGCCGACGCCACCACCACGGCGCCGCGTTCGCGGGCATAGCGCACCGCGCGCGCGATCGAGGCGGTGATCGCCGCCTGGTCGTGGTCCTCGGGGCAGTTGTACTTCCAGGGGTCGGAGAAGAAGCTGTCGTTGATCGCCCGGGCGCCGTGGTCCGCGGCCCAGAGCAGGCCGCAGACGATGTTCTCGGCGTAGTACTGCCCGGGCGCCCCGAGCAGCCGCACGGCGGCGATCCGGACTCCGGGGGCGACGCCGATTACCCCGTCGCCGTCCCGCGCCGCACCGATGATCCCCGCCACATGGGTGCCGTGGCCGCTCTCGCTGATGCTCTCGTCCGGCCGCCAGGAGCCCACCCGGTGGTCGGGCCGGCCGTCGGCGCAGGAGGCGGAGCGCCCGGGGTCCACCGCTTCCCGCAGGTCGGGATGGGAGTCGTCGACCCCGGAGTCCAGGACCGCGACCACCACCCGGCGCAGCGCGGCCTGCTCGCGGTCGTGGTCGCCGCCCACCCGGCTCAGCAGCTCCGCGCTGCTGTCCCCGGGAGCGGCGTCGGCGCCGATCATCGCCAGGTTCCAGGCCGGCCGCTCGTGCGGGTCCGGCACGAGGGGGGCGTCGTCGGCGGGCACCTGCGCGCCCCCCGGCCGCCGCGTCCCGTCGTGCGCCAGGGCCATGCCCCCGTACGCGCGGAAACCGCCCTCCCCGGCCAGCTCGCCCGGGAGGCTGGAGGCCGGCACCGTGCGGCTGGCCCCCGCCTCGGCGATGCCGGGCCGGCTGCGCAGCCGGGCGGCGAAGGAGCGCTGGTCCGCATAGGCCAGGACCACGCCGATCTGGGGATAGCTCTGCACCACGGTGCCGCCGGCGGCCCGCGTCTCACGGGCGGCGAGCCGCGCACCGCCGGGGTCGGCCTGCCGGGCCACCACCAGGTAGCTGAGATACGCATGGCCTGGTCCGCCCACATAGGGCACCGCGCCGCCCAGCAGCAGGGCGGCCAGCGACAGGACGAACAGGCAGCGGACCAGCGTCGGGGTACGCCGGCGGGAGCTGCGGTCATCCCTCGGGACCTGCTGCACCGCACCTCCACCCGTCGCCGGCGACCTGTGGAGACCACAGATATCTACATACGATATGAGCGAAAAGTGCGGCATGCCCTGGTCTACTGCACCGGATGCGCGACCCCCGCCCCGACCGGGTGTGCGGGCGGAGGGACCGGGTGTCAGTGGGGCGCGGCACCATGGGGGCATGGCACCGCACACCTCCGGCCGGGCCGACGACGCCGCCGGCCCCTCCGATCCGCTGGCCGGGTTCTCCCCGGCGACCCGGTCCTGGTTCAGCGGCGCCTTCCCTGCACCCACCGCCGCCCAGTCCGGGGCCTGGCAGGCCATCGGCGAGGGCTCCGACGTCCTGGTGGTCGCACCCACCGGCTCCGGCAAGACACTCGCCGCGTTCCTCGCCGCGCTGGACCGCCTGGCCACCGTCCCACCGCCGGCCGAGCCCCGGCGGCGCTGCCGGGTGCTGTACGTCTCGCCGCTGAAGGCGCTGGCCGTCGATGTCGAGCGCAATCTGCGCGCCCCGCTCACCGGTCTGCGGCAGACCTCCGTGCGGCTCGGCCTTCCGGAGCCGGAGGTGCAGGTCGCCATCCGCTCCGGGGACACCCCCGCCGCCGAGCGGCGGCGCTTCGCCACCCACCCGCCGGACATCCTGATCACCACCCCCGAATCGCTCTTCCTGCTGCTCACCTCCGCCGCCCGGGAGGCACTGCGCGGACTGGAGACGGTGATCCTGGACGAGGTGCACGCCGTCGCCGGCACCAAGCGCGGCGCTCATCTGGCCCTCACCCTGGAGCGCCTGGACCATCTGCTGGAGCGGCCCGCCCGGCGGATCGGGCTCTCCGCCACCGTGCGGCCGGTGGACGAGGTCGCCAGGTTCCTCAGCCCGCAGCGCAAGGTCACCGTGGTCCAGCCGCCGTCGACCAAACAGTTCGACCTCTCGGTGGTCGTCCCGGTGGAGGATCTGGGCGAGCTCTCCGGCGGCCGCCCCCAGGACGGCGGCGCGGGGGACGACGGCTCGGCGGGGGCATCTCCCGGCGGCGCCTCCATCTGGCCCCATGTCGAGGAGCGGATCACCGACCTGGTGCAGCAGCACCGCTCCACCATCGTCTTCGCCAACTCCCGCCGACTCGCCGAGCGGCTGTGCAACCGGCTCAATGAGATCGCCCATGAGCGCGCCACCGGGGAGGCGCTGCCCGAGGCACACGCGCCGGCCCAGGTGATGGCCCAGGCCGGGGCCAACCGGGCCGCACCGCCGGTGCTGGCGCGCGCCCACCACGGCTCGGTCTCCAAGGAGCAGCGCGCCGCCGTCGAGGAGCAGCTCAAGGCCGGGGTGCTGCCCGCCGTGGTCGCCACCTCCAGCCTGGAGCTGGGCATCGACATGGGCGCCGTCGACCTGGTGGTCCAGGTGGAGTCGCCCCCCTCGGTCGCCTCCGGGCTGCAGCGGGTCGGCCGCGCCGGGCACCAGGTGGGCGCGGTCTCCACCGGGGTGGTGTTCCCCAAGTACCGGGGCGATCTGGTGCAGGCGGCCGTGGTCACCGAGCGGATGCGCCGGGGCGGCATCGAGTCGCTGCGGATCCCCCAGAACCCGCTGGATGTCCTGGCCCAGCAGATCATCGCCATCACCGCCATGGACACCTGGGACGCCGACGAGCTGCTGGCGCTGGTCCGCCGCGCCGCCCCGTTCGCCGCACTGCCGCACTCCGCGTACGAGGCCGTGCTGGACATGCTGGCCGGGCGCTACCCCTCCGACGCCTTCGCCGAGCTGCGGCCGCGGCTGGTGTGGGACCGGGTGGCGGGCACCCTCACCGGGCGCCCCGGTGCCCAGCGGCTCGCGGTGACCTCCGGCGGCACCATCCCCGACCGCGGCCTCTTCGGGGTCTTCCTGGCCGGGGCCGACCCCAAGAAGGGCGGCGGCCGGGTCGGCGAGCTGGACGAGGAGATGGTCTACGAGTCACGGGTCGGCGATGTCTTCACCCTGGGCACCAGCTCCTGGCGGATCGAGGACATCACCCATGACCGGGTGCTGGTCTCCCCCGCCCCCGGTGTCCCCGGCAAACTGCCGTTCTGGCACGGCGACGCGCTCGGCCGTCCACTGGAGCTGGGCCGGGCCGTCGGCGCCTTTGTGCGGGAGATCGGCGGTCTTGCCCCGGAGGCCGCGCAGGAGCGGCTGACCGCCGCCGGGCTGGACGACTGGGCGGCCGCCAATCTGCTCTCCTACCTCGCCGAACAGCGCCAGGCCTGCGGGCATGTGCCCGACGACCGCACCGTGGTGGTGGAGCGCTTCCGCGACGAACTGGGCGACTGGCGGGTCGTGGTGCACTCCCCCTTCGGCGCCCAGGTGCACGCCCCCTGGGCGCTGGCGCTCGGCGCCCGGCTGCAGGAGCGGTACGGGCTGGACGCCCAGGTCATGCATGCCGACGACGGCATCGTGCTGCGGCTGCCCGACGCCGATCTGCTCGACTTCCCCGCGGACGGCGATCCGTTCACCGACCGGCCGGAGCCCGCTGCCGTCACCGACGAGGCACCGCTGGGCGCCGACGCAGCCGTCTTCGAGCCGGGTGAGGTGGAGCAGCTGGTCACCGAGCAGGTGGGCGGTTCGGCGCTGTTCGCCTCCCGCTTCCGCGAGTGCGCCGCCCGTGCCCTGCTGCTGCCCCGGCGCAGCCCCGGCCGCCGCACCCCGCTGTGGCAGCAGCGCCAGCGGGCGTCCCAACTGCTCCAGGTCGCCTCGGAGTTCGGCTCCTTCCCGATCGTGCTGGAGGCGGTCCGCGAGTGCCTCCAGGACGTCTTCGACGTCCCGGGCCTGGTCGAGCTGATGCGGGACGTCGAGAGCCGACGGGTACGCCTGGTCGAGGTCACCACCCCTGAGCCGTCACCCTTCGCCCGGTCACTGCTCTTCGGCTATGTCGCCCAGTTCCTCTACGAGGGCGACTCACCGCTCGCCGAGCGCCGCGCCTCCGCGCTGTCGCTGGACTCCCGGCTGCTCGCCGAGCTGCTCGGCCAGGCCGAGCTGCGGGAGCTGCTGGACGCGGACGTCCTCGCCGAGCTGGAGGCCGAGCTGCAGCGCCTCAGCCCCGAGCGCCGGATCAAGGACGTCGAGGGCCTCGCCGACGCCCTGCGGCTGCTGGGCCCGCTCACCACCGCCGAGCTCACCGAGCGGGGCGCGGACGCCTCCTGGGCCGCCGAGCTGGAAGCCTCCCGCCGCGCCATCAGGGTGCGGATCGCCGGCGAGGAGCGCTGGGCCGCCGTGGAGGACGCGGGCCGGCTGCGGGACGCCCTGGGCACACCCCTGCCGGTGGGCATCCCGGAGGCGTTCACCGAGCCGGTCAAGGATCCCCTCGGCGATCTGCTCGCCCGCCACGCCCGCACCCACGGCCCGTTCACCGCAGCGGCCGCGGCGACCCGTCACGGCCTCGGTCCCGCCGTGGTCACGGGGGCGCTGCACCGGCTGGCCGCCACCGGCCGACTGGTCCAGGGCGAGTTCCGGCCGGGAGGCAGCGGCACCGAGTGGTGCGACAGCGAGGTGCTGCGACGGCTGCGCCGCCGCTCGCTGGCCGCACTGCGGCACGAGGTGGAGCCCGTCCCACCGCGTTCGCTGGCCGCCTTCCTGCCCCAGTGGCAGCACATCGGCGCCGGGCGGCTGCGCGGCATCGACGGACTGGTCCGTGCCGTGGAGCAGCTGCAGGGGGCCGCGGTGCCCGCCTCCGCCCTGGAGAAGCTGGTACTGCCCGCCCGGATGCTGGACTACTCCCCCGGCATGCTGGACGAACTCACCGCCGCCGGCGAGGTGGTGTGGTCGGGCGCCGGAGCGCTGCCCGGCAAGGACGGCTGGATCTCCCTCCATCTCGCCGACACCGCACATCTGCTGCTTCCCGAGCCGCTGCCGCTGGAGACCACCCCCGTCCACCGGGCCCTGCTGGATGCGCTGGCCGGCGGCTACGGCCTGTTCTTCCGGCAGCTCGCCGACCGGGCCGCCGCCGCGGCCCTCTCGGCGGGCGAGCCGCCGCCCTCGGACCTGGCCCTGGCCGACGCCCTGTGGGATCTGGCCTGGGCCGGATACGTCAGCAATGACACCCTGGCGCCGATGCGCGCCCTGCTGGGCTCCGGCCGCACCGCCGGCTCCACCGCCCATCGCGCACCCCGCTCCGTGCCGCGCGGCCGCATCGGCGGCGCGGGCCGCTCCTTCGGCGGCCGGGCCGGGCACACGTCGCGCACCGGGCCGCCCACCACGGCCGGCCGCTGGTCGCTGGTCCCGGAGCGGACCGCCGACCCCACCCTGCGGGCCACCGCCCTGGCCCAGACCCTGCTGGACCGGCACGGCGTGGTGACCCGGGGTGCGGTCGCCGCCGAGCGGGCGCCCGGCGGCTTCGCCTCCGCCTACCGGGTGCTGTCCGCCTTCGAGGAGAACGGCCGGGCCCGCCGCGGCTATGTGGTCGACGGCCTGGGCGCCGCCCAGTTCGCCACCGACGGCGCCGTCGACCGGCTGCGGGCGGTCAATGCCGCCCTGGAGCGCTCCGCCGCCGCGGAGGCCGACGGCTGGACCACCGCACCGCCGTCCCCGCACGGCCCGCTGGGCGGCGCCCGTCCCGACGAGCGCTCCCGGGCCCTGGTGCTGGCCGCCGCCGATCCCGCCAACGCCTATGGCGCCGCACTGCCGTGGCCGGATCCGCCCGGTGCGGAGAACGCCCGGTCCGCACACAAGCCGGGCCGCAAGGCCGGTGCCCTGGTCGTCCTGGTCGACGGCGCGCTGGCGCTGTATGTCGAGCGGGGCGGCAAGTCACTGCTCTCCTGGACGGAGGACGCCGAGCAGTTGCAGCGTGCCATGGACGCGCTGGCCCTGGCGGTCCGCGAGGGAGCCCTGGGCAAGGTCACCGTGGAGCGGGCCAACGGCGAGGCCGCACTGACCTCGCCCCTGGGCCGCGCCCTGGAGAACGCCGGGTTCCACCCCACCCCGCGCGGCCTCCGGCTCCGCGTCTGAGGCCCCGCTCGCTCGGCTCCGCTCCCCTCGCGGAGAGCGACAACCCTGCCCCGCGCGCCGTCCGGAGGGCGACCGCGCGGGGCCCCGCACCTCACCGTCCGTGCAGGGCGGTCGGGGCGGCCCCCCGCATCCGCGGCAGGGACTCCCGCTCGACGGGGCCGGCCCGGGCCGGCGGCGGGGGCGCCGCGGCCAGCCCGCACTCCGCCAGCCGTCGGCCGCGCAGCGCCACCTCCAGCGGGAAGCGGACAGCTGGGTCGCCGAGCACCCGGCCGAACAACTCCTCGACGCGACGCATCCGCTGACGGACCGTCTGGGGATGGATGCCCAGCCGGGCGGCCATCTCCGGGCCGCTGCCATTGGTCTCCAGCCGGGCCAGCAAGGTCTCCTCCACCCGGCGGCGCTGCTTGACGGTGAGCGGCTCCAGCACAGCCAGCTGACGCTCCCCCAATAGCCGCACCAGCTCCTCGTCCACCAGCAGCAGCAGGGCGTCCAGCCGGTCGTCGCAGAAGAGCAGCTGCGGCACCGGCTGAAGCCGCGACTGGTCGGCCACCAGACGGTCCAGCAGCAACCTCGCCCAGCGCAGCGAGTGTGCGGCCTTCTCCGGAGCGACCGCAGGGCCCACCACGGCAGTCCTCCCGGCGAGAGCGGCCCGCAGCTGCGCCGGCCGGCCGGGCGCCTGCGGATCGGGCATCAGCGCCAGGCCGTCCGGCCGTTCGAAGTCCCACAGCACATCGGCGGGCCACTGCGGTGCGGCGGCTGTGCGCAGCTCCGCCGCCCAGGGGTCCACCGGGGCCAGCACCACGGCGCTGACCTGCCTCGGCCAGCGCCACTCCGCAGCCCTGGCCGCCTCCACCGCCAGCGGTGCGGCGGCTCCGGAGAGCATCAGTTCCAGCAACCGGTGACGCCGCCGCTGCCGGGCACCGGCGGCATCCGCCTGCGCCTCGGCGTAGCCCTCCACCGAGGCTGAGGCGATCTCATCGATATGGGCGAAGATCGCCTCTGCCAGAACCGCGCGCAGCGCGGCGCTCAACCCGACGCGCTCGGCCACTGCGGAGTAGCGCCGCCAGGCCAGCCGGGCGCCGAGCCGGTAGGCGGCCTGCAGGGCGTCCAGGCTGCGCCCCTCCCGCAGTTCGCCGCGGCCGAGGGCACGGAACACCCGGATGCGGTCCTCCCGGGCGGCGCCGTCGTCCGCGATCAGGTCGGTGAACTGGTCGAGCGCCTGACCCACGCCCAACTGGATACCGGTGCCGAACTGGCCGTCCAGCGGCCTGGCGAACTCCGGTATCTGACGGCGCACCTCCCTGACGATCTCCGCACTGAGCCGCCGGTGCTCCGCGCGCAGCACGGGCGCGAACTCCGGTGGCAGCGCCGCCCATGGACGGTGGTACGGAACATCGGCCACTGTCGTCCCCGTGCTGTCGCGCTCTGCGGCTTCCCTTCCCCGCGGCATTGGCCCGCTCCCTCCGTACGCCCCCGAACCGGCGGCCCTCGTCGGGCATTACGCAACGCGGTGGATCGTAATACCGAAAGGCGGGTGCGCGGCTTCGCCGCAGTATCGATATCCGCCCGACACCGTGTCAACGCCGCCTTCCGAAAACATTCCCGGGCACCCGTCCGCAACCCGCCGCCCGGCGGATTGCCCATGGAGCCCCGCTGGTGGCCCGCCCTCGCCGCGGTCGATCACGCCGAACAGGGCACGACATGACGGATCGTCGGACGCCAGGGCCGGTCGGAGTCCGACGTTGCCCTGCGATCAATGGCACCGTCGGCGGCCGGTCGACGGAAACACTCGCCGCAGCGAGTGTTCTCCGCCGCGGAAGTCGATGCGGACCGCCATCTTCACCGCCCGCCCGTCCATTCCGTTGACACCCGGAATCACCGGATTCTACGGTCTGGCCAGTCGACGAGAGGCTTTACCCGCGTCTGCAATTCCTCTCGCCACTGCGGTCGCTCACCCAACGGCCGCCATTCCCTTGACCGCCCCCGGCACCAATTGCCTGCCGGGGTGCCACCGGTGCCGATACGCCCCGTCTGCGCCCCTGCGTACGCACCCTGACCGAGAGGATCCGCCATGCGTGCCACCCTTCGCCGGCGCCTCACCCGGCACAGTCTCCGCCTGTACGCCACCGCCACCTCTGCCGCCCTCGCCCTCACCGCCCTCAGCGCTGTCACCGCCGCCCCGGCCCGGGCCCAGGGCAGCCTGCCGGTGGACACCCACTTCGCCAGTGGCGCACTCGCAGGGTTCACCACCCCCACCGAGCCGCCGCCCGGCGCCAACAACTGGAGCTGCCGCCCCTCCAGTGCCCACCCGGACCCGGTGGTGCTGGTCCACGGCACCTTCGGCAATATGAACAGCAACTGGCGCGGCGCAGCGCCGCTGCTGGCCAACAACGGCTACTGCGTCTTCGCCCTCACCTACGGGGGCTCCTCCCCCGACTCCGTGATCCAGGGGGTCGGGCCGCTGACCGACGGGGCGGACGCCCTGTCGGCCTTCGTCGACCAGGTGCTGGCAGCCACCGGCGCCGCCAAGGTCGACCTGGTGGCGCACTCGCAGGGCGGCGCCGTCGCCCGCTACTACACCAAGTTCCTCGGCGGGGCCGGAAAGGTGCGCCGGCTGGTCGGCCTCGCACCGAGCGGCCATGGCACCACCCTGGACGGCCTCACCGAGATCGGCACCGTACTGCACCTGCTGAAGCCGGTGAACGACCTGCTGAACACCACCTTCCCCGCACTGGTCGACCAGCAGGTCGGGTCGCCCTTCATCACCAAGCTCAACCAGGGCGGCGACAGCGTGCCGGGCATCAGCTACACCACCGTCGTCACCAGCTACGACGAGGTGGTCACCCCCTATCGGACGGCCTATCTCAGCGGCCCCGACGTCACCAACATCACCGTGCAGGACCAGTGCGGGGTGGACTTCACCGACCACCTCGAGATCGCCTACGACCCCATCGCCCTCACCGATGTGCTCAATGCCCTCGACCCGGCGAACCCCCGCAGCGTCCCCTGCGAGGTGGTGCTGCCGCTCACGGGGCCGCTGCACTGAGGGCGGACCCCGGGTCCCTTCGGGCACGCGGCATCATGGACTGCGTGCCCGAAGGCGACACTCTGTTCCTGGCCGCCACCCGGCTCCGCGAGGCGCTCGCGGGCCGGGTGCTGACCATGACCGATCTGCGCGTCCCCCGGCTGGCCACGGTGGACCTCAGCGGACGGCGGGTCACCGCGGTCGTCCCGCGGGGCAAGCACCTGCTGACCCGGATCGAGGGCGGCTGGACCCTGCACACCCATCTGCGGATGGACGGCCAGTGGCGGATCCACCCCGTCGGTGAACCCTGGGACGGCGGCCCGGACTGGCAGATCAGAGCCGTGCTGGGCACCGAGGAAGGCGCAGCCGTCGGCTATCGGCTTCCCGTGGTGGAGCTGCTGCGCAGTGATGCCGAGGGACAGGTCGTCGGCCACCTCGGACCGGATCTGCTGGGCCCCGACTGGGACCCCGCCGAGGCGCTGCGCCGGTTGCTGGCCATACCCGGCCGCCCGGTCGGGGAGGCACTGCTGGACCAGCGCGTCATGGCCGGCGTCGGCAATGTCTACCGCTGCGAGCTGTGCTTTCTGCGTGGGGTGACCCCCTGGACCCCGGTCGGCGAGCTGGCGCAGCCCGACCGGCTGATCGACCTGGCGCAGCGGGCGCTGGACGCCAACAAGCTGCGCCACGGCCACATCACCACCGGCGACACCCGCCCGGGGCGGCAGCACTGGGTCTACGGCCGGGCCGGCCGGCCCTGTCTGCGCTGCGGCACCCCGGTGTGCGTCACCGAACGCGCCGAGGCCTCCCGGGAGCGGGTCGGCTACTGGTGTCCGTCCTGCCAGCGTGGACCGTCGCCGTCGCCGTCGCCGTCACCGCCGCCGCGGAGCCGCCGGGCCGGGCCGCCACGCCGCTGAACGGCTCCGCCGGCCGCCCTGTCCCCGGCGGCGCGACCGGGGCAGGGCGGGATCAGCGGTCGGCCGCGGCCGCGGCCGCGGCCGGGTCTGCGGCGCGGGCCGGTGCGCCAGCGGTTGCAGTGCACCGGCAGCAGACTGATCCCCCAGCCCCCGGCCAGGGCGCCCAGCATCAGCTGCGGACCGCCGCGGTGCACCGGGCCGGCGAGCAGCAGCCACCAGCAGAACGCGGAGAGGACGGCTGCCAGGGCCCAGACGGCCGGGCTGCGGCGCGGCAGCCTCACGGACGGACGGCAGGCGGCTGGGCGGGCGTCTGGACGGGCCGACGTGGGGAGCCGGCGCATGAATCCGCCTCCTTGGGCCCCCGGGGTCCTGCACAGGCCCAGGGGGCGGATCACGGACAGGGGGTTCCCAGGCGGCGGTGGCGGCCCGGCCGGCTCTCAGCTCTGGCTCTCGGCCTGGAACATCCAGGCCTCCTTCTCCAGCTCGGCCGCGATGCCGATGAAGAGGTCCTGGCTGACCGGGTCGGGTTTCTCGGTGGCCGCGATGCGCTCCCGCATCCGTCCGATCACCACCGCGAAGGCGTCCACCAGTGAGTCGATGACGTCGGAGTCGCGTACCCAGCCCGCAGGGAAGTCCGGCAGTCCGCTGGTCTTGGCCACGGTGACCGCCCGTCCGTCCGGGCTCACCCCGATCGCGGCCGCCCGCTCCGCCACCGTGTCGGAGAAGGTCCGTGCGCTGGCGACGACCTCGTCGAGCTGCAGATGGACGGAGCGGAAGCGAGGACCGATCAGGTTCCAGTGCGCCTGCTTCGCCACCAGCGAGAGGTCGAGCAGATCCACCAGCGCGGTCTGCAGGGCGTTACCGGTGACCTCTCGGTCACTGTCGGAGAGCGGGCTCTTGACGACAGACATCTCTGGGTAGCTCCTCCCGCCCCGGGCGGCCGGTGACCGCCCCGGGCAACCGGGGACTCGTTCGCACCGGGGGGGCTGCCCCCGGCACGGCACGGGGGCTCCTGCCCACCATCCCGCGGAGCAATCGGGCCGGTCTGCGGCGGCCCGGAGGGTGGAGCGCTGTCAGGCAGCGACCACGTCGACGGCCGACTGGGCGGTCTTCTGGGTGATGGAACTCATCCGATCGGCGGCGGGGCCGGGGACCGGAACGGGCTCCAGCACCGGACGCACCGGCTCGGCGGCGGCCAACTCGGCGAGCGACAGCTCGTCGCTGACCTCCCGCATGACCTCCGACATCCGGACGTCGAGTGCGTCGCAGATCGCGGAGAGCAGCTCGGAGGAGGCCTCCTTCTGCCCGCGCTCGACCTCGGAGAGATACCCGAGCGACACCCG
Source organism: Peterkaempfera podocarpi (assembly GCF_042466665.1). Classification (GTDB taxonomy): domain Bacteria; phylum Actinomycetota; class Actinomycetes; order Streptomycetales; family Streptomycetaceae; genus Peterkaempfera; species Peterkaempfera podocarpi. The sequence continues at coordinate 2,941,697 of NZ_CP162102.1, forward strand.
TGCTGCGGCGGACACCTCGCGGAGGGTACGGCCCTGACGCTGGCGCTGCCGACGCAGCACGTCACCCAGTAGGCGACGGAGCAGGATCATCGGTGGCTCCCTCCTCGGACCGCGGATCGAGACGTCACGTCCCCACCGTACCGCCTCGCCCGCTTCACGTGCGGGGACCAAGGTCGTGTTCACTCTCGGCTGTACGCATGGTCCCTCCCCTGTGGTTCCCGGTATGGCCGGGCGGTCGCCCGTGCCATGCAGTTCCGCTCGACGCTGTGTCACTCAACGCTGCACCGCCCGGCGCTGCGCTTCTTCTTCGCTACCTGGCTTCTTCCCGGTGGAACCACCGGAACTAACCACCGGAGCAGCATCCACCGGCGGTGACAGCTGCTGCCGGAGCAGCTCGAGCGCTGCCGCCACCGTCTTGCGTCGGATTGTGGCACGCCCACCCGACAACAGGGGCGAAGAGACAGTACTTCCCTGCGGGCCGGCCACTGCGATGTGTACTGTGCCCACCGGCCTGCCGTCCTGGGGTTCGGGACCGGCCACTCCGGTGGTGGCGACCCCGTAGACGGCGCCCATCAGCCGCCGCACGCCCTCCGCCATCTCCAGCGCCACCTGCGGATGGACAGCGCCCTCGGCAGCCAGCAGCCCGGCGTCCACGCCGAGCACCGAGGCCTTGAGGTCGGTGGCATAGGCGGTCACCGACCCGCGGAAGGTGCTGGAGGCCCCGGGAACGGCCACCAGCTCGGCGGCCAGCAGCCCCCCGGTGAGGGACTCCGCCACCGCCACCGTGGCTCCAGCCGCGCCCAAGGCGGCGAGAAGCTGCCGGGCGGGGTCGGACCCCTCCGTGTCCCGGGACGCCTCTGCGGTGCTCATGGGGTGGATCATGCCCCGGCGCGAGCCCTGGCAAGCCCCGCCCGCCTCAGCTGCACCGCCTGCCGTACATAGTCGGCGCCGGTGCCGACGGTGAGCAGCACCGCCACCCCCATCAGCACTGCCCGTGCGGTGGCCAGCCAGCCGGTGAGCTCCAGGACGTACATGCCGACCGCGATGCCCTGGGTGAGCGTCTTCAGCTTGCCGCCCCGGCTGGCGGGGATCACACCGTGCCTGATCACCCAGAACCGCATCAGGGTGATGCCCAGCTCGCGGACCAGGATCACCACGGTCACCCACCACGGCAGGTCGCCGAGGGCGGAGAGGCCGATCAGCGCCGAGCCCATGATCGCCTTGTCCGCGATCGGGTCGGCGATCTTGCCGAAGTCGGTCACCAGCTCCATCCGGCGCGCCAGCTCGCCGTCGAAGAGGTCGGTGATCATCGCGATGGCGAACGAGGCCCAGGCCACCGAACGCCACTTGGGGTCATGGCCGCCGGCCGCGAAGAGCAGCGCCACAAAGACCGGTACCAGCAGCAGCCGCAGCATGGTGAGCATATTGGCGATGTTCCAGATGCCCGGAGGCGCCGCGGCGGACCCGCCGGGCTGCGGCGGCGCATGGGCGGGAGCGTGCCCCTCGGCCATGGCCTCCGCCGCCGCCTCGACCGCGCCGGGGGCCTTGGCGGCCTCCTCCAGCCGGGCGCCTCTGCCACCGGCCTCCGATGCGTCGGTCACGCGCCCTCCCCCTGACAGCCGTCTCCCGAGGTGGCGGCCGCGACGGGCTCGGCGACCAGATCGACGCCCTCGGCGGCGACCACCCGGGCCCGGACGAACTCCCCGGGCTTGGCGTCCACGGCCCCGAGCAGGGTGGTCAGCCCGTCGGTCTCCGGTGCCTGGTGGGCGGCGCGGCCCTCGACCACCCCGTCCTCCACGGACTCCACCAGCACCTCGACCTCGCTGCCGATCCGCTCCTCGGCACGCTGAGCGGTCATCTCCTCGGCCAGCCGGGTGAGCCGTGCCAGCCGCTCGGCGACCGCGTCCTCGGGCAGCTTGCCGTCGTAGCCCGCCGCCTCGGTGCCGTCCTCGTCGGAGTAGCCGAAGACGCCGACGGCGTCCAGCCGGGCGTGGGTGAGGAAGCGCTCCAGCTCCGCCAGGTCCGCCTCGGTCTCACCCGGGAAGCCGACGATGAAGTTGGACCGGGCGCCTGCCTCCGGCGCCTTGGCGCGGATGCCCTCCAGCAGCTCCAGGAAGCGGTCGGTGTCGCCGAACCGGCGCATCCGCCGCAGCACATTGGGCGCGGAGTGCTGGAAGGAGAGATCGAAGTAGGGCACCACACCCGGAGTGCCGGTCATCACATCGATCAGACCGGGACGCATCTCCGCGGGCTGCAGATAGCTGACCCGCACCCGCTCGATGCCGTCCACCGCCGCCAGCTCCGGCAGCAGGGTCTCCAGCAGCCGGATGTCGCCCAGGTCCTTGCCGTACGAGGTGTTGTTCTCGCTCACCAGCATCACCTCGCGGACCCCCTGCTCGGCCAGCCAGCGGGTCTCCGAGAGCACATCGGCGGGGCGGCGGGAGAGGAAGGAGCCGCGGAAGGCCGGGATGGCGCAGAAGGAGCAGCGCCGGTCGCAGCCCGAGGCGAGCTTCACCGAGGCCACCGGGGAGTCGTCCAGCCGCCTGCGCAGCGTCCGGGGGCCGGAGGCGGGCGCGACCCCCTCCGGGAGGTCCTCCGGGGCCCCGTGGCCGGGGACGGCGACCTCGGCCGCGGCCGACTGGCGCTCGACCGGGGTGAGCGGCAGCAGCTTGCGGCGGTCGCGGGGGGCGTGCGAGACATGGTGGCCGCCGGCGAGGATGGTCTGCAGGCGGTCGGTGATGTCGGCGTAGTCGTCGAAGCCCAGGACGGCGTCGGCCTCGGGCAGTGCCTCGGCGAGCTCCTTGCCGTAGCGCTCGGCCATACAGCCGACCGCCACCACGGCCTGGGTGCGGCCATGGCCCTTGAGGTCGTTGGCCTCCAGCAGGGCGTCCACGGAGTCCTTCTTGGCGGCTTCGACGAAGCCGCAGGTGTTGACCACGGCGACGTCGGCGTCGGCGGCGTCCTGGACGAGCTGCCAGCCGTCGGCCTCCAGTCGCCCGGCGAGTTCCTCGGAATCGACCTCGTTGCGGGCGCATCCGAGCGTGACAAGGGCGACAGTGCGGCGTTCTGGCATGCCGCAAGATTAACGCGCGACCACCGGAGGTGTGTCTCCGGAGGCCGCGCGGTGGTCGGGCAGGGGTCGGGATCAGGCGGCCTCGGGGTCACCGGGTGTGTAGGTGAGCCGGACGACCTGGCCGTTCTGACCGGCGGGACCGAGGTCCTTGCCGTTGACGTACAGGTGGACGGCGCCCGCGTTCCCCAGCACCAGCTTGATCTTCTTGGGATCGGTGAACGTCTGGTTCTCGCCGGACTGCAGGTTCTTCTGGAAGAGCGTGTTGCCCTGGCTGTCGATGGCGGAGACCCAGCTGTCACCGTCCTGGGCGACCAGCTTGACCGTGACCTTGTCCGCCGGAGCAGCGGCGATCGGCGACTCCGAGTGCGGGGTGGGGTTCGGGGTCGGATGCACCGTGGCCGGCGCCGACGCCCGGTGGCTGGGCAGCGGGGTGGAGGCCACCCGGGTGTCGGGGGTGTGGTTTCGGCCACTCACGAGGTTGAAGCCGATCAGCGCCACCACAGCGACGATGGCGGCCACCATCGCGGCCGTCCAGTTCGGCCGCCGGCGCTCGGCGCGGAGCCGGCCGCCCGCCTCGAAGATCTCCTTGGGGCGGGCCATGGCGGGGGAGCCGCCGTGCTCGGCGTCGTACCGGGCGACCAGGGCGTCGCCGTCGACACCGACCGCCTTGGCGATCGCCCTGATGTGGCCCCGGGCGTAGAAGTCGCCGCCGCAGCGGTCGTAGTCGTCGTCCTCGATGGCGTGCACTATGGGCACGCGGACACGGGTGGCGGCACTGACCTGGTCGACGGTCAGTGCGGCATCGATCCGGGCCGAGGCCAGGATGCGGCCGATCGTGGGGATCGGCTCCGCTGTGGGCACGACATCGGCAGGCGGCTGGAAAGCGGCGGGCACGGGCGGTCTGCGCCGCCCGAGCGCTGAGGCCCCGGACATGGTCGGGGCCGAGCCGGGCGAGGCCGGGTCGGACCGGCGGTTGTCGCCGAGCGGGGACTTGCCGATGGTCACTGGGGCGCCTTTCGAGCGTTGGCCACCTGCTGGAAGATCAGTCTAGAGGGGGTGGGAAAGCCTTTATCAACCCGGGCGGGACCGAATGCGCAGAGCCCCTCGAGCGGGCCGCCCGGCAGGTCGTCCCCACCGGGTTGACGCAGCAGCCCGCCGTGCGGTTCCCCATCCCCCGAACGAGTTCGGGGGCCGTCGGTCACCCCCGTAGTTCGAGAAGGACCGCATCCAGTTCGTCCGGTTTGATGAGGACGTCGCGGGCCTTGGACCCCTCGCTCGGGCCGACGATCCCGCGCGACTCCATCAGGTCCATCAGCCTTCCCGCCTTGGCGAATCCCACACGCAGTTTGCGCTGCAGCATCGAAGTCGACCCGAACTGGGTGGAGACCACGAGCTCGGCGGCCTGGCAGAGCAGATCCAGGTCGTCGCCGATCTCCTCGTCGATCTCCTTCTTCTGCCCGGAGCCCACCGTGACGTCCTCGCGGTAAGCGGGCGTCAACTGGTCCTTGCAGTGCTGCACCACGGCCGCGACCTCGGCCTCGGTGACAAAGCCGCCCTGCATCCGGATCGGCTTTCCGGCACCCATCGGCAGAAAGAGCGCGTCACCCTTGCCGATCAGCTTCTCGGCGCCGGGCTGGTCCAGGATGACCCGGGAGTCGGCCAGTGAGGAGGTGGCAAAGGCCAGCCTGGAGGGGACATTGGCCTTGATCAGGCCGGTCACCACATCCACCGAGGGACGCTGGGTGGCCAGCACCAGGTGGATGCCGGCCGCCCGGGCGAGCTGGGTGATCCGGACGACCGAGTCCTCGACGTCCCGCGGGGCGATCATCATCAGGTCGGCCAACTCGTCCACGATCACCAGCAGATACGGGTAGGGCGCCAGCTCCCTCTCACTGCCCGGCGGCGGCTGCACCTTCCCCGAGCGCACCGCCGCGTTGAAGTCGTCGACATGGCGGAATCCGTAGGCGGCCAGGTCGTCATAGCGCAGGTCCATCTCGCGGACCACCCACTGCAGCGCCTCGGCGGCCTTCTTGGGGTTGGTGATGATCGGGGTGATCAGATGCGGGATGCCCTCGTAGGCGGTGAGTTCCACCCGCTTGGGGTCGACCAGCACCATCCGCACCTCGTCCGGGGTGGCGCGGGCGAGCACCGAGGTGATCAGGCAGTTGATGCAGGAGGACTTGCCCGCCCCCGTCGCGCCGGCGACCAGGATGTGCGGCATCCTGGCCAGGTTGGCCATCACGGTGTGGCCCTCGACGTCCTTGCCCATGCCGACCAGCATCGGATGGTCGTCCTCGGCCGCGGCGCGGGACCGCAGCAGATCGCCGAGGTTGACCATCTCCCGGTCGCGGTTGGGGATCTCGATGCCCACCGCGGACTTGCCCGGGATGGGGCTGATGATGCGGACATCGGGGCTGGCGACGGCATAGGCGATGTTCTTGGCCAGCGCGGTGATCCGCTCCACCTTGACGGCCTGCCCGAGTTCCACCTCGTAGCGGGTGACCGTCGGGCCGCGGGTGAAGCCGGTGACCGCAGCATCCACCTTGAACTCGGAGAAGACACCGGTGAGCTGGGCCACCACATCGTCATTGATCTTGCTGCGGGCCTTCGCCGGGCCGCCGCGCTCCAGCAGGTCCAGGGACGGCAGCGCATAGGTGATGTCCCCGGAGAGCTGCAGCTGTTCCATCCGCACCGGGGACGGACCGTGCTCCGGGGCCTCGCTCTCCTCCCCGGCGCCACTGCGGGCCGCGGGCACCGCGAGCTCCTCGGGCGGTGCGGTACGGTCCACCACCTTGGGCACCATGCCCGCCAGGGTGGACGACCCCGGTACGCCGAACTCCACGGCGCCCTGCAGATCGGCCGCCACCCCCCGGGCCAGGTCGCGGGTTGCGAAGGGCGCGTCGTCCGCCGTCTCGGGCAGCGGCTCCTGCAGCAGCTTGCGGCGGGTGCGGCGGCGCTTTGCGGGCGGTGCGTCGGCCCCTGCGTCCACCGTGTACGGCAGCGCGTCGGGGTCGGCGTCCTCCGGCGGCTCCGTCGAGTGCTCACGTTCGGGTCCGCCCGCCCGGCCGTCGGCGGCGGGGGGCCGCTCCACCACACCGAGCCGACGGCCGAGCAGCAGCAGCCGCTCGGGGATCTTGTTGACCGGGGTGGCGGTGACCACCAGCAGGCCGAAGAAGGCGAGCAGCAGCAGCAGCGGCACCGCGAGCGCCGGTCCCGCGGCCGCCATCATCGGACGGGACGCGGCCCAGCCGATGATGCCTCCGCCTGCCGGATCCTGGTCGCGCCGGTCTGCATACCGGGCGCTCCGCAGCCGATGTGCACCAGGCCGAGTACGCCTGTCGTCAGTGCGCCGAGACCGATGATGATCCGTCCATTGGCCTCCGGGCGCTCCGGGTGACGGAGCAGCCGCCAGGCGATCGCGGCGAGCGGCAGCGCCACCAGCACATCGAGCCGGCCGAAGGCACCGCTGACCACGGCGGTGGTGCCGACCCCCAGCCAGCCCTGCGGGGAGAACCAGGTGCCCACCGCGGTCACCAGGGAGAGTCCCAGCAGCAGCAGGCCCAGGCCGTCCCTGCGGTGCGCCGGGTCGAGCCCCTTGGCCCCGTCCCCGAAGCCGCGGAACAGGGCGCCCACGGCATGGGCGAGCCCCAGCCAGCAGGCCCGTACCAGGCGGAACAGCAGCGGCCGGGGCGGCGGGGGCGGCGGCGGGGCCGCCTTCTTGGCCGGGGCCTTCGCGGCGGTCTTCCGGGCGGCGGGCTTGGCCGCGGCCTTGCCGGACGCTCCGGAGGCGCTCTTCTTCTGCGGCCCCGACGCTGGGGTGCGCGGGGCGCTTCCGGACGTACGAGTGGCCATGGTTGAGAGAGTACCGGGGGCGTCACCTGGGGAACACGCGTCGGCCACGGCCTCCGACGGCGTGTCGCCCCGACGGCATGTCACCCGAATGGCCGTCACTCGATCGAGGGAGGCGGCGGACTGCCCGCCCGCCAGTGCGCGGGGCTGCGCGACGCACCGCCCCGTCCGAGGGGATGACTGCTGCCACCGCCTCGACCCCGGGAGCGCCGCAACCGGCCGCACTGGCCGTACGCACCCGGGTCGGACCGCATGATCCCCGGCTCCCCGGCAGGAGTACGGCAGGGCGTCCGGATCCGCCGCGGCAGAGCCTGCCCGGCGGATCGCTGAGGGGTGGTCAGTCGGACATCGGGAAGGCCACGGAGCCGGCGGAGCCGGGCTCCAGGGCGTCCAGGGCGCGCCGGAGACCGGCGAGCTTGCGCTCCAGATGCACGGCGGTGGCGGCAGCCGCGGTGTCCGAGGACTCGTCCAGCTGCTTGGTGAGCGCCTCCGCCTGCTCCTCCACCGCGGCCAGCCGGGCGGACAGCTCGGCCAGCAGGCCGCCGTTGACCGACTCCTTGCGGACCGTCTCGCCGTCGGCCGAGGGCTGGCCGGACTCCAGCTGCAGGCGCAGCAGCGCGGCCTGCTCCTTGAGCTGGCAGTTCTTCATGTAGAGCTCGACGAAGACCGAGACCTTGGCCCGCAGCACCCAGGGGTCGAAGGGCTTGGAGATGTAGTCGACCGCCCCGGCTGCATAGCCCCGGAAGGTGTGGTGCGGGCCGTGGTTGATCGCGGTGAGGAAGATGATCGGGATGTCCCGGGTGCGCTCCCGCCGCTTGATGTGGGCGGCGGTCTCGAAACCGTCCATCCCGGGCATCTGGACGTCCAGCAGGATGACCGCGAAGTCGTCGGTCAGCAGCGCCTTGAGCGCCTCCTCCCCGGACGATGCCCGCACCAGGGTCTGGTCGAGCGCCGAGAGGATCGCCTCCAGCGCCAGCAGATTCTCCGGCCGGTCATCGACCAGGAGGATCTTGGCCTTCTGCACCATGGCCCGCCCTCCTCGTCCCGGAAGTGTCCCGGGCACCGCCCCCACCGGCGGCACCTGTGCGCCGCCTGCCCTCGTGCCGGTCATGGTAGTCGCACCTTTTCGTCGGCCACAGCACACGGTCGCATCGCATCGCAGCGGCGGTCTCCCGGCCGGGCCCCGCACCCGGCATGTTCTGGCAACGCCGAGCGACCATATCTGGTTCCCGTCCCGAGCGGCCACCACGCCTTCGGGTGACGCCCGGGACGCACGCTCAGTGGCCGCGCACCCGCAGCCAGTGGTCCATCACCCCCAGCAGGTGATCGGTGTCCACGGGCTTGGTCACATGGTCGGAGGCGCCCGCCTCGATGCTCTTCTCCCGGTCGCCCTTCATCGCCTTGGCCGTGAGAGCGATGATCGGCAGGCCGGCGAACTGCGGCATGCTGCGGATGGCCTCCGTGGTGGCATAGCCGTCCATCTCCGGCATCATGATGTCCATCAGCACCAGCGCGACGTCGTCGTGCTGCTCCAGGACCTCGATGCCCTCCCGGCCGTTCTCAGCGTAGAGCACGGTCAGTCCGTACTGCTCCAGCACGCTGGTGAGGGCGAAGACATTGCGGATGTCGTCGTCGACGATCAGCACCTTCTCGCCCTCGAACCGCCCGTGGAAGCCCTGCTCCCCGGTGGTCCCGGCGGTGGTCCCCGCACTGCCCCGGGCGGGGAAGGCCACCGTGCGCGGCGCCGCCCCGGCCGCCGACGGGGCCGGAGCGGGCTCGACGGCCCGCGCCCCGCGCTCCACCGCACGGTGCTCGGCCATCCGGTGCTCCGCCGCACGGCGGTCGGCCGCCTCCCGGCGCCGCTCCTGCGCCAGCTCGCGGACCTCCTGGGCCCAGTGCTCAGCCGGGCTGCTGTCCGCCGTACCGCCGTCCGCCGTACCGCCGTCCTGATCGATCCGGACGGCCTCCATGGAGTGCTGCACGCTACGCCACTCGGCTCCCGACTCCTCGGCCTGCAGCGGCAGATACAGGGTGAAGGTGGAGCCCCGGTTCAGCTCGCTCTCGGCGTTGATCTCGCCGCCGAGCAGCCTGGCGATCTCCCGGCTGATCGAGAGGCCGAGGCCGGTGCCGCCGTACTTGCGGCTGGTGGTGCCGTCGGCCTGCTTGAAGGCCTCGAAGATCTCCCGCAGCTTGTTGTTGGGGATGCCGATGCCGGTGTCGGTCACCGAGAAGGCGATCAGCGGCTGCTCGGGCTCGGTGATCGCCCCGGCCTCCAGCAGCTGCTCGCGGACGTGGTGCGGCACCTCGTCGCCGGCGGGTCGGATCAGCAGTTCCACCGCACCGCTGTCGGTGAACTTCACCGCGTTGGAGAGCAGATTGCGCAGCACCTGCTGGAGCCGCTGCTCATCGGTGTGCAGCGTCACCGGCAGGTCCGGCGAGACCCTGACGGCGAAGTCCAGGCCCTTGTCGGCGGTGAGCGGCCGGAAGGCGGCCTCCACATAGTCGACCAGCTGGACCAGGGCGATCCGGGAGGGACGGACCTCCATCTTGCCCGCCTCGACCTTGGAGAGGTCCAGGATGTCGTTGATCAACTGGAGCAGGTCGGTGCCGGCGCCATGGATGGTCTCGGAGAACTCCACCTGCTTGGGCGAGAGGTTGCCCTCGTTGTTGTCGGAGAGCAGCTTGGCGAGGATCAGCAGCGAGTTGAGCGGGGTGCGCAGCTCGTGCGACATATTGGCCAGGAACTCGCTCTTGTAGCGGGAGGCGAGGGCCAGTTGCTCCGCACGCTCCTCCAGGACCTGGCGGGCCTCCTCGATCTCGCTGTTCTTGATCTCGATGTCGCGGTTCTGCTGGGCGAGCTGCTCGGCCTTCTCCTGGAGCTCCTCGTTGGTGCGCTCCAGCTCCTCCTGGCGGGCCTCCAACTCGGCGGAGCGCATGGAGAGCTCCGCGGTGAGCCGCTGGGACTCCAGCAGCAGGCCCTCGGTCTTGGTGTTGACGCTGATGTTGTTGACGGTGACGCCGATCAGGTCGGCGATCTGCTCCAGGAAGTCCAGCGCCACATTGGTGAAGGTGCTGAACGAGGCCAGCTCGATGACACCGAGCATCCGGCCCTCGAACATCACCGGGAGGACGATCACATTGGCCGGGGAGGCCTCCCCCAGCCCGGAGGCGATCTTGAGATACCCGGGCGGGGCCTCCTTGAGCATGATCGACCGCTTCTCCACCGCGGCCTGGCCGATCAGCGACTCCCCGGGCCGGAAGTGGGTCGGCATGGCCCGCCGCTGGTAACCGTAGGAGCCGATGAGCCGCAGCACCACGTCGCTCTCGTCGTCGTCCTCGGTGACCAGGGCCGCGGAGCGGCTGGCCGGCTGGGCGAGGAAGAAGGCGCCGTGCTGGGCGGAGACCACCGGGGTGAGCTCGCTCATGATCAGCGCTGCGACCGCCTCCAGATCGCGGCGGCCCTGCAGCAGACCGGAGATCCGCGCCAGGTTGGTCTTCAGCCAGTCCTGCTCCTGGTTGGCGCGGGTGGTCTCACGCAGGTTGGCGATCATCTGGTTGATGTTGTCCTTGAGCTCGTCGAGCTCTCCGGACGCGTCCACGTCGATGCGCAGCGAGAGGTCGCCGCGGGTCACCGCGGTGGCCACCTGGGCGATGGCGCGGACCTGGCGGGTGAGGTTGCCGGCCAGTTCGTTCACCGACTCGGTGAGGTCCTGCCAGGTGCCGGCGACGCCGGGCACCCTGGCCTGGCCGCCGAGGATGCCGTCGGTGCCCACCTCGCGGGCCACCCGGGTCACCTCGACGCCGAAGGCGGACAGCTGGTCCACCATGGTGTTCAGAGTGGTCTTCAGCTCCAGGATCTCGCCCCGCGCGTCGACGTCGATCTTCTTCGACAGGTCGCCCTTGGCGACGGCGGTGGTGACGAGGGCGATGTTCCGCACCTGGTTGGTGAGGTTGTTCGCCATCAGGTTGACGTTCTCGGTGAGGTCCTTCCAGATGCCGGCGACGCCGGGCACGCTGGCCTGGCCGCCGAGGGTGCCGTCGGTGCCCACCTCGCGGGCCACCCGGGTCACCTCCACGGCGAAGGCGGACAGCTGGTCCACCATGGTGTTGAGGGTGCCGGCGAGCGCCGCGACCTCGCCCTGCGCATCGATGTTGATCTTCTTCGACAGGTCGCCGTTCTGGACCGCGGTGGCGACCTGGGCGATGTTGCGGACCTGGCTGGTCAGGTTGGACGCCATGAAGTTGACGTTGTCGGTGAGGTCCTTCCAGATGCCCGACACGCCCCGGACCCTGGCCTGGCCGCCCAGGATGCCCTCGGTGCCCACCTCGCGGGCCACCCGGGTCACCTCGTCCGCGAAGGCGGACAGCTGGTCCACCATGGTGTTGACGGTGGTGACCAGCTCCAGGATCTCGCCGCGGGCGTCGACGGTGATCTTCTTGGAGACATCGCCCAGGGCGACCGCGGTGGTCACCTCGGCGATGTTGCGGACCTGGCCGGTGAGGTTGTTGGCCATCACATTGACGTTGTCGGTGAGGTCCTTCCAGACTCCCGAGACCCCGGGGACCAGTGCCTGGCCGCCGAGCCGGCCCTCGGTACCCACCTCGCGGGCCACCCGGGTCACCTCGTCCGCGAAGGCCGAGAGCTGGTCCACCATGGTGTTCAGAGTGGTCTTCAGCTCCAGGATCTCGCCCCGCGCGTCCACCTCGATCTTCTGCGACAGATCGCCCCGCGCCACCGCGGTGGCGACCTGGGCGATGTTCCGCACCTGGCCGGTGAGGTTGTTGGCCATGAAGTTGACGTTGTCGGTGAGGTCCTTCCAGGTGCCCGCGACGCCCGGCACGCTGGCCTGGCCGCCCAGCATGCCCTCGGTGCCCACGTCGCGGGCCACCCGGGTCACCTGCTCGGCGAAGGCGGAGAGCTGGTCCACCATGGTGTTGACGGTGGTCTTCAGCTCCAGGATCTCGCCCCGCGCGTCCACCTCGATCTTCTGCGACAGATCGCCCCGCGCCACCGCGGTGGTCACCTGGGCGATGTTCCGCACCTGGTCGGTCAGGTTGTTGGCCATGAAGTTGACCGAGTCGGTCAGATCTCGCCAGACACCCGCCACCCCGGGCACCTGGGCCTGGCCGCCGAGCCGGCCCTCCACGCCCACGTCCCGGGCGACCGCCGTCACCTGGGCGGCGAAGGAGGACAGCTGATCCACCATCGTGTTGACGGTGTTCTTCAGCTCCAGCATCTCGCCGGAGACGTCCACCGTGACCTTCTGCGAGAGATCACCCGAGGCCACCGCCGTGGTCACCTGGGCGATGTTGCGGACCTGACCGGTGAGGTTGCGGAAGGCGTTGTTCACCGAGTCGGTGAGGTCCTTCCAGGTGCCGGCCACCCCGGGCACCTGGGCCTGGCCGCCGAGCCGGCCCTCGGCGCCGATCTCCCGGGCCACCCGGGTGACCTCCACACCGAAGGAGGACAGCTGGTCGACCATGGTGTTGACGGTGTTCTTCAGCTCCAGCATCTCGCCGGAGACGTCCACCGTGACCTTCTGCGAGAGATCACCCGAGGCCACCGCCGTGGTCACCTGGGCGATGTCACGCACCTGGGCGGTGAGGTCGCGGAAGGCGTTGTTCACCGAATCGGTGAGGTCCTTCCACACGCCGGCGGCGCCCGGCACCAGCGCCTGACCGCCGAGGCGGCCCTCCGAGGCGACCTCGCTGGCGACCCGGGTGACCTCCGCGGCGAAGGTGCGCAGCGTCTCGGTCATCGCATTGATGGTGGTGGCCAGGCGCGCGATCTCACCGCGCGCCGTCACCGTGATCTTCTGTGACAGGTCGCCGTTGGCGACCGCCGTGGTCACCTGGGCGATCTCCCTGACCTGTGCGGTCAGATTGTTCGCCATGAAGTTGACGTTGTCGGTGAGGTCCTTCCAGATGCCGGCGACGCCCGGCACCTGCGCCTGACCGCCCAACTGCCCCTCGGTGCCCACCTCGCGGGCCACCCGGGTCACCTCGGCGCCGAAGGACGACAGCTGGTCCACCATCGTGTTGACGGTGTTCTTCAGCTCCAGCATCTCGCCGGCCACATGGACGGTGACCTTGCGTGAGAGGTCGCCCTTGGCGACCGCGGTGGTCACCAGGGCGATGTCGCGCACCTGGGCGGTGAGCCGCCCCGCCATGGTGTTGACCGAGTCGGTGAGGTCCTTCCAGCTTCCGGACATACCGCGCACCCGGGCCTGGCCGCCCAGCTTGCCCTCGGTGCCCACCTCGATGGCGACCCGGGTCACCTCGTCGGTGAACTCGGAGAGCTGGACCACCAGACCGTTGACGGTCCGGCCGATCTTGAGGAACTCGCCCCGCAGCGGGTGGGTGGCGCCGTCCGCGCCGATGGAGCGCAGCTCCATCCGCTGCTCCAGATCGCCCTCGGCGATGGAGCCCAGCACCCGGCCGACCTCGGCCATCGGGCGCGCAAGGTCGTCGATCAGGGCATTGCAGTTGTCGACCGCGGAGCCCCAGGCGCCCTCGCCCGCGCCGATCTCCAGACGCTCGGAGAGCCGTCCCTCCCGGCCGACCACCCGGCGCACCCGGGCCAGTTCGCCGGTGAGGTGCTGGTTGCGCTCCGCGACCTCGTTGAAGACCGCGGCGATCTCGGCCATCACACCGTCGCCGGGAACCGTCAGACGGCGGCGGAAGTTACCGTCCCGCATCGCGGTCAGGGCGGACAGCAGCTTGCGCAGATTGGCGGCGTCCGTGCTTCTGGTGCCGTTGGACGGAGACGACTTGCGGTTGACGGCGCCCCTGGCCGGGGCGGTCCTGGTGCCGCCCCGCTGGGAAACGCCTCCCGACGTGCCGGCTGATACCGATTCGCCCGAACTCAACGGGTCCCTCCCGCGTATCTGGATCTGCACAGCATGCGTCGACACCGTGCGCGGATCCCCCAGTGTTGCATCACGCGCAACCCGAGCACATGGGCACGAGCGCGGTTGTGCAAGGCTGATCCCGGGGTATCGCATTCTCGACCGGCCCCGCACCGGTTCGGGCGGGTACCGCAAAAGAGGCCTCATGCGCCGGTGACATAGGCGACAGAGCCCCACGGCGGCCCAGCCGGAAAGTAACCTGTCGGCCGGGGCCGCACCCGGGAAACGGGCAGCGGACGAGACGAAGGAGCCGGGCAACAGTGGTCACCGCGCGGGCAGCCGCCACCTTCGAGCCGGTCGGCCGCTCGGTCGCCGCCGCCCGCGGCTTCGTCCGCGACACCCTGCAGGGGTGGGGTTTCGCGGAGCTGGTGGACGACGCGGTGGTGCTCGCCAGCGAACTGGTCACCAATGCCGTGGTGCACGCCGGGACGGCCGCCGAGGTGACCTGCCTGCGCGACGAGGACGCGGTGCGGATCGAGGTCGCCGACCGCTACCCGGAGCGGGAGCTCCCGCTCCAGGGGATCGGCCCGGCCGGGGACCCGGCACGCGGACGGCTGGGCGACCCGGAGCGCGAGGGCGGCCGGGGACTGCTGCTCTGCTCCGCGCTGGCACCGCGCTGGGGTGTGGAGTACAACGCCACCCACAAACTGGTCTGGTTCCGGCTGGCGCTGCCCACCCGGGGCGCGGGCACCCGCTTCGCCGCTCCCGCCGGGCCCGAGGGGACCCTGCCGAGTGCCGGCGACGGAGTGCTGGTGGCCGTGGTGCAGGTGGACGCCGAGGGCCGCATCCGCGCCTGGAACGCCGATGCCGAGGCGCTGTTCCTGCTGTCCGCGGAGCGTGTCACCGGAGAGCCGCTGGCGGAGTACGCGGCCTGGCCGCAGACCCCCGGCACCGGCCTCGGCCTTCAGGAGGCGCTGGCGCTCTCCCGCTGGGAGGGCAGCTACGGCATCCGCTGCGGCGACGGCCGGGTGACCGGGGTGTACGGCTCGCATCTGCGGATGCGGGACGCCCAGGGCGCCCCCTCCACCGTCTGCCTGCTGGTGAGCGACCAGGACCGGGCCGTGCTGCAGTCCCCGTTCAGGGTGCCCGCGGCCGAGGGCGCACCCGGCTCACGGACGGACGGCCGCGACCGCAGGCCCGCCGACGCCTTCGACGCACTGCTCGGCCGCCCCACCGCCGACGACCTGGACGGACTGCTCCAGCGCACCGTGGAGCGGGCCCGCGACATGCTCGACGGTGACGCCTCCTATCTGCTGCTGGCCACCGACGACGAGACCGAACTGGAGGTACGCGCCAGCGCGGGGCTGCCCTCGGGCCGCCAGCGCTTCGCCCGCGTCCCCGTGGAGGCCGGCACCGGCCGGTACGGCTCGGCCCGGATGCCCGCCGTGCACGACGACCTCACGGGGCAGCCCGGCGCCGTACCCCTGCTGTCGGGCACCGGGATGCGCTCGGTGGTCACCGTGCCGCTCAAGGTCGAGGGCCGGCTGACCGGTTCGCTGGGCGTGGCCGCCCAGGCGCCGGCCCGCTACAGCAACGACGACGCGCTGCGACTGCAGTTCGCCGCCGACCGGATCGCCCTGGCGGTGGAGAGCGCCCGGCTGACCGAGCTGGAGCGGCTGCGCAGAGGTTCGCTCTCCTTCCTGGTGGAGGCCTCCGACCTGCTGGCGGGCACCCTGGAGCGGGACCAGACCCTGGCGCTGATGGCGCAGATGACGGTGCCCACCCTGGCCGCCTGGTGCGCCGTCTACACCACCGCCGACCAGGCCGCGCCCAAGCTGGCCTTCGTCCTGCACGAGGACGAGGACCGGATCGACGGACTGCGGGCACTGCTGGAGCGGGTGCCCGCACCGGACCCGGACCCCAGCCCCGGCGCCCGCACCTGGAAGGCGCCCGCCGAGGCCGCGCACGCCTCCGCGCTGCGCGCCTCACTGCGCTCCCTGGGGCTCGGCGACGCCGCGCGCCCGTCCGCCGGCCCCGGCACCGCGCTGGCGACAGCCGCTGCGGTGGGCGGGGAGACCGTGGTGCTGCCGCTGGTGGCCCGCAACCGGGTCATCGGCCTGCTGGCGCTGGGCAAGTCGGCCGACGAGCGGTTCCGCCGGGAGATCCTGGAGCTGGCCGAGGACCTGTCGCGGCGGGCCGCGCTGGCCCTGGACAACGCCCGGCTGTACTCGGAGCGCACCGCGATCAGCCGCGCCCTGCAGCGTTCGCTGCTGCCGCCGGAGCTGCCCCCGGTGCCCGGGGTGGAGGTCGAGGTGATCTACCGGGCTGCGGGCGAGGGCAACGAGGTCGGCGGTGACTTCTACGACGTCTTCCCGATCCGGGAGGGCACCTACGGCTTCGCCATCGGGGACGTCTGCGGCACCGGCCCGGAGGCGGCCTCGGTGACCGGCCTGGCCCGGCACTCGCTGCGGCTGCTGGCCCGTGAGGGCCTGCCGGCCCCCGAAGTGCTCCAGCGGCTCAATGCCGCCATCCTGGACGAAGGGGCCCGCAGCCGCTTCCTCACCCTGCTCTACGGCGAGATGACGCCCCGTCAGGACGGTTCGGTGGAGCTGCGGCTGGTCTGCGCCGGACATCCGCTGCCGCTGCGGCTGCGACCGGACGGGCAGGTCGCCCCCGCGGCCGAACCGCAGCCGCTGCTCGGCGTGATGGAGGAGCTGGACCTCCGGGAGGAGACCGTCGTCCTGGATCCGGGCGATGTGCTGCTCTGCGTCACCGACGGCGTCACCGAGCGCCGCGAGGGCATCCGGATGCTGGGCGACGACGGCCTCGCCGAGGTGCTGGCCGGCTGCACCGGCCTGACCGCCGGAGCGGTCGCCGCCCGGGTGCAGCGCGCAGTGGAGCGCTTCGCCCCCGATCCGCCGTCCGACGACATGGCCATCCTGGCGCTGCGGATCCCCGCCCAGCGCCAGAGCTGAACCTGCGTCGACGCTCCGGCGTACGGCACGTCAACGCTGGTCAACCGCAATGGCTTTGATGCCGTAATGATGCATTCACAAGGGTACAAGCGCGGTTCCGCCGGGTACATCCACTGCGCCAGGGCCTGATCGCCCGGCACCGCGGACCGAGCCGCCCGCGCCGTACCCCGACGCAGTCCACGACCCGGCACCCGCCCACTCAACGCAACCACGCAACGAGTGAAAGGAGCCTCCGGTGAGCAATGACGCTGCCGGGGCAACCAACGCCCGACCCGCCGCCGTCGACGCGGGTCCCCTCGGATATCTCGCCCTCGGTCTCACCCTCCTCGCCTTCGGGCTGCTGCGCACCGGCGTCGTCTCCGGCGCCGGGACCAAGGACGCCGCCTCCCTCGCACTCCTGGTCGGAGGCGTCACCCTCTTCCTCGCCGGAATGTGGCAGCTCCGCCGGGGCGACGCCTTCACCGGCACCGCCTTCGCCGGCCTGGGCGCCTTCTGGGCCACCTGGTCGTCCGCGGTCGACAGTACGGCCAGCAAGAACGCCGCAGGCCTCTTCCTGCTGCTCTGGGCGCTGCTGGCACTGACCCTCACCGCAGCCGGCTGGCGCGCGGGCCGCCTCACCCAGGGGGTCTTCGGACTGCTCACGGTCGCCCTGGTCCTGCTGGCCGTCTCCACCTGGGCCGACTCCGACGGCCTCGGCAAGGTGGCGGGCTGGGTCGCGGCGGTCTCCGGACTGCTCTCCTGGTACGGCGCCACCGCCACCCTCACCAACAGCACCTGGGGCCGTCAGGCCCTGCCTCTCAAGTAAGGAGCCCGGCGCCCCTGGGGAGCGCCGGGACACGCCCCGGCCGATCCGCCGGAACGGCAGCGGGGCGCGGCAGACCGTGCGGGAGACCCTTCAGCGAGGGTCTCCCGCACGGCTCCCGCGCCCCGGGGCTCGTCCACCGGCGGGCAGCCCGGTCAGGAGACCGGCACCGGCTGCTCCGCGGGGACCGGCTCAGCGGCCGGCCGGCGCCGGGAGCGCAGCAGGGCGGTCCCCCGCTGGGCGCCGTAGGAGAGCAGCAGCAGCGCCACCGCGACGATCCCGTCGGCCCAGAAGTGGTTGGCCGTGACCACCACCACCGCCACGGTGACCAGCGCATGGAGCACCGCCAGCCAGCGCCAGCGGCTGGCGGAGACCCGCACCGCGGCCACCGCCACCAGGACGCACCACGCCACGTGCACCGAGGGCATGGCGGAGAGTTCGTCGGCGACCATGCCGCCGACCCCCGCGCCGTACACCGACTGGCCGTACTCCATGGCGACATCCACAAAGCCGCTGTCGGTGAGCATCCGGGGCGGCGCCACCGGGACGAACTGCACCAGCAGACAGGCGGCGGTGACCAGCACCACGGTGGTCCGCACCCAGGCGTACCGCTCCCGGTGCCGCAGGAAGACCCAGAGCAGCAGGGCGAGCATCACCCCGAAGTGCATCGTCGCGTAGTAGTAGTTGGCGGCCTTCACCAGCCAGGGGTGCGGCAGCACGGCCCGCTGCCAGGAGGCCTCGTCGGGCAGGCCCAGCTCACGCTCGGTGCGGTGGATCCACTGCGCCCGGTCCAGTGCGTGGCCTGATCCCATCAGGGAGAGGTGCCCAGCCAGCTGCCAGAGCGCGAACAGCGCCAGCAGCGTCCCCGCCTCGCGCAGCGCCGCGGACACCGAGGGCCGCACCGCCGTACGCCGCACCGCGTAGGAGGCGGCGAACAGCACCGCGGAGGTGCCACCCGCGCTCTGCCACGACAGGGTGAGGTTCTGCACCGGCCACGTCCCTTCCGGAGGGCGCCGCACCGGCCCCGCCCCGGTCGGGCGGGGAGCGCAACCGGCCGGGCTCCCGCGTTGAAGGAACGGTAGACCCCGCCCGCCGCACCTGCGCAGGGGGGCTCCCGGCAGGTCAGCCTCCGATCACCAGCCGCTGCACACCGTCCCAGCGCGCCGGGTCCGTCACCCGCCGGCCGTCCACCAGCACCCTCACCCCCGGCAGATCGGCCGCCGAGAGCACCCGGTAGTCGGCGTGGTCGGCCTGCACCACCGCCGCGTCCACCGGCTCGCCCCGGTGCGCCGGCAGGCCCAGTTCGGTCAGTTCCGCCGCGCTGTAGAGCGGGTCGCAGACATACGGCCGGGCGCCCTGTGCACGCAGTTCCTCCACCACCGGGAAAACCCCCGAGAACGCGGTCTCCTTCACCCCGCCCCGGTAGGCCGCGCCCAGGACCAGCACCCCGGCGCCGGTGAGCGGTCCGTACGCCGCCGCCAGCAGCGCCACCGCGTACCGCGGCATCCGCTCATTGGCCTCCCGGGCCGCCCGCACCACGGTGGCCGACGGGTCGTTCCACAGGTACATCCGCGGGTAGACCGGGATGCAGTGGCCGCCGACCGCGATGCCCGGCTGGTGGATGTGGCTGTACGGGTGGGTGTTGCAGGCCTCGATCACCCGGAGCACATCCACCCCCACGGTGTCCGCGTACCGGGCGAACTGGTTGGCCAGGCCGATGTTGACGTCCCGGTAGGTGGTCTCGGCGAGCTTGGCCAGCTCCGCGGCCTCCGCCGAGCCCAGGTCCCACACGCCGTTGGGCCGCGGCAGGTCGTCGCGGGGGTCGAAGTCCAGCACCGCGCGGTAGAACTCCGTGCCGCGCCGGGCCGAGACCTCGTCGATGCCGCCGACGAGCTTGGGATAGCGCCGCAGGTCGGCGAAGACCCGCCCGGTCAGCACCCGTTCGGGGCTGAACACCACGGCGAAGTCCCGCCCGGCGGTCAGCCCCGAACCCTGCTCCAGCATCGGCACCCAGCGGCCCCGGGTGGTGCCCACCGGCAGGGTGGTCTCATAGCTGACCAGGGCTCCCGGCCGCAGCCCCGCCGCCACCGCCCGGGTCGCCGAGTCCATCCAGCCGAAGTCCGGCTCCCCCGCCGCATCCACGAAGAGCGGTACGACCACCACCACGGCCTCCGCGTCGGACACCGCCGCGGTGGTGTCGGTGGTCGCCCGCAGCCGTCCGGCGGTCACCGCCTCCTTGAGCCGGACCTCCAGATCGGCCTCCCCGGGGAAGGGCACCGCCCCCTCCCCGACCAGCCGCACCACCCGTTCATCGACGTCGGCGCCCACCACCTGGTGTCCCTTGGCGGCGAACTGCACCGCCAGCGGCAGTCCGATCTTGCCCAGCGCCACCACACAGATCCGCACGGCTGCTGCCCTCCCGATGCACACGGGCACCCGGCGGCCCGCTTTCTCCTGGATTGTCGCCTCGGTTCCCGCTCCCGGCCTCCCGGGCGCGGCGTACGGGGGAAGGCCGCGGACCCCGGCGTGCCCGTGCGGACCCGGGGTGCGGTCCATGCCTAGGGTCGGATGCGACCGGGCCGCCCGGGGAGCCGGCGCGACCGGCCCGCCGTCCACCCCCGAGGAGCAACCGCCATGAAGGTCGTCAGCATCGTCGGCGCCCGCCCCCAGCTGGTGAAGCTCGCCCCCGTCGCCGAGGCGCTCGACCGGTCCGGGCACCGCCATGTGATCGTCCACACGGGCCAGCACTACGACGCCGGCCTCTCCGATGTCTTCTTCAGCGGCCTGGGCATCCCCGCACCCGATGTGCACCTCGGTGTCGGCTCGGGCAGCCACGGGGTGCAGACCGGCGGAGTGCTGGCCGCGCTGGACCCGGTGCTGGCGGCAGAGCGCCCCGACTGGGTGCTGGTGTACGGCGACACCAACTCCACGCTCGCCGGGGCGGTCGCCGCGGTCAAGCTGCACCTGCCGGTCGCCCATCTGGAGGCCGGGCTGCGGTCCTTCAACCGACGGATGCCGGAGGAGCACAACCGGGTGCTCACCGACCACGCGGCCGATCTGCTGCTGGCCCCGACCGAGGAGGCGGTGCGCCATCTGACCGCGGAGGGGCTGGCCGAGCGGGCCGAGCTGGTGGGCGATGTGATGGTGGACGTCTGCCTGCGGGTACGGGACGCCGTGCGGAGTGAGGGCCGGGCCCCCGTACTGCCGGACGGGGTCGACCCGGCCCGGCCGTATCTGCTGGCGACCGTGCACCGGGCGGAGAACACCGACGACCCCAAGCGGCTGGCGGCGATCGCGGATGCCCTCGCCGGGCTGCCGCTGCCGGTGGTGCTGCCGGCCCATCCCCGGCTGCTGGCCCGGGCCGAGGAGCACGGTGTGCAGCTGGCCCGGGGAGCCGTCCGGGTGGCCTCTCCGCTGCCGTACGCAGAGCTGGTCACGGCGGTGCTGGGCGCCGCCGGGGTGGTCACCGACTCGGGCGGCCTGCAGAAGGAGGCCTATCTGCTGGGCCGCCCCTGCACCACGCTGCGTCCGGAGACCGAGTGGCCGGAGACACTGGCCGAGGGCTGGAACGTCCTGGTCCCGGATCCGCAGCTGCTGGCGCCCGCCGCCTGGGCGGCCGTCGCCGTCCGCCCCGCCCCCGAGGGGCCGCGCGCCGCCCCGTACGGGGACGGGCGCGCGGCCGGTCGGGTGGCCCGGGTGCTGGCCGAGCGGGCCTGATCCGGGTCAGGCCCGCTGCGGCTCGTCGAGGAGCCGGGGCCGCACCCGCACCGTGGTCCGCCGCTGCGCCGATTCCAGGACCGCCGCCGACACCTCCACCGTGCGCAGCCCCTGACGGAGCGTCACGATGTCGCCGGGTTTGCCCTCGACCGCGTCCCGGAACCGCTCATGTTCCACCAGCAGCGGCTCCCGCTTGGGGATGGCGTAGCGGACCATGTCGCCCTCGGCGACACCGCGGAAGGCGCGCAGGGCCTCCCACTCGGTGGTCACCGCGCCATTGGCGTAGAAGGTGAGGTCGGCGGTGAGGGTGTCGGCGACAAAGCAGCCCCGGGCGCCGGTGACCGCGGCGAAACGCTCCTTGAGCGGACTCAGCCAGTTGACCAGATGGCTGACGACGGTGCCGTCGGAGAGTTCGCCCACCACCGCCACCATGTCCTCGTGCGGCCGGCCGCTCTTGCTGACCGTACGGGCGGACACCGAGCCGTACTCCTGGCCGGTGACCCAGGCGGTGAGATCGATGTCATGGGTGGCCAGGTCCTTGACCACCCCCACATCGGCGATGCGGTGCGGAAAGGGGCCCTGGCGGCGTGTCACCACCTGGAAGACCTCACCCAGCTCGCCCGTCTCCAGACGGGCCCGAAGCGACTGCAGCGCCGGGTTGAACCGCTCGATGTGCCCGACGCCCGCGACCAGCCCGCGTGCCTCGAAGGCGTCCACCAGCCGCTCCGCGGCGGCCACCGAGTGGGCCAGCGGCTTCTCGATCAGCGCGCAGACCCCGTTGGCGGCCAGTTCCAGGCCGACCGCCTCGTGCTGCGCGGTGGGGCAGGCCACCACCGCGTAGTCGACGCCGAGTGCGACCAGTTCGGCGACGCTGCGCAGCACCGGCACGCCTCGGGCGGCCCCGCTGCGGTCGCCGGCCGGGTCGACGGCGGCGACCAGCTGCACCCCGTCGAGCCCGCTGAGCACCCGGGCGTGGTTGCGGCCCATGGCACCCAGCCCCACCAGACCGGCTCGCAGCGTTCGACGCCCGGCGGTCCCGGCCGGGACGGGGCCGGTCACCGCAGGCCCGCTCTCGGAGCAGCCCCGGAACCTCTGGGCGCCCCGGGGATCGGATATCGGTCTCGCCCGCGCATCGTGGCCTCCTCCATCGGTCGGCGGTGCTCGTCTGGTCTGTGGTGCTGGTCCGGTCTGCGGCGCTCGTCCGGTCTGTGGTGCTGGTCCGGTCTGCGGCGCTGGTCCGGTCTGCGGCGCTGGTCCGGTCTGCGGGCGTGCGGGCGGGCGCCCGCACGCCCTCCTCGGGGGCTCATGCCGCCTCCGCGGGATCGGGCAGCGGATGCAGGCTGGCGGCGGCGAGCAGTGCGGCCACCGTCCCGGCCAGCCGGTCGTAGGGGGTGGTGGTCTGCCGGTGGTCCTCCGACCAGCGCACCGCCCCGGCCCGGCAGCGCTCGTACGCCGCCCGGTGCTCCCCCGCCCAGCCGGACAGGATGCGTGCGGCCTGGTCGGAGCCGTCGGCCACGGTGCCTGCACCGCAGGCCCGCACCAGCTCTGCCGCCCGCGGCAGCGGGCTGGTGAGCACCGGCAGTCCGCAGGCCAGGTACTCGTAGACCTTGGACGGTATCGAGCCGACGAAGGCCGGGGTGGTCTCCAGCAGGGCCATGCCCACCCAGGCACCGGCCGCCAGCTGCCAGGCCGCCCGTGGCGGCATCCGGCCGTGCAGCCGGACCCGGTTCGCGGCGGAGCTGCCGCGCTGCCACTCCCGCAGCCGTTCCCGGTCCTCCGCCGCGACCGGGCCCACCAGGTCCAGCTGCCAGTGGGGGGCCGCCTCCACGGCGGCGAGCATCGTCCACAGACCGCGGCTGCCGCGGATGTCGCCGACATACAGGGCGCGGGGCACCGGGCCGGGCGGCTGCAGGGCGGGCAGCAGCCGGAAGTCGGGCAGGTTGCGGACGACCATGCGGTGGGCCGCGGTACGCGGCGGCACATGCTCGTCCGCGACGACGGTCAGGTCCGCGCGCCTGCTGAGCCGGGTCGCGGTGTGCGTCCAGATGCGGGCCGCGGCGCCCGCGGGGCCGCGGGCCCAGCTGCGGTCGCGCAGCAGCGCCTGGTAGTCCTCGTGGACATCGACCACCAGCAGCCGGCGGCCGCCCGGAAGGGCGCGGCGCAGCCGGGCGGCGGGTACCAGGTCGGGATCGAGGGTGAGCAGCACCCTGCCGCGGGCCCGGGCGGGCAGCAGCAGTGCGTGCAGGCCGCGGCGGGTCAGGCCGCCGGCCTCCAGCGGCCGGAACTCCACTCCGGGGGGCGCGTCGGCCGCGGTGCCGCGGGCCAGCACCTCCACGGTGAGTCCGGCCCGGCGCAGGGCGGCGCAGTGCCGGTGCAGCCGGGCGTCGGCCACATGGTGGCCGCTGGTGATCAGGGAGACATCGACGGGGGCGGGGAGGACGGCGGGCCGTCCGCCGGGGACCGGGGGCTCTGCGGTAGGGCTCATGGATGTCGCACCGCCAGGACTCGCTACTGGGCTGACTCATGTGGGACCGGCTGCTGCCGGGCCGCATCGCCGCGGGGGCGGGCTCGGGGTGGTCGCGGGTCAGACGTCCTCCAGGACCACGGCGTCCTCGCCGACCTCCTGGAAGCGGATGTAGGCGGCGGTGACCTCCTCGGGGTCGCCGCGCATCATCACCCGTCCCTGGTGCAGCCAGACGCAGTCGTCGCACAGCTCCCTGATGGTGGCGACGGCATGGCTGACCAGGAAGATCGTGCGAGCCTGGGAGACCAGCTCCTGGATCTTGTCGTAGGACTTGCGCTTGAACTTGGCGTCGCCGGCCGACAGTGCCTCGTCGATCAGCAGCACATCCGGCTCCATATGGGTGGAGACCGCGAACGCCAGCCGGCCGTACATTCCGGACGAGTAGGTCTTCATCGGCATGTCGATGAAGTCGCCGAGGTCCGCCCAGTCGGCGATCTGCTGGTACCGCTCGGCGATCTGACGGCGGCTCAGCCCGGCGGCGAGTCCGCCGAGGACGACGTTCTCCCGTCCGCTGAGATTGCCGTTGAAGCCGACGCCGAGGGCGAGCAGGGTGCTGATCCGGCCGTGGACCTCGATCTCCCCGGAGCTCGGCGGCAGGATGCCGGCGACCGCCCGCATCAGGGTGGACTTGCCCGCCCCGTTGGCCCCGACCACGCCCAGGACGCTGCCATGGGCCACCTCGATGCTGACCCCGCGCAGCGCCTTGACCTCGCGTACCAGGTCGCGGCGGGCGGAGGGCCTGGTCAGCCGGTAGCGCAGGGTGTTGGCCCTGGGGTCGCGCGGTACCCGGTAGGTGATGTGGACGTCGCGGACCTGTACCGCCCAGGACTCCCCCGGACCGGAGGGAGGCGAGGCGGCCGGTCCTCGGCCGGCGGCGACCGTCTCAGAGGCGGACAGCGAACTCACGCTCCCTCCACAGGAAGACCAGGGTGCCGACGAGGAAGGCACCGGCGGCCCAGCAGCCGCCCGTCACCAGCCACCCCGGGTGGGCGAAGCGCCCTCGTACCAGTGCGTCGCCCCAGGTGCCGAGCATCGGGGAGAGCGGGTTGAGCGAGATCAGCAGCGCCTTGCTGCCACCCCTGGCCTGCTGGTCCTCCAGCGCCCAGAGCACCGGCGAGAGAAAAAGCCAGATCCTGATCACATAGGGCAGGAAGTTGGCGAAGTCCCGAAAGTAGACCTGCACCGTGGCGGTCAGAAACCCCAGCCCCGCCCCGAACAGCGCCAGACACACGAACGCCGGCAGCGCCCCCAGCATCGGCCAGCCCCAGGGCAGGTGCTCGACCTCGTGCACCACCAGGAAGACCACCATCGAGGGGAGGAACCGCATGAAGGCGATGACGATCTGGGTGATCGGCAGCAGCAGCCGGGGAAAGGAACTGTTCATGATCAGCCGGCTGCTGCCGATCACCGAGCCGGCGCACTGGCCCAGGCACGACGAGAAGAAGTTGAAGGCGAACAGCCCCGCCAGCAACTTGGCGAAGTAGTCGGGCTGGCGGGCGCCGGTGCCCAGGATGTCCACCAGCACGTAGTAGACACACCCCAGCAGCAGCGGGTTGAGCACCAGCCACAGCTGCCCGAAGAAACTGGTGTAGTTCTGCGCCCGCAGCGTGCTGCGGGCCATCTCGTGCACAAACTGCCGGCGCTGCCACAGCTGGCGCAGATAGGCCGGGACATGCGGCAGCCCCGCCCGCCGGGCCTGGAAGAGATGGTGTTCCAGCGGATGGTCGGGCACCACCCGCGCGGCCGCCGTCTGCCGGTCCGCCGTGGTGTCACTCATCCCGGCGCCCTCCCCGGCCGGAGGGCGCCGACACGGGCGGCCCCTCGTACAGCGTCCGGTCCAGCCCGAGGGAGACCGCCAGCCGCGGATGGCGGCGGCCCAGGTGCCAGGCCGTGGGCACGGCATGGGTGTCGTACACCACCACCCGCTCGGTGGTCTCCGACACCAGCAGCTCCCCCGGGTGGCGGCGGGCCACCCGCCACATCAGCCAGGGGCGCACCACCCGGTAGCCGCGGATGAAGAACCGGTGGTGGAAGCCGTCGGCCAGCCGGGTGTGGAGCCGTGTCACCGACCCGACCGCGAGTTCCAGGGCACGTCCCCCGTCGGGCCGGTGGTAGTGCGGCTCGGCCGCGGCGCGCAGCAGCCCCAGGGCCTTGCGCGGCGCCCGGTACACCAGCAGCCGCTCACCGCGTGGCAGCGGATGCCGGCCCTCTCCCTCGCGCAGCGACCACCGGCGCACCTCCGCGGACAGCCCCGCGGCCTCCCAGGGCAGCGGATTGACGGTGAGCAGATCCACCGCGACGCCCCTGGCCAGCAGGAACTCCGCGTCCTCGCACACCCCGGCCACCCCGCGGGTGTTGAGGGCCAGCAACAGCACCCGGCGACGCTCGTCGGCCACCGGCCGCCTGCCCGTGCTCATCGGACCGCCTCCCGCACTCCGGCACCCGCAGCGGGCCCCGCCGGGTGACCGGTCGACCGGTCCATGTCCGCACAGGCACCGCGCTCCACGCACCACCGCATCGGCAGCTGCGGCTCGGACCTGGCCAGATGCCAGGCGAAGGCCGCAGCGGGGGCGTCGCAGACCACCAGCCGGCCGATCGCCGGCCGGGGGTCGCCTCCCAGCAGTCCGCGCAGTCCGCGGCGGGCCAGCCGCCACAGTCGCCAGGCACCGAGCGGGCCTTCGCCCGAGGGCAGCCGCAGCACCCACACCCGGGGGTCGGCCGCTGCCGCCTCCGCGACCTCCCGGCGTGCGGCGGCGACGATCACCGGTACGCCCCGCTCGGCCAGCCAGGTGGCGTCCGCCACCACGGCCCGCAGCCGGGTTCCGCCGAGGGCCAGCAGCAGGACCGCACCTTCCCCGGCCGACCCGGCCGGGGACCGCGCCGCGGACGGTGCTACCGGGGCCGGGGCCGCGGCGGTGTCCGGAGCGGCGCCGTGCGGCTGGGCCGGGCCGCCGGGGGCGGTGGACGCGATCGATGCGGCGGGGGCCGGGGACGCGGCGGGGGCAGGTCCGGACGAGGTGGGCCCGTACACCTCCGCGAGCTCGGCGCCGACCTGGGCCAGGCCGAAGCGCCGCTCCACCGCGGCGCGGGCCCGCACCGGGTCCAGCCGGTCCACCCCGGCGACCAGCTGCCGGTAGCCCTCCAGCAGCTGCCCGGGTCCGTCGGCGACGTCCACCAGACGGCCCGCCACCCCCTCCAGCCCGGCCATCGTCTGCTCCGGTCCGCCGCACCGGGTGACCAGCACCGGCATACCGGTGGCGAGAGCCTCCACCACCGTCATACCGAAGGTCTCAAAGGTGCTCGGGTGCACCAGCAGATCGTGCTGGTGCATGATCGGGAAGACCTCGGCGGGGTCCACCGGCTCGCGCACCACGACCTGGTGCCCCACCCCCAGCTCGGCCGCGCGCCGGCGGACCGCGTCCGCCTCGCCCGGTCCCACCAGGGTGAGTTCCAGCGCCGGGTTGTCGGCCACCGCCGCGGCGAAGGCGGTGAGCAGCAGCGGCACCCCCTTGGCCGGCGCCAGATTGCCGACGAACAGCCAGCGGCGCAGCTCCCGTACCCGCGACGGCCGCCGCGGGATCGACTCCACATCCACCGCGTTGGGCACGATCCTGAACTTCTCCGCATGGTCGGGGAAGGACTGGGCCAGCCGCTCCCGCAGCCATGGGCTGACGCACAGAAAGGCATCCGCCCGCTCCACGACCTCCCGGTAGAGCTCCCTGGAGGCCGGCTGGCGCAGCACGGCCGGGAGGAAGGAGGCATGCTCGGTCACCACCACCCGCGCCCCGGGCCGGGCCAGCCGGCACGCCGCCCATCCGCCGTAGATGCCGGTGTGCCCATGGACGACATCGGCCTCGATCCGGCCCCCGGGGAGCACCGCCCGCAGCGCGCTCTCATGGGCCCGCGCCCACTCCGCGTACTGCGCGGGCGGCCGCACCGGGACCGGCACCCTGGTCAGCCGCCAGCCCTCGGCGGTGGTCTCGGGCACCACCGGGACCCTGCCCTCGCCGAGCGGCCCGGCCATCCGCTCATGGGCGGTGCGTACCAGGTCGTGCCGGAACTCCCCGCCCGCCGACGGCCAGTCCTCCCCGTTGAGGACCTCCACCTCGGCGAAGCGCGCCGCCACCGCGGCGGTGGCGGTCCGCACAAACGATCCTGCGTGCGGGCGCTGCGGACACGGGTACCAGGGCGTCACCACGGCCAGCCGCGCCGCCGGCCGCCGCCGGTGCTGTCTGCGGTCCCTGCGGTCAGCGGCCACCTGCGATCCTCCTCAATCGCTCCTCGAACGGGGCCAGCGTCGCCTCGCGGGTGAACCGCTCGGCATGCTTCGCAGCCCGCTCCACCTGGTCCGGCTGCAGCTCCAGCGCCGCGCGCCCGGCCGCGACAAATGCCCCCGCCACCGCCTCCGCATCCAGCCGGCCGCCGGAGAACCAGAGCGGATGGCCGCGCAGCACATCCACGGCCGCATGGTCCGGCCGGTGCACCGAGACGATCGGCTTCCCGGTCGCCATGTACTCGAAGACCTTGCCGGAGGTGACATAGCGCGCCCCTCCGGCCAGGAACACCACCGCGTCCATCTCCGCGTACGCGGCTCCGACGTCCGCCTTGGCCACCGGGCCCCGGTAGTGCACACCGAGCCGCTCGCCCTGTTCCGGCATCCGCTCCAGCAGCGGACGCGCACTGTGCGCGAAGAATCCCAGATGACCGTGGAGATGCAGTTCCGCGTCGGCCAGCGCCGGGTCCCTGCGGGCCAGCCGCCACCCGTCGAACAGCACCTCGAGCGGCAACTGGTCGGTGAGGGTCCCGATGTAGCCGAACCGCAGGGGCCGCCCCGCCGTGCGCTCCGTCCACTGCGGCCGCCCCAGGATCTCCGGCTCCCAGCCGTTGTAGACCACCCGGGAGCGCCCCGCGGCGAAGGGATAGCGCTCCGCGTACCACCGCCGGATGGGCTCGTTGACGTGCACCACCTCGGCCGCGCCCCGCAGCACCCGCCGCTCCCACGCCCAGGCGCCGCTGCCCGGGTCGAAGCCCGGCTCCCCGGTGAGCGGGTTGAACGCCCACGGGTCGCGGTAGTCCAGCACATAGGGGACGCGCAGGGCGCGGCCCAGCGCCCAGGCCCCGGCGAAGGAGGCGAACGGGTTGCCGGTCGCCAGCACCAGGTCGAACGGCCTGGCCAGATGCAGCCGCACCGCCCGGGCCAGCAGATGCGGCAGCCAGGTGGCGTAGTGCTCGGGGAAGACGCGGCGCTGCGCCCACCCGTGTGCGGCGCTCACCAGGGTGGGGAAGTGCGCCCGCAACAGGCCGAACCGGCGGACGTCGCGCTCCCAGCGGAAGTAGCCCATCCGGGGCCGCTCGACCGCGACCGCCGGATGGATCCGGGCCTCCAGCGAGGGGTCGTGGGAGCGGAGGTAGTCGGAGAAGAACTCGCGCGGCGCCGTCGCCACCGTCACGTCCCACTCCCGCTCCGCCAGCAGATTGGCGGTGGCGAGCGCCCGGTAGACGCCGCTGGCCCGGGTGGGTGGGAAGAAGAACGCCAGGTACAGCACACGGGGCCGGCTCCGGGCGGTACGGCCCATCGGGCCGCGTCGGTCCGCCGTGCGAACGACGGCCGGGTCGGGCAGCTGCTTCCGGAGGGTGCCAGAGGGTGCCGAGGTCACATCAGCACCGTAGGCAGACGTCCCGCCGGGGCGCCTGTCGAGCGCCGCCATCCGGGCACCCTCGGCGCCGCACCGACCGCCACGGCCGGGGCCGCACCGCTGCCGGTGTGCGACGCCTCCGGGGGAGCGATCGGCCGAGCCCCTTGTCCGGGGCAGCAGCGGCCGTACGACCGGCTGCTGCCCGGGAGGGCCGACGAGGCCGTGGACGGCGGCTAGTTGAGCAGTCCGCCCAGGGAGTTCGCGGCGGCGATGATGCGCTCCAGCTCGGCGGGGGTGAGCGTCGGGTAGACCGGCAGCGACAGCACCTCGGCGGAGGCCCGCTCGGTCTCCGGCAGATCCCAGCGCTTCAGCTGCTCGCCCTCTTCGCCCCGGTAGGACTTCAGCCGGTGGATCGGCGTGGGGTAGTAGACGGCACTGCCCACACCGCGGTTGGACAGCGCCTTCTGCACGCAGTCGCGGTCGGGCCGGCCGTTGCCCGGCACCCGCACCGTGTACTGGTGGTAGACATGGTGGGCCCCGTCGGCCACCACCGGGGTGTGCAGCCCGGTCAGCCGGGAGTCCAGCAGCTTGGCGTTGGCCCGGCGCTGCTCGGTCCACACGGCGAGGCGGCCCAGCTGCACCCGTCCCACCGCCGCGGCCACATCGGTGAGCCGCATATTGGCGCCCACCACCTCATTGACGTAGCGCTGCTCCATGCCCTGGTTGCGCAGCAGCCGCAGCTTGCGGGCCAGTTCGGCGTCCCCGGTGGTGATCATGCCTCCCTCCAGGGAGTGCATGTTCTTCGTCGGATAGAAGCTGAAGCAGCCCGCGGCACCGAAGGTGCCCACCGGCCGGCCGCCGAGCGTGGCGGCATGCGCCTGGCAGGCGTCCTCGACGACGGCCAGCCCGTGCCGTTCGGCGAGCGGCATCAGCCGGTCCATGGCCGCCGGATGCCCGTAGAGGTGCACGGGCAGCAGCGCGGCGGTGCGGGGGCCGATGGCCGCGGCGACGGCGTCCGGGTCCAGGCAGAAGCTGCCGGGCTCGATGTCGGCGAAGACCGGTTCGGCGCCCACCAGCCGTACGGCGTTGGCCGTCGCAGCGAAGGAGAAGGACGGCACCACGACCTCGTCACCCGGGCCGATGTCCAGCGCCATCAGCGTCAGCTGCAGCGCGGAGGTGCCCGAGTTGACGGCCACGCAGTGGCTGCCGTCCACCAGGGCCGAGAACTCCGCCTCGAACGCCGCGACCTCCGGCCCCTGCACCACAGCGCCGCTGCGCAGCACCCGTACCGCGGCCTCGATCTCGTCGTCACCGATCACGGGACGCGCTGCGGGGATCAGCTCTTCGTTCCGCCCGCGCATGCGGCCACCTCCATCGTCGCTGCGTGGTTGCGCCGCCTTGGTGCACCGGGACGGCGGGTCGAGGGCGTCCGGTGACGCCTGCGCGCCGCGACCAGGCTTCCGGACGCCGTTGAACAGGAGACACTCTCCAGGTGAACGCTGAGCAGCGGGCAGCTTGGCCCTGCGGCGGTCACCCCTGCACGGTAGGCACATCCCGCCCTGGTCCGCGCGCGGTGCAGGGCCGTACGGGGCCCGCCGCCCCGTCCCCGCGGACCGGCCGCAACCGCAGCGCACCGGCGGACGCCGGGACGGCCCGCGGCCGACGCCCGGTCAGCCCCGCGTACAGGGTGTCGAGCACCTCGGCCTGGCCGGTCCAGGTGAGCCCGGGCAGCGCCCGCTCGGCGGCCCCGCCCGGTTCGTAGCAACGGCGGTGACGCGCGGGGTCGGCAAGCAGCGCACGGGCGGCGGCCCGGAAGGAGGCGGTGTCACCGGCGACGAAGACCTCCCCCGCACCGAGCGACCGGGTGGTGCGGGCCATCTCGGCGACATCGCTGCACAGCACCGGCAGCCGGGCGTGCAGATACTCCAGGTACTTGGTGATCAGCGACAGCTCATGGTTGGGGCGGTGCAGGATCGGCACCAGACCGGCGGTGGCCGAGGCGATGTAGGGGACCACCCGATCGGGTGCGACATAGCCCGCGAGATGCAGCCGCTCGGCGACGCCGAGCCGGCCGGCCAGCTCACGGAGCACCTCCGCATCGGGGTCGCCGCTCCGGGCCACCAGCACCAGATGGACCCCGGGCAGTCCGGGCAGCGCCCGCACCGCGGTGGCCACCCCGCGCCGGGGCGCCAGTCCTCCGCTGTAGAGCAGCAGCGGGGCGTCCGGCGGCAGGCCCACCACCTGGCGTACGTCGGGAGCGTCGTCGTCCGCCGCCCGTGCCGCACCGCGGGCGCGCACCACCGGTGCATTGAGGACCACCCGGGGACGCCGGGCCAGACCGTGGTCCGCCTGCAGGCGCTCGGCGATCGCCGCCGAGACGGTGACCACCGCGTCGGCGCGCCGGATGTACTCCCGCTCCACCCCGAGCAGCATCCGGCGGCGCAGTCGGCCCCTGAGGTCCCAGCGGCCGGGCACCTCGATACCTGCCAGGTACTCATGGGCGTCGTACAGCCAGCGCACCGGGCGCCCGGGGGTGCCCAGTCTGGCGGCGGCGCGTGCGCCGATGCCCACCGTGTGGAAGTCATGGGCGTGGATCAGCTCGGGGCGCAGTTCGGCCAGCACGGGTGCGAAGGACAGTTCCAGATCGCGGAACCAGGGGTTGAGGGACCGCCAGCCGCCGTTCCGGTCCACCGTGCCGCGCAGTCCGTCGGCGGCCATCCGCAGCGGGCCGGCGACCCGTCCCGCGCCCAGTGGCAGCAGCAGACGGTCCAGCAGCGGGCGGGCGGCCAGCAGAGCACGCATCCTCGCCGCCAGGTCCAGCCGCCGACTACGGGGGGCGTCCAGTGCGTCCCAGCGCGCGACAGCGGCTCGCGCACCCGCGTACGCGGGACGACGCGCCCGCGCCAACCGCATCGGAGCGCCCCGGCCGCGCTCATAACCGGATACCGCCGCACCGACCGGCACCAGCAGCACGGTGGCCCCTCCCAGCCGGTACTCCAGCGGCTCCGCGCCGGGCGCCCGGCCCAGCAACGTCACATCCCAGCCCGCCGCAGCCATTGACCAGGCAACCTTCTGCACCCGGGAGTCACCCTCCACCCCGTTGGCGACCAGCATCACCACCCGGCCGGGCATCGGGCCGTCACTCATGCCGGCTCCCCCGCCCTACGGCGCTCGGCCGGGGCCTGCCGCGCAGGCCACCGCCGAAGCGCCGCTCCGCCAGCGCCCCGTACAGCGACACCAGGCGCCGGGCGTCCTGCTCCCAGACCAGCTCGGGCCGCGCTGCGGCCACCGAGCGCAGCAGTCCGGGGTAGCGCGCCCGGGCCCGGCCGAGCGCCGCCGCGAACGACGCCGGGTCGCCGGGCCGGTAGAGCTCGCCCAGGCCGTACCGCTGCACCGTGCGCCGCAGCTCGGGCAGGTCCGCGGCGATCACGGGCACTCCGGCCCGGACGGCGTGGAAGAGCTTGTTGGGCAGGGCAAGCCGATGGTTGTCGCAGCTGTCGGCCAGGGTCACCACCGCCAGGCCGTGCCGGCGCAGCAGGGCGTCCACGGCATCCACCGGACGTGGCGCAAGCAGCTCCGCCGCCCCGCCGGGTCGTCCGGTGAGCCGGGCGGCATAGGCCTCGTCGGCCGGGCCCACCAGCACCACCTCCGCCTGGCCGCCGGCGCCGGCCAGCACGGTCTCCAGATCCCGGCCCGCGCCGATCCGCCCCGCGTACACCACTCCGCCCGGAAGGGCAGGCAGCGGCACCGCCCCCTGCCCGGGCGGTTCGTCGGGTTCGGCGGGGAAGGTGTTGCGCACCACCGTCACCGGGGCGGCCGACCACCGTTCGAGCCGGTCCGCGATCCCCTGCGCGACGGTGACCACCGCATCGGCCCGCCCGGTCAGCACCGCCTCCATACGGCGTTCCCGCAACCGCTCCCATGGCACCGGACGGCCGTGCCGCTGACGGCCCGACCACCACTCATGGGCGTCGTAGACCAGCAGCGCCCCCTGCTCCCCGGCCAGCCGCGCGGCCGTCGGCAGCGTGTTGAAGTCATGCGCATGGACGACGTCGAAGGACCCGCCCCGTAGCTCGGACCCCGCCGCCACCGCCCACGCCGACCACACCCGGCGGCGGTGCCGGGGCAGCAGCCACCAGCGCGCCGCCCGCCAGAACCAGCCGGACCGCCGCACGGACGGAGGGCGGGACGACCGCAGACCCCGTCCCCCCGACGAGGAACCCACAGTGAACGCGGCCCCGGCCGGCGCCCAGCCCTCCGGTACATCCCGCCCCTGCACATGCACCGCATGCCCGGCCGCAGCGAGCGCACCGGCCTCACGCACCACCCTGCTGTCATGGGCCACATCCGAGGTGACCAGCATCAGCACCCTCACCGTGCCGCCTCCCCGCCGGTCCCGGACGGGCCGGCCAGCACATCCGCCAGATCAAAACCCACCGGCTCCTCCAACTGGGCATAGGTGCAGCCGGCCGGCTCACGGTCCGGCCGCCAGCGGCGGAACTGCGCCGTATGGCGGAACCGGTCGCCCTGCATATGGTCGTAGGCCACCTCGCACACCCGCTCCGGCCTCAGCGGCACCCAGGAGAGATCCTTCTTGCCCGTCCAGCGACTGGGTGCGCCCGGCATCCGGTCGGCCGCCGCTGCCGCCTCATCGGCCCAGGCCGCCCAGGGGTGGCCCGCCACCGACGCCATCCCCAGCGGCTCCAGCTCCGCCACCAGCTCCTGCCTGCGGCGCATCGGGAAGGAGGCGCAGACTCCGACGTGCTGCAGCCGTCCCGAGCTGTCGTACAACCCCAGCAGCAGTGAGCCGACAACGGGACCGCTCTTGTGGAAGCGGAAGCCGGCCAGCACACAGTCCGCCGTACGCTCGTGCTTCACCTTCACCATCACCCGCTCGTCCGGTCGGTAGCCCAGGGCCAGCGGCTTGGCGACCACCCCGTCCAGCCCCGCGCCCTCGTACTGCTCGAACCAGCGCCGGGCGACGTCGAGGTCCGTGGTGGCGGGTGCCACATGCACCGGTCCGGGCGGGGTGGGGCCCAGCGCCTCCAGCAGCAGACGCCGTCGCTCCACCAGCGGGGTGTCCAGCAGGGACTCCTCGCCCAGGGCCAGCAGGTCGAAGGCGACCAGCCGTGCCGGGGTGCGCTCCGCCAGCAGCCGCACCCGGGAGTCGGCGGGATGGATCCGCTCCAGCAGGGCGTCGAAGTCCAGTCGGCCCTCACGGGCGATGACGATCTCCCCGTCGACGACACAGCGCGGCGGCAGCGCCTCCCGCACCGCCTGGACCACCTCAGGGAAGTAGCGGGTCAGCGGCTTGCCCGTCCGGCTGCCGATCTCGACCTCGTCGCCGTCCCGGAAGACGATCGCCCGGAAGCCGTCCCACTTGCCCTCGTACTGCATACCGGGTGGAATCCGTGCGGCCGACTTGGCGAGCATCGGCTTCACGGGCGGCATCACCGGAAGGTCCATGGGGCGATTCTTGCGCCGGGCACTCCGGCGCGCTCGTCGGCGCGCGCCGGACGGCGGGCCGTCCTACCGTGGCTGGATGGCAGAAGCGCTGCAGCTGACTGTGGGTGAGCGGACCGTCCGGCTGTCCAACCCCAACAAGGTCTACTTCCCGGAACGGGGTTGGACCAAGTTGGACGTCGCGCAGTACTACCTGGCCGTGGGTGACGGCATCCTGCGCGCCCTGCGGGACCGGCCCACCACCTTGGAGCGCTACCCCGACGGCGTGACCGGGGAGTCCTTCTTCCAGAAGCGCGCCCCCGCCAACCTCCCCGACTGGATCCCGACCGGACGCATCCGGTTCCCCAGCGGCCGCCATGCCGACGAGATCTGCCCCACCGAGCCGGCCGCCGTCATCTGGGCGGCCAATCTCGGCTGCATCACCTTCCATCCGTGGCCCGTACGCCGCCGCGACCTGGAGCACCCCGACGAGCTGCGCATCGACCTCGATCCGCAGCCCGGCACGGACTACACGGACGCGGTCCGCACGGCACAGGAGCTCCATGGGCTGCTGGACGAGTTGCAGCTGCGCGGCTGGCCCAAGACCTCGGGAGGCCGGGGACTCCATGTCTTCGTCCCCATCGATCCGGAGTGGACCTTCGTCCAGGTCAGACGTGCTGCCATCGCCATCGCTCGGGAACTGGAGCGGCGGATGCCCGAGCAGGTCACCTCCGCCTGGTGGAAGGAGGAACGCGGCACCAAGATCTTTGTGGACTACAACCAGACTGCGCGTGACCGCACGATCGCGTGCGCCTACTCACTCCGCCCCACACCGCACGGATCCGTCTCCGCCCCGCTGCGCTGGGAGGAGTTGCAGGATGCACGACCGCAGGACTTCGACCTGATGACCATGCAGCAGCGCTTCGCCGAGCTCGGGGACCTGCACGCCGACATGGACCAGTACCCCTGCCGGCTCGACCATGCCCTGGAGCTTGCGGCCCGCGACGAACACGAACACGGTCTGGGCGACCTGCCCTATCCGCCGGACCATCCCAAGATGGAAGGCGAGCCGCTGCGCGTCCAGCCGAGCCGCGCGAAGCGGAAGCCCACCACGCCCTGACCCAGGGCTGTCCTGCTCTGGACGACTGACGGACGGCCTGCGGGCACGACAGCATGCCGGCTGCGGACATGCGGGTGTGCGGGAATGCGAAAAGGGGCTCCGCAGCCTTTCGGCTGCGGAGCCCCTCTCCTCAATGATTGTTCGGCGGCGTCCTACTCTCCCACAGGGTCCCCCCTGCAGTACCATCGGCGCTGTAAGGCTTAGCTTCCGGGTTCGGAATGTAACCGGGCGTTTCCCTCACGCTATGACCACCGAAACACTATGAAACTCTCAACCCAACCCCCGAAGGGGCAGAGTCGGTCGTTGTTTCAGAACAACACAGTGGACGCGTAGCAACTATGGACAAGCCCTCGGCCTATTAGTACCGGTCAGCTCCACCCATTACTGGGCTTCCACACCCGGCCTATCAACCCCATCGTCTATGGGGAGCCTTACCCACTCAAGGTGGTGGGAGCCCTCATCTCGAAGCAGGCTTCCCGCTTAGATGCTTTCAGCGGTTATCCCTCCCGAACGTAGCCAACCAGCCATGCCCTTGGCAGAACAACTGGCACACCAGAGGTTCGTCCGTCCCGGTCCTCTCGTACTAGGGACAGCCCTTCTCAAGACTCCTACGCGCACAGCGGATAGGGACCGAACTGTCTCACGACGTTCTAAACCCAGCTCGCGTACCGCTTTAATGGGCGAACAGCCCAACCCTTGGGACCTACTCCAGCCCCAGGATGCGACGAGCCGACATCGAGGTGCCAAACCATCCCGTCGATATGGACTCTTGGGGAAGATCAGCCTGTTATCCCCGGGGTACCTTTTATCCGTTGAGCGACGGCGCTTCCACAAGCCACCGCCGGATCACTAGTCCCTGCTTTCGCACCTGCTCGACCCGTCGGTCTCACAGTCAAGCTCCCTTGTGCACTTACACTCAACACCTGATTGCCAACCAGGCTGAGGGAACCTTTGGGCGCCTCCGTTACCCTTTAGGAGGCAACCGCCCCAGTTAAACTACCCACCAGACACTGTCCCTGATCCGGATCACGGACCCAGGTTAGACATCCAGCACGACCAGAGTGGTATTTCAACGATGACTCCACAACCACTGGCGTGGCCGCTTCACAGTCTCCCACCTATCCTACACAAGCCGAACCGAACACCAATATCAAGCTATAGTAAAGGTCCCGGGGTCTTTCCGTCCTGCTGCGCGAAACGAGCATCTTTACTCGTAATGCAATTTCACCGGGCCCGTGGTTGAGACAGTCGAGAAGTCGTTACGCCATTCGTGCAGGTCGGAACTTACCCGACAAGGAATTTCGCTACCTTAGGATGGTTATAGTTACCACCGCCGTTTACTGGCGCTTAAGTTCTCAGCTTCGCCCCGACGAATCGAGACTAACCGGTCCCCTTAACGTTCCAGCACCGGGCAGGCGTCAGTCCGTATACATCGCCTTACGGCTTCGCACGGACCTGTGTTTTTAGTAAACAGTCGCTTCTCGCTGGTCTCTGCGGCCACCACCAGCTCAGGGAGAAAATCCCCTCACCAGCAATGGCCCCCCTTCTCCCGAAGTTACGGGGGCATTTTGCCGAGTTCCTTAACCACGGTTCACCCGAACGCCTCGGTATTCTCTACCTGACCACCTGAGTCGGTTTGGGGTACGGGCCGCCATGAAACTCGCTAGAGGCTTTTCTCGACAGCATAGGATCA
Organism: Peterkaempfera podocarpi; assembly: GCF_042466665.1. Lineage (GTDB taxonomy): Bacteria > Actinomycetota > Actinomycetes > Streptomycetales > Streptomycetaceae > Peterkaempfera > Peterkaempfera podocarpi. The sequence goes on from NZ_CP162102.1 coordinate 2,979,376, forward strand.
TCCACTTCACCACAATCGGCTCGGCATCAGGTCTCAGACTATGTGCAGGGCGGATTTGCCTACCCTGCGTCCTACACCCTTACCCCGGGACAACCACCGCCCGGGATGGACTACCTTCCTGCGTCACCCCATCGCTCACCTACTACCAGCTCGGGCCACCGGCTCCACCACTCCCCCTCACTCCGAAGAGATCAGAGGCGGCTTCACGGGCTTAGCATCACTGGGTTCGACGCTGGCGCTTCATAGCGGGTACGGGAATATCAACCCGTTGTCCATCGACTACGCCTGTCGGCCTCGCCTTAGGTCCCGACTTACCCTGGGCAGATCAGCTTGACCCAGGAACCCTTGGTCAATCGGCGCAAGAGTTTCCCACTCTTGTATCGCTACTCATGCCTGCATTCTCACTCGTATACCGTCCACGACTGGCTCCCGCCGCCGCTTCACCCGGCACACGACGCTCCCCTACCCACCCACACCTTCGTTGGAAGTATTGTGTGAGTGACACGGCTTCGGCGGTGTACTTGAGCCCCGCTACATTGTCGGCGCGGAATCACTTGACCAGTGAGCTATTACGCACTCTTTCAAGGGTGGCTGCTTCTAAGCCAACCTCCTGGTTGTCTCTGCGACTCCACATCCTTTCCCACTTAGCACACGCTTAGGGGCCTTAGCCGGTGTTCTGGGCTGTTTCCCTCTCGACCACGGAGCTTATCCCCCGCAGTCTCACTGCCGTGCTCTCACTTACCGGCATTCGGAGTTTGGCTAAGGTCAGTAACCCGGTGAGGCCCATCGCCTATCCAGTGCTCTACCTCCGGCAAGAAACACACGACGCTGCACCTAAATGCATTTCGGGGAGAACCAGCTATCACGGAGTTTGATTGGCCTTTCACCCCTAACCACAGGTCATCCCCCAGGTTTTCAACCCTGGTGGGTTCGGGCCTCCACACGGTCTTACCCGCGCTTCACCCTGCCCATGGCTAGATCACTCCGCTTCGGGTCTTGGGCATGCGACTCAAACGCCCTATTCGGACTCGCTTTCGCTACGGCTACCCCACACGGGTTAACCTCGCCACACACCGCAAACTCGCAGGCTCATTCTTCAAAAGGCACGCAGTCACGGCCACAGTCCGAAGACTGCAACGACGCTCCCACGGCTTGTAGGCACACGGTTTCAGGTACTATTTCACTCCGCTCCCGCGGTACTTTTCACCATTCCCTCACGGTACTATCCGCTATCGGTCACCAGGGAATATTTAGGCTTAGCGGGTGGTCCCGCCAGATTCACACGGGATTTCTCGGGCCCCGTGCTACTTGGGTGTTCTTCAAGCGAGCCGTACAGATTTCGTCTACGGGGGTCTTACCCTCTACGCCGGGCCTTTCGCATGCCCTTCGACTACCCATACGGTTTCTGACTCGCCGACCGGCCGGCAGACCGATCAAGAAAAAACCCACAACCCCGCACGCGCAACCCCTGCCGGGTATCACACACATACGGTTTAGCCTCATCCGGTTTCGCTCGCCACTACTCCCGGAATCACGGTTGTTTTCTCTTCCTGCGGGTACTGAGATGTTTCACTTCCCCGCGTTCCCTCCACACTGCCTATGTGTTCAGCAGCGGGTGACAGCCCATGACGACTGCCGGGTTTCCCCATTCGGACACCCCCGGATCACAGCTCGGTTGACAGCTCCCCGGGGCCTATCGCGGCCTCCCACGTCCTTCATCGGTTCCTGGTGCCAAGGCATCCACCGTGCGCCCTTAAAAACTTGGCCACAGATGCTCGCGTCCACTGTGCAGTTCTCAAACAACGACCAGCCACCCACCTCACCCAGCATGGGACCGGCACCAAGGAAACCAAAAACCCGTTCCCTCAGGACCCAACAGCGCGCCCAACCAGACCCCCACCCCGAAAACCGCGTTCCACACGCCGAAGCGCAGTACTAACAGCCCCACAGTGAGGACCGGCCGAATATTCAACGTTCCACCCATGAGCAACCACACGAGGACATTCGCCCCGAGCTGGCCATATGCTCCTTAGAAAGGAGGTGATCCAGCCGCACCTTCCGGTACGGCTACCTTGTTACGACTTCGTCCCAATCGCTGGTCCCACCTTCGACGGCTCCCCCCACAAGGGTTGGGCCACCGGCTTCGGGTGTTACCGACTTTCGTGACGTGACGGGCGGTGTGTACAAGGCCCGGGAACGTATTCACCGCAGCATGCTGATCTGCGATTACTAGCGACTCCGACTTCATGGGGTCGAGTTGCAGACCCCAATCCGAACTGAGGCCGGCTTTTTGGGATTCGCTCCACCTCGCGGTATCGCAGCCCATTGTACCGACCATTGTAGCACGTGTGCAGCCCAAGACATAAGGGGCATGATGATTTGACGTCGTCCCCACCTTCCTCCGAGTTGACCCCGGCAGTCTCCTGTGAGTCCCCGACATTACTCGCTGGCAACACAGAACAAGGGTTGCGCTCGTTGCGGGACTTAACCCAACATCTCACGACACGAGCTGACGACAACCATGCACCACCTGTACACCGACCACAAGGGGGACCGTATCTCTACGGTTTTCCGGCGTATGTCAAGCCTTGGTAAGGTTCTTCGCGTTGCGTCGAATTAAGCCACATGCTCCGCCGCTTGTGCGGGCCCCCGTCAATTCCTTTGAGTTTTAGCCTTGCGGCCGTACTCCCCAGGCGGGGAACTTAATGCGTTAGCTGCGGCACGGACGACGTGGAATGTCGCCCACACCTAGTTCCCAACGTTTACGGCGTGGACTACCAGGGTATCTAATCCTGTTCGCTCCCCACGCTTTCGCTCCTCAGCGTCAGTATCGGCCCAGAGATCCGCCTTCGCCACCGGTGTTCCTCCTGATATCTGCGCATTTCACCGCTACACCAGGAATTCCGATCTCCCCTACCGAACTCTAGCCTGCCCGTATCGAATGCAGACCCGGGGTTAAGCCCCGGGCTTTCACATCCGACGCGACAGGCCGCCTACGAGCTCTTTACGCCCAATAATTCCGGACAACGCTCGCACCCTACGTATTACCGCGGCTGCTGGCACGTAGTTAGCCGGTGCTTCTTCTGCAGGTACCGTCACTTGCGCTTCTTCCCTGCTGAAAGAGGTTTACAACCCGAAGGCCGTCATCCCTCACGCGGCGTCGCTGCATCAGGCTTTCGCCCATTGTGCAATATTCCCCACTGCTGCCTCCCGTAGGAGTCTGGGCCGTGTCTCAGTCCCAGTGTGGCCGGTCGCCCTCTCAGGCCGGCTACCCGTCGTCGCCTTGGTAGGCCATCACCCCACCAACAAGCTGATAGGCCGCGGGCTCATCCTGCACCGCCGGAGCTTTCCACGCACCCCCATGCAGGAGTGCGTCATATCCGGTATTAGCACCGGTTTCCCGGTGTTGTCCCAGAGTGCAGGGCAGATTGCCCACGTGTTACTCACCCGTTCGCCACTGATCCACCCCGAAGGGCTTCACCGTTCGACTTGCATGTGTTAAGCACGCCGCCAGCGTTCGTCCTGAGCCAGGATCAAACTCTCCGTGAATGCTTAGATCCACGAGAGCGGCACGGCATCCGGCGGAATAAGCCGAACCCGCGCACAGCGTCCTCGCTGTACTTCATTCAAAGGAACCCAAAGGGTTCAAAAATCTGGCGTTGAATTTTGGCACGCTGTTGAGTTCTCAAGGAACGGACGCTTCCATCGAAACCCTTCCGGGCCCCTCCGGGCGCTTCCCTTCTTCGTGTCTCCAGCTTATCAGATCCGCTTACCGCTTTTCCGACCCCCGCTGGCGGGGTTACTTCTTCACTGCTTCTCACTGCATTTCCTTCGGCCTTTCGGCGCTTTCCGACTCTATCAGATCTCTCCGATGGTCTTTCCGCGCGTCCCGGCCCGCGATAGCCAACCGCTCCGGAATTCACCGGATCGGTCTGTCTATCTCTGGAGTCGGCTCCCCGGAGGCCCGTCCGCACGTCCCGTGCGCCCGGCTCCCTCTACAGGCAGCTCTCGCAACTTTACTGATGCCTCCAGGGGCTGTCAACCCCCGGAGCTCCCCCAATGCGCCCGGGGCCGGCAGCGTCTGTGCAGCGCTGCCGACCCCGGGCATCATGCCTGGTCAGGCCGGTCCGGCGGGGTGTGCCCCGACCGGACGTCCCTCGGTCAGACCTCCACCACGACCGGGAGAATCATCGGCCGCCGGCGGTAGGTGTCCGACACCCACTTGCCGATGGCCCGCCGGATCAGCTGCTGAAGCTGACGCGGTTCGGAGACTCCGTCCTGTGCCGCCCGGCCCAGGGCCTCCTCGATCTTCGCCACCACGGGACCGAAGGCCGCGTCCTCGATGCCCGAGCCGCGGGCCTGGATGTGCGGGCCGCCGACGACCTTGCCGGTGGTGGAGTCCACCACCACGAAGACGGAGACAAAGCCCTCGTCGCCGAGGATCCGGCGATCCTTGAGGGAGGTCTCGGTGATGTCGCCGACCGAGAGGCCGTCCACATAGACATAACCGGCCTGGACCTTGCCGGAGATCCGCGCGACGCCCTTGACCAGGTCGACCACGACGCCGTCCTCGGCGATCACGGTCCGCTCCTTGGGGATGCCCGTGGCCTGGCCCAGGTTGGCCGCGGCGCGCAGATGGCGCCACTCGCCGTGGACCGGCATCAGGTTGCGCGGCCGGCAGATGTTGAAGAAGTAGAGCAGCTCACCGGCCGAGGCGTGGCCGGAGACATGCACCTTGGCGTTGCCCTTGTGGACCACATTGGCGCCCCACCTGGTCAGGCCGTTGATCACTCGGTAGACGGCATTCTCATTGCCGGGGATCAGCGACGAGGCGAGCACCACCGTGTCGCCCTCGACGATGCGGATCTGGTGGTCCCGGTTGGCCATCCTGGAGAGCGCTGCCATGGGCTCGCCCTGGGAGCCGGTGCAGATCAGCACCACGTCCTCGTCGGGGAGGTCGTCCAGCGTCTTGACGTCCACGACCAGTCCGCCGGGCACCCGCAGATAGCCGAGATCACGGGCGATGCCCATGTTCCGGACCATCGAGCGTCCGACGAAGGCCACCTTCCGGCCGAACTCATGGGCCGCGTCCAGCACCTGCTGGATACGGTGCACATGGCTGGCGAAGCTGGCCACGATGATGCGGCGGTCGGCCTTGTCGAAGACCTGGCGCAGCACCGGGAGGATGTCCCGCTCGTGCGGGATGAAGCCGGGGACCTCGGCGTTGGTGGAGTCCACCAGCAGCAGGTCGATGCCCTCCTCCGCCAGCCGGGCGAAGGCCGGCAGGTCGGTGAGCCGGCCGTCCAGCGGAAGCTGGTCCATCTTGAAGTCACCGGTGCAGACCGCTAGGCCGGCCGGGGTGCGCAGGGCGACCGCGAGGGCGTCCGGGATGGAGTGGTTCACCGCGATGAACTCGCAGTCGAAGGGGCCGATGCGCTCCCGCTGCCCCTCCTTGACCTCGAGGGTGTACGGCCGGATGCGGTGCTCGGCGAGCTTGGCCTCGATCAGCGCCAGGGTCAGCTTGGAGCCGATCAGCGGGATGTCCGGCTTCTCCCTGAGCAGGAAGGGGACCGCACCGATGTGGTCCTCGTGGCCATGGGTGAGGACGATGCCGTCGATGGCGTCGAGGCGGTCCCGGATGCTGGTGAAGTCCGGGAGGATCAGGTCGATGCCGGGCTGCTCGTCCTCGGGGAAGAGCACGCCGCAGTCGACGATCAGCAGCCGGCCGCCGTACTCGAATACCGTCATGTTGCGGCCGATCTCACCGAGACCGCCCAGCGGCGTCACACGCAGTGCGCCGTCGGGGAGCTTCGGCGGGGGGCCCAGTTCCGGGTGCGGATGGCTCAAAAGTCTCTCCTCACGACGCGCGCCACGTGCCCCAGGGGCCTGTTCCCCGAGCGGCACATGGCGCGCGAATCGTCTCGTTCCTTCGGTTGCTTCCCGGCCGTCGCCGACCGGGGTGGTCTCTGTGCACTGCCTTGCGCCCCTTGTCCGGTTCTGCGGCGGTCACCTCCGTACGGGACGGTGGGGACCGGCGAGCCGGGGCGCGCACGTCTTGGTCTTCCTGACTAGAGGTGTACCCCGCCTGCGGCGAGATCCTTCCTGAGCTGTTCGATCTCTGCGTCGGTTGCGTCGACCAGCGGAAGGCGCAGCGGTCCCGCGGGCAGGCCCTGCAGATTGAGCGCGGCCTTGCTGGTGATCACGCCCTGGGTGCGGAACATGCCGGTGAAGACGGGGAGCAGGCTCTGGTGCAGGGCGATGGCCTTGCCGTGCTCGCCCGCCAGGAAGGCCTCCAGCATGGCACGCAGCTCACCCGCGACCACATGGCCCACCACGCTCACAAAGCCGACGGCTCCGACCGACAGCAGCGGCAGATTGAGCATGTCGTCACCCGAGTACCAGGCGAGGCCGCTGCGGGCGATGGCCCAACTCGCGGCCGAAAGGTCGCCCTTGGCGTCCTTGTTGGCGACGATCCTGGGGTGCTCACCAAGCCGGACCAGGGTATCCAGCGCCAGCGGGACCCCGCTGCGCCCGGGGATGTCGTAGAGCATCACCGGCAGACCGGTCGCATCGGCGATCGCGGTGAAGTGGCGGACCAGGCCCTCCTGCGGCGGCTTGCTGTAGTACGGGGTGACGGTGAGCAGGCCGTGGGCGCCCGCGGTCTCCGCCTGGCGGGCAAGCTCGATGCTGTGGTGGGTGTCATTGGTGCCGACGCCCGCCACGACATGGGCGCGGTCGCCGACGGCCTCCACCACGGCGCTCACCAGTCGGGCCTTCTCGGCGTCGGAGGTGGTCGGCGACTCGCCGGTGGTGCCGTTGACGACCAGGCCGTCGTTGCCTGCGTCGACGAGGTGGACGGCGAGCCGCTGCGCGCCGTCGAGATCAAGGCTGCCGTCGACGGTGAACGGGGTCACCATCGCGGTCAGGACCCGGCCGAAGGGGGTCTCAGGGGTGGAGGTCGGAGCCATGGTTCCCACGCTACTCGTAGCGGACCGGGCAGCGCCCGGGGCGGGTGGCTGCCACGGGCCGCGCCCGGGCTGCCAGTGATGGGCGGAGGCCGGAGGGTTCCATGGAACCCTCCTCGGCCGCCGCAAGAACTACGGGAAAACCGGCTGCCCACGGGGATTCCGGTGCCGCCTGCTCGGGGGTTCAGCCGACACCGGAATCCGTGATTTGAGCGTAGGTACGGGGTGGGTAGGCCGCAATCCGGACATACCCGACTGGGTACATGCTCGGCGTCCGCCGCAGGTCAGGGGGCGACACGGCCGTGCGCATTGAAGGCCGCATGGGTGAGCGGCATCAGCTCGGCCCACTGCTGCTCCATGCGCTCGGCCACCATCTCGATCTCGCGCTGCGGGAAGGAGGGCACCTTGGCGCGCTCGTCCTTGGTCCGCAGCGAGAGGAAGTGCATCAGCGAGCGGGCGTTGCAGGTCGCGTACATCGAGCTGAACAGGCCCACCGGCAGCACGGCCCGGGCGACCTCGCGGGCCACGCCGGCCGCCAGCATCTCCTGGTAGGCCTCGTACGAGCGGCGGTAGGACTCCTCCATCGCCGCACCCACGGTCTTGTGCTGCTCCGGGGTGCCCGCGACGAACTCGTACTTGCCCGGACGGCCCTGCTGGACGAGCTTGCGCTCCTCGCCGGGCACATAGAAGACCGGCTGGAGCTCGCGGTAGCGGCCGCTCTCCTCGTTGTACGAGTTGTGCACCACCACTCCGTCGGCCAGGAAGTTGTGCCACGGCCCGGCAACGGAGAGGTCGTAGGTCATCTCCTCGCCGTCGTCCTCGATGTTGAGAACGACGTCCGACTTGGCGACTGCGATCTTTCCGCCCCGCTTGCCCATGCCCTGCTCGGTGGCGCTCTTCATGTCGTGGCAGTTCTTGCAGGCTGGGGCGAGGTTCCGCTCGTCGAGCGCCTTCAGCAGATCCATCGCCACCGGTACGACGTGGTCCAGCTCCAGCTCGTCGCGCGGGAACATGTGCGAGCAGAGGTAGCAGGCATCCTGCTCCTTGATGAGTCGTTTGCGTTGCATCGAGGTCCACACGCCGATGCCGCGCCGGAGGCTCGGGGGCACAAGCGCCTCGCTCGGCCGCGGGGCGGTGCCCGCGACCATGACGTGGTCCCCTGCCTGGAGCTCTCCCGCCTTGCGCCAGCCGTCGGGGGTGAAGACCGCGTGGTCCTTGCTGCAGCGGAGAGCCTTGCCGGAGGCTGTCGTCAGCTTGAGCAGCTGCTTGACCCCTGATTCCATGACGTCGAGGATCTGTGCGCGCTGAGCAATCAGAGTGCGCTCGTCGTAACACCTGACATGGTTGCGCCGGACCGAGTCGAGCTTGCGGAGGCGAGTACTGGGATTCTCCTCACGGAAATTCTCGACAGCCCGCTCCGCGTCCTCGCGCGCCGTGTACACGCCCAAGTGATGGTTCTCACCCCGCTGACGTACCTGGGCGCGCCACTTGCCCGCCTTCGCGTGCCAGGTGACGCCTCCTGTGGACACCGGCAGGCGGTCTTCCACCCCGTGGTGCCAGAGCTGGTAGAGCTCCTTGATGGTCCGGCGAGCCAAGTGGCCCCCCTCGCTCTCCAGCGTGATCTCGGTGTCGCCCGCGAGGCACCAGCCGCTGCGATGGCGGTGGAACTCCCGGAAGACAAAGATCGGCGCGCTGACGAAGAAGGTCATCGAGTTGTGCTCGAAGGGCGTGCCGTGGCGGTCGCGCATCAGGTAGTTGATCAGGCCCTTGGAGCGCTCCGGGTCCTTCTGGAGCTCCTCCAGCGACTGCTCGCCGGCCGTGGAGACGCGGGCGGCCCAGAGGACGTCGCTGTCGCGGGCGGCGTGCCGCACCAGCTCGACGGTCACATCGTCGCGGAAGCGGGGTTCCTGGGCTGCTTCGTCGGTCACGGGTGGGTCCTCCTCGGGGCGGGGGTCTGGGCGGCGCCCAGCGTATCCCGCGCCGGGACCGAACCCGGGCGAACCACCTGCAGCCGGGGTTCGTATCCTCTTCGGCACGGTTTGGCAGATCCGCGAGCCCGGGAGGCAGAGATGACCGCGGAGACCTACGGCCCTGCTGTGGTCCGTGACACCCGTCCGGAGGACATGGCAGAGGTGCTGCGGGTGCGTACCGCCGGATGGCGTGCGGCGTACCGGGGCATTGTGCCGCCCGCCTACCTCGGGGCGATGGATGTCGGCCCGGAGGCTCTGACCAGGGCCTTAAGGCATTTCCGGGAGCGACCGGGGGACCGGCACCACCTGGTGGCGGTGCGCGGCGGGCGGGTGGCGGCCTTCGCGGTGTGCGGTGCTGCGCGGCCTGCGCTGCCGCTCCCCGCCGAGGACGAGCGCCCCGGTGAGCTCTACGCCCTCTACGCCCATCCGGAGGTCTGGTCGACCGGGGTGGGAGCGCTCCTGCTGGGCGAGGCCCGGCGGCGGCTGACCGCTGACGGGTATCCGTCGATGGTGCTCTGGGTGCTGGAGGAGAACGCCCGGGCACGTGCCTTCTACGAACGCCATGGGCTGCGGCCGACGGGTTCCCGCACTCTGCTGCGGCTCGGCGGCGCCCGGCTGCCCGAGCTGCAGTACCGGGCGGCGCTGGACGCCCCCGTGGCGGGTCAGCCGGGGGCTCTCCAGGGGATCGCGGCGCAGGTGGGCTGCTAGGGCTTGTCCTGGGCAGCGGCGTACGGCACCGGGCCGGTCACCTCCATGGAGGGCCGGCCCGGCGCCGTGCGCCCACGCCTCGCCCGTTCCCCAGGCGCCCGTACCGGCTCGGTCAGCCTGACGGCACGGAGCGCGGGCGCGGGGGCGGCGTTAGGAGGCCGTGTGGAGCCGGATGGCGTGCTGCATGGTCTTGCGGGCGCGGGGGGTGTCCCCGGCGTCCGCATAGGCGACGGCGAGCCGGAACCAGACCCGCCAGTCGCCGGGCGACTCCTCCGCCTGTGCCTGGCGGCGGGCGAAGACGGCATCGGCGGAGGCCCGGTCGATCCGGCCGCCCGGGGTGCGCACCAGCTCGTCGACGGGCAGTCCGCCTTCGGCCTCCAACTCCCGCGCCATGGCCTCACTGCGGCGGCCGAACTGCACGGTGTGCCAGAGGAACCAGACGCCGATGGCCGGGATGACCATGGCGCAGACGCCGATGCCGATGCCTGCGGGCTTGCCGGTGGCGATCAGCTGGACGCCCTCGAAGACCACCACTCCGAAGACGAAGAGCAGTAGGGCGGCCAGGAGGAAGAATCCGGTGCGGGACTTCATGATGGGCTCAGTCCAGGTCCATGAAGTGCTCCAGACCCACGGTGAGGCCCGGAGCGGTGGGGATCCTGCGCACGCCCAGCAGGATGCCGGGCATGAAGCAGCTGTGGTGCAGCGAGTCATGACGGATCGTCAAGGTCTCGCCGAGGTCGCCGAAGAGCACCTCCTGGTGGGCCAGGAGTCCGCGCAGCCGGATGGAGTGGACGGGCACCCCGTCCACGGTGGCGCCGCGGGCGCCCTCCAGGGCGTGGGTGGTGGGGTCCTGCTGGGGGGCGACGCCGGCCCGGTCGCGGGCGGCGGCGATCAGCTGGGCGGTGCGGGTGGCGGTGCCGCTGGGGGCGTCCGCCTTGCGGTTGTGGTGCAGCTCCACCACCTCGACCGACTCGAAGAAGCGGGCGGCCTGCTCCGCGAAGCGCATGGTGAGGACCGCGCCGATGGAGAAGTTGGGGGCGATCAGCACTCCGGTGGCGGGCGAGGCGGCGAGCCGGCCGCGCAGCGAGGCGAGCCGCTCCTCGGTCCAGCCGGTGGTGCCGACGACCGCGTGGATGCCCTGGGAGACGCAGAACTCCAGATTGCCCATCACCGCGTCGGGGTGGGTCAGGTCCACGGCGACCTGGGCTCCGGTCTCCACCAGTGCGTCGAGCTTGTCGTCACGGTCGAGGGCGGCGACCAGCTCCAGGTCGTCGGCGGCCTCGACGGCCCGGCAGGCCTCGGAGCCGATGCGGCCCTTCGCTCCGAGGACGGCCACTCGCAGGGGCGCGGTCATAGGGTGCTTCCTTTCAGCCGGTGCGGTACGGCGGTCAGGCGACCGCTTCGGTGAGCCTGGCGGCGCGCTTGTCGCCCACCGGTCCTATTACGGCGAGGGAGGGGCGGTGCGCTCCCAGGACGTCATGGGCGATCTCGCGTACGTCGTCGATCGTCACCGCGCGGATCTTCCCGAGGAGTTCGTCGACCGACAGATGGGTGCCGTAGCAGAGCTCGGCCTTGCCGATCTTGTTCATCAGCGAGCCCGTGTCCTCCATGCCCAGCACGGTGGAGCCGGCGATCTGGCCGATGGAGCGGTGCAGCTCCTCCTCGGTGATGCCGTGCTCGGCGACCCGCTCCAGTTCCTCGCGGCAGATCTTCAGCACCTCCTCGACCCGCTTGGGCTGGCAGCCGGCGTAGATGCCGAACATGCCGCTGTCCGCGTAGGAGGAGGAGTACGAGTAGACCGAGTAGGCCAGGCCGCGCTTCTCCCGGACCTCCTGGAAGAGCCGGGAGCTCATGCCGCCGCCGAGGGCGGAGTTGAGCACTCCCAGCGCCCAGCGGCGCTCGTCGCGCCGGGCGACGCCCGGCAGGCCGAGGACCAGGTGCGCCTGCTCGGTGGGGCGGTTGAGCACCTCGACACGGCCGGCGGTGCGCAGGATGCGGCTGCCGCCGCGGGGCTCGGAGGGGCGGGTGTCCTCGCGGCCCAGGGCGTCCGCGGCCTGGAAGGCGCGCTGGACCTGGCGGACGACCTTGGTGTGGTCGATGTTGCCCGCGGCGGCGACCACCAGGTTCTCCGGCCGGTAGCGGCGGTGGTAGAAGCCGGCGATCTGGTCGCGGGTGAGGGCGTTGATGGTCCCGACGGTGCCGAGCACGGGGCGGCCGAGCGGTGAGTTGCCGTACATGACCTGTGAGAAGAGGTCATGGACGACATCGCCGGGGTCGTCCTCGGTCATGGCGATCTCCTCGAGGATGACACCGCGCTCGGCGTCGACGTCCTCCTCGCGGATGAGCGACCCGGTGAGCATGTCGCAGACCACGTCGATGGCCAGCGGCAGGTCGCTGTCGAGGACCCGTGCGTAGTAGCAGGTGTTCTCCTTGGCGGTGAAGGCGTTCATCTCGCCGCCGACCGCGTCCAGCGCGGAGGAGATGTCCAGGGCGCTGCGCCGCTCGGTGCCCTTGAAGAGCAGGTGCTCCAGGTAGTGGGTGGCCCCGTTGAGGACGGGAGTCTCGTCGCGCGACCCCACCCCCACCCAGATGCCGAAGGTGGCGGAGCGCACCGTCGGCAGAGTCTCGGTGACGATGCGCAGTCCGCCCGGGAGCACGGTGCGGCGTACGGTTCCGGCGCCGTCCACCCCCTTGAGCAGAGTGCGGGTCGTACCGGGGCGCTGATGCGCCGCCGAGACCTGAGCCACGGTGGGACCTCCAGGAGCAGTGGGGGGTACAGGGTGCGGCCCGCCCCTCCCGTACGGGACGGGAGGGGCGGGCCGTGGGTCGGGCTGAGCCCGGGCCGGTCAGGAGTCGGCGGCCTCGTCGCCCTCGCCCTCGATGACGGGGATGAGGGAGAGCTTGCCACGGGGGTCGATCTCGGCGATCTCGACCTGGACCTTGGCGCCGACCTGGACGACGTCCTCGACGTTCTCCACGCGCTTGCCGCCGGAGAGCTTGCGCAGCTGCGAGATGTGCAGCAGGCCGTCCTTGCCCGGCATCAGCGACACGAACGCGCCGAACGTCGTGGTCTTGACCACGGTGCCCAGGTAGCGCTCGCCGACCTCCGGCATGGTCGGGTTGGCGATCTGGTTGATCGTCGTACGGGCAGCCTCCGCCGAGGGACCGTCGACCGCACCGATGTAGATGGTGCCGTCGTCCTCGATGGTGATGTCCGCGCCGGTGTCCTCCTGGATCTGGTTGATCATCTTGCCCTTGGGGCCGATGACCTCACCGATCTTGTCCACCGGGATCTTGATGGTGATGATCCGCGGCGCGTTCGGCGACATCTCGTCCGGGGTGTCGATGGCCTCGCCCATGACGTCCAGGATGTGCAGCCGGGCCTCGCGGGCCTGCTTGAGCGCGGCGGCCAGCACCGAGGCGGGGATGCCGTCGAGCTTGGTGTCCAGCTGCAGCGCGGTGACGAACTTCCGGGTGCCGGCGACCTTGAAGTCCATGTCGCCGAAGGCGTCCTCGGCACCGAGGATGTCGGTCAGCGTCACATAGTGGGTCTCGCCGTCGATCTCCTGGGAGATCAGGCCCATGGCGATACCGGCGACGGGGGCCTTCAGCGGCACACCGGCGTTCAGCAGCGACATGGTGGAGGCGCAGACCGAGCCCATCGAGGTGGAGCCGTTGGAGCCCAGCGCCTCGGAGACCTGGCGGATCGCGTAGGGGAACTCCTCGCGCGTGGGCAGCACGGGCAGGATCGCCCGCTCCGCCAGCGCGCCGTGGCCGATCTCGCGGCGCTTGGGGGAGCCCACGCGGCCGGTCTCGCCCACGGAGTACGGGGGGAAGTTGTAGTTGTGCATGTAGCGCTTGCGGGTCTCCGGCGCCAGGGTGTCCAGCTGCTGCTCCATGCGGAGCATGTTCAGCGTGGTGACGCCGAGGATCTGGGTCTCGCCGCGCTCGAAGAGGGCGGAGCCGTGGACCCGCGGGATGGCCTCGACCTCGGCGGCCAGGGTGCGGATGTCGGTGACACCGCGGCCGTCGATGCGGACCTTCTCCTTGATGACGCGCTCGCGGACCAGCTTCTTGGTCAGCGCGCGGTACGCGGCGGAGATCTCCTTCTCGCGGCCCTCGAACTCGGGCAGCAGCTTCTCGCCGGCCAGCGCCTTGACGCGGTCCAGCTCGGCCTCGCGGGCCTGCTTGCCGGCGATGGTGAGGGCCTGGGCCAGCTCGTCGCGGACGGCGGCGGTGAGCGCCTCCAGGACGTCGTCCTGGTAGTCCAGGAAGACCGGGAACTCACCGGTGGGCTTGGCGGCCCGGGCGGCGAGGTCCGACTGGGCCTTGCAGAGGACCTTGATGAACGGCTTGGAGGCCTCCAGGCCCGCCGCCACGATCTCCTCGGTCGGCGCCTCGGCGCCGCCCTCGACCAGCTTGATGGTCTTGTCGGTGGCCTCGGCCTCGACCATCATGATCGCGACGTCGCCGTCGTCCAGGACACGGCCGGCCACGACCATGTCGAAGACGGCCTCCTCGAGCTCCGGGTGGGTCGGGAAGGCGACCCACTGGCCCTTGATCAGCGCGACGCGGACGCCGCCGATCGGGCCGGAGAACGGCAGACCCGCCAGCTGGGTGGAGGCGGAGGCGGCGTTGATCGCGACCACGTCGTACAGGTGGGTCGGGTCCAGCGCCATGACGGTGCAGACGACCTGGATCTCGTTGCGCAGGCCCTTGACGAAGGACGGGCGCAGCGGGCGGTCGATCAGCCGGCAGGTGAGGATGGCGTCCTCGGAGGGGCGGCCCTCACGCCGGAAGAAGGAGCCGGGGATCCGCCCGGCGGCGTACATCCGCTCCTCGACGTCCACCGTGAGCGGGAAGAAGTCGAAGTGCTCCTTGGGCTGCTTCGAGGCGGTGGTCGCCGACAGGACCATGGTCTCGTCGTCGAGGTACGCGACGGCCGAGCCGGCGGCCTGACGGGCCAGACGGCCCGTCTCGAAGCGGATGGTACGGGTGCCGAAGGAGCCATTGTCGATGACGGCTTCGGCGTAGTGCACGTTCTCTTCCACCAGGAAGATCTCCTCTTTATGCGAACGTCCCTGGTGGAGCGTCCCTGCGCAGTGCTCCGCTCCGGCCCCGGACGGGCCGGTCTTCGATCGAAGCCTCCGGGCTGCGGCTTGTGCCGCCCGGCGGCCACTACCGAGGACCGGCGCCTGGTGGCACCGAGTCGGCGGTCGCGTGGTGGACGCTCCCCTGGGTGCGGGCGGCCTCCGTTTGAGGCCTGCAAGCCCGCATGGTGTCGGGAATTCCCGTCGGCGCCCTGTGCGGCGCCACCTCGGGGCGTTCCCTTCACCCTACAAATCCACACCCTACAAACGGGGCCTTTGCCACGCTTGCGGACCGGCAACTCCGGCTTGGTGCGGTGCGCCTCGCCGGGCCTCCCGGCCCGGGATGCGCGAGGGGGCGGCTTCCCTCGAAGGGAGCCGCCCCCTGGCGGTGTCCTACTTGGCGCCGCCGGCGGCACCGCGGCGGATGCCCAGGCGGTCGACGAGCGTACGGAAGCGCTCGATGTCCTTCTTGGCCAGGTACTGCAGCAGGCGGCGGCGCTGGCCGACCAGGAGCAGCAGACCCCGACGCGAGTGGTGGTCGTGCTTGTGCATCTTGAGGTGCTCGGTCAGGTCGGAGATCCGACGGGTGAGCATCGCGACCTGGACCTCGGGGGAGCCGGTGTCGCCCTCCTTGGTGCCGAACTCGGACATGATCTGCTTCTTGACAGCGGCGTCGAGAGCCACAGCAACTCCTTCGAGTGGTGGGCCGAGTGGTCCTGGTCTTCTTCACAGGCGCCTTGCGGAACTCGGCTTGGTGCATGGGTGTCGTGCGGTGGGGCGTGGTGCATCGACCGAAGTGCCCCGCTGCCGGTTCCGGGCAGGATGCAGCACGATCAGTGACCAAGCGTACCAGTGCCCGCCGACCGGCTGGTCGGCGGGCACCGGGGGGAGCTGCGGGGCGGGTCAGCTGGTGAGGCCCCGGACGGACGCGTAGATGTCCAGCACCGCGAGGGTGAGCGGCACCAGGGAGACCAGCACCAGGCTGTCGACCAGGTCCAGCACCCGGCCCCAGAAGGGGGACACACCCAGTCGCGGCACGACCAGGGCGACGGCCACCAGGACGGCGGCACCGGCGATGATGGCGGCCGAGAGCCAGACGGTGCGGATGTCGGCCTCGGGACCGGCCTGCACCGAGAGGATGAACTCCGGGGTGTGCAGCGCCAACCCGAGGATCAGCAGGGCAAGGCTCACCAGCCCTGCCACCACCAGGCAGAAGACCTGCGCGGAGTAGCGGAAGAGGCGGGCGCGGAGCATGGTGGCCACGCCGAGCACCAGGGCGAGCACCTCGGGCCACATCCCGTTGCTGAAGCCGAGCACGGTGCAGGCTCCGACGACCACCGCGGCGCTGCCGCCCACCAGGCCGACCAGCACCTCGTGGCCGCGCCGCGCCTGGGCGGCGATCCGCTCGTACTCCAGCGCCTCGCGGTCGGCGACCGGGTCCCCGGTCCGCTCACGGCCGGCGGTCTGGCCCGGCGCGTGGAAGCCCACGGGCAGGCGGGCGAAGCGGGAGGAGAGGGCGGGCAGGAAGCCGATCACGGCGACCGCGGCGGCGCCGGTGACGGCGGCGATCTCGCTGGCGGAGGTGTGCTCCATCGCCACCGCGGCGAAGGTGGCGAAGGTTCCGGCGCCGGCCACGAAGGCGGAACCGACGAAGACCGAGTCCTTCTCCGGCAGCAGGCCCACCAGGAGCACCGAGACCACCAGCACGGTGACACAGGCCACCAGGAACTGCAGCCGGCCGGGGCCGCCGCCGATCAGGGATCCGGGGTGGTCGACCGGCATGATGCCGGAGCCGGCGATCAGCGCGTGCGGCAGCGCGGCCAGGCCGAGCGCCAGCGCCGCGTTGTGGTCGGCGTAGACCCGGGCCCTGACCCCGGCGAAGGCGACCAGCACCACCGCGGTGACCCCGGCGAGGACGCCGGGAAGGCTGTGCATGTCGTGCAGCAGGTCGGAGAACCAGAGGGCGAAGCCCATCAGGGTGAGCAGCAGCACCGCGCCGGTCAGGCCGGAGGTGCGCATCAGCTCGGGTCCCCAGAAGCGCCGGTCCGCCTCCACCGCGGTGGCGATGGCGTCCGCCACGTCGTCGTAGACCGCGGGCGGCAGCGACTCGGCGAACGGACGCAGCGACAGCAGATCGCCGTCGCGCACCTGCTGGGCTGCCAGCGGCAGTCCGCTGTCGAGCACGGTGCCGTCACGGCGCACCAGGTGGAACCCGGTCGGCGCCCCCTCGTGCTGGGTCTGGCCGGACAGCCGCAGCACCTCCGGATAGACGTCCGCGAGCGGCACGTCCTCCGGTAGTGCGACGTCGATCCGGCTGTCCGGGGCGACGACGGTGACCCGGCAGAATCCGGTCGTTGCGCTCGCGCTCACCGGTTCTCCCCCTTGTTTTGTGTGCGGGATCTGTACGGGACCTGGTCGGCCCACTGCCCATCGCGCCCGCCCCGCCGGGTGATGACCGCGTCCTGGCAAGACCGGCGCGCGGACACCCTACCGAACGCGGTGCGGCACCGCGCGCCCCGCATCCGGGGCGGCCCGCTCCCGGGGCCGGTGCCCGACCGGCGGGCGGCCGATGGACGGCCGATGGGCGGCCAGCACCCGTACATACCGGCGCAGTTGACGGAGCGCCGCTCCGGCCGGTCGGCGTGAGCCCGCCGGGGCGGCGGACGGCAGTGCGCAGCGGGATCGTTCCGGGGGTGTGCGGACGCCCGGAGATCCCCTCGACGGGCGGCCGACGTACCGTCAGTGGGAATCCAGTCGGGGACGGGGGTTCCGGGACCCTTGTCAGGTACCAGTAGGATCGGCCCCTGCGCAGGGTGCGCGGGGGCGGCCACGCCGGACCCCTGAGCCCCTGCGGTCGGTGGAGGGGGCCACGGGGGCTCTCGCCCCGGACCGACCGGGTACGCACCGCTGTGCGGTTGCCGGCCTGTTCGGCCAATCGACGAAGCGACACGATCGACAGCGTGCGTGAGGGCTGGTGCCGAGTGAGCGTGGTGACCGTCAAGCGGCCGGCGAGGGCGTATCCGCCCCCCGTGCCGGACGAGCCGGTGCAGTTGGAGTCGCCGCCGGAGCTGCCCCGCAACGGCAATGACGACTGGATGATGAACCTGCTGCCCCTGCTCGGCATGGGCGGCTCCGCGGCGTTCTTCTTCATGCCCAACGCCGGCGGGACCATGAAGATCATGGGCATCCTGATGGTGGCCTCCACCGCGGGCATGGCGGTGGCCCAGATGGTCAGGGCCCGCAAGGGCGGCGGCTCCGCGATGTCGGACGAGCGCCGCGACTACCTCAAGTACCTGGCCCAGATGCGCCGCCAGGTGCGCCGCACCGCGGAGAAGCAGCGCGGCGCCCAGCTCTATCTGCACCCGGAGCCCGACCAGTTGTGGTCGATCGTCGCCGAGGGGCGGCGGCTGTGGGAGCGGCGCACCAACGACCCGGACTTCGCACAGATCCGGCTGGGACGCGGCCCGCAGCAGCTGGCCACCCCGCTGGTGGCACCGCAGACGGCTCCCATGGACGAGTTGGAGCCGCTGACCGCCGAGGCGATGCGGACCTTCCTGTCCTCCCACGGCACCCTTCAGGAGCTGCCGCTCGCGGTCTCGCTGCGCGCCTTCTACCACATCACCGTCTGCGGCGACCCGGACACCGTGTACGGCACCGTGCGGGCGATGGTCGCCCAGCTGACGACCCTTCACTCCCCGGACGACCTGATGGTCGGCATCGCCGCGGCCCCCGGCTCCGTGGAGGAGTGGGAGTGGGCGAAGTGGCTGCCCCACACCCAGCACCGCAAGGAGAGCGACGGCGCGGGCAGCCGCCGGCTGATCGCCGCCGGCCTCGGCGAGCTGGAGGAGCTGCTGGACGAGGAGCTGTCCGGCCGGCCGCGCTTCCACCGCGACTCCGTGCCCAGCCCCGACCAGCCGCATGTCGTGGTGGTGGTGGACGGCGCCGCCGTGCCGCACGACTCGGTGCTGGCGGGTGCGGAGGGCCTGCAGGGCGTCACCATCATCGAGGTGGTCCCCGGCGACCTGGACGAGCTGTCGGGCTCCCTGGTGATCACGGTGAACCCGGATGAGCTGCTGCTGCAGTCCGCGTCGGGCGCCGCGTACAGCGGCACCCCGGACACCCTGTCCGCCTGGCAGTCCGAGGCGCTGGCCCGTCAGCTGGCCCCGTACCGGATCTCGGCGGGCGGCGACGACGAGCCGCTGCTGTCCAACCTGGACTTCACCGATCTGATGGGCGTCGGCGACGCCGGGTCCATCGACATCTCCCGCACCTGGCGGCCGCGTGCCTCGCACGAGAAGCTGCGGGTCCCGATCGGCCTGGGCGCCAACGGCGAGCCGGTGATGCTGGACATCAAGGAGGCCGCGCTGGAGGGCATGGGCCCGCACGGCCTGTGCGTCGGCGCCACCGGTTCCGGCAAGTCGGAGCTGCTGCGCACCCTGGTGCTGGGTCTGGCGATGACCCACTCCTCCGAGGTCCTCAACTTCGTGCTGGCCGACTTCAAGGGTGGTGCGACCTTCGCCGGCATGGCGGAGATGCCGCACACCTCCGCGGTGATCACCAACCTGGCGGAGGAACTCACCCTGGTCGACCGGATGCGCGACGCGATCACCGGTGAGCTCAACCGCCGCCAGGAGCTGCTGCGCTCCGCCGGCAACTACGCCAACCTCAATGAGTACGAGCGCGCCCGGGCGGCCGGAGCGGCGCTCGACCCGCTGCCGTCGCTGGTACTGATCATCGACGAGTTCAGCGAACTGCTGACCGCCAAGCCCGACTTCATCGAGATGTTCATCCAGATCGGCCGGATCGGCCGCTCGCTCGGTGTGCACCTGCTGCTGGCCTCGCAGCGTCTGGAGGAGGGCCGGCTGCGCGGCCTGGACACCTACCTCTCGTACCGGATCGGTCTGCGGACCTTCTCCGCGGCGGAGTCGCGGGCGGCGCTGGGTGTGCCGGACGCGTACCACCTGCCGCCGGTGCCGGGTGTGGGCTACCTCAAGTTCGGCACCGATGTGATGGACCGCTTCAAGGCGGCCTATGTCTCCGGCCCGTACCGCCCGGCCGGGCAGGTGCGCTCCACCGGCCGGGTCTCCAGCCGGCAGCCGGTGCTCTTCACCGCGGCCGAGGTCCCGGTGATCGAGACCCAGGTGACCGAGAGCGAGCCGGAGCCGCAGCGGGAGGACGACGCGCTGGTCGACACGGTGCTCGATGTGATCGTGCAGCGGATGATCGGCCAGGGCCCGGCGGCGCACCAGGTGTGGCTGCCGCCGCTGGACGAGGCGCCCAGCCTGGACCAGCTGCTGCCGCCGCTGCAGACCACCGCCGACCGCGGGCTGACCGCCCCCGAGTACGGGGCGCTGAGCCGCCTGGTGGTGCCGGTCGGCATCGTGGACAAGCCGTTCGAGCAGCGCCGTGATGTGATGTACCAGGACTTCTCCGGTGCGGCGGGCCACGGCATGGTGGTCGGCGGTCCGCGGTCCGGCAAGTCGACGCTGATGCGGACCATGGTCGCCGGCTTCGGCCTCACCCACACCCCCGCCGAGGTGCAGTTCTACTGCCTGGACTTCGGCGGCGGCGGCATGATGGGCCTGGAGGGGCTGCCGCACGTCGGCGGTGTCGCCGGCCGGCTGGACGCCGAGAAGGTGCGCCGGATGGTCAGTGAGGTGCACGGGGTGCTCAACCGGCGCGAGGAGCTCTTCCGCGCCCAGGGCATCGACTCCATCGGCACCTACCGCACCCGGCGGGCCCAGGGGGCGCTGCCGGGGGAGCAGTTCGGCGACGTCTTCCTGATGATCGACGGCTGGCTCACCTTCAAGCAGGAGTTCGAGCTGCTGGAGCCGGTGGTCGCGGACATCGCCCAGCGCGGTCTCGGCTACGGCATCCACCTGGTGCTCACCGCCTCCCGGTATGCCGAGGTGCGTCCGGCGCTGAAGGATCTGCTGCAGAACCGGATCGAGCTCAAGCTCGGTGACTCCATGGAGTCCGAGATCGACCGCAAGGTCGCCCAGAACGTCCCGGCCGGCGCGCCCGGCCGCGGTCTCACCCCCGAGAAGCTGCACTTCCTCGGCGGTCTGCCGCGGCTGGACGGCTCCTTCTCGGTGGAGGACCTGCAGGACGGCGTCGCACATCTGGTGCAGTCCGTCGAAGCGGCCTGGACCGGCCCTCGCGCCCCGCAGGTGCGGATGCTGCCCACCGTGCTGCCGGCCGAGCAGCTGCCCAAGGGCTTCGAGTTCCCCGACCGCGGTGTGGCCTTCGGTGTGGACGAGATCGAGCTGTCGCCGGTCTTCGTCAACTTCGACACCGACCCGCTGTTCGTGGTCTTCGGCGAGAGCGAGTCGGGCAAGTCCTCGGTGCTGCGGATGCTGATCAAGCAGATCACCGAGCGCTACACCCCGGAGCAGGCCGGCATCGTGGTCGCCGACTACCGGCGCGCGCTGCTGGGCACCGTGCCGCAGAGCCACCTGGTGGAGTACTCCGCGGCGCAGCCCGCTCTCCAGCAGATCGTGGAGCTGCTGCGGGGCTCCTGCGCCCGCCGCCTGCCCGGCCCGGACGTCACCCCGGAGCAGCTGCGGGCGCGCAACTGGTACACCGGCAAGGACATGTTCGTGATCGTCGACGACTACGAACTGGTCGCCACCTCCTCGGGCAACCCGCTGCAGCCGCTGGTGGAGTTCCTGCCCTTCGCCCGTGACATCGGCCTGAGGGTGATCATCTCCCGTAGTGCCGGTGGTGCCGGCCGGGCGATGTTCGAGCCGGTGATGCAGCGGATGAAGGAGCTGGGCGCGCAGGGTGTGGTGCTCGCCGGCAACAAGGACGAGGGAGCGCTGCTGGGCACCGTGAAGCCGCAGCCGCTGCCGCCGGGCCGGGGCGTCTTCGTCTCCCGCCGGATCGGCTCCGGCCAGATGGTGCAGACGGGCTGGCTGCCCTCGCACTGACAGGATCCGCGGACGGGCCGAGGAGGGCCTGGGCAGGCGCTGTGCGCCTGCCCAGGCCCTCTGCCATGAGCCGGGGTGGTCGCGGACGGCGTCTCGGACCCTGGACGGGGGGTGGGTGCGGGAGTCGGATTCGTAACGCTTTCACCTGGGGGGCGGGGGGCTGCTGCGGTTCCCGCACTCGCCGGGCCGGCGCGGCCGCCGGGCCGGAGCCCTCGCGTCGACCTCTTGGTTCACAAGTCGCCACCGCTTAGAAACCTTGCATTCACAAGAGATGTGGCATGCATCTCATTGAATCAAAGGATAATCGCAATTGGGACATACATCACAATAAGTATGACCACCCATCAGATCCTCGGTCGATCGCTCACTTGCATGCGGATTTCGTTGCCAAGTGGACCTTGACGTCAAGGATTCGTCAAAGGTTTCATTCGGCCAGGGAGCGACCCATTCGAGACCCACGCCGAGCACCGGAGGCGATACCGCTCCCCGAAGGCCCCGCGACCTGATCGGAACCCGCATGACCGACACGATCCACCCGCCGCGCGCAGGCGCCTCCGCGGACGCGCAGCCCACCGCGGCGGCGGCAGGCGGCACCAAGAAGCTCACCCGCTCCATCGGAGTCGTGGGCGGCACCCTGCTGACGCTCTCCTGCGTCACCCCCGCCTCGTCCCTCTTTGTGATCGTGCCGGACCTCTTCGCAAGCCTCGGCACCGCCACCGCCCTCACCATCGGCATCGGCTCCGTGCTCTGTATCGCGGTCGCCTTCTGCTACTCGGAGCTGGGCACCCTGATCCCCAGCGCCGGCGGGGAGTACGCGATGGTCGGCACCCTCGCGGGGCGCCTGACCGGCTGGGTGGTCTTC
Organism: Peterkaempfera podocarpi; assembly: GCF_042466665.1. Taxonomy (GTDB): domain Bacteria; phylum Actinomycetota; class Actinomycetes; order Streptomycetales; family Streptomycetaceae; genus Peterkaempfera; species Peterkaempfera podocarpi. The sequence goes on from NZ_CP162102.1 coordinate 3,001,900, forward strand.
ATCCTGTCGCTGATCGTGGTCATGATCGTGCCGCCCATCATCGCCCTGGGCACTGCCGACTATCTGGCGCCGATCGTGCACATCAGCACCCCCCTGGCGGGCGCCGCCGTGATGCTGCTGGCAACGCTGGCCGGACTGCTGGACCTACGTGCCAACGCCTGGATCACCGGCATCTTCCTGGTGCTCGAGGTCATCGCCTCCGCCGTGGTGGCCGTGCTGGGCTTCGCCCACAGCGAGCGCGGCGCCTCCAGCCTGCTGCACGGCGTCACCGCCGGCTCCGGCAGTGCCACCACCGCGGTCTCCATCAGCACCATCGTCACCGGTCTGGCCATCGCGCTCTTCGTCACCCAGGGCTTCAGCACCGCGGTCTACCTCTCCGAGGAGCTGGAGAACCCGCGGCGCAACGTCGCCCGCACGGTGCTGTGGACGCTGGCGATCTCCTCCGCGGTGATCCTGGTCCCGGTCGCGGCCATCACCGTGGGCGCCCCCGATCTGAAGGCGCTGGCCGCCGGGGACATCGCCGGTATGGTCACCGCGTGGAGCAGCTCCGCGGTGGGCACCTTCATCAGCCTCTGCATAGCGCTGGCGATCATCAACGCGGGCATCGTGATGGTGATCCAGAACTCCCGGGTGCTCTTCGCCTCCGCCCGTGACCGGGCCTGGCCGGAGCCGGTCAACCGGGCCTTCTCCACCATCGGCCGGTTCGGCTCCCCCTGGGTCGCCACCCTGGCTGTCGGCGTGCCCGGCGCCGTCCTGTGCTACGTGCCCGTGGAGGACCTGAGCGGTATCACCGGTGTCGCCGTCACCGGGATGTACATCCTGGTCGCCGTGGCCGCGCTGTTCGCCCGCCACAAGCGGCACCAGAACACTCCCGCTTGGCGCATGCCGCTGTGGCCGGCCATCCCGGTCCTGCTGATCGTGGTGCTGGCCTATGTGCTGTGGCAGCAGACGGTCCAGGATCTGCTGGTGACCGGAGGGATCGTGGCCGTCGCCGCGCTCTACTGGGCGTTCTATCTGCGGCCGCGGCAGCAGACCCACTGGGTGATCACCCTCCCCGAGGACGAGCAGGTCTGAGCCGGGCGGACCACCCGGCGGACAGCGGGAACGACGGCGGAGGCCGGGACCCTGAGGGGTCCCGGCCTCCGCCGTGTGTCGTGCCGTCCGCCGGCCGTTGTGCCGCGGTGCCTGTGCCGGGATCAGACCCCGGAGCGCCGGCGGCGGTGGTCGCGCAGCACCACCGACCCGCCGCTGATCAGCAGCACCACGACCAGGCCCGCGCCGAGCACATACGTGGCGGTGCGACGGTTCCGGTCGGCCTGGGTCTCCCCCAGGGTGAGCTGCTGGGCCACCAGCGGGGCACCCGCCAGTGCGGTGGGCGGCTCCGGTACGGCTGCGGACTCCGGCGGCGCGTCCGAGGTGACCGCCTTCACCGGGTCGACCACGCCCCAGCCGATGAAGTCGTCACGGTCGCGCTGGTTGCGCTGCGCGGTCTGCTCGATCCGGGCCGCGATCTGCGCCGGGGACCACTGGGGGTACTTCTGCTTGAGCAGTGCGGCGACCCCCGCGACATACGGGCTGGAGAAGCTGGTGCCGTTGTCCACGCACTGGCCGCCGCCCGGCACGGTGGAGAGCATGTCCACACCCGGTGCGGCGACATCCACAAAGGAGCCGTACTCGGAGAAGGCGGCCCGCTCATTGTTGCGGTCGGAGGCGCCGACGGCGATGACCTCGGGGTACGCCGCGGGGAACGTGGCGCCCTCCTTGCCGTCGTTGCCGGACGACGCCACCACCACGATGCCGTGCTGGACGGCATCCTGGATGGCCACATGCAGCTGGGCCTCGTCGGTGAATCCCCCCGTGGGCGAGGTGCCGCGCACATCCTGGGAGATGTTGATCACCTGGACGCCGGCCTTGACCGCCGCATTGATGGCGTCGACCAGCTTGTCGACCTGGCCGCTGCCCTCGCTGTCGTTCTGCCGGACGGAGTAGATCTTCGCGTCCGGCGCCAGACCGACGAAGCCGGTGGCCGCGCTGGGGCGGGCGGCGATGATCCCGGCGACCTTGGTGCCGTGGCCCACCGGGTCGAGCGTGGAACCGCCCTGCGCCGCCTTCTTGGTCTGCGGGTCGATGAGCTCCACCGGGCCCCCGACGACCTTGCCCCGAAGCTGCGGGTTGACCGCGTCCACACCGGTGTCGATCACCGCGACGGTGACACCCTTGCCGGTGATGCCGTGGCTCCACAGCTGATCGAGGACGACCCGCTGGAGCGCCCAGGGGACCGCGGCCACGTTGTCGGACGGGAAGTTGCACTCACCGGTCGCCGCGAGGGTCAACGGGGACCGACGGGCACCGTCCCCGGCGGCGGCCGCCGCCGGGGCTGCCGCGACACCGGCCAGGACGCCCAGTGCGGCCGCGGACGAGACCGCCGACCGCACGGCGCGGCGGCGCACCCTCTGCTTGCTCAACGGCACCTGTACTGCCCCTCTTTCGCGCAGGTCCTCGTCGTTGTCGGCGGCTGCACACAGCCGTCAGGGGCGGGCGTCGTCGGACGCCCGCCCCTGACGCACGTGGTGCCGTCAGCCCCAGATCTGGGCGTTCTTGTTCTCGGTCTGCTGGTAGCTCTGGGCCGCGTTGTCCAGCGCACCGGCGATCTGGTTCAGCACCTGGTGCAGGTCCGCGGCGGAGCTGTCCCACTGCTGCTGGCGGGCCTGGTAACCCTCCTGGGCCTTGCCCTCCCAGCTGGCAGCGATGCGCTGCACGCCCGCCTTGAGGTCGTCCAGCTGCTGCTGGATGCGGCCCGCGGTGGAGCGGACCTCGGAGCCGGCGTTCTGGATGGTGCCGAAATTGACGAGAATGTGACCGTCGGACATGACGTCTCTCCTAGTAACAAGAGGATCTTCGAGGCCCGCAGCCTGCGAGCCCGGGGGTCAGCGAAGTGCGGCGGTCCGTCAGCCGAAGCTTTGGGTGATGTTGCTGACCGACGAACGCTGGTCCTCTTCAGTCGCGGAGTACTGCTGCGTGGTGGCGTCGATCGCCTGCTTGATCTCGTCCAGCACCCGGTTCAGCTTGGTCGCGTCCTCGTTCCACCGCTCCTGGAGCTGGTGGTAGGCGGTGGCGGCCTGACCCTGCCAGCCGGAGGTGACAGAGCTGACCAGGCTGTTGAGGCGGCTGAGCTCCTGCTGGATGGACGAGTTGACCTCGGCGATGCGGCCGGAGAACGCGCGCATCTCCTCGGCGGTAGTCCTGAACTGACCCGACATGTTCCACGTCCCCCATGAGACAGATGACTTGGCCGAGCGGCCTGATCCACGGCCCCCGGACAACATCACGACGTGATGTCCAGAAGCACTCTAGCCCTCGGCGCCCATGCCCCCAACACCACCCCGAGGACGGTTACCGGACCATGACATCCGGGCCACATCGCGACCTCGGCAAATGCCCTGGCCGGCGCCGGTATTCCACCGGCGCCAGCCATATGACGTCTCGTCAGAGTCGATCAGGACGTCTGCGGCTGCAACGCGGACTTGGTGTCCAGGTTGGGACCGGCCGGTACCAGATCCGACCAGGCCTTGGGCACCACACCCGGCTGGATGTCCTTGTAGCCCAGCCGCGCCTGCGCGTCATTGCCCTGCTGGGCCTGCCCCTGCGTCTGGCCCGAGGGGTCCGGTGACTGACCGCTCTTCGGCAGTACGGAGCTCTTGGCCGCACTGTCGCCATTGGCCACCACCTGGTAGCGCAGCCCGGTCTCGGTCAGCAGGTAGACCGAACCCGACACATCCTGCGACGTGCCGCCCGCCTCACCCTCCAGCGCCCGGTACAGCAGGCCGGTTCCCGGGGTGACATGCGCACCGGCCGAGCCGTTGGTGACCGATGCCGGGAAGTTGCTCGCCGCCCACACCGTGCGCTTGATCTGGTTCTGCTCACCAACGCCCTGATAGGTACTGCAGAGGACATTGCGGGTGCCGCCCTCCGAGTCGAGACCGTTGACCGCCTGGTTGGGGCTCAGCTTCGGCCAGTCGGTCGGCACGGTCAGCTTGTTCTCGTTGCCGACCGGTCCGGCCCACTGGGAGCGCTCGGCCGAGGTCAGCGGATCGATCCGGATCTGCTGACCGCTGCCGTACACCGCGCTCATCGCCGGATTGGCCCGGAAGAGCCCAAGCTGGAACTCCGTCAGCAGATAGAGCCGCGTCTTGCCGACCACGTAGTAGGAGTCGGCTTTGCCGTCGCCGTTGGAGTCAAAGGACATCAGGTGCCCGGTCCTGAGGTCCGACCGGTTCGGCAGGCTGACCGCCGACGGGCTCCCCAGGGGGACGCCGTCCGGCCGCGGGAAGGTGATGGGCTGCCCGTCGGCCAGGGTGTTCAGCCACTGGTCGGTGACCCGCTCCGGCGCCAGCTGGCTGCCGAAGAGACCGGCCCGCATGGACTCGTAGGCCGTGTTGCGGAGGTTGGCCGGGCCCAGGCTGTGCTTGGTGCCGGTGGCGTCGACCAGGAAGTCCTCACCGCCCTTGCCGTCCGGGCCCGGTGACTGGACGAACAGCGCATTGCCCCCTGCGAGCCGGAAGCTGGGGTTGCGCAGAGCCGCGGCCTGAGTGTCCGACAGCACAAAGACGGCCTGGTTGACGGTGCTGTGCGCGGTATCGCTGCCGGGCCGGTCGCAGACCGTCCACACCTTGGCCTTGGCTGCCTCCTCCTCGGTCGGCAGCTTGTCCGGGGCGTAGGGGATGCCGATGGTGGCGCCGTGCCTGGCGTACTGGTCAAGCACCTTGTCCTCGACAAAGGTGACCTTGGAGTCCGCGTCCAGCACCAGCTTGGCCGAGGCCATGTTGAGCACCGGGTAGAGCGTCTTCTCATCCGGCTTGTTGGGGTCGGGGGTGAGCACCACATACCGGGTGGTGGACTCCTTGCCCACCACAATGGACTTCCCGTCGTCCCAGCCCTGCGGCGCGGCCGGTTTGATCATGCCCCACATGCCGAAGCCCGCGACCACCACCGCGGCCATCACCAGGCTCGGCACCACCGCGCGCACCGGCCGCGGGGCGTCCTCGTCATTGCCGCCCCCGGCCGGTTGCAGAAACGCCCCCACCGTGCGGCGCCGCGCGAACGTGTAGGCGTTCAGCTCGTCCCGGCGTGATGCCATCCTCGTCGTCTCCCACCTGTCCGTGTCGCCCCGTTCTCCCCGTCGGCCGCCGCGGGGCCAGGTCCGTGCGGCCGGCGCTGTCCGCCGGGGACCGAATGAGGGCCAAACCCTCTACGATGCGGCGAACAGACGGTCAGTACGGTACGGGTACGGTATTGCGATCAGCCAACCGGCCGCAGGTATCCAACCAGAGAGGGTCACTCGGGGGATGCGAAGCCAGACCGCTCCAGAGCGACGCAGTGCACCGCAGGGCACGCCTCCCCGCCCAGGGGGAGCACACGGCGGCCGACGGAGGCGGGAGACCTCCCTCCCGGAGCCGGCGCCGCTGACACCCGTCTCGGTACGGATGCACCCGCGGCCCGGCCGGATCAGCGGACCCGTGCGTCTGCAGCAGTTGGTACTGATCGAGGTCGCCGCCGCGCTGGTCGTGGTCGGATGGACCATCAGCAAGCCTGCGGCCGGGGCGATGGCGGTGCCCGCGGTTGTGCTGCTGCTGGTCGCCCTGATGCCGATGCGCGGCCGGACGCTGCCCGACTATCTGCGCACCAGGTCCGCGCTGCGCGCCCGGCGCCGCAGCGCTCCGGGCAACGTCCCGTCAGCAGGCACCGACCCCGGGATCGCACCGGCGCTGGAGATCGACCCCGCGCTGCGCACCGGCACCCACGCCACCGAGACCGAGGCCCCGGGCAGCGGCGGTCAGCGCCGCGTCCGCCGGGAGACCGGCATGGTCGGCGACGGCACCTTCCTGAGCACCCTGCTGCTGGTGCAGTCCAAGGACGAGCCGCTGCGGCCGCTGCGCAGCGCCCGTCCGCTCCCGCTGGACGTGCTCACCTCCGCACTCCAGGTGGACGACATCACCCTGGACTCGGTGCAGATCGTCCAGCACACCCAGCCCGCGCCGGCGCCGCACCTGCCGGAGCAGGCGCTGGCCTCCCGCGCGTACCAGCAGCTCCCCGAGGGTTCCTCGACCCCCTCGCTGCGGCTGACCTGGGTGGCCCTGCGGCTGGACCCCGAGCGGGCGTCGACCGCGGTGCAGGCCCGGGGCGGCGGCGAGTCGGGCGCCCGCAAGGCGCTGCAGCGTGCCACCGACCAGCTGACCGCCCGGCTGACCGGGGCGGGCTTCACCGCGTCCGTCCTGGACGAGCGGGAGCTGATCGCCGCCCTGGCGACCTCCACCTGTGTCAACCCGCTGGCCACCGCGGGCCGTCAGGGCACCGGAGGCGGCAGCGGCGCCACCCGGCGCACCCAGGAGAGCCGTCGCTTCTGGCGGGTGGACGACCGCTGGCACACCACGTACTGGATCTCGCGCTGGCCCCAGCTGCGCCGCCCCGGAGGCAGCGGAGGCCGGATCATCTCCCCCGATCTGGTGAACCTGCTGACCGGGCTTCCGGCTCTGGCCAGCACATTCAGCCTCACGGCCACCCGGGGCACCGGCGGCGCCGTGGCGATCGCCGGGCATGTGCGGCTGACCGCGCGCAGTGAGAGCGAGGTCGCCCAGGTCGGGCGGCTGCTGGAGTCCCGCGCCCAGGGCTCGGGGACCGGGCTGGTCCGGCTGGACATGGAGCAGGCCCCCGGGATGCTCGCCACTCTGCCTCTGGGAGGGACCCGCTGATGGCGTACCAGACCTATGCCCCGCAGCCGTCCGCCGGCCAGTCCGGGGGGCCCGGCGCTCCCGACGGCTCGTCGCAGTCCCGTCCGTTCGCCCGGATCCGGGCCGGCTTCGGCCTGCGCGGACCGCGGCGGGAGCGCCATGTGCTCACTGCCGAGGAGCTCAATGCGCTGTCGATGCCGGTGGGCGACGACGGTGTGCTGATCGGCGTCGACCCGCAGCACCAGTCGGCCGTACTGGGCCTCTTCCGCCCGACGGCCCATGAGATCGTGCTGGTCGGCGGCATGTGGACGGCGCAGCTGATCGCGCTGCGCGCCGCCGCCACCGGCGCCCGGGTCGCCGTGGAGAGCGGCCGGCCGCAGGCCTGGGCGCCGATGGCGCAGGCTGCGGGCGGCGGCCAGCCCTGTGTGACCGTGCACCAGGTCGGCCGGCTCGGCCCGCAGGGCCCCTCGGTGGCGGCCCCGGTGCTGGTGGTGCGTGACCTGGGCGCCCGTCCGGTACGCAGCCGGCTCTCGGCGGGCCCCTGGCAGACCGTGCTCACCCTGCTGCCCTATCTGGGCCCCAACGCCCAGCGGGTGCTGGGCGCGGCGGACCTGGTGGGTGTGCAGCGGGTGTCGCCGCAGGAGGCCGAGCTGATCGGACGGGTGATGAACCTGACCCACGCCGATGTGAGCGCGCTTCCCTCGATGGGGGACAACGTCACCCTCTGGGCGACCCGGATGCGCCGCCAGTTCGTGATGACCACCCCCGCGGACGCCGAGGTCCAACTGCTCGGCCCGGCCCGCCGGGTGGACTGAGCGGGCGCTCCGCCGAGGGCTGCCGTTTCCCGCACCGTGATACGGTCCGTGACCGGCGCCCCCTATCCGGGGGTGCCGGGGCGCAGCGCCGCCCCGTCCGAGTCAACCGCAAAGAGCCTCCCGCCCTCGCGGCGGGGGTCTTGCGGCAGCCCCTGCGATCTCGTCCGGTTCGAGCGGCAGCGGCCTCTGCTCGGCACGATCCCGGCCGTGCAGAGGGCCGGGCGGGCCGAGGTGACGGTCGGTGGACCGGACGGCGGCGACCACAGCCCGGACTATCCCGAGTCCCGGGGTAGCTCATAGGCTGGTGCCTCGCGGAGGCCCGGTCCGCGGCCGGATCCGGGCGCCGTCACGGGGACGACCGACGGGACCCGGCTGTTGCGGCCGCCCGGCGGAGCTGAGAGAGGGAGTTCGAGTTGAGCACCGATCGCGACGGCGTCTACGTCGGCGACAACGCGCCGGACGAGGACGAGGAGTGGTCAGACGCTCCCGACTACACTCCCCCGGCCTGGTACACCCAGAACGAGTCGTCGGGTCCGGCTCAGGAGGCGCCGCCCGCGCCGCAGCCGGCCCCCGCACAGCCGGTCCCTCCTCAGGTCGTCGCACCCGTGCCCCAGCCGGGGCCGGTCGGTCCGGGGCCCGGCCCCGCGACGCAGAGCGGGGCACCCGTCGGCGGCCCCGAGCAGACTCCGCCCCCTGCGCCGGGACCCGGCCCGCAGGCGGGCCCCATGACGCCGCCGGAGCCCGCACCGCCCGGTCCCCTGTCTCCCGGCCCGGCGGCTCCCGGCCCCGCCACGCCCGGGCCGGTGCCTGCGCAGCCGGGCCCCGGCATCCCCCCGGTGGGCCCGCCGCCGATCGAGCAGGGCCCGCAGGCGGCGCCCTTCGCCCCGCCGCCGCCCGGCCCGGTCGCACCCCAGCCCGGGCCGTTCGCGCCGCCTCCGCCCCCGCCGTGGGCCACTGACGGTGCCGCACAGCAGTGGCTGCCCGGACCTCCGACCGAGCAGCCGGGCCCGCAGCCGCCCGCCCCGGTGGACGGTCCCCAGCAGCTCGGCCCCCAGCAGCCCGGCCCTCTGCAGCCCGGACCGGACCAGGCTCCCCCGGAGCCGCCGTACCAGCAGCAGCCGCAGCAGGCCCAGCCTCCACAGCAGCCCGGCCCCGGGCCCCAGCAGGGCGCCCCGCACTCCGGCGCGCCCTGGGGCCCGACCGCGCCCGGCCCGCAGCAGCCCCCGGTGGACCCGCGCCAGGGCGGCTGGCCGCACTCCCCCGCCCAGCCGGTCGGCCCGGCCGGTGAGCCGCCGGCGGCCTTCTACGGCGGGGGCGCGCCGCAGCGCACCGCGCACGGTGCCCCGCTGGGCTACACCGCCGCCGTCGAGCTCTCCTCGGACCGGCTGCTGCGCCGTCAGCCCCAGGAGCGCCGGCAGCAGCCGCGCTTCAAGTTCGGCGGCAAGGCGGCGGAGGCCGAGCGGCAGCGCAAGCTGGACATCATCCGCACCCCGGTGATGAGCTGCTACCGGATCGCCGTGATCAGCCTCAAGGGCGGTGTGGGCAAGACCACGACCACCACCTCGCTGGGCGCCACCCTGGCCACCGAGCGCCAGGACAAGGTCATCGCGATCGACGCCAACCCGGACGCCGGCACCCTGGGGCGCCGGGTGCGCCGTGAGACCGGGGCCACCATCCGCGACCTGGTGACCGCGATCCCGCACCTCAACAGCTACATGGACATCCGCCGCTTCACCTCGCAGGCCCCCTCCGGTCTGGAGATCCTGGCCAACGACGTCGACCCGGCGGTCTCCACCACGTTCAACGACGCCGACTACCGCAGGGTGATCGAGGTTCTCGGGCGGCAGTACCCGATCATCCTCACCGACTCGGGCACGGGTCTGCTCTACAGCGCCATGCGCGGTGTGCTGGACCTCGCCGACCAGCTGATCATCGTCTCCACCCCCAGTGTGGACGGTGCCAGCAGCGCCTCCACCACCCTGGACTGGCTCTCCGCGCACGGCTACGCCGATCTGGTGCAGCGGTCCATCACCGTGGTCTCCGGGGTCCGCGAGACCAGCAAACTGATCAAGATCGAGGACATCGTCGCCCACTTCGAGACCCGCTGCCGCGGCGTCGTGGTGGTGCCCTTCGACGAGCACCTGGCCGCCGGTGCCGAGGTCGACATCTCGATGATGCGGCCCAAGGTCCGCGAGGCCTACTTCGACCTGGCGGCGCTGGTCGCCGAGGACTTCCAGCGGGCCCAGCAGGCCGCCGGGGTCTGGCAGCAGCAGGGCTGGCCCGGACAGCCGCCGCAGCAGGGCTGGGGCCCCCAGCAGGGCGTGCCCCCGCAGCAGGGCGGCCAGCCGTGGGGCGACCCGGGTGCGCCGCAGCAGGGCCAGCCCTGGGGCCCGCCCGGCCAGCCCCCGCCGCCGCAATACCCCGGAGGACAGCCGGGGCCGGGCGGGTACGGCTACCCCCAGCAGGCGCCGCCGCCTCCGCCGCAGCAGCAGCCGATGCCGCCCGGCTGGACCCAGCAGCCCGGTCCGCCGCCGCCCGGGTACGAGGAGCAGCAGCCGGGCTACGGATACCCGCCGCAGCAGCAGTAGGCGCACAAAGGGCGGGGGAGGCCGCGCTCCACGGCAGTTGCGTGGGGTGCGGGGCCTCCCCCGCCCTTGTGGTCGGTACGGGAGTGCCGCCCGGTGGCGGTGCCGCAGGGCCGGGAGCAGGTGCTCAGCGGTCCGTCGGACGGGCCTCAGCGCTCGTCGTGACTGTCTGTCAGCTCGCGGGCCTGCTTGACGTCGTCCGCCATCCGCGCCAGCAGCGCCTCGATGGTGTCGAACTTCTCCATGCCGCGCAGGAAGGCCAGGAAGTCCACGGCCACATGGAGCCCGTAGAGGTCCAGCCCGACCCGGTCGATGGCGTATGCCTCCACCGTCCGCTCGGTGCCGTCGAAGGTGGGGTTGGTGCCGACCGAGATGGCCGCCGGCATCCGCTCCCCGGCCGCGGTGAGCCAGCCCGCGTACACCCCGTCCGCCGGGATCGCGGTGTGCGGCAGCGTCTCCACATTGGCCGTGGGATAGCCGAGTTCACGTCCTCGCTGGGCGCCGCGCACCCAGCCCCTCGACCCGGTGCGGGCGTCCCAGCACCTCTGCCGTACGGGTCATGTCGCCCTCCGCGATCAGCCGCCTGGCCAGGGTCGAGGAGAAGGGGTCCCCGCCGCCGGCGTCGCCGCGGACGTACAGGTCCACCACCTCGACGCCGAAGTCGAGGTCCCGGCCGAGCTCGGCCAGCAGCGCCACATCCCCCGCCGCCCGGTGGCCGAAGCGGAAGTTGGGCCCCTCCACCACGAGCTGGGCATGCAGACGCTCCACCAGCACCTGGCGGACGAAGTCGGCCGGGGCCTGCTGGGAGAACTCCCGGGTGAACGGCAGGATCAGCACCGCGTCCACGCCCAGCTCGCCCATCAGCTCCGCACGGCGGTGCGGCGCGGCCAGCAGCGGCGGGTGGCTGCCGGGGCGGACCACCTCGCTGGGGTGCGGGTCGAAGAAGACCACCACCGACGCCGCACCAAGCTCACGGGCGCGCTGCACGGCCCTTCCGATGATCAGCTGGTGCCCCCGGTGAACCCCGTCGAAGGATCCGATGGTGACGACGCTGCGCCCCCAGCCGTCGGGGACTTCCTCCAGGCCACGCCAGCGCTGCACCCTGACCGCTCCTTGTCCGCACACTCGCATGCCGATCTACCCCCTATAGCCTGCCATGCCCCGGCGCCTCGCCCCGCACCGGAGCACCCTCCCGCCCCGGGAGCCGGTCCGGGTCAGGCGAAGACGGCCAGCGGACGGGCCTGGCCGTGCCGCTCCTCCACCAGGGCCAGAAAGCGGTCCTCGGGGCCGAAGACGGCCACCGGGCCGGGCTCCAGACCGGGGGACTTCAGCCGCACCCCGTTGACCAGCAGCCGGGCCTGGTCGGCGTCGACGTCCCAGCGGGGGAAGGCCGCCGCGGCAGCCTGCCCGATCGGCAGATGGGTGAAGGACTCCTCCAGCTGCTCCAGGGTGTGGGCCTGCTCCAGGGTGTACGGGCCGACCCGGGTGCGCCGCAGCGCGGTGAGATGGCCGCCCACGCCCAGCCCGGCGCCCAGATCACGGGCCAGCGCCCGGATGTAGGTCCCGGACGAGCAGTCCACGGTGACGTCCAGGTCCACCAGCGGGGTCCCGTCCTCGGCCGCGGCCTCCCGCCGGTCGTGGACGACGAACCGGGAGACCGTCACCGGCCGCGCCTTGAGCTCGACCTCCTCGCCCTCCCGCACCAGCGCATAGGACCGCTTGCCGTCGATCTTGATGGCGCTGACCTTGGAGGGCACCTGGAGGATGTCACCGGTGAGGGCCTCGATCCCGGCCGCAACGGCCTCGGGAGTGACCGCGGCCGCGGAGGCGGTGGCGGTCACCTCTCCCTCGGCGTCGTCGGTGACGGTGGTCTGCCCCAGCCGGATGGTGGCCTCGTAGGTCTTGTCGGTCAGCATCAGATGGCCGAGCAGCCGGGTGGCCTTCTCCACCCCGATCACCAGCACGCCGGTGGCCATCGGGTCCAGGGTTCCCGCGTGGCCCACCCGGCGGGTGCCCGCCAGGCGGCGCAGCCGGGCGACCACGCCGTGGGAGGTGATGCCGGCGGGCTTGTCGACGATGACCAGGCCGTCGGGGCCGGTTCCCTTGCGCTTCATGGGTGGTGGCGGCACGTCCCGGAGCAGGGACGCGCCTTCCTTTCGGTGGTTCAGCCGACGGGCCGCAGGGCCCGGCGGAAGCGGTCCAGCGTCTGCTCGACGCCGAGGGGGGAGGAGAAACCGGCTGCGTCGACATGGCCGCCGCCGCCCAGCGCCCCGCAGGCCGCGGCGACGTCGACGGCGCCCTTGGAGCGGGAGGAGCCGCGCAGCGTGCCGTCCGGGTCCTGCTTGAGCACCAGGGCGACATCGGCCTCCGCGGTGCGCCGCACCACGTCGATCAGTCCCTCGATCTCCTCGACGGTGACGCCGTTGGCGGCGAGGTCCGCATATGGCACCCAGGTCCACACCAGGCCGAGGCCGCCCGCGGCGGCGGGGTCCAGCTGGGCGCGCTCCAGGGCTGCGGAGAGGACCTTGAGGTAGCCGAAGGACGAGGTGTCCCACAGGGTGCGGGAGATCAGGTCGTGCCGGATGCCGGTGGCCAGCAGCCGGCCGGCGAACTCATGGGTGGCCGGGGTGGTCGCCCGGTACTTGAAGGAGCCCGTGTCGGTGGCGACGCCGGTGTACAGGCAGGTCGCGATCGACTGGTCCAGCGGCACCCCGAGGCGCCGCAGCAGCTCGTCGACCAGCACCGCGGTGGCGGGGGCCGAGGGGTCGACCATCGGATGGGTGCCGAAGCCGGGGTTGGAGGCGTGGTGGTCGATGACCACCATGGCCCGGGCGGCGAGGGCCTTCTCCCGCAGCAGGCCGAGGCGGCTCTCCGCCGCCACATCGAAGGTGATCACCAGGTCGGGCCGGTCGGGCACCTCGGCGGCGGGCACCAGCAGCTCCTGGCCCGGCAGAAAGGCCAGCGAGGCCGGCACCACCTGCGGGTCGTCCCCGAAGGAGACCCGGACCGTGGCGCCGAGCGACCGCAGGGCCAGGCCTGCGGCCAGCGCCGAGCCCAGCGCGTCGCCGTCCGGGCAGACATGGCAGATGAGGTCCACCTCGGGGGCGGACCGCACCAGCTGGAGCACCTCGGCCCAGGCCCGCTCCCCGGGTGCGGCGGGCCGGTTGGCCGGCTGCGGGGCGGTACGCGGCCGCGGCACCCCGCCGGACTCGCTCCCTGGCGCCGCCGGGGCACCCTCCGACCTGACGGTGGTGGGTGCCCCGGCGGCCGGCGACGGCTTGCCGGCCATGGTTATGCGTCCTCGTCGTCGGCGTCACCGCCGGAGCTGCGGTACGGGTCCGCCTCACCGGCGTAGCTGGCGCCTGCGGCCGCGGTGCGGACCTGGGCGTCGGACATCCGGGCCCGGTCCAGCAGCTCGTCGATGTGGCGCGCGTTGTCCGGCACCGCGTCGGCGACAAAGGTCAGCGACGGGGTGAAGCGCACCCCGGTCTGGCGTCCCACCTCGGAGCGCAGGATGCCCTTGGCGCTCTCCAGTGCGGCGGCGGTGGCGGCCTGCTCGGTCTCGTCACCGTAGACCGTGTAGAAGACGGTGGCCTCCCGCAGGTCCCCGGTGACCCGGGTGTCGGTGATGGTCACAAAGCCCAGGCGCGGGTCCTTGATCCGCCGCTCCAGGGTCTCCGCGACGACCACCTGGATTCGGTCGGCGAGCTTGCGCGCCCTCGCGGTGTCGGTCACGTGTCCTCCTCGTGCTGTGGCCCGGTACCGGGCGGCGCAGTGGCCGACCGGGGTCCGCCGGAGCCCGTGCCCCAACGTACCGGCCCGCGCCCGCAACCGTGGGGCGCATCCATTCGTCAGTCATCGTCGCCGTGGAACCGTCTCCGCACGGAGAGCAGTTCCACCTCGGGGCGGCCGGCGACCAGCCGCTCGCAGCTGTCCAGAATCTCCCCGATGTGCCCGGCATCCCCGGACACCACCGCACAGCCGATCTCGGCCCTGCGGTGCAGCTGCTGGTTCCCGACCTCGGCCGCGCTGACGCCGTACTTGCGCTGCAGCTCGGCCACGATCGGCCGTACGACCGAACGCTTCTCCTTGAGCGAGTGGACATCGCCGAGGAGCAGATCGAAAGAGAGTGTTCCCACGAACATGTAAGGCAGGCCCAGCCGGCCTGATGGCCTCGTAGGGTGCCCCGGAACTGGGGCTTCGTACGCTGAACCGTACACAGCGCGCCCGGGGCCGGTCGACGGATTTCGGGGACTTCCCCTCGCTCCGCCGCCCGGCCCCGGACGACTACCTCAGGCTCACGCCCGCGGCTTCTCGCGCATCTCGAACGTCTCGATGACGTCGTCGACCTTGATGTCGTTGAACGACCCCAGGGTCACACCGGCCTCGAAGCCCTCGCGCACCTCGGTCGCGTCGTCCTTGAAGCGACGCAGGCCCTCGATGGTGAGGTTCTCCGCCACCACGGCGCCGTCCCGGATGAGGCGGGCCCTGGCGTTGCGGCGGATGAGGCCCTCGCGGACCAGGACACCGGCGATGTTGCCGAACTTGGAGGAGCGGAAGACCTCGCGGATCTCCGCGGAGCCCAGACGGACCTCCTCGTACTCCGGCTTGAGCATGCCCTTGAGGGCCGCCTCGATCTCCTCGATCGCCTGGTAGATGACCGAGTAGTAGCGGATGTCGACGCCCTCGCGGTCGGCCGCGGTCCGTGCACGGCCCTCGGCCCGCACGTTGAAGCCGATGATGATGGCGTCCGAGCCCATCGCCAGGTCCACATCGGACTCGGTGATCGCACCCACACCGCGGTGCAGGATGCGGAGCTCGACCTCCTCGCCGACGTCCAGCTTGAGCAGCGCGTCCTCCAGGGCCTCCACGGAACCGGAGACATCGCCCTTGATGATGAGGTTGAGCTGCTCGATGCTGCCGGCGGCGATGGCCTTGTCCAGGTCCTCCAGGGAGATCCGGACGCGGCGCTGCGCGAAGGCGGCGTTGCGCTCGCGGGCGGCCCGCTTCTCGGCGATCTGCCGTGCGGTGCGGTCCTCCTCGACGACGATGAAGTTGTCGCCGGCGCGGGGCACCGAGGTGAGACCGAGCACCAGCACCGGACGGGACGGGCCCGCCTCGGAGACGTTGTTGCCGTTCTCGTCGAGCATCGCGCGGACGCGGCCGTAGGCGTCGCCGACGACCATGGAGTCGCCGACCCGCAGGGTGCCGCGCTGGACCAGGACGGTCGCCATGGCGCCGCGGCCCTTGTCCAGGTGGGCCTCGATCGCGATGCCCTGGGCGTCCTGCTCGGGGTTGGCGCGCAGGTCGAGCGAGGCGTCGGCGGTGAGGACCACGGCCTCCAGCAGGGAGTCGATGTGCAGACCCTGCTTGGCGGAGATGTCGACGAACATGGTGTCGCCGCCGTACTCCTCGGCCACCAGACCGAACTCGGTCAGCTGGCCGCGGACCTTGACCGGGTCCGCACCCTCCACGTCGATCTTGTTGACCGCGACCACGATCGGCACACCCGCGGCCTTGGCGTGGTTGAGCGCCTCGACCGTCTGCGGCATGACGCCGTCGTTGGCCGCGACCACCAGGATCGCGATGTCGGTGGACTTGGCGCCACGGGCACGCATGGCGGTGAACGCCTCGTGACCGGGGGTGTCGATGAAGGTGATGCGGCGCTCCTCGCCGTTCACCTCCGCCGCCACCTGGTAGGCACCGATGTGCTGGGTGATGCCGCCGGCCTCGCCCGCGACCACGTTGGACTTGCGGATCGCGTCCAGCAGTCGGGTCTTGCCGTGGTCGACGTGGCCCATGACGGTGACCACCGGCGGACGCGGGGCGAGGTACTCCTCGCCGCCCTCGTTCTCGCCGAACTCGATGTCGAACGACTCGAGCAGCTCGCGGTCCTCGTCCTCCGGAGAGACGATCTCCAGGACGAAGCCCATCTCCTCGGCAAGCAGCCGCAGCGTCTCGTCGGAGACCGACTGGGTCGCGGTGACCATCTCGCCCAGGTTGAACATCACCGAGACGAGCGCCGCCGGGTTGGCGTTGATCTTCTCCGCGAAGTCCGTCAGCGAGGCACCACGCGAGAGGCGCACGGTCTGGCCGTTGCCCCTCGGCAGCATCACACCGCCGATGGACGGGGCCTGCATGGCCTCGTACTCCTGGCGCTTCGCACGCTTCGACTTGCGACCGCGCGCCGGACGACCGCCCGGACCGCGACCGAAGGCACCCTGCGTGCCGCCACGGCCACCCGGGCCGCCGGGACGCCCGCCGAAACCGCCGGGACGCGGGCCGCCGAAGCCGCCACCGCCGCCGCCACCACCAGGACGCGGGCCGCCGAAGCCGCCACCCGTACCGGGACGGCCGGCACCGCCGCCGCCGCCACCGGGACGGCCGGCGAAGCCGCCGCCGCCACCGCCGGGACGCCCGCCCGGACCGCCGGGACGCCCGCCGGGACCGCCCGGACCGCGGCCGCCGGGGCCGGGACGGGGGCCGGCAGCGGGACGCTGCGGCATCATGCCGGGGTTGGGACGCGGCATACCGCTCGGAGTGGGACGCGGGCCCTGCGGCCGCGGCATCCCGCCCGGGGACGGTGCGCCACCGGGACGCGGAGCGCCACCCTGGCCACCCGGACGCGGAGCACCCGCACCCGGACCGCCCGGACGCGCGCCACCGGGACGCGGAGCGCCACCCTGGCCACCCGGACGCGGAGCACCCGCACCGGGGCCACCGGGACGCGGAGCGCCACCCTGGCCACCCGGACGCGGAGCACCCGCACCCTGACCGCCGGGACGCGCACCACCCGGGGCACCGCCCTGACGGCGGTCGCCGCCGGGCCGGGCCATACCGGTGTTGCTGGAGGTGAAGGGGTTGTTCCCCGGACGCGGGCCCGACGGACGCGGGCCCGGACGGGCGCCGCCCGGACGCGGGGCGTCGGAGCGCGGCGCGGCATCGGGACGCGGAGCCTCGGAGCGGGGAGCCCGCTCCGGAGCCGCAGCGGCCGGACGCGGCGCCTCGGCCGCGGGCTGTGCGGGCGCCGGCGAGGAGAACTCGGCGGCGGGAGCAGCCGCCGCTGCCGGGCGGGCCGGGGCCGGACGCGGCGCAGGCGCGGGGGCCTGAGTCGGAGCCGGAGCCGGAGCCGGTGCAGCAGCCGCGGGACGCGGTGCCGGGCGCGGGCCGGGCGCAGGTGCGCCGGCGGCCGGACGCGGCGCAGGCCGCGGGCCCGGGGCGGGAGTGGGACGAGCCGAACCGGAGTCACCGGCCGGCTGGGGCGCCGCGGGCTTCCGCGGGCCAGGCTTGGCGGAGGACCGGCCGGAGCCGCCCCCCTGGAAAGCATCAGTCAACTTGCGAACCACCGGCGCCTCGATCGTCGAGGACGCCGAACGGACGAACTCACCCAGCTCGGTGAGCTTGGCCATGACGACCTTGCTCTCCACGCCGAGTTCCTTGGCGAGTTCGTATACCCGGACCTTAGCCACTTCGCTCCTTCTGGTCCGGGGTGGTCGTCCGCCGGACCGTTGCTACTTCATGGGCGTACTCATCGCGTACTCATCGAGTGCTCATCGCAATCTCGACCTACTTCCATCTCGCGAGGTACCTGGTACCGGCACGCGTATCCACGTGCCGTGCTCCTTACAGCGAACTCCCCCGCCACTCAGCGGGGGCGCTCCTCGATGTGCTGTCTGACCGCCTCGGTGTCGAGCGCGCCCTGCAGGCGGAAGGCCCGCGGGAACGCCCGGCGGCGGACCGCAAGGTCGAGGCATCCCGGATCGGGGTGCAGATGCGCCCCTCGGCCGGGCAGCGTGCCCCGGGGGTCGGGGACGCAGGCGCCCTCCACCACCGCCACACGCAGCAGTTCTTGCTTGGCCGCCCGCCTGCGGCAGCCCACACAGGTGCGTTCAGGGCATGCACGGGCATGCGTCCGGCCAGACACCACCAAGTCTACCCCTCCAGCAATGCTTCCCGCGGCCCGGTGATCCCAGCCCTTGATCTACTGCTGCTCGGTGTCCGGCCGGATGTCGATCCGCCACCCGGTGAGCCTGGCAGCGAGCCGGGCGTTCTGGCCCTCCTTGCCGATGGCCAGCGACAGCTGGTAGTCGGGCACGGTCACCCGGGCGGAGCGCTGCTGGAGATCCACGATCTCCACCTTGCTCACCCTGGCGGGCGACAGGGCGTTGCCCACCATCTCCGCGGGGTCGTCGGACCAGTCGACGATGTCGATCTTCTCGCCGTGCAGCTCCGCCATCACGCTGCGCACCCGGGCGCCCATCGGCCCGATGCAGGCACCCTTGGCGTTGAGCCCCTGCCGGTGCGAGCGCACCGCGATCTTGCTGCGATGCCCGGCCTCCCGCGCGATGGCGGTGATCTCCACCGACCCGTCCGCGATCTCCGGGACCTCCAGCGCGAAGAGCTTCTTCACCAGGTTCGGGTGCGTACGCGACAGCGTCACCGAAGGCCCGCGCACACCGCGCCGCACCGCGACCACATAGGACCGCAGCCGCGTGCCGTGCTTGTAGTCCTCGCCGGGCACCTGCTCCTGCGGCGGCAGGATCGCCTCCAGCTTACCGATGTCGACCAGCACGTTCTTGGGATCGTTGCCCTGCTGCACCACACCGGTGACGATGTCGCCCTCGTGCCCGGCGTACTCACCGAAGGTGCGCTCCTCCTCGGCGTCCCGCAGCCGCTGCAGGATGACCTGCTTGGCCGTGGTCGCCGCGATCCGGCCGAAGCCGCTGGGAGTGTCGTCGAACTCCCGCGGCTCCTCCGCCTCGTCCGCCTCCTCCAGCGCCCACACCGTCACATGGCCGGTCTTGCGGTCCAGCTCCACCCGGGCCTTGGGGCGCGACCCCTCGGTCCGGTGATAGGCGATCAGCAGAGCCGACTCGATCGCCTCCACCAGCAGATCGAAGGAGATCTCCTTCTCCCGCACCAGCCCACGCAGGGCACTCATGTCGATGTCCACGGCTACGCCTCCTCGTCCTCGTCTACCTCGTCGGAGGCGTCGATGTGATCGTCCTTACGGCTGAACTCCACCTGGACCCGCCCCTTGGCGATCTCGGTGTAGCCCAGCCGGCGCTCGGTGGCCCGGCCGCGGCCCTTCACGGGCGGCACCTCCACCAGAACACCCTCGTCGTCGGCCTCCAGCACCCGGGCCAGCAGCTCGCCGCCGGCCGACAGCTGCGCCTTCACCAGGCGGCCCACCGCCCGCCGCCAGTGGCGCGGCTCGGTCAGCGGCCGGTCCACGCCCGGGGAACCGACCTCCAGCACATACGGCGCACCGCCCATGGCATCGGCCTCGTCGAGCGCCTGCCCGATCTCCCGGCTGAGCTCGGCCACGGTGTCCAGCTCCACGCCCCCGTCGGCGTCCACCACGACCTGGAGCTGCCTGCGCCGACCGGCCTGCGTCACCCGGACCTCTTCCAGATCCAGGCCGCTCCCTGCCGCCAGCGGCTCGATCAGGGCACGCAGCCGCTCGTTCTGGTCGGTGCTCATCCGGGTGACTCCTCGGCCGCGTCTGCTGTTGTCGGAAGCGCTGCAAAGCCTATCCGGTCCACCGCCCAACCGCCGATTCCGTGCACCCGTCCCGGCTACGGCACCCCGCCGTCGACCCCCGGCACCCCAGCAGGTACCTTCCGCGTATGCAGCCCAGGCGTGCCCTACTCCTCGGTGGAGCGGCCCTCGCACTCACCTCCTGCTCGGACCCCACCCCGGCAGTACCCGCCGCCCCCCGGGCCACCACCCGCCCGGACCCCGATGTGGCGCTGCGCCGCCAGGCGGCGGACAACACCACCGCGCTGATCACGGCCTACGACGCCGCCATCGCCGCGCACCCGGGGCTCACCGCCCGGCTCACCCCGCTCCGGGCCCAACTGCTGCTCCACCGCGCCGCCTTCAGCACCACCCGGCCCCGGCCCGGCACGACGGCCGGCGCCACCCCCGGCCGCTCTGCGGCGGCCATCGCCACCCCCGCCGCACCGGCCCCGGCCACCCCCGCCGCGACGCTGGCCGCACTGGCCGCCGCGGAGCGCCGGATCGCCGACACCCGCACCGCAGCCCTCGCCACCGCCTCGCCCGAACTCGCCCGCCTCCTCGCCTCCACCGCCGCCGCCGGAGCCGTCCACGCCCACCGCCTGACCGCCTGACCGCCTGGACCCTCGCGCCGAGCCGGCCGGGCCGCCGACGGCGGACGGGTGCACCGGACGCCGGGACCAGCGAAAGCCGGACCCGGGCGCGGGCACCGCATGTCCCGTACGGCAGCAGTGCGGCCCACCCAGCCCCTGCCGACCCCACCGACCCGAAAGCCAGCCGTGACCACGCCGAGCGCCTCCCCCACCCCCGCCGCGCTGACCGCACTGCAGGCCGCCCTCGCCGCCCAGCACGCCGCTGTCTACGGCTACGGCGTCGCCGGCGCCCATCTGACCGGGGCCCGCCTCGCCACCGCCCGCGCCGCCTACACCGCCCACCAGGCCCGCCGCGACGCCCTGCAGCGCGAGATCACCGCCCTCCACGCCACGCCCGTCGCCGCCGCCCCCGGCTACGACCTGCCGTTCCCGGTCACCGGCGCGGCCTCCGCGGTCCGGCTGGCGACCCTGCTGGAGGACCGGCTGACCGCCGTCAGCGCCGACCTGGTGGCCGCCGCCACGGGCGGGCTGCGCCGCAGCGCCGCCGACACCCTCCGCGAGTCCGCGCTGCGCGCCGCCCAGTGGCGCGGCGGGGCCCTCGGCCCGGCCTTCCCCGGCCTCCCCGAGCGTGCCACCACCGGGCATCCCGCACCCTGAACCCGGCGCCACCCGGGCACCACCTCCGCCGCGCCCCTCATCGCACCCATGACCGACAATGGGAACGGCGTCCGCGCCACGGGGGAGCACGACGAGAGGACACCATGCCCGCAGCGATCTCCATCCCCCAGCGGCTCGACCGGATCGTGCGGGCCAGGGAGGGTGAGTCGGGTGCCGCGTGGCTGGCCGCGCTGCCGTCCGTGACCGACGAGTACCTCGACCGCTGGGAGCTCACCGCGGAGCGGGTCTCGGAGCCCGGCGGACGGGCGAGCCTGGTGGTCTATGTACGGCGAGCCGACGGCAGCCCCGCCGCGCTCAAGGTGGGCCTGGCGACCCCGGAGACCGCCCAGGAGCACGCCGCGCTCGCCCACTGGGGCGGCCGCGGGGCCGTACGGCTGCTCGACGCCGACACCACCCCTGACCATGCGGTGCTGCTGCTGGAACGGCTGCACGGCGACATCTCGCTGCGCTCACTGCCCGAGGCCAAGGCGATGCTGGAGGCTGCCGGCCTGCTCCAGCGGCTCTGGGTGGCGCCGGCGCCGGGGCACCCCTTCGACAGCGTCAGCGAGCACGTCCGCGCCCTGCACGGCGTCCTGCAGACCCGGCGGGCACTGCCCGCCGTTGCCGCCGTCGACGCCCTGCCGCTGGTCGACGAGGCCCTGGAGACCACCGCCGGCCTGCTGGCCTCCGCTCCCGCACCCGGCCCCGACCAGCCCGACCACCCCGACCACGTACTGCTGCACGGCGACTTCCACCACGGCAATGTGCTGGCCGCCGACCGCATGCCCTGGCTGGCCATCGATCCCAGACCGCTGGTGGGCGAGCGGGCCTGGGACCTGGCCTGGCTGGCCCGCGACCGGATGGAGACCCTGCTGGGCTCCCCCGGACCCGAGGCGGCGGTCCGCCGCCGGCTGCACCGGCTGGCGGACTCCCTGGAGGTGGACCGGGCGCGGCTGCGCGGCTGGACGCTCTTCCGTACCGTCGAGACGGGGGTCCGCAGCCTGGACGCCGGTGACACCGGCGCCGCCGAACTCTGGCTGGAGTTCGCAAGCCGCCTCTGAGCGGCGCGCCGCTCCCGTCTCAGCCGACCACCCGTCCGCGCAGCGGCAGCGCCGCCCCCATCACCGCATAGGGCCGCTCCGTGTTGGGGAAGAGCACCGGCCGCGCCAGATCCGCATACCCCAGCGACCGGTAGAGGCGGCGGGCCGGGGTCTCCGCGTCGATGGCCGACAGGATGGACCTGGGCAGCGCCGACTGCCGGCAGAGCTCCCCGATCAGCGCACTGCCCAGCCCGTGCCGCTGCCAGACGGGCAGCACATGAAGCTCCGTCACCGAGAACGACTCGTCCAGCCAGTCGTCGGTGCCGCGGGCCTCCAGATAGGGCTCGATCACGGTGCTCCACCACTGCGAGCGGTCGTTGGGCATCCCGTACCCGAAGCCGACCAGCTTCCCGCCGTGCAGTGCCCCCAGCGCGATCACCCCGGGCTGACCGGCATGGCGGGTGACGATCTGCAGGCGCACCGCGATCTCCTCGTCGGTGAGCCCGAAGGCGAGCGCCTGCACCGCGAGTGCCTCCTCGGCCCGGGAGGCCAGGTCGATGGGCTCGATCGTCACGTCGTCGTCCATGGCGGGGGACGTTACCGCGACATCAGAAGAGAACGCTCATGAACGCCCCGACCTCCCGGAAGCCGACCCGGTGGTAGGCGGCCCGGGCGGGGCGGTTGAAGTCGTTGACGTACAGGCTGACCACGGGGGCGACCTCCTGCAGGGCGTACTGCACCACCGCGGCCATCCCGGTCTCGGAGAGCCCCTGGCCGCGGCGGTCGGGGGCGACCCAGACGCCCTGGATCTGGCAGGCCCGGTCGGTCACGGCGCCGATCTCGGCCTTGAAGACCACCCGGCCGTCCTCGAAGCGGGCGAACGCCCGCCCGCCGGTGACCAGTTCGGCGACCCTGGCCCGGTAGAGCAGGCCGCCGTCCCCGGACATCGGGGAGACACCGACCTCCTCGGTGAACATCGCCACGCAGGCCGGCATCAGCAGCTCGATCTCGTCGCGCCGCACCCGCCGCACCCGGGGGTCCGGGAGGATGTCGGCACACGGTTCGGTGGCGGTCATCAGCGGCTGGCAGGCGCGGATCTCGCGGGCCGGTCCCCAGCCCGGCTCCAGCAGCGACCACAGTTCGGAGGTCGGCTCGACGGGTCCGACGATCGAGGAGCAGCGCCGTCCCTGCCTGCGGGCCCGGTCGGCGAAGGCCCGTACGGCCTCCGGTCCGGCGCACACCGGCACCAGATTGGCGCCTGCGTAGCAGAGGGCCTCCAGCAGCCCGGCGTCGTCGTACCAGCCCCACATCTCGCCGCCGAGCCGCCAGGGGTCCAGCCCTGCCACCTGCACCCTGGCCGCGACAAAGGCATTGGCCACCGGGTCACGGTCCAGTACGTCGAGGGCGTCCTCGAGATCCGCCGCCTCGAGGACCCTGGTGGTCGACATCGAACTTCCCAGCATCTGCGCGCCTCACCTGCAGTCGGGCTGCCCATGCCGCAGCTCCGGCTCGTCCGGTTCAGGGTCCCGCGGCGCGGGTCCCGACTCAGAGGGTACGGACACTGCGGAGGCACCCTACCTCGCAGGTGGCCGCACTCGCGCGGGGGCGGACGATACCCGGAAGTCCACGGGCCGGACAGCATATGCCGCCCGGCCCGTGCCACAGCCGACCGACGGGTCGGCCGGAGGTCAACCGAAGATCAGCCGACGGGGGTGACGGTGGGCTCGCCCTGCTCGTCCATCCCCTCGGCCAGCTTCAGGGCCTCCTCGATCAGCGTCTCCACGATCTTCGACTCGGGCACCGTCTTGATCACCTCGCCCCGCACGAAGATCTGCCCCTTGCCATTGCCCGACGCCACACCCAGATCCGCCTCACGCGCCTCCCCCGGCCCGTTCACCACACACCCCATCACCGCCACCCGCAACGGCACATTCATCCCCTCAAGACCCGCGGTCACCTCCTCCGCGAGCTTGTACACATCCACCTGCGCCCGCCCGCACGACGGACACGACACAATCTCCAGACCCCGCTGCCGCAGATTCAACGACTCCAGAATCTGGATCCCCACCTTCACCTCCTCCACCGGAGGCGCCGACAACGACACCCGGATCGTGTCCCCGATCCCCTCGGCCAACAACGCCCCGAACGCCACCGCCGACTTGATCGTCCCCTGGAACGCCGGACCCGCCTCCGTCACCCCCAGATGCAACGGATAATCACACGCCGCCGCCAACTGCCGGTACGCATTCACCATCACCACCGGATCGTTGTGCTTCACCGAGATCTTGATGTCCCGGAACCCGTGCTCCTCAAAGAGCGAGCACTCCCACAACGCCGACTCCACCAACGCCTCCGGAGTCGCCCGCCCGTACTTCTCCAGCAACCGCCGGTCCAACGACCCCGCATTCACCCCGATCCGAATCGGAGTCCCCGCCGCCGAAGCCGCCTTCGCGATCTCCGCCACCTTGTCGTCGAACTGCTTGATGTTCCCCGGATTCACCCGGACCGCAGCACACCCCGCATCAATCGCCGCAAACACATACTTCGGCTGGAAATGAATGTCCGCGATCACCGGGATCTGCGACTTCCGCGCAATCGCCGGCAACGCATCCGCATCATCCTGCGACGGCACCGCCACCCGCACGATCTGACACCCCGACGCCGTCAACTGCGCGATCTGCTGCAACGTCGCATTGACATCAGAGGTCACCGTCGTCGTCATCGACTGCACCGACACCGGCGCATCACCACCCACCGGCACACCCCCCACCATGATCTGCCGCGACTTGCGGCGAACGGCGAGCGGCTGAAGCGGCATGGACGGAATACCGAGCGAGATCGCGGTCATCTGAGTGGGTGTCCCCGGGGTTGAGGCTGCGGTCCGGCCGCTGCTGCCGGCCGGGCCGGGGGCGCGGGTTGGAGTACGCGCTCCCGGCGTCCCACCGTACGGCACCGCCACCCGGCGGAGCACATCAGCACCACCGCCGCCACCCGCGCGACGGCATCCGGCCGCCCGCCCGCTACGACAGCTTCACCGGGTTGATGACATCGGCCAGGAAGACCAGCAGCGTGAAGCAGACGAAGATGCCCGCCACCACATAGGCGACCGGCATCAGCCGGGCGACGTCGAACGGTCCGGGGTCGGGGCGCCGGAAGACCCGGGCGATCCGGCGGCGCAGCGCCTCCCAGAGGGCGCCGGCGATATGGCCGCCGTCCAGCGGGAGCAGCGGCAGCATGTTGAAGAGGAAGAGCGAGAGATTGAAGCCGGCCACCAGCTGGACGAAGATCGCGATCTGCTGGGAGGCGGGGATGTCCAGGTTGAGGATCTCGCCGCCGACCCTGGCCGCGCCGACCACGCCGACCGGGGAATCGGCCTGCCGGGGGGCGCCCTCGAAGGTGGCGTCCCAGAGCGCGGGGACCTTGGACGGCACCGCGATCAGCGACTGCACCCCGGACTCGGCCATGTCGGCCATCCGGTTGAGGCTCTCACCGAAGCCGAGCTGGACGATGCCGGTCTGCGGCTGGATGCCGAGGAAGCCGGCCCGCACCGTCTTGCCGGGCAGATAGTTGCCGTGCCCGTCCAGTGCGGCGACCTGGTTGGTGACCAGGGTGGGGTGCAGGGTCAGCTGCCTGCCCGCGCGCTCCACCACGATGGAGACGGTGCGGCCGGGGGCGTTGCGGATGTCCTGCTGCAGCTGGTCGTAGTCGGCGATGCGGTGGCCCTCGAAGGAGACGATGGTGTCCCCGGCCATCAGCCCGGCCGCCGCGGCGGGGGCCGTCGGGGCGCCCTGGGGGCAGCTGTCGGTGGGCTGGCCGACCGTGACCACGCACTGCTGCACCGACTGGATGGTCGGCAGCGACTTGGCCTCTCCGAAGCCCATCAGCACGGTGAGGAAGAGCCCGAAGGCCAGCAGCAGGTTCATGAACGGACCGGCGAACATCACGATGACCCGCTTCCACGGGGCACGGGTGTAGAAGAGCCGGGTCTCGTCACCCGGCTGCAGCTCCTCGTAGGACGCCTGCCTGGCGTCCTCGATCATGCTGCGCCAGGGCGAGGTGGAGCGGGCGGTTATCCGACCGTCGGCCCCCGGGGGGAACATGCCGATCATCCGGATGTAGCCGCCGAGCGGTATCGCCTTGAAGCCGTACTCGGTGTCCCCCTTGCGCCGCGACCAGATGGTCGGCCCGAAGCCGACCATGTACTGCGGCACCCTGATGCCGAAGAGCTTGGCCCAGGAGAGGTGGCCCAGCTCGTGCCAGGCGATGGAGAAGAGCAGCCCCAGCACAAAGACCAGGACGCCGAGGATCGCCATGAGTGTGGTCATCGGTGGTCCTCCGCTGCTGCCGTCCGCTGCGCCATGCTGCTCCTCACCGTTCGCCGGCCCGGTCGCCGGTCACTGTCAGCCCGCCGCGATCTCCCGGGCACGGGTGCGGGCCCAGTCCTCCGCCTGCAATACGTCCTCGACGGTCAGCTCGGTTCCCCTGGCAGGGGTGCCGTGCTCCGACACCACCTTGGCGACGGTGTCGACGATGCCGTTGAAGGCGAGCCGGCCGGCCAGGAACGCGTCCACGCACTCCTCGTTGGCGGCGTTGAAGACCGCCGGGGCGGTACCGCCGAGCGTACCGACCTCACGGGCCAGCGACACCGAGGGGAAGGCCTCGTCGTCGAGCGGGAAGAACTCCCAGCACGCCGCCTTTGTCCAGTCGCAGGCGGGGGCGGCGTCGGGCACCCGGTCCGGCCAGCCGAGCCCCAGGGAGATGGGCATCCGCATGTCCGGCGGGCTGGCCTGGGCAAGGGTCGAGCCGTCGGTGAATTCCACCATCGAGTGAACGATGGACTGCGGGTGGACGACGACCTCGATCCGGTCGAACGGGATGTCGTACAGCAGATGGGCCTCGATCACCTCCAGGCCCTTGTTGACCAGCGTGGCCGAGTTGATGGTGATCACCGGGCCCATCGCCCAGGTGGGATGGGCCAGCGCCTGCTCGGGAGTGACCGTGGCCAGATCCGCCCGGGTGCGGCCGCGGAAGGGGCCGCCGCTGGCCGTGACCACCAGCTTGCGCACCTCACGGCGGGTGCCGCCCATCAGGCCCTGGAAGAGCGCGGTGTGCTCGGAGTCCACCGGCACGATCTGGCCGGGCTTCGCCAGCGCCTTCACCAGCGGACCGCCGACGATCAGCGACTCCTTGTTCGCCAGCACCAGGACCCGGCCCGCGGCCAGCGCGGCCAGCGTGGGCCGCAGGCCGATGGAGCCGGTGATGCCGTTGAGCACCGAGTGGCACCGCATCCGGGCCAGCTCGGTGGCCGCCTCGGGGCCCGCCAGTACCTCGGGCAGCGGCCGGCCCGCAGCCCGGTCGGCGAGCGCCTGCCGCAGCGGGCCCTCGGCGTCGGTGCGGGCGACCGCGACCGTACGCACCCCCAGCCGCAGTGCCTGGTCCGCCAGCAGCTCCACCCGGCCGCCCGCGGCGGAGAGCCCCACCACGGTGAAACGGTCGGGGTTTCGCTCCACCACATCGATGGCCTGGGTCCCGATGGAGCCGGTGGATCCGAGGATCACGAGCTCACGGGGGCCGGAGGAGGAGTCGGCGGGCTCGAAGCGCAGATGCGGGTCGGCGAGGGATTCCATGGCCCCATTGTGGCGTGCCCGGCCGACGGACACGCCACAGGGCGGCTACTTCAGGCTGCGGTGCACATTCTCCCGCTGCGAGGGCCCGGGAGTGGCGTCGGCGATCCAGGGCCCGTCCCCGGAGGGATCGATGACACCCTCCTCCAGCCACTGGTACCGGCCGCGCAGCACCGCGCGGGCGGCCCGGGCGTCCCGGTCGTCGGTGTTGCGCCACAGCCGGTCGAAGAGCTCCTCGACCCGGATCCGCGCCTGCCGGCAGAAAAGGTCGGCCAGCTCGTACGCCGCCCGGCCCTGCTCCGGGTCGCCGGTGCGCAGCATCTCCGCCCGCACACAGGCGGCGGAGATGGCGAACAGTTCGGCGCCGATGTCCACGATGCGGCCGAGGAAGCCCTGCTTGGTCTCCATCCGGCCCTGCCAGCGGGACATGCCGTAGAAGGTGGACCGGGCCAGCCGGCGGCTGCCGCGCTCCGCATAGCGCAGATGGGAGGCGAGGTCCGGATACCCCTTGGGGGAGAACTCCCCGTAGGAGGTGGGCAGTTGGCCGGGGCCGGCGACCAGCTTGGGCACCCAGCGGGCATAGAAGCCGCCGGCCCGCGCCGCCGCCCGCGCTTTTTGTTTGAGATCGGCCTCGGGATCGATGATGTCCCCGGCCACCGACAGATGGGCGTCCACCGCCTCGCGGGCGATCAGCAGATGCATGATCTCGGTGGAGCCCTCGAAGATGCGGTTGATCCGCAGGTCGCGCAGCATCTGCTCGGCGGGTACCGCGCGCTCGCCGCGGGCCGCCAGCGACTCGGCGGTCTCAAAGCCCCGGCCGCCGCGGATCTGCACCAGTTCGTCGGCCATCAACCAGGCGTGCTCGGTGGAGTAGAGCTTGGCGATGGCCGCCTCGATACGGATGTCATTGCGGTCCTCGTCGGCCATCTGGCTGGACAGGTCGACGATCGCCTCCAGGGCGAAGGTGGTCGCCGCGATATAGGCGATCTTGGTGGCCACCGCCTCGTGCTCGGCGATCGGCTTGCCCCACTGCTCACGGGCGGACGACCACTCGCGGGCGATCTTCAGGCACCACTTGCCCGCTCCGGCGCACATCGCGGGGATGGACAGCCGCCCGGTGTTCAGGGTGGTCAGGGCGATCTTCAGCCCGGCGCCCTCCTCCCCGATGCGGTTCTCCGCGGGCACCCTCACCTGGTGGAAGCGCGTGACGCCGTTCTCGATGCCGCGCAGCCCCATGAAGGCGTTGCGGTTCTCCACCGTGACACCCGGCGAGTCGCACTCCACCACGAAGGCGGTGATCCCGCCGCGGTGCCCCTCGCTGCGCGGCACCCTGGCCATCACCACCACCAGGTCGGCGACCACGCCGTTGGTGGTCCACAGTTTGACGCCGTCCAGGACGTACTCGCTGCCGTCCTCGCTCGGCACCGCCGCGGTGGCCAGCCGGGCGGGGTCGCTGCCGACGTCCGGCTCGGTGAGCAGGAAGGCGGTGATGTCGGTGGTGGCGCAGCGCGGCAGCCACTTGTCCTTCTGCTCCTGGGTGCCGAAGGTCTTCAGCGGCTGCGGCACCCCGATGGACTGGTGGGCGGAGGCCAGGGCGCCGAGCGCGGGGCTGGCGCTGCCGAGCAGTGCCAGCGCCCGGTTGTAGTAGAGCTGGCTGAGACCCAGGCCGCCGTACTTGCGGTCGATCTTCATACCGAGGACCCCGAGGTCCTTCAGCCCCTTGATCACCTCGTCCGGGATGACGGCGTCCCGCTCGATCTGCGCGGGGTCGATCCTGGTCTCGCAGAATGCCCGCAGCCGCGC
This sequence comes from Peterkaempfera podocarpi, assembly GCF_042466665.1. GTDB lineage: Bacteria > Actinomycetota > Actinomycetes > Streptomycetales > Streptomycetaceae > Peterkaempfera > Peterkaempfera podocarpi. Next base: position 3,031,264 of record NZ_CP162102.1, read on the forward strand.
CAGGAACGCCTCCCCCTCGCGCACCGACTCCTCGTCCGGCCGCGGATGGGGGTGGATCAGGTCCAGCCGGAACCGGCCCAGGAAGAGCTCCTTGGCGAAGCTGGGTTTGCGCCAGTGCTGTTCGCGGGCCTCCTCGGCGACCCGGCGCGCCTCGCGCTCGGTGACCTTGGGGCCGGGCTCCTGGGGGGCACCGCTGGAGCTTCCGCTGCGCGGGTGGGTTGGTGCGGACATGCAGCTCACCTCGCCGCTGTTCCGGGACGGGCGGGAACGAGCTGTTACCCGCCGGTACTACCTGAAGGTACCCACGGTGACGCCAACATCACCAGACGTGAGAACGAGCTACTTCTGCCCAGGAGTGACCGCCGCATTCACACCGTCCCCGTCGGACGCCCCTGACGGCTGGAGCTCCTCCAGCCAGTCCCGGAACAGCCGGTGCACAGCCTCCGCGCCCACCAGCTCCCCCACCGGCCCCGGCAGCACCGCCGGGTACAGCAGGAACGGCCGGCTCTGGCCGCCGCCGAGCCCGCCGTGCGAACCCACCTGTGCCTCGAAGGCGTGCACCTCACCGGTCGCCGGATCGAAGCTGCTGTTGACCATCAGGTCCGCACAGTTCGGAAAGGTGTCGGTCCGCGCCACCGCCCGGGCCGCACCCGACCCGAAGACCGCCAGCGGGTCCTCGCCCTCCACCACCCCGGTGGCCAGCTCCCGCAGCCCCCGGGCCCCGATCACCAGCGGCCCCCGCGCTTCGCTGCGGACCAGGACGAACCCCACGCCCGGATGCCCGGTCAGCGCCCCCAGCACCCCGGGATGCCGCTGCTCGATCTCCTCCATGGTCATCCGCCGCGGCACCTCCGGGAAGTAGACCAGGCCCAGATTCCCCGAGGCCAGCACCAGCGGCTCCGCCACCCCCTGCTCCGCCGGCTCCCCCGGCATCGGAACGGCCCACGCGTGCCCGTACAGCGCCAGCTGGACCGCCGTACGGGCCTCCGCGCCGCGCCCCCGGTCCGGCGCCGCCCCGGGCTGCCTGCCCCGCACCGCCTCCTTCATGCCGCAGCCGGACCGCACCACCTGCTCCAGGCTCTGCCCGTACGCATCGGCGAAGGCCGTCCCCTGGCTCTGCCCATGGTCCGAGAGGACCACGATCTCGTAGGGCCGCGGCGCATAGCGGGCCACCCCGGCCACCAGCGCCACAGAGCGGTCCAGGCGGCGCAGCACCTCCAGCGTCTCCGGGCGCTCCACCCCGGAGTGGTGCGCCACCTCGTCGTACGCCACCAGGTCGGCGTAGACGGCGGAGCGCCCGGCCAGCATGTCGCCGACCACCGCGGCAACCACCACATCCCGCTCCACCACCGTGGCGAAGGCCCGCACCAGCGGGTAGAGGCCGCCGCGCCGCACCCGTGGCCGCACATCGCGCAGCCGCTGCCGGGCCGACTGCACCAGCTCCCGGCCGACCTCCGCCAGCAGCGAGCCCAGGGTGCGCAGGGCGTTGGCGGGGTCCGCGAAGTAGCCGAAGTACCCCGAGCGGTCACGGCGGCCCAGCCGCCCGGACACGCTGAGCACCAGCGCCGACTGCCGGGCGCCGCCGCTGAACAGATTGCCCCGGCTGGCGCCGTCCCGGGCCAGCAGCCCCGGCCGGTCGGCGCGGCGGCGCTCCAGCTCGGCGGCGCTTGAGGGGTGGTTGCACACCATCAGCCGGCCGGTGTCCTTCTCGTACCAGCGGAAGGCCGGCACATCATGGTTGTCGCCGTGCAGAATGCCCAGCTGGCTGGCGCCGGTCTGGCTGGACCAGTCGGTCTGCCAGGGGGTCAGCCGGTGGCCGCCCCGGGCCAGCCAGCCGGCGAGCGTGGGCATGGAGCCGTCCCGCAGCGCCCTCACCAGCACCTCATGCCCCAGGCCGTCCAGCTGGAGGAAGACCACACCGGGCACCGCCCCGGGCAGGTGCACCCCCTCGCGCACCCGTCGTCCGTCCCGGCGGCCCGCCGTCCGGGCCAGCCGCCGCCGGTAGGCCTCGTCGTCCCGGGCGGCGATGGCGCCGTGCGCGGCCGATGTCGTCCCGGACAGCACCGCCGCGACCACGCCCGCCGTGGACAGGGTGATACTGCCGGACCCCGCCGGCACCAGCGCCAGCGCGAGCAGCACCAGCCCGCCGTTGAGCACAAAGACCAGCAGGGCCAGCACCAGAGCAGGCACCAGCAGCAGCGCACGCACGATCAGCGGCCACAGCCCGGCGCTCAGCACACCGATGCACGCCGCCGCCGTCCCCGCCGCCACCAGCGGGCCCACCGGTCCCGGGCCCGGGCCCGACGCCAGCTGAAAACCCGGCAGCACCGCCGCCAGCACCGCGAGGGTCACCGTGGCCGCCAGCCACACCACCACCGTCTGAGCGGCAGGCCGTGCCACCCTCCGCCACCACGCCATCCGCTGACCCGTCTCCTCGCCGTCGCACCGCCAGCCCCGCCCAGTCTGCCCCGAACTGTCACCCCCGATGAGACCGCCCCCACGTCCCCTGGAAGGCGCACACCGGGGGCGTGCGCCGGTGCGGGAGCCGGGGATCACCGGACGTAACCTGTTCGGAGCAGGGGCGGCAGGCCCGCAGCAGGACGAACCGAGAGGCGGCCCGACGTGGCGGTCATCACCTGGTGGGGCCATGCGACCGCGACCGTGCAGGACTCCGGGGTCAGCATCCTCACCGACCCCGTGCTCGGCTCCCGGCTGGCCCATCTGCGCCGCCGCCGCGGTCCGCTGCCCGGCGCCGCCGCACTGCGCGCCGACGCCGCCGTGGTCTCCCATCTGCACGCGGACCATCTGCATCTGCCCTCGCTCCGCCTCCTGCCCCCCGGGACGCCGGTGCTGCTGCCGCGCGGCGCGGTGCGGGCCGTACCGGCACTGCGACGTCTCTCCCATCTCCGGCTGGTCGAGGTCGCACCCGGTGAGGAGATCGCGGTCGGCGCGGTCACCGTCCGGGCGGTGCCCGCCCGCCACGACGGACGGCGGCTGCCGATGGGCCCGCAGCGGGTACAGCCACTGGGATTCGTGATCCGCGGGGCGGTGGCCACCTACTTCGCGGGCGACACCGATCTGTTCCCCGGGATGGCGGACGCGGTGGGCAGCTGCGACCACGCACTGCTGCCCGTCGGCGGGTGGGGGCCAGGACTGGGGCCCGGCCATCTGGACCCGGCGGGCGCCGCGGAGGCGGTCCGGCTGCTGGCACCGCGCACCGCGGTGCCGGTGCACTTCGGCACCTTCTGCCCCATGGTGCTCGGCGTCCGGCCGGGGGCCTGGTTCCATGCTCCGGGGGAGGACTTCGCCCGCCGGGCAGCCGGGCGGGCGCCGGAGGTCACCGTCCATGTACTGGAGCCCGGAGGCAGGGTGGACCTCGACGCGGAGCGCTCCGACGGGGTCGTCCGCAGCGGCGCCGAGGACGGCCGCCGGTGAACCACCCTCTGTGGACCGGCCTGGCCGCCGGGGCCACCGCCGGCGCGCTGGAGCCGGCCACCGCCTCGCAGACCGCCGGCTACCCGACGCTCTTCGTCCTGGTCGTGGTGGGCTCGGTGCTGCCGGTGCTGCCCACGGGCGCGCTGGTGAGCGCCGCCGGCGTGGTCGCCTGGCACTCCCGCTGGCCCGCCCTGGACCTGCCGCTGCTGCTGGCGGTGGCCTCGGCCGCCGCCTGGGCCGGGGACGTTCTGCTGTACTGGCTGGCCGCACACGCCGGCGGCCGGTGGACCCGGCAGCTGCGGGAGCACATGGAGAGCCCCCGGATGCGCGCCGCACAGGAACGGCTGGCCGCACACGACCGCAGCGTGCTCGTGCTCTCCCGGCTGATCCCGGCGGGCCGCATCCCGGTGATGGCGGCCTGCCTGGTCTCCGGGTGGCCGGTGCGGCGGTTCCTGCGCGCCGATGTGTTCGCCGCGGTCGCCTGGGCGCTGTGCTACCAGGCGGTCGGCATCGTCGGCGGCGCCGTCTTCCCCCGGCCCTGGCAGGGCGTGGCGGCGGCCGTGGTGCTGGTGCTGCTGGTGGCCGCCGTACCGGGCCTGCGGCGGCGGCTGCAGAGCCGGGAGCGGACCCGGGAGCAGCGGGCCGTACCCGCCGAGGAACGCGCCCGCTGACCGGCTGCACGCCCCCGTACGGCCAGGGGCGCGGGGAGCCGGCGCGGACCGCACCGTGGTGCAGATCCGGCCGGTTCCCCGCGCCCCTGAGCCGAGCTCCCGCGGGAAGCCGTCAGCGCGTCACAGCGCCAGGCCGGTGAGGACCAGCACCCGCTCGTAGGTGTAGTCGTCCATGGCGTACTTGACGCCCTCACGTCCCACACCGGACTGCTTGGCGCCGCCGTACGGCATCTGGTCCGCACGGTAGGACGGCACATCGCCCACGATCACACCGCCGACCTCCAGCTCCCGGTGGGCCCGGAAGGCGGTCTGCAGGTCATGGGTGAAGACACCCGCCTGAAGGCCGTACGGGGAGTCGTTGACCAGCGCGAACGCCTCGTCGGCACCGTCCACCCGGTGCAGGCTCAGCACCGGGCCGAAGACCTCCTCGCAGGCCAGGGTCACACCGGCGGGCACCTCGGCCAGCACGGTCGGCGCGTAGGTGGCACCCTCCCGCTTGCCGCCGGTCAGCAGCTTCGCCCCGGCGGCCACGGCCTCGTCCACCCAGGACTCGACCCGCTCGGCCGCGGCCTCGCTCACCAGCGGGCCCACGTCCACGGAGTCGTCGGAAGGGTCACCGGTGACCTGCTCCTGGACCTTGGCGACGACCTTCTCCACCAGCCGGTCTAGACCGCGGCGTCCGCGACGACCCGCTGCACCGAGATGCAGGACTGGCCGCCCTGGTAGTTGGCGAAGGTGGCGATCCGCGAGGCGGCCCACTCCAGGTCCTCCTCGCTCGACCAGTCGGCGAGGACGACCGCTGCGGCGTTGCCGCCCAGCTCCAGGGTGACGTGCTTGCGCGGCGCGGAGTCCAGGATGCCCCAGCCCACCGGCCCGGAGCCGGTGAAGGAGATCACCGGCAGCCGCTCGTCCTGCACCAGGGCGGGCATCCGGTCGTTGGGAACCGGCAGCACACTCCAGGAACCGGCGGGCAGCTCGGTCTCGGCCAGGATCTCGCCCAGCACCAGGGCGGAGAGCGGTGTGGCCGGGGCCGGCTTGAGGATGATCGGGGTGCCCACCGCGATCGCCGGGGCGACCTTGTGCGCCACGAGGTTGAGCGGGAAGTTGAACGGCGCGATGCCCAGCACCACACCGCGCGGGAAGCGGCGGGTGAGGGCGAGGCGGCCGGCGCCGCCCGCGTCGGTGTCCAGCCGCTGGGCCTCGCCGCTGTTGAACCGGCGGGCCTCCTCGGCAGCCCAGCGGAAGACCGAGGCCGCCCGGCCGATCTCGCCGCGGGCCCACTTGACCGGCTTGCCGTTCTCGGCGGTGACCAGGCGCGCCAGCTCCTCGGTGCGCTCGGTCAGCCGCTTCGCCACATGGTCGAGCGCGGCTGCGCGCACATGCGCCGGGGTGGCCGCGAAGGCGTCCTGCACGGCGACGGCGGCGCTGACCGCCTCCTCGACCTGCTCCTCGGTGGGCACGCTGACACGGCCGACGAGGCTGCCGTCCCACGGGTGGTGGACCTCGAAGGCCTCCGGGCCGCTCTCCCGGCGGCCGGCCAGCCAGAACTCATGGGTGGTGGTCACAGTCGCTACCGGCCCTTCCCTGATCGTCGCTGCTGCGGTGTCGGCGGGCGGATGGCCGCCGCGTCCCACCCACGGTAGGACCCCCGCCCGCACAGCCGGATTGGACGGTACGTAGTACCGCGGGCGCCGGACACTCCGCAGCGGAGTACGGGGGCGTTCCGGCGGGGCCGGCAGCCACTGCTGGGGGTCAACGGCCGACGATCGGCGGTCGGCGATCAGCGGTCGGCTGATCAGCGGTCGGCGATCGGCGATCAGCGATCAGCGATCGCCCGCTCTCAGCGCCAGCCAGAGCTCCATCCGCACATCGGTGTCGTCGAGCGAGCGGCCCAGCAGCTCCTCCACCCGCCTCATCCGGTACCGCAGCGTGTGCCGGTGCACCCCCAGATCCGCCGCCGCCGCATCCCACTGCCCGTGGCGCGAGAGCCAGGCCCGCAGCGACGCCTCCAGGTCGCCGCGCGCGGTGCGGTCGTGCTCCCGCAGCGGCCTCAGCACCCCCTCGGCGAAGGCCGAGACCGCCTCGTCCCCGAGCAGCGGCAGCAGCGACCCCGTTCCCACCTCGTCGTGGTCCACCAGGTGCTGCCCGCTGCGCAGCGCCACCGCGAGCGCCCGCTCCGCCTGGGCGAACGCCGCCCCCGCCTGCTCCGTCACGGTCGCGGCCGACACCCCGAGCGCCAGGGCGTCGCCCTCCTCGGCCGCTGCCGCGCAGTCCCCGTGCACCGCCCCGCCGTCCTGGGCCAGCAGCACCAGCCGCTCCTCAGCCGCCGAACGGTCCCGGGCCACCAGCAGCCGCTCCCCGGCGCGCCCCGCCGCCTGCTCCGCCCGGTCCGCCAGATCGGCCAGCGGATCACCCTCGTCCTCCTCACCGCGCGCGGCCTGCGCCAGCAGCACCCGCACGGCACCCTCCGGCAGGCCCCCGTACAGCACCGCGGCCACCTCACGAGCGGTCGCGGTCTCCCCCGCCAGCACCAGCCGCAGCAGCGCGGTGCCCATCCGCTCCTCGGCACGGCGCAGATCCCTGGAGCGCTCCAGGGTGAGGGTGAGCAGGGCCACGGCGGCGTTCAGCACATACCGCTCGGTGGGGCTGAGCCTGGCCTCGGTGCCGACGGCCAGGAAGCCACGGGGCCGCCGGTCGGCACCCAGCGACTGCAGCACCACGAAGTCCTCGTCCGCGGTGTCCGCGCCGCCCGGCCTGCCCTGCAGTGCCGCACTTGCCGGCGCGGGGCGGCGGCGCAGCCGGTCCACCTCCCCGGCGAGCCGCGCGGCCCGCCGGGCGGCCCAGTCCGGTGCCGCCAGGGAGAGCGCTCCGGTCGCGTCGTAGAGCGCCGCCCAGCCGCCGAGCCGAGCGGCCAGCCGACGTACCACCGCGGCCGTGCCGTCCTTGCCGAGGGCGGCCCGTGTCAGCTCCTCCTGCGCCTCGAAACTGGTGGTCACGGCCTCGTACTGCTCGGCGGCCAGCGCCGCCGACACCGCCTTGCTGATCGCGATGAAGGGCGTCGGCTGCGGCACCCTCAGCAGCGGCAGGCCCCGCTCCGAAGCCGCCTCCACCAGCGGCCGCGGCACCTCGGTGTGGGACAGGCCCACCCCCAGGCCCAGGCCCACCACTCCGGCGTCGGCGAGCCGGTGCACATAGGCCCGCAGTGCCTCGTCGCCGTCGCCGGTGCCCGTGCCTGTGCCTGTGCCGCCCAGCTTGATCCCGGTGGTCAGCAGCAGCTCCCCGCCCTCCAGATAGGGCGTGGGGTCGTCCAGTTCGCTGGTGTGCACCCAGCGGACCGGACGCTCCAGCTGGTCCTCACCTGCGAGGACGGTCAGATGGAGCGAGGAGTTGCGGACCAGGGAGGCCAGGGTGGGTGGCATGACACCTTCGGTCGGGCATGCCGCACCGCCCGGCCCGGCACCGCATCCTCGCGGTGCCCGCGGTACGGCACGGCCGGCGGAACAGGGGCAGGACGTGCTCGGTAATGATTATGGACGGTCCGCACAACCACTGCCACGAAGTCCTCCACAGCGGCGCAGCATCCGCCCGCTCAACCGCGCAGATCGACCAGGAGCGGAGGCACCTGGGCCCCGTCCACGGTGGTCAGCGACACCACCGCATGCCCCGACGGCAGCGCGTGCGCCAGATCCGACGACGACCACAGCTGCCGTTCCACCGAGCGCGTGGTGACGCTCTCGGTCTGCACCGGAGCCCCCGCCAGCAGTCCGCGGAACGCCCGGACGGACCGCCGCAGCAGCCCGCCGGAGGTGTCGGGGGTCTGGGTGACGGCCTTCTCCTGCACCCACACCGTGCCCCACGCCTCCGCGAACAGCCTGCCGTCCCAGGGCGCAATCCCCGGGAAGGCCATCCGGCAGCCGACCGCACCGAACAGCGGCGCCCGCAGTGCCTCCGGCAGGTCGGCCAGGCTGCGCAGCGCCAGCAGCGCCCCCGCGTTGGCGCCGCGCATCCGCTGCAGCCCCCGGACCGTGTGGCTGTCCACCGCCGCTGATGCGTCGTCGACCACCAGCCCTGCGAAGAGCGAACGGTCCCGCCGTCCGGCGGCGGCCTGCACAAACTGCCCCACCACCAGCCGGGCCAGCATCCGCGCCGCCTCCGGATGGCTGTGCTCGGGCAGCTTCACCCGCACCCGCAGCGGATGGTCGAGCGCCCGCATCGCGAACGGCGGCTTCTCCCTGCCGAGCTCATGGGCCGAGGGGTTGAAGCAGCCGGCGAAGGCCGGCCGGTCGAGCAACGTCAGCCGGTCGGCGAGCAGCGTCCCCGGATCGTCGGCGCGGCCGTGCTGGCGCTCCCGCTGCTGCAGATCGTGGCGGTGCGCCTCCAGCCGTCCGGTGTCGCTGAGTGCCGTACGCAGCGCCGCCCAGGCCTCGGGCTCGCCGAGCAGCAGGTCGCGCAGCTCCTGCACCCCCGGATAGCGGTCGTGGGCGGCCAGGAAGGGTCCGACCACCTGCTGCACCGTGGTCCGGGCGCCTTCGGCCCGCAGCGCCAGCTCGTCCGGCAGCAGCGCGTCGGCCAGCCGGGCCGCTGCCTCGTCGCTGCTGTGTGCGGCGCCGTAGAGGTCCAGGCCGTACGCCGACTCCGGATCCCCGGGAGCGATGACCACGTCGTACAGGGCGTCCGGACCCAGATCCGCGTCCGCGGCGCCGACCGCCACCACACACGCCGTGTTGGCCAGGGCCTGCAGGCAGAGCGCCTCCACCACGGGGCGGACCAGCAGCCCCGTCTTCCCGGTGCCCGCCGGACCCACCGCCAGCAGCGAGGTCCCCAGCAGGGACGGATCGAGGGCGAATCCGCCCCCGCGATGGGTCGCCGGGTTCTTCGGCACGTCCTGGACGGAGCCCAGCCGCACCTGCCGGGCCAGCAGGTCGTGCCGGGCGTACCGCTGCACCAGGTCCCGCTCCGCGGAGGGGTGCCCGCAGGCCGCCGCTCCCCGGGCTCCCACCTCGTCGGCGAACTGCGGCAGCCGGCCGGGATCGGCCAGCACCCCCTGCCATGCCCGCCGGATGCGCACATAGTCCACATCGCCGACCGCGCCCCGCCGGGCCTCCTCGTCCAGCCGCTCCGTCCCGGTCCGCTGTCCGCCGACCCGCATCTCCGCCCAGGGGTCCACCGCATGGGCGGCACCACCTGCGCCCTCGCCGGCGGCGCCCCCGGCGACGGGCCGCTCCTGGGTCACCAGCCGGCCGAGGGCGGGGGTCACATAGCGGCGCCATACCTCGGGCCAGCGGCCCATACGTCCGAAGATCCAGACGTCGACGATCAGCATGGCGATCTGCAGAAGAGCCTGGACCAGGACATACGGGCTGGTCAGCCCGTCGGCGCGCAGATGGTCCAGGTGGAACACCCAGTTGAGTACGTCGAACACCAGCGGACCGCCGTAGCGGAACGCCAGCCACGCGACCACCAGGTTGAGCGCGGCCCTGGCCAGCAGCACCCGCCCGGGGATCGCCGCGGTGTCCGCCGCCACCTCCTGCCGCCTCGGTACGTGGCCGAGGCCGAAGAGGCCGGGGACACCCTCGGTGCGTGGTCCGGCGAGCCAGCCGAAGAGGTCGAACGGCCCCTGCGGCTGCGCCGGCCGGTGCCGGGACCGGCCCGGGTGCCCGTCGCGGGCCTCCGGGAGGAACGGCGGTGCCGACACCGGGGGTTCCGGACCGGTCCGCTGTCCGTACGTGCCGTCCAGTCCCATCCCGGCCCCGCTCCTTCCCCGTCACTCAGCCCCGACTCAATGTAGTGGAGGCGGCACCCGCCGGTGAGCGGCACGCGGACGCCGCGGACAGGCAGCCCGGCGGAGCGGCGATGTCCGGGCGGGCCAACTCCGACTCCGCAGTACGCCCGAGTGGCGCATGCACTGCCCCCGGGGCGGCCATAACCTGCACAAGGAAGAGCCGATATCCCACGGTCGTCCCCGTACGTCTGGAGAACTCCATGAGCGCTGCCCCGTCCAGCGCCGGGCAGCTGCCCGGCGGCCCGTCGCTCCCTCAGGAGCGCCGCCTCGTCACCGCGATCCCCGGTCCGAAGTCGCAGGAGCTGCAGGTTCGCAAGGCTGCCGCGGTGCCGGCCGGTGTGGGCACGACCCTGCCGGTGTACATCACCCGCGCGGGCGGCGGCGTGGTGGAGGACGTCGACGGCAACTCGCTGATCGACTTCGGCTCCGGTATCGCCGTCACCAACGTCGGCAACTCCGCGGAGGCCGTCGTCAGCCGTGCCTCCGAGCAGCTGGCCGCCTTCACCCACACCTGCTTCATGGTGACCCCGTACGAGGGCTATGTGGCCGTCGCCGAGCAGCTCAACGAGCTCACCCCGGGCGACCACGAGAAGCGCACCGCGCTCTTCAACTCGGGCGCCGAGGCGGTGGAGAACGCCGTAAAGATCGCGCGCGCCTACACCAAGCGCACCGCCGTCGTGGTCTTCGACCACGGCTACCACGGCCGCACCAACCTCACCATGGGCCTCACGGCCAAGAACATGCCGTACAAGCACGGCTTCGGCCCGTTCGCCCCGGAGATCTACCGGGTGCCGGTCGCCTACCCGTACCGCTGGCTGACCGGTCCGGAGAACTGCGCCGACGAGGCCGCCGCGCAGGCGATCGACATCATCACCAAGCAGGTCGGCGCGGAGAACGTCGCCGCGATCATCATCGAGCCCATCCAGGGCGAGGGCGGCTTCATCGAGCCTGCCAAGGGCTTCCTGCCCGCGATCGCGGAGTTCGCCAAGGCCAACGGGATCGTCTTTGTCGCCGATGAGATCCAGACCGGCTTCTGCCGCACCGGCCAGTGGTTCGCCTGCGAGGACGAGGGCGTCGTCCCCGACCTGATCACCACCGCCAAGGGCATCGCCGGCGGTCTGCCGCTGGCCGCGGTGACCGGCCGCGCCGAGATCATGGACGCTGCGCACTCCGGCGGACTGGGCGGCACCTACGGCGGCAACCCGGTGGCCTGCGCCGCCGCGCTGGGCTCCATCGAGACCATGAAGGAGCTGGACCTCACCGCGAAGGCCCAGCGCATCGGCGAGGTCATGCTCGGCCGGCTGCGTGCCCTTCAGGAGAAGTACGACATCATCGGCGAGGTCCGCGGCCGTGGCGCCATGATCGCCATCGAGCTGGTCAAGCCCGGCGGCAAGGAGCCCAACCCGGAGGCCACCGCCGCCGTCGCCAAGGCCTGCCACACGGAGGGCCTGGTCGTGCTCACCGCCGGCACCTACGGCAATGTGCTGCGCTTCCTGCCCCCGCTGGTCATTCCCGAGCACCTGCTCAACGAGGGCCTCGACATCCTCGAAGGTGCATTCGCGTCGCTCTGACCTGCCGTTCCACCGGTGCGTCCGAACGTCGTGGAGGTACCCGCCACCACGGTGAAGATGTCGTGCCGACCTGGTGTTCCGAAGCCGGATCGCCTGGCAGGTGACGTACTGTCGTCGCAGATGGAGAACGAGCAACCTCCGGTCATCCCTCCTGCAGGGGAAGGCCGGGCCACCACCGAGGACAACCCGTCGGACGCGAGTCCGCAGCCTCAGAGCCGATCGACCGACCGCCCGGCCCACACCCCCCGGGACGAGCGGAACGGCGATCACCCAAGCCGCCCCGGAGCTCTCCCCCCTGCTCCGGGGCGGCTTCATCATGCCCTGGCGACGCCGTGGGTCCCGGCAGCGCTGCTCACCCTGCTCCTCGCCATCAGCTGGCAGGTCTCCGACCACGGCCCGCTGCTGCATCTCGACACAGCGGTCCGCAGCGCGCTCGCGCGCGCCCATGCGGCGCTGCCCGCAGGCACCCTCCGCCCGGCCGCCGACCGGGTCGGAGAGCTCTTCTCCGACCTCGGCAACACAGTGGTCGCGATCCCCGTCCTGCTGTTCTGCGCAGCGCTGGCCACCTGGCTCACCCGCCGGGCGGGCCACCCCCGGTGGTGGCTGCCGATGACTGCGGCCGCCGGGGCGGCGCTGCTGCTGCCGGCGCTGGTGGTTCCTGCCAAGGCCTGGTTCGGGCGCCCCGGGCCGGACGGCTCGCCGCTGCTGCCCGGCCAGTGGGGCTGGTATCCCTCCGGCCACACGGCGACGGCCACCGTCGCCTATGGCACCGCCGCTGTGCTGCTGTCCCGGGCGGCCGTCCGGCTCCGGCGGCGGACCGCGCTCTGCGTGAGCACTGCGCTGGTCGTCACCGGCGTGGGCCTCGGGCTGCTCTGGCGCCACTACCACTGGTTCCTCGACGTGCTGGCCGGCTGGTGTCTGGCGGGCGTGGTGCTCTGGGCGCTGGCGCGGGTACTGCCGGCCGTCGACGGCCGGGACTGAGCGCAATCCTTGCAGCGGGCCCGCCCCCGCAGGATGCTGAACTCCTCGGGTGGCCACTTCGGCTCCACAGCCCACAGGAGGCTGGTGCGATGGCATTCGTGCAGGTCATCGAGTACGAGACCGAGCAGAAGGACAAGCTGGACGACGTCTTCGACGAGTGGGTGCGCACCACCGAGGGCAGACGCACCGCGTCGCACGAACTCCACACCCAGGACCACGACCGGCCCGACCACTACGTGGACATCGTGGAGTTCCCCTCCTATGCACAGGCCATGGCGAACAGCAGCCTGCCCGAGACCCGGCGGATCGTGGAGCAGATGCGCGCCCTGTGCACCGGAACCCCGAGGTTCCTCAATCTCGAGGTGCTGCGGGAGGACCAGTTCTGACGGCCCCCGACCGGTCCCGGGCGGCCGTCAGGCGCTTCTGGCGTGTCAAACCATAACGGGCGGGTAGCCGCCCCATGGAACCAAGCCAAGTGAAGCAGCGACGCAGAACGAGGCGACTGACATGCTTTTGCTGGGACTCCTACTGGCCGGTGCGACGGCGGCGTTCGTCGGACTCCTGATCGCGTACAACCTCAGCGGTGGACCCGAATACACGGTGACGATGTTCGGCCACGACCTCGTCACGATGAACCACCTCAGTGCATTCCTGGCAGGCATCGCGCTGACTCTGGTCTTCGGGCTGGGTCTGGCTCTGATGGCCGCGGGTGCAGCGCACCATCGCCGGCGGAGCGTACGGCTGCGTACCGCCCGTCGAGAGGCCGACGTGGCTACTGCCCAACGTGACGCGATGGCCGCACGCCTCGACGAGCAGGGCGCGACCGTCAGCGACGAGGACATTCCTCTCGCGGGTGCCAGCCGGCAGTCCTACGCCCCGACGCACCGCCATCGGCCGCATATCTTCGGCCACTAAGCCCGGTTCAGGGAATGCGAAAAGGGGCTCCGCGGCCTTTCGGCTGCGGAGCCCCTCTCCTCAATGATTGTTCGGCGGCGTCCTACTCTCCCACAGGGTCCCCCCTGCAGTACCATCGGCGCTGTAAGGCTTAGCTTCCGGGTTCGGAATGTAACCGGGCGTTTCCCTCACGCTATGACCACCGAAACACTATGAAACTCTCAACCCAACCCCCGAAGGGGCAGGGTCGGTCGTTGTTTCAGAACAACACAGTGGACGCGTAGCAACTATGGACAAGCCCTCGGCCTATTAGTACCGGTCAGCTCCACCCATTACTGGGCTTCCACACCCGGCCTATCAACCCCATCGTCTATGGGGAGCCTTACCCACTCAAGGTGGTGGGAGCCCTCATCTCGAAGCAGGCTTCCCGCTTAGATGCTTTCAGCGGTTATCCCTCCCGAACGTAGCCAACCAGCCATGCCCTTGGCAGAACAACTGGCACACCAGAGGTTCGTCCGTCCCGGTCCTCTCGTACTAGGGACAGCCCTTCTCAAGACTCCTACGCGCACAGCGGATAGGGACCGAACTGTCTCACGACGTTCTAAACCCAGCTCGCGTACCGCTTTAATGGGCGAACAGCCCAACCCTTGGGACCTACTCCAGCCCCAGGATGCGACGAGCCGACATCGAGGTGCCAAACCATCCCGTCGATATGGACTCTTGGGGAAGATCAGCCTGTTATCCCCGGGGTACCTTTTATCCGTTGAGCGACGGCGCTTCCACAAGCCACCGCCGGATCACTAGTCCCTGCTTTCGCACCTGCTCGACCCGTCGGTCTCACAGTCAAGCTCCCTTGTGCACTTACACTCAACACCTGATTGCCAACCAGGCTGAGGGAACCTTTGGGCGCCTCCGTTACCCTTTAGGAGGCAACCGCCCCAGTTAAACTACCCACCAGACACTGTCCCTGATCCGGATCACGGACCCAGGTTAGACATCCAGCACGACCAGAGTGGTATTTCAACGATGACTCCACAACCACTGGCGTGGCCGCTTCACAGTCTCCCACCTATCCTACACAAGCCGAACCGAACACCAATATCAAGCTATAGTAAAGGTCCCGGGGTCTTTCCGTCCTGCTGCGCGAAACGAGCATCTTTACTCGTAATGCAATTTCACCGGGCCCGTGGTTGAGACAGTCGAGAAGTCGTTACGCCATTCGTGCAGGTCGGAACTTACCCGACAAGGAATTTCGCTACCTTAGGATGGTTATAGTTACCACCGCCGTTTACTGGCGCTTAAGTTCTCAGCTTCGCCCCGACGAATCGAGACTAACCGGTCCCCTTAACGTTCCAGCACCGGGCAGGCGTCAGTCCGTATACATCGCCTTACGGCTTCGCACGGACCTGTGTTTTTAGTAAACAGTCGCTTCTCGCTGGTCTCTGCGGCCACCACCAGCTCAGGGAGAAAATCCCCTCACCAGCAATGGCCCCCCTTCTCCCGAAGTTACGGGGGCATTTTGCCGAGTTCCTTAACCACGGTTCACCCGAACGCCTCGGTATTCTCTACCTGACCACCTGAGTCGGTTTGGGGTACGGGCCGCCATGAAACTCGCTAGAGGCTTTTCTCGACAGCATAGGATCATCCACTTCACCACAATCGGCTCGGCATCAGGTCTCAGCCTCATGAGTGGCGGATTTGCCTACCACTCGGCCTACACCCTTACCCCGGGACAACCACCGCCCGGGATGGACTACCTTCCTGCGTCACCCCATCGCTCACCTACTACCAGCTCGGGCCACCGGCTCCACCACTCCCCCTCACTCCGAAGAGATCAGAGGCGGCTTCACGGGCTTAGCATCACTGGGTTCGACGCTGGCGCTTCATAGCGGGTACGGGAATATCAACCCGTTGTCCATCGACTACGCCTGTCGGCCTCGCCTTAGGTCCCGACTTACCCTGGGCAGATCAGCTTGACCCAGGAACCCTTGGTCAATCGGCGCAAGAGTTTCCCACTCTTGTATCGCTACTCATGCCTGCATTCTCACTCGTATACCGTCCACGACTGGCTCCCGCCGCCGCTTCACCCGGCACACGACGCTCCCCTACCCACCCACACCTTCGTTGGAAGTATTGTGTGAGTGACACGGCTTCGGCGGTGTACTTGAGCCCCGCTACATTGTCGGCGCGGAATCACTTGACCAGTGAGCTATTACGCACTCTTTCAAGGGTGGCTGCTTCTAAGCCAACCTCCTGGTTGTCTCTGCGACTCCACATCCTTTCCCACTTAGCACACGCTTAGGGGCCTTAGCCGGTGTTCTGGGCTGTTTCCCTCTCGACCACGGAGCTTATCCCCCGCAGTCTCACTGCCGTGCTCTCACTTACCGGCATTCGGAGTTTGGCTAAGGTCAGTAACCCGGTGAGGCCCATCGCCTATCCAGTGCTCTACCTCCGGCAAGAAACACACGACGCTGCACCTAAATGCATTTCGGGGAGAACCAGCTATCACGGAGTTTGATTGGCCTTTCACCCCTAACCACAGGTCATCCCCCAGGTTTTCAACCCTGGTGGGTTCGGGCCTCCACACGGTCTTACCCGCGCTTCACCCTGCCCATGGCTAGATCACTCCGCTTCGGGTCTTGGGCATGCGACTCAAACGCCCTATTCGGACTCGCTTTCGCTACGGCTACCCCACACGGGTTAACCTCGCCACACACCGCAAACTCGCAGGCTCATTCTTCAAAAGGCACGCAGTCACGGCCACAGTCCGAAGACTGCAACGACGCTCCCACGGCTTGTAGGCACACGGTTTCAGGTACTATTTCACTCCGCTCCCGCGGTACTTTTCACCATTCCCTCACGGTACTATCCGCTATCGGTCACCAGGGAATATTTAGGCTTAGCGGGTGGTCCCGCCAGATTCACACGGGATTTCTCGGGCCCCGTGCTACTTGGGTGTTCTTCAAGCGAGCCGCACAGATTTCGTCTACGGGGGTCTTACCCTCTACGCCGGGCCTTTCGCATGCCCTTCGACTACCCATACGGTTTCTGACTCGCCGACCGGCCGGCAGACCGATCAAGAAAAAACCCACAACCCCGCACGCGCAACCCCTGCCGGGTATCACACACATACGGTTTAGCCTCATCCGGTTTCGCTCGCCACTACTCCCGGAATCACGGTTGTTTTCTCTTCCTGCGGGTACTGAGATGTTTCACTTCCCCGCGTTCCCTCCACACTGCCTATGTGTTCAGCAGCGGGTGACAGCCCATGACGACTGCCGGGTTTCCCCATTCGGACACCCCCGGATCACAGCTCGGTTGACAGCTCCCCGGGGCCTATCGCGGCCTCCCACGTCCTTCATCGGTTCCTGGTGCCAAGGCATCCACCGTGCGCCCTTAAAAACTTGGCCACAGATGCTCGCGTCCACTGTGCAGTTCTCAAACAACGACCAGCCACCCACCTCACCCAGCATGGGACCGGCACCAAGGAAACCAAAAACCCGTTCCCTCAGGACCCAACAGCGCGCCCAACCAGACCCCCACCCCGAAAACCGCGTTCCACACGCCGAAGCGCAGTACTAACAGCCCCACAGTGAGGACCGGCCGAATATTCAACGTTCCACCCATGAGCAACCACACGAGGACATTCGCCCCGAGCTGGCCATATGCTCCTTAGAAAGGAGGTGATCCAGCCGCACCTTCCGGTACGGCTACCTTGTTACGACTTCGTCCCAATCGCTGGTCCCACCTTCGACGGCTCCCCCCACAAGGGTTGGGCCACCGGCTTCGGGTGTTACCGACTTTCGTGACGTGACGGGCGGTGTGTACAAGGCCCGGGAACGTATTCACCGCAGCATGCTGATCTGCGATTACTAGCGACTCCGACTTCATGGGGTCGAGTTGCAGACCCCAATCCGAACTGAGGCCGGCTTTTTGGGATTCGCTCCACCTCGCGGTATCGCAGCCCATTGTACCGACCATTGTAGCACGTGTGCAGCCCAAGACATAAGGGGCATGATGATTTGACGTCGTCCCCACCTTCCTCCGAGTTGACCCCGGCAGTCTCCTGTGAGTCCCCGACATTACTCGCTGGCAACACAGAACAAGGGTTGCGCTCGTTGCGGGACTTAACCCAACATCTCACGACACGAGCTGACGACAACCATGCACCACCTGTACACCGACCACAAGGGGGACCGTATCTCTACGGTTTTCCGGCGTATGTCAAGCCTTGGTAAGGTTCTTCGCGTTGCGTCGAATTAAGCCACATGCTCCGCCGCTTGTGCGGGCCCCCGTCAATTCCTTTGAGTTTTAGCCTTGCGGCCGTACTCCCCAGGCGGGGAACTTAATGCGTTAGCTGCGGCACGGACGACGTGGAATGTCGCCCACACCTAGTTCCCAACGTTTACGGCGTGGACTACCAGGGTATCTAATCCTGTTCGCTCCCCACGCTTTCGCTCCTCAGCGTCAGTATCGGCCCAGAGATCCGCCTTCGCCACCGGTGTTCCTCCTGATATCTGCGCATTTCACCGCTACACCAGGAATTCCGATCTCCCCTACCGAACTCTAGCCTGCCCGTATCGAATGCAGACCCGGGGTTAAGCCCCGGGCTTTCACATCCGACGCGACAGGCCGCCTACGAGCTCTTTACGCCCAATAATTCCGGACAACGCTCGCACCCTACGTATTACCGCGGCTGCTGGCACGTAGTTAGCCGGTGCTTCTTCTGCAGGTACCGTCACTTGCGCTTCTTCCCTGCTGAAAGAGGTTTACAACCCGAAGGCCGTCATCCCTCACGCGGCGTCGCTGCATCAGGCTTTCGCCCATTGTGCAATATTCCCCACTGCTGCCTCCCGTAGGAGTCTGGGCCGTGTCTCAGTCCCAGTGTGGCCGGTCGCCCTCTCAGGCCGGCTACCCGTCGTCGCCTTGGTAGGCCATCACCCCACCAACAAGCTGATAGGCCGCGGGCTCATCCTGCACCGCCGGAGCTTTCCACGCACCCCCATGCAGGAGTGCGTCATATCCGGTATTAGCACCGGTTTCCCGGTGTTGTCCCAGAGTGCAGGGCAGATTGCCCACGTGTTACTCACCCGTTCGCCACTGATCCACCCCGAAGGGCTTCACCGTTCGACTTGCATGTGTTAAGCACGCCGCCAGCGTTCGTCCTGAGCCAGGATCAAACTCTCCGTGAATGCTTAGATCCACGAGAGCGGCACGGCATCCGGCGGAATAAGCCGAACCCGCGCACAGCGTCCTCGCTGTACTTCATTCAAAGGAACCCAAAGGGTTCAAAAATCTGGCGTTGAATTTTGGCACGCTGTTGAGTTCTCAAGGAACGGACGCTTCCATCGAAACCCTTCCGGGCCCCTCCGGGCTCTTCCCTTCTTCGTGTCTCCAGCTTATCAGATCCGCTTACCGCTTTTCCGACCCCCGCTGGCGGGGTTACTTCTTCACTGCTTCTCACTGCATTTCCTTCGGCCTTTCGGCGCTTTCCGACTCTATCAGATCTCTCTGTCGAGTCTTTCCGCGTGTCCCGGCCTCGGAACGGATTGAACCTTAGCGAACAACACCCGACCGGGTCCAATTCGCCGAATTCCCCGAATCACCGCACACGACCCCGCAGACAGCAGACCGACGGATCCGACGCCGCAGCGATCGAGCCTGAGTGGTGATGAGAGGAAGTCCGCCCCGGGACAGCGTCCCCGCCGAGCGACCGTGGAACTCTACGACCACCGGCCCGCCCCGCGCAAATCGGCGGGGCCCCACCGCTTCGGTGGGGCCCCGCCGATCGTCGGGCAGGGTCAGCTGTTGGTGGGGAAGCCCAGGTTGAGGCCGCCGTGGGAGGGGTCGAGCCAGCGCTGGGTGACCGCCTTGCCGCGGGTGAAGAAGTGGACGCCGTCGGCGCCGTAGGCGTGGGTGTCGCCGAAGAGGGAGGCCTTCCAGCCGCCGAAGGAGTAGTAGGCGACGGGCACCGGGATCGGGACGTTGATGCCGACCATGCCCACCTCCACCTCGTTCTGGAACTTGCGTGCGGCGCCGCCGTCATTGGTGAAGATGGCGGTGCCGTTGCCGTAGGGGTTGGCGTTGACGAGCTCCAGGCCCTCCTCGTAGGTGGTCACCCGGACCACCGAGAGCACCGGGCCGAAGATCTCGTCGTTGTAGACGGACATGCCGGGCTTGACGTGGTCGAACAGGGTAGGGCCCAGCCAGAAGCCGTCGGCGGTCGTCGCCCCCTCGGCGTCGGCCTCCACGATGGCGTGGCTGCGTCCGTCGACGGCCAGCTCCGCACCGTCGGCGATACCGGAGTCGATGTAGGAGGTGACCTTGTCCCGGTGCTGTCCGGTGACCAAGGGGCCCATGTCGGAGTCGCCGTTGCAGCCCGGACCGACCCTGAGGGTGGCCATCCGCTCCTTGATCTTCTCCACCAGCAGGTCGCCGACGGGGTCCACCGCGACCAGGACGGAGACCGCCATGCAGCGCTCCCCGGCGGCGCCGAAGCCGGCGTTGACCGCGGCGTCGGCGGCGAGGTCCAGATCGGCGTCGGGGAGGACCAGCATGTGGTTCTTGGCACCGCCGAGGGCCTGCACGCGCTTGCCGTAGCGGGTGCCGGTCTCGTAGACGTACCGGGCGATCGGGGTGGAGCCGACAAAGCTGATCGACTTGACGTCCGGGTGCTCCAGCAGGCGGTCGACGGCGACCTTGTCGCCGTGCACCACGTTGAAGACACCGTCCGGCAGACCGGCCTCCTTCCACAGCCCGGCAAGGAAGTTGGCGGCGGAGGGGTCCTTCTCGGAGGGCTTGACCACGACGGTGTTGCCGGCCGCGATGGCGATCGGGAAGAACCACATCGGGACCATCGCCGGGAAGTTGAACGGCGAGATGATCCCCACGACACCCAGCGGCTGGCGGATGGAGTAGACGTCGACGCCGGTCGAGGCCTGCTCGGTGAAGCCGCCCTTGATCAGCTGCGGGACGCCGCAGGCGTACTCCACGACCTCCAGTCCGCGGGCGATCTCACCGAGCGCGTCGGAGTGCACCTTGCCGTGCTCGGAGACGATGATCGCGGCCAGCTCGTCCTTGCGGGCGTTGAGCAGCTCCCGGAAGGCGAACAGCACCTGGGTGCGCCGGGCGAGGGAGGTGTGCCGCCAGGACGCGAAGGCCTCGACGGCCGCGCTGACCGCCTGGTCGACCTCGGCGATGTCCGCGAAGTCGACCTGTCCCTGGACCCTGCCGGTCGCCGGGTCGTAGATGTCTCCGCGGCGCGGAGCGGCGCCGCCGGTGGCGATGGGGGTGCCGCCGATCCAGTGGGTGATGTGCTTGCTCAACGTCGTCTGCCTCCGAAGTCGCGCGGCCCGCGGTTCGACGGATCCGCGGGGGAATGCCTCGCGATACCCAGTGTCCGACGGCCCTGCGGCTTGCTCAACGAGCAGTGTGGCGCCGGGTCGGCGGTTCGCCTTACACCTCGTCGGCCTCCTGCCCCGGCTCCGCGGCATCGTCCGCGGCACCGTCGTCCTCGGAGTCGTAGTACGAGTCGGGGTTCTCCCGGCCCTCCATGAGGTCGAGGGTGATGTCCTGCGCCCAGGCGAGAGCCCATCGTTTGACCTCGCCGATCCGTTCGTCGGGCGCGCCGCACCGCTGGTAGGCCTCGTCGTCCAGCGAGGCGAGCTTGTCGAGGCGCTCCGCGAGCGCCCCGGCGCGGAAGTCCTCGTCGAAGGCGCCCGCCATGGCGAGCAGTTCGCCCTCACTGAACCAGTCGGACAGGGCGTGCACCGCCAGCAGGTCCTCGGGCAGGGTGCGGTCGGTCATCGCCGTGACGGTCAGGCTGGCGGCGTCCTCGCGGGAGACCAGGGGCACGGGCCGGTCGAGGACCGCATCGGTCCAGACCGGTGGATGGGCCAGCGGTCGTTTGCCGATGGCGACCGCCACCGGACGGGCGAGCGGCTCATAGGGAGGGGTGAGCAGCAGGCTCGCCAGCAGCGGGGTTCCGGGGGTCTGCGGGGCGGCTTCGCAGCCCGCGTCGCGGCCGGTCGCGGCCACGGCGTCCGCGATGGCCGTCACCGGGGTCGAGTCCCCGGTGACCAGTTCCAGCTCCTCGGTGCGGCGGACCGGGACCGGCAGGCCGTACGCCCGCAGTGCGGGTGTCCCGGCCAGCGCCAGATGGTGGTGTGCGCAGGCCGGAAGCACGGCCTCCAGCAGCCGGGACTGCCCCGGCGCCAGAACCTCCGTGGCGGGTTCCGCGACGGGCTGCCCGGCGGCCTGCGCGGCAGGCGCGGCGGCTGTGGTGCGGGGCTCGACCGGCCCGTTTCCTGCTGCCATGGCCTCAGTGTCGCCCATCGGGGTGCGGGTCGCGGGGCAATGCCGCGCCCGCCGCGGCTGCGGCGGCGGGCGCGGCGGGCTCAGGAGTCGAAGCCGAGGCCGAACCGGTCCATCGCTCGGAGCCAGAGGTTGCGACGGCCGGCGCGGTGGTCCGCACGGTCCAGGGACCACTTGGTGAGCTCGATGCCGGCCCAGCGGAAGGGCTCGGGAGGGAAGGGCAGCGGCTTCTCCCGGACCATCCTCAGCTCGGTCCGCTCGGTGCGCTCGCCCGCCAGCAGATCGAGCACGACCTCGGCGCCGAAGCGGGTGGCGCCCACGCCCAGACCGGTATAGCCGGCCGCGTAGCCGACCTTGCCTCGGTGGGAGGTGCCATGGAAGGCGGTGAAGCGGGTGCAGGTGTCGATGGCGCCGCCCCAGGCGTGGGTGAAGCGCAGCCCTTCCAGCTGGGGGAAGGTGCGGAAGAAGTGGCCGGCCAGTCTGCGGAAGGTCTCCGGGCGCTGGTCGTGCTCGCTGCGTACCCGGCCCCGGTAGTGGTAGACGGCGTCGTAGCCGCCCCAGAGGATGCGGTTGTCCGCGGAGAGCCGGAAGTAGTGGAACTGGTTGGCGGAGTCCCCCAGCCCCTGGCGGTTGCGCCAGCCGATGGCGGCCAGCTGCTGTTCGTCCAGCGGCTCGGTCATCAGGGCGTAGTCGTAGACGGGGACGATGAAGGGGCGGATCCGGCGCACCAGGGAGGGGAAGGCGTTGGTGGCCAGGGCGGCCCGGCGGGCGAAGACTTTGCCGTAGGGGGTGCGCACGGCCAGGCCGCTGCCGTTGTGCTCCAGTGCGGTGGCACGGGTGTGCTCGAAGATGCGGACGCCCTGCTGAAGGCAGGCCTGCCGGAGGCCCCAGACGAGTTTGGCGGGGTGCACCATGGCGACGCCGTCGCGGTCCCAGAGGCCGCCGAGGAAGGTCGGTGAGTCGACCTCGGCGCGTACCTCGTCCGGGCCGAGGACGGTGAGGTCGATGCCGTACGGGGTGACCTGCTCGGCGACCTGGTGGAGCCAGTCGATCTGGTAGGGCTCGGTGGCGACGTCGAGTTCCCCGGTGCGCTCCCAGTCGCAGTCGATGCGGTAGCGGGTGATGGCCTGTTCAATGGCCTGGAGGTTGTCGGCGCCCAGCTTCTCCAGTTGGGGGAGTTCCTCGGGCCAGCGCTGGAGGCCGTTGCCGAAGCCGTGGGTGAGGCTGGCCGCGCAGAAGCCGCCGTTGCGCCCGGAGGCCGCCCAGCCCACCTCGTGGCCCTCGACCAGGACGACGTCGAGGGAGGGGTCGCGCTCCTTGGCGATCAGGGCGGTCCACAGTCCGGAGTAGCCGCCGCCGACCACCAGCAGATCGCAGTTGACACTTCCCACCAGGGTGCCCAGGGGGTCGGGGCGGCCGGGGTCGTCGAGCCAGTAGGGGGTGGGCTGGGCGTCCTTGAGCGACCAGGCGGGATCCATGCGGTGTCAACTGCCTTCTGCGGATGGGCGGTCGGCGGTGGTCGGCGGTGGTGGCCTGCAGTGGTGGTGCTGGGCGGTGAACGGCGTCCGGGGTCAGCTGCGGGCGCGGCGGCGGTTGGCGATCCACTGGCCGCCTGCGGTGAGCAGTACGGCGGTCAGGAACATCGCGGTGCCGATCACATTGACCTGGACCGGGGTGCCGCGCTGCGCGGATCCCCAGACGAACATCGGGAAGGTGACGGTGGACCCGGAGTTGAACTGGGTGATCACGAAGTCGTCGAAGGAGAGCGCGAAGCTGAGCAGCGCACCGGCGGCGATGCCGGGGGCGGCCAGCGGCAGGGTGATCCTGAGGAAGGTCTGCACCGGGGTGGCGTAGAGGTCCTGGGCAGCCTGTTCCAGGCGGGGGTCCATGGACATCACTCGGGCCTTGACGGCGGTCACCACAAAGCTGAGGCAGAACATGATGTGGGCGATGAGGATGGTCCAGAAGCCGAACTCGACCCGCATGTTGAGGAAGAGGGTGCCCAGCGAGGCCGCCATGACGATCTCGGGCATGGCCATCGGCATGAAGATCATCGCATTGACGAAGGGCCGGCCGCGGAAGCGGTAGCGCGCCAGCGCGAAGGCGATCATGGTGCCGAGGACGGTGGCCCCGACCGTGGCGTAGAGGGCGATCTGGAGGCTGAGCCCGAGTGCGTCGCACATCCCGGCAACGTCGCAGGGGTGCTGCCAGGCGTCGGTGGAGAACTTGTCCAGGGTGTAGTTGAAGCGCCCGTTGGGCTTGTTGAAGGAGTACACGATCACCACGATGTTGGGGATGATCATGTAAGCCAGGACCAGGACGGCGGCGATGACGACCAGACGCCGGCGCAGCCATCGGGTGAGCGCGGCCATCAGACGAGTTCCTCCGTCCCCGCCTTGCGGATGTAGAGAGTGATCATGACCAGGATGAGGGCCATGAGGATGAAGGAGAGCGCCGCAGCCAGCGGGTAGTCGACCTGGGTGAGGAACTGGTTCTGGATGACGTTGCCGATCATCTTGTCCTGCACTCCGCCGAGCAGCTGGGCGTTGATGTAGTCGCCGGAGGCGGGGATGAAGGTGAGCAGGGTGCCGGCGACGACCCCGGGGAGCGAGATCGGGAAGGTCACCTTGCGGAAGGTGGTGAACGGCCTGGCGTAGAGGTCTCCGGCCGCCTCGTGCAGCCGGGGGTCGATGCGCTCCAGCGAGGTGTAGAGCGGCAGCACCATGAACGGCAGGAAGTTGTAGGTGAGACCGCAGACCACCGCGAAGGGCGTCTGCATCAGCCGGTGGTCGCGGGTCCAGTGCAGGGCGTCGGTGACGTCGAGCAGGTGGACGGCGTTGAGTGTGCGGACCACCCAGCCGCCGTCGGCGAGGATGGTCTGCCAGGCCAGGGTCCGGATCAGGAAGCTGGTGAAGAACGGGGCGATCACCAGCACCAGGATGACGTTGCGCCAGCGCCCCGCCTTGAAGGCGATGGTGTACGCGAGCGGGTAGCCCAGGGCCAGGCAGAGTGCGGTGGCGGTGGCCGCCCAGACGAACGACCAGCCGTAGAGGGAGCCGTACTCGCGGATGGCGTCCCAGTAGGTCGCGAAGTGCCAGGTGACCCGGAAGCCCTTCTCCAGTGAGCCGGTCTGGACGGAGGTGGAGGCCTGGTAGACGGTGGGGAGGGCGAAGAAGACCAGCAGCCAGGCGATGCCGGGGAGCAGCAGCAGATAGGGGATGCGGCGGCGCCGGCGGGCGGCCTTGCCGACGGCTGCGGGCACGGGGCCCTGGTCGCCCGCGTCGGGCGCGCCGGCGCCCGGCAGGACGGCGGTGGTGTCGGAGGTCATGCCGCCTCCTGCTCTCCGGCGTGGACGTCCTGGTCGGCGTCGACGGCGAAGGCATGGGCGGGGTTCCAGTGCAGGACCACCTCGGCGCCGGGGGCGATGCGGGTGTCGCGCTCCATGTTCTGCTCGAAGACGGAGATCTGCTGGCCCCAGGGCGAGCGCACCAGGTACTGGGTGGAGACGCCGATGAAGCTGGCGTCCAGCACCGTGCCGGTGATCCGGTTGCGGCCCTCGGCGACGCTTCCCGCGTCGTCCGCGTGGGTGAGGGTGAGCTTCTCGGGGCGGACGCCGATCAGCACCCGCTCCTGGTCGGCGCCGGTGCGTCCGGCGGGCAGGGTGAGCCGGCAGCCGGAGACGTCCAGCAGCAGGTCGTCGCCCTGCTTGCCGGTGACCTGGGCGGCCAGCAGGTTGGACTGGCCGAGGAAGTTGGCGACGAAGGTGGTGCGGGGGCTCTCGTAGAGGTCGGCGGGTGCCCCCAGCTGCTCGATGCGGCCGGCGTTCATCACCGCGATGGTGTCGGCCATGGTCATGGCCTCCTCCTGGTCGTGGGTGACGTGCACAAAGGTGATGCCGACCTCGGTCTGGATGCGCTTGAGCTCCAGCTGCATCTGGCGGCGGAGCTTGAGGTCCAGGGCGCCGAGCGGCTCGTCGAGCAGCAGCACCTGGGGGTGGTTGATCAGCGCGCGGGCGACGGCGACGCGCTGCTGCTGGCCGCCGGAGAGCTGGTGCGGCTTGCGGCGCGCGTAGGGGCCGAGTTCGACCAGCTCCAGCATCTCGTCGACCTGCTTCTTGACGTCCTTCTTGCCGCGGCGGCGCAGTCCGAAGGCGACGTTCTCGAAGATGTCGAGGTGGGGGAAGAGCGCATAGTTCTGGAAGACGGTGTTCACCGGCCGCTTGTAGGGCGGCAGGGCGGTGATGTCCTGGCCGCCGATGACGATGGTGCCGCTGGTGGGGTCCTCCAGGCCGGCGATCATCCGCAGGGTGGTGGTCTTGCCGCAGCCGGAGGCGCCCAGCAGGGCGAAGAAGGACCCGGCCGGGATGGTCAGGTCCAGCGGCCGTACGGCGTGGAAGTCGCCGAAGGTCTTGGAGATCCCGGCGAGGTGGACGTCCTGGCCGGCGGTGTTCTGCTCTGTCATGGTGTCTCGCTGTCCCTACGTGTGCCGGTGCGGGCGTCAGGCGCCGATGAGCTTGGCGAACGCGGCCTGGTACGTGGCTTCCTCGGTCTCGCTGAGGGCGCGGAAGGCATGTCCCTTGGCCGCCATGGTGCTGTCGGCGATGATCAGCGGGTTCTTGGCGGCGTCGGGGTCGATCTTCGCCAGGGCCGCGGCGGCGCCCTCGACCGGGGTGAAGTAGTTGACGTAGTCGGCCAGTTCCGCCGCGATCTCGGGGCGGTAGTACCAGTCCATCAGCCGCTCGGCGTTGGCCTTGTGGCGGGCGCGGCGCGGGATCAGCATGTTGTCGGTCGAGGCCATGTAGCCGGTCTCGGGGATGACGTACTCGATGTCGGGGTTGTCGGCCTTGAGCTGCACCAGGTCACCGGCCCAGGCCAGGCAGGCCTTGATGTTGCCGGAGGCGAGGTCCTTGGCGTACTCGTTGCCGGTGAAGGCCCGGATCTGGTGGCTGTCCACGGCCTTCTGCACCCGGGCGATGGCGGCGTTGTAGTCGTCCTGGGTGACCTTCGCCGGGTCCTTGCCCATGTCCAACAGGGTGAGGCCGATGGTGTCGCGCATCTCGGTGAGCATGGTGACGCTGCCCTTGAGGGACGGGTCGGTGAGCAGCTGGCTGACGCTGGTCACCGCTTTGCCGCCGGTGGCCTTCTTGTTGTACGCGATCAGGGTGGCGATGCCGGCCCAGGGGTAGGAGTGGGCGCGGCCCGGGTCCCAGTCGGGGCTGCGGTACTGCTGGGCGAGGTTGGCGAAGGCATGGGGCAGCCTCGACTGGTCGAGGACCTCGGCCCAGCCGAGGCGGATGATCCGGGCGGCCATCCAGTCGGTGAGGACGACCAGGTCGCGGCCGGTGTCCTGGCCGGCCCGCAGCTGGGCCTGGATCTTCCCGAAGAAGTCGTCGTTGTCCTCGATGTCCTCGGTGTAGTTGACCTTGATGCCGGTGGCCTTGGTGAAGGAGTCCAGGGTCGGCCGGCGGTTCTTGTCCTTGTCGTCGACGTCGATGTAGAGGGGCCAGTTGGAGAAGTTGACCACCTTCTCCTCGGTGGAGTGGTCCTCGCTGGTGGCGCCTCCCCCGGAGGACTGGGAGGCAGCCGGGATGCCGCAGCCGGTCAGCGCGCCTGCGGCGACCGCACCCAGGCCCGCGGCGCGCAGCAGCGACCTTCGGGAGAGGGCCGCGCGGCCCGAGGCCGCGCTGCGCTGCCAGGCCTTGAGCACGGGCTCCGGCAGTCCGTCGAACGGGTCCATGGGGTGCAGCCCTCCTGTGGGGTGTGGTGCGGGGGGAGGGCCGGCCGGCCCGGGTCGGGGGCTCCGGGGGCGGCCGGCCGGCTCGGTCATCTGGTGCCAAAGACGGTGCGGTGCCAGTCCTTGCGGGCGACCGCGGTGGTGTCGTACATGACGTGCTTGACCTGGGTGTACTCGTCCAGTGAGTACTGGGACATGTCCTTGCCGTAACCGGACGACTTGTAGCCGCCGTGCGGCATCTCGCTGATGATCGGAATGTGGTCGTTGACCCAGACGCAGCCGGCCGCGATCTCCCTGGTGGCGCGGAGCGAGCGGTGCACGTCGCGGGTCCAGGCCGAGGCGGCCAGGCCGTACGGGGTGTCGTTGGCCAGTCTGATGCCCTCGTCGTCGCTGTCGAAGGGCAGGACGGCGAGGACCGGGCCGAAGATCTCGCTCTGCACCACCTCGGCGGTCTGCGGGACGCCGGCGACCAGGGTGGGGAGGTAGTAGGCGCCGAGGGTGAGGTCCGTGCCGTCGTGGCCCTTCTTCGGTGCCTCCCCGCCGGCGGCGATCACGGCTCCGGCGGCGCGTGCGCGCTCCACGAAGCCGGCCACCCGGTCACGATGGGCGAAGGAGACCAGCGGGCCGAGGTCGGTCTCCGGGTTGCGGGGGTCGCCGAGTCGGACGGTGCCGAAGAGCTCGGCGACGCCCTGGACGAAGGCCTCGTACAGCGGGCGCTGGACGTAGGCGCGGGTGGCGGCGGTGCAGTCCTGGCCGGTGTTGATCAGGGAGGCGGCGACGGCGCCGTGGACGGCTGCCTCCAGGTCTGCGTCGTCGAAGACCACGAAGGGGGCCTTGCCGCCCAGCTCCAGGTGGGTGCGCTTGACGGTGCGGGTGGCGAGTTCGGCGACGCGGCGGCCGACGGAGGTGGATCCGGTGAAGGACACCATGGCGACGTCCGGGTGGGAGACCAGGTGCTCGCCCGCGGTGCGCCCGTCGCCGGTGACCACATTGACCACTCCGTCCGGCAGGCCGGCGTCGGTGCAGGCCTGGGCGAACATCAGCGCGGTGAGGGGGGTCAGCTCGGACGGCTTGAGGACGATGGTGTTCCCGGCCGCGACAGCCGGGAGGATCTTCCAGGCGGCCATCTGCAGCGGGTAGTTCCACGGGGCGATGGAGCCGACCACCCCGAGCGCTTCGCGGCGGATGTAGGAGGTGTGGTCGCCGGAGTACTCACCGGCCGCCCGGCCCTCCAGGCTGCGGGCAGCGCCGGCGAAGAACGCGGTGTTGTCGACCGTGCCGGGTACGTCGAACTCGCTGGAGAGCTTGATCGGCTTGCCGGTCTGGGCGGTCTCCACGCGGGCGAAGTCCGCCGCACGCTCGGCGAGCACCACGGCGAGCCGGTTGAGCGCCTCGGAGCGGGCTCCGGGGGTGGCCGAGGACCAGCCGGGGAAGGCGGCGCGGGCGGCGGCGACGGCCCGGTCCACATCGGCGGTCGAGGCCAGCCGGACGCGCTGGACCACGCTGCCGTCGGAGGGGTCGACCACCTCGGCGCTCTGCTCGCCGGTGCCCTCGCCGACACGGCCCGCGATGAACTGCGCTCCGTCGGCGAACCGGGTGCCGCCCTCGAAGAGCGGTTCGTCCGTGGTCCGGTCCATGGGTTCCTCCATGCGCTTGGCTGCGCCGGGTGGGCTGCTGAGGTGTCGTGTCCCCGGGGAGCGGGGACGCGGTCGGCCCGGGTGGGAGAGGGCTGCACCCCTGGGCCGCGGCCTCCTCGCCGCCGCCAGTGCGGAGGCGGTTGTGGTGACCGCCGACTGGGATTGCGCGATCATCGCAAGAGAACCGGGGATCCGACAAGGGATTCCGTTGTTGCCTTTTGGTTAAACGACGGAATCAAGTGCCGGGCTGCGGTACTCCCACGGCCGACCCGCTGACCATGCCTGCCGCAGCACCGGGGCGACAAGAGACAGTGCGCCAACCCGGGGCTCGGGCGCCTTACAGAATGCCAAGCGTCCGTGCAGGTGGCCTGCCGGCTCCCCGTTGCATGATGCTGCTGTCACTGTGAACCCGAGCGGTGCCTGCCGCCAAACAGGAGGCCCGTGTGTTTCCCACCGTTGCCCGAGTGCTCGACCTGGATGTGGTGCGCCGGGGGCTGCCCCAGGTGGTCGCCGGGGCGGACCGGCTGCAGCGGCCCGTCCGCTGGGTGCACATCAGCGAGCTGCCCGACATCGCAGGCATGCTGCAGGGCGGCGAGCTGGTGCTGACCACCGGGATCGCGCTGCCCGACCACCGCGAGGGCCTGGCCCGGTATGTCGGTGAGCTGGCCGAGGTCGGCGCCGCGGGACTGGTGGTGGAGTTCGGCCGACGCTACTTCGACACCCTCCCCAGGGCCCTGGTGAACGCCGCCGAGCAGCACGGCCTGCCGCTGATCGCGCTCCGCCGAGAGCTGCGCTTCGTCGCGGTCACCGAGGCGGTGCACGCGCTGGTGGTCAACGCCCAACTGGAGGAGCTGCGCGCCTCGGAGGCGGTGCACCAGACCTTCAATGAACTCGCGGTGGAGGGCGCCGAGCCGGCGGAGGTGGTGCGCGAGGTCGCCCGGATGGCCGGTCTGCCCGCCGTGCTGGAGAACCTCGCCCACCAGGTGCTGGCCTACGACACCGCCGGCCGGGGCGCCGAGGAGCTGCTGGAGGACTGGGAGCGCCGCTCCCGGGGGGTGCACCCGGCCGGCCGTACCGGGCACGATCCGCGCAGCGGCTGGCTGGTCACCTCGGTGGGTGCGCGGGGGCACGACTGGGGCCGTCTGGTGCTGGTGGGAGACCCGGGGCCGCTGCCCGGGGAGGAGCCGCACCGGCACACCATGCTGCTGGAGCGGGGAGCGGCGACCCTGGCGCTCAACCGGCTGCTGGTACGGGACCGGGAGAGCCTGGAGCGGCAGACCCACCGCACCCTGCTCTCCGGCATCCTGACCCATGCGCTGACCGTCTCCGAGGTGGCGCTGCGCGCCCAGGCACTCGGAGTGCCGCTGGAGGGACGCCGACTGGTGGGCGTGGTGCTGCGGCAGCGCCGCACCCCGGCCGCTGCGGCGCTGGAGGCGCAGGCCCGGCTGCGGGACTTCACCGAGACGGCCGCCGGCGCCGTCCGGGAGCGCCGGATGTCGGCGCTGGTGGGGGCGCTGGACGACGAGGCCGTGGGGCTGCTGGTGGCGCTCGGTCCGCACGACGAGGAGCATGCCTCGCTGGACGGGTTCGCCGCGGCGCTGAACCGGCTGCTCGGGGAGGACGCCCGCAGCGGGGGCCGCCCGTTGGCGGAGCCGGTGGTCGCGGTGGGCTCCTCGGTGGGATCGGTACGCGATGCCCGCCGCACCCTGATCGAGGCCATGCAGGTGGCGGACGCGGCCCTGCACGACACACCGCTGCCGGGAGCCCGGTCGGCCTCGTACTACCGGCTCCCCGATGTGCGGCTGCGCGGACTGCTGCATCTGCTGCGGGACGACGCCCGGCTGCAGACCTATGTGGAGCGGGAGCTGGGGCCGCTGCTGGCGTACGACGCGGAGCACTCCACCCAGCTGGTGCCGATGCTGCGGGTCTATCTGGAGCAGGGCCGCAACAAGTCGGCCGCGGCGGACGCCGCCCATCTGTCCCGGCCCTCGTTCTACGACCGGCTGCACAAGGTGGAGCGGGTGCTGGGGGTCGACCTGGACCAGGTGGAGTCGTGCCTGTCGCTGCATGTGGCCCTGCTGGCACTGGACGCGGTGCGCCGCTGAGGCGCGGGGGCGGCGGGCGCGCGGGCTCACTGGGTGACGGGCCCTGGGTACAGTGCGGCAGCAGCGATCAGCTGACGATGAGCGAACAAAAGGGACGGGGCCACGTGGACGACATCGACCGGGCGATCCTCAGAGAACTGCAGACAGACGGCCGGATCGCCTATGCGGACCTCGGCCCCAAGGTCGGTCTGTCGGCCTCAGCTGCACGGCAGCGGCTGCAGCGGCTGCTGGACTCCAAGGTGGTGCAGGTCGTCGGGGTGACCGACCCGATGGCGATGGGCCGCCAGTCGATGGCGCTGCTGGGCATCTCGGTGGACGGCGACCCGCGGGCGGTGGCGGATGTGCTGGCGCAGCGCGAGGAGGTCGTCTACATGGTGCTGACCGCGGGCCCGTTCGACCTCTTCGCGGAGGTGGTGTGCGGGCAGCCGGCCGATCTGCTGGACCTGGTCAACGACGTGGTGCGGCCGATCGACGGGGTGACCGGGATCGAGACCTTCCCGTACTTCGGCATCCACACCCACCGCTTCCTGTGGGACGTGGGCTGAGCGGACGCCGGCTGACGGACGGGGCCGCCCCGGAGGCACCGGCCTCCGGGGCGGCCCCGGGTGTCAGATCGCCGTCATGACGTGCTTGATGCGGGTGTAGTCCTCGAAGCCGTACCCCGAGAGGTCCTTGCCGTAGCCGGACTTCTTGAAGCCGCCGTGGGGCATCTCCGCGGCCAGCGGGATGTGGGTGTTGATCCACACGCAGCCGAAGTCGAGCACCTTGGACATCCGCATGGCGCGCGCGTGGTCCTTGGTCCACACGGAGGAGGCCAGGGCGTAGTCGACACCGTTGGCGTAGGCGACGGCCTGCGCCTCGTCGGTGAACTTCTGCACGGTGATGACCGGGCCGAAGACCTCGTTCTGGATGATCTCGTCGTCCTGGAGCAGGCCCGAGACCACGGTGGGGGCGAAGAAGTAGCCCCGGTCGCCGACCTGCTTGCCGCCGGCCTCGACCTTGGCGTGCTCGGGCAGCCGCTCGATGAAGCCGGACACCTGCTTGAGCTGGTTGGCGTTGTTCAGCGGGCCGTAGAGGACGTCCTCCTCGTCGATGCCGCCGGTCTTGGTCTCGGCGGCGGCCTTCGCCAGGGCGGCCACGAACTCGTCGTGGATGTCGGCGTGCACCAGCACCCGGGTGGCGGCGGTGCAGTCCTGGCCGGCGTTGAAGAAGCCGGCCACCGAGATGCCCTCGACGGCCGCCGGGATGTCGGCGTCCTCGAAGACCACCACCGGGGCCTTGCCGCCCAGCTCCAGGTGGACCCGCTTGAGGTCCTTCGCGGCGCTGCCGGCGACCTGCATGCCGGCGCGTACCGAGCCGGTGATGGAGGCCATGGCCGGGGTCTTGTGCTCCACCATCATGCGGCCGGTCTCGCGGTCGCCGCAGATGACGTTGAAGACGCCCTTGGGCAGGATCTCGCCCATGATCTCGGCCAGCAGCACGGTGGAGGCCGGGGTGGTGTCGGAGGGCTTGAGCACCACGGTGTTGCCCGCGGCGATGGCGGGGGCGAACTTCCACACCGCCATCATCATCGGGTAGTTCCACGGTGCGACCTGGGCGCAGACGCCCACCGGCTCACGGCGGACGTAGGAGGTCAGGCCCTCCATGTACTCACCGGCGGACTTACCCTCCAGCATCCGGGCCGCGCCGGCGAAGAACCGGATCTGGTCCACCATCGGCGGGATCTCCTCGGAGCGGGTGAGCTCACGGGGCTTGCCGGTGTTGCGGCACTCGGCGTCGATCAGTTCCTCGGCCCGCGCCTCGATCGCGTCGGCGACCTTGAGCAGGGCCAGCTGACGGGCGGAGGGGGTGGTGTCGCGCCAGGTGGTGAAGGCCTCGGCGGCGGCGGCCATGGCGGCGTCGACGTCGGCCTCTCCGGAGAGCGGGGAGGTGGCGTAGACCTCGCCGGTGGTGGGGTCGACCACCTCCAGGGTGCGACCGTCCGCCGCGTCGACGAACTCTCCGTTGATGTAGTTGCGCAGCGCGCGAAGATCGCTCACGGATCTCTCCTCGAATCATGCATTCGGGTCGCCGGGTGGCCGCACCGGGCGAGGCACGGTGCACTGAAGTATGTACGGATTGCGGACGCCGGGTCCTGCTGCCCGTACATAGACCAGGGTAGTCGCGTGGCCGACGTTCTCGACATACCCGCGCGACGAGAACGATGGAATCAGCAGTGATCTGCAAGATCAACGACGGATTCCCTTGCGAACACGCAGTCGATCATGCAGAGTGGTGGCCGTGGCCAACCGCGACCGGAACGGCAGCGTTCCCCTCGACTCCGTGTCGAAAGCGATCATCGAGCAGTTGCAGGAGGACGGGCGCCGCCCGTACGCCGCCATCGGCAAGGCCGTGGGCCTGTCCGAGGCAGCGGTGCGGCAGCGCGTACAGAAGCTGCTCGACCAGGGCGTGATGCAGATCGTCGCCGTCACCGACCCGCTGACCGTCGGCTTCAGCCGGCAGGCGATGGTCGGGATCAACGTCGAGGGCGACATCGACCCGGTCGCCGACGCGCTGGCCGCCCTGGACGAGGTGGACTACGTCGTCGCCACCGCAGGCTCGTTCGACCTCCTGGCCGAGCTGGTCTGCGAGGACGACGAGCATCTCCTGGACCTGATCAACAAGCGTATCCGCGCCCTTCCCGGCGTGCGGAGCACCGAGAGCTTCGTGTACCTGAAGCTCCGTAAACAGACCTACACCTGGGGCACCAGATGACCGCGAACCCCGCCCAGAAGGACCTGTCGAAGTCCGCCTACGACCATCTGTGGATGCACTTCACCCGGATGTCGTCGTACGAGAACGCTCCCGTCCCCACCATCGTCCGGGGCGAGGGCACCTACGTCTACGACGCCGAGGGCCGCAAGTACCTCGACGGCCTCGCGGGCCTGTTCGTGGTGCAGGCCGGCCACGGCCGCCGCGAGCTGGCCGAGGTCGCCGCCAAGCAGGCCGCCGAGCTCGCCTTCTTCCCGGTGTGGAGCTACGCCCACCCCAAGGCGATCGAGCTGGCCGAGCGGCTGGCCAACTACGCCCCCGGCGACCTCAACAAGGTCTTCTTCTCCACCGGCGGCGGCGAGGCCGTGGAGACCGCTTGGAAGCTGGCCAAGCAGTACTTCAAGCTGACCGGCAAGCCGACCAAGTACAAGGTCATCTCGCGTGCCGTCGCCTACCACGGCACCCCGCAGGGCGCGCTCTCCATCACCGGGCTGCCGGGCCTCAAGGCCCCGTTCGAGCCGCTGGTCCCGGGCACCCACAAGGCGCCCAACACCAACATCTACCGCGCCCCGTTCTACGGCGACGACCCGGAGGCCTTCGGGCGCTGGGCCGCCGACCAGATCGAGCAGCAGATCATCTTCGAGGGCCCGGACACCGTGGCCGCCGTCTTCCTGGAGCCGGTGCAGAACGCCGGCGGCTGCTTCCCGCCGCCGCCCGGGTACTTCCAGCGGGTCCGTGAGATCTGCGACCGGCACGATGTGCTGCTGGTCTCGGACGAGGTCATCTGCGCCTTCGGCCGCCTGGGCACCATGTTCGGCGCCGACAAGTTCGGCTACCAGCCCGACATGATCACCTGCGCCAAGGGCATGACCTCGGGCTACTCCCCGATCGGCGCCACCATCATCTCCGACCGGCTGGCGGAGCCCTTCTACAAGGGCGACAACACCTTCCTGCACGGCTACACCTTCGGTGGCCACCCGGTCTCCGCCGCGGTGGCACTGGCCAACCTGGACATCTTCGAGCGCGAGAAGCTCAACCAGCACGTGCTGGACAACGAGGGCGCGTTCCTGTCCACCCTCCAGAAGCTGCACGACCTGCCGATCGTCGGAGATGTCCGCGGCAACGGGTTCTTCTACGGCATCGAGCTGGTGAAGGACAAGGCCACCAAGGAGACCTTCAACGACGACGAGGTGGAGCGCGTCCTCTACGGCTTCGTCTCCAAGAAGCTCTACGAGAACGGCCTCTACTGCCGCGCCGACGACCGCGGCGACCCGGTGATCCAGCTGGCCCCGCCGCTGATCTCCGACCAGTCGACCTTCGACGAGATCGAGCAGATCCTGCGGGCCACCCTCACCGAGGCGTGGACCAAGATCTGAGCCGGACCCTTCACAACCCTCCGCCAGGGCGGTTCCCGATTCGGGGAACCGCCCTTTGGCGTATCAACGCCAGTCACATATATCCGATTGGATGTAGTTCGCACCGTGTGCCGCGACCTCATCGTGTCCTTGTGGTTCTAATCTGACATGCGACACCTAGAGCCGGAGGTTCTCTTGACAGCGGCCCCGCCGGACAGCGACATGCTGCGAGCAAGCGGCGTGGTGAAGTCCCACGACGGGACCCCGGCACTGCGCGGCGTCTCACTCGCCGTGCGCAAGGGGGAGGTACTGGCGGTCACCGGCCCACGAGGGTCCGGCAAGACCACCCTGCTCGGCTGCCTCAGCGGGCAACTGCCGGTCGACGAGGGCGAGGTCTGGTTCAACGACCTGCCCCTCCACACCCTCTCCCGCGCGGACCGGGAACGACTGCGACGCGAGCAGTTCGGCTGGGTCGGCTCACAGCCGGACCTGATCCCCGAACTCACCGCCGCGGAGAACGTCGCCCTGCCGCTGCTGCTGGCCGGTACCGGTCGAAAGGCCGCCCGCATCGCCGCAGCCGAGTGGCTGGAGCGACTCGATGTGGCCGACTGCGCCCGCCGCCGCCCGGCCGAGCTCATCCAGTCGCAACGGCAGCGGATCGCGGTCGCCCGCGCACTGGCGCCCATGCCCGCAGTCGTCTTCGCCGACGACCCGGTCGCACCACTGCATCGCGCCAACCAGGAGCAGGTGCTGCGGGTGCTCACCACAGCCGCCCGCTCGCACGGCCTCACCATGGTCCTGGCACTGCACGAACCCGCGCAGGCCAGGCATGCCGACCGGACCGTCGCCCTGCTGGACGGACAGGCCCCGGCTCCCGCCGACCCGGCCGCGAAACCCGCCCCGGCAGCCGACACCGACGTACCCGACAGCACCGACGCCCCCCTGGCAGCGACCGCCCCGGCCGCCGCCGCCCCCGCCTGACGCGCCCTCGCCTGACGCGCCGTCGCACGGCCGCCCCGAGGGAGGCCGCGCCTGGAAGGAAACCACCCGCCGGTGTTCTACCTCCGCCTGGCCCAGGGCTACCGGGTCCTCGACCTCGGTCGCTGGATCCTCACCGCAGCGGCCTCCGCGGCCGCCGCAGCCATGCTGCTGCGGGCACTCGGCCGCGCCCTCGTCGACCCGCCCGGCACCACGGTGGCGGTCTCCGAGGGCCGGCTGCTCTGGTGCCTGCCCTCGCTCGCGGCGATCTGCTGGCTCTGCGCCTGCTGCGCTCGCGCCCTGCCCAGCCTGCGGCCCGACCGCGTGGCAGGTCTGACCGCCGCCGGCGCCGGACCGGCACGCCGCCGGCTGCTGATCGCCGGAGAGACCGCGATCGCCTGTGTCGCGGGCAGCCTGCTGGCCCTGCTGGGATTCCTGGTGCTGCGCAACAACATCGCCGGAACGACCCTCGCCCCGGAGGTGGGCATGGGTGCACGGCTTCCCGCCGCCGCACCGCTCACCCTGTTGCTGGTGGTGCCGCTGCTCGGCGCACTGGCCGCTGCCGGCGCCGTGCCCGGCAGGGAGCGGCTCCCGGAGGACACCGCCGAACCGGACCTCACCCGCCTGGGGCCGCTGCGCACCGTCGCTGCGCCGGCCGCCGCACTGATCGGCGCCGCCCTGGTGGTCTACGGGCCGCACGCCCCCGGCCGGCATCTGCACGCACCCGCCCGACTCGGCACCACCACCGCGATCACCTCGGCGGGCTGGGCAGTGGCGGTGCTCGGGCTCGTCCTCACCGTCCCCCTGCTGCTCTCCTGGGCGGGACTGCTGCTGGGCACCTGGGAGCCCACCGCCACCCGTCTGCTGGCCGGGCGCGGGCTCCAGGCCGAGGCCGTCCGGCTGGGCGCGCCGCTGGGCGTACTGGCAGTGACCGCCGCAGTGGTGGCCGCCGCCGCGGAACGCTGGACCTCCACCGGTCACGGACCCGGTGGGCCGCTGCCGGCGGTCGAGGCTGCCCTGCTGGGCGCGTGCGCGCTGGCCACCGTCGGCGTTCGGGTCGCGGAGTCCCGCGCCGCCCGGGGTCCGTCGCTCGCCCTGGTCCGGCGGCTGGGCACGCCGGCCTCGGTGCTCCGCACC
Source organism: Peterkaempfera podocarpi (assembly GCF_042466665.1). Lineage (GTDB taxonomy): Bacteria > Actinomycetota > Actinomycetes > Streptomycetales > Streptomycetaceae > Peterkaempfera > Peterkaempfera podocarpi. Next base: position 3,068,607 of record NZ_CP162102.1, read on the forward strand.
ACCGCGCTGACCAGGGTCGGGGCGGCAGCCGCGGCGGTACTGCCGGTGGGCGTCGCGGCCGCCGGGCTCACCCTGCTGGCCTTCCACCGGTGACCCTGCGCCGAGCTGCGGCGGCGCAGGGCTGACGGCTGACGGCTGACGGCACAAGCCTGAGCAGCCGGGCTGCTACGGGAGCAACGGGCCGCCTGTGGGGCGCGGCCCGACCGGCCGCGCCCTGCGGACCGCCCTAGCCGGCCGCGCCCTGCGGACCGCCCTAGCCGGCCGCGGCCAGCTGGCCGCAGGCACCGTCGATCTCCTGGCCGCGGGTGTCGCGGACCGTGACCGGGACGCCGTGCGCCTCCAGCCGGCGTACGAACTCCCGCTCGTCCTCGGGACGGGAGGCGGTCCACTTGGAACCCGGGGTGGGGTTCAGCGGGATCAGGTTCACATGGACCCGGTGGTTGCGAAGCTTGCGGCCGAGCAGATCGGCACGCCATGCCTGGTCGTTGATGTCCTTGATCAGCGCGTACTCCACCGAGACCCGCCGGTTGGAACGCTCCGCGTAGTTCCAGGCGGCGTCCAGCACCTCCGCCACCTTCCAGCGGGTGTTCACCGGGACCAGGGTGTCGCGCAGCTCGTCGTCCGGTGCATGCAGCGACAGCGCCAGACGTACGCTCAGTCCCTCGTCCGCCAGCCGGTTCATGGCCGGGACGAGACCCACCGTCGAGACGGTGATGCCGCGCTGCGACAGCCCCAGGCCGTCGGGGGCGGGGTCGGTGAGGCGGCGGATGGACGCCAGCACGCGGTTGTAGTTGGCGAGCGGCTCGCCCATGCCCATGAAGACCACATTGCTCAGCCGCGCCGGGCCGCCCGGGATCTCACCGTTCTGCAGGGCGCGCATACCGGCGGCGATCTGCTCCACGATCTCCGCGGTGGACAGGTTGCGGGTCAGCCCCGCCTGGCCGGTGGCGCAGAACGGGCAGTTCATCCCGCAGCCCGCCTGGGAGCTGATGCACATGGTCACCCGGTCCGGGTAGCGCATCAGCACCGACTCGACCAGGGTGCCGTCGAAGAGCTTCCACAGCGTCTTGCGGGTGGTGTCGTCGTCGCAGGACACATGCCGCACCACGGACATCAGGTCCGGCAGCAGCGCCTCGGCCAGCTTGCCCCGCGCAGCCGCCGGGATGTCGGTCCACTCGGCGGGGTCGGCCGACAGGCGGCCGAAGTAGTGGCGGGCCAGCTGGTTGGCGCGGAACGGCTTCTCGCCCAGCTCCACCACCGCCTCCCGGCGGTCGGCGGGGCTGAGGTCGGCAAGGTGGCGCGGGGGCTTGGCACCGCGCGGCGCGACAAAGGTGAGTTCTCCGGGAACAGGCATGGTGCGTCCAGTGTCGCAGATGCGGGGAGGAAGCCCGGTCCCCGCAAGGGGCCGGGGCGGGGGCCGCCACTGCCTGGGGGCCGACCTGACGGGCCGGATTCCGAGGAGTGTCCGCCGACCGCACTGTTCGGCTCCCGGAGCCGGGGCGACCGCCGCCGATGTGCGGGAGTCCGGTGGCGGACCGGGCTGCTGCCCGTGCGCCCGGCGTCTGCCGGCCGGTCCCTGCGTCTGCCGTAGGGACCGGAGCCGTCGCTCGGGCCTCGGCGCAGCCTGCTGCCGCGCGCTTCCCGAGCGAGCGGCCCCGAGCACCGGAACCGGTCGGGGCCGCCTGCGAGTGTTGCGGTCAGGAACCGACGAATGCGGTGAGCAGCAGCCAGACGACCGGAGCGGTGGGGAGCAGGGAGTCCAGCCGGTCCATGATGCCGCCGTGGCCCGGGAGCAGGGTGCCCATGTCCTTGATGCCGAGATCTCGCTTGATCATGGACTCGGCGAGGTCGCCCAGGGTGGCCGTGACAGCGGCGCAGGCGCCCAGCACCAGGCCCTGCCACCAGGCCCCGTCCTCGATCATCAGCTGCATGCCGAGCGCACCGGCCAGCATCGACAGCGCGATACCGCCGGCCAGGCCCTCACGGGTCTTGCCGGGGCTGATCGTCGGGGCGAGCTTGTGCTTGCCGAACTTGAAGCCCACCGCATAGGCGCCGGTGTCACTGCAGACGGTGACCAGCAGGAAGAGGATCACCCGCCGGGCACCGTCGTCGGCGTGCAGCATCAGCGCCACAAAGGTGGCCAGGAACGGCACATAGAAGGCGGTGAAGATACCGGCGGTGACATCCCGCAGATAGTCCTGCGGGGGCTCGCTCATCCGCCACACCAGCACCACCAGTGCGGTGATCGCCAGCGCCGCCGCCGAACCCTCGGTCCCGAAGGCATACGCCGCGGCAACCATCACCACGCCGCCGACGACCAGCGGGATCCGCGGGGCCCGGATGTCCTTGCGCTCGGACAGCCGGCTGGTCAGCTCCCAGACGCCGACGCCGACCGCGGCCATCACCACGCCCAGGAAGAGCACCTTCACCACGAAGAGCGAGGCGATGATCACCACACCGAGGCCGACACCGACCCCTATCGCGGCCGGCAGGTTGCGACCTGCGCGGGGCTTGCGGGGCTGCTGGTCGTCCGGTGAGGCCACGGTGTTCTCCCGCCCGAGCGGGCGCTCGGCAGCGTCGGTGGGCAGGCCCGGGTGGGCCGGCGCCTGCGGGCCGGCCCACGATGTGTACGCCGCGACCCCGGGTGCGGGCCGGCCGGGCTGGTCGGGCCCTTCGGGGCCCTGCGAAGAGGTCCCGGAGCGGGGCGGGGACCCACCGGGAGGAGTCGTGGCGTGGTTCATCAGACCTCGAGCAGCTCGGCTTCCTTGTGCTTGAGCAGCTCGTCCACCTGGCCCACGTAGCGGGCGGTGATGTCCTCGAGCTCCTTCTCGGCGCGGCGCACCTCGTCCTCGCCGGCCTCGCCGTCCTTGACCAGCTTGTCCAGCGTCTCCTTGGCCTTGCGGCGGACGCTGCGGATGGAGATCTTGGCGTCCTCGCCCTTGCCCCGGGCGACCTTGATGTACTCCCGGCGGCGCTCCTCGGTGAGCTGCGGGAACACCACCCGGATGAGGGAGCCGTCATTGGTCGGGTTGACGCCGAGGTCGGAGTCGCGGATGGCGGTCTCGATGGCCCGCAGCGCACTCTTGTCGAAGGGGGTGACCACAGCCATGCGCGGCTCGGGCACCGAGAAGGAGGCGAGCTGGTTGATCGGCGTCGGGGCGCCGTAGTAGTCGGCGGTGATCTTGGCGAACATCGCCGGGTGCGCACGCCCGGTGCGGATGGCGGCGAAGTCGTCCTTGGCGACCTGGACCGCCTTCTCCATCTTCTCCTCGGCCTCGAGGAGGGTCTCTTCGATCACAGTCTGCTCCTGTCCGGTTCCCTGCTCGCCCCCTCCCGCGCCCGGATGGCGGGGCAAGGGGTCCGTAACGTCGTAACTGGCCGGGCCGCGCGGGGCGGTCAGGCCTTGCCGGTTCCGCGGCTGATCAGCGTGCCGATCTTCTCACCCCGCACCGCGCGGGCGATGTTGCCTTCGGTGAGGAGCTCGAAGACCAGGATCGGAAGGTCGTTGTCCCTGCAGAGGGTGATCGCGGTGGCATCGGCGACCCTGAGGTCCCGGGTCAGCACCTCGCTGTACTCCAGGGCGTCGAACTTCACCGCGTCGGGGTTGGCCTTGGGGTCGGAGTCATAGACGCCGTCCACCCCGTTCTTCCCCATCAGCAGCGCCTCGGCCTGGATCTCCAGCGCCCGCTGGGCGGCGGTGGTGTCGGTGGAGAAGTACGGCATGCCCATACCGGCGCCGAAGATCACCACGCGCCCCTTCTCCAGGTGGCGCACGGCCCGCAGCGGGAGATAGGGCTCGGCGACCTGGCCCATGGTGATGGCGGTCTGCACCCGGGTCTCCACGCCCTCCTTGATCAGGAAGTCCTGGAGCGCCAGGCAGTTCATCACCGTGCCGAGCATGCCCATGTAGTCGGAGCGGGCCCGGTCCATACCGCGGACCTGGAGCTCCGCGCCGCGGAAGAAGTTGCCACCCCCGACCACCACGGCGACCTGGGTGCCCGAGCGGACCACGGCCGCGATCTCGCGGGCGATGGCGTGCACCACATCCGGGTCGACACCCAGAGCGCCTCCGCCGGCGAGCGCCTCGCCGGACAGCTTCAGCAGCACACGGCGGCGTACGCCGTCCTCTGCGGTCTCCTGCGCAGTCATCTGCATGGGCCGACTCCTCCTCCTGCACGTACAGATGAGGAGGCCACCGCCGCGGGAACCGGTATGGTCACCTGCACGGCAATGGCCTCCTCGTCGTTCATGGTGTCGAGCCGCCGCAGCCGCTGTGCGGCCGGGCTGCTCGACGTGTTCCGCTCTCTACCCTAGGGGCAGAAGGGTGGAACGACTCAGGCACCGACGCGGAAGCGGGCGAAGCGCTTGAGGGTCACGCCCGCCTCGTCCAGCACCTTCTGGACGGTCTTCTTGTTGTCCTTGGCGAACGCCTGCTCCAGAACGGCGCTCTCCTTGACGAAACCGGTGACCCGGCCCTCGATGATCTTCGGCAGGGCAGCCTCGGGCTTGCCCTCCTCGCGGGCGGTGGCCTCGGCGACGCGGCGCTCGCTGTCCAGCACCTCGGCCGGGATGTCCTCACGGGAGAGGAACTTCGGCGCGAAGGCGGCGATGTGCTGCGCGACGTCCTTGGCGACCTCGGCGTTCTCCTTGTCGAGCTCGACCAGGACACCGACCTGCGGCGGCAGGTCCGGAGAGGTGCGGTGCATGTAGACGGCGACGTAGCCGTCACCGTTGAACTGCGCGAAGCGGCGGAAAACGATCTTCTCGCCGAGGGTGGCGTTGGCCTCGTCCACGAACTGCTGGACGGTCTTGCCGGGCTCGATCTCGCTGGCCAGGGCGGCCTCGACGTCGGCCGGAGCGGCCTTGGCGACGTGGGCGGCGATGGTGTTGGCGACCTCGACGAACTTGCCGCCCTTGGCGACAAAGTCGGTCTCGCAGTTCAGCTCGACCAGCACGCCGGAGTTGCCGCCCTCGATGAGGGAGACGACGGCACCGTTGGAGGCGTCGCGGCCCTCACGCTTGGCCACGCCCTTCTGGCCCTTGATGCGCAGGAGCTCGACGGCCTTCTCGACGTTGCCCTCGGCCTCGTCCAGCGCCTTCTTGCAGTCCATCATGCCGGCGCCGGTGAGCTCACGGAGCTTCTTGACGTCCGCGGCGGTGAAGTTCGCCATGGTTGTGAATCTCTTCTCGCGTCTCGCGTGTCTGCTGGGGAGTCACCAGGCCCGCGGGGTCACCACCGGGCCCGGCACAGGTGCGAGGGGTAGGCGGCCGCTGCCGGTGCAGCGGCCGCCGTACCCCTCGGCAGCGGAACGTCAGGCCTGCTGCTCGCCCTCGGCGGCCGGGGTCTCCTCGGCCGGAGCCTCAGCGGCGGCCTCGGCCGGAGCCTCAGCGGCGGCCTCGGCGGGAGCCTCAGCCGGAGCCTCGGCAACGGCCTCGTCGGCCTTCTTCTCGCCCTCGAGGAGCTCGCGCTCCCAGTCGGCGAGCGGCTGGTCGGCGCCCGGCTCGGCCTTGGCGTCACCGGTGGCGGCACCGGAGCGGGCGATGAGGCCCTCAGCCACGGCGTCGGCGATCACACGGGTCAGCAGGGTGACGGAGCGGATGGCGTCGTCGTTGCCCGGGATCTTGTAGTCGACCTCGTCGGGGTCGCAGTTGGTGTCCAGGATGGCGACGACCGGGATGTTGAGCTTCCGGGCCTCACCGACCGCGATGTGCTCCTTCTTGGTGTCCACGATCCAGACGGCGCTGGGCACGCGCTGCATGTCGCGGATACCGCCGAGGGTGCGCTCGAGCTTCTCGTGCTCGCGCTGGAGGACCAGCAGCTCCTTCTTGGTCAGACCGGAGCCCGCGACATCGGTGAAGTCGATCTCCTCGAGCTCCTTCAGGCGCTGCAGGCGCTTGTAGACGGTCGAGAAGTTGGTGAGCATGCCGCCCAGCCAGCGCTGGTTGACGTAGGGCATGCCCACGCGGGTCGCCTGCTCGGCGATGGCCTCCTGAGCCTGCTTCTTGGTGCCGACGAAGAGGACGCTGCCGCCGTGGGCAACGGTCTCCTTGACGAACTCGTAGGCGCGGTCGATGTAGTTCAGCGACTGCTGGAGGTCGATGATGTAGATGCCGTTGCGCTCCGTGAGGATGAAGCGCTTCATCTTCGGGTTCCAGCGGCGGGTCTGGTGACCGAAGTGGACGCCGCTCTCCAGCAGCCCCCGCATCGTGACGACGGCCATGGCCGTGCTCCTCGTGTTGTGCCCCCGCGCGCCGGAACGGCGGGGTCAGGCTCGGTTGTCCGCGGCGGCCGGGTGGCCGTCGCGCCTGACGCCCCGGCCGTGCCGTGCCGTGGGGACCCGGTGCAGCAGCTGCTGCACCCTGGCTCATCGGACCGAGCGGCACTCGCACCGTGCTGACGCGGGTTGCGAACCGCGTGCTGACGCATCGGTGGCGGGGCGTGCGAAGTCGACCCGGCGCGCCGGGTCGCGACAGAAGTGTACGGGACCGGCGGGCTGACAGGCGACTCAGCGCCTCACCGTGGCCGGACGGCGGGTGTCGGGGGCGTGTCCCTCCCCCCAGCGGGCGACACGGTTGTCCACAGCCCGAGGTCTGTCCACAGGTTCCCGGTGGGTGATGGCGGGCCCCGGCGGGGGCGGGCAGCGTACTGACCGTGACTCCAGCCGTCTCCGTCCCCTGTCCGCTCCGGGGCTCGCTCCGGGGCCCGTTCCGGGGCTCGTCCTGCGGCCCGTCCCGGCGCTCACCGTCCCGGGCCTTGCCCGGCTCCGGCCGGCCGCTGGGGCGGTCTGCGTCCGGGCGACGCTGCCCAGTGCTGTTCATCGGGCTGCTGATGGCCCTGCTGTGCTGCCTCACACCCTCGTCCCGGGCCGCCGGGAGTGCGGAGCCGGACCCACCCGGCGGGGAGCCTGCAGCCGCCCCGCGCGCCTGGCCGGCCACCGGCCGGGCCGCGGTGCTGCGCGGCTTCGACCCGCCGCCTCAGCGCTGGGCCCGCGGGCACCGCGGGGTGGATCTGGCAGCGGCCGAGGGCACGGAGGTACGAGCCGCCGCCCCCGGCACGGTCGCCTTCGCGGGCCGGGTCGGCGGCCGGGGCGTGGTGGCCGTGGTCCACCCCGGCACCGGCGAGCCTCCACTGCGCACCAGTTATCTGCCGGTCACCGCCACCCTGCCGGTCGGCACGCGGGTCGCGGCCGGCCAGGTCGTCGGGCGGCTGGAGGCCGGCAGGGACCACTGCGGGGAGCCCTGCCTGCACTGGGGGCTGCTGCGCGGGCACCGCTATCTGGACCCGCTGGCACTGCTGGGTATCGGCCGGGTCCGGCTGTTCCCCATCGGGGCGGCTCCGCCTGCAGCCACCGCCGTCGGTCTCCGCTTTCGCCGACCCCGACCGCCACACCCGCCCCGGCGACCCCGTCCGCCCTGGCGGCCCTGTCCGCCCTGGCAGCGCTATCCGTCCCGGCGGCCGGTGGCGCCGTACAGGGCCATGGCGACCGCCGCGTCCGCGATCGACTGCGGATCCTCGGCCGCGCCCAGTTCCATCCTGCGGACTGCCGTCTCCACCAGCCCCTGGAGCATCGCTGCGGCAAGGCGCGGCTGCCGGTGCCCCAGCTCCTGCAGTGCCGAGACCACCAGGTCGACCAGTCGGCCATGGGCTGCCCGGATCCGGTCACGGGCGGCATCGTCCAGCTCCGCAGCGGAGACGGCCGTGACGGCGCGGTGCCGGGGGTCCCCGGCCAGGGCGAGCTGGGTGCGGACATAGGCCTCGACGCGGCCCTCCGACGTGCCGCCCTCGCCCATGGCAGCCTCGATCCGGGCCTCCCAGACGGGGAAGTCGGCCGCGAACAGTTCCTCGACCACGGCGGCCCTGGAGGAGAAGTACTCATACACCGAGGAGCGCGCCAGCCCGGTCCGCGCGGCGAGGGCAGGGAAGGTGAGGGCGTCCACACCTCCCGAGGAGAGCAGGGCGCGGGCGGCGGCGAGGAGTGCGGTGCGCTGCATCTCGCGATGCGCGGCCAAGGTGGCCGCTCGGATCTTCGGCACTGCTCCACTCTAGGAGACCGTCGGATCGCGCAGACCCTGGCCGGTGCCAGGTGTAGTGACCCGCAGCGTTGTTGACGCGGGTGATCGGGGGCCGGCACGGCACCTTGCTGCGTTGCCGGAGCCGACCGGGTACGCCCAGTACAAGGGCGATCCTCCGCCTAACGATTCACCGCACCAGACGCCGCGCGCCTCAACGGTGCGAAGGGACGGACAAGTCCTACCGGGCGTCGGAGAGCTTGGCGCGCAACTGGAGCACCGCCTTGGTGTGGATCTGGCTCACCCGGCTCTCGGTGACTCCCAGGACCTGGCCGATCTCGGCGAGGGTGAGGCCCTCGTAGTAGTAGAGGGTCACCACCGTCTTCTCCCGCTCGGGGAGGGTGTTCACCGCTCGGGCGAGCAGCCGGCGCAGCTCCCGGTCCTCCGCCACCTCCACCGGGTCGTCGGCCGCGGTGTCCACCAGGGTGTCCAGCAGGCTCAGGCCGTCACCGCCCTCGCCCGCCGGGTGCAGCAACTCATCGAGGGCCGCCACATTGGCCAGTGACAACTGGCTGAAGATCGCGTGCAGCTCCTCCACCGGAATGCCCAGCTCGGCCGCCACCTCGGGCTCATGAGGGGTGCGCCGCAACCGGGTCTCCAGCGTCGCGTAGGCACGCTCCACCGCCCGCGCCTTCTGCCGCACCGAACGCGGAATCCAGTCCAGGGCCCGCAGCTCGTCGATGATGGCGCCGCGGATACGGCTGATCGCATAGGTCTCGAACTTGATGGCGCGATCCAGATCGAACTTCTCGATGGCGTCGATCAGCCCGAAGACTCCGGAGGAGACAAAGTCCGCCTGCTCGACATTGGCCGGCAGCCCCACCCCGACCCGGCCGGCCACGTACTTGACCAGCGGTGAGTAGTGCAGGATCAGCTGCTCGCGCAGCCGGCCGTCGCCGGTGGACTTGTAGGACCGCCAGAGCTGCTCCAGGGCCGGACGCTCGGAGGGCGTACCGCCGCGCCGCGCCTCGGGCGTCCTGGCTGCATCCGACTGCGGGGCAGCCGTGTCCACGGCTGCCCGGGCCGCGCGGACGGTCTGCCCATGGTGTCCGCCTTCGGCTTGGGCCACGCCCCGGGACGCCCTCGGCGTCCCTGCCGCGGACTGGCCCTCGGGCGCGGGACCCGGCCCGGCACCCGAAGCCGTCAGGGCCGGGTCGCCGCTGGTCGCTCTCCGCCGGGGAATGTGTGTGGGCATGCGTCCTTGTGCGCCGTTCTGCCGAGTCGTGTGTCGGTATGGAAGTCGTGGTGAGCGTAGCGTGATCGGACCAGTGCTGAGAGCTACAAAATCCTGGTCACCCTCGTCGCGTCGACAGCAAATGCGCAGGTGGAGGGGGTACGTCAGGCCCATTGGCGGCGCTGGGCCACCCGGGGGAGGATTCCCCCCGCCCGAGCGCTGTACGGTGTTGCGTTCGATATCGATCGGGGGACAGCGGGTCACTCGCCCGGATCGCCCTTACGCCGGCCGACGACCCGCCAGTGCGCACCGCAGCGCTCGACAAAGCCCAGGGACGTCAGCTCATAGAGGCGCTGCAGCACCTCGTCCGGCGGCAACCCAGCTGCCCTGGCCACCACCGCTGCGGGGGCACCGTCGATGCCTGCCGGGACCGCCTCCAGAACCTGGCGGGCCGCGGTCGCCAGCACATCCCGGGGTAGCGCCTCACCCTGCTTGTGCGGAGCCAGATCGCCGCCGATTCCCCCTGTCAACTCGGCCACCTCGGCCGCATCGGTGACCAGGGTCGCGGCGCCGGTGCGCAGCAGGGCGTGCACACCCTCCGAGAGCGCCGATGTCACCGGTCCGGGCACCCCGCAGGTGATCCGATTGAGATCCCTGGCCCGCCGGGCGGTGCTCAGCGCCCCGCTGCGCAGTGCCGCCTCCACCACCACGGTCCCTCGTGTGAGGGCGGCGATCACCCGGTTGCGCAGCACAAAGCGGAAGCGGTTGGGGTGCTGACCCGGTGGCAGTTCGCTGACCAGGAGACCCTGCCGGGAGATACGGCGGATCAACTCGGTGTGGCCGCGGGGGTAGGCGACGTCGACGCCGCAGGCGAGAACGGCGATGGTGGGGCCGCCGACGGCCATGGCGCCCCGATGAGCGGCCGCGTCGATCCCGTAGGCGGCACCGGACACCACCACCCAGCCGCGCTCGGCCAGCCCCGCCGCCAGTTCTCCGGCGACATGCGCACCGTAGGCCGTGCATGCCCGGGCGCCCACGAGGGCGACGGAGCGCAGAGCCAGCAGCCGCAGCGAGGCGGCCCCCGCCGTCCAGAGGCCGATCGGCCGGGTCGGCCCGAGGTCGTCCAGCTGGGTCGGCCACTCGGGATCACCGGGGATGACGAAGCGGCCGCCCAGCGCCCGGACGCGCTCCAGGTCGGCCGCGGGGTCGAGCCCGGCGGCGCGTGCTCGGAAGCCCGCCACTCTGGCTGCGCCGGCGCCCGGTGGCCGGCCACCCTCGCGGATGGTGTGCAACAGTGCCACCGCGCCGAGCTGATCGATCCACTGCCCGACCGCGAGGTCGCCCGGCTCGGCAAGCCTGGTCAGTGCGGCCCGGGCCAGCCGCTCGGCACCGTCGCCCGTGTATGGGATCTCGGTGTCGGTGCCGGGGGCGGTCCTGCTGTCGGGCTCCGAGCCGGGCTCGGCCCCGGACACCGGTTCGGGGGGTGGCCCGGTCTGCCCGAAGGCGGTGGTGTCGAGGTCGAGCGGTAGCTGCACCGGGGTCACGAGGTCCTGCCTTTCAGTGCGGATCCGGCCGGTCCGCGGTCGAAGCCGCGGGTCCGGGTGCTCCGGGTGCGGCCGAAAGCCGGGTACGGCTGCGGGTCGGGGACGGCCGGTCGCCGACGCCGACGGGTGGGGTGGAGGCGGCGGGTGGGGCGGAGGCGACCGGTGGAGCGGAGGCGGCGGGCCCTGTCAGACCCGGCCGCTGCCGCTGAGGGCGACTCCGCGCAGTACGCCGGTGCGCAGTACCAACGCGGTACGGACGTCGGCACGGTCGGGGCGGTCCCGGCCGGCGAGGTCGGCGACGGTCCAGGCGACACGGAGCACCCGGTCCAGTCCACGGGCGGTGAGCAGACCGTGCTGCATCTGGTGCTCGGCGTCGTCCAGCGCCCCCGGAGCCAGCCGCCAGCGGGTGCGCAGCTCATGACCGGGGACTTCCGCGTTACCCCGCCACGGAGTGCCCGAGAGTCGGACGCCTGCACGCTCCCGGGCCGCCAACACACGGGCGGCGACGGCAGCGGTGCTCTCGGCGCTGGCGTCGCGCTCCAGCAGTTGCACCCGGGTCACCGGCTCCACCTCGACCTGCAGGTCGACGCGGTCCAGCAGCGGCCCGGAGAGCCGGGCCTGATAGCGGCTGACCATCGCAGGGGTGCACTCGCACCCTCCGCCCCGCCTGGACCAGCGCCCGCAGGGGCAGGGATTGGCGGCCAGGAGCAGCAGGAACCGGGCGGGCAGCCGCAGAGATCCCGCCGCGCGGGCCACGATCACCTCGCCGGACTCCAGCGGCTGGCGCAGTGCGTCCAGCACCCGTACGGGGAACTCGGGGGCCTCGTCCAGGAAGAGCACCCCTCGGTGGGCCAGGGAGACCGCACCGGGGCGCGGCAGCCCGCTGCCGCCGCCGATGATCGCCGGCATGGTGGTGGAGTGGTGCGGTGCGCAGTACGGGGCGGTGTCGATCAGCGGCCGCCCGGGTGGCAGCAGTCCGGCGACGGAGTGGACGGCGGTGACCTCCAACGCCTCCTCCGCCGTCAGCGGCGGAAGCAGTCCGGGCAGCCGCTCGGCCAGCATGGTCTTGCCGGCTCCCGGCGGTCCCTTGAGGTAGAGGTGGTGGCCACCGGCCGCGGCGATCTCCAGCGCGCGCCGGGCCTCGCACTGGCCCGCGACATCGGCCATGTCCAGGTGATGGGCGCGTTCGCCGGAGAGTCCGCGGGCGCCCGCTCCGGGGAGGGCGAGCCCGGCCATCATGGGGTCCGGTCGTCCGGGGGCCGACCGGTCCGGGGGCTCCTCGGGCACCGGCGCATCGGTGAGGACTGCGACCAGCTGGCGCAGGCTGCGCACCCCGAGGACGGAGACACCGGGCACCAGGGAGGCTTCGGACGCCGTCTGCTCGGGGACGACCACCTGCCGGTAACCGGCATCGGCGGCGGCGAGAACGGCCGGCAGCACACCGCGGACCGGCCGCACCCGGCCGTCCAGACCGAGCTCACCCACGATCAGCAGATCCGCGATGACTGCGGGGTCCAGCCGTTCGGCCGCGGCGAGCACCGCACAGGCGACGGCCAGGTCGAAGCCGCTGCCGCTCTTGGGCACCGAGGCGGGGCTGAGCCCCACCGTGAGTTTGCGCTGCGGCCAGCTCTCCCCGCTGTTGACCACGGCGGCCCGGACGCGGTCACGGGCCTCGCTCAGCGCCTTGTCAGGCAGGCCGACCAGGGCGAAGGCGGCGACCCCCGGCTCCAGGTCGGCCTGGACCTCGACCACCACGCCGTCCACACCGACCAGCGCCACGGAACAGGTGCGGGCGAAGGCCACCTACACCACCCCCCGCAGATGCTCGACCAGGGCAGCGCCCCGGCGACGGCCGATCACAGCGATCAGATCGATACGGACACCGCCGGTCGGCGGCGGGACCGGCCCACGGGCGGCCGGGCCGCCCTGAACCGGGCCGGGAGCGGGGCAGCCGCCCGGCTGGTGGCGCGGGATCCGGGCCGGCGCTCCGTGGAGTCTGGCCCGGTGGACCGGCCAGCGTTCGTCCAACCAGCGTTCGGCGAGCCGGCGCAGCCGCTCCGCCTTGGCCCGGGAGACCGCCTCGCAAGGCTGCTGAAAGCCGGTCTCATGACGGGTCTTCACCTCGCAGACGGCGAGGACGTCTCCCTCCAGGGCGACGATGTCCAGCTCGCCCTCACGGCAGCGCCAGTTGCGCTCCAGGACGGTCAGGCCGGCCTCGGTCAGACGCCGGGCGGCCACCTCCTCGCCGTAGCGGCCGAGGGCGGTTCGTGGGTTGCTCATGGCGATCACCTCCGACACGGAGCGTGCCGAAGGTCCCGCCGCGCTGCGAGCGGCGGCGGGAGTCCTGTGGACAACCCGGGGGTGTGGAAAACCGCGCTCCCCCGCAAGGGTGAGAGCGCGGTCGGAAGCTTGACGCGCCCGGCGTCAGCGGCCGAAACCGGCCTCGTCGGAGGGCAGCTCCAGATCCGTCTTGGCCAGCTCCTCGACGTTGACGTCCTTGAAGGTGAGGACACGCACCTTGCGCACGAAGCGGGCAGGCCGGTACATGTCCCAGACCCAGGCGTCGGCCATCGACACCTCGAAGAACACCTCGCCCTGCACCGAGTGGACCTGCAGCTCGTAGTCGTTGGTGAGGTAGAAGCGCCGCTCGGTCTCGATCACGAATTTGAACAGGCCGACGACATCGCGGTACTCCCGGTAGAGCTTGAGCTCCATCTCGGTCTCGTACTTCTCGAGGTCCTCGGCACTCATCCCCACGTCCCCTTAGCTGTCGCGCTTCCTCCCATTGTGGACCACCGAAGGATCAGGGAGAGCCGCGCCGGGCCAGCGGTGGGGGCTATCGGCCGCCGCGGCGCAGCCGCCGCAGGAATCCGGCGACCGGACTGACTGCCGCGGTCACCAGTACCAGCGCGGCCCCGGCCACCGCCGCCCAGGAGGCCGGCACCAGCGGACCGGGCTCGGCGGCCACGGCGCCGCCGACCGGGTCGAAGGCGGACGTCCGGGCGATGCCGCCCATCCGGCCGAAGGGCCATGCGGTGCCCTCGACCCGGCCCAGCACATCACCGACGGGGACGGTGCCGGACGCCTGGTCCAGATGCACCCGGGAGTCCAGCGACCCCAGCCGGTTGTCGCCCATCAGGAAGATCCGGCCCTGCGGCACCTTCACCGAGAACTTGCCGCTGTCGCCGCCCTTGGCCAGATACGACTCGTCGACGGCGACGCCGTTGACGGTCAGCCGGTGCTGGGCGTCGCAGCAGACCAGGGTGTCCCCACCGACCCCGACCACCCGCTTGACCAGCAGTGCGCTCCCCCAGGTGGAGTCCTTGAAGACCACCACGTCACCGCGTCCGACATCGGTGCCGTTGCTCTTGCGGGCCAGCACGGTGTCCCCCGGCTGCACCGTGGGCTCCATGGAGTCGGTGGGCACGTTGTACGGCCGGTAGTCGACGGCTATCAGGGCGAAGCCGCCGACCAGCAGCACCAGGCCCAGCGCGATGGCGACACCCTGCAGCACCCCGCCGAGAGTGCGACTCGGCCGGGCGGCCCCCGAGGGGGCCGGCTGCGGGCTGGTCCGGCCCGGGGCCTGGCCCGTGGTTCCACCGGCGGTCCTGCTCATCGGCACCGTCCCACTCCGGCCGGGCCCGGTGGCGCCGGCGCGTTCCGTCGGCGGCCCCGCGGGGCCGCCGACCTCGACAGCCGTACCGGGACCGACAGGCGGAGAAGCGAGCGGGCCGCGGCACGTCCGAGCAGACTACTCGGCAGTACCACGGCCCGCGCAATGCCCCGGACGAAGCCGTCCGGTCACCTGGAGTCAGCGTGCGGCCCCTGCCCTGCGCCGACTGCGGCGCACCAGCAGGGTGAGCGGGACCGCCGCGGCGAACCCGGCCGCGGGCGGCACCATGGCGCCTGCGGCCGACAGGCCCGGCTGGTCGAAGGTGGAGGGCACCGGCAGGGTCGACCAGCGGTCGACCGGCCAGGCCACCACAAACGCACGGCCCACGACGTTCTTGACCGGGACCGTGCCACCGCCGGGCTGGTCCATGTGGAAGCGGGAGTCCCAGGAGTCGTTGCGGTGGTCGCCCATCACCCACAGCCGGCCGTCCGGCACCTTCACCGGACCGAAGGGCTTGTCACCGCAGGGTGGCCCCGGGGAAGACATACGGCTCGTCGAGCGCCTTGCCGTTGACCTTCACCGGTCCGCTGCCCTGGCACTCCACGGTGTCGCCACCGACCGCGATGACCCGCTT
Source organism: Peterkaempfera podocarpi (assembly GCF_042466665.1). GTDB lineage: Bacteria > Actinomycetota > Actinomycetes > Streptomycetales > Streptomycetaceae > Peterkaempfera > Peterkaempfera podocarpi. The sequence continues at coordinate 3,083,642 of NZ_CP162102.1, forward strand.
GATCAGGTCCTTCTCATCCGCAGACGGCATCAGGCCAATGAAGCTGAGCACATTCTGCACGCCGCGGACCACGCTGTTGCTGCTCTGCTCCGGGGCCTCGTTCAGCCAGCCGCCCGGGTCGTGGAAGACCACCACGTCACCGCGCTCCGGCTTGGCGCCGAACCAGGGGGTGAACTTGTCCACCAGCACCCGGTCGCCCTTCTGCAGGGTGTCCTGCATGGACTCCGAGGGGATGGAGAACGCCTGCACAAAGAAGGTCTTGATCAGCAGAGCAAGGATCAGTGCGATGCCGATCAGGATCGGCAGTTCCTTCCAGAACGAGCGAGGCTTCTGCTCGTCCGTGCCCTCCGCCGGGCGCTCCGCCGCCGTCTCCGGCTTCCGGCTGTCCGCCGCCTCGCCCTCCTCGGAGGCGTCCGACTCCGCGGCGGCTCCGGCCGCCGTATGTCCACCGGTCCGGTCTGCCCGCCGCCCGCCGGCTCCCGCGTCGCCCACGGATTCCGCGGTACGGCTGCCGGGGTCCTCGGGCTCACCGGCTCCCGAACGGGTGCCGATCACCAGATCCCCCACGACGTCTCCTCCCTGCACTGCGGGCACGACTGTGCCCACGACGATGCGGTGCCTTCCGGCGGCACCGCGGTTTCCGGGGCTGCGCGGCTCTCACAGCGGCCCGGCGTCCTCCAGATGCCCGGCGCGGCGCGCCGCACACCTGCATCTCTCTATCACCAGAAGGGTCCGCCACCACGCTCACACACGGCGACCCCCGCCATTCAGCCGCGGTGGACGCCACCTCTCCGCCGTCGGCGGACGGCGAAGGGAAGCGCACCCACCGCACCCATAACGAGTGAGGGTTCCCCGGGATCCGGCCAGACGGCGGCGCCTGCGGAAGGTTGGCCAAGATTTTGACTCCCGAGCTGCGCCGCGGCTGTTCCGAGGGCACTGCCGGGCGGCGGTGGCAGCGACGACAGGGAGGGGGGCTCCGGGAGCTGGTGGACGCGGGAGACCGGCCAGGCGACCAGCATGGCCCGGCCGATGACATTGGACAGCGGGATGGTGCCGTTGCCGAAGTCGGTCATGTGGAAGCGGGAGTCGGCCGAGACGTCCCGGTGGTCGCCCATCACCCAGAGCCTGCCCTGGGGCACGGTCACCTTGAAGGTGATCCTCGACGGCGGGTTGTCCGGGGCGATGTAGGGCTCGTCGACCGGTTGGCCGTTGACGGTGAGGTGGCCGCTGCTGTCGCAGCAGGCCACGGTGTCCCCGCCGACGCCGATCACCCGCTTGATCAGGTCGCCCTCGTTGTCGGACGGGAGGAGTCCGACGAAGGTGAAGACGTTCTTCACACCGCGCATCACCGGTCCGTCGTCGGAGGACGTCCGTTCGGAAGCCGGCAGCCAGTTGCCGGGGTCCTTGAAGACCACCACGTCGCCGCGCTTGTACTGCTTGCCGAACCAGGGGGTGAGCTTGTCCACCAGCACCCGGTCGCCGATCTTGATGGTGTCCTCCATGGATCCGGAGGGGATCACGAACACCTGGAGCAGAAAGGTCTTCAGCAGCAGGGCGATCACCAGCGCCACGCCGGCGATCACCGGCAGTTCGCGCAGGAAGGAGCGCTTGCGGCGGCGTTCGGCCCGGCGGGCGATCCGGCGGCGTTCGGCCCGGCTCAGGCCCGTGCGCCGCCGCCCCGCAGCCGGCCGCGCCGACTCGCCGGACCCGGAGTCGGCGGACCCGGAGTCGGCGGCAGGGTCGGTCCCGCTGTCCGTCGAAGGCTCGTCGACCCGCGGCCTACCCCTGGTCCCCATGCCGACCGCTCCTCCCTGCCGCGTCCACCGCGTCGTACGCACCGGGGCGCCGGAGATGCTGCCAGTGCCCGATCGGATATACGACCCAATCGGCCCGACCGATCACTTTTGCCTCGGGCACAAATCCGCCGCCGGGCTCGCCGAGGTGGTCCCGGGAGTCCCGGGAGTCGCTGCGGTGGTCGCCCATCATGAACAGCTTCCCTTCCGGAACCTGGACATCGAAGGGCACCGACGAGGCGTCGTCGCCGGGGAACAGGTACCCGGACTCGTCCAGCGGCACTCCGTTGACGGTGATCCTGCCGTCGGTGTCGCAGCAGACCACCCGGTCTCCCCCGACGCCGACGACCCGCTTGACGTAGTCGTTCTCGGTGGGGGCGGCGAGGCCCAGATAGGAGCCGAGCTGCCGCAGTGCGCCGCCGATTCCGGTGGGGCCGGCGGCATCGTCCGGCAGGAAGGAGCCACGGCCGTCGAAGACCACCACGTCACCTCGGTGCACATGGCCGCCGAAGCTGTAGGCGAGCTTGTTCACCACCACCCGGTCACCGACCCGCAGGGTGTTCTCCATCGACTGCGAGGGGATGGCGAAGGGCTGGGCCACCCAGGTGTTCACCAGCGCCAGCAGCAGCAGGCAGAGAGCGACCACGAGCAGTTGGCCGGCGGGCCGGCGGGGCAGCCAGGACCGCCCGGCGGCGGCCTCCGCCGGAACAGCCGCGGACCGCGACGGATCCCCGGCCCCGTTGTCGGGGGCGGAGGTTCCGTCGCGGTCCGCGAGTGGTTCGTGGGTGCTCATCGGGCGAAGCCTATCCGGCCCCGCACGAGTGGTCCCCCTCCCCGGTCTAAGCCGGGGAGCCGAGCAGCCGACCTCAGCGGTCGCGCTTCTCCTTGATCTTGGCAGCCTTGCCGCGCAGGTCGCGCAGGTAGTACAGCTTGGCGCGGCGGACGGCACCGCGGGTCACGACCTCGATCTTCTCCACGATCGGGGTGTGCACCGGGAAGGTGCGCTCGACGCCCACGCCGAAGGAGACCTTGCGGACGGTGAAGGTCTCGCGGACGCCCGCGCCCTGGCGGCGGATCACGACGCCCTGGAAGAGCTGGACACGGGAGCGGTTGCCCTCGATGACCCGGACGTGCACCTTCAGGGTGTCACCGGGGCGGAAGGCGGGGATGTCGTCACGCAGCGACGCGGAGTCGATGACATCGAGCAGGTTGCTCATCGGAGCTCTCCTCATGGGCGCCACGGGCCACCCATGGAATTCGTAAGGATCGGAAGGTCGCTGTGCGCCGGGTACGCCCCGGCCTCCGCCGTTCCCCCCGTGGCAGGGGCGGCGGCATGCAGCAGCGGCCTATTCTTCCACACCTGGGGCGTCCGACCGAAATCGGCCGCCCGCTTCGTCCCAGGCCAGACCGAGTGCGTCCAGCGCCTTGCGGTCGTGCTTGTCGAAGGCGTCGCGCTGCCAGCGGTCCACCAGGTCGGGCCGCATCTCCAGAGTCCGGCGGAAGGCCTGCGCACGGCGCCAGCGGGCGATCAGGCCGTGGTTGCCGCTGAGCAGCACCTCGGGCACGGCGCGGCCGCGCCACTCGGCGGGCTTGGTGTAGACGGGGCCCTCCAGCAGATCGGCCATGGCGCCCGTGGCGAAGGAGTCGTCGCGGTGCGACTCGGCGTTGCCGAGCACGCCGGGCAGCAGCCGGGCCACCGCCTCCACCATGACCAGCACCGCAACCTCTCCGCCGGCCAGCACATAGTCGCCGATGGACGCCTCCACCACCGGCATCCGGTCGGCGGCCTCCTCGATGACCCGGCGGTCGATGCCCTCGTAGCGCGCGGGGGCGAAGGCCAGCCACGGCTCGGCGGCCAGCTGCTCGGCCAGGGCCTGGGTGAAGGGCCGGCCGCTGGGGGTGGGCACCACCAGGGTGGGTACCGCCCCCTCGCCGATCTCCTTGGCACCCTGCTCCACCACGGTGTCCAGGGCGGCACCCCAGGGCTCCGGCTTCATCACCATGCCGGGACCGCCCCCGTACGGGGTGTCGTCCACCGTGCGGTGGACATCCGTGGTCCAGTCGCGCAGATGGTGGAGGTGGATGCCGAGCTGTCCGCGGGCGCGCGGGCCTTCCCCACCAGTGAGACGTTCAGCGGTTCGAGGTACTCGGGGAAGATGGTGACGACGTCGATACGCATGGGCTGCGGGTCACTCCTGCCCGTCGGCGGAGTCGCCGGAGTCGTCAGAGTCGCCCAAGTCGTCAGAGTCGCCGGAGTCGCCGGAGTCGCCGGAGTCGCCGGAGTCGTCGCCGCGGCTGCCCGCGATCTCGGCGCGGTCCGGGTCGAGCAGGCCCGGCGGCGGGTCGATGACGGCCCGCTGTGCGTCCAGGTCGATCTCCGGGACGATGCGCTCCACAAAGGGCACCAGCACCTCGCGTCCGTCCCTGGTGCGCAGCGACAGCAGGTCCTGGTACGGCAGATGGACCACCTCGGAGATCTCGCCGACCTCGGTGCCGTCGCGGAGCACCACATCCAGGCCGACCAACTGGTGGTCGTAGTACTCGTCCGGGTCCTCGGGAGCCTCGGCAGGGTCCACCTCGGCGATCAGCAGGGTGTTGCGCAGCGCCTCCGCGGCGTTGCGGTCCTGGACGCCCTCGAAGCGCAGCAGCAGCCGGCCGCTGTGCACCCGGCCGGACGCCACGGTGAGCGGCCCGGCGGTGGACGGGTCGGTGAGCAGTACCGCGCCGGGCCCGAGCCGGAGTTCGGGCTCGTCGGTGCGGACCTCTACGGTGACGTCACCTCGGATGCCGTGGGCACGGCCGATCCTGCCGACGACGAGCTGCACGGTGATCGCGCTCCTGTGTTCTTCCTGACGGGTTGCGGCTGGGGAATGCGGCAGGGCCGACCGGGACGAGGTGCGTCCCGGTCGGCCCTGGAGAAGCCGTACGGCTCAGCGGATGTTGTCGACGTCGACGAGGTCGACACGGACGTTCCGTCCGCCGAGTGCCGCCACCACGGTGCGCAGGGCACGTGCGGTGCGACCGCCTCGGCCGATGACCTTGCCGAGGTCCTCGGGGTGCACCCGCACCTCAAGGGTGTTGCCCCGACGCAGGTTGCGAACGCACCTGAACCTCGTCGGGGTTCTCGACGATGCCCTTCACAAGGTGCTCGAGGGCTTCCTCGAGCATGCTCAGGCCTCGGTGGAAGCGGTCTCGGACTCGGACTCGGCGGCCTCGTCCTTCTTGTCCGACTTCTTGGCCTTCGGGGTGATCGCGGCACCGGTGGTGCTGTCCTCGAAGCCCTGGACGGCCTTGGCGAAGAGGTGGCTGTAGTCCTCAACCTTGGGCTCGGCAACCTTCAGCGGAGCCGGAGCCGGCTCGCCCTTGAACTTCTGCCAGTCGCCGGTGAGCTTGAGGATGGCGAGCACGGGCTCGGTCGGCTGCGCGCCGACACCCAGCCAGTACTGGGCGCGCTCCGAGTCGACCTCGATCTTCGAGGGGTTGTAGGTCGGCTGGTAGATGCCGATCTCCTCGATGGCGCGGCCATCACGCTTGGTGCGCGAGTCGGCGACGACGATGCGGTAGTGCGGGGCGCGGATCTTGCCCAGACGCTTCAGCTTGATCTTGACTGCCACTGGAGTGGGGTCTCCTGGTCTTGACGTGGGTGAGCGGCCGGGCGCACCACGTGGGGTTGCGGGCGTCGGCTGCTCGACTGACACGCCAGCCGGAGGAGAGAGGGGTCCTGCTCGGCTGCCGAGTACTCAGCTGCCCATTGTGCCACAGCGCGGCCCATGTCCCCGCCCGCTCCCGCCTGGGCGGCACCGCTCGGGCGGCCCGGGGCAGGCAGGATCGCGGCGCCGCGAGTCACCCCCTCGCGGTGCCGTCCGAATGCCCCGGTTCGACCTGCCGGTCCGGTGGGCCACCGCCGGGCGGCGGTCACCGGTCGGGGTCTCGCCGGGTCAGGACTCCTGAGCCGGTTCCGCGATCCGGAACGGCTGCTGGCACGCGCCGCACACGATCGAGGCCTGAGCCAGTACCGAGGGCACCACCCGGACGTTGCGGCCGCAGCCGCAGACGGCCTTGACGCGCACGCCGCCCCCGGAGGAGCCGTGCCGGGTGGCCGGGCCGCGGAAGGCACGCCCGCGGCCCTCGCCGCTGACTGCCTCGGAGTGCGCCCCTAGCGCCCTGTCCAGGCGCTCGATGGTGTCCGCGTACCGGGAACGGGTCTCCGGCAGCATGGTCACCAGCGAGAAGCCGCTGCTGGGGTGGGGCTCGACCGGGTGGGCCAGGCCCAGCTCGTCGGCGATGCCGAGGAAGCGGCGGTTGTGGTAGCGCCCGGCCCGCGACGTGTCGCGGATGCCACGGGCAGCGGCCAGGCCGTGCGCCGCCTCGTGCAGCAGTCGCTCGAAGCTGAGCTCGGTGCCGCAAGCGGATGATGATTCGCCGATCAGCGACTCGGGAGCCGCAAGATCGGGCAGGTCCGGGTGATGGCGCTGGATGTCACTCCAGGCGGCGGCCAGTTCGGCCGCGAGGACGAGAGGCTGTGTCGTGCTCACGCTATGCCAACGAGGGAGAGCGGTCCGATGTTCCGTGTCTCGGGGCAGGAACGCGATCCGCCCCTACCGCCGAGTAGGCCTCGAGCTGCGCCGAGGCACCCGCCGTGCACCTGATGCAATGTCAAACTCCTGTCCTCAGCGCCTCATTGAGCGCGCACGGAGGGTGAACATACGATGCCGCGGCCGCCACGGGAAGGCCGCGGATCGCACACGATATCCGTCGGATCAGTACGCGCGTGCGACGATCGCGATGTTGCCCGGCTGATCGTCGGCCGCCGGCACCGAACCGTCGGCCGCGATCAGGCAGCGGACGCTGACGCCCTGCTCCGCCAACTTGGCCTCGCCCTCCGGCCCGAGGTCGGCCCAGGAGATCCGGCCCCAGCCGGTGCCGGCAGCCTCCACCGCCTCGTCGATGGACTTGACGTCCACGGTGCGGGCCTCGCGGCGCTCCCTGGACTGGCGCAGCAGCAGCGCCTGGTCCTCCTCCAGCACGGACGGCACCAGCTGCACCAGCGCGTCCATGGAGACCGGCTCCTTGCCGCCCGGGATACGGCGGGCCAGCATGGCCGTACCGCCCTCCAGGTCGCGCGGGCCGACCTCGATGCGCACCGGGACGCCCTTGAGCTCCCAGTCCACCGCACGACGCCCGAACGGGGTGTCCGTACGGTCGTCGACGACCACCCGCACCCCGGCGGCCTCCAGGGCCGCGCCGATCTCCCGCACCTTGGCGATCACCGCGTCGTCGCCCTTGATGGCCAGCACCACGGCCTGCACCGAAGCCAGCCGCGGCGGCACCCGCAGACCGCTGTCGTCACCGTGGGACATGATCAGGCCGCCGACCATCCGGGTGGAGGAGCCCCAGGAGGTCTGCCAGACGTGCTCCTGCTTGCCCTCACCGGACAGGTACTGGGTGTGGAACGCCTTGGCGAAGTTCTGGCCCAGCTCATGGCTGGTGCCCATCTGCAGCGCCTTGCCGTCACCCATCATGCCCTCGAGGGTGAGGGTGTTGACGGCCCCGGCGAAGCGCTCCCGGACGGTCTTGCGGCCCAGCACCACGTCGATGCCGAGGACGTTCACCATGAAGTCGCCGTAGACGTCCGTGTGGATCATCGAGGCGTAGGCACGTGCGTCCTCGTAGGTGGCGTGGGCGGTGTGGCCCTCCTGCCAGAGGAACTCGGTGGTGCGCAGGAAGACGCGGGGCCGCAGCTCCCAGCGGACCACATTGGCCCACTGGTTGATCAGCAGGGGCAGGTCGCGGTAGCTCTGCACCCACTTGGAGAAGTACTCGTTGATGATCGTCTCGGAGGTGGGCCGGACGACCACCGGCTCCTCCAGCTCCTTGCCGCCGCCGTGGGTGACCACCGCCAGCTCGGGCGCGAAGCCCTCGACGTGCTCGGCCTCACGGGTCAGGTAGGACTGCGGGATGAACATCGGGAAGTATGCGTTCTGCGCTCCCGCGCGCTTGATCCGCGCGTCCATTTCCTGCTGCATCCGCTCCCACAGGCCGTAGCCGTAGGGTCGGATGACCATGGTGCCGCGCACCGGGCCGTTGTCGGCCAGTTCGGCCTTGTTGATCAGGTCCTGGTACCAGCGCGGGAAGTCGTCCGCCTGGGGAGTGAGCACGGGAGCCTTTGCCATGGGGCGAATGGTACGGGGCCGGTGCGCCCGACTGTGAATCGATGCCCCCTGGAGCCCGGCACGCGTACGGCGCAGGGGCGCACGACCATCCGGACCGCGCGCCTCCCCCACTCCTCTGGACGCCGGGCCGCAGCGGGGGTTGTCTGTATGCGGGGGGTTCGGAGAGTACGTGGGTGTACCCGGAGGGTTGCCCTCAGTGCCTCGGCGCGGCATCGCAGCCGACGGACCGGATGGGAGGCCGCATGATGGCATCTGCTCAGGTGAGGGGCACAGCCACGGAGCTCACTCGGGCGCAGCGGCGCGCGCGCGACTGGGCCGAGATCCAGGAGCGCATGCTGGTGCCGCTCTACGAGGCGGTCTACCAGCGGCTGGAGGTCGGCCCGGCCACCTCCGTCCTCGGTCTGGGCTGCCGCTCGGGACTGGCCCTGCTGCTGGCCGCCGCCCGCGGCGCGGAAGTGGCGGGCATGGAGCCGGCGGGCGAGCTGCGCTCGCTGGCGCACGACCGGCGGCTGCGGGTGCTCGCCGATGTGCACCGCGACGCCTCCCCCGGTGCGCCGCCACCCACCACGCACTCGCTGGTCACCGCCTTCGAGAACCTCTACTGCGCGGCCGACGCGCAGGAGCTGGTGCGCAACGCCGCCCGGCTCACGCTGCGCGGCGGGCATGTGGTGCTGGCGACCTGGGGGCCGCCCGAGCGCTGCCAGAGCGCGGGCGTGCTGGACGTCGCCCGCCGGCTGGCTCCGCCGGAGCCTGCGAAGCCGGCGGCAGGGGCCCGCTATGACCCGTTCGGGCTAAGCGCCCCGGGAAAGTTGGAGTCGCTGGTGGAGGGTGCCGGGCTGCGGCCGGACGGCAGCGGGCGGGTGTCCTGCCCGTTCGCCTATCCGGACCTGGACAGCTCGGTACGGGGCCTGCTGTCGACCGGGGTTTATGACCCTGCGGCGGAGTTCTCCGGCGAGGCGCTGGTGGTCAAGGAACTCACCGAGGCGCTCCACCCGTATCTGCGCGAGGGCGGCGGTGTGCGCATGGCCAATGTCTTCCGTTATGTGGTCGCCCAGGCCCTCTGACCGCTGTGCGCCGCGGACGTCCCGGGGCGCGGCCCACCCGGGCCGCGCCCCGGGCGCACGGATGCTGCCGCGGCACGGGGACCGGCGCGGGGGACCGTGCGCCCGGCCCGGTGCGAGTGGGACCGTCCGCAGGGCCCGGTGCGAGTGGGACCGTCCGCAGGGCCCCCGCGCGCCCCGACGGCGCGGGGGCGCCGCTCAGCTGGGGTCGCCGCCGGGGAGCCCGGGCCACTCCTCGGCGGTGAGGGCGTAGCGCTCGTGGTCGCGCCAGGCGTCGTTGATGTACAGCATCCGCGGGGAGTAGCCCTCCATCCGGAAGCCGAGGCGCTTGGCCATGGCGGACGACCGCTGGTTGTCCGGCTGGACGTTGATCTCCAGCCGGTGCAGTCCCAGACCACCGTCGCGCTGGGCCGTGAAGCAGCGGTCCACCACCAGGCGCAGGCCCTCGGTCATCCGCCCGGTACCGGCGTAGGGCAGATAGGAGTCATAGCCGAGGGAGGCGTTGCAGAAGCGGCCCAGCGCGATGTTGGCCACGTTGCACTTGCCCACCAGGCCGCCGTCGCCGTTGTCGACGATCAGATAGGTGCGCAGCCCCGGGCCCTGCTTCTGGAGCAGGCCGGGGAGGTCGGCCTCCACCGGGTTCCAGGGCCCGATGTGGTCGGCGGAGCGCAGCACCGCCTCGGTGTAGGCATCGGTGTCGGACGGCTTGGGAGCTCGGATCGTTACTCGCACGGATCCATCATCGGACACGGCGGCGGCCCGCCACCCCCGCTTCGGGGGATGGCGGGCCGCCGCGGCGCCGCTCACTCGGGGGGCAGCAGGTCCTTGAACTCCTTGGGCAGCTCGAAGTCGGCCGCGCCCTGGCCCGCACCGAGGCCGAAGGCGCCACCCGGCTGGGCGGCACCCGGGCCCGCGGCCCGGCGCTCGGAGGCGGCCTTCTCGTCGGCGGCCCGCTTCAGCGGGTTGCCGGAGCGCTGCTTGCCCTTGCCCTTGCCCTGCTTCTTGGCCTGCCGCTTGGGTCCGCCGCCCATGCCCGGGATACCGGGCATCCCCGGCATGCCCTGGCCGCTGGCCATCCGGGACATCATCTTGCGCGCCTCGAAGAAGCGCTCCACCAGGTTGTTGACCTCGCTGACGGTGACGCCGGAGCCCTTGGCGATACGGGCCCGCCGCGAGCCGTTGATGATCTTCGGGTCCTCGCGCTCGACCGGCGTCATCGACTTGATGATGGCGCCGACCCGGTCGACGTCCCGGTCGTCGATGTTGTTGATCTGCTCGCGGATCTGGCCCATGCCCGGCAGCATCCCCAGCAGCTTGGAGATGGAGCCCATCTTGCGGACCTGCTCCAGCTGGCTGAGGAAGTCGTCGAGGGTGAACTCCTTGCCGCCGCCGCGCAGCTTGGAGGCCATCTTCTCGGCCTCGGCCTGCGAGAAGGTCCGCTCCGCCTGCTCGATCAGGGTGAGCATGTCGCCCATGCCGAGGATGCGGGAGGCCATCCGGTCGGGGTGGAAGGCGTCGAAGTCGTCGACCTTCTCGCCGTTGGAGGCGAACATGATCTGACGGCCGGTCACATGGGCCACCGACAGCGCCGCACCACCGCGGGCGTCGCCGTCCAGCTTGGACAGCACCACACCGGTGAAGTCGACGCCTTCGAGGAAGGCCTGCGCCGTGGTGACCGCGTCCTGGCCGATCATGGCGTCGACGACGAAGAGGACCTCGTCCGGCTGCACGGCGGTGCGGATGTCCGCGGCCTGCTGCATCAGGTCGGCGTCGATGCCCAGGCGGCCGGCGGTGTCGACGATGACAACGTCGTACTGCTTGTTCCTGGCGAAGTCGATGGAGTCGCGGGCCACCTGCACCGGGTCGCCCACGCCGTTGCCGGGCTCGGGGGCGAAGACATGCACGCCCGCCCGCTCGCCGACCACCTTGAGCTGGTTCACGGCGTTGGGCCGCTGGAGGTCGCAGGCCACCAGCAGCGGGGTGTGCTTCTGCTGCTTGAGCCAGTGGCCGAGCTTGCCCGCCAGGGTGGTCTTACCGGCGCCCTGCAGACCGGCCAGCATGATCACCGTCGGGGGCTGCTTGGCGAAGCGCACCCGGCGGGTCTCGCCGCCGAGGATGGCGATGAGCTCCTCGTTGACGATCTTGATGATCTGCTGGGCGGGGTTGAGCGCCTGGGAGACCTCGATGCCCAGCGCACGGTCCTTGACCTGCTTGATGAAGGCCCGGACCACCGGGAGCGCCACATCGGCTTCGAGCAGGGCGATACGGATCTCACGGGCCGTGGCGTCGATGTCCGCCTCGGTCAGGCGGCCCTTGCCACGGAGGTTCTTGAATGTCGCTGCGAGGCGGTCGGAAAGGGTGTCGAACACGTCGGTCGCGGATCCCTCGTGGCATCGGTACGGGTACGGTCGTCGCCCCCAGGGTATCCGGCCGCCGCCCCGCGCGGACCCACCCTGCTCCCGGCCCGTACAGGGGACCCGCTGTCGGCACTTGGTTCGGACACCCCTAGGATCCGTCCATCCGCCCGCGCCATGGGGCGGAAGCGCCGCCACCACTTGCCGATTCGACACAAGGACGGGGCATGGCACCGCGTATATCGCACGCGCACAGACCTTTGGGGTTCAAGGGGAGGGTCTGGCTGGGACTGGGTTCGGTGCTGCTGGGGGGTGCGGGTGTCTCCGCCGTGGCGTTCGCGGACACGCAGGCGCCGCACGCCGCCCCGCCGAAGGCGGCCTCCCACCGCCCCGTCACCCCCCGGCTCTTCCACAACTCGCTCGGGGCACTTCCGCTCTCCCAGAGCACCCGCCCCACCCGGACCCTCACCCAGCGTTCCACCGAGCCGTTCAACCTGCTCGGCGTGAGCTGGGACGACCCGGCCGCCAAGGTCTCCGGCACCATCCAGGTGCGCACCCGCTCCATCGACAGCGGAACCTGGACCGACTGGACGGAGCTTGCCGCAGCCGACGGCGCCGCCGACCCCAAGAGCACCGACGCGATCGGCACCCGCGGTGCCACCGAGCCGCTGTGGACGGGCCCGTCCAACGGTGTCGAGCTGCGTATCACCCCGGGCAGCGGCTCCACCAAGCTGCCCGCCGGCCTGCGGCTGGACTACATCGCCTCAGGAAACCTGGGCAGCTCCACCGCCGCCACGGCGCCCGCGGCCCAGGCCCGGGCCGCGACCCTGCCGGACGCCGAGCTCGCCGCCGCGAGCAGCTCGCCCAGTGCGTCCCCCAGCCCGTCGGTCTGCACCTCGGCCGGCACCACGGCGACCATGCCCGCCACCCCGACCTCGACGGTCCGCAAGCCCGTCATCGTCAGCCGGGAGCAGTGGGGCGCCGACGAGTCGATCCGCGACCAGACCCTGCCGTGCTACAACACGGCCGGCGTCCAGGCCGTGTTCGTCCACCACACGGCCGACGACCACAGCGACTATGTGTGCAGCACCGACCCGACGAACCCCAAGAGCTCTGCCGCCTGGGTCCAGGCCGAGTACACGTACCACGTCAAGAGCAACGGCTGGCGCGACCTCGGCTACAACTTCATGGTCGACAAGTGCGGCACGATCTTCGAAGGCCGCTGGGGCGGTCTGAACAACGGCGGCGGCGAGGCGCTGCCCGTGTTCGGCGCGCACACCTACGGGTTCAACGCCGGGACGATGGGTGTGGCCGTACTGGGCACCTACACCAGCGTCAACGCCAGCAACGCCGTGCTCGGCGCGCTCGCGACCCTCACCGACTGGAAGCTCGGGATGTACGGGCACAAGCCCGGAGCCTCCGTCACCATGGTGGAGGCGGGTGACCCGGCGGCGGACAGCGGCACCAAGTTCCCGACCGGCACCTCGGTCTCCTTCAACAACATCTCCGGCCACCGCGACGGCTACAAGACCGAGTGCCCCGGCAACGATCTCTACGCCCAGCTCCCCTCCGTCCGCCAGTTCGCCGCCGGTCCGGCCCCCGCGCCCGTGATCACCGGGGCAGGGGCGCAGTCCAGCGGTGTCTGGTACACCTCGGGCAAGCCCACCGTCACCTGGACGGAGAGCTGGTACTCCAGCCTGATCGACCACTTCGAGGTGCTGGTGGACGGCCAGGTCACCGCGACCGTCGCCAACACCGCCCGCTCCGCGGCGCTCACCCTGGCAGCCGGCAAGCACACCGTGGCCGTCCGGGCCGTGCACATCGCCAAGACCACCAGCGTCTCGGCGAACGCCACGGTCGTCGCCGCGACCCCGGGCAAGGACACCGACTGGTCGCACGACGGCAAGGCCGACCTGCTGGTCCGCAGCTCCACCGGCGCCGGCTCCGTCTACTACGGCACCACGCTGAGCACCCACGGCTCGACCGGCTCCGGCTGGCAGGCCTACAACGTCGCGGTGCAGAGCGACCTCGACCAGGACGGCCTGTCCGACCTGGTGGTCCGCAGCACCTCCGGCACGCTCTACTGGCGGCACATCAGCGGTACGGCCTGGGTCAACAGCCAGCTCGCCACCGGCTGGGGCAGCGTCAGGCAGATCGCGGTGCCGGGTGACCTCACCGGCGACAAGAAGGCCGATCTGCTGATCGTGGACAGCGCCGGCACGGTCTGGGTCTACCCGGGCAAGGGCAACGGCACCTTCAGCGCCCGGATCCAGGTCGGTTCCGGCCTCCAGTCCTACGCCCAGGTCGTCGGGCACGGTGACTTCACCGGCGACGGCAAGGTCGACCTGATGGCACGTACCACGGCCGGCGGGCTCTACCTGTGGCCGGGCACCGGCACCGGGAAGTTCGGCGCCCGCAAGACCGTGGCCACCGGCTTCGCCTCCGCCAACGGGATGGCCACGGTCGGCGACGTCACCGGCGACGGCAAGGCCGACCTGCTGATCCGGATGAAGACCGGCCAGCTCTACATCTACCCGGGCAAGGGCAACGGCACCTTCGGGTCCAAGACCGTCGCCGCCGGCAACTGGAGCTCGCTCACCATCCTGGGCTGACGCCCACCGCACCGACCGGACGCGCCCGCCGCGGGGACTCCCCCGCGGCGGGCGCTCCGTCGTTCACGGGCCCTCAGTTCAGTGCCTGCTGCACCGCCTTGGCGACCGCTGCGGCGCGGTCGGGCGCCAGCGGGCGGCCGTCGGTGTCGGTGACATAGAAGGCGTCCACCGCATCGGCGCCGAGGGTACTGATGTGGGCGGTGCGGACCCTGATGCCGGTGTCCTCCAGGGCGCGGCCGATGCGGTGCAGCAGCCCCGGGGCGTCATGGGCGCGAACCTCCAGGACGGTCGCCGAGACCGAGGAGTCGCCGGGCGCCACGGTGACCCGGGGCGGCGGGGCCGCGATGCCGCGCCGCCGGGGGGCGGCCGCGTCCCGCTCGGCGAGCCTGTGGGCGACGTCCAGGCCGCCGTCCAGGGCGCGGCGGATGTCGGCCCGCAGCCGTGCCGCCTCGGGGAGGTCGCCGTACTCCGCGGCCACCGTCCAGGAGAGCAGCAGCACCGGTCCGGCGCCGACCGGGTCGGCCTCCCGGATGGCTGCCGCGCGGACCGTGAGGCGGTGCAGTGCGAGCACCCCGGCGACGGTGGCCAGCAGAGCGGGCCGGTCGGGGACGGCCAGGGTCAGCTCCACCCCCATGGGCTCGGCGGCCGGCTCCTCCGGATCCTCCTCCCCGCGCTGCAGCTGGGCCCGGACGGAGAGCACCGGGCCGCCGGTGCGGGCGGCCTCCACGGCCAGCCGCTCCTCCTCCGCGCCGAGCTCCACGACGGGCGGCTCGGGGGCGGGCCCGCCGACGAGCAGCGCCTCGGCCCGGGCGACCAGGTCACCCACCAGCGAGGCCCGCCAGGCGGACCAGGCGGCGGGGCCGGTGGCCAGCGCATCGGCCTCGGTGAGGGCGTGCAGCAGCTCCAGGTTGCGGGTGGTGCCGACCACCTTGGTGACGGCCTCGACGGTCGCCGGGTCCTCCGGGTCGCGCCGGGTCGCGGTGTCGATCAGCAGCAGATGGTGCCGGACCAGCAGCGCCAGCGTCTCGATGTCGTCCCGGCCGAAGCCCATCCGCAGGGCGACGTCGCGGGCGATGACCTCACCCGCCTCGGAGTGGTCACCCGGCCAGCCCTTGCCGATGTCGTGCAGCAGCGCTGCCACCAGCAGCAGGTCGGGGCGGGCCACCCGGCGGGTGAGCGCGGCGGCCCGGACGGCGGTCTGCACCAGATGCCGGTCGACGGTCCAGCGGTGCACGGCGTTGCGCTGGGGACGGCACCTCACCCGTTCCCAGTCCGGCAGCAGCCGGGTGATCAGCCCCTCGGCCTCCAGTGCCTCCCAGACCGGCAGACAGGCGCTGCCCGCGCCCAGCAGGGTGATCAGCTGCTCGCGGGCCTCGTCGGGCCAGGGCACCGGCAGCGGACGGGACTCGGCCGCGAGACGGCGGACGGTGGCATGGGCCACGGTGAGGCCGGCCTGGGCCGCCGCGGCGGCGGCGCGCAGCGGCAGCGCCGGGTCCTGGGCGGGGCGGGAGCCCTGGGCGAGGACGGCCTCGCCGTCCTGCTCCACCACGCCCTCGGCCAGCGGGCTGCGCTCCACCGCGCCGCGGGCGACGGCACCGGAGGTACGCCCGGTGCCGCTGAACGGGAAGGCCAGCCGCGGGGCCCGGCGGCCGCGCTGGGAGCGGGCCCGCAGCACCCTGCCGACCTCGCGCCAGGTGACGTCGGAGGCATAGGCGATGGTGCGGGCTGCCTGGTAGACCTGGCGCAGCAGGGTGTCGGCGTCCAGGACGCCGAGCTCCTCGGCGACCTGGTCCTGCTCCTGGAGGCTGAGCCGTTCGGTGGCGCGGCCGGTGACCAGATGGAGCGCGTCCCGGACGTCGGTGAGGCGCAGCGCGGCCTCGTCGAGGCCGTCGCGCGGTGCGTCGGCGAGCCAGGAGGCGGCTACCGCACCCAGGGAGACCAGGTCGCGCAGTCCGCCGCGGGCCTCCTTGAGGTCGGGCTCCAGCAGGAAGGACAGCTCGCCGTGGCGCTCGGCCCGCTCCTGGCCCATCGCCTGGAGTTCGGGCAGGCGCTCGGGCGCGGTGGCCCTCCAGTCGGCGAGGACGGCGGAGCGCAGGGCCGCGGTGAGCGAGGGGTCGCCGGCGATGTGGCGGGCGTCCAGCAGGCCGAGCTGGGCCTTGAGGTCCTCGGCGGCGACCTCGCGGGCGGTGCCGAGATCGCGTACCGAGTGGTCCAGGGCGGCACCGCTGTCCCACACCGGGTACCAGAGCTGTTCGGCGAGGGCGGTAACACCGCTGCCCCAGGTGGTGCCGTCGTGCAGCAGCAGCACGTCGAGGTCGCTGCGGGGGGAGAGTTCGCCGCGGCCGTAGCCGCCGACGGCGACCAGGGCGACGCCGACGGGCGCCGGCCGCTCGCCACCGGCAGAGGGGCTCCGTACGGCGGCTGCGGCACCGGCGAGCAGCCCGGCGAGCCAGCGGTCGGTGAGCCCGGCGAGGGCGATGCGGCGGCGGGCGCCGGTGAGGCCGTCCTCGGTGAGCAGCCGTTGCCGCGCGGAGGCGTAGTCGGTGGGCCCCGGCCTCACTGCCGGGGTGGGGGGCGTGCGCGGTGCTGTCTCCGGCGTGGTCACGGTGCTGTCCCCGTCCGTCGTGCCGCGGCCAGGCGGTCCGCGGCGGTCTCGACTGATACGCAGGTGGCGGACCCGCGGCCGGTGTGTGCCGGCTGCGGGTCCGCCTCCCCTGTCGGTGCGGGTGATCGGATCACCGGGTCCCGTGATTCACTGGGCGTGGCTCACTGGGTACGGTTCACAGGGCGTCGGGGCCCCGTTCGCCGGTGCGGACCCGGATGGTGGTCTCCACAGGCACGGTCCACACCTTGCCGTCCCCGATCTTGCCGGTGCGGGCCGCCTTGACTATCACGTCCAGCAGTCCGTCGGCGTCGTCGTCCTCGACCAGGACCTCGATACGGACCTTGGGCACCAGGTCGACGGTGTACTCCGCGCCCCGGTAGACCTCGGTGTGGCCGCGCTGTCTGCCGTAGCCGCTGGCCTCCGTGACGGTGAGTCCATGGACTCCGAAGGACTGCAGGGCCTCCTTGACGTCGTCGAGCCGGTGCGGCTTGATGACTGCGGTGATGAGCTTCATCAGGCGTCGACCTCGCTCTTGTGCGCGACGGGGGAGGGGGTGCCGGGGGCGGCGGGCGCCGCGGCACGGGCCACGGAGCTGCCGACCGAGGCGAAGTCATAGGCGGTCTCGGCGTGGAACGCCTGGTCGATTCCGCTGACCTCCTCGTCCTCGGTGGCGCGGAAGCCGATGGTGAGGTCGATGCCCTTGGCGAGGATCCAGGAGACGACCAGGGAGTAGGCGGCGACGGCGAAGGCACCGACCGCCTGCTTGCCCAGCTGGTCGAAGCCGGCACCGGCGGTGAGGCCGTCGGTGGTGTCGAAGACACCGATCAGCAGGGTGCCGATCATGCCGCCGACCGCATGCACACCGACCACGTCGAGGGAGTCGTCGTAGCCCAGCTTGTACTTGAGCCCGACGGCCCAGGCGCAAGCAGCGCCGGCGATGACGCCGATGCCGACGGCACCCCAGATGTTCACCGCGGCGCAGGCGGGGGTGATGGCGACCAGACCGGCGACGGCACCGGAGGCGGCGCCCAGCGAGGTGAAGGCGCCGTGCTTGATGCGCTCGTAGGCGAGCCAGCCGAGCATGGCGGCACCGGTGGCGACCTGGGTGTTGATGAAGGCGATGCCCGCGGTGCCGTTGGCGGCCAGGGCGGAGCCCGCGTTGAAGCCGAACCAGCCGAACCAGAGCAGCCCGGAGCCGAGCATCACCAGCGGCAGGCTGTGCGGGCGCATCGGGTCCTTCTTGAAGCCGACCCGCTTGCCGAGCACCAGCAGGGCGCCGAGGCCTGCCATACCGGCGTTGATGTGCACGGCGGTACCGCCGGCGAAGTCCTTCACACCGAGCTTGAAGATCCAGCCGCCCGACTGCCAGACCCAGTGCGCCACCGGGAAGTAGACGACGGTCACCCAGAGCGCGATGAAGAGCATCCAGGCGGAGAACTTGGCCCGGTCCGCGAGGGCGCCGCTGATCAGGGCCGGGGTGATGATGGCGAACATCAGCTGGAAGGACGCGAAGGCGAAGACCGGGATGGATCCGGTGAGCGTGGTCCCGGTGATGCCCTTCATCCCGAAGGCGTCCAGGTTGCCCAGCAGGCCGGAGCCGTTGTCGTCGCTGAACGCGATCGAGTAGCCGTAGGCGACCCAGAGCACGCTGACGATACCCAGGCTGACAAAGCTCATCATGAGCATGTTCAGGACACTCTTGACCCGGACCATACCTCCGTAGAAGAAGGCGAGGCCGGGCGTCATCAGCATGACCAGAGCTGCGCTTATGAGCACGAATGCGGTGTCGCCCGCGTCGAAGCCTTTCGGCATCGGCGTCTCCTTGTGTGTGAAGGCCGCTCCGCCCGCGGACGCGTCCCTCTGGGCGAGAGGGCCGTCCCGTGTGCCCGTGGGCGTCGGCGATGCCAAGGAGCGTGGCGGAGGCCGGTTTCCGTCGATGCGTCCGGTTGTTTCGCAAGAGTGACGGAGGCCACTCAGAAGTTACATGGTGATGAACTGCGGCCCTGCCAGGCCCGGTACTCGTCTACTCTTCCCACCCTGCACAGGCATGCGTACCGCCGGCCGCGGAAACCACCCGGATGCTTGGCGTGGGGGTGCCGAGCCGGGATAGACGGGGTGGCCTCCGCGGCCGGAGCCGGCGGTCCGCGGCCGGATCATGGCCGGAACCTGGTGGTGCGACGGCAGGGCTCAGACCGCGGCGGCGTACTCCGGAAGCACCGTGGTGATGCGGTCGGAGAGCTGCTGCACATCCGGCACCGAGGGGAACTGCCGCAGGGCCGCGTCGGTGGTCTTGCGGATCCGGGTGTTCAGCCGCTCGGAGCGGACCCGGCCCGCGATGTCGACCGCCTGGTGCGCCATCGCCGCCGCGGCCTCCGGCTCCCCCTGGATCAGGTGGACGCTGGACATGCCGATCAGGTTGAAGGCATAGGACCGGCGGTGGGTGGGGTCCTCCCGGAAGAGGTTCACCGCGCGCTCCATCACCGGGGCCGCCAGCGAGGCGTACATCGGGCTACGGGTGGCGTGGTAGGCGAGGTCCCGGTAGGAGTGGGCGTTCTCGGCGTTGAGCTCCGCCTCGGAGAAGAAGGAGATCCAGTCCGGCTCGGGCTCGCCGGCCCGGACGTCGCTGAAGGTGTCCTCGGCGAGCCTGACGGCCCGGTGGCACTTGTTGACCTCGCCCAGGTTGGCGTACGCGCGGGCCTCCATGGCGTACAGCATCGCGCCGGTGCGGGGCGTGGCACTGTCGCGGCTGCCGTACTGGGCCAGGTGGATGAGCTCCAGGGCGTCGTCGCTGCGGTTGAGGTGGATCATCTGCCGGCTCATGTCGGAGAGGATCAGCGCGCCGAAGGGGCGGTCGCCGGCCTCCTTGGCGGCGTGCAGCGCCAGCACGTAGTACTTCTGGGCGCTGGGATGCATGCCCACGTCGTACGACATCCAGCCGGCCAGGTGCGCCAGCTCCGCGGTGAGCCTGAAGAGGCGCTGGGTGGTCTCGACGGGGTAGGTCTCCTGGAGCAGGTCGGTGACCTCGTGCAGCTGGCCGACCACGGCCTTGCGGCGCAGGCCGCCGCCGTTCTGCGCATCCCACTGACGGAACATCATGGTGGTCTGCTCGAGCAGCCGCAGCTCCGGCTCGGAGAGCCGCCCGGTGTGCGGCTCCCCGCCGCCCGCGGCGGTGAGCACGGGTGTGGGGACGCCGTTGGGCCCGGGGGCGAGCCAGCGCTGCATCGGTTCGATCAGGGCGGAGCCTGCGGTGAGCGCCAGGGAGGTGCCCAGGAAGCCGCGGCGGTTGAGCATCAGATCGCTGCGTGAGTACTCACTGATCAGCTGGACGGTCTGGGAGCCGCTCCACGGCAGGTCCACCTCGCCCGCGCCGGTCACCGGGACCGCGGTGCGCAGGCCGAGGTCCTCCACCGTGACCACCGAGCCGAACCGCTCGGAGAACAGCTCGGAGAGGATCTTGGGAATGGGCTCGCGCGGCTGCTCACCGTCGAGCCAGCGCCGCACCCGTGAGGTGTCGGTGCTGACATGGTGCGCACCGGTCTGTCGGGCGCGGCGGTTGACCTGCCGCGCCAGCTCGCCCTTGGACCAGCCACTGCGTGCGAACCAGGACGTCAATCGCTCGTTCGGTTGCTTCTCACCCACCGGAACGCCCCCATCCCGGGATTACCCCGCTGCCGTGCCCGACGGTCGCGGGCCATGTCGTCTGCCGCGCACCCGGGCCGCAGCCCGGGAGCACCGGACCACTGCCGACGCTCCGCCAGGGGCAGCGGCCGATGGATGGTGCAGCCGTCGCTCTCCCGGCTGTCCCATGCCACTGGCATACCCGCGGACTGACGCAGCGCCGTGGTCCGTGGACTGAACGTAACGCCCGATGAGCCGTCCAGGGGAGTTTCGCCGGGCAATCGCCACCATTCGCCACCCCTACGAGTGAACACTTCCCTGCCGACCCGCGCTTGACTGGACCTCAGCGGCCCCGCAGGGCCGGCCGTGCAGCCACGAACCGTCCGCCCCCGACGATCCACCATCCACCCGCGCCACCGCAACGGCGCGGCGGAATCACGCCGGAACCGGCGGTGTGCGCAGGGCCACCGTGCGCCGCACGCCCGCGCCGCGCATCGCGCCGGGGCGGCGTCAGGACCGGGCCGCACAGCAGAGCTCTGCAACACAGTGTCACGGTGCCGTAACCATCGGCGACGGCTACCCGTTGGGGGAGGCATGGACATCCAGTTCGGCGATCTCAGGTTCGGCTCCCGGCGCCGCGCCCGCGCCACCGCTCTCCAGGCGGCGGTCGAGTACGCCGGCCGTTGGGGCTGGGCGGTCGTGGCGGGCAGGCCCGCCGGCCGGATCCGGGCCGGTGGCTGCGCCGCGGCCGAGCGCTGCGACTGCGGCGCACCGCACTGCGCCGCGGTCGGGCTGCACCCCGCACTGGGGGACGTCACCTCGGAGGCCGGCCCCTGGGCGGAGCGCCCCGAGGTCCGGGCCCTGTGGGAGGCGGCGCCGCAGGCGTCCGTGCTGCTCCCGGCCGGCCGCGCCTTCGATGTGCTGGACGTCCCGGTGCAGGCGGGGTGCCGGGCCCTGGTGCGGCTGGAGCGGATGGGCACCCGGCTGGGTCCGGTGCTCGCCTCCCCCGCCGGGCGGGCGCTCTTCTTCGTGGCGCCCGGTGCGGCACGGGAGCTGCCGGATCTGCTCTACCGCATGGGGTGGGACGACGCCGCCCTGGATCTGGTCTGCCACGGCGAGGGCTCCTATGTGGCCGCGCCGCCCACCGTGCTGGCCGGCCTCGGCCCGATGCACTGGCTGCGGCCCCCCACCGCTGAGGGCGCGGGCCGTCCGCCGGAGGCCCGGCTGCTGCTGGGAACCCTGGCGTACGCCTGCCACCGCAGCCGCGAGCCGGTCGGCGTGGACGCCGCCTGGCGCGCCTCCTGACCCCCTCCCCCTCGGCGGCGGGCCGGCTTCCCCCTCCCCGGGCCCGCCGCGACACAGGAGGGCCGTCCCCGCGCCGGATCCGGGGACGGCCCTCGTCGTGTGTACGGCGGTCCGCGCCGCCCTGGGGTGTCAGTCGCCGATCAGGGCGTCCACAAAGGCCCCGGGCTCGAACGGCGCCAGGTCGTCGGCCCCCTCGCCCAGTCCCACCAGCTTCACCGGCACGCCCAGGTCGCGCTGCACCGCGATGACGATGCCGCCCTTGGCGGTGCCGTCCAGCTTGGTGAGCACGATGCCGGTGATGTCGACGACCTCGGCGAAGACCCGGGCCTGGACCAGTCCGTTCTGGCCCGTGGTGGCGTCCAGCACCAGCAGCACCTCGTCCACCGGGCCCTGCTTCTCCACCACCCGCTTGACCTTGCCCAGCTCGTCCATCAGGCCGGTCTTGGTGTGCAGCCGGCCGGCGGTGTCCACCAGCACGGTGTCGGCGCCCTCAGCGATGCCCTCCTTGACCGCGTCGAAGGCCACCGAGGCCGGGTCGCCGCCCTCCGGGCCGCGGACGGTCCGGGCGCCGACCCGCTCTCCCCAGGTCTGCAGCTGGTCGGCCGCGGCGGCCCGGAAGGTGTCGGCGGCGCCGAGCACGACCTGCCGTCCGTCGGCGACCAGGACCCGGGCGAGCTTGCCGGTGGTGGTGGTCTTGCCGACGCCGTTGACGCCGACCACCAGGACCACCGACGGGCGGCCCGCCTCGGCCGCGTTGTGCCGGGCGGAGTGCAGCGAGCGGTCGGCCTCGGTACCGATGAGGGCCAGCAGCTCCTCCCGGAGCAGCTGCCGGAGCTCCTCCGGGGAACGGGTGCCCAGCACCTTCACCCGGGTGCGCAGCCGCTCCACCAGCTCCTGGGTGGGGGCCACACCGACGTCGGCGGTGAGCAGGGTGTCCTCGATCTCCTCCCAGGTGTCCTCGTCCAGGTGTTCACGGGAGAGCAGCGAGAGCAGTCCCTTGCCCAGCGAGGTCTGGGAGCGGGACAGCCGGGCCCGCAGCCGCACCAGCCGTCCGGCGGTGGGCTCCGGCACCTCCAGCGGAGGCGCGGTGACGGCCGCCTCCGGGGAAACCGGCGCCTCCGGGGAGACCGGCGCCTCGGGCGCTGCCACGCCCGCGGGAAGGTCCACCTCCTCGATCGTCCGGGTGGGGGTGTCCCGAGGGATCTCGGCGTCCTCGCCGACCTGGGGCTCTGCAGGCGGCGCCCCGATGGGGGCGCGCGACGACGGGGTCAGGGTCTTGCGCCGTCTGCCGCTGACGACGAAGCCGACGATCGCGCCGATGGCGATCACGGCGATGGCTACGGCAAGGATCACGTATTCCATAACCCCCCCAGTATCCGCGCTGTGGGGGCCTGCGCCGTAGTGGTGCGCCCGGGCGGGTCTCCCCCGGCCCGCCCGCCCCCGCCCGCGGTGCGGGGGCCGTACGTCCGGCCCGTCGCCCCGGCACCGCGGGCGGCTCGCCGGGCCGCCGGTGCGCGGGGCGGCTCAGACCGGGATGGTGACCAGGTCGGACCCGTTGGTGGTGCGGACCTCGAAGTGGTCGAGGTCCGGCCGCAGGATGCCGACGCCGCCGCGCACGACGAGCGGGCCTGCGCCACCGGTGACGCCGTACCCGCTGTCGGGGACCAGCCAGGTCAGCACCACCTGCTGCCCGCCCGTACGGGAGACGGCCACCAGGGTGCAGCTCAGCGGTCCCCGGACGCCGCTGAGGCGGAGCCCCACATCGGTGCCCCACTTCCGGGGGCTGAGGCCCACCGTCGCCGTGACACCCGTGCTCGCGTCGGTGGCGGTGTGCCGCTCGTCGCCGAGCGTCGTGGCCACCACGGTGGAGTGCGAGCCCGACGCCACGGTGACCGCGACCACCGGGCCGCCGACGACCAGGACGGCGGCTGCGGCGACGGCGAGCAGCCGACGGCGGCGACTGCGGCTTCGGGCCGCCGAGACATCGTCCAGCAGGCGGTCCAGCAACGGGTGCTCCGCCGCCGGGCCGGGTGGCGGGGCGGTCAGGCCCTGGATGTCGGCGTACTCGGCGTACTCGGCCAGCACCGGCTCCAGACCGCCCAGCGCCTCGGCCTCGGCGGTGCACAGGGGGCAGTCGCGCAGATGCCGTTCGAAGGCCGCCCGCTCCGTGTCGTCGAGCAGCCCCAGGAGGTACGCGCCCACATCGACGTGGTGCTCCGGTGTCGAGGTCATGACGTCACCCCCCGTTCCTCCAGTGCGAGCCGAAGCGAGCGCAGTGCGTAGTAGACCCGGGACCTGGCGGTCCCGGACGGTATGCCGAGCAGTCCGGCAGCCTCGTCCACCGTGCGGCTCCTGAAGTAGGTCTCTATCAGGATCTCCCGGTGCGCCGGCGTGAGGTCGTCCAGTGCGTCGGAGATGGTCATCATGCGCAGGGCCCGCTCCAGCTCGTCCTCCGCGGGCAGGGACTCCAGGGGTGCCGCGTCCACCTCCTGCGGCCGGGCGCGGCGGCTGCGGTGGCCGTCGATCACGATACGGCGGGCCACGGTCACCAGCCATGGACGCAGCGAACCCGAGGACTGGTCGAGGCGGTCGGCGCTCCGCCAGGCCCGGACCAGGGTCTCCTGGACGACGTCCTCCGCGCGGTGCCGGTCCCCGGCGACCAGCCGCAGCACATAGGTGAGCAGGGGGGCGGCGTGCTCGTGGTAGAGGGAGCGCATCAGCTCCTCGTCGGGGGCCGGGGCCCCGCCGCGGGACCGGTTCCTCGACGGGCCGTCGGTCACGGCGGCGTGGTTGCGCACCGTTGCCTCCTGGTCGGGTCGGGGCCGGATGTCGCCCTGTCCCCTCTTCACGTGCACGGGGAGCGGAACGCTCACCGCAGGATGTGAAGATTTCACGGAGGTCGTGACAGAGGCAACGCGGGCGGGGAGGGGCCGACGCTGCCCCCTCCCCGCCCGCGGTCTCAGGCCTCCACCGGGGAGACGTCCCTCACTTCGGCGTACGGTGCCAGCTTGCGGATGGTCTCGATGCCCTTGAGGCACTGGTCCCGGGTGTCGTAGGCGTCTCCGACGATCAGGACCTGCCCGTTGCTCGCCTTGAGACGGAAGCGGTGGGAGCCGGAGTCGTCGGTGTATATCTCGAACTTGCCCGCCATGGGATGCCACCTTTCATGTCGCCCCCCAGCCGCACCGTAGGCCGCGGTGACGGGCCCGGCATCCCGCGCTCGGTCATTCGGGTCAGCGGGTCAGCGGTGGCCGGTGAACTGGACGACCTGCTGGTAGGTGGGGCGGTTCTGCCAGGAGATCTTGTCGTCGGTGACGCCGCCCAACGGCCGCTGCACGATGGTGTCGGCGCACCACTGGTCGCCGGCGGAGCAGGTGTCGTCGGCGGGGTAGACCTGGGCCGCGGTCTGGGCGACGGCCTGCCCCAGGCTGTCCAGCAGCGCCTGGCGGCACCGGGTCAGGTCGCCGCCGCCGCAGTACGGCCGGGTCAGGCCGCCCGCAACCGGGTCGCCGAGCACGCTGCGCAGATCCTTGTCCACATAGGACCACCAGCCGTACTGGAAGGACGAGCCCTTGTGCGGGATGGACTCATTGGCGCTGACACCGCCGCTCACCGGCCCGGTCTGACCGCCGGACGGCGACTCGTTGATCTGCAGCGCCCCGGTGAGCGCGCCGAACAGCGCGTCGCCCAGCCCGTCCCGGAACTCGCCCTGGACCAGCAGCGGCCACCAGGCGTCCATGATCCGGATCGCATCGGCGTCGGCGTAGCGGTGGCTGCCCGCCGAGGTCTCACGGCGCTGGGTGCCGTTGTGCTGCCAGGTCTCCAGGGTGCGGACGGCGGCCTCCAGTGAGGGGTCGGCGACGGCGGCGCTGCGGATCACCCGCAGCAGCTCCGGCAGCACGTCCTCGCCGCGCAGATCGGCCAGGGCGGCGCTCTCCATGGCCTGCACCAGGGCGCTGCGGGTGACCTTGGTGCCGCTGCGCACCAGGGCCTTCACCCGGTCGTCCAGCAGGTTGGCGCGGTGCACCGAGCCGTTGCCGAAGCCTGCCGAGGCGAAGCCGGCGGCCTGCTTGTTGTTCCAGGAGACGTAGTAGTCCTGGTCGACCGACTGGGGGTGCTGTGCGGGCGGGGTGTAGTCGGCGGTGTTGGAAGCCGAGTCGTAACCGCGCCACTCGTACTGGGGCTCGGCGAGCACCGGGAGGCCGGGGTCGACGCCGTCGGCGCGTACCGGGTTGTCGCCGGAGTTGTAGTAGGCGGTGTGGGCGGCGTCGGCGTAGAACCAGTTGAAGGTGTAGTTGATGTGCTGCGCCGCCTCCTGGAAGGTGGCGGCGGACTGCACCGCGGAGGGGTCGTTGAGCATCTGGAAGCCGACGATGGAGTCGGCCTCGTGGCGGTAGGTGGAGCGCAGTGAGGTGAAGGCCACCGGCTTGCCGCCGATGGTGCCCCTGGCGGTCACCAGGCCGTAGCGGGTGCGCTTCATCACCAGGGTGTAGGAGCCGGCCGCGGTGGAGTCGGCGGTGGTGGGCTTCCAGGAGTCCTTGCGCTCCAGCCGCTCCATGGGGGTGCACTGGCCGTGCCACAGATAGGAGTCGGAGGCGGTGGTGGCGGGTGAGCCGTCGGTGGTGCAGAGCGGCACCGCGTAGGTGTCGGTGATGTCCTGGCCGGCGGAGGTGGCGCTCCAGGCGTAGTCCTGGCCGCGGCCGAGCTGGATGTAGAAGGAGAGTCCGGCGAAGGCCGCGCCGCGGGCGCTGATCCCGGGCCCCTGGATCTCTTCCAGCATCAGCAGCTGCGGGGCGAAGTAGCCGGTCTGCGGGCCGAAGACGGCGACGGGGTGGCCGTCCGCGGTGTACCTGCCGGAGACCACCAGGGCGTTGGACATGCCGTGCTTGGCGGTGAGCAGATTGCCGGGGAGCACGCCCTTGGCCGCGGTGGCGGCGGTGGAGGTCCCGGTGCCGGTGGCGTCGTACACCAGCTTCTCGGGGACCACCGAGCCGGCGTCGGGTATCGCGGTGCCGCGGGGGTCCACGGGCGGCTGGGCGTACGGGAAGGACTGGCCGTCGTGCAGGGTGGCGACGGCCTCGGGGTCGTCTGCCTCGCGGAAGGACTGCCAGACCCGGTCCCCCTCGGCGGTGCCGTAGCGGGCCTCGGCGGCCTGCTTCACCTGCGCCGACTGCACCTCCCCGCCGCCTCCGGCGCCGAACAGCGCACCGACCACGGAGGCCAGCGCCACCAGGTCGGTGAGCTTGAAGTGGTCGATGGAGCCGGCGTTGGTGATGGGGTCGATATGGCCGGTGAGGTCGTACTCGCCGGGGAAGGTGCGGGCGCTGTACGCCTTGTCGATGTAGGCGTTGATGCCGTCGAGATAGGCGTTGGCGTCGGCGAGGGCCTGCTGGGCGCGGGGGCTGGAGGTGGCCAGCTGGTCGATCTGGGCCTGGAGTTCGGCCTCGGTGTAGGGGGCGGCCTGCCAGAAGGACTGCTCCAGTGCCCGGTTGGCCTCGGCGCCGCCGGCGAAGCTGCTGAGCTCGCCGCGACCCACGTGCCGGAAGAGGTCCATCACCCAGAGCCGGTCCTGGGCCGCGGCATAGCCCGCGCCGTACTCGGTGCCGTAGCGGGTGGTGCCGGTGATGTGCGGTACGCCGGTGGCCTTGTCGCGCACGATGGTGACGTCGGAGCGCGGCTGGAGGGTGGAGGCGACCTGGGAGGCCGGGACCCCGAAGGAGGCGTCGTTGAAGAAGGAGCGCAGCCCGGCGTCGGTGAGGCCGGGGTAGTTGCTCGCCAGGGCGGAGTAGGGGCCGAGCTGGTCGTCGGTGTGGGCCGGGCGGGTGCCGAAGATGCGGTTGGCGAGGATGTCGGCCAGGGTGGCGTTGCCGTTCTCGCCCGCCGGCAGGATGTCGTTGCACTGGGCTGCGCAGTAGTCGGGTGCGGCGGCCGGGGTCGCGGCCGTCGCGGGCGCCGCGGCGAGCGCGCTGACCGCGAGCAGGCCGGCCACTGCGGTGGCCGCCTGGATTCTGAGCGTCCGGATGCGTCGTTGCATGCCTGCTCCTCCGTTGAGTCAACGCTGCTGACGGTATGTCTCGTACTCCCGCGTTGCCCAGGCTGCTCGCAAAGCGTTGTGGACGGTCTGACAAAGTTTCTTGTCATGTCACCTCAAAGCCGCCCGGATGGTCGAAGCTGACGACGGCACACCCCCTCACAAGGAGGCTCCGTTGACTGCTCGTCGCATGTCCGCCGCCGCGCTGATCGCCCTCGCCGCCGCCCTGCTGCCCGTTCCGCAGGCGGGCGCCGCCGGGGCCGGCGACCTCCCCTTCGGCTCGGCCACCACGGTGGGCCTGCACAACACCTACGACCCCGCGGCCTTCGGCTACCTCGCCCAGGGCCTGGACACCGGCACCAGCATGATCGAGCTGGACGTCTGGACGGACACCATCACCAAGGAGTGGAAGGTCAGCCACTCCAACCCGCTGGGCAACAGCAACAACTGCGTCGCCGCCACCACCCCGGCCCAGCTCTACACGGGAGGCGCCAACAAGAACCTGGAGTACTGCCTGGACGACCTGCGGGTCTGGCTCGGCGCCCACCCCGACAGCGGGCCCCTGGTGGTCAAGATGGAGCTCAAGGCCGGCTTCGCCGGCAGCAGCGGCATGGGCGCGGACCAGTTGGACGCCCTGATCGCCAAGCACCTCGGCAGCGCCGTCTTCCGCCCCGCCGACCTGCTGGCCAAGCCCGGCGGCGGCAGCTACGCCACCCTGGACGAGGCCGCCAGGGCGGGCAACTGGCCCACCCGGGCCCAGCTGACCGGCAAGGTGCTGCTCGATGTCATCCCCGGCACCGTCGAGGAGTCCAACCCCTTCGACACCCTGCACACCGATGTCGAGGAGGCCGACCACCTGCGCGACCTGTCCGCCGCAGGCAAGCTCTCCCAGGCCCAGGTCTTCCCGGTGGTGCACGGCGCCGCGTCCGGCGACCCCCGCTCGTCCTACTCCGACAGCACCATCCGGCCCTGGTTCGTGGTCTTCGACGGCGACGCCTCCGCATTCACCGGGGGCATCGACACCGGCTGGTACGACCGCAACCACTATCTGCTGGTGATGACCGACGCCCAGAACGTCTCCCCCGCCATCAGCGCCACCGACCCCACCGCCGACGAGGCCCGCAACCGCACCACCCAGCTCGCCGCGGCCCACGCCAGCATCGTCTCCAGCGACTGGCGGCACCTGCCCGAGGTGCAGTCCCTGGTGCTGCCGCGCGGCTGACGGACCATCACCGGCCGGGGTGCCGCCACACCCCGGCGCAGCAGTTCACGGAACGGCGCACGCGGCGGGCCCTGCCGGCGAACACCGGCGGCAGGGGCCGCTGCCGCGGGTGCGGCCGGGCCGCTGCGCCCCGGCCGCCCGCGATCAGCCGGCGGGCTCCTCGGCGGGGGCGCGGGAGGGCTGCCCCGGCACCGCCGCGCGGGCCCGCGGGCGGCGCTCGCGGTGCTCCTCCCGCAGCCGCTGGCTGATCACCTGAGAGATCCCGTCGCCCTTCATGGTCACCCCGTAGAGGGCGTCGGCAGACTCCATGGTGAGCTTCTGATGGGTGATCACAATCAGCTGGGAGGACTCCCGCAGCTCCTCCATGATGCCGATCAGCCGCCGCAGGTTGGTCTCGTCCAGCGCCGCCTCCACCTCGTCCATCACATAGAACGGGCTCGGGCGGGCCTTGAAGATGGACACCAGCAGCGCCACCGCGGTCAGCGACCGCTCACCGCCGGAGAGCAGCGACAGCCGCTTGACCTTCTTGCCCGGCGGACGGGCCTCCACCTCCACCCCGGTGGTCAGCATGTTCTCCGGGTCGGTGAGCAGCAGCCGTCCCTCACCGCCCGGGAAGAGCCGTGAGAAGACCCCTTCGAACTGCGCCGCCGTGTCGTGGTACGCCGCGGTGAAGAGCTGCTCCACCCGCTCGTCCACATCGCGCACGATGTCCAGCAGATCGCGGCGGGTCTTCTTGAGGTCGTCCAGCTGCTCGCTGAGGAACTGGTGGCGCTCCTCCAGCGCGGCGAACTCCTCCAGCGCCAGCGGGTTGACCTTGCCCAGCTGCTGGAACGCCCGCTCGGCGGCCTTCAGCCGCTTCTCCTGCTCGGCCCTGACATACGGCGACGGCTCCCCCTCCTGATCCTCGCCCTCCGCCGGGGGCGGCGGCGGTACCAGCTGGTCGGGCCCGTACTCGCCGAGCAGCGCCCCGGCCTCGATGCCGAACTCCTCCAGCGCCTTGGCCTCCAGCTGCTCCATCCGCAGCCGCTTCTCCGCGCGCAGCACCTCGTCGCGGTGGACGGAGTCGGTGAGCTTGTCCAGCTCTTCCTTGAGCTCCCGGCCGCGGGCCCGCTCCCGGCCCAGCTCCGCGTCGCGTTCACTGCGGGCCTGCTCGGCCGTACGGCGCTCACCGGCGGCCTGCTCGAGCGAGACCTCCACCAGGGCCAGCAACTGGCGGGTGCCGTCCGCCACGGCCGCCGCCACCTGAGACTCGTACTCGGCGCGGCGGCGCCGGGCGGCGGCGCGGGCGCGGGCCTCCCGCTCGGCCCGCGCACCCCGGTCCAGCGAATCGGCACGCCCGGAGAGGCCGCGCACCCGCTCCTCATGGGTGCGCACCGCAAGGCGGGCGTCCATCTCGGCCTGCCGGGAGCGGGCCGACTCCTCCGCCAGCCGGTCGCGCTCGGAGCCGTCGGGCTCCTCCTCGGCCGGCGCCTCCTCGGCCGCGGCGAGCCGCTCCTCCAGCTCGGCCAGCTCGATCGCGGTCTGCTCCACCGCGGCCTCCGCCTTGGCCGCCGACGCGGCCAGCCGCTCGGCCTCCCCGGCGGCCGCGCGCGCCTGCCCGCCGAGCCGGCCGAGCTGCTGCGCCACCGCGGAGCGCTCCTTCTCCGCGGCACGGCGGCGGGTCCCCAGTTCCTCGACCTCGCCGGCCAGCTCCCGGCGCCGCCGGGCGGCCTGCTCGGCCTGCTCGGCGAGGTCCTCACCGCGAGTGGTGACGGCCTCCAGCGCGGCGGCGGCCTCGTCCACCGCGGCCTGGGTCTCCAGCAGGGTGGGCGCCCCGGCGGAGCCGCCGTGGGCGAAGCCGCTGCCGAGCAGATCACCCTCACGGGTGACCGCGGTGAGCTCCGGGCGCAGGGCGAGCAGCTGCTCGGCGTCCTCCAGGGTGTCCACCACGGCCGTGCCGTCCAGCAGCAGCCGGACCGCGGGCAGCAGGGTGCCCGGGCCGTCGACCAGGTCCGCCGCCCAGCGGGCGCCGCCCGGCAGCGCCCCGGCGGGTGCGGGTGCGGCGGGCGCTCCGGCGAGCAGCAGTGCGGCCCGGCCGCCGTCGCTCCTACGCAGCAGCCGCAGTGCCTCCGCGGCCGCGGCCACCCCGTCCACGGCCACGGCGTCGGCGGCGGCGCCCAGCGCGGCGGCCACGGCCTGCTCCGCACCGGGGGCGACGGTGAGCAGTGCGGCGGCCTGGCCCAGCACTCCGGAGAGTCCGGCCTCTGCGGCCAGCAGCGCCCCGCTGCCGTCCTTGCGGCGCAGTCCCAGCGCCAGGGCGTCCCGGCGGGCGGTGAGGGCGGCGCGCTCCTTCTCGGCTGCGGTGGCGGCGTCACGGGCCCGGCTCTGCGCCTCCTCCGCGGCGGCAAGCCGGCGGCGCGCCTCCGCCCAGTCGGCCTCCAGCCGCTCGTCACCCGCGTCCAGGCCGTCGACCTGCTCCTTGAGCAGCTCGTACTCGGTCTGCGCCGCCTCGGCGCGGACCACCGCCTCGTCACGGGCCTCGGCCAGCCGCCCGATCTCGGCCTCGGCCCCGGCGGCGCGGGAGCGGGCGGCGGCGACCCGGCCCTGGAGCCGGGCCAGGCCCTCACGGCGGTCGGCGAGGGCACGGGCGACGTCCTTGAGTCGGCGCTCCTCCTCGGCGAGGGCCCGTTCCAGCGCGGCCCGCCGTTCGACGGCCTCGGCCAGCGCGTACTGGGCCTCGGCCAGCGCCTCGCCGAGAGCCGCCTCCTCCTCGCGGATCCGGGCGGCCTCACGCTCCATGTCCTCGGGGTCGCGCCCGCGACGCTCCTCGCCCTGCTGGCTGGCGGCGTGCTTGACCCTGGCGTCGGCCAGGCCCACGGTGCCGCGGACCCGCTCGGCGAGCGAGGAGAGCTGGTACCAGGTCTCCTGGGCCTGCTGCACCTGCGGCCCCAGCTGCTGCACCTGGGCCTCCAGCACGGCCTCCCGCTGCAGCGCCTTGGACAGCTCCTGCTCGACGGTGGAGCGGCGCAGCCGCAGGGCCATCTCATCGGCGATCTCCGCCTCGACGGCGTGCCGCAGGGTGACCAGGTCATCGGCGAGCAGCCGCAGCCGGGCGTCCCTGAGGTCGGCCTGGATCACGGCCGCACGGCGGGCGATCTGGGCCTGCCGGCCGAGCGGCTTGAGCTGGCGGCGCAGCTCGGCGACGAGGTCCTGCACCCGGTTGAGGTTGGTCTGCATCGCGTCCAGCTTCCGCAGCGCCTTCTCCTTGCGCTTGCGGTGCTTGAGGACCCCGGCGGCCTCCTCGATGAAGGCGCGGCGGCCGGTGGGGTCGGCGTGCAGTACCGAGTCCAGCTGCCCCTGGCCGACGATGACGTGCATCTCGCGGCCGATGCCGGAGTCGGAGAGCAGTTCCTGGATGTCCAGCAGCCGGCAGGTGTCGCCGTTGAGCGCGTACTCGGAGCCGCCGTTGCGGAACATCGTCCGCGTGATGGTGACCTCGGAGTAGTCGATGGGCAGGGCGCCGTCGGTGTTGTCGATGGTGAGGGAGACCTCGGCCCGGCCGAGCGGCGGACGGCCGGCGGTGCCGGCGAAGATCACGTCCTCCATCTTGCCGCCGCGCAGCGACTTGGCGCCCTGTTCGCCCATCACCCAGGACAGGGCGTCGACCACATTGGACTTGCCGGAGCCGTTGGGGCCGACCACACAGGTGATGCCGGGTTCGAAGCGCAGGGTGGTGGCGGAGGCGAAGGACTTGAAGCCGCGCAGGGTCAGGCTCTTCAGGTGCACGCGCCGTTCTCCTCGCTCTCGTCCCAGTGAGGACTGTAACGGGGGGCGGAGTGCACGTGTCGGCAGGCGCCGCGCGGTTTCACCGTCGTCAGCGAGGGGCACGCTGTTGACAACAACAACTTTTGAGGGCGCAAGTGCTCTGGAGGGGGCTGGAGGGGGAATGACGAAGGGACGCCGTTTCGGGCGTCCCTTGCAGATTCCCGGCGGCACCGCCGCCTGATCTGGGTCGATCAGGTGAGGGCGGGCTCCCGCTGAGGTACGTCGATGCTGCTGAGCAGCCTCTGCTCGTCCGCGACAGCGGCCAGTGCGTCGTTCTCGGCCTGCATCCGGGTCAGCTCGGATTCCAGGTCCTGGACGCGCTGCTGAAGCCGTCGCATCTCGGCGAGCAGTCGCGGGTCGGGACCGCCGACGTAACCGAGAAGCGCCTTTGCCATGATGAGTGGTCCTCCACGCTGAGTGACCGACCTTGTAAGGTGTTGGTCGAGGGGGAAGGTGCGCACCGCCACGCGCTCTTGCAGGTCTGCAGGACAGCTCTGCCGGGGGAAACACGTACGGGTGAGCGGGTTTCCAGCGTCTCACCAAACGCTGTACGGGTCAACACGATCACAGCGCGCAACGCCCACCGCCCACCTGCCCGACGGAAAACCCACGCCGGAGGGTCGGATGCGACGGCCAGTGGCCGGGCGATCACCGCTCGCTGCGGAGTCAACCACGTGAGCCCCTGACCTGGCAACCACGTTCCACCGGCAGTTGCCCTCGGCAGCTGTCTCAGCGGACCGCGAAGCCCGCGTAACCGGCCCTCGGAGCAGCCCAGATCTCGGTGACCCCGTCGACCCGGCCCGGCGTGTCGGCCTCCCGCAGCAGCTGCAGCAGGCGCTCGCACTTCTCCCGTGCGCCCTCAGCCACGATCTGGACCCGGCCGTCGCCAAGGTTCCCGGCATAGCCGACCAGACCGATCTCCAGCGCTCGCGACCGCGTCCACCAGCGGAAACCGACCTCCTGGACGCGACCGCGCACCCATGCGGTGAGCCGGACGTGTTCATGCATGGGTCGAACCCTAGAACGCCACGCGCCCCGCTTTCCCTCCGGCCCCACCCGTCATACCTGTACAGTCCTGCCATCACCCGTACGGGTGAGCACGGTTCTTGTCACCGGTCGGGGGGATCGGGAGGGTTCCAGCCAGCCATGTCCCGACATGCGCGTACGTCCAAGCCGCAGCCGCCGTCGCCGTCCGCAGGCTCCCGGGGGGGCCACCGACGCCATGCAGCGTCCGTTCCCGCCCCGGTGGCCGCTCGTCCCGCCGGGCCTGTGTCGCACCGCCGCAAGGGCGGCGGGCGCGCCCGTGGGGGCGTCGGCAGCGGCCCTGCCCGGGCCGTGCTGGCCGTCTGCTGCACCGCACTGGCGGCCGGCGCCGGCGGTGTGATCAGCGGGCTGGTACCGATGCCCTCC
The DNA here is from genome assembly GCF_042466665.1 of Peterkaempfera podocarpi. Classification (GTDB taxonomy): domain Bacteria; phylum Actinomycetota; class Actinomycetes; order Streptomycetales; family Streptomycetaceae; genus Peterkaempfera; species Peterkaempfera podocarpi. The sequence continues at coordinate 3,117,630 of NZ_CP162102.1, forward strand.
TCGCTCGCCGGATCGGTGGTGATCGCGGGCGGCCCCGCCCCCACCCGGACCGTCGGCGAGGGCACCGGCACCGCCCCGGGCCAGACCACCGCCGACGGCACCGCGGCCGGGCTCCCCGGCGGAGCAGGCGCACCGGTCGGGGCCACCCCTCCGGCACGCCCCACAGAGGCCGCCGGACGAGGACAGGGCCGCGGACCCGCGCCCTCCGCCACCGCCACCTCCCCGGCCCCCTCCGCCAGCATCTCGCCGGTCGCCGCGCCCACCACCGGCACCCCCGCCGCCGGAACCTCCACGCCTCCCCCCGCCGCGGCCACACCGAGCCCCACCGCGACCGCCACCAAGGCCCCCGGCAAGTCCGCGGACAGCGACGCCGCCGTGCGGGCAGCCGTCCTCACCCTGGTCAACCAGGAGCGTGCCAAGGCCGGCTGCGGACCGCTGATCGCCGACGCCCGTCTGGCCGAGCTGGCCGGGAACTTCAGCGACGACATGGCCGCCCGCGGCTTCTTCGACCACACCGACCCGGACGGCAAGAGCCCCTGGGACCGGGCGACGGCGGTCGGCATCAGCTATCTGGGCGGCGAGAACATAGCCCGCGGGCAGCAGACGCCCGAGGAGGTCATGGACGCCTGGATGAACAGCCCGGGCCACCGGGCCAACATCCTCAACTGCGACTACAAGAAGCTCGGCGTCGGAGTCCACGAGGGCACCGGCGGCCCCTGGTGGACCCAGGACTTTGGCTTCTGAGAAACCCTCAGGTCAGGGAGGTGTGCACCGGCCGGGCCCGCCCCGCCAGCCGTGCGGCCGCACCTCCGGGCGGCCCTTGACCGTGCTCGGCCCAGCGGTGGAGCATGCCCGCCATGACGCTTTCGGTGGGTCACCCCGACTCCGCCGCCGTGCCGTTCCTGGTGATCTGGGGCCTGCTCGCCGTGGGGGTGGGCGGCACGCTGGCGACCCGGAAGTGGTCCACCCGCTTCCACACCTTCCTGGTCTCGAACCTCGACGGCCGACCCGAGTCACAGCGCCGGGCTGCCCGTATGCCGGCCGGCTTCGCGCGGTTCATCGGCGGCATCCTTGCCGTGCTGGGCGTGATCGCCCTCGCTGCATCCCTGGTCGTGATCCTTCGGTCCTGACGCCCGCGGGCCGCCTCCCGCCCGCCTCGGGGCCTGCCGTCCGTACGGGCACGGAGCGGCCGCACGGTAGCCGTGACCACCGCAGGGCTTCGGACGTCGACGGGCTCGTCGCGTCGCCGAGGGTCGGTGGGGTTCCCCGTCCGCGTGGTCGCCGGGTCGAGCGCTCCGGCCGACCGCTGTGCGGTCCCTGCCGTCACCGCGCCTTCCCGAAGGCGGTGACAAGCTCCCGGGTGGTGACGATGGCGTGCGCAAACGTGGGACCGTTCAGCTCATGGGCGGCATGCATCATCTCCGGTCCATAGGCCGCGGTGGCATCGCGCACCAGGGTGACGTGGTAGCCGAGCTCCATGGCGAAACGACTGGTGGACTCGATGCATGTGTTCGCCAGCAGTCCGATCACAACCACATGGGTGATGCCGCGCTGGCCGAGCTGGAGACCGAGGTCGGTGTTGGCGAACCCGCTCTGTGCCCAGTGCTCGCGGGCCACCGCATCCCCCTGCTCCGGCCGGAAGTCGGGGTGGAACTCCCCGCCCCAGGTGCCCCGGGCGAAGACGTGCAGCTCCATGAGGTTCCGCTGGGTGGGGTTGGGGTGGTCCCAGGCCTCGTAGTCACCGGGCTCCCAGCGGCGGTGCGGGACGAACACCACCTGCACGCCGGCCTCCCGGGCGGAGGCCACAACGGCGCGCAGATTGTCCAGCAGGCCGACCTCCCTGGCGATGCGCTCCACGAGCGGCCAGACCTTGCCTCCCTCGGACAGGAAGTCATTGTAGGGTCAACCAGCAACACCGCTGATCGGCGAGGGTCGTAGGTCTCGTCCACGGTGCCTCCTCGCCTCGTCCGGATGACAGGCGTCACCGACCAGCATCAGCCATGGCCGGTGGTGCGGCATCCGCGCAGTGCGGGCTCGGGGAGACCGACCGATACGCCCACGGTCCTGCGGATCCCGTGCGGGACACCGGCCGACCGACCGCCGCCCGGGTCTGCCCTCCGGCAGCGGAGGCGGCATACCGCACACCCCGCGGACACCGGCGTCGCAAGCGGTCGGCGGACTCCGGTCAGCGCAGGCGCGGCCGACGCTGGCAGTGGGGGCAGAAGTAGCTGGAGCGGTTCATCCAGGGATCCCGGCGGATGGGGGTCCCGCAGCGGCGGCACGGCTCGTCGCGGCGGCCGTAGGCGTCCAGTTCCCGGGAGAAGTAGCCGCTCTCGCCGTTGACATTGACATACAGGCTGTCGAAGCTGGTGCCGCCCACGGCCAGCGCGGCCGCCATCACCTCCCGCACCGACTGCAGCAGCAGAACGGTCTGCGGGCGGGTCAGGGTGGCGGTGGGCCGGTCGTAGTGCAGTCGGGCGCGCCACAGCGCCTCGTCAGCATAGATGTTGCCCACACCGCTGATCAGGCTCTGGTCCAGCAGCGCCCGTTTGACGATGGTCCGGCGTCCGCGCAGCGCGGTGTGGAAGGCCTCGTCGTCGAAGCGGGGGTCCAGCGGGTCCCGGGCGATATGGGCGATGGCCAGCGGGGTGGCCTCCGGGTCACCCGGCTCGGCCGGGTGCACGGTGAGGCCGCCGAAGGTCCGCTGGTCGACGAAGCGCAGCTCCCGCCCGCCGTCGGTGAACCGCAGCCGCACCCGCAGATGGGTCTCGTCCGGCGCCTCGGGGGGCTGCACCAGCAGTTGGCCGCTCATCCCGAGGTGGCCCAGCAGCGAGCAGCCGGTGCCGTCCAGGGGCAGCCAGAGGTACTTGCCGCGGCGGTGCGCAGGGCCGAGGGTACGGCCGGTCAGCCGGGCGGCGAAGTCGACGGGGCCGGCGAGGTGGCGGCGGACGGCGCGCGGGTGCAGTACCTGCACCTCGGCTATGGCCCGGCCGCTGACCCAGCGCTCCAGGCCCCGCCGGACGACCTCGACCTCGGGCAGCTCGGGCATGGGTGCGCTCCGACCGTGCTCAGGCGGTGGGCGTGGTGCCGCCGGAGGGGGTCTCCACGCCGTACTTCTCCCGGATGCCGTGCCAGGCGCTCTGCGCGGCCTTCTGCTCGGCTTCCTTCTTGGAGCGGCCGGTGCCGGTGCCGTACTCCTCGCCGCCGACGCGGGCGGTGGCGGTGAAGGTCTTCTCGTGGTCCGGGCCGGACTCACTGACCAGGTACTCGGGGACACCGATGCCCACCGTGGCGGTGAGCTCCTGCAGCGAGGTCTTCCAGTCGAGGCCTGCGCCGAGGTTGGAGGACTCCTCGATCAGCGGGTCGAAGAGCCGGTGCACCAGCTCGGAGGCGGCGTCGAGCCCCTGGTCGAGGTAGACCGCACCGATCATGGCCTCCAGCGTGTCGGCCAGGATCGACGACTTGTCGCGCCCGCCGGTGCCCTCCTCACCGCGGCCCAGGCGGATGAAGGCGCCCAGGTCGAGGCCGCGGCTGACATCGGCCAGCGCACGGGAGTTGACCACCGCGGCACGCAGCTTGGCCAGCTGGCCCTCGGGGAGGTCCGGATGGATCCGGTAGAGGGTGTCGGTCACCACAAGGCCGAGCACCGAGTCGCCCAGGAACTCCAGGCGCTCATTGGTGGGCAGGCCGCCGTTCTCGTAGGCGAACGAGCGGTGCGTCAGTGCACGTACCAGAAGGGCGGGCTCGAGTGTGTACCCGAGCCGCCCTTCCAGGACGTCATAGGTGGTCGAGGTCGGCCGCGCGGCCGCCCTGTCCGTGGACTCGGCCCCGGATGAGGCGCCCTTGCGGGAGGTCGTGGTTCCGTCCGACATCGATCCGTACTCCTGCCGATCAGACCGACAGGACCTGGCGGCGGTTGTAGGTGCCGCAGCTCGGGCACGCGATGTGCGCGAGCTTCGGCTCGTGGCAGCGGTCGCACGCCACCAGGGCCGGGACCGCAGCCTTCCACTGCGAACGGCGGTGGCGCGTGTTGCTGCGCGACATCTTCCGCTTCGGAACAGCCACGGCTACTTCTCCTGGTTCTCGGCAGCGCCCTCACGGGCGTTGCTGTCCTCGTCGTTCCCGTCACCCTCGTCGCCGGGGGCGGCGGAGAGTCCCTGCAGTGCCGCCCACCGGGGGTCGACGGCGTCATGGTGGTGGTCCGGGTCGTCACTCAGGCGTGCTCCGCACTCGGAGCACAGGCCCAGGCAGTCGTCCTGGCACACCGGCTGCAGCGGCAGTGCGAGCACCACCGCGTCACGCAGCACCGGCTGGAGGTCGAACAGGTCGCCCTCCAGGCGGTAAGTCTCTTCCTCGTCGTCCTCGTCGGACGCGCCGCCGGCGGACGCACCGCGGATGCGGCCGTCGTCCTCCGGGTAGTAGTACAGCTCCTGGAAGTCCACCTCGAGGTCGTCCTCGACGGGCTCCAGACAGCGTACGCACTCTCCGGCGAGGCCCGCGGTGGCGGTACCGGTGACCAGTACGCCCTCCACCACCGACTCCAGCCGGATGTCCAGCTCGACCGGGCTCTTGGGGGGAACGCCGATCACATCGATGCCGAAGTCCTCGGGAGCCTCGACGGTGCGGGTCACCCTGCGCATCGAGCCCGGACGACGGCCCAGCTCGTGTGTGTCGAACACGAGGGGATCGCGGTGGTCGAGGCGGTTCAGGATGTCCTGCTTCCTACGGCGTGCGCATCCCTGCGCGACGCATACGGCTCACGTTGACGGAGGCCCTGCGGCGCCCCCGAAGGGGTCGGGGCAGGCGACAACCCCGGCGCTGAACAGGCCGGAGCAGTCAGGATACCGGACGGCCGGGCCTGGCCCAACTTCACTCCTCGGCGGCCCGTCCGACCGGCGGGGTCAGCGGCCGCCGCCCAGCTCCCGCAGCCGGCTCACATCGATCACGCTGGTGTCGAAGAAGCTGGTCTCGTCGAGGCCGGGCTGCTGCGGCACGGGCGCCTGCTGGGGGTAGCCGTAGGCGGCCCCGTAGGCCTCCTGCGGGGCGTAGCCGGTCTGCACCGGATAGCCCGAGCCGTCGGTGTACCCGGCCTGCGCCGCATAGGGGTCCTGCTGCTGCCAGGCCTGCTGCTGGTAGCCGTAGTCCTGGGCGTAGTCGCCCTGGGCGGCCGCTGCCGCCGCATAGGGGTCCTGCTGCTGCTCCCAGCCGGTCTGGCCGCCGCCCTGGTCGACCCAGCCCTGCTGGGGGGCGCCCGCCTCGTCGCGGAACCACGCCTGGCCGATCTCGCCCCCGTCGGCCCCGACCTCCTGCGCATCCGCGGCGGCGAAGCCTGCTGCCACCGCGGCGGCGCGGTCCTTGTCCTGCTGGGCCTGGTCCGCGGCGGCGAGATAGGCGGCAAGCTCGTCGATGGGCTGCTTGCCGAGCAGCTTGTCGCGGCCGCGGCCCACCGCCTCCAGGGTCTTGCTGAGCACCGTCTCCAGGGTGGCCAGCTTGACGTCCACGTACTCGTCGACCTCGGGGCTGGGCGAGACCCTCGGCTCGAACTCCTCCCCGTCCTCGCCCTCGCCGTAGCCGCCCTCGCCGTAGCCACCGTCGCCGTAGACGCCCTGGCCGTAGTCGCCGCCGGCGTCCGGGCCCTGGCCGAGCAGCTTGTGCCTGCCGCGGCCCACCGCCCCCAGGGTCTTGGTGAGCACCACCTCGAAGTTGGCGAGCTTGCTGTCGACGTAGTCGTCGGCCTCGCGGCGCAGCTCCGCCGCCTCGGCGCGGGCCTCGGCCAGCAGCCGGTCCGCCTCCGCCTGGGAGCGGCGCACCACTTCGGTGTCGGAGACCATCGAGCCGCGCTCGGCGTGGGCGCCGTGGATGATCCGCTCCGCCTCGGCGCGGGCCTCGGCGACCACCTGCTCGTGGTCCGCCATCACCGCCTGGGCCTGTGAGATCTCCGAGGGCAGCGACTCCCGGAGCTCCTGCAGCAGTCCGAGCAGCTCGGACCGGTTGACGACGCACGACGCCGACATCGGCATGGACCGGGCGCTCTCGATGGCCGCGACGATGTCGTCGAGCTTGTTCTGCACGTCCACTGTGGCTCACGTCTTTCCGTGTGCGCCGGGGTGCGGCGGGGCGGGGGTTGAAACTCTACGACCACCTCGGGGGTGCAGGTGAACGAGTCCGGTGAGCACGGGTGACACATCGGCAGAATCCGCCCGCACCGGGCACGGTCACTGCTCGGCGGCGCGCTCCGCCATCCGCTTGGTGAGACGCTGCAGCACCGGCCCCGGGACCAGGTGGCCGACGTCGCCGCCGTAGGCGGCGACCTCCTTGACCAGGCTGGAGGAGAGGAAGCTGTAGGTCGGCGAGGTGGGGACGAAGAGGGTCTCCACACCGGAGAGGCCGTGGTTCATCTGGGCCATCTGCAGCTCGTAGTCGAAGTCGCTGACCGCGCGCAGGCCCTTGACGATGGCGGGGATGCCGCGGTCCCGGCAGAAGTCGACCAGCAGCCCGTGGTGCGACTCCACCTCCACGTTGCCGTAGCAGGCGGTGACCTCCTCGATCATCCGGATGCGCTCCTCGACCGTGAAGAGGCCCTGCTTGGACTTGTTGATCGCGACGGCGACATGGACGACGTCGTACAACTTGGAGGCCCGCTCGATGATGTCGAGGTGGCCGTTGGTGATGGGATCGAAGGACCCCGGACAGACGGCGCGGCGCAACACGTGATCCTCGCTCTCCGGCCCCGGCGGCTCTGCCGTGAGGGTGGGCCGACTCTGCTAACCGATCGTTTCCGGCCGGTCCGACGCGGTTCCGGCGTCCGGAGCGGCGGCGCGACCGTACCAGAGCGTGCCCTCGCCGTAACGGCGCGAGCGCAACGGTTCGAACCCCTCCGGCCAGGTGAACTCACCGCCTCTGGTGCTGCGTTCCACGGTGGCGAGCGCATCGTCGGCGAGCCCCCCCGTGGATAGTGTGATCAGAATCTCGCGCAGTCCGGCGTCGGTGACCGCATACGGAGGGTCCAGGAAAACCAGGTCGTAGGGGGTCTGCGGGGCTGCCTCCTCGACGATGCGCTCGGCCTTGCCGGCCCGCACCTCGGCGCCCGGCAGGGCGAGGGTGCGGACGTTCTCCCGGATCACGCGGACGGCACGGGCGTCGGCCTCCACCAGCAGTGCGTGTGCGGCACCCCGGGACAGCGCCTCCAGGCCCACCGCGCCCGAGCCGCCGTAGAGGTCCAGCACCCGCGCCCCGTGCAGGGGGCCGCGCAGCGACTCCCAGGTGGAGAAGAGCGCCTCCCTGGCCCGGTCGGAGGTGGGGCGGGTGCCCTGGCCGGGCGGTACGGCCAGACGACGGCCGCCGGCCGCTCCGGCGATCACGCGGGTCATGGGGCTGGTGCTTCCTCACGGGTGGCGGTGCGGGTGGTGCCTCCACGCTATACGGCGAGGGCCCCGCGGGTGGATCCGGCGAGGCCCCCCGGCGGCGCACCTCGGGCGCCCGCGGCGGGCGGGCGCGCTCCGGGCCTGCGGGCGGGCGAGCGGGTCAGCCCTTCTCCAGGAAGTCCGCGCGGTCCTCGTCCAGCAGGCTCTCCAGGGCGGCGGCCAGATCGGGGTGGCGGGACAGGCCGGGGTCGTCAGCGACCAGTCGGACGGCCTCCTCGCGGGCGGCGGCGATGGTCTCCTCGTCCTCGAGGACGGACAGCACCTTCAGCGAGGACTTGACCCCGGACTGCGCCTGGCCCAGCACATCGCCCTCGCGGCGCTGCTCCAGGTCGATCCGGGAGAGTTCGAACCCGTCCAGGGTGCCCGCCACCGCGTCCAGCCGGGCGCGGGCCGCGGAGCCGCCGGGCATGTCGCTGACCAGCAGGCAGAGGCCGGGGGCGCTGCCGCGGCCGACCCGGCCGCGCAGCTGGTGCAGCTGGGAGACGCCGAAGCGGTCGGCATCCATGACCACCATGGCGGTGGAGTTGGGGACGTTGACGCCGACCTCGATCACCGTGGTGGCGACCAGCACATCGACCTCGCCCGCGGCGAACCGCCGCATCACGTCATCCTTGGCGTCGGGCTGCATCCTGCCGTGCAGGATCTCCACCCGGAGCCCGGCCAGCGGGCCGTCGCGCAGCTGACCGGCGACATCCAGCACCGCCAGCGGGGGGCGGCGCTCCTCGGCGTCGGCGCCCTCGTCGGTGAGGTCCTCCAGATCCTCCGGGGCCTTGCGCCTGGCCTTCGCCCCGGGGCCCTCGTCCTCGTCCCCGATCCGCGGGCAGACCACATAGGCCTGGTGGCCCTTGCCGACCTCCTCACGGACCCGCTCCCAGGCCCGGGCAAGGAAGTGCGGCTTCTCCAGGGCCGGGACGACATGCGAGGCGATGGGCGAGCGTCCGGACGGCAGCTGGTCCAGTACGGAGGTCTCCAGGTCGCCGAAGACCGTCATGGCCACCGTGCGGGGGATCGGGGTGGCCGTCATCACCAGCAGGTGCGGCGGCTGCTTGCCCTTGTTGCGCAGGGCGTCCCGCTGCTCCACGCCGAAGCGGTGCTGCTCGTCCACCACCACCAGGCCCAGGTCGTGGAACTGCACCTTGTCCTCGATCAGGGCATGGGTGCCGACCACGATCCCGGCCTCCCCGGTGACCAGGTCCAGCAGGGCCTGGCGGCGGGCGGCGGTGCCCATGGAGCCGGTGAGCAGCACCACCTTGGTGCCCAGGTCGGAGCCTCCGAGCATGCCGCCCTCGGCGAGGTCGCCCATCATCTCGGTGATCGACCGGTGGTGCTGCTGGGCCAGTACCTCGGTGGGCGCCAGCATGGCCGCCTGCCCGCCGGTGTCCACCACCGCCAGCATCGCCCGCAGCCCCACCATGGTCTTGCCCGAGCCGACCTCGCCCTGGAGCAGGCGGTGCATCGGGTGCTCCCGGGCGAGGTCGGCGAAGATCTCGGCGGTGACCTTGCGCTGGCCCTCGGTGAGGGTGAACGGCAGCCTGGCATCGAAGGCGTCCAGCAGGCCGTCGGAGGGAGCGGTGCGGGCGACGGCCGGCAGGGCGGAGTCGGTGGCGCGGCGGCGGGCCAGGGCGACCTGGAGGACGAAGGCCTCGTCCCACCTCAGCCGGGAGCGGGCCATCACCACGTCGGCCTGGTTGCGGGGCCGGTGGATGCGCTCCAGCGCCTCGGGCAGCGGCAGCAGTTCGCGGTCGGCCCGCAGGCCCTCGGGCAGCGGCTCGCCGACGTCCTTCCAGTCGGTGGCGGCCAGGCTGTCCAGGGCCATCTCCACACACTGGGAGATCTTCCAGCTGGGAGCCTGGGCGGAAGCCGGGTAGACGGGGATCAGCCGGCCGGCGAACTTCTCCGCGGCGCCGGACTCGGCGTCCGCGTCCAACAGCTGGTAGTCGGGGTTGGCCAGTTGCCGGGTGCGCTGGAAGACGCCGACCTTGCCGGCGAACATGCCGCGCGCCCCGGGGCGCAGCTCCTTCTCCCGCCAGCCCTGGTTGAAGAAGGTGAGGGTCAGCCGGCCGCGGCCGTCGGTGACCACCACCTCCAGCCTGTTGCCCCGCCGCTGGCGGAACGGGATGAGCGTCACCTTCTCGATCCGGGCGACCACGGTGACGTGCTCGTCGACCTCCAGCTCGTCCAGGCTGGTCAGCTCACCGCGCTCGGCGTACCGGCGCGGGAAGTGGTACAGCAGGTCGCCGGTGGTGCGCAGCTTCAGGCTGTCGGCTAGCACCTTGGCGGTACGGTCGCCGACCAGCTTCTTCAGGGGTTCGTCGAGTGCGGACATCGGATCCATTCCACCTCACGCCTCGGACAGCGGGCGTCACTCCAGGCCGATGAGCAGCGGTGCGGACTCCTGCCCACCGTCGTAGACCACCGTGTCGACCTCCGGGCGCAGCCGCCGGACCTGGGCGATCAGCCGGTCGGCGAGCTGCTGCGGTACGCCGTCGCCGAGGACCAGGGTGAGCAGTTCGCCGCCGGCGGCCAGCATCCGGTCCAGCACCACCTCACCGGTTCCGCCGAGGTCGCTGCCGATGACCGCGACATCGCCGTCGATCAGACCGAGGACGTCGCCGGCCTGGCAGACACCGGCCATGGTCCAGGACTCGCCCTCGGCCACCGCCAGTTCGGCGTAGCGGGTGGCGCCGGCCGCGGAGGTCATGGAGACGACGTCCTCGTCAAAGCGGCGTCCGGCCTCGTGCACGGCCAGTGCGGCCAGTCCCTGGACCGGTGAGCGGGTGGGGATGACGGCGACCCGTATGCCCTCGCCGCGCAGCTGGTCGGCGGCGGCGCCGGCGACCGCCCGCAGCTCCGGGTCGTTGAGCAGCAGCACGACCTCGCTGGCTTCGGCGCGGCGGACGGCGCCGGCCAGTTCGGCGCTGGACGGGGGCCGGTCGGGGTCGGCGTGCAGCACGGTGGCACCGGCCTCGGTGCACAGCCGGGCGATGCCGCTGCCGTGCACCACACTGATCACGGCCCGGCCGGAGTGCTCGCGCGGCTCCGCGGCCGTACGGCGGGCGGCGTCACCGAAATGGGTGATCCGGATCCGGTAGGGGCGGCCGGCCGCTATGCCGGCCTCGACCGCGGCCCCGGCGTCGTCCACATGCACATGGACGTTCCACAGTCCGTCGCCGCCGACCACCACCAGGGAGTCGCCCACCTCCGCCAGCCGGGCGCGCAGCGCCGGCAGAGCCTCGTCGGGGGCGTCCAGGAGATAGATCACCTCGAAGGCCGGGCTCCCGCCCGGCCCCGCGTGGTCCGTCCCGTCGGCGCAGCCGTGCACCACCTGGGAGGTGATCTCCCTGCGGCGCAGTCCCGACTCCAGCGCCAGCGGCCCCAGGGGCTGCTGGTCGGCCACCGCGTCGGCCAGTGCGCCGAGCACGGCGACCAGGCCGCGGCCGCCGGCGTCCACCACACCGGCCCGGGCCAGGACGTCCAGCTGCCCGGGGGTGGCGGCCAGCGCCCGGCGGGATGCCTCGTACGCCGCGTCGGCGACCTCGACCAGGCCGCCGGAGCACTCCTGGGCGGCGTGCGCGGCCGCCGCGGCGACGGTGAGCAGGGTGCCCTCGACGGGCCGGGCGACGGCCTCGTAACCCGCGTCGGCGGCCCGGCGCAGCGCCCGGCGGAGCGCCTCGGAGTCACCCGCTCCCCCGCCGTCGGCCAGCACTTCGGTCATTCCGCGGAGCAGCTGGGCGAGGATCACCCCGGAGTTGCCGCGGGCACCCAGCAGGGCGCCGCGGGCCATCGCCTGCATGGCCTCGCCCAGGCCCGGGAAGACACCGTCGGACGGCTCGAAGAGCGGGTCGAGGGCGGCGGCGGCGGACTCCAGGGTGAGATAGAGGTTGGTGCCCGTGTCCCCGTCGGGGACCGGGTAGACATTGAGCGCGTCGATCTCCTCGCGCGCCTGCCCCACCGCAGCCAGGGCCAGCCTGCACCAGGTGCGTACGACGGGAGCGTCGAGCGTGTCCGGCACCTGGTCTCCTCACTGGCTTCTCGGCGGGCCCCGGTTCACGGCCTGCCCCAGGCAGGCTATCCGGGACGGCCGGGTGCCCGGCGGCGACGGGTGCCCGGGTCATGGTAGTTTCGTTCTACAGGAGTGGCGGATGTATGCTGCTCCGGTTGCCCGGCCAAGTCCGGGCTTCGGTCTCGGTTTGGCCCGGTATCCGTTTTCCGCGGTGTGTGGTCTTCCGGGGTTTTGGAACGTAAGTGATCTGAAGTCTTTGGAGTGACTCCCGTGGCTGCCAACTGCGACGTCTGCGGCAAGGGGCCGGGCTTCGGCAACAACATCTCCCACTCGCACCGCCGTACTCGCCGTCGTTGGAATCCCAACATTCAGACGGTGCGTGCCGTGGTCGGTCGGACGCCGAAGCGGCTCAACGTCTGCACCTCGTGCATCAAGGCCGGCAAGGTCTCGCGCTGACGCGCAGGCCGGTATACCCGGTTCAGCGAAAGGCCGGTCCACCCACTCGGGTGGGCCGGTCTTTCGCATGTCCGGCACCGGCATCCGCCGGTCCTGCGGCACCTTTCGCCGCCGGCAGCGCCTTTCGCGTGTCCGGCAGCGCCTTTCGCATGTCCGGTGGTGCCTTTCGCGTGTTTGGCAGCAGCATCCGACGAAGCGGTCAGCGTCCGTCGATCCCGTGCGGGCGCCGCCCCGACCACTCCGGCTCCACCTCGGCCCACTGACGGGTCCAGGCCAGGTCGTCGCGTCGGTCCAGGGAGCGCCGAGTGAGTGCGACGCCGGTCACACCGAAGGCCGCGATCGCGGCGAGGGTGCCGGCGGCGGCGAACCAGGCGTCCGCGGTGATGTCCGCCGAGCTGCGCGGCGCCCTGGCCGGCTGCCCCGAGGCGTCCACCCAGAGCGGCACCCGGGCCCCGGCCGCGGTACCCGGCGCGACCAGCACCTGACCGGTGTGGGAGTGCCCCGGCGGCTGACTCCAGCGGGCCGCCACCGGCACCTCCAGCTGCTCCCCGATCCTGGCCTGCCCCTTGGGCGCGGAGGCCAGCGTCACCGCGGCGACCTGCTGCCGCTGCGCCAGCTGGACCGCGGCCGCGTGACGGCCCTGCTGGTAGGCGAGCCCCCCGATGAGCAGTGCGGGCAGCGGCGCCAGCAGCAGCAGGGTGACCAGCAGCACCAGCAGCCGGGCGCGCCTGCGGTCACTGCGGCGGCACAGCGGATTGCGGTCGGTGCCGCAGGCCTGCCTGATGCACAGCGCGGAGCGGCGCAGTGCTGTCCGTACGGGCCGCCGCTTCCCGTTCCGGTACGGCTGTGCTGTCCCCTCGGCCATCATCCTCGCCTCCCGAGCCTGCCCCGCAGTCGCGGAGGGACGACCGATCCCGCCTGGTTCTGATGCACTTCCCCGTGTACGGGTGGACCATGCACGCGGTTCGACTCCGGCAGGCGCCTCTTTGCCGGCCCGGAGGCCCCGCCCGCCCTCTCAGCGGTCGCGAAGGGCCTTCAGGACGGCCGCGGCGAGCTCTTCGTCGAGGATGAGCAGGCGCGCCAGGGCCCGGAAGACCTCGACGAGAGGGACGTCGACGACGTCCAGCTTCACAGCGGCGTCGCCGGTCCACTTCTTCAGGCGGCGGTGGAGTGTCGGGTCCAGGTCCACCGTGGTGCGCACGGGCCGGGTACGCGTCGCCGTAGGGTGCAGCTTCCTGCAGTGCTCCTCGCCGTGGCCGTCGACCTCGGCCACGCCCTCCCCGTGCTCGGATGCGGTCTCACGGTCGCCCGGCACGCGGTCACCTCCTCCTGAGCTGAAGCTCGCGGTACCACACCACTCCAGGGCCGCCCGGGCGGCAAGGCGCAGGGGCCGGACGAAGCACAAGGTCACCCGGTCGGCCCAAGGGCAGCAGCCGCCCCCGGACAGCTGGCGCAGCGACCCGGACCGCACCGAATTATTCGCGACCGTGTTTCCTGTCCCCATCAGGGGATATTCCGTTCAGTAATCCTGGTACGACCTTGTACTGACCCATCATTTGGTTGAAGGATTTCCGAATTGCAGTAACGCCGTGCGTCATCACAAAATCCCGAACCCTGCGCTTGCGTGGCCAGCGGGCCTGTAGGAGCGTGGAGCACGGAGCGCTCGGTGCCTCCGCCGCGGCCCGCGACAAATCTCCGACCGGGATTCACGGGGCCGATGGAAAAGCAGCGGCGGGGAAAGTCCCGCCCCGCGGGTCGTGCACCGGGTAAACCGGACGCGCCATCCCCGAATTGTGTTGGAGGCTGCAATGTCCGTTCACTCTCCCCGTACCCGGCGGCTGAAGGCCATGCTGGGCGCGGCACCGCTGCTGGCCGGTGCGCTGGTGGCCGGTCCCATGGCGAGCGGCCAGGCCCATGCCGCCCACCTGACCAGGGACATCAACTTCCACGGCACGGTGAACTGCGCGAAGTTCAAGGACGACTCGACGCCTGGGCAGGTCCGGGCGATCGCCAAGAACCTCGGGTCCGGCAGTGCCGATGTGACCCCCACCGACGGCACCACGGGCACCTACGACGGGCTGACCGTCACGGTCGCCGACAGCGCCACCAAGGTCGCGTTCTCGGCCACCTGCGACCCCGCCGCCGGCGGCGCGTCCCACGTCATCAAGAAGAACTTCACGGTCACCAAGACCGTCGCGGACGGGGACGACCTCGAGGTCAACCTGCCCTGACAGCGGCCCTCGGAGCCTGACCGGAGCCCCGTCGCACCCGGCGACGGGGCTCTGCCGCAGCCGGCGGTCAGCCGCGCTGCCGCCACCCGTGGTCGACCGGACCGATTCCGGCGCCCAGCGGGAATCCCGCCCGGATGGCCCCGGTGACATACTCCTTGCCGGCGGCCACCGCGGCCGGTACCTCCAGCCCCTTGGCGAGCTCCGCGGCGATCGCGCTGGCCAGGGTGCAACCGGTGCCATGGGTGTGCCGGTTGTCATAGCGCTCGGCGCGGTACCAGTGCTCCTGCGCGCCGTCGAAGAGCAGGTCGGAGGCGCGCCCCGGCAGATGGCCGCCCTTGACCAGCACCCAGCGCGGCCCCAGCGCCAGCACCGCCTCCGCGGCCGCGCGCATGTCGGCCTCGTCGGCCACCCGGATCCCCGTCAGCTGCTCCACCTCGTAGAGGTTGGGAGTGGCCACGGTGGCGGTCGGCAGCAGCCGGTCCCGCACGGTGGCGACGGCCTCGGCGGCCAGCAGTGCGTCGCCGTGCTTGGAGACACCCACGGGGTCGACCACCACGGGTGCGTCCACCGCGGCGAGCAGCTCGGAGACGGTCTCCACCAGCTCGACCGAGGCCAGCATGCCGGTCTTCACCGCCTGGACGCCGATGTCGTCCACAACGCTGCGGAACTGGGCCCGCACGGCCTCGGCGGGCAGCTCCCAGTAGCCCTGGACGCCCAGCGAGTTCTGGGCGGTGACGGCGGTGATCACGCTCATCCCGTGCACCCCGAGCGCCAGCATGGCCTTGAGGTCGGCCTGGATGCCGGCGCCGCCGCCGGAGTCGGAGCCGGCGACGGTGAGGACCCGCGGCGGTGCCTGGTGGGATGCGGTGGAGTCTGGCATGGCTTCAACCTACCTGCCCCCGGAACCGCGCCGCGGCCGGGTGGAGGCGCGGTCAGAGCACCGCTTCGGCCTCCAGCATGCGGTGCAGAGGCACCGTGTTGGGAGCCGCGACGGCGTCGCTGAGGGTCGCCAGCTCCACCAGGGTGCCCCGCAGCGCGGTGAACCAGCCGAACGCGCCCTTGTGGACGGCCTCCACGGCGTGCCAGCCGAAGCGGGAGGCCAGCACCCGGTCACGGGCGGTGGGCGGGCCGCCGCGCTGGGTGTGGCCGAGGATCACCGGGCGTGCCTCCTTGCCCAGCCAGTGCTCCAGCTCCACGGCCAGTCTGGTGCCGAGACCGCCGAATCTGCGGTGGCCGTACTGGTCGACGCGGCCGGGGTCCAGCCGCAGCGTGCCGGGGGCCGGCTGGGCGCCCTCGGCGACCACCACGATGGCGAACTTCTTGCGTCGGGCGAAGCGCTCCTCGATCATCACGCAGACCGCCTCGATGTCGAACGGCTTCTCGGGCAGCAGGATGGCGTGGGCGCCGCCCGCCATGCCCGCCTCCAGGGCGATCCACCCGGCCTCGCGGCCCATCACCTCCACCACCATCACCCGCTGGTGGGATTCGGCGGTGGTCTTCAGCCGGTCGACGGCCTCGGTGGCGACCGACACGGCGGTGTCGAAGCCGAAGGAGACATCGGTGGCGCTGACGTCGTTGTCGATGGTCTTGGGGACGCCGACCACGGGCAGCCCCGCCTCGCAGAACATCCGGGCGGCGGTGAAGGTCCCGTCCCCGCCGATCGCGATCAGCGCGTCGATGCCCAGTCCGGCGGCCAGCTCGGCGGCCCGGTCGACGGCCTGGTGGATGCGGTGGTGCTCCACCCGGGAGGAGCCCAGGACGGTCCCGCCGCGGGTGAGCAGGCCGGTGACGTCGTCGTGGCCGAGCGGCCGGGCGCGCTGCTCGATCAGGCCCAGGTAGCCGTCCTCGATGCCGATGACCTCGTCGCCGTGGACGTCCACGGCCCGGTGCACCACGGAGCGGATCACCGCGTTGAGTCCGGGGCAGTCGCCGCCGCTGGTCATGACACCGATGCGCATATGTCGCCAGAGCTCCTGCTCGCCGTCCCGGGCGCCCCCAATTCGGGCATACCACCCCAAGACATACCTGAAAGGCTCTGGATCCCCTGAGTCGACCCGCCGTCCCGCCCCGCCCTCAGCCGGAGAAGTGGTCCCAGCCGCCGGCCCGGTCCCAGGGTGCGCCGTCGACGGTCACCGCCGCGGTACGGCCCGGCCGCACGGCGGACACCCTGCCCACCACCCGCCAGCGGGCGGGCAGCGCCGCCTCCGCCGGGAAGCAGGCCACAATGGCGTGGTCCTCACCGCCGGAGAGCACCCACACCAGCGGGTCCACCCCCACCGCCTGCCCGATGTCGGCCATCTGCGCGGGGATGTCGAAGTCCGCGGCGTGCAGGTCGATGTCCACCCCGCTGGCCGCGGCGACATGCCCGAGGTCGGCCACCAAACCGTCGCTGACGTCGATCATGGCGGTGGCGCCCAGGTCGGCCGCCGCGGGGCCCGCGTGGTACGGGGGCTCCGGGCGCCGGTGCGCCTCCACAAAGGCGCGCGGTGAGCGGAAGCCCCGCGACAGGACGGTGTAGCCGGCCGCGGACCAGCCCAGCCAGCCGGTGACCGCGACGACGTCGCCGGGCCGGGCGCCGGACCTGGTGACCGGGCGCCGCCCCTGGAGGTCGCCCAGGGCGGTGATGGCCACCGTCACGGTGTCGCCGCGGACCACATCGCCGCCCACCACCGCCGCGCCGGCCACCTTGCACTCGTCCCGCAGGCCGTCCATCAGCTCGGTGGCCCAGGTGGCGGGCAGGTCCGCGGGGACCACCAGCCCCAGCAGCAGCGCGGTGGGCACCGCGCCCATGGCGGCGATGTCGGCGAGGTTCTGGGCCGCGGACTTGCGGCCCACGTCATAGGCGGTCGACCAGTCGCGCCGGAAGTGGCGTCCCTCCAGCAGCACATCGGTGGTGGCCACCACCCGCCCGTCGGCCGCCCGCACCACGGCGGCGTCGTCCCCGGGACCGAGGTCGACGGCTGCGTGAGGGGGCAGCCGGGCGGTCAGCTCCCGGATGAGTCCGAACTCGCCGAGCTCGCCCACGGTGCCCTGCATCTGCCGTCCTTCCCCTGTCTGGGGTCATCGGTGTCCGATGGTTGTCGGTGCCCCACGCGCAGCGTAGTCCCCACCCGTCGACGCGGGTCTCCCCGCGGGGCCGCGCCGCACGGTAGCGTGGCGTCGGACGATGAGACGATCTCCACACCGAGCCGCCGGGAGGTCCCCCCGTGGTGCAGGCATACATCCTGATCCAGACAGAGGTCGGCAAGGCCTCCGCTGTGGCCGGGGCCATCTCGGACATCCCCGGGGTGATCCAGGCCGAAGACGTCACCGGCCCCTATGACGTGATCGTGCGGGCGCAGGCCGAGACCGTGGACGAGCTGGGCCGACTGGTGGTCGCCCGGATCCAGCAGGTGGAGGGGATCACCAGGACCCTGACCTGCCCGGTGGTCCATCTGTAGGGCCCTCCTATGATCGGTCGGTGACCGTATTCGCCCGGCCCCGGCCGCTCACCGGCGGTGCCATGCCCCGCCGGATGCTGCTGCTCACGGCTCTGCTCTGCGCGCTGCTGGTGGCGGGCTTCCTGTGGTGGCGCTCCGACCCCCGGGTGGAGCCCCCTGTGCCGGACGCCCGGGGCGCCGCCGTGTGCCGGGCGCTGGACCGGGCGCTGCCGCACTCGCTGCAGGGCACCGCACGCCGCGACCCGCAGCCCGCTTCCCCCTTCACCGCGGCCTGGGCCAGTGATCCGCGTACCGTGCTGAGCTGCGGCGGTCCGGTGCCCGCCGCGCTGGAGCACCCGGACGCCTCGCAGCAGGGCGGCACGGTCAACGGGGTGGACTGGCTGACCGAGAGCCTGGACGACGGCGGCTACCGCTTCACCACCATCGAGCGGCGCGCCACCGTGGAGGTCACGGTCCCCGCCGGGGCGTACCCCCATGCGTCGGATGTGCTGCCCGGCATATCCGACGCGGTGGCGAGGACCGATCCCTCCCGCTTCACCCAGTGACCTCCGCCGGGCGGCGTCAGCGCAGCCCGGTGGAGCGGCTCAGCGCCGCCTTGAGCAGCCGGTCGATCAGCTCGGGATAGGGCACCCCGGTGGCCTCCCACATCTTGGGGTAGGCCGAGATGGGGGTGAAGCCGGGCATGGTGTTGATCTCGTTGACCACCCAGCCGCCGTCGTCCAGCAGGAAGAAGTCGACCCGCGCCAGGCCCTCGCAGCCGAGCGCCTCGAAGGCGCGCACGGCCAGCTGCTGCAGCTCGGCGGTCTCGTCCCCGCTCAGCCGGGCCGGGATCTCCACCTCGGAGGAGTCGATGTACTTGGCTTCAAAGTCGTAGAACTCGAAGTCGCCGTCGACCTTGATCTCGGAGGGCAGGCTGGCCCTGGGGCCGTCCTCGAACTCCAGCACCCCGCACTCGATCTCGCGGCCGCGCAGCCCCTCCTCCACGATCACCTTGGGGTCGTGGCGGCGTGCCTCCTCGATCGCGGCGTCCAGCTGCTCCAGGTCCTTGACCTTGGTGATGCCCATGCTGGAACCGGCCCGGCAGGGCTTCACAAACACCGGCAGCTGAAGCTCGGCGATCCGCTCCCGGGCGGCGGCACGGCCTGCCTCGGTCTCCCAGTCACGGGGGCGCACCACGGTGTACGGGCCCACCGCGAGCCCGAAGGAGGTGAGCACCCGCTTGGTGTACTCCTTGTCCATGCCGACCGCGCTGGCCAGCACCCCGGAGCCCACATAGGGGACGCCGGAGAGCTCCAGCAGGCCCTGCAGGGTGCCGTCCTCGCCCCACGGGCCGTGCAGCAGCGGCAGCACCACGTCGACCTCGCCCAGTGCCTTGGGGACGGCGCCCGGCTCGCTCCAGACGACCTCCCGGGAGGCGGAGCTGACCGGCAGGACCACCTGCCCCTCGGCCGACTCGGCGACCTGCTCCACGCTGGGCAGCCGGCCGTCGGTGATGGCCATCCTGGACGACTCGTCGCTGGTCAGGGCCCAGCGGCCGTCATGGGTGATACCGATCGGCAGGACGTCGTAGAGCGTCCGGTCGATGGCGCGCAGCACGCTTCCGGCGGTCGACACCGAGATCGCATGCTCGGAGCTGCGGCCGCCGAAGACGATGGCGACACGGGGCTTGCGCCCGGAGGTGCGGCCCTCCGGAAGGTTCGGGGAGGTCGGTTCGTAGCTCATATCGGGCCGAGACTACCGTGCGGCCTGGTGGCTGTCGTGCGGGCGTACGACCGGGCAGCCGGGGTGGCAGCCGTTCGGCCCCTCCGCTCGGCGTGTCTCAGCGCTCGGCCTTGGCCGAGCGGGCCATCAGCTCCTTGAGCACCAGCCGGGTCGGCTTGCCGTTGTGGACCACGTCCACCACCGCCTCGGTGATCGGCATCTCCACCCCGAAGCGGCCCGCCAGGTCGAGCACCGACTCGCAGGACTTGACGCCCTCGGCCGTCTGGCTGGTCGCGGCGACGGTCTCCTCCAGCGTCATCCCGCGGCCCAGGTTGATGCCGAAGGTGTGGTTGCGGGAGAGCGGCGAGGAGCAGGTGGCGACCAGGTCGCCCATTCCGGCGAGGCCCGCGAAGGTGTGCGGGTCGGCGCCCATCGCCAGCCCCAGCCGGGTGGTCTCGGCCAGGCCCCGGGTGATCAGCGACGCCTTGGTGTTGTCCCCGAGCCCCATGCCCTCGGCCATGCCCACGGCGAGGGCGATGACGTTCTTCACCGCACCGCCGAGCTCGCAGCCGACCACATCGGTGTTGGTGTACGGGCGGAAGTAGCCGGTGTGGCAGGCGGACTGGAGGCGCCTGGCGACCTCCTCGTCGGCGCAGGCCACCACGCTGGCGGCCGGCTGCCGGTTGGCGATCTCCGGTGCCAGGTTGGGCCCGCTGACCACGGCGACGCGCGCCGGGTCGGCCGCCGAGACCTCGGCGATCACCTCGCTCATCCGCATCGCGGTGCCGAGCTCGATCCCCTTCATCAGGCTGACCAGCACGGTGTCCGGCGCCAGCAGGGGCGTCCAGGCCGCCAGGTTGCCGCGCAGCGTCTGCGAGGGCACCGCCAGCACCGCGAAGGCGGCGCCGTCCGCCGCGGCCGCGGGGTCGGTGGTGGCCGTGACCCCGGCCGGCAGCTCCACTCCCGGCAGGTAGTCCGCGTTGATCCGGGTGCGGTTGACCGCCTCGGCAAGCTCCGGACGACGGCCCCAGAGGGTGACCTCGCACCCGGCGTCGGCCAGCACCATGGCGAAGGCGGTGCCCCAGGAACCACTGCCGAACACCGCGCAACGTGTCACTTGGCGGTCTCCTCGGCGGCGTCGCCGGCCTCCGCCTCGACGGGCTTCCGCGCCGCGGGACGGGCCGCCTCCGCCTCGGCGGCCCGCTCGGCGCGCCGCTGCCGGGCGCTGCGCCGCAGGTCGAAACGGACCTCAGGGGCCTTCTCCCCGCGGATCTCCGCGAGCAGCGCGGTGATGGCCGCCATGATGTCCTCGGTGGCGTCGCGCAGCACCTCCGCGGTGAGCTCCTTGCCCTGGTGCCTGGACAGGTCCACGGGCGGCCCGGCGACCACGGTCACCCGGTGCCGCGGGAAGGGGCGGAAACGCCGCCGCCCGCGGCCGCCCTCGGCGTACGGCGGCACGATCTCCTGGGCGCCCCACTGGGCCACCGGGATCACCGGCGCCCCGGTCATCAGGGCGATCCGGGCCGCGCCGCTCTTGCCGGTCATCGGCCACATGTCGGGGTCACGGGTGAGGGTGCCCTCGGGGTAGACGGCGACGCACTCGCCCTTGTCGACCGCCGCCACCGCCGCCCGGAAGGCGTGCGCGGCGTCGGTGGACTCACGGAAGACCGGGATCTGGCCGGTGTTGCGCAGCAGCAGGCTCACCACCGGGATCGCAAACAGTCCCGACTTGGCGAGGAACCGCGGCGGGCGGCCGCTGTTGTACTGGTAGTGCGCATACGTCAGCGGGTCGAGGTACGAGATGTGGTTGACGGCCGTGATGAAGCCGCCTTCGGCCGGCATGTGCTCCCAGCCGCTCCACTCCCGCTTCACCAGCACGGTGAGCGGGGGCTTCGCGATCGCAGCCACCAAGCGGTACCAGAAGCCGTATTGGGCGTTAGAGCGGCGGGCCACCCCAGGTCCTCCTCTGCCGGCGCGGCCCCCTGCGGGCCGCGGATCGCTGTGCCGTTCCCCCGATCTGCCCGAATTCGGCCTGGGAGGAAACCTTCACCGGCCTGGTGGCGGCGGCCGGACAAGTGTGTCCCGCTGCTTCGCCGACTGTCGAGAAACCGCCGCCCACGACCGGGTGCACGTGACGAAACGCACGTCCCGAGGACCCTCGGCCGGGTCACACGACCGCCCGGCGGTACCAGAATGGCGCCGATGAACCAGGACACCGTACGCCCCTCCGCCACGACCGGCTGCGTTCCCCCCGCCGACTGGGCCCTGGTGCTGCCGCTGAAGCCGCTGGCGACCGCCAAGAGCCGGCTCGGCGCCTACGCCGGGGAACTGCGCGGCGAACTGGCGCTGGCCTTCGCCCGGGACACGGTGGCGGCGGCGCTCTCCTGCCCTGCGGTCGCCCGGGTACTGGTGGTGACCGACGACCCCCTGGCCGGGGCGGCGCTGTCCGCCGCCGGCGCCCTGGTGGTGCCGGACCAGCCGGCCCGCGGGCTCAACGCGGCGCTGGTCCACGGCGCGAAGGCGGCCCGGGCGCTGCATCCGGTCGCCCCGGTGGCCGCGCTGTCCGCCGATCTGCCGGCGCTGCGCACACCGGAGCTGGCCCGGGCGCTGGCGCGGGTGCCGCTCGGTGGCCGGGCGTTCGTCCCGGACACCCCCGGCGTGGGGACCACGCTGCTGGCGGCGGCCCCGGGTGTGGTCCTGGCTCCTGCTTTCGGAGGTGCCTCGCGGCAGCGCCACCGGGCTTCCGGCGCACGGGAGATCGCCGCTGCGGACCTTCCGTCGCTGCGGCGGGACGTGGACACCGGCGAGGACCTGGCCGAGGCGCTGGCCCTGGGCGTGGGACGGCACACCGCCGCGGTCGCCGGGTCGCTGGCGGCGCTGGACGGTTAGGGCCCCGTGCGGTGAAGTCGGCGGCCGCGTACGGCCGGACGCCGTTCGCGGGCGCGGGCCGCCGCACCTCTTCGGTGGGACGAGGCCGGTGCCGCGACCCGCCGGGTACGGCCTAGGCTGGGCGCATGCAGGCCACGGCTTTCACGTACTCGCCCGACACCCGGTCCGGTTCGGTGCTGCTCGACGACGGGACGCCGGTGCCGTTCGACGCGGCGGCCTTCGACGCCGGAGGCCTGCGGCTGCTGCGCCCCGGTCAGCGGGTGCGCATCCGCACCGAGGGCGAGGGGGCGGCCCGGCGGGTGGTCTTCCTCACTCTGCAGACCTTTCCCGACCCCGGGGTCTGAGCCGCGCACCCGGGGCGCACATGGCGAAGCCGCAGGCGTCCGGGATTCCGGAACGGGCCTGCGGCTTCTGTCGGGACGCGGCGGGTGACGGCGGTCAGCCGGATGACGCCGCGACCTTGCGGGTGACCGCCTTGCGTGCGGCGCTCTTGCGGGCGGAGGAGGTCTTCTTGGCCGCGGGTGCGGTCTTCTTCGCCGTGGTCTTCTTGGCGACGGTCTTCTTCGCCGCCGCAGCGGTCTTCTTGGCGGCCGAGGTGGTCTTCTTCGCCGCGGCGGCGGCCTTCTTGACGGCGGTCTTCTTCGCCGCGGTGGCCTTCTTCGTGGGCGTCGCGGTGGTCTTCTTCGCTGCGGCAGCCGCGGGAGCGGCCTTCTTGGCCGCGGCGCGCTTCACCGGGCGGGCGGCGGCCGGTGCCTCCGCAGCACCGGCTGCGGCGGCGGTCCGCTTGGCGGCCGCACGCTTCACCGCGGCGGTGGTCCCGGCCTTGCCCGGGGTGAGGGAGCCCTTGGGCGCCTTCTTCACCGAAGGGCCTTCCTTGGGCAGTTTCTTGCTGCCGCTCACCAGGTCCTTGAATCCCTGACCGGGGCGGAACCGGGGGACGGAGGTCTTCTTGACCTTGACCTTCTCACCGGTCTGCGGGTTGCGGGCGAACCGCGCGGAGCGGTCCACCTTCTCGAAAGTGCCGAAGCCGGTGACCGAGACCCGGTCGCCTGCCACCACGGCTCGGACGATGGTGTCGAGCACAGCATCCACTGCCTCGGCGGCGGCCCTACGACCACCGAGCTGCTCGGCCACCGCTTCGACAAGCTGTGCCTTGTTCACGTCTTCCCCTTCGGAAACCGGCACGCCGATGAATCCACCAGCGCAATTCGCACGTTAGGCATCTATATACGGTCTGGCAATTACCAAACGGGCGAATCACCCTAGTGTCGCAATGGATTTGTACATCAGCGACCCGGCGGCGGGGGCAGCCGCCCGGCTTCCAGATCCGCCACGATGCGCCTCAACCTCCGCGCTGCGGCCGGGAGATCCCGCTTCGCCGACTCCGTGACGGCAAGCAGTCGTCGCACCAGTACGACCCTGTGCTCATCGGACACGTTCAGCGCACGCACCCGGGCGTGTGCCTGCTTCAACCGCTCGGCCACGACGGCGTAGAGCGCGGCCTCCTGAGGGCCGCTCTCGCCGCCCTCGCTTGGGGGTTCACGGCGCCGGTCCATGGCTCGATTGTGCCAGCCTGCAGCCGGAACGGCAGACGGCCCGCTGCTCCGCCGGAGCGGAGCAGCGGGCCGTCTGCCGTGCGGGTTCTGCGATCAGGCGACCGGCAGAGTACGCGGTTTGAAGGACGGGCGGGCGGCCTCGAAGGCCGCGATGTCGTCCTCGTGCTGCAGGGTGAGGCTGATGTCGTCCAGGCCGTTCAGCAGCCGCCAGCGGACGTTCTCGTCCAGCTCGAAGTCGGCGGTGATGCCCTCGGCGCGGACCTGCCGGGCCTCCAGGTCGACGGTGATCTCCGCGGCCGGGTCGGCCTCCACCAGCTCCTGCAGCCGCTCCACGGTCTGCTGCGGCAGGATCACCGTCAGCAGCCCGTTCTTCAGCGAGTTGCCGCGGAAGATGTCGGCGAAGCGGGAGGAGATCACGGCCTTGAAGCCGTAGTTCTGCAGGGCCCAGACGGCGTGCTCGCGGGAGGAGCCGGTGCCGAACTCCGGACCGGCCACCAGGACCGAGGCGCCCTCCCGCTCGGGGCGGTTGAGCACGAACTCCGGGTCCTTGCGCCAGGCCTCGAAGAGGCCGTCCTCAAAGCCGTTGCGGGTGACCTTCTTCAGCCAGTGCGCGGGGATGATCTGGTCGGTGTCGACGTTGCTGCGGCGCAGCGGGACGGCCCGGCCGGTGTGGGCGGTGAACTTCTCCATCGGGCTCAGGCCTCCACAAAGGTGCGGTCGTTCAGGTCTGCCGGTGCGGCCAGGTGGCCCAGGACGGCGGTGGCGGCGGCCACCTGCGGCGAGACCAGGTGGGTGCGGCCGCCCTTGCCCTGCCGCCCCTCGAAGTTGCGGTTGGAGGTGGAGGCGCAGCGCTCGCCCGGAGCCAGCTGGTCCGGGTTCATACCGAGGCACATCGAGCAGCCCGCGTGCCGCCACTCGGCGCCGGCCGCGGTGAAGACCTTGTCCAGGCCCTCCTCGACGGCCTGCAGGGCGACCCGCACCGAGCCGGGGACGACCAGCATCCGTACGCCGTCGGCGACTTTGCGGCCGTCCAGGATGGCGGCGGCGGCGCGCAGGTCCTCGATCCGGCCGTTGGTGCAGGAGCCGACGAAGACGGCGTCCACCGGGACCTCACGCAGCGGGGTGCCGGCGGTGAGGCCCATGTACTTCAGGGCGTTCTCCGCGGCAGTGCGCTCGGAGGGGTCGGCGAAGGAGGCCGGGTCCGGTACCGCGGAGCCCAGCGGGGCGCCCTGACCGGGGTTGGTGCCCCAGGTGACGAACGGGGTCAGCTCGGCCGCGTCGATGTAGACCTCGTGGTCGAAGACCGCGTCCTCGTCGGTGGCGAGGGTCCGCCAGTACTCCACGGCGGCGTCCCAGTCCTCGCCGGCGGGGGCGTGCGGGCGGCCCTCCAGGTAGGCGAAGGTGGTGTCGTCGGGGGCGATCATGCCCGCCCTCGCGCCCGCCTCGATGGACATGTTGCAGATGGTCATCCGCGCTTCCATCGAGAGGTTGCGGATGGCCGAGCCGCGGTACTCGATGACGTAGCCCTGGCCGCCGCCGGTGCCGATCCGGGCGATGATGGCCAGGATGAGGTCCTTGGCGGTGACGCCCTCGGGCAGTTCACCCTCGACGGTGATCGCCATGGTCCGGAAGGGGGCCAGCGGCAGCGTCTGGGTGGCCAGCACATGCTCGACCTGGCTGGTGCCGATGCCGAAGGCCAGCGCCCCGAAGGCACCGTGGGTCGAGGTGTGGCTGTCGCCGCAGACCACCGTGGTGCCGGGCTGGGTCAGACCCAGCTGCGGGCCGACCACGTGGACCACGCCCTGCTCGACGTCCCCGAGCGAGTGGATGCGGACGCCGAACTCCTCGGCGTTGCGGCGCAGCGTCTCCAGCTGCGTGCGGGACACCGGGTCGGCGATGGGCTTGTCGATGTCGAGGGTGGGCGTGTTGTGGTCCTCGGTCGCGATCGTGAGATCGGTCCGGCGGACCGTGCGCCCGGCCAGCCGGAGGCCGTCGAAGGCCTGCGGGCTGGTCACCTCGTGCAGCAGGTGCAGATCGATGAAGAGGAGGTCGGGCTCGCCATCGGCGCGCCGGACGACGTGGTCGTCCCAGACCTTCTCCGCGAGTGTCCGTCCCATCGCTTTCCCTCCGACCGGCCGCACTGCCGGCCTGTTCGTGTGGCGTAGCCGCCCCAGCGCCCTGCCTGTTGGCGGGCGGTTTCCGAGCTGCTCCTCCAAGAGTGACCGAGATCCCGGAAGATTGAACTTGCGTCTCGCGATCTGAGACTGCAATATCAGGGCATGGACAACTCTAGCGGCGTCGGCGTTCTCGACAAGGCCGCTCTGGTGCTGAGCGCTCTGGAGTCGGGCCCTGCAACCCTGGCCGGACTCGTCGCCGCCACCGGACTGGCACGACCCACTGCGCACCGCCTGGCGGTAGCACTCGAGCACCACCGCCTGGTCACCCGGGACATGCAGGGGCGCTTCATCCTCGGCCCGCGGCTCGCCGAGCTGGCCGCGGCCGCCGGCGAGGACCGCCTGCTGGCCACGGCCGGCCCGGTGCTCACGCATCTGCGCGATGTCACCGGCGAGAGCGCGCAGCTCTATCGCCGGCAGGGCGACATGCGCATCTGCGTGGCGGCCGCCGAGCGGCTCTCCGGCCTGCGGGACACCGTTCCGGTGGGCTCCACCCTGCCGATGAAGGCCGGTTCGGCCGCCCAGGTACTGCTGGCCTGGGAGGAGCCCGAGCGGCTCCACCGCGGCCTCCAGGGCGCCCGCTTCACCGCCACCGCCCTCTCCGGTGTACGCCGCCGCGGCTGGGCCCAGTCCATCGGCGAGCGGGAGCCGGGCGTGGCGTCGGTCTCCGCGCCCGTACGCGGCCCGTCCAACCGCGTGGTGGCGGCCGTCTCCGTCTCCGGCCCCATCGAGCGCCTGACCAGGCACCCCGGCCGGCTCCACGCCCAGGCCATCATCGAGGCCGCCAACCGGCTCACCGACGCGCTGCGCCGCGGCTGACCGCAAGCCCCCGGCCCTGGTGCCCGCCACTGCGGGTACCAGGGCCCGCCCCGTGGCGGCACAGCCGTACGGGAACACGCGAAGGCCCCCGGCTGCTGCCGGGGGCCTTACGCTCAGGACCAGCGAAGAACTCTCGCTGGGGTACCAGGACTCGAACCTAGACTAACGGAGCCAGAATCCGTCGGGCTGCCAATTACCCCATACCCCATCAGTACCCCCGACCGGATTCGAACCGGCGCTACTGCCTTGAGAGGGCAGCGTGCTAGGCCGCTACACAACGGGGGCGGGCCTGGTTGGTACCCCCGACCGGATTCGAACCGGCGCTACTGCCTTGAGAGGGCAGCGTGCTAGGCCGCTACACAACGGGGGCGGGAACCAGGTCCCCCGCTCCGGACGGACCGGAGCGGAAGTTTCAAGCGTACCCCCGACCGGATTCGAACCGGCGCTACTGCCTTGAGAGGGCAGCGTGCTAGGCCGCTACACAACGGGGGCTTGATCTTGAGGTGGAGCTCCCATGGCCCGGCCCTCCGAAGATCGGAGGGCCGTGGCCAGCGAGAACTCTCGCTGGGGTACCAGGACTCGAACCTAGACTAACGGAGCCAGAATCCGTCGGGCTGCCAATTACCCCATACCCCATTGCTCCGCCCCCTGCAAGGGGCTTCGCTTGGCTTGCGCCCCCTGCTGGTCTGTCCCTTTCGGGCCTTCCCGGGCGGCGCAGAAAGAACATTACCCGATGCCTTGCGCGGCTCCCAAATCGATTCGTCCCGATGACCTGCTGCGGCGGCCGGCGGGGCGCCACTGCCGCTGCGGAGCAGCAGGGCCCGCCCGGTTGCCGGGCGGGCCCTGCCAGGGATGCGGGGCGGCGTGTCGGCCGCCCGCAGGTCAGCCCGCCTGGGCCGGAACGAGGTCCAGAGCGGCCCGCATCCGGCGCAGTGTCTCCTCGCGGCCCAGCAGCTCCATCGACTCGAAGAGCGGCGGGGAGACCCGGCGCCCGGTCACGGCGACCCGCAGCGGGGTGAAGGCGAACTTGGGCTTGATCCCCAGGCCCTCCACCAGCGCCTCGCGCAGCGCGGCCTGGATCGGCTCCGGGGTGAAGTCCGCCAGCGCCTCCAGAGCCTTGATGCCGTCCTCCAGCACCGGGCGGGCATCGGCGGTGAGCACCTTCTCCGCGTCCGCGGGGTCGACGGTGAAGTCCACCGGGGAGGCGAAGAGGAAGCCCAGCATCCCCACCACCTCGCCCAGCACCGTCATCCGCTCCTGGGTCAGCGGCGCGGCGCTGCGCAGCAGTTCGAGCTGGGCGTCGGCCGGCTCGGCGGGCAGCAGCCCCGCGGACTGCAGGAACGGCACCAGGCGGCGGGTGAACTCCTCCGCCGGGAGCTCGCGCAGATGGTGGGCGTTGATGGCCTCGGCCTTCTTCAGGTCGAAGCGCGCCGGGTTGGCGTTGACCTTGGCGATGTCGAAGGCGGCGACCATCTCCTCCATGGAGAACAGGTCGCGGTCCTCGGCGAGCGACCAGCCCAGCAGGGCAAGGTAGTTGAGCAGTCCCTCGGGCAGGAAGCCGCGCTCGCGGTAGAGGTTGAGCGAGGCCTGCGGGTCGCGCTTGGAGAGCTTCTTGTTGCCCTCCCCCATGACATACGGCAGATGGCCGAAGTGCGGGGCGGTGCCGCTGCCGACGCCGATCTCGCCGAGCGCCGCGTAGAGCGCGATCTGACGGGGCGTCGAGGAGAGCAGGTCCTCGCCGCGCAGCACATGGGTGATGCCCATCAGTGCGTCGTCGACCGGGTTGACCAGGGTGTACAGCGGGGCACCGTTGGCGCGCACGATGCCGTAGTCGGGCACGTGCTCCGGCTCGAAGGACAGCTCGCCGCGCACCAGGTCGTGGAAGGTGATGGTGGTGTCCGGCATCCGGAAGCGCAGGATCGGCTCCCGGCCCTCGGCCCGGTAGGCGGCCTGCTGCTCGGCGGTGAGGTCGCGGCAGTGGCCGTCGTAGCCGGACGGGCGGCCGGCGGCGCGGGCCGCGTCGCGGCGGGCGTCCAGCTCCTCGGTGGTGCAGAAGCACTCGTAGGCGTGCCCGGTCTCGTGCAGCCTGCGGGCGACGTCCGCGTAGATGTCCATCCGCTGGGACTGCCGGTACGGCTCGTGCGGGCCGCCGACCTCCGGGCCCTCGTCCCAGTCGAAGCCGAGCCAGCGCATGGCCTCCAGCAGCTGCGGTACGACTCCTCGGAGTCGCGGGCCGCGTCCGTGTCCTCGATCCGGAAGACCAGGGTGCCGCCGTGGTGCCGGGCGAAGGCCCAGTTGAACAGGGCGGTGCGGACCAGGCCGACATGCGGGTTGCCGGTCGGGGAGGGGCAGAAGCGGACCCGGACCGGGGTGTCCGTGTCCGAGGGGGTGTTAACCACGCTTGATCACCTTGTTGGCGAGAGTGCCGATGCCTTCGATGGAGACGGCGACCTCGTCGCCGACGTTCAGGGGTCCGACGCCCGAGGGGGTGCCGGTGAGGATGATGTCGCCGGGAAGCAGCGTCATCGCCTCGGAGATGTGGACGATGAGGTCCGCCACCGAGCGGACCATCTGGGAGGTGCGGCCGGCCTGCCTGAGCTCGCCGTTGACGGTGCAGGTCACCGCGAGGTCGGCGGGGTCGAGATCGGTCTCGATCCACGGCCCCAGCGGGCAGGAGGTGTCAAAACCCTTGGCCCTGGCCCACTGGCCCTCGCGCTGCTGCACATCGCGGGCGGTGACGTCGTTGGCACAGGTGTAGCCGAAGACCACTTCGGGCACCCGCTCGGCCGGGACCTCCCGGCACATCCGACCGATGACCACGGCCAGCTCCGCCTCGTACTGGACGTCCGCGGAGAAGGGCGGGTAGGCGATGGACTCGGTGGGACCGATCACCGCGGTGGAGGGCTTGAAGAAGGTCAACGGGACATCGGGCACCGCATTGCCCAGCTCGGCGGCGTGGGCTGCGTAGTTCCGGCCCACCGCCACGATCTTGCTGGGCAGCATCGGGGTGAGCAGCCGGACGTCGGCGAGCCGATGGGTCTCGCCGGTCGGCTGCGGGGGGCCGAAGGGGTGGCCGGCCAGGGCGTGCACGACGAGGGAGTCAGGCCGTTCGGCCTCCCCCTCGACCACGCCGAAGGAGACATTCCCGTCGATGGAGAATCGGGCGATGCGCACGGTTTGCCGGGCTCCTCGGGTTCGACGGCTGATCGTCCTCCCAGGCTATCGCGGCCTCCCCGGCCGCAGCGCGCCCATATATAGCGGACAGGCGAGCCGGGGTGCGCGGCGCCCGGACAGGCGCAAGGGGCGCCGCAGCCGCCGTGAGGCGGTCCGCGGCGCCCGGACAGGCGCAAGGGGCGCCGCAGCCGCCGTGAGGCGGTCCGCGGCGCCCCCTGGGCGCGCTGTTCGGACGGGCCCGTCCGGGTGGCGCCGTACGGGCGCTGCCGCACGGGTGGCGCCGGTCAGGACTCCCGGCCGGGCACCTGCATCAGGATGGTGCGGCGGGGGTTCGCGGTGCTCGCGGGCAGCGCCTGCACCTCGGGCTCGTCGACGGCCTGGGCCGGCAGCACCTCGAAGCCCTCGACCGACGCCAGCGTGGTACGGCGCGGGTTGGCCGTCGGGCGGAAGCTCATCGTCGTCTTCATGGGCACGCGTGATACCAACCTTGTCATGGATCCGGCAGGGTTCTTCGGGTGTCAGGGCCCGTCGAACGGGGCAGTACTCGGGAGGTGCCACCTGCAACCGGCACCGCCCCTGTTCCACAGGTCCCTGCACGTGGCCAGAGTAGAGAGCTCTTTCCACAGCCGCCGTGAGCGAGGCTACACAGCAGGCTGTGATTTTGGTCACAATTTGATTACCCAAAGCGACATTTCGGGCATTCGATCACGCTTTGATTTTCCGGCAAGCGCGATAGATCGGACATATCACCCGAGCCATGTCACGCAGGTCGCATAAGCTCCTACAGCCGCGTGTCCGAAAGATGCGGTATTCCAGCGGCCCCGTCGCACACTCTGTGAAGAATGGTGTGCGATGCGTAGTCACCTCGAACACGCAGCGTCGCCCCTTGTTGGAGATCCCCCGCTGTGCTGGAATTCCACGGACCGCCGGAGGCGAACCCTCCGGAGCGCTGAGCAGCGCAGGGGCCGATACGGCGGCTCCGGGCAGACCCGGACGATCCGGGGTTGCGGATTCGAACTCGACACCGTCCCGCCGCGGCAGCGCGGGGGACGCCTGGTCCAGAGGTTGCGACGCTAGTGCAGGGACGTTTCAAGAGGGGTGGCGGCGCCGCGGGCGACCCGGAGGAGCGCGAGCCCGCCACCGCCTCCCAGCAGGCAGGCCCCAAGGCCGCTCCGGGAGCCCCGGGCGCGCGTGGAACAGCCGCCGACACAGCACCTGACGGGGACGGCGGAGAGCAGAGCCGCCGGGCGCGAACCCGAGCCCGCCTCGATCGCGCGAACGCCCGGCGCAAGGCCACCGGCCTGCGCCGTTTCGCGCTGCGCAACTGGCGGATCCGGACCAGACTGATCGCGCTGCTGACGCTGCCCGTGATCGCCGCTCTGGTCCTCGGTGGACTGCGTATCCAGACATCGCTGCAGAACGCCCGCGACCTGGACCAGATGGCCGGGCTGGCGACCCTCGCCAGCAAGGCCACCGCAGCCGCCGACGCGATCCAGACCGAGCGCGACATCAGCGCCGGCCCGTTCATCGAGGGCCACCGCAACGATGACGACGTGTTGCAGGCGCGCAAGGAGAGCGACTCGCTCTACCGGTCGTACATGACCTCCGCATCGGACTTCGAGCAGCTGGACCTGCCCGGCGCCAACGCGCTGCTGACCCAGATCCAGTCCGATGCCAACACCCTGGCCACCCTGCGTGACACGGCCTACAAGCAGCAGGACAACCTGCAGTCCACCATCACCGGGTACGACGCGGTGATCAAGAGCCTGATCGCCATCTCCCAGGACATGGCGCTCAGCTCCAGCAACCCGCAGCTGATCGAGTCCACCCGTGCGCTGGAGCAGTTCTCCCTCGCCAAGGAGGACGTCTCCATGCAGCGGGCGCTGATCAGCGCCGGTTTCGCCCAGGCCAAGCCCCACCTGAGCAGCAGCGACGAGACCTTCGGCGCCTCGCTGAGCAGCAGCGTCACCAGCTCGATCAACACCTTCACCGCGATCTACGGCACCAGCAAGGCCCGAGCCCAGCTCGCTCCGCTGCAGTTCAACGCGGAGATCAAGATCGCCGACCGGATCTCGGACCAGGTGCTGCAGACCGGCGGTATCGGCCAGGTCGCCAACATGTCGTACCTGCAGTGGTACAACACCTCCAGCGCCAAGATCAGTGCGATGCACAAGATCGAGACCACGCTGCTGGAGGAGATGCAGGGCGAGGCCGCCAACCTCCGCTCCCAGGCGCAGACCGACGCCATCGTCAACGGTGTGCTGATCGCCCTGGTGCTGCTGGTCGCGGTCGCCGGTGCGGCCCTGGTGGCCCGCTCCATGGTCCGCTCGCTGACCCGACTGCAGGAGTCCGCCGAGGACGTCGCCGAGCGCCGTCTGCCCGAGCTGGTCAAGACGCTCTCCGAGGCCGACCCACAGGATGTGGACGTCACCGTGGAGCGAGTGGGCCTGGACAGCACCGACGAAATCGGTCATGTGGCCCACGCGTTCGACATGGTGCACAGCGAGGCCGTCCGGCTCGCCGCCGAGCAGGCGCTGCTCCGAGGCAACATCAACGCGATGTTCACCAACCTCTCGCGCCGCAGCCAGGGCCTGATCCAGCGTCAGCTGTCGCTGATCTCCGAGCTGGAGAGCCGCGAGGCCGACCCCGACCAGCTCGCCAGCCTCTTCAAGCTGGACCACCTGGCGACCCGTATGCGCCGTAACGGTGAGAACCTCCTGGTTCTCGCGGGTGAGGACCCGGGCCGCCGCTGGACCCGCCCCGTCCCGCTGGTCGACGTGCTCCGTGCCGCCGCCTCCGAGGTGGAGCAGTACGAGCGCATCGAGCTGGCCTCGGTGCCGTCGGCGGACGTCGCCGGCCGCGTCGTCAACGACCTCGTCCACCTGCTCGCAGAGCTGCTGGAGAACGCCACCTCCTTCTCCAGCCCGCAGACCCGCGTGCGGGTCACCGGCCATGCGCTGCCGGACGGCCGGGTGCTGGTGGAGATCCACGACACCGGCATCGGCCTCTCCCCCGACGACCTGGCCGACATCAACGAGCGGCTGGCCAACCCGCCGGTCGTGGACGTCTCGGTCTCCCGCCGCATGGGCCTCTTCGTGGTCGGTCGGCTGTCCCTGCGCCACGGCATCCGGATCCAGCTGCGCCCCAGCGACTCCGGCGGCACCACGGCCCTGGTCATGCTGCCCGTGGACGTCACCAACGCCTCCGACCGCCGTGGCGGCGGTCGCGGCGCCGGCGGTCCGCAGCGCTCCACCGGCCCGACCCCGCGCCAGCGCGCGGTGCCCGGTACGGACGCCCCCGCGGCGCTCAGCCAGGGCGGCCGTCCGCAGATCGGTGCCGGCCGGCAGGGCGGTCCCGGACAGGCGCCGTCCAGTCTGCCGACCCGCGGTGGCGCGCCCGCCCCGCTGCCGCCGGCCGGTCCCGGTCGCGGTTCCCGTCCCGGATCCGACTCCGGCCGCCGCCAGCAGGGTCCCGCACAGCGCCCGCAGCAGCCGGCGCCCAGCGCCGAGCTGCCGACCGGCGACTCCGTGTGGGGCTCGGAGCGCACCCAGCACCACACCCCCGGTCCCGACCCGCGTGGCCCCCAGGGCCCGCAGGCCGGCGGTCGCGGGCCGCAGCGGCCCCGGCAGGACGCGGAGCGCCGTGCCGACCTCTTCGCCCCGCACCAGGGCGGGCCGGTCCCGGCGGCGCCCGCGGACGCGCTGGACAGCACCGTGCAGTTCGCCCGGCCGCACTACGAGGCCGACATCGACCCGCGCGACCCGCTGGGCATCGGCCCCGTGCCGCCTGCCCCGCAGCCGCCGGCGCCGCAGCCGCCGGCGCCCGTCCCCTCCCAGCAGGGCTACCCGCAGCAGGGCTACCCGCAGCAGGCACCGCAGGGCGAGCGCCCCGGGGTCCCCGCCGCACAGCACATGGCCCTGCCGCCGGCGTCGGAGTCGGACCCGCTGACCCGTCCGATGAGCGCCGAGGCGGTGCAGCAGTCGGCCGGGGACGGTGGATCGCCGATCTTCGAGGCGATGGAGTCCAACTGGTTCGCACCGGTGCGGCCGGCCGGATGCGCGCCGTCCATGTGAACCAGGAGCGCCCGGCTGCCCCGCAGCAGCCCCAGCCCCAGCCCCACTACCAGGACCAGGGCCAGGGCCAGGGCCAGGGCACCCAGCGTCCCGCCGCAGCCCCCCGGCAGCGGGCCGCCGACACACCGCGACCGGCTCCGAGCCGGGCACCGCAGCGCCCCCTCGCCGAGGAGGCCGCCGACGCGCCGTGGCGCACGTCGGCCAACGACGAGCGCTGGAGGCGTGCGGAGCAGGTGCGCGAGCCCGCGTCGGACGGGATCACCCCGTCCGGCCTGCCTCGCCGGGTCCCGCGGGCGAACCTCGTGTCCGGCACCGCGGAGCAGGCGCCGCTGGGAGGCCCCCAGGTCTCCCGGGCCCCCGAGGAGGTGCGCGGCCGGCTCACCAACCTGCGCCGCGGTATCCAGCAGGGGCGCCGTGCCGGTGCCGCAGACGGCCAGCAGAGCAGGCCCGGCGGCTACCCGAACACCGGTTCCGGCCCATTCGGTAACGGCGCCTTCGGGCCCGACCACCAGGAGCGTTGACAGTGAGCCAGCTGAGCCAGGCGGCGAACAACCTGAACTGGTTGATCACCAATTTCGTGGACAACACCCCCGGGGTGTCGCACACGGTGGTGGTCTCCGCCGACGGACTCCTCCTTGCCATGTCCGACGGCTTCCCCCGCGACCGGGCCGACCAGCTCGCCGCGGTGGCCTCCGGACTGACCTCGCTGACGTCCGGGGCCTCCCGGATCTTCGAGGGCGGCAGTGTCAACCAGACCGTGGTCGAGATGGAGCGGGGCTTCCTGTTCCTGATGGCCGTCTCCGACGGCTCCTCGCTGGCGGTGCTGGCCTCCCCCGACTCGGACATCGGCCTCGTCGGCTACGAGATGGCACTGCTCGTGGACCGGGCCGGTGACGTGCTCACCCCGGCACTGCGTGCGGAACTGCAGGGCAGCCTGCTGCACTAAACCCCTCAGAGACCCGGCGGCGGGGCCGTCCCGCCCCGCCGCCGGGAGAACCACCCCGCTGACACGGACCGTCATCCGCTGCAGCGCAAGGAGGATTCATGACCCCGCCCCCCGGCACAGCCGGCCCGTATGGACACGGGTACGGCAGTGGCTACGGTGACCAGCAGTCAGGTGGCTACGAGCAGCAGCAGCCACTGGTGCGCCCCTATGCGATGACCGGTGGCCGCACGCGGCCCCGGTACCAGCTCGCAATCGAAGCGCTGATCTCCACCACCGCCGCAGCCGGCCGGCAGGGCGGCCTGCTCCCCGAGCACCAGCGCATCGTGCACCTCTGCCGCGAGATCAAGTCGGTGGCGGAGATCTCGGCGCTGCTGGCCATGCCGCTGGGTGTGGCGCGCATCCTCGTCGCCGACCTCGCCGAAGCCGGCCTGGTCGCCATCCACCAGCCGGCCGCAGCCTCGGGCGAGGCCGGCGGACAGCCCGATGTGACACTGCTCGAAAGGGTGCTCAGTGGACTTCGCAAGCTCTAGGCCCGCCGATTCGGGCTTCGGAGGCTCCGCGACCCGCGCCACCACCTCCGCGAAGATCGTCGTGGCGGGTGGCTTCGGTGTCGGCAAGACCACCCTCGTCGGCGCGGTCTCCGAGATCAACCCGCTGCGCACCGAGGCCGTCATGACCTCCGCCTCCGCGGGCATCGACGACCTCACGCACACCGCGGGCAAGACCACCACCACGGTGGCCATGGACTTCGGCCGCATCACCCTCGACGAGGACCTGATCCTCTACCTCTTCGGCACCCCCGGCCAGGACCGCTTCTGGTTCATGTGGGACGACCTCGTCCGCGGCGCCATCGGCGCCGTCGTCCTGGTCGACACCCGCCGCCTCGCCGACTGCTTCCCCGCAATCGACTACTTCGAGAACAGCGGTCTGCCGTTCGTCATCGCCCTCAACGGCTTCGACGGACACCAGCCGCACAGTCCCGAAGAGGTCCGCGAGGCACTGCAGCTCGGCCCCGACACCCCGATCATCACCACCGATGCCCGCCGCCGCGACAGCGCCAAGTCCGCGCTGATCACACTGGTCGAGCACGCCCTCCTCGCCAGGCTGAGGTAAGGGGACGGCGATGGGCGGCCCGGTCTGCGCATCCTCCGGCGCACGGCGGGCCGCCCTGCGGTGCAGGGCGGTGCCCGCGCACGTGGCGCCGGTCACCGCCGGTCCCCTGACGCCGCCTCGGCTGCATAACGGTTCGATAGGTATTTCCACCGGACCCGTTACGCAGCGTGTCCGATGCGGGGCAATAAGCGCATGGTCCTACGGGAAATCGACACCGTTTATCCATGAGTGCCCCAATTGCCCAACCGCAGCGGCTTATCCACAGCTGTTTGTTCCCCCCGCCGTGCACGTGCTGAAATTCCAGCTACTCCCGGGCCACCTCCGTCTGAGCCGCCGCGCAGCAGGCCGTGACCCGGGCAGTGCCGCCGGATTTGATCCATGGCCGCCGAGCGGTCGAGAGGTTGTTGTCGAGTGAGGCGTAAGCAGCCAGTCACCCCTCAGCGGCGCCCCGAGCCCCGACAGGGAGAGCCGGGGATCCCCGGCGCCCAGCGGGACCGCGCCGCCTTCACGCCCTTCACCGGCTCTGCGGAACGCCCCGGCACCGGACCCGCTGCGGCCGGACCGTCCGCCTCCGGGCGTGAGGCGCCCCAGGGGCCCTCCTCGGAGCGTCCCTCCGCCGAGCGGACCTCCTCGGGCGCAGGCGGCCGCGACGAGCAGCCGCCCGCCGGCAGGCTCGGGGGGTTCTCGCCCCGGCACTGGCGCGTGCCCACCCGGCTGGTCGCGATCCTGCTGATCCCCGTGGTGATCGCCCTGATCTTCGGCGGCCTGCGGGTCAACAGCTCGATCGACGACTACCAGGCCGCCGACCGGGCCGAGAAGACCTCCAGGCTGGCCCAGGCCTCCACCGCTCTCGCGGACGCGCTGGAGCAGGAGCGCGACCTCTCCGCCGTGCCGATCGTCACCGGCGGCAGCCAGACCAAGGTGACCCAGCTGCGCCAGGCCACCGACCAGGCGCTGGCCGCGTACAACACGGCCTACAAGCCGCTCTCCGACGACAGCCGGCTGGCCAAGCGGAACATCGCCTTCCAGCAGCTGGTGGCCTCGCTGCCGAGCCTGCGGGAGAACGCCTTCAGCCACCGCCTCTTCCCCACCGCGACGCAGAACGCCTACTCGGTGCTGATCGCGCCGCTGATGGCGTACGAGAACGAGGTCGGCTTCGGCAGCTCCTCGGTCACCAGCCGCGGCCGCGCCATCTATGCGATCGCGCTGGCCAAGGCGTCCGCCTCGACGCAGCGGCTGCTGATGACCCAGCTGCTGATGGGCACCAAGACCTTCACGGCACCCGAGACCACCAACATGGTCCAGGCGATCGCGGTCTCCAACAAGCTGGAGGAGGTGTCGCTGGGCGAGTTCCAGTCCGGCACCACCGACGACGACATGCGGCTCTACCAGCAGGCCGTGACGGCCGAGTCGACCGCGAACGCCTCGGCCGCCGCCAAGAGCGGCCGGATGATGCCCACGGTCAACCAGCAGATCGGCATCGCGCTCGCCGCGTTCCAGGCGGCCGCCTCCGCGCAGACCAGGGCCTCGGCGGGCCAGGCCATGATCGCCGCCGCCCAGCAGGGCCTGTCGGTGGCCAACTGGCTGACCGCCACCAGCGCGCACATCCAGACCTACCGCACGGTCGAGAGCCAGCTCAACAACCTGGTGGTGGGCGACGCCCACCGCATCAAGGTGCGGGCCCAGCACGACGCCATCCTCAACTCCGCGATCGTGCTTGCCTCACTGGCTGTCGCCGGACTGCTGACCGGATTCGTCGCACGCTCTATGATCATCGGCATGCGCACCCTGCGCGCCGCCGCCCTCGACATCGCCGGTCACCGCCTCCCCGAGCTGGTCGACCGGCTGTCCAAGACCGACCCGGAGCGGGTCGACACCAATGTCAGGCCCATCCCGCTGCACGGTCGCGACGAGATCGGCGAAGTGGCGCGGGCCTTTGACGAGGTGCACCGGCAGGCCGTCCGACTCGCCTCCGAGCAGGCACTGCTCCGGGGCAACGTCAACGCGATCTTCACCAACCTCTCGCGCCGCAGCCAGGGCCTGATTCAGCGTCAGCTGTCGCTGATCACCGACCTGGAGAACAACGAGGCCGACCCGGACCAGCTGGAGAACCTCTTCAAGCTGGACCACCTGGCGACCCGAATGCGCCGCAACGGCGAGAACCTCCTGGTTCTCGCGGGCGAGGAGCCCGGCCGACGCTGGAACCAGCCGGTCCCGCTGGTCGACGTGCTCCGTGCCGCCGCCTCCGAGGTGGAGCAGTACGAGCGCATCGAGCTCTCCGGGATCCCCGAGGCCGATGTCGTCGGCCCCGCGGTGACCGACCTGGTCCACCTGCTCGCCGAGCTGCTGGAGAACGCCACCACCTTCTCCAGCCCGCAGACCCGGGTGCATGTCACCGCGACCCGGCTGCCGGACGCCCGGGTACTGGTGGAGATCCACGACAAGGGCATCGGCCTCACGGGCGACGACTTCGCGGAGATCAACGACAAGCTGGCGAACCCGCCCACCGTGGACGCCACCATCTCCCGCCGCATGGGCCTCTTCGTGGTCGGCCGGCTGGCCGAGCGCCATGAGATCCGGGTCCAGCTTCGGCCGTCCGGCGAGTCCGCCGGCACCACCTCCCTGGTCATGCTCTCCGCGCACCTCACCCAGGTGCACATCGCGCCGGAGCCGGAGGAGGAGCAGTTCACCGTCTCCCGGATCTTCGCCGACCAGGAGGACGACTCCGACGGCCCGTTCGAGCAGCTGCGCAGCGCCGCCGAACTCGGCTTCGACGACAGCCGGTTCGAGCGCACCACGCCGTCGGCCGCCACCGGCTTCAGCCCGGCGCTGGACTCCATGAACCGCTCGCTGCGGCTGGAGCAGCGCCGCCAGGCGGCGCTGGAGGCCGGCCCCTCGGCCGCGGCCGGGTCGGCTGTGCCTGCCGTACCGGCCGTGCCCGAGTACTCCGAGGAGGAGTACCAGGAGCCCGGCCAGGGCTACCAGCAGGGGCAGGAGTACACCCGGGACTACCCGGAGCAGGAGTACGCCGAGCAGGAGTACACCCCGCAGGACTACCCGGAGCAGGCGTTCGCGCCCCAGGCCTACCAGGGCGACGGATACCCCGCAGCGGCCTACGCCGACGAGGGCTACCCCGCGCAGGGCTTCGAGCAGGGCGGCTACCCCGAGACCTACGAGGCACCGCAGCGGGCTTATGCGGAGGAGTTCCCCGCCGACCCTTACGCGGGTGGGCAGTTCGCGGAGCCGCACACCGTCGGCTACGAGTCCGGCGGCTACAACGGCGGTGCCGGCAACGGCTACGATCATGACGGATTCACGGCGGCTCCCCCCGCCGCCGCGGCTCCGGCCTCCCCGGCACAGACCGCCTCCGGGCTGCCCCAGCGGCGTCCCGGCCAGGCACTGGCAGGCGGCGGCAGCAGCAACCTCGGCAACCGGGCGATCGGCGGCCTGGAGGCCGGCGAGAAGCCCAACTGGTTCACCGGCGCACGGGAGACCGCCCCGGCCGGCGGTACGGGCCTCCCCGGGCCCGCCGCAGCCCCGGAGCCGGCCTCCTGGCAGACGCCCAACGACGGCTCGTGGGAGCGCGCGGATCAGGTCCGCGAGCCCAGCGCGGGCGGTGTGACGTCGTCGGGCCTGCCCCGCCGGGTCCCCAAGCAGAACCTCGTCCCGGGCAATGCCCAGGCGAACTCCCAGGACGGCCCCCAGATCTCCCGGGCCCCCGAGGAGGTGCGCGGCCGGCTCACCAACCTGCGCCGCGGAGTCCAGCAGGGCCGCAGTGCCGGAGGAGACCCGTCGGTGACGGGCAGCTTCCGGATCGACCACGGCGGCAACGAACAGCACGGCAGCACCGATCTCTTCGGCGGCTCGAACCACCAGGAGCGTTGAGTTGAGTCAGATGAGCCAGGCGGCACAGAATCTGAACTGGTTGATCACCAATTTCGTGGACAACACCCCCGGGGTGTCGCACACGGTGGTGGTCTCCGCCGACGGACTCCTCCTTGCCATGTCCGACGGCTTCCCCCGCGACCGGGCCGACCAGCTCGCCGCGGTGGCCTCCGGACTGACCTCGCTGACGTCCGGGGCCTCCCGGATCTTCGAGGGCGGCAGTGTCAACCAGACCGTGGTCGAGATGGAGCGGGGCTTCCTGTTCCTGATGGCCGTCTCCGACGGCTCCTCGCTGGCGGTGCTGGCCTCCCCCGACTCGGACATCGGCCTCGTCGGCTACGAGATGGCACTGCTCGTGGACCGCGCCGGCGCGGTGCTCACCCCCGCACTCCGTGCGGAACTGCAGGGCAGCCTGCTGCACTAGACGCTCCACCGGACGCACCTCCCGGTCAGTCCCGGGCCCCCTTGCGGAGGGCCCGGGATCGCCCGTTGTACGACCGCCGGTAGTAGTGAGACCGGACACTGCACAGCACCAGCACCAGTCGCACCGCCCCGTCGCTCTATGTGAGGAGGAACCGTGACACCGCCCGACGACCGCAGCGGTCCGTACGGCGTTCCGTATCCCGGAACGGGCCATGATGCCTTCAGTGCCCCTGGCACCGGCGGCTACGGCCCCGGAGGAAGCGGCGCCCAGGGTCGCCCCGGAGGCGGGCAGCAGTTCCCGCAGCGCGGGGAAGGCAGGCGCTGGCCGGGGTCCGACGGTTACGGCCAGGACTACGGTCCGCAGTACGACCGGTCGTACCCGCAGCAGCAGACCGGCACCTATGACGGCTACGGGCACAACCAGCCCCAGGCCCCCTATGACGACCGGTCGCCGTCCGACGGCTATGCCGAGGACTTCCCGAACGAGTACCACCACGACGCCGGCCACGACGACGAGCCGCTGATCCGGCCGTTCGCCATGACCGGTGGGCGGACCCGACCCCGTTACGAGCTGGCCATCGAGGCGCTGGTCTCCTCCACGGCCTCGCCGGACCGGATCGACACGCTGCTCCCCGAGCACCAGCGGATCTGCACACTCTGCCGAGAGATCAAGTCGGTGGCGGAGGTCTCCGCACTGCTGACCATGCCGCTGGGTGTGGCGCGCATCCTCGTCGCCGACCTCGCCGAAGCCGGCCTGGTCGCCATCCACCAGCCCGCCGCCGGGGGCGAATCCGGCGGACAGCCCGACGTGACACTGCTCGAAAGGGTCCTCAGTGGACTTCGCAAGCTCTAGCCCGGCTGCCGCGACCCGCGCCACCACCTCCGCGAAGATCGTCGTGGCGGGTGGCTTCGGTGTCGGCAAGACCACCCTCGTCGGCGCGGTCTCCGAGATCAACCCGCTGCGCACCGAGGCCGTCATGACCTCGGCCTCCGCGGGCATCGACGACCTCACGCACACCGCGGGCAAGACCACCACCACGGTGGCCATGGACTTCGGCCGCATCACCCTCGACGAGGACCTGATCCTCTACCTCTTCGGCACCCCCGGCCAGGACCGCTTCTGGTTCATGTGGGACGACCTCGTCCGCGGCGCCATCGGCGCCGTCGTCCTGGTCGACACCCGCCGCCTCGCCGACTGCTTCCCCGCGCTGGACTACTTCGAGAACAGCGGTCTGCCGTTCGTCGTGGCCCTCAACGGCTTCGACGGACACCAGCCGCACAGTCCCGAAGAGGTCCGCGAGGCACTGCAGCTCGGCCCGGACACCCCGATCATCACCACCGATGCCCGCCGCCGCGACAGCGCCAAGTCCGCGCTGATCACACTGGTCGAGCATGCACTGCTGGCGCGTCTGCGCTAGGGGCGTCCGACACCGAGGCCTCTGGGCCGCTGACCGGAGAACCGGTCGGCGGCCCCAGAGGCCCGTTGGCGTTCGCGCACGGCTCCACCAGGGCACCGGCAGCCGCGCCGCGTCCCCCCTCCCCGGGGCGGCCCTAGGGCGGCCGGGGTACGCGCGTCCCGACGCTCCCGGGCCGAACGCACTCAGGGGCGGTCGGGGGGCCGGTGGTCGGATGCACCGGCCCCCCACAGCCCTGCTCAGACCTCCGGCTCCACCCCTGCCCGCAGCAGACCATAGGTGTAGGCGTCGTCCAGGGCCTGCCAGGAGGCGGCGATGACGTTGGGTGCCACACCCACCGTCGACCACTCCGAGGCGCCGTCGGAGGTGTCGATCAGCACCCGGGTCTCCGATCCCGTGCCGTGCCGGCCCTCCAGGATGCGGACCCGGTAGTCCACCAGCTCCAGCTTGGCCAGCTGCGGGTAGATCTGCTCCAGCGCGCTGCGCAGCGCCTTGTCCAGGGCGTCCACCGGGCCGCTGCCCTCACCGGTGGCCACGATCCGCTCGCCCTTGGCCCAGAGCTTCACCGTGGCCTCGTTGAGCGCGCCGCCCGCGGGGGTCTGCTCGATGATGGTGCGCCAGGACTCCAGCTCGAAGAAGCGCTCACGGCGCCCCTTCACCTCGTCGCGCAGCAGCAGCTCGAAGGAGGCGTCCGCGGCCTCGTAGGTGTAGCCGGCCTTCTCCTGCTCCTTGATCCGGGCGACCACCCGGCCCACCAGGTCCCGGTCGGCGGACAGGTCGTAGCCCAGCTCTCGGCCCTTGAGCTCCACCGAGGCGCGTCCGGCCATGTCGGAGACCAGCATCCGCATGGTGTTGCCGACCAGCTCGGGGGCGATGTGCTGGTAGAGGTCGGGGTCCACCTTGATCGCGGAGGCGTGCAGCCCCGCCTTGTGGGCGAAGGCGGAGACGCCCACGTACGGCTGGTGGGTGGAGGGCGAGAGGTTGACCACCTCGGCGATGGCGTGCGAGATACGGGTCATCTCGACGAGCCGGCCGGGGGGCAGCACCCTGCGGTCCAGCTTCAGTTCCAGGGCCGCCACCACCGGGAAGAGGTTGGCGTTGCCGACCCGCTCGCCGTAGCCGTTGGCGGTGCACTGCACATGGGTGGCCCCCGCGTCCACCGCCGCCAGGGTGTTGGCGACCGCGCAGCCGGTGTCGTCCTGGGCGTGGATGCCGATCCTGGCGCCGGTCTGCTCGATCACATCGGCGACGATCTCCCGCACCTGGCCGGGCAGTGTCCCGCCGTTGGTGTCGCAGAGCACCACCACGTCCGCGCCGGACTCGTGGGCCGCGCGGACCACGTCCAGGGCGTACCCGCGGTTGCCGCGGTAGCCGTCGAAGAAGTGCTCGCAGTCGATGAAGACCCGGCGGCCCTGCTCCCGCAGATGGCGGACGCTGTCCCGCACCATCTCCAGGTTCTCCTCCAGGGTGGTGCGCAGGGCCAGTTCCACATGGCGGTCGTGGGACTTGGCGACCAGGGTGACCACGGGGGCGCCGGAGGCCACCAGGGCGGCCAGCTGGGCGTCGTCGGCTGCGCTGCCGCCGGCCCGTCGAGTGGCGCCGAAGGCGACCAGTTGAGCGTGCGTCAGGTCCAGCTCGGCCTGGGCGCGGGCGAAGAACTCGGTGTCACGCGGGTTGGCACCGGGCCAGCCGCCCTCGATGAAGCCGACGCCGAACTCGTCCAAGTACCGGGCGATGGTGAGCTTGTCCGCGA
This sequence comes from Peterkaempfera podocarpi, assembly GCF_042466665.1. GTDB lineage: Bacteria > Actinomycetota > Actinomycetes > Streptomycetales > Streptomycetaceae > Peterkaempfera > Peterkaempfera podocarpi. Next base: position 3,161,105 of record NZ_CP162102.1, read on the forward strand.
CGGTGAGGTTGATGCCCTCGCGCTGCGCTCCGTCGCGCAGGGTGGTGTCGAAGACATGGAAGGCGTCGCCCAAGGGGCTTGCTCCGCCGCTGTTGGCCTCGGTCATGGCCGTGGTTCTCCTGTCCGGGTGGGTGCTGCCTGCCGGGTTCCCGGCTCCACTGTCCCCCGAGGCCCTGGCGCGCCGGCCGGGGCGGACGGTCTCCTTGTGGGAGGCCTTCCGCCGCCGATCCAAAACAAAAGACCCCTCGCGGGTGCGAGAGGTCTGCGCGCGGGTCTGGGACACGGTGGTCGCTCCGCGTCAGATCGTCATACGGAGCGGTCACTGCGGACCGGCGCGCCTGCTGCCAATAATCACGACGAGCGAGGACACGGTCGCAGTCTTGCACAACCCCCCGTGATCGACACAAGTCGGTCTCAGCATACGGGCGCTCTCCTGGACAGGCTTCGGCCCCGGGGCTGCCGACGGTGCGGTGGGCGGGCGGCGTGCGGGCACACACCCGTACGGCGCCCCGGCAGGCGGGGCGCCGTACGGCAAGCGGCGTCAGCAGATGGTGTGCATCCAGCCGTGGGTGTCGGGGGCCTGGCCGGTCTGGACGGCCAGCAGGGCCTCACGCAGCCGCATGGTGACCGGTCCCGGCTCACCGGCGCCCACGGTCCAGTCGGCGCGGGTGGACTTCACCGAGCCGACCGGCGTGATCACGGCGGCGGTGCCGCAGGCGAAGACCTCGGTGAGGGTCCCGTCGGCGTTGCCGGCCTTCCAGTCGTCGACGGAGATGCGGGCCTCGGCGGTCGGGTGGCCGAGGTCGGCGGCCAGCCGGAGCAGGGAGTCGCGGGTGATGCCGGGAAGCAGCGAGCCGGAGAGCTCGGGGGTGACGATCCGGGCACTGTCGCCCTCCCCGTACACGAAGTACAGGTTCATGCCGCCCATCTCCTCGATCCAGCGGCGCTCCACGGCGTCCAGCCAGACGACCTGGTCGCAGCCCTGAGCGGCGGCCTGGGCCTGGGCGACCAGCGAGGCGGCGTAGTTGCCGGCGCACTTGGCGGCGCCCGTACCGCCCGGTGCGGCGCGGACGTACTCCTCGGAGAGCCAGACGGAGACCGGCTTGACGCCGCCGGAGAAGTAGGCGCCGGCCGGGGAGGCGATCAGCATGAAGAGGTACTCGTTGGCCGGGCGCACCCCGAGTCCGACCTCGGTGGCGAACATGAACGGCCGCAGGTAGAGGCTCTGCTCGGGCCGGCTGGGCACCCAGTCGCGGTCCTGCTGCACCAGCAGCTCGACGGCCTCCACAAAGGTCTCGACCGGCAGCTCCGGCATGGCCAGGCGGCGGGCCGAGGCCTGGAAGCGCTCGGCGTTGGCGGTCGGGCGGAAGGTGGCGATGGTGCCGTCGGCCCGCCGGTAGGCCTTCAGCCCCTCGAAGATCGACTGACCGTAGTGGAGGGTCATGTTGGCCGGGTCGATCTCCAGCGGGCCGTAGGGGACCAGCTGGGCGTCGTGCCAGCCGCGTCCCTCGGTCCAGCGGATGGTCACCATGTGGTCGGTGAAGACGCGGCCGAAGCCTGGGTTGGCCAGCCGGGCCTCGCGCTCCGCTGTGGGCAGCGGGTTGGAGGAGGGCTTGAGCTCGATCTTGAGGGGAGCCTGGGCGGGCGTCGTCATGGCTGCGTGTGTCCTTCACCGTCTCGTCGTTGCGGACCACCGGACGGCTCACTGGTGAAGCCGAGCGACCGGGAGGCCCAGGTTCGATGGTCGCATCTCCGGGGCCGGGTCGGACAGCCGTGGGTACCGGACCGCCCGTCGGTCACGGATGGTCACGGATGTCCCGGGCGGAACGTCGCAAAGCGGCCCGGAGATGCTGGGCAGGGGTGCCGGAGGTCGTGAATGCCGACCTGCCGGTTCCGGCGTCGCGTCCGGGCCGCTTCGGATGAAGGGGGGCGGGGAGGGCGGCATGGCTCCTCCTCGCCGAGGGCGGGCGAGGAGAGTGGGTCAGCCGGCTACTCGGGTCACGAGCGCGTCGCCGATCTGCGAGGTGGAGCGGGCGGGGCCGTCGACCCGCTCGGCCAGGTCCGCTGCGACGGCCGCCTCGATACGGGCCGCCTCCGCGGTGAGGCCGAGGTGCTCCAGCAGCATGGCGACCGAGAGCACCGTGGCGGTCGGGTCGGCCTTGCCCTGGCCGGCGATGTCCGGGGCAGAGCCGTGGACCGGCTCGAACATGGACGGGAACTCGCCGCTCGGGTTGATGTTGCCGCTGGCGGCCAGTCCGATGCCGCCGGTGACGGCGGCGGCCAGGTCGGTCAGGATGTCGCCGAAGAGGTTGTCGGTGACGATCACATCGAACCGCTGGGGCTGGGTGACCAGGAAGATGGTGGCCGCGTCGACGTGCAGATAGTCGGTGGTGACCTCGGGGAACTCCTGGCCGACCCGCTCGAAGATCCGGGTCCACAGGTGGCCGGCGTGCACCAGCACATTGTTCTTGTGGACCAGGGTCAGCTTCTTGCGGGGGCGGGCCGCGGCACGGCGGTAGGCGTCGCGGACCACCCGCTCGATGCCGAAGGCGGTGTTGAGGGAGACCTCGGTGGCCACCTCCTGCGGCGTGCCGGTGCGCAGGGTGCCGCCGTTGCCCACGTACGGGCCCTCGGTGCCCTCACGGACCACCACGAAGTCGATCTCGGGCTCGCCGGCCAGCGGCGACTTCACGCCGGGGAAGAGCTTGCCCGGGCGGAGGTTGACATGGTGGTCGAAGGCGAAGCGGAGCTTGAGCAGCAGGCCCCGCTCCAGGACGCCGGACGGCACCGACGGGTCGCCGACCGCACCGAGCAGAATGGCGTCGTGGCCCTTCAGCTCCTCCAGCACGGAGTCGGGGAGGGTCTCCCCGGTGGCGTGCCAGCGGCGGGCGCCGAGGTCGTACTCGGTGGTCTCGACCTTGGTGCCGGCGGGCAGCACCGCGCCGAGCACCTTGAGGCCCTCGGCCACGACTTCCTGGCCGATTCCATCACCGGGGATCACTGCAAGGCGGATGCTGCGAGACATGGCCGGAACCCTACTCCTCGTCCCATGGGCTGACATGTGACGTCCGCTATGTGGACGCCTGCTTGCTCACCACAGCGGCAGCGACACCACCTGAGCCTGCCGCCCCGGGGTGTTGCGGTGGTGGACCAGCAGCAGAGCCGTGCCGGACCGGGCGCCGTACGCCCACAGGTCGCGGCGTACCCCCAGTACTGCTCCAGGCTGTTCCGGCAGAGCCAGTGCGGCGGGCCCGTCGATCCCGGCACGGACGTCCAGCGCCGGGTGCAGCACATCCAGCGGCAACACCGGGCTGCCGTCGTCGGCGATGCCGATGCCGTCGAAGGCGCTGCCGATGTCGGGGGTGCCCTTGCCGCCCACCGGCCCGGTCCACAGGCCGTAGCGGATCCGGCCGCCGCCCTGCCGCAGGCCGGGCAGTGCGGCGAGCCTGACGGGCAGCACCACCGTGTCACTGTCCAGCAGATCCGGGTCGCTGCCGCCCCAGCCGGCGTCCAGCGGCTCCACGTCCAGTTGCCTCCCGGTGCCGGCGTCCAGGGTGCGGGCGACCATGACATCGCTGCCGGGCAGCCGGTCCGCCACCACCACCGCATCGGTGCGGCCGTCGCCGTCGGTGTCCAGCGAGGCCCGCACGGCGCTCTTGGCGACCGGGGTCGCGGCAGGCGCCCAGCTGGTTGCGGCCAGATAGAGAGTGCCGTCGCGCAGCGGGTCGCCACCCCGGTCGGCGATCGCCGGCGCATCACTGGCCGCTCCCGCCAGACGCAGGTCGGCGACCCGGTCACGGGGCGCGGAGGCACACCGCGCCGTGGTCACCTGGAGGCCGCAGTCGGGCCAGCGGTCGCTCTGCCCTCCCAGCTCGAAGGCGCTGACCAGGGACGGAACCGCAGTCGACGAGCCGCTCGGGCCGTCGGGTCTGCCTCGCCGATCCGGAAGACCAGGCCCGAGCGGCCCACGGTGTCCAGGGGCATCCGTGCGGCGAGCGAGGCGGTGAGGCGGGAGACCGCGTGCGGTGCGGCGAAGACCGGCACCCTGAGCTCCGGCACCCCGCCGTCGCCGACCGGCGTCAGCGTCATCCGGCCCGACGCCTCCGGACGGAAGGCCCGGCGGTGGCCTGCCTGCTCGGCGGCGATGGTGGGATCGGGCTGCCGGCCCAGGGCGGCCGGGTCGGGCACCCCGAGGGTGACCCTGAGCCGGGCGGTGCCGCCCGCGGGGATGGTGGCCTCGGCCGGTTCCACGGTGTAGGCCGCTCCGGGCACCTCGGTCGCCGCCCGGTAGCCCGAACGGTAGGTCACCGGCCGGTCGCCCAGATTGCGTACCTCCACCTCGCGGATGAGCGACAGCGGAGCGGCCACCGGGACATCGCCGTAGGAGACCCCCACCGCGCCCTCCGGCACGTCCGGCCCGGTCGCATAGGCGATCACCGGGGTGCGCACGGCCAGGTCGGCGCGGACCCGCCCGGATCCGACCCGCTCCGGGCCGTAGACCGCGCCGGTTCCGGCGTCGCCCGTGGTGAGGTCGGCATCGGCGGTGTTCATCAGCGCGGCCTTGACCTCCACGGCGGTCCAGTCCGGATGCGCCGCACGGACCAGCGCCGCGATCCCGGTGATGTGCGGGGCCGCCATGGAGGTGCCGTCCTTGCGGACCCCCCGGCTGCCCGAGCCCACCTCCGCGGAGAGGATGGTCTCCCCCGGTGCGGCGATGTCGGGCTTGACCAGCCCGCGCAGACCGTTGCCGCGCGAGGAGAACGAGGCGAGGGTGTCGGCCCGCTCGGGGCGGTCCTGGGGAACCGAGCCGCGCAGCGGGTTGCCCGGCGCTGCCAGCTGCACCCGGGACGGGGAGGTCGCGGCCGCTGCGGCCCGCAGCCGCTCGCCCTCCGCGCGGGCGACGATCACGGCCGGGATGCGGTCGTCGCCCGCGACCTCGCCGAGCTGGTCCCCGTCGGCGGCGAAGATCACTCCGATGGCGCCGGCGTCGGCGGCGTGGTCCGCGCGTACGGCGGAGCCGCAGCTCCGGTCGGCGTCACGGACCGTCCAGGCGAGGACGGCGACCCGGCCGCGCAGCCGGGCGGCGTCTGCCGCGTCGAAGGGCCGGCAGCCGTCCGCGTTGCCGGAACCGTCGGCGGGGAGGGCCAGTTCGCCGGTGACGTCCTGGGTGTCCCAGTGGGTGTAGGCACCGCTCCAGTGGCCGGGGACGATCTCCCCGGCTGCGGCGTCCGCCGGGGCCGGGGGGCCGGCCGGGGCAGGGACGGGGGCAGGGACGGGGGCAGGGACGGGGGCCGGGGCCGGGCCTTCGGCATTGGGCCCCCCTGCCGCAGCCGCGCGTCCGCCCCCGGGCGCCGGTGCCGGTCCGCCCGGCGCGGGCGCTCCGCCGCCGGGTGCAGGTGCGCCGGGTGCAGGTGCGCTGGGTCCGGGCACACTGGGTCCGGGCACGCCGGGTGCAGGTGCGCCGGGTGCGGGTGCGCTGGGCGCGGCGGCGCCTGGCGGCGGGTTCCCAGGTGCGGGTGCGCCGGCTACGGGCGCGCTGGGCGCCGGTGTGATGGGCGCCGGTGCGATGGGGCCCGCGGCACCAGGTGCCGGTGCGCCGGGCTGCACCGGTACGGCGCCCGACCCGGGGGCCGTGGTGCCCTGTGCTGCCGCCGGGGGCAGCAGCCTGATGCCGTCGGCGTCCGTGTAGCCGTCGACCGAGGCCGCCACCGCGATGGCCCCCGGTGCCACCGCAGGGCTGGAGCCGACGCCGTAGATGTCCCCGTCATTGCCCTCCGATGCGACCACCACGGTGCCGGTGGCGGCGAGCCGGTCCACGGCCAGGGCGTCGCCGTCGTCGGGGTCGCCGAAGCTGCCGCCGAGGGAGAGGTTGACGACGTCCAGGCGATCGGAGAAGTCGCCGTCCTGGTTGGGGTCGGCGGCACGGTCCAGGGCGTGGGCGATCTCGTCGGTGGAACCGTGGCAGCCGAAGACCCGCAGTGCGTAGAGGCCGGCGCCGGGTGCCGCGCCCGGGCCCACCCGGAATGCCGCCGGGGCCAGGCCCGGACCGTAGGGACCGCGGTAGGTCCTGCCGTCGGTGGTGACCCCGTAGCCCGCGGCGGTGCCCGCGACATGGGTGCCGTGGCCGTTGGCGGTGCAGTCCAGGGGGTTGGCGTCCGGGTGCGGGTCCGGCTGGTAGGGCGGCTGGGACGGGTCGCTGTTGTAGTCGTCGCCGACCAGGTCCCAGCCGCCGACCACCTTGGCGTTGGGGAAGAGGCCGGCCGGAGCGGGCTTGCTGCCGTCCACCGCCCGGTAGGCCTCGGCCGTGCCGGGGCCGCCGAAGTCCGCATGGGTGTAGTCGACACCGCTGTCGATGATGCCGATGGTCACGCCCTTGCCGGTGTTCCCCGGCACCGTGTCCGCCCCGGCCCAGACGGCCGGGGCCCCGGTGAGCGGCACGGAGTGCGCATTGGCCGGGTACTTGTGGCTGATGGGATGGACGGCATGGACGCCCGGGAGGCCGCGCAGCGCACCCAGCCCCTCGGCGGGAACCCGCACGGCGATCCCGGGGACCACCGCCAGGGTCCGGTAGAGCACCTGGGCGCCGGGCACTGCCCTGCGCAGCGCCTGTTCCGTGCGGTCGGCGACGGTGGTGACCGCCCGGCGCTGGCGCTCGCCCGCGCCGGCTGCGGCGCGTCGGGTGGCCTCGGGTGAGCGCCGGGACCGGCGCGCGGCCTCCTCGGCGCTGCGCCAGGCCTGCCAGCTGCTCGGGGTGTCCAGTTCCAGCAGTGCGGTGACCGGTCCGTTCGCCGCCTCCGGGGCCGACGCGGCCTGGAACACCGCCTGGGCACGGGACGCCGGGGTACGGTCCAGCAGTCCGGAGACGCCGAGCAGGGCCAGCACAGCGCTCGCGGCCACCGCCCGGCGGACGGCTGCCCGACCGGCGGGGCGGCGGGCCTCGGCGATGGGCTGAGAGCGGGGCGTGCGCACGGATCGGCCTCCCCCGGAAGAGGGTTGACTGACCCGGCGGCCCGCCGCGAGGGCACGACGGCATGCTGCCGCACGGGGCCTCAAGGGCGGGCCGACGGCAGCTCGCACCCCGCGAGCGGCGATCACCCTTCCGGAGGGATCAAATTACGATCATCACGTCTACCTGCAAGGAAGGGCGAGCGCGGCACCGGCCGGGGTGCACTCGTACGGACGATTCCGGCTCACCCGCGCGGCGGACCCCGGCTGTGGAGGGCTCAGTGGCCGGTGGCGCCGCCGTTGTCCCGGCGGTCGAGGGCGCGCTGGAGGGCGTCCGCGGCGTTACGGCGTGCGGTGTCCTCGTGCTTGGCGGTGGTGTCGGTGGTGGTGGGCATACCGGGACTCCGTTCCATGACATGCGGTACTGCATGAGGGTTGGTGTCTGGCCTCGGTATCGCTGGAGGCGGCGGTACGCCGGCAGGGGTGGCCTGCGGAGGTGCGTACATCACACGGGCGGCGTCGGGCGGGGTTGACCAGCCACAGAGACCGCGGACCGTATGGCGGTTCCACCGTACGCCCGGGTCACCGGCGCTGTCGCGAGATTACTCGGACTTCCTACTATCTGAGACGGGCGGGCATTCCCGCGCCTGAGAGCGCGTCAGAGAGGGCGGGTGTGCCACGCCCCGGCACCCCCCGCCCCGTGGCGCCGCAGCAGGGGCGGGTGACGACGCCCGCGGCTCCACCGGACGACACGCGGCCGGGACCGCGGCGGCGGACCCGAGGGCCCCAGCAGGCCCAGGAACGCGCGGGAGCCCCGCCGCTGGTCAGCGGCGGGGCTCCTGCACAGGCGGGGCTGGGGTCAGTCGCCCAGGTCCACGGAGCGGGCGAAGCGGGCGCCGATCTCGGCGGCGATCTCGCCCAGCACCGGCTGCGGGATCTCGCTGTCCACGGTGAGCGAGACCAGCGCCCGGCCGGACTCGTCGTCGCGGGCGACCTGCATCCCGGCGATGTTGATGGAGGCGTCACCGAGGATGCGGCCGAGGGTGCCGACCACACCCGGCCGGTCCTCGTACTCGAAGAACGCCATGTGGTCGGTGAGGACCACATCCACGTCGAAGGAGTCGACCCCGACGATCTTCTGGATGCGCTTGGGGCCGGAGAGGGTGCCGGAGACCGACACCTCGCCGCCGTCCGCCAGGGTGCCGCGCACCGTGATCACATTGCGGTGCTCCGGCGACTCGCTGCTGGTGGTCAGCCGCACCTCCACACCGCGCTCCTGGGCGAAGAGCGGGGCGTTGACATAGGAGACCGTCTCCGCGACGACATCCTCGAAGACACCCTTGAGAGCCGAGAGCTCCAGCACCTTGACGTCGTGCTGGGTGATCTCGCCGCGCACCTCGACGTCCAGCCGCACCGCGACCTCACCGGCCAGCGCGGTGAAGATACGGCCGAGCTTCTCGGCGAGGGGCAGGCCGGGGCGTACGTCCTCGGCGATCACGCCGCCCTGGACGTTGACCGCGTCCGGCACCAGTTCGCCGGCCAGGGCCAGCCGGACCGAGCGGGCGACGGCGATGCCGGCCTTCTCCTGGGCCTCGTCGGTGGAGGCGCCCAGGTGGGGGGTGGCGACGACATTGTCGAACTCGAAGAGCGGGGAGTCGGTGCACGGCTCCTTGGAGAACACGTCCAGGCCGGCTCCGGCGACCCGGCCCTCCTTGAGCGCACTGACCAGAGCCTCCTCGTCGACGATGCCGCCGCGGGCGGCGTTGACGATGCGCACGGTCGGCTTGACCTTGTGCAGTGCCTCGTCGCCGATCAGGCCGAGGGTCTCCGGGGTCTTGGGGAGGTGCACCGTGATGAAGTCGGCGACCTCGAGCAGCTCGTCCAGGGAGAGCAGCTTGACGCCCATCTGGGCGGCACGGGCGGCCTGGATGTAGGGGTCGTAGGCGACCACCTTCATGCCGAAGGCCGACATCCGCTGGGCCACCAGCACACCGATGCGGCCGAGGCCGACCACGCCGAGGGTCTTCTCGGCCAGCTCGACGCCGGTGTACTTGGCCCGCTTCCACTCGCCGTTCTTCAGCGCGCTGTTGGCCGGCGCGATGTTGCGGGCGACCGAGATCAGCAGGCCGCAGGCCAGCTCGGCGGCGGTGACGATGTTGGAGGTCGGCGCGTTGACGACCATCACGCCGGCCTTGGTGGCGGCGGAGACGTCCACGTTGTCCAGACCGACGCCGGCCCGGGCCACCACCTTGAGTTTGCCGGCCGCCGCGATGGCCTCTGCGTCCACCTTGGTGGCGCTGCGGATCAGGATGGCGTCGACGTCGGCGATGGCGGGCAGCAGCTCCGCCCGGTCCGCGCCGTTGCAGTGGCGGATCTCGAAGTCCGGGCCCAGTGCGTCCACCGTGGCGGGGGAGAGCTCCTCGGCGATGAGGACGACAGGCTTCTGGTGTGTTGCAGCGCTCACGACAGTTTGTCCTTACTGTCCGGTTCTCCCCGACCGCAGGGCCGTGGGTGGCGTACCTCGCGGGGCTGTCTCCCTGTCCGGGAACAGCGGCATGGGGAACGGTGGCATGCCGCGTTGAAGACGCACGACGCTGTGAGCCTGACGCGCACTCGGAAGTGTATCGACGTACGGGCGGCCGACCCCTTCCCGCACGGCGGAATCACCCGCTCGGGATCTACAGGCCGGACAAAAACTCGGGCTTGAACGGGACCGTGTGCGGCGGTGGCCGCCCCGGTCGGGGCGGCCACCGCGGGGCGGGGAGGCTCAGGCCTCCTCGTCCACCCAGCTCATCAGCTTGCGCAGCTTCTTGCCGGTGGTCTCCAGCAGGTGCTCGCTGTCGGCCTTCTTGTACTCGTTGTACTTCGGCAGGCCCGCCTTGTACTCGGCCATCCAGGTGTTGGCGAAGGAGCCGTCCTGGATCTCCGCGAGAACCTGCTTCATCTCGGCCTTGGTGGCGTCGGTGACGATCCGCGGGCCGGTGACGTAGTCGCCCCACTCGGCGGTCTCGGAGATCGACCAGCGCATCTTCTCCAGGCCGCCCTCGTACATGAGGTCGACGATGAGCTTCAGCTCGTGGAGGCACTCGAAGTAGGCGATCTCCGGCTGGTAGCCGGCCTCGACCAGGGTCTCGAAGCCCGCCTTGACCAGCGCGGAGGCACCACCGCAGAGGACGGCCTGCTCACCGAACAGGTCGGTCTCCGTCTCCTCCTTGAAGGTGGTCTTGATAACGCCGGCGCGGGTGCCACCGATGCCCTTGGAGTAGGAGAGGGCCAGCTCGAAGGCCTTGCCGGTGGCGTCCTGCTCCACGGCCACGATGCAGGGAACGCCGCGGCCCTCCTCGTACTGACGGCGGACCAGGTGGCCCGGGCCCTTGGGGGCGACCATGCAGACGTCGACGCCCGCCGGGGGCTTGATGAAGCCGAAGCGGATGTTGAGGCCGTGGCCGAAGAACAGCGCGTCGCCGTCCTTGAGGTTGGGCTCCACCGACTCCTTGTAGACGTCGGCCTGGATCGGGTCCGGCACCAGGATCATGATCACGTCGGCCTCGGCGGCAGCCTGCGCCGGGGTCACCACCCGCAGGCCCTGCTCCTCGGCCTTGGCCTTGGACTTGGAGCCCTCGTGCAGGCCGACCCGCACATCGACACCCGAGTCACGGAGCGACAGGGCGTGGGCGTGGCCCTGGCTGCCGTAGCCGAGGACCGCGACCTTGCGGCCCTGGATGATGGACAGGTCGGCGTCGTCGTCGTAGAACAGCTCGGCCACGGGGGCACATCTCCTTGCGTGATGGTGGTGACACCGGTTGCGTACTCACCGTACGCGCACCGGGTTGTCGGGTGCGGTAGGTAGTCGGAGGTTGAGACGCCGGGGCGCCTCGGGGGTGGACGTCCTGGCCTGGGCTTCCCCTGGCTCGGACGTCCCTGGCTCGGACGTCCCAGGCTCGGACGTCCCAGGCTCGGACGTCTCAGGCGGAGCGGTCGAGGGCACGCAGCGAACGGTCGGTGATGGAGCGTGCGCCGCGGCCGATGGCGACCATGCCGGACTGCACCAGCTCCTTGATGCCGTACGGCTCCAGCATCCGCAGCATCGCCTCCAGCTTGTCGGAGCTGCCGGTGGCCTCCACGGTGACGGCGTCCGGCGAGACGTCCACCGTCTTGGCCCGGAAGAGCTGGACGATCTCGACGATCTGGGACCGGGTCTCGGCGTCGGCACGCACCTTCACCAGGACCAGCTCGCGCCGGACCGCCGCGTTGGGGTCCAGTTCGACGATCTTTATCACGTTGACCAGCTTGTTGAGCTGCTTGGTGACCTGCTCCAGGGGCAGGTCGTCCACCTGGACGACGATGGTCATCCGGGAGACGTCGGGGTGCTCGGTGGGCCCGACGGCGAGCGAGTCGATGTTGAAGCCCCGGCGGGAGAAGAGCGCGGCGATGCGGGCGAGCACGCCGGGCTTGTTCTCGACCAGGACGGAGAGCGTGTGCTTGGACATGTGGCTGGCTTCCTCGGTTCCTGGTGGGGGTCTCAGTCCAGCTCGTCGCCGAAGTCGGGGCGGACGTCGCGGGCGGCCATGATCTCGTCGTTGCTGGTGCCGGCGGCGACCATCGGCCACACCATGGCGTCCTGATGGACGATGAAGTCGATGACGACCGGTGCGTCGTTGATCGACATCGCCTCCTTGATCACGGCGTCCAGCTGGTCCGGGCTCTCGCAGCGCAGTCCGTAGCAGCCCATCGCCTCGGCCAGCTTGACGAAGTCGGGCACCCGGGTGCCGGCGGCCGGCGGGGCGATGCCGTCGTGGCCGGGGCCGCTGTGCAGCACCGTGTTGGAGTAGCGCTGGTTGTAGAAGAGGGTCTGCCACTGGCGGACCATGCCCAGCGAACCGTTGTTGATCACCGCGACCTTGATCGGAATGTTGTTGAGCGCACAGGTGACCAGCTCCTGATTGGTCATCTGGAAGCAGCCGTCGCCGTCGATCGCCCACACGGGGGTGTCGGGGCAGCCGGCCTTGGCGCCCATCGCGGCGGGGACCGCATAGCCCATGGTCCCGGCGCCACCGGAGTTCAGCCAGGTCGCGGGCTTCTCGAAACCGATGAACTGGGAGGCCCACATCTGGTGCTGGCCCACGCCGGCCGCGTAGATGGCGTCCGGGCCGACCAGCCGGCCGATGCGCTCGATCACCTGCTGCGGGGAGAGCTCACCCTCGGGCGCTGCGGCGTAACCGAGCGGATAGGTCGTCTTCCAGGCGTTCAGCCGCTCCCACCAGGCGCTGTAGTCGCCCTTGTGGCCGGCCTCGTGCTCGGCCTGGACCGCCACGATCAGATCGGCCAGCACCTCGCGGGCGTCGCCCACGATCGGCACGTCCGCGGCGCGGTTCTTGCCGATCTCGGCCGGGTCGATGTCGGCGTGCACGATCTTGGCGTTGGGGGCGAAGCTGTCCAGCTTGCCGGTGACCCGGTCGTCGAAGCGGGCGCCCAGCGCGAAGATCACATCCGCCTTCTGCAGCGCGGTGACGGCGGGCACCGTGCCGTGCATCCCGGGCATGCCCAGGTGCTGCGGGTGGCTGTCGGGGAAGGAACCGAGTGCCATCAGGGTGGTGGTGACGGGCGCTCCGGTCAGCTCCGCCAGGATGCGCAGCTCGGCGGTGGCGTGGGCCTTGAGCACCCCGCCGCCGACGTAGAGCACGGGACGCTTGGCGTTCACCATCAGCCGGGCGGCCTCGCGGATCTGCTTGGCGTGCGGCTTGGTGACCGGCCGGTAGCCGGGCAGTGCGGTCTCCGGCGGCCAACGGAAGACGGTCTTGGCCTGCAGTGCGTCCTTGGCGATGTCGACCAGGACCGGGCCGGGCCGGCCGGTGGAGGCGATGTGGAACGCCTCGGCGATCACCCGGGGGATCTCCTCGGGGTCGGTGACCAGGTAGTTGTGCTTGGTGATCGGCATGGTGATGCCGCAGATGTCCGCCTCCTGGAAGGCGTCCGTCCCGATCGAGGCGCTGGCGACCTGCCCGGTGATCGCGACCATGGGGACGGAGTCCATGTAGGCGTCGGCGATGGGGGTGACCAGGTTGGTGGCACCCGGGCCCGAGGTCGCCATGCAGACCCCGACCTTGCCGGTGGCCTGCGCATAGCCCTCCGCGGCATGCCCGGCGCCCTGCTCGTGGCGGACCAGGACATGGCGGACCTTGGTGGAGTCCATCAGCGGGTCGTATGCGGGAAGGATGGCCCCGCCCGGAATGCCGAAGACGGTGTCGGCGCCTACGGCCTCGAGCGAGCGGATGAGCGACTGGGCGCCGGTCATCGTCTCGGCGGCATGGGCGCCGGTAGCGGAGTGGGCTGCCGGGTTGTCCCCGCGATGCGGGGCGGCCTGCTCAGTCATCTGCCTGTCTCTTCTCCGGGTTGTCGCTGCGGGAGGGTCCCCGAGGGGGAACGCCCTGCCGCTGCGGTCGCTGGGCGTCGCGCGACTGCTGTCTTCCATGGTGCGCGGCGGCTGCGGCGGTGGGGCGGGTTCCAGCGGGTTTGCGGCACATTTCGTGCAACAAAAAACCCCTCGTGCCCAGGGCATGCGAGGGGTAGCGCGTCGGCTTCTGGATCCGGACTGCGATCCGGGTCAGCCGACGCGCTCGCCAAGTACGAGGATTCGGGTGCGCATGGCCTTGACCTTCCTCCTCGGCCAAGGGCGGTGTCAAGCGGGTGGGATGGCGGTCTCACCATGCGGACCTCCCGTGGATAGGCGTTCCGGCAGGTCGGAGGCCTGGTGGTGATGCGGGACACGCGCCGCGCGGCGGTCTCCGCGGCCATCCGAAAGGGTGGCTGCGGGCACTCGCGGCGGCCTGGACCCGGCGGGCTCCGGCACCGGCAGACTGCGCCGCAGCAGCACCCGGCGCAGCCGCTGGTCGTCCAGCGGTCCGGCGAAGAGCAGCCCCTGGCCGTGCCGGCAGCCCAGCTCGCGCAGCACCGCGGCCTGTCGCGGGGAGTCCACCCCCTCAGCCGCCGTCTGCAGTCCCAGGTCCCGGCCGAGCCGGAGCATATGGCTCACCACGGCCCTGGTGACCGGGGACTCCGCCACCCCCTGCACCAGCGCCCGGTCGAGCGCCAGGATGTCGGCGGGCAGCCGTCGGAGCCAGGTCAGCGAACCGGTGCCGGTACCCAGGCCGTGCAGCGCCAGTCGGACCCCGAGCCGGCGCAGTACGGCCATCCGGCGGGCGAGCTCGTCCACATTGCCGGGGGCAGCGCCCGAGGGGTCCGCCCCCACGGCGAGGATCAGGCCCCCCGCCGGCAGGCCGCTCTCCCCCAGCGCCTGCTCGACGGTCTCCACCATGCCGGGGGCGGCCAGTCCGTGGGCGGGCAGCCGGAGCGTCACCGGGATCCCCTGCCTGCCGTGCTCCACCTCGTGCCGCCGGCGGGCGGCGGCGGTTGCGACGGCCTGCTGGACCAGCCAGCGGGTGAGGCGCAGGAACCGGTCCCCGGGCTCCCCGGTCGGCAGGAACTCCGCCGGGGTCAGCAGCAGCCCCTGCGCGGAGAGCCAGCGGGGCTGCGCCTCGACGGCCGCGACGGCTCCGCTCGCCAGGTCGACGACCGGCTGGTGGAGCAGGGTGAGCCGCCCGTCCCGCACGGCGCCGCGCAGGCGCTGTTCCAGTTCGGTGCGGCGCACCCGGTCGGCGCGCAGCCTCGGGGAGTAGACCGCCACCCGGTCCTTGCCCTGCGACTTGGCGCGATACATCGCCAGGTCGGCGTTGCGCATCAGCGCGGCCGGGTCGGAGCCCGGCTCGGCGAAGGCGATCCCGATACTGGCCGCCACCGTGAGCTCCCGGTCGGCGAGCCGGTAGGGCCTGGAGAGGACGCTGCGCAGCCGCTCGGCGATGTCGCGCACATGCGCCTCGTCCAGCCGGCCGGCGATCAGGGCGGCGAACTCGTCGCCGCCGAGCCTGGCCACGAGGTCACCGGCCCGGACGGCCTCCTGGAGCCGGCGGGCCACCCGTACCAGCAGTTCGTCGCCCGCCTGGTGGCCGGCGGTGTCATTGACCGCCTTGAAGCCGTCGAGGTCGAGGAAGAGCACCGCGACCGTGCGGCCCTCGCCGCGGACACCGGAGAGGGCACCGCGGATACGGTCGGTGAACAGTGCCCGGTTGGGCAGGTCGGTGAGGGCGTCATGGAAGGCGTTGTGCTGGAGCTGGGCCTGCAGCCGGACCCGCTCGGAGACGTCCCGGCTGTTGAGGATCAGTCCGTCGTGGTGGCGGTTGACGGTGGACTCCACATGGAGCCACTCCCCCGCCCCGGAACGGATCCGGCACTCCACCCGGGCGGTGGGCTCGGCCTCCGGGCCGCCGGCGAGGAAGCGGCGGACCGCCCAGAGCACATGACCGAAGTCGTCGGGGTGGACCAGGTCCAGCAGCCGCCGGCCGACCAGCCCGGCCGGATCGCGTCCATAGACACCGATCGCTGCCGGGCTGACATAGGAGAGCACTCCGTCGGCACCGATGATCATGATCACATCGCTGGAGCCCTGCACCAGTGAGCGGAAGTGCGCCTCCTGCTCGGCCAGCTCCTGGGCCAGGGAGATGTTGTCCAGCAGCATGATGCCCTGCCGGATGATCAGTGCCAGGCCCACCGTGCAGCCGGTGACCAGCACCACCCGGTCCATGGAGCGGACGCCCAGGGCGTTGTAGAGCAACGCGGCCGTGCACACCGCCGCGGCGAGATAGGGCGTGAGGGCGCTGAACCAGGAGGCGGCCGGGCGGCTGCGGCCGGGTGCCGGGCGCGGCGTGGAGTCCGGTCCGGCCGGCCGCGGCAGACGGCGCCCGGAGGCCCACGGGGCCCAGGCGAACAGCAGGCTGCCGGCGAACCAGCCGGCGTCCAGGACCTCGCCGGAGTGATAGCCGTCACGGACCGCCGGGAAGGTCCACAGCGCGTCGCTGACGACGGTGACGGCCAGGCCCGCGAGCGCCGTGTTGAGCGCGGACCGGTCGACCCCGCGGCGGAAGCGCAGCCCCAGCACCACACTGACCAGCACGATGTCCAGCAGCGGATAGGCGAGCGACAGGGACAGCTGCAGCGGGTTGCCGTCGTCCCCGTGGGCGATCCGGGCCAGCGCCAGGCTCCAGCTGAGGATGAACAGCGAACCGGCGATCAGCCAGCCGTCCAGCAGCAGACAGACCCAGCCGGCCACGGTGCGGGGCCGCTGGGCGAGCACCAGCAAGCCCACGATCGCGGGTGGAGCGAAGAACAGAAAGGCGCAGTCGGCGGGGGAAGGGGACGGCAGCGGCCGGTGCAGCACCACCTCGTACCAGCCCCAGGTGCCGTTGCCGATCGCGGTCATCAGGGAGGAGGCGCCGAAGAGCAGCCAGGCCGGCCGCCCCCGGCCGCGCATCCGCAGTCCGCGTACCGCGCAGGACAGCGCCGCCGCCAGCGCGGCCGCGGCCAGCCCGAAGTCGCCCATGACGGAGGCCAGGACCGCCGAGCCCCACCCGGTCGCGGCGCCCAGCGCATAGCCGCCGCAGACCACCGCCAGCAGCAGCGGGGGCAGTCGCCTCTGGGCCGCCGCGTGCTCCTCGGGTGCGCCGTCCGCCGGGGGGCCGCTGGCCGGCGCTCCGGGCAGCACGGTATCGGTGGCACTCAACCGGCATCTCCCCCTCCGGGCCCGAGAGGCCGGCCGTCACCGCACCCCGCCCGTATTCCGGGACGGGACGATACACGAAAACGGTCACTCAGTGACACACTCACACAACTCACAGTAACGGCAAGCCTGCCGGGCCGTGAACGGGTTCCCGACAGAACACCGATTCGGGGGAGAGCGCGCGGCCACCGCGGTGCGGCAGCGGCCCTCCGAAGGTCAGACCATCCGGTGCTCCAGCGGCTCACCGGCGGCGTACCGCCGCAGTTGGGCGGCCAGCAGCCGCAGCGCCCGCGGCCGGAAGGCCGAACTGCTGCCCCCCACATGCGGGCTGATCAGCACTCCGGGTGCATGCCACAGCGGATGCCCCGGCGGCAGCGGCTCGGGATCGGTGACATCCAGCGCCGCGGTCAGCCGCCCCGACCCGAGCTCCTCCAACAGCGCGGCGGTGTCCACCACCGGTCCCCGTGCCACATTGACCAGCAGTGCACCGTCCTTCATCCGGGAGAGGAACTCCTTGCCCGCAAGGCCGCGGGTCTGCTCGGTCAGCGGGACCACCAGCACCACCACATCGGCCTGCGGAAGCAGTTCCGGCAGCTGCGACAGCGGATGCACCGGGCCGCGCGGCGCGCGGCGGGCGCTGCGCGCCACCCTGTGCACCCGGCACTCGAAGGGGACCAGCCGGTCCTCGACGGCCGAGCCGATCGAGCCGTAGCCGACCAGCAGCACGGTGCGGTCGGCCAGCGCCGGATAGAACCCGGACCGCCACTGCTCGGCGTCCTGGCCGCGGACGAAGCCGGGGATGTCGCGCAGCGAGGCGAGGATCAGCGCCAGCACCAGCTCCGCGGTGGAGGCGTCGTGCACGCCGCGCGCATTGCAGAGCTGCACTCCGGACGGGAGGTGGGGGCGCACATCGTCCACGCCCGCGGTGAGGGTCTGCACCACCTGCAGGCCCGGCATCCGGGGCAGCAGTGGCAGCGCGGCGGCGGTGCGCATGTACGGCAGGGCGAAGAAACCGACGGTGTCCAGGACCTCCTGCGGCGGCGGCGCACCCGTGCCGTCCCAGAGATGGACGGGCAGCCCCGACGGCAGTCCGTCCAGTTCGGCGGGGGCGTAGGGCAGCAGTGCGGCAGGCGTTCCAGGCATGGTCAGAATCTATGCCGCCCGGCCGGCCGGGCACACCCGGCGGCCGCTGCGGGCCCGGGGCCCGGCCCGGTCACCCCGGCCCGGTCACCCCGTCGCGGCCACATCCGGGAAGAGCCGCATCCGATGCGCCACCGCCGCCGCCTCGCCCCGGCCGGTGACGGCCAGCTTGGCGAGGATGTTGGAGACATGCACGCTGGCCGTCTTGGGTGAGATGTAGAGCTCCTCGGCGATCTGACGGTTCGTCCGCCCCAGGGCGAGCAGCCGCAGGACGTCCCGCTCGCGGGCGGTGAGCCCCAGCGCCACGGCCGGATCCTGGGGCTCGGGGAGCACCGCCGGCTCCGCCGCCACGGGCCGGTCGGCCAGCGGCAGCCGGGCCCGCTCCGCCAGGACGGCGATCTCCCTGAGCAGATGGACGTCGCCGCAGCAGCGGCCGGTCCTCTCGGCCTCCCGCAGCAGTGTGCCCGCCTCCGCCCGTGCCCCGGCCGCCGCCTGCGCCTCCGCGGCCCTCAGCAGGGCCAGGGCCAGCGGGTAGGGGCGGCCGGTGGAGCGGAGCGCCTCCACCGCGGCCAGCCAGGGACCGGGGGTGTGCACGCCCTCGGCGCGGGCGAGTTCGGCGTCCAGCAGCAGCGCCCAGCCTTCGTAGAGCGGAACCGCGCGGGAGAGTGCCGCCGCCGCCGAGCGGACCCGGGCCAGCGTCTCCGGCCGCGCGGCGTCGGCGGCCGGCAGCCCCCTGGAGTCGGCCTCGGCGGACACCCCGTGGAACAGCAGTGGCCAGCAGAAGTGCTCGAAGCCGATGGGGAAGCCCTCGCCGAGCGCCTGGAGCAGCTCACTGCGCGCCTCGGCGAAGCGGCCGGTGCGGACCGCGATGCGCACCGCCAGGTCGGCTGCGGGCAGTGACTTCTGTGGCTGGGAGATGTCGCTGCCGGTGCGGGCGGCGGTCAGCCGGCGAGCGGCCGCAGCGGGGTCGTCGCCCAGCAGGGCGAGCTCGCCCCGCAGCCGGTCCAGGAAGTCGTCATGGATGATGGCGGCCGGGCGCTCCTCCCACTCGGCGAGCAGCCGGGCAGCCTCCTCGTGCCGGCCGAGCGCGATCAGCGGCTCGGCGATGTTGCCCGCCAGCAGGGAGCCGTTGTACCGGATCATGCCGGACTGCAGGGAGACCTCCATGCCCTCCCTGGCCACCTCCAGCGCCTCGGCCGAGCGGCCGACCTGCTCCAGCAGCGACGCGAGGTTGATGAAGGCCCGGCAGTGCAGATCGGGGTCGCCCAGCTCGGCCGCGGCCTGGCAGACCTTGCGCAGGCCTGCCACCCCGCCCTCGATCTCGCCGAAGTCGCAGCGCAGGGTGCCGAGAGTGAGCAGGGCGTGCAGCTCCACCGTGCGGGCGCCGACCTGTCTGGCGATGGCGGCGGCGCGCTCGGCGACCTCGATGTGCTCCACCGAGGGCCCGGTGAGCATGCCGTTGGCCGCGATCCGGCTGAGCACATCGGCCTGGATCGGGGACGGGCGGCGCCCCTCCACCAGCCGGCGGGCACGCTCCAGCTCGGGGACGCCGAAGGTGCCGTTGTAGTAGCGGACGGCCCGGCTGCGCTGCAGCCAGAACCAGGCGGCCCGGTGCGGGTCGGTGGTCTCGTCGATCTGACGGAGCGCCGTCTTCACAAAGCGCAGGCCGCGGTCGCGATCGCCCGCGCGGCGGGCGGCGACGGTCGCCTCGGCCAGCACATCGGCGAACCGCCCGCTCGCAGTCCTGGTGGGATTCACCGGGGTCGCAACTGCAGGGCGGATAGGACTCGTCGGCGTAGTCGTACGGCCGCAGGGCCAGCAGCACCTCCTCCGGTACGTCGTCCCAGATCTCCAGGGCGCGCTCCAGCATCCGCAGCTGCTCGGCGAAGGCATTGCGGCGGCGGGCCTCGCGGCCGGCGTGCAGCGCTGCGGGGAGCGCCCGGGCGGCGTCACGGGCGTGGTACCAGTAGCTGGCGAGGCGGGCCGCCCGGGCATCGCAGCGGACGAGCGACTGGTCCGCCTCCAGCGCGGTGGCGTAGCGGCGGTTGACCCGGCTGCGCTCGCCGGGCAGCAGGTCGTCCACCACGGCCTCGCGCACCAGGGCGTGGCGGAAGCAGTAGCCCTCGCCCTCCGGGTCGGGGAGCAGGATGTTGGCGCCGACGGCGGCGCGCAGCGCCTCGATGAGGTCGTCCTCGGGCATCGCCAGCACGGCTGCGAGCAGACCGTACTCAACGCTGGAACCGCCCTCCGCGGCCACCCGGACCACGGTCTGCGCCCGCTCGGGCAGCGCCTCCACCCGCACCAGCAGGATGTCCCGCAGTGAGTCGGTGAGACCCACCTCGCAGCCGTCGGTGGCGGCGCAGGCGAGCTCCTCGACGAAGAAGGGGTTGCCCTCGGAGCGGCGGTAGATGCGGGAGACCAGCTCACGGTCGGGCGCCGCGGTCGCCAGGATGCCCGCCAGCTGCTGCTCGACCTCGCCGCGCGCGAAGCGGGGCAGCTCCAGCCGCTGCACGGTGCGCAGCCGCTCCAGCTCGGCGAGGAACGGCCGCAGCGGGTGACGGCGGTGCAGATCGTCGGTGCGGTAGGTGGCGACCACCACCACCCGGGCGCGGTGCAGGGTGCGGATCAGATAGGCCAGCAGCTCCCGGGTGGAGCGGTCGGACCAGTGCAGGTCCTCCACGGCGAGCACCAGGGTGCGGTCGGCGGCCAGCCGCTCGAAGAGCCTGGCGGTGTGCTCGAAGAGCCTGGCGCGGCCGTACTCGTCATTGGACTCGGGGGCGGCCTCGCCGAAGTCCGGCAGCAGCCGGGCAAGCCTGCTCTCATGGCCGTCGGCGGCCTGCTCCAGCTCACTGCCGAGCGCCCGGTGCAGCCGGCGCAGCGCGGTGACCAGCGGTGCGTACGGCAGCCCCTCGGCGCCGACCTCCAGACAGCCGCCAAGGGCGGTGACCGCTCCCGCGTCACAGGCGGACGCCAGGAACTCCTCCAGCAGCCGGGTCTTGCCGACCCCCGCCTCGCCGCCGATGAGCAGCGCCTGCGGCTGCCCGGCGTCGGCACGGCCCAGAGCCTCGGTCAGAGCGGTCAACTCTCGGCCGCGACCGACGAATACAGGGCTGACGGATATCTGCTCCACCCTGTCGAGCATGCCACACGGCACCGACAGCAGCCCCCGGATTTCGGCGCCCCCACGGGCGGAGGGGAGGGCGCCGTCGGCGTCCCTCCCCTCCGTGTCCTCAGCCGCCAACCCCGTGGACGGCTGTGGGCTCAGCACTCGCGCAGCCTTGCCGACGACGTGCCGGACGGCCGTACCGCCGCGCTCAGCCGGCGCAGCAGGCCCGGGCGGTTGCCCTGCTGCCCGCGCCGGGCGGCCATCGCCTCGCGCACCAGCCGCTCGTGGGCGGCCTGACGCTCCAGCTCCCTGGCCCGGTACTGCGCGAACTCGTAATCCATCATCGCTGCTGCCCCCTTGTGGGTTCCGCCGACCTCCGGCCGGGTGGGCCGGGCGGTCTTCCTGATGAAGAGACTCCTCGCCCAGGGGGGTGCGCCACATCGGCAGGCTGCCGCATCTTCGGCGGTCCGGGGGCCTTAGAGCCCCGTCAGGAGGGCTCAGACGGGGGCTTGTGACGGCGCCGCCGCCCCCGGAGCGGGGGCGGCGGCGCCGTTGTCGGCCGATGGACGCGGGGCGGATCGGCCGGAGTACCTAGGGAGGGTCAGCCCTGGACGCCGAGGCGCTCCAGGATCAGCTCCTTCACCCGGGCGGCGTCGGCCTGGCCACGGGTGGCCTTCATGACCGCGCCGACCAGGGCGCCGGCCGCGGCGACCTTGCCGTCGCGGATCTTGTCGGCGACACCGGGGTTGGCGGCGATGGCCTCGTCGACAGCGGTGCCCAGCGCGGAGTCGTCCGAGACGACCGCCAGGCCCCGCTTGGCCACGACCTCGTCGGGCTCGCCCTCGCCGTTCAGCACACCCTCGATCACCTGACGGGCCAGCTTGTCGTTGAGGGAGCCCTCGGCGACCAGCGCACAGACCCTGGCCACCTGGGCCGGGGTGATGGGCTGGGCGGTGAGGTCGGTGCCGTTCTCGTTGGCACGGCGGGCCAGCTCGCCCATCCACCACTTGCGGGCCTGGTCGGCGGGGGCGCCCGCCGCGACGGTCTCCAGGATGGGGTCGATGGCGCCCGCGTTCAGCACCGCCTGCATGTCCTTGTCGGACAGCTCCCACTCCTGCTGCAGCCGCCTGCGGCGCAGCCGCGGCAGCTCGGGCAGGCCCGCCCGCAGCTCCTCGACCCACTCACGGGACGGGGCGATCGGCACCAGGTCCGGCTCGGGGAAGTAGCGGTAGTCCTCCGCCTCCTCCTTGATCCGGCCGGAGGTGGTGGAGCCGTCCTCCTCGTGGAAGTGCCGGGTCTCCTGGACGATGGTGCCGCCCTCGGAGAGCACGGCGGCGTGCCGCTGGATCTCGTAGCGGGCGGCACGCTCCACGGAGCGCAGCGAGTTGACGTTCTTGGTCTCGGAACGGGTGCCGAACTTCTCCCGGCCGATGGGCCGCAGCGACAGGTTGACGTCGCAGCGCATCTGGCCCATCTCCATCCGGGCCTCGGAGACGCCCAGCGCCTTGATCAGCTCACGGAGCTCGGCGACATACGCCTTGGCGACCTCGGGGGCCCTGGCTCCGGCGCCGGTGATCGGCTTGGTGACGATCTCGATCAGCGGGATGCCGGCCCGGTTGTAGTCGACCAGGGAGTACTCGGCACCGTGGATGCGGCCGGTGGCGCCACCGATGTGGGAGGACTTGCCGGTGTCCTCCTCCATGTGGGCGCGCTCGATCTCCACCCGGAAGGTCTCACCGTCGACCTCGACGTCCAGGTAGCCGTTGAAGGCGATCGGCTCGTCGTACTGCGAGGTCTGGAAGTTCTTCGGCATGTCCGGGTAGAAGTAGTTCTTCCGGGCGAACCGGCACCACTCCGCGATCTCGCAGTTCAGCGCGAGACCGATCTTGATGGCGGACTCCACGCCCACCGCGTTGACCACCGGCAGCGACCCGGGCAGGCCCAGACAGGTCGGGCAGACCTGGGAGTTGGGCTCGCCGCCGAAGGCGGTGGAGCACCCGCAGAACATCTTGGTGGCGGTGCCCAGCTCGACATGGACCTCCAGGCCCATGACCGGGTCGTACGACGCCAGCGCGTCCTCGAACGACACCAGGTTCACGACGCTCACAGCGTCCCCTTCTTCACATTCACGGAAAGGTTCTGGGGGAGCCGGCCGGTGCACGGGGCACCGGCCGGCTCCGGCGCGGGCTCAGCCCAGCAGGACGTCGTCGTCGCCCAGCTGCCGCAGCTCGCGGATCAGCAGCGCCGTGCTGGTGACCAGCGCGAGGGCCGCCACCGTTGCGTTGACCAGCTTGAGGGTGTCGTGCTCGCCCCGGGCCCTCTTCACATCGCGGACGATGCCGAAGGCGCCGAAGAGGCTGCTGCCGATACCCACGTACAGACCGGGCTTGCTGTGCTTCCAGCCCTTCAGCTGCTGGCTGGTGCTGAGCTTCGCCGCCTTGCTGTCCTTCACGGAACTGCTCACAGTGCCGGTGCCTCCTCCAGCAGGGGATGTCCCCACTTCTCGGTGAATGCGGCCTCGACCGCACCGCCTACCCGGTAGAGGCGGTCGTCCGCCATCGCGGGGGCGATGATCTGCAGGCCGACCGGGAGATTGTCCTCCGGGGCCAGGCCGCAGGGCACCGACATCGCCGCGTTGCCCGCCAGGTTCGACGGGATGGTGCACAGATCCGCCAGGTACATCGCCATCGGGTCGTCGGCGCGCTCGCCGATCGGGAAGGCGGTGGTCGGCGTGGTCGGCGAGACCAGCACGTCCACGTCGGCGAAGGCGGCGTCGAAGTCGCGCGAGATCAGGGTGCGGACCTTCTGCGCCGAGCCGTAGTACGCGTCGTAGTAGCCGGACGACAGGGCGTAGGTGCCCAGCATGATCCGCCGCTTGACCTCGGGGCCGAAGCCGGCCTCGCGGGTCAGTGCGGTGACCTCCTCGGCCGAGCGGCCGCCGTCGTCGCCGACCCGCAGGCCGTAGCGCATGGCGTCGAAGCGCGCCAGGTTGGACGATGCCTCGCTGGGCGCGATCAGGTAGTAGGCGGGCAGCGCCAGGGTGAAGGACGGGCAGGAGACCTCGACCACCTCGGCACCCAGCTCGCGCAGCACCTCCACGGCTTCCTGGAAGCGCTGCACCACGCCGTCCTGGTAGCCCTCGCCGCCGAACTCCTTGACCACGCCGATCCGCATCCCGCGGACGTCGCGCATCCTCGCCGCCTCGACCACGGGCGGAACCGGTGCGTCGATGGAGGTGGAGTCCAGCGGGTCGTGCCCGGCGATGGCCTCGTGCAGCAGCGCCGCGTCCAGCACGGTACGGGCGCAGGGGCCGCCCTGGTCCAGCGAGGAGGAGAAGGCCACCAGGCCGAAGCGGGACACCGAGCCATAGGTCGGCTTCACACCCACGGTGCCGGTGACCGCGCCGGGCTGACGGATCGAACCGCCGGTGTCGGTGCCGATCGCCAGCGGGGCCTCGAAGGCGGCCAGCGCGGCCGCCGAGCCGCCGCCGGAGCCACCGGGGATCCGGGAGAGGTCCCACGGGTTGCCGGTGGTGCCGTAGGCGCTGTTCTCGGTGGAGGACCCCATGGCGAACTCGTCCATGTTGGTCTTGCCGAGGATCACCACGCCGGCGTCCTTGAGGCGGCGGGTCACCGTCGCGTCGTACGGCGGCACCCAGCCTTCGAGGATCTTCGAACCGCAGGTGGTGGGGACGCCCTTGGTGGTGAAGACGTCCTTGAGTGCCAGCGGCACGCCGGCCAGCGGGCCGAGCTCCTCGCCGCGGGCCCGGCGGTCGTCCACGGAGCGGGCGGCGGCGAGCGCGCCCTCGGTGTCGACGTGCAGGAAGGCGTTCACCTTCTCGTCGACGGCGGAGATGCGGTCCAGGTGCGCCTGGGCGACCTCGACGGCGGAGACGTCACCGGAGGCGACGGCGGCGGCGGTCTCCGCGGCGGTGAACCTGATCAGGTCGGCCATCGGTCAGTCCTCTCCCAGGATCTGCGGCACGCGGAAGCGCTGGTCCTCGGCCGCGGGGGCACCGGAAAGGGCCTCGGCCGGGGTCAGCGACGGCCGCACCTCGTCCGCCCGCATGACATTGGTCAGCGGCAGCGGGTGGGAGGTCGGCGGTACGTCCTGTCCGGCGACCTCGGATACGCGGGCGACCGCGCCGATGATCACGTCGAGCTGCTCGGCGAAGTGGTCGAGCTCTTCGTCCTTCAGCTCAAGACGCGACAGCCGGGCGAGGTGGGCGACCTCCTCGCGCGTGATGCCAGGCATGCAGCGATCCTCAAGGTGAGTTCTGGTGAAGCCGGTCGCGGGGACCGGCCCGGGCGGTGACCCGGCACGGCCGGCCCGCCCTCTTTGTCTGTGCGCCCCATCCTATGGCCCCCGGGGAAGTCAAGTGTCCGGGCGCCGCCCGCGGGCGCACGGGGATCCTGAGTCGCGCGGCCCGCAGCGGGCGGCACCGGCGGCACCGCACGGCCGGGGAGGGCGACCGCTCCCGTCGGCGGGGCGCCGGGGGTCACGGGGAGGCCGGCCCGGTGGACCGCTCCCGTCGGCGGGGCATGTCTGGGGGCGGGCGGGCGGACGGGCGGACGGGCGGGTCAGGCGGGCGGGGGCAGGCGGGCTGGTCAGGCCCGCGACGGGGCGCTGAGCCCGGCGGGCCGCAGATCGTGTCGGTCAGGCGGGTCAGGTCGGGCGTGGTCAGGTCGGGCGGGCGTGGTCAGGGCGGGCGGGCGGGTCAGGTCGGGCGGGCGGGTCAGGTCGGCGGGGCGGCCGTCGGCAGCTGCGGCTCCGGGGGCAGACCGGTCGCCGCACCGGGCCGCGCCGGCGGCAGCGCCGGACGCACCACCCGCTCGGCCGACGGCACCGCGGTACGCCGCACCCGCAGCCAGGCGGACGCCTGGTCCGCGGGCAGGGCGGCGGAGACCAGCCAGCCCTGGACCGCGTCCACGCCCATACCGTGCAGCTGCTCCCAGGTCTCGTCGTCCTCCACGCCCTCGGCGACCACCGTGAGCCCCAGCGAGTGCGCCAGCTGCACGGACCAGCGGACCACCGCCGCATCGTGGTCGTCGGCCACCATCCGGGAGACGAACGACCGGTCGATCTTCAGCTCCCCCACCGGCAGGCTGCGCAGTCGCACCAGCGAGGAGTGCCCGGTACCGAAGTCGTCCAGGGACATCCCGACCCCGTGGCGGCGCAGCTCGTCCAGGGTGTCGGCGGCGCGGCGCGAGTCGTCCAGCAGCAGCCGCTCGGTGATCTCCAACTGGAGGGCCTGCGGCGGCACCGCGTAGCGGGCCAGCCGGTCGGCAACCCCGGCGGCGAAGCCGGGGGTCAGGACGTCGCGGGGCGAGACATTCACCGCGACCTGGACATCCAGTCCCTGGGCGCGCCACTCCGCGAGCTGGTGCACGGCCGCGTCCAGGACGTAGTCGGTGAGCCGGGGCATCAGACCGCTGGACTCGGCGAGCCCCACGAACTCCTCGGGGCTTATCCGGCCGCGGCCGGGCCGGTCCCAGCGCAGCAGTGCCTCCAGGCCGACGACCCGGCCGTCGAAGGCCACCTTGGGCTGGTAGTGCAGCTCGACCTCGCCGGCCTCCAGGGCGCGGCGCAGATCACCGAGGAGGCCGACCCGGATCGGGGTGTCGGCGTCGCGTTCCTGGTCGTACACCTCCACCCCGGTGCGGCCGCGCTGGGCATGGCCCATGGCGACGTCCGCACGGCGCAGCAGGGTCTCGGCGTCCGCGGCGTGGTCGGGGAAGATGCAGACGCCGGCGCTGGCCTCCACGGCGAGCAGCAGCCCGTCCAGCCGGCTGGGGGCGGCCAGCTCGGCGATCAACGCCCGGGCCAGGCGCTGAAGGGTGACCGGGCAGCCGACGCCGGGCAGCAGCACGGCGAACTCATCGCCGCCCATCCGGGCGACCACGGCCCGCCGGCCGCCCTGCACCGGCGGCGGGAGCACCGAGAAGGGGTCGTCCGCGCCGCCGCCCTG
Organism: Peterkaempfera podocarpi; assembly: GCF_042466665.1. Taxonomy (GTDB): domain Bacteria; phylum Actinomycetota; class Actinomycetes; order Streptomycetales; family Streptomycetaceae; genus Peterkaempfera; species Peterkaempfera podocarpi. The sequence continues at coordinate 3,187,874 of NZ_CP162102.1, forward strand.
GGGGTTCCTGGACGCGCCGCCGGGCAGCAGCCTGCCGTCCCGCAGGGCGGCGTGCAGCCGCTGGGAGATCTGCACCAGCAGCCGGTCGCCGGCCGCATGGCCCAGGGTGTCGTTGAGCGACCGGAAGCGGTCGAGGTCCAGCAGGATCAGTCCGACCCGGCCGAGCGGCTCGGTGACCGGCACGCTGCTGCCCTGGGCGATGGCGGCGCGGGCGGCCAGCAGCAGGGCCTGGCGGTTGGGCAGTCCGGTGAGCGGGTCGGTGAGCTGGTCCCTGGCGCGGTCGCGAGCGATCCGCCAGGCGGCGATCAGCACCGCCAGCGGCACCGTGAAGAGCGGCAGCAGCTCGGCCTCGTGCTGTCCCACCAGCACGGCCAGCGGGATCAGCGGTGCCGCACCCGCCAGCACGATACCGAGCAGCAGTGCCGCCCCCGTGAGTCCCTGCGGAGGCGTCAACCCCTGCGGGGGATGGGGGGATGCGTCCCTGGTGGAGTGCCGTTCCATGCGCAGATCCTCCGTCGCCGCCCCCGCGGGGCCACCCTGCCATGTCTGTGCCTGCCGATCCGCGTCACATCTCACCGCGGGTCCGAAAGCCGTACATCCTTCGGTCCGCAGTGACGCAGCTCGGCACCACCCGCACGGTTGGGCGTCTCCCGCGGCGCGGGTGGTGGGTGCCTCGCCTGGTACCCCCCGGCGCAGTGACGGCATTGCCACTGTGCCCCCGCTTACACGGGCAGGCTGCGTTCAAGAGTAAATCCATGGACGGGATGTGGGCAGGGTTTCGGACATTCGAACGTGCGCAGCCGCACGGCGTCATACTGCCCCAACCCTGCCCCCTCGCAGCCGCGCTGACCTGGAGTCAGTCCTGCGCCTCGCTCTCGCCGCCGTCTGCCGCGGGCAGCCCGAGGTGGGCGCGGGCGGCGTCCGGCCCCTGCTCCAGCAGCACCGCGAACCCTTCGTCGTCCAGCACCGGCAGGCCCAGCTGAACGGCCTTGTCGTGCTTGGAGCCGGGGTTCTCGCCGACCACCACGAAAGCGGTCTTCTTGGAGACCGATCCGGTGACCTTGGCCCCCCGGGAGACCAGGGCCTCCTTGGCGCCGTCGCGGGTGTGCGAGGCGAGGGTGCCGGTGACCACCACGGTGAGGCCGGCGAGCAGGTCCGAGCCCTCCCCTTCGACTGCCTCCTCGGTGAAGCGGACGCCGGCCCGGCGCCACTTCTCGATGATCTCGCGGTGCCAGTCCTCGGCGAACCACTGGATGATGGAGGCGGCGATGGTCGGCCCGACGCCCTCGGTGGCGGCGAGCTCCGCCTCGCTCGCCGCGGCGATCCGGTCCAGGTCACGGAACTCCCTGGCCAGTGCCTGGGCAGCCACCGGACCGACATGGCGGATGGAGAGTCCGGCGATGATCCGGGCGAGCGGCCGCTCCCTGACCGCCTGGAGGTTCTCCAGCAGCGCGGTGGCGGTCTTCTTGGGCTCGCCCTTGAGGTTGGCGAAGAAGGCGACCACCTTCTCCTCACCGGTCTTCTCGTCCCGCTTGGGCAGGCCTGTGTCGGCGTCGCGGACCACGACCCTGATCGGCAGCAGCTGATCGATGGTCAGGTCGAAGAGGTCTCCCTCATCGGTGAGCGGCGGCTGCGCAGGCTCCAGCGGCTGGGTGAGTGCGGTGGCCGCGACATAGCCGAGTGCCTCGATGTCCAGGCAGCGGCGCCCTGCCAGATAGAAGATCCGCTCGCGCAGCTGGGCCGGGCAGGAGCGGGCGTTGGGACAGCGCAGGTCGATGTCGCCCTCGGACATCGGACGCAGCCCGGTGCCGCACTCCGGGCAGACGGCGGGCATCACGAACTCCCGCTCGGTGCCGTCCCGGAGGTCGACGACCGGGCCGAGGATCTCCGGGATGACGTCGCCGGCCTTGCGCAGCACCACCGTGTCACCGATGAGCACGCCCTTGGCCTTGACCACGTCCTGGTTGTGCAGGGTGGCGTACTCCACCACGGACCCGGCCACCCGCACAGGTTCCATCACCGCATACGGGGTGCAGCGCCCGGTGCGGCCGACATTGACCCGGATGTCCAGCAGCTTGGTGTTGACCTCCTCCGGTGGGTACTTCCAGGCGATGGCCCAGCGCGGGGCACGGGAGGTGGCGCCGAGCCGGCCCTGCAACGGGATCTCGTCGACCTTGACCACCACACCGTCGATCTCGTGCTCCACGGAGTGCCGGTGCTCGCCGAAGTAGGCGATGAACTCCTTGACCTCGGCAAGGGTGCGCACCACCGTGTTGTGCCGGGCGGTGGGCAGCCCCCAGGCCCGCAGCAGGTCATAGGCGTGCGACTGGCAGTCGATGTCGAACCCGCGCCGGGCACCGATCCCGTGCACCACCATGTGCAGCGGCCGGGTGGCGGTGACCCTGGGGTCCTTCTGCCGCAGCGAGCCGGAGGCGGAGTTGCGCGGGTTGGCGTAGGGATCCTCGCCGGCGGCGACCCGGGCGATGTTGAGCTGCTCGAACTCCTCGGTGGGGAAGTAGATCTCGCCGCGGATCTCCACCAGCTCGGGCACGGCGTGGCCGCCGTCCGTGCGGAGCTGGTCGGGGATCTCGGCGATGGTGCGGACGTTGGCGGTGACATCCTCACCGGTGCGTCCGTCGCCCCGGGTCGCGGCACGGACCAGCCGGCCGTGCTCGTACACCAGGTTGATCGCGGTGCCGTCCACCTTGAGCTCGCACAGGAAGTGGTACTCCTGGCCGCCCAGCTCGCGGGCGACGCGCTCGCCCCAGGCGTCCAGCTCCTCATCGGTGAAGGCGTTGTCCAGGCTGAGCATCCGCTCCAGATGCGCGACCTCGGCGAAGTCGTTGGAGTAGGTGCCGCCGACCTTCTGGGTGGGGGAATCCGGGGTGCGCAGCACGGTGTACTGCTCCTCCAGTCCCTCCAACTCCCGCATCAGCGCGTCGAACTCGGCATCGCTGACGACGGGGGCGTCCTTGACGTAGTACCGGAAGCGGTGCTCCTCGATCTCCTGCGCCAGCACGGAGTGCCGCTCACGGACCTCCGCGGGCACCTCCGTCAGGTCCACGACCTTGCCGTCACCGGCCACGCGAGCCTCCCAGATCTCGATGCGCCTACTCCGGTGTGTCCGCCAGGCTCCTGGCCGCCATGACGCTCTGTGACAGCACTCGTCGGGCCTGGGCGGGGGATGCCCCCGCCAGCCCGCAGCTCGGCGTCACCACGACTCGGCGGGCCAGCGACTCGGGGTCGAACCCCAGCCTGCGCCACAACCTCCTGACAACAGCGACACTACCGGCAGGGTCCGACAATGGGGCAGCCACGGCAGGCAGGACTCCGGCGAGGATCGAGGTGCCGCCCTCGACCGCCTCCCCGATCGCCTCGTCGTCACGCTCGGTCAGCAGCGACAGGTCCAGGGAGACCGCAACGGCGCCGGCCCGGCGCAGCAGCCCGATCGGCACCCCGGGCGCACAGCAGTGCACCGCCACCGGCACGTCCACCGCCCGGATCACCTCGCGCAGCGTCTGCTCGGCGACCTGCCGGTCCACCGCCCGCAGCCGCTGGAAGCCGCTCGCGGTGCGCACCTGTCCGGTCAGCACTGCGGGGAGCGAGGGTTCGTCGAGCTGCAGCACCAGTTGGGCGCCGGGCACCCGCCGCCGTACCTCCGCCAGATGTGCGACCAGGCCGTCGGTCAGCGACCCGGCGACGTCCCGGCAGGCGCCGGGGTCGGCGAGCGCCTTCTCGCCGTGCTTGAGCTCGATCGCGGCGGCCAGCGTCCACGGCCCCACGGCCTGCACCTTCAGCGGCCCGTCCCAGCCCTGGGTGAACTCCTCCAGGGCGTCCAGGTCCTCGCCCAGCCAGGAGTGCGCCCGCCTGGTGTCGCGCCCCGGCCGGTCGGCGAAGCGCCAGCCCGACGGCTCCAGCTGCGCGTACAGCTCGACCAGCAGCCCCGCGCTGCGCCCGATCATGTCGGCTCCGGGGCCCCTGGCGGGCAGCTCCGGCAGATGCGGCAGCGCCTCCAGCTCGCCGACGACGGTGCGTGCGGCCTCCCGGGCGTCGGTGCCGGGCATCGACCCGACCCCGGTCGCGGCGGCGGTCAGCTGGGGGAAGGGATGCTCAGTGTTCACGTCCGAAGGTTACGAGAAGCGCCGCCCGGACGGCGCCGGCTTCCGTCCCCGGCCCCGCAGCCCGCAGGGCCTGGGCGGCCGCTGCGGGCCGGGACCGCTGCCGGACGACGTCCGCTACCGGCCGGGCCGGACGGTGATGTCGGTGATCTCCGCGTCGCGGGGCAGGTCCAGCGCCGTGACGACGGCGGTGGCCACCGACTCGGGGTCGATCCAGGCGCCGGGGTCGTAGTCCCGGCCCTCCTGGGCGTGCACCTTCTGCTGCATGGGCGTGGCGGTGCGGCCGGGGTAGACGGTGGTGACCCGCACCCCGTTGCCGTGCTCCTCCTCGCGGAGCGAGTCGGCGAGGGCACGCAGCCCGAACTTGCTCGCGGCGTAGGCGCTCCAGTCGCCGTTGGCACGCAGGCCGGCGCCGGAGTTCACAAAGACCACATGGCCCCTGGCCGCGCGCAGGGAGGGCAGCAGCAGCCGGGTGAGCTCCGCGGGGGCCACGGTGTTGACCGCCAGTGTGTGCTGCCAGACCTTGACCGTCAGATCCCCCACGGGCCCCAGCTCGACCACACCGGCGATGTGCAGCAGCGAGTCCAGCTCCACCGGGAGCTCCTGGTGCCCGAACGCCCAGGAGAGCCGCTCCGGCTCGGCCAGGTCGCCGACCAGCGTACGGCTGCCGGGGAACCGCTCCCGCAGTTCCTTGGCCCGCCCGGCGTCCCTGGCCGTCAGCCACAGCTGCTCGCCCCGCGCGGTCAGCCGTTCGGCCACCGCCGCGCCGATACCGGATCCGGCCCCTGTGATCAGATGTGCACCCATGATCCGATTCCTATCACGCGGGTCAGGCAGCCGAGGCCTCGCCGGCGGTCTCCAGGTAGGCCAGGGCGGAGTCGGCGTCCTGGGCGAAGAAGACCAGCTCGTCCAGCGGGCGGGGCAGGAAGCCCTCGGCCTCCATGCGGGTCAGCTGGCTGCGCAGCCCGTCGTAGAACCCCTCGCTGTCCAGGACCACGATCGGCTTGCTGTGCAGGCCGTGCTTCTTGAGCTCCAGCACCTCGGTGAGCTCGTCCAGGGTGCCCAGCCCGCCCACCAGCACCACGACGGCGTCGGCCCGCTCCAGCAGGGCCGCCTTGCGCGCGGCCAGGTCGGCGGTCATCACCAGCTCGTCGGCGCCGCGGTACGCCTTGTGGGCCAGCAGCTCCACCAGAATGCCCACCAGCCGGCCGCCGGCGGCCTTGACGTTGTCGGCGAGCACACCCATCAGCCCGGCGTCGGAACCACCCCACACCAGGGTGTGGCCGCGCTCCCCCAGCAGGGTGGCGAACTCCTTCGCCGGAACGGTGTAGCGGTCGTCGAGAGAGTACGCGGAGCAGAAGACGCAGATATCCATGATGGGAAACAGGTATCACGCCGTCGCCCGTTCGGACCAGTCACTTCGTATACAGAGTCTTCTCGCGTACAGAGTCTTCGGGGACGCACAGCGCGGCCCCTGTCGCGCGGACCGGCCCGCGCAGCCTCAGGCCCGTGCCGGGTCGGACGCCGCGGTGGTGGTGGCGATGGTGGCGGAGCCCACCACCCGGGTGCCCTGGTAGAGCACCACGGCCTGGCCGGGGGCGATGCCCCGGGCGGGCTCGGCCAGGCGGACCCGCAGTCCGCCGTCGACGGTCTCCGCGGTCACCGGGACCTCGGCCCCATGGGCACGCAGCTGGGCGGTGTACTCCCCCGGGCCGGCCGGCGCGGGCCCGCACCAGCGGGGGCGGATGGCGGTGAGGGCCACCACGTCCAGCGCCTCGGCGGGGCCCACGGTGACCCGGTTGTCGACCGGGGAGATGTCCAGCACATAGCGGGGCTTGCCGTCCGGCGCGGGGCGGCCGAGCCGGAGGCCCTTGCGCTGGCCGACGGTGAACCCGTACGCGCCGTTGTGCTCGCCGACCTTGGTGCCGTCCACCTCCACGATGTCACCGGCCGCGGTGCCCAGACGCCGGGCCAGGAAACCCTGGGTGTCGCCGTCGGCGATGAAGCAGATGTCGTGGCTGTCGGGCTTGCGGGCGACCGCCAGGTCCCGGCGCTCGGCCTCCTCGCGGATCAGCTCCTTGGGGGTGTCCCCCAGCGGAAAGAACGCATGGGCCAGCTGGTCGGCGTCGAGCACGCCGAGCACATAGGACTGGTCCTTGGCGGTGTCCACGGCACGGTGCAGCTCACGGCCGCCGGGTCCGTCCGTGATCCGGGCGTAGTGGCCGGTGCAGACCGCGTCGAAGCCGAGGGCCAGCGCCTTGTCCAGCAGCGCCGCGAACTTGATCTTCTCATTGCAGCGCAGGCAGGGGTTGGGGGTACGGCCGGCCGCGTACTCGGCGACGAAGTCGTCCACCACGTCCTCGCGGAACCGGTCGGCCAGATCCCACACATAGAAGGGGATGCCGATCACATCGGCGGCCCGGCGGGCGTCCCGGGAGTCCTCCAGGGTGCAGCAGCCGCGGGCGCCGGTGCGGAAGGACTGCGGGTTGGCGGAGAGCGCCAGATGGACGCCGGTCACCTCGTGCCCGGCCTCGGCCGCACGGGCCGCGGCGACCGCCGAGTCCACGCCGCCGGACATCGCGGCCAGGATGCGCAGCCGACGGCCGCTCACCGCGGCAGGGAAGTCACTCATGATGTGCCCCAGAGTACGCGGCCCGGTCAGCGCCGTGCCGAGGCGATCCAGGCACCGCGGGCGCGCTCGACGACCGGGCCGATGGCCTCGGCCAGTGCGGCGACGTCCTCCGCGGTGCTGGTGTGGCCGAGTGAGAAGCGCAGCGAGGCACGGGCGGTGTCCGCGTCCGCTCCGGTGGCCAGCAGCACATGGCTGGGCTGCGGCACTCCGGCGGAGCAGGCCGAGCCGGTGGAGCACTCGATGCCGCGGGCGTCCAGCAGCATCAGCAGCGCGTCGCCCTCGCAGCCGGGGAAGGAGAAGTGCGCGTTGGCGGCGAGCCTGCCGTTCGGGTCGGGGTCGCCGTTGAGCACCGCGTCGGGGACGGCCGCCCGTACCGCCGCGACCAGCTCGTCGCGGAGCACGGTCATCGCCTTGGCGTGCTCGGCCTGCCGCTCCACCGCGATCCTGGCGGCCTCGGCGAACCCTGCGGCGGCGGGGACGTCCAGGGTCCCGGAGCGGACGTCCCGCTCCTGGCCTCCGCCGTGCAGCACCGGTACGGGGGTGAAGGTGCGCGCCAGCACCAGCGCGCCCACCCCGTAGGGTCCGCCGATCTTGTGCCCGGTGACGGTCATCGCGTCCAGGCCCGAGTCGGCGAAGGAGACCGGGACCTGTCCCAGTGCCTGGACCGCGTCGGAGTGGATCGGGATGCCGAACTCATGGGCCACCGCGGCGAGTTCGGCGACCGGCTGGAGGGTGCCGATCTCGTTGTTGGCCCACATCACGGTGACCAGTGCGACCGTCTGCGGTCCGCTGCCGCCCTCGATGGCCCGGCGCAGCGCCTCGGGATGGACCCTGCCGACCGCGTCCACGGGCAGGAACTCCACCTCGGCGCCCTCATGGTCGCCCAGCCAGTGCACCGCGTCCAGTACGGCATGGTGCTCCACGGGGCTGCACAGCACCCGGACCCTGGCCGGGTCGGCGTCCCGCCGGGCCCAGTAGAGGCCCTTGACCGCCAGGTTGTCGGACTCCGTGCCGCCGCCGGTGAGCACGATCTCGCCGGGTCTGGCGCCGAGCGCCCGCGCCAGCGTCTCCCGGGACTCCTCGACGACGCGTCGTGCGCGCCGTCCTGCCGCGTGCAGGGACGAGGCGTTGCCGGTGCTGCCGAGGTGTGCCGTCATGGCGTGGATCGCCTCGGGGAGCATCGGGGTTGTCGCGGCGTGATCAAGATAGGGCATGGCGCATCAATACTACGGTCCGCCCCGGGCGCGGGTGACCGTTGCGCCCTGCGCAACGCGAGGCTAGCGTGCTCACCCACACCGGCATCCGCGGTGAGGGGCAGAGGGGGGCTTCATGTCGCAGTCCGTGGACCGTGCGCTGACCGTGCTGGCCTCGCTCGCAGACGGCCCGGCCTCGCTGGAGCAGGCGGCCAACCGGCTGGGGGTGCACAAGTCGACCGCCATGCGGCTGCTGCACACCCTGGAGGAGCACGGCTTCGTCCACCGCCAGGACGACCACCGCTACCGGCTTGGCGGCAGGCTCTTCTCGCTGGGCCAGCTCGCCCTGGAGGGGTTCGACGTACGCCGGGTGGCCTCGCCGTACCTGGTCGCCCTCAATGAGCGCTACGGCCACACCGTCCATCTCGCGGTGCTGGAGGACGAGGAGGTGATCCATGTCGACAAGGTGGAGAGCCGCTACCCCGTACCGCCGCACTGCTGGCTGGGCGGCGCCTCCCGGATCGGCCGCCCCGCCGCACCGACCGCCTCGGCGGCGGCCAAGGTGCTGCTCGCCGAACTGCCCGACGAGCAGCGCCGCGAGCGGGTCGCCGCGCTGGACTTCCCGGCGCACACCGCGCGTTCCGTCCGCTCCGCCGAGGAGTATCTGGCCGAGCTGGACCAGGTGCGGGAGCGCGGCTGGGCGCAGGACCTCGGCGAGGTGGACGAGCGGGTGAACGCCGTGGCGGCGCCGATCCGCGGGGTGGCCGGCCGGACCATCGCGGCCTGCTCGATCTCCGCCCCGGCCGGGCCGGTGCCGGGCCCGGGCGAACTGCCGACAGTGCTGGCGGAGCTGCTGCCGGAGTTGCTCTGCACGGTGGAGGCGATCTCGCTCGCGTACGGCGGGCAGCCTACTCTTCGCTGGTGCGAGAGCCGATGCGGTGCCAGGCCCGCGGCGCGCGCCAGCCGTATCTGAGGGCCAGCATCCGCAGCACGAAGGCGACCAGGGCCGCGGCGGTGCCGGTGGCCGGGCCGAGTGCATGGGCGGCGATCAGCACCGCCACCAGAACGGCTGCCGCCAGCGCGGGCACCGCGTAGATCTCCCGGTCCCAGCGCAGCAACGAGGGGACCTCATTGGCCAGGACGTCGCGGATGACACCGCCGCCGACCGCGGTGGCGACGCCCAGCGCCACGGAGGCGACCGCGCCCAGGCCGTAGTCATGGGCCTTGGCGGTGCCGGTGACGGCGAACAGGCCGAGGCCGAGGGCGTCCAGCGACTGCACGGTCCAGTTGATCCGCTCGACCTCGGGGTGGAGGAAGAAGACCACCACGGCGGCGGCCAGCGGGGTGAAGAAGTAGCCGGTGTCGGTGAAGGCGGCCGGCGGCACCGCACCGATGACAAGGTCGCGCAGCACACCGCCGCCCAGGGCGGTGACCTCCGCGAGCATGGCGATGCCGAAGATGTCGAGGTTCTTACGGACCGCCAGCAGTCCGCCGGAGAGGGCGAAGACGAAGATGCCGGCGATGTCCAGGGTGTGCTGGACATCGTGGGTGAAGAGCTGCGAGGTCACCCGCACAGTTGTACCGGGTGCCGACCGCCGCGGAGCCCCTGGCTCCACCACGCCCGCAGGGGCGCGGGGAACGGCGCGACCAGCCCACGACGGGGGTGCAGGGCTGGTCGCGCGGTTCCCCGCGCCCCTGCGGGGCTGCGGGTCGGCGGCGTCAGACGGTGGTCTTCTGCTCCGCCTCGGCGCTGGGGGCGTTCTCCGGGAAGTGGCAGGCCACCTGGTGGCCGGTGGCCAGGGCGACCAGCGGCGGCTCGTCGGTGGCGCACTTCTCCTGCGCCTTCCAGCACCGGGTGCGGAACCGGCAGCCGCTGGGCGGGTTGATCGGCGACGGGACGTCACCGGTCAGCAGGATGCGCTCCCGCCTGCCCTTGCGGCGGGGGTCCGGCACCGGCACCGCCGACATCAGCGCATTGGTGTACGGGTGCATCGGCCGGGCGTAGAGGTCGTCCCGGTCCGCCAGCTCCACGATCTTGCCCAGGTACATCACGGCGACCCGGTCGGAGACGTGCCGGACCACCGAGAGGTCATGCGCGATGATCATGTAGGTGAGGCCGAGCTCCTGCTGGAGGTCGTCCAGCAGGTTGACCACCTGGGCCTGGATGGAGACGTCGAGGGCCGAGACCGGCTCGTCCGCGATGACCATCTTGGGCTTGAGGGCCAGCGCACGCGCAATGCCGATACGCTGCCGCTGGCCGCCGGAGAACTCGTGCGGATAGCGGTTGTAGTGCTCCGGGCTGAGACCGCAGAGCTCCAGGAGCTCCTGGACGGCCTTCTTCACGCCGCCCTCGGTCTTCACGTTCTGCAGCCGGAACGGGGCGCCCACGATGGTGCCGATGGTGTGCCGCGGGTTGAGCGACGAGTACGGGTCCTGGAAGATCATCTGGATGTCGCGGCGCAGCGGCCGCATCTTCCCGGTGGACAGGTGCGTGATGTCCACGCCCTCGAACTCGATGGTCCCGCTGGTCGGTTCCATGAGGCGGGTGACCAGCCGGCCGGTGGTCGACTTGCCGCAGCCGGATTCACCGACCACGCCCAGGGTCTCACCGGGCGCGACCGAGAAGTCGACGCCGTCGACCGCCTGCACCGCGCCGACCTGACGGCGCAGCAGCCCCTTGTGGATGGGGAAGTGCTTGGTCAGTCCGGTCACCTTGAGCAGCGGCTCACCGCTCCGCCGCGCGGCCGGGATCACCGCCGCCGTCTCGCTGTCCGTCATGATCGGTCTCGTCTCCTCGACGTCGTGCTTGTTCCCGGGGGGTCGCGCCGCGGCTCACAGCCGCGGCGCGACCTCCTCGGTGAAGATGCGGTGCCGCAGTTCCGCGGGCATGTGGCAGGCGGCCTGGTGCCGACCGCCGTCGCCGACCTGGATGAGCCGGGGCACCTCGGTGCTGGAGCGGCCCTCGGTGCGGTCCGCGTAGGGGCAGCGCGGGTGGAAGGCGCAGCCGTCCGGCACGTTGATCAGGCTGGGCGGGGAGCCCTTGACGGGCACCAGGCGGTCCTGGAGCTCGCGGTCGAGGCGGGGCATGGAGCCCAGCAGACCCCAGGTGTACGGGTGCTCGGGGCGCTCGAAGATGTCGGCCGACGGGCCCTTCTCCACGCACTTGCCGCCGTACATCACCAGGATGTCGTCGGCCAGCTCGGCCACCACGCCCAGGTCGTGGGTGATGATGATGACCGCGGAGCCGAACTCGTCCTGCAGGTCCCGGATGAGGTCCAGGATCTGCGCCTGCACGGTGACGTCCAGCGCGGTGGTCGGCTCGTCGGCGATCAGCAGCGACGGGTCGTTGGAGAGCGCCATGGCGATCATCGCTCGCTGCCGCATACCGCCCGAGAACTGGTGGGGGTAGTCGTCCACCCGGCGGTTGGGCTGCGGGATGCCGACGCGGCGGAGCATCTCGATGGCGTGCTCGCGCGCCGCCTTCTTGCTCACCTTGGGGTTGTGCACCCGGTGGGCCTCGATGATCTGCGCGCCCACCGTGTAGAAGGGGTGCATCGCGGTCAGCGGGTCCTGGAAGATCATCGCCATCTTCTGGCCGCGGAGCTGACGCACCCGCTCGGGGTCGGCGGAGATCAGCTCCTCGCCGTCCAGCCAGATCTCACCGCTCATCCGCGCGCCGCGGGTCTTGGTGGCGGCGCGGTGCAGACCGAGGATGGAGAGGGAGGTGACCGACTTCCCGGAGCCGGACTCGCCCACGATGCCGAGGGTCTTGCCCTTCTCCAGGGTGAAGTTGAGCCCGTCCACCGACTTGACGAGGCCGTCGTCGGTGGGGAAGTGCACCTTGAGGTCGCGGACGGCCAGGAACGAGTCCGGCGCGTCGCTCCGGCGCTCCGGCACCAGGGTGGCGGCGGGCGCGTCCTCGATGTCGGAGGGTGCCTCGGACGAGGTGGTCTTGCGGAATGTCATCCGAGCCTCACTCGGGGGTCCACGACCGCGTAGAGCAGGTCGACGATCAGGTTGGCCATCACGATGAAGAACGCGGCGAACAAGGTGACGCCCATGATCATGGGCAGGTCGTTGCTCTTGATCCCCTGGAGCGCCTCGAAGCCGAGGCCCTTCAGGTTGAAGACGTTCTCGGTGAGGATGGCGCCGCCGATGAGTCCGCCCAGGTCGAGACCGAAGACGGTAAGGATGGGCGTCAGGGTGGAGCGCATGGCGTGCTTGCCGATCACGACGCGCTCCCGCAGCCCCTTGGCCCGGGCGGTGCGGATGTAGTCCTCCCCCATGACCTCCAGCATGGTGGCCCGGGTGAGGCGCGCATAGGTGGCCGCGTAGAGGAAGGCCAGGGTGATCCAGGGCAGGATCAGGTTCTGCGCCCAGGAGATCGGATCGTCGGTGAAATTCACATAGTTGCTCGGTGGCAGCCATCCCAGGCTGTAGATCACCACCGCCGACGAGATCAGTCCGGTGAAGTAAATGGGTAGTGAGACGCCGGCCAGCGCAGTGACCATCGTGATCCGGTCGGTCAGGGTGCGTCTGCGGAGTGCGGAGAGCACACCGGTGGCCACGCCGCCGACCAGCCAGAGCACCGAAGCACCGGCCGCCAGCGAGGCGGTCACCGGGACGGCGTCGACCAGCGTCGGCCAGACAGGCTGCTCGTTCTGGATCGAGTATCCGAAGCACGGCGCAGGGCAGTGGCTGACGTCGGGGCCGTTGTTGTAGTCGCGACCGGCGACCACGCCCTTGACGAACATGCCGTACTGCTCGTAGATCGGCTTGTCGAAGCCGAACTTGACGCGCAGCCCCTGGATGGCCACGGGGTTGGCGTTCTTGCCGACGTACCGCAGGACAGGGTCGCTGCCCGAGAGCTTCGGCACCATGAAGAAGATGCCAAAGGTCACCATCGAAGTGACCAGCAGCATCACGACGACGTTGACGAGCCGCCTGAAGATGTAAACGAGCACTGCGCTCGGCCGGCCGGTGGCCGGCTGCCGCACCCTGTGGGGTTGCGGCAGCCGGTCCCGGCCGGCCTTCACCTGCCCTTCGGTCTAGCGTGGCTTACAGGTGGGACGGCGTTACTTGCCGTCGGAGACGCCGAGGGCCTGGAAGTCGACCATGCCGAACGCCTGGTGGATGTAGACGTTGGTCAGTCGGGGGTTCCGGTAGTTGAGCGCCTGGTCGTAGACCACGGGCAGGTAGAGTGCCTGGTCCATGACCATGTGGTTGATCTTGGTGTAGTCGGCGGCGACGGCGTTGGGGTCGGTCTGCTTCTGCGCGTCGTCGATCAGACCGTTGATCTGCGGGTCGTTGACCTCGGTGTAGTTGTTGTTGCCGGCCGGCAGGATCTGGCGGCCGTCCACCAGCACACCGAGGAAGCCCGAGGCGGTCGGGAAGTCGGCGCCCCAGCCGAACACGTTGAGGCCGTAGCCCTTCTTGTGCACGTTCGCCGGCGCACCCATGACGGACGACGACTGCGCACCGTCGTACTGGTCGATCGACGCGGTGATGCCCACGGCCTTCAGGGCCGCCTGCAGCGCCTCGGCGGTCTTGACCTCCTTGGGCTTGTTGTTACGCGCCGCGATCACCGTGCTGAAGCCGTTGGGCTTGCCGCACTCGGCCAGCTCCTGCTTCGCCTTGGTGAGGTCCGGCTTGCCGTCGGCCAGCTGGTACGGGTCGTAGTTGTCGTGGCCCAGGATGTTCGGCGGCAGCATGTTGGTCGCCAGCGCACCTGCGGTCGGGCCGCCACGGGCGGTCTGCAGGTCCGTGGTGTTGGCCGCGTACTCCACAGCCTTGCGGCAGTGGATGTTGTCGAACGGCTTGACCTTGGTCTGCATCGAGATGTAGCGGATGAAGCCGTTCGGCGGGTCGTCCGTGTTGGCCTTGAGGTCAGGCTGGGTGAGCACCTTCGCCTGGGCGGCCTGCTGGACGCCGACCTGGCCGATGTCGAGGTCCGCGGTGCCGGTCAGCAGCCGGTTGTCGAGGTCGTCCGGGTTGGTGGTGATGGTGACGTTGATCTTGTCCGGCAGAGCCTTGCGGATCGTGTCGGTCGACTGGTCCCAGTTGGGGTTCCGGACGAAGGCCACGGACTTGTTCGGCTGGTACGAGGCGATCTTGTACGGTCCGCTCGACTGCGGCATGCTGCCGTACTTCGCGCCGGTGTCCTTGGACTGCTGGACCGGGGCGGCACCGCCCATCGCCAGGTAGTAGATGAAGTCCGAGGACGGCGCGGCCAGGTGGAAGACGATGGTCGAGTCGTCCGGCGTCTCGACGGACTTCAGACCGAGCTTGTCCTTGTCCGTGTCCTTGTACGGGCCGGGGTACTTCTGGCCCTGGTCCAGCGCGGAGATCAGGTAGACCGGGCCGCCGGGCAGGACGTCCTGGGCGAAGACGCGCTCGATGCCGTACTTGATGTCCTTCGAGGTGATCGCGGTGCCGTCGTCGAACTTGACGCCGCTCTTCAGCTTGAAGGTGTAGGTCTTGCCGTCCGAGCTGATCGTCGGCATGGCCTGCGCCAGGTCGGGCTTCAGCTGGAGGCCCGCCGAGCCCGGGTCGCTCGGGTAGGCGATCAGGGTGCGGGTGTACAGGCGCTGCATGTCCCAGACGAACGCGTAGTAGCCGCGCGCCGGGTCCCATGAGTCGGCGTCCTGGCTCGACCAGAGGTTGAGCGTGCCGCCCTTCTTGTCCGAGACGTTCACCGCCTTGGCGACAGCGGCGTTGAAGCCCGCGCCCTTGGCGGAGGACGAGGAGCCGGAGCCACCGCCCTTCGAGCCGCCGCACGCGGCGGTGAGGGTCAGGGCTGCGGCGACGGCCGCGGCGGCCAGAACCTTCTTACGATAGATCACTGTGGTGTCAACCTCCGAGAATTCCAGGCCCTTTCGGCCCGGGACCTGACTGCCATATGAGGAGCCGACTGCTCTCCACCGAGTGGGGTGCTGTCCGGCGGGTCGGTGACCGGCGGGGGCCGGTCGGTTTCAGTTCCCCTTGGGATCGAGCGCGTCGCGCAGACCGTCGCCGAAGAGATTGAAGGCAAGGACGGTCACGAAAATGGCGAGACCCGGAACCACCATGTAGGTCGGGTCGACCTGGTACGTGCTCACCGCGTCCGAGAGCATCTGCCCCCAGGACGGCGTCGGCGGCTTCACCCCGACGCCGAGGAAGCTGAGGGCGGCTTCGCTGAGGATGTTGGTGGGGATGATCAGCGTGGCATAGACCAGCACCGGGGCCACCAGGTTGGGGAAGAGCTCCTTGGCGAGGATGTGGCCGGGGCCTGCCCCTATGCTCTTGGCCGCGTCCACGAACTCCCGCTCGCGCAGCGAGAGGGTCTGGCCGCGGACGATACGTCCGATGTACGGCCAGCCGAAGAAGCCGATGACCGTCACCAGCACCCCGATGCGGACTCCGCTGCCACTGAGGCCGAGCACCTTGTCGGGCAGGACGGAGACCAGCGCGATGCTGAAGAGCAGCTGCGGGAAGGCGAGCAGCACATCCATCACACGGCTGATCACCGCGTCGACCCAGCCGCCGAAGTAGCCGGCGGCAAGGCCCATCGCGACACCGATGACCACGGAGACGCCGGCGGCGAGGAAGGCGACCAGCAACGACACCCGGGCGCCGTACACGATGCGGCTGAACACGTCCCGGCCGAACGTCGGGTCGACGCCCAGCAGGAACTTGCTGCTCATTCCGCCGAACGCGCCCTTGGGCGTTCCCAGGTTGGGGTCGATCTGGTCGCTGTGCGGGAGGTCCACGGGATACCCGAAGATGTGGGTGATCACCGGCGCGAGCACCGCAACCATGATCAGCACCACGACCACGATGCCGCCCGTGAGGGCAACCTTGTCGCGCTTGAGGCGGTCCCATGCGATGCGCCCGGGCGATCGGCCCTGGATCTTCTTTCCCTGCACCTCAGGCAGTTGCTCGGGAACCGCAAGTGTCGCGGTTCCGCTGTCGTGCAGTGGAGCAGTCATGTTGGTAGAGACCCCCTAGCCGGCGGTGACCGGCACGCGGTGCCCAGACCGCCCTGCCTGCCGGACCCGGTGATGACGGGAGCGGCGGCGCGAAGCGGTCGCAGTTCACGGATGGTGCCTGGGTGCAGTGGTGCGGCGTTGCGGATGGAGCGTCGGACGTTGCGGGATCCGTCCGCGCCGCCGCCCTGGTGGGGCAGCGTCAGTGCATGCGCGGAAACGGTTCACCGGTGATCGTGCGGACTGGGCCCGGGGTGAGGGCCGTCGCTACGGAGCACCGGTTTTTGGTGCGTCGCGCGAGGCGTCCTCGACTCACGGCGTGCGGCGCAACTCTGCTTCGTCCGGATAGCGGTGCGCCAGACCCATTCGGCGATGTTTGCATAACTGTGATCTGCCTGCATGCACACTCGACACCTGCGAATGGAGCTCTTCATGCGCCCGTAACACTCAGCACACACCGCAGGCGGACGCGAGTAGACCCACGCCCCCTACCTACCCCTCCAGCAACTGCTCCGACATTCTCCCCCGGACATGTCATTGCAACACCTCAAGTTTTGACCAGAGTTCGGACATTCGCCAGGCGCATGGCAATGAGTTCCCGGAGCGTCCCCGAAGAGGCGTCCGGCGGTACCGTCGGGTCCCATGGAGCAGCGCCTGCGCGCGGTGTGCGACCTGATGGTCCCGACCGTCCGCGAGATGGCCGGACGGCACGAGTACGACGGACGGGTGCAGGACCTCTCCCCCGACGGTGTGCGGGCGGGCCTGGCGGCCGTGCGGCGGGCCCGCGCGGCAGCGGACGGGACGGTGGTCGCCGGCTCGCACGACGACGCCCAACTGACCGTCTTCGAGGAGGCCCTGGAGGCCCAGCTGGGCACCCTCCAACTGCACCGCCGCGACCCCTACCTCCATCTCTCCAACCTCGAACTCGCCTGCTACGAAAGGGCCTACGCCCCCGCCGAGGAGCGCGCCATCGCCCGCCGGCGCCATCTGGCCGCCTGGCCGGACGCCGTGGACGCCGCCATCGCCGCCCTGGACCGGCTCTCCGCCCCCGTCGCGGCAGCCCTGCTGGGCGCGGTCCGCGGGCTGGCCGCGGGCCTGGACCCCGCGCAGGGGCCCGAGACCCAGGACGCCCTGGCCGCCCATGCCCGGCTGGTCGGCCATGTGGCCCAGGCGGCAGAGCGCGGGGAGCCGGAGTTCGCCCTGGGAGCGGACGCCCTGGCGATGCTGATGGGCAGCCAGGAAGGTCTGCCGGTCGACCTCGGACGGCTCGCCGAACGCGCCGGCGCCGAACGCGAGCGGCTGCGCGACCTGCTCGCCGAGGCCTGCCGGGCACTGGATCCGGTACGCACCCCCGCCGAGCTGGTCCCCGAGCTGCTCACCGACCACCCCGCGCCGGACCAGGTGGTCCCCGAGGCCGCCCGGCTGACCGAGGAGCTGCTCGCCTTCACCCGCGAGCACCACCTCGCCCCGTACACCGACGGCAGCTGCCTGGTGGGCCCCGCACCCGAGTCACGGCGCTGGTCGACGGCCATGCTGACCTGGGCGGGGCCGGACGAACCCGACGCGCCCTCCTGGTACCACGTGACCCCGCCGGACCCCGACTGGCCGCCCGGCACCGCCGAGGAGTGGCTCACCGTCTTCTCCCGCACCACCCTGCCCGCGATCACCGCCCATGAGGTCGCCCCGGGCCACTTCGCGCACGGCCGGGCGCTGCGCCGCGCCGCCACCCCGGTCCGCCGCACCCTGCACTCACTGGCCTTCTGCGAGGGCTGGGCGCACTATGCGGAGCAGGTCTGCCTGGAGGAGGGCTTCCGGGCCGGCGACGCCCGGTTCGCGGCGGGGGTGGCCCTGGAGGCCCTGGTCCGGGTCACCCGGCTGTCCTGCGCCATCGGACTGCACACCGGCGCCATGGACGTCGCGGAGGCCACCCGCCGCTTTATGACCGACGCCCATCTGCCCCGGGCCGGAGCGGCGGCCGAGGCCCGGCGGGGGACCTTCGACGCCGGCTACGGGCGCTACACCTGGGGCAAGTTGGAGATCCTCGCGCTGCGCGAACGCACCCGCGCCGCCGCCGGCGCCGGCTTCACCCTGCCGCGCTTCCATGCGGCGCTGCTGAAGCTGGGCAGTCCGCCACTGGGACTGCTGCCGGCGCGGGGGCTGCCACTGGGCTGACGGAAGGTCAGCGAGGGGGATAGCCCGGCCACTGCGGCTGGGCGGGCGGCGGTCCCTGCGGATAGCCGGGCGGCGGACCGGCCGGCGGGGGGTAGCCGTACTGGTGGCCCGGCTGCGGCTGTCCCGGCTGCGGGTAGCCGTACCCCGGCGGCGGGCCCGGCGGCTGCGGGGCGGCCGGCCCCTGCGCGGACCCGGCCATCAACTCCCGGTCGAAGAACGGCCGGGCGTACGCGGCCATCCACATCGCCACCGGGTCGTACTCGTCGGCCATCGCCACCGTGGAGACCGCGAGCCCTTCGGGCGCCACCGCGATGGAGCGCTGCATCATGGCGCGCACCGCCTCCACGGCCTGCGGCCCGGTGTCGTAGAGGTCCAGACCGATCGCCAGATACGGCTCCCCGAGCACCGGGCGCACCCACGCCCGGCGCAGCGCCCGCACCACCGGGGTGGCATAGGCCTGCTGGGTGAGCAGCGCATAGTAGTGCGGCGCCTGCACCTGCGGCTCGGAGACCGCCAGCGGGCCTGCGGGCAGCCGGTCCAGGCCGGCGGCGATCCGCCGCAGATCGGCCCAGGGCACCCCGACCCCGCCACCGGGGGCGTGCGGGTCCAGCCACAGGCCCCAGCGGTCCCGGTAGAGGGTGGCGGCCACCTCCCGGCCCGCGATCTGCTCATGGGCGCGGCTCCAGCCACTGGCCGCGAGCTGCTCGGGCGAGGTCACACAGGGCACATAGTTGTGCCCGCCGATCTCCATGTTCCCGTACTGCGCGTCGGGACTGCCCGGGCTGCCCTGCCAGAGCAGCATCCACACCTGGCCCTCGGCGATGGCCTGCAACAGCGCCTCGTACGCGTCATAGCGGCCCGGCGCCACCTCCCGCAGCGCGCGCTCCACCGAGCCATGGGCCCACTGCCCGTGCGCGCCGCCTGCCGCTCCCGCGCTCAACTCCGCCTCACCTTCTGACTGCGTCCGGCAGCACCCTAAGGGTCACCGGCCATGGACGTCATGCCGCCCGGCCGTGCTCAGGCCCGGGTGAAGAACGGAGTCACATACTCCGCCAGCCAGTCCCCCACCGGGTCCTGGGCGATGTCCAGCAGCACGATGTTCACCTGCCACGGCAGCGGCGCGGCGCCCAGGGCGCGGCCCAGCGCCTCGGTGGCCGCCGCCTTGTCCTCCTGCTGCCAGCGGTCCAGCTCCACACCGATGAAGAGGACGGGCTGCTCCCCCTCCACCGAGGCCAGTGCCCGGCGGGCAGTCAGCACCACCGGGGTGAACGCCAGCTCGGCGGCGGCCGCCGCCAGGAAGTCGACCGGGTCCTCATGCAGCCCGGGCTCGCGCAGCGCCACCCTGGCGCCCGGCGCCGGGGCCACCGCCCAGCGGTCGTCCTGCGGGCCCCGGCACAGCTCGTGCACGCCCTCGGGGGGCACCGGCACCCCCACCGGCGCATCGGGGTTGACCGCGATCCCCACCCCCACCGGCAGCCCCCGGGCGAACTCCCACATCGGCGCCACGGTGAACGCCATCCCGCCGGCGATCCGCTGGAAGGTCTCCGCCGAACTGAAGACAGGTACATAGGGGGCGCCGGCCAGCTCGATCGAGGGCAGGTCCAGACCCGGGCCGTCCGGGCCGCCGCCCGCCGGCAGCGGCACCCACACCTGGCTGCGGGCCAGCACCTCGAACACCCTCGGAGTCGCCCCCGGGTCACCGAGCGCCGCCGACAGCACCTGCTCCAGCTCATTGGCGGGCCAGCCCCCGCCCTGCATCCACTGCCCCGCCGCCGCGTGCTCGACCGGTACGCCACCGCCTGCCGGAAAGCCCATCTGCCCTGTACCGCCGTTCTCGCCATGCCCTGCCGGGACCCCACCGCACCTTAGTCCGCGCCCGGTACGGGCAGCCAGGCAACACCTCGGCCGCGGCCGCAAGCAGCCCCGAACGGTCGGCGGCCGTCTGCCGGGGCCGGGCCGGAGCTCAGCCGAACCGCAGCGGGGGCGAGGCCCGGGCCGCCGGGCGGTCCAGCAGCACCGCCGACACCGCCCCGCCCGGCAGCCCCCGCCCGGTCTCGGCGGCCCCCTGCACCTGGGCCAGCAGCCGCCGCCACCCTGCCCGGTGCCGGGCGAAGGCGGCGGCGGGGACGGTCCGTCCCCGGGCCAGCTGACCGCAGACCGCGGACTCCGGGTCCACGTCCAGCAGCAGCAGATGCAGCTCCCGGCCCTGCCGACGCGCCTCCCGGCCGAGCCAGCTGCGCACCCACCGCTGCGCACCGCAGTCGTGCACCACCAGCGGGCCGCCGCCGCGCACCGCTCGCCGCAGCCGCCAGAAGTGGGCGGCCCGCACCAGCGGGCGGTAGACCGGGTACGGCAGCCAGCAGGGCAGCCGGCGGGCGTACTCCGCGCGGACGTCGTGCGAGTCCACCCGGCCGACGCCCGCGGCGGCCCGCCGTATCAGGGTGCTCTTACCGCTGCCCGGCAGCCCCGAGACCACCACCAGGTCCTCCGCCGGATAGTGCAGCTCCCGGCCGTCCGGCAGGCCGCGCAGATCGTGCACCCCGCGCGGGCGCAGCGGTGCCGGCCAGCCGCTCTCCCCTGTCACCCCGGATCCCCCCTCCGGCGTCCGAATGCCAAGGACACATCCCGAATACACCAAGGAACAGTAAGGAACGACCCCTCGCAAGGCCCGGACATACCGCCCTCGCGCCACCGACCGCGCCGTGTCATGATGGGCGCGCCCAACTCCATACCGGCCGTTCGAACCCGCGCGGGAGAGCCCGGCCGTCCGAGACCCGACCTGCGTCGGGACCGGACGAAGTCGGCGCCGAAGGAGCAACTCCTCCCCGGAATCTCTCAGGCACAGCTACCGCGCGGGCGAGGCACATCTGGAAAGCGGACACGGTCAGCCGTGCTCCCACCCACGGTGCAAGCCCCCACCGCCCCCGGGCGGCGGCGGTGAAGCTCTCAGGTTGCAACGACAGATGGGGAGAGCCGAGCCGCCGCATGCCCTGCTGTGCATGCCCTGCCGGTCCGCACACCCATCGCCGAGAGCCCAGCTGCCCACCGGAGGAGCACACCCATGAACGCCGGCCCCCGCCGTACCGCCCTGGACGCCGTCCACCGCGCCCTCGGCGCCACCATGACCGACTTCGCCGGGTGGGACATGCCGCTGCGCTACGGCAGCGAGCGCGAGGAGCACAACGCCGTCCGCACCCGGGCGGGCCTCTTCGACCTCTCCCACATGGGCGAGATCACCCTCAGCGGCCCCCAGGCCGGCGAGGCGCTGGACCACGCCCTGGTCGGCTTTGTCTCCGCGCTCGGCCTGCACCGCGCCCGCTACACCATGATCTGCGCCGAGGACGGCGGCATCCTGGACGACCTGATCGTCTACCGCACCGGGGACGAGACCTTCCTGGTGGTGGCCAACGCCTCCAACGCCCAGGTGGTGCTGGACGAGCTGACCGCCCGCGCCGCCGGTTTCGACGCGGCCGTCCGCGACGACCGGGACGCCTATGCGCTGATCGCGGTCCAGGGCCCCGAGGCGGCCGGGATCCTCGGCTCGCTCACCGACGCCGACCTCGCGGGTCTGAAGTACTACGCCTGCCTGCCCGCCACCGTGGCCGGCCGTGAGGTGCTCCTCGCCCGGACGGGCTACACCGGCGAGGACGGCTTCGAGGTCTTCGCCGCCCCGGCCGACGCCGAGCACCTGTGGCAGCAGCTGAGCGAGGCCGGGTCCGGCCGCGGGCTGGTGCCCTGCGGCCTGTCCTGCCGCGACACGCTGCGGCTGGAGGCCGGTATGCCGCTGTACGGGCATGAGCTGACCAGCGGCACCACCCCGTTCGACGCCGGACTGGGCCGGGTGGTCCGGTTCGACAAGACCACCGGCGACGGCGGCTTCGTCGGCCGTGCCGCCCTGGAGAAGGCCGCCGCCGACGCCGAGGCCAACCCGCCGCGCAAGCTGGTCGGACTGGTCTCCGAGGGCCGCCGGGTCCCCCGCGCGGGCTACTCCGTGGTGTCGGCCACCGGCGAGGTGATCGGCGAGGTCACCTCCGGCGCGCCGTCCCCGACCCTCGGCAGGCCGATCGCCATCGCCTATGTGGACGCCGCCCACGCCGCCCCGGGCAGCACGGTGGCCGTGGACGTCCGCGGCACCCATGAGCCCGTCGGGGTCGTGGCGCTGCCCTTCTACAAGCGCGCCCGCTGAGCGCCCGCTTCACTTGATCCAAGGCCGTCCCCCGGCCCGTTTCGCCGTACCCGCACCCCATCCTGGAGAATTGCCGCCATGAGCAACCCGCAGCACCTGCAGTACAGCAAGGAGCACGAGTGGCTGACCGCCCCGGAGGGCGGCGTGTCCACCGTAGGCATCACCGCCCACGCCGCCGACGCGCTCGGCGATGTGGTCTTCGTGCAGCTTCCCGAGGTCGGCCAGGCCGTCACCGCCGGTGAGCCGTGCGGCGAGCTCGAGTCCACCAAGTCGGTCAGCGACCTGTACTCCCCCGCCTCCGGCGAGGTGGCCGAGGTCAACCAGGCCGTGGTGGACGACCCCGCGCTCGTGAACTCCGGCCCGTTCGAGGACGGCTGGCTGTTCAAGGTCCGGCTCGACGGCGACCCCGAGGGCCTGCTGAGCGCCGAGGAGTACACCGCCTTCATCGGCGGCTGAACCCCGACGGCATCCCCGCAGCGGCCGCAGCCGGGGGAACCCTGCGCTGCGGCCGCCCCGGTCTCCCCGCCCGCCCCTTCACCGGAAGACCCCTGATGACGGTTCTCAACCAGTCCCTGCACGCACTCGACCCCGAGGTCGCCGCCGCGGTCGACGCCGAGCTGCACCGCCAGCAGACCACCCTCGAGATGATCGCCTCCGAGAACTTCGCCCCGGTGGCGGTCATGGAGGCGCAGGGTTCGGTCCTCACCAACAAGTACGCCGAGGGCTACCCCGGCCGCCGCTACTACGGCGGCTGCGAGCACGTCGACGTGGTCGAGCAGATCGCGATCGACCGCATCAAGGAGCTGTTCGGCGCCGAGGCGGCCAACGTCCAGCCCCACTCCGGCGCGCAGGCCAACGCGGCCGCGATGTTCGCGCTGCTCCAGCCCGGCGACACCATCCTGGGCCTGGACCTGGCGCACGGCGGGCACCTCACCCACGGCATGCGGATCAACTTCTCCGGCAAGCTCTACAACGTGGCCGCGTACCACGTCGACGAGAAGACCAACCTGGTCGACATGGACGAGGTGGAGCGCCTCGCCAAGGAGCACCGCCCCAAGCTGATCGTGGCCGGCTGGTCCGCCTACCCGCGCCAGCTGGACTTCGCCGCCTTCCGCCGGATCGCCGACGAGGTCGGCGCCTATCTGATGGTGGACATGGCGCACTTCGCCGGCCTGGTGGCGGCGGGCCTGCACCCGTCGCCGGTGCCGTACGCGGACGTGGTCACCACCACCACCCACAAGACGCTGGGCGGCCCCCGCGGCGGTGTCATCCTCTCCAAGGCCGAGCTGGCCAAGAAGATCAACTCCGCGGTCTTCCCCGGCCAGCAGGGCGGCCCGCTGGAGCATGTGATCGCCGCCAAGGCGGTCGCCTTCAAGGTGGCGGCGTCCGAGGAGTTCAAGGAGCGCCAGCAGCGCACCCTGGACGGCTCGAAGATCCTCGCCGAGCGCCTCTCCCAGCAGGACATGGCGGACGCGGGCGTCGCGGTCCTCTCCGGCGGCACTGACGTCCACCTGGTCCTGGTGGACCTGCGCAACAGCGAGCTGGACGGCAAGCAGGCCGAGGACCGGCTGCACGAGGTCGGCATCACGGTCAACCGCAATGCCGTCCCCTTCGACCCGCGTCCGCCGATGGTCACCTCCGGCCTGCGCATCGGCACCCCCGCGCTGGCCACCCGCGGCTTCCAGGCGGAGGACTTCCGTGAGGTCGCCGATGTGATCGCGGAGGCCCTCAAGCCGGACTTCGACCCGGCCAAGGCCGAGTCGCTGAAGGCCCGCGTCACCGCGCTGGCCGCCAAGCACCCGCTCTACCCGGAGCTGTAAGCCGGACGAACCGGGCACACTGGGGGGCGGGACGGCGAGACCCGCCGGCCCGCCCCTCCATGTCCGCCGTACCCCTGCCCGTCACACTCCGCCCCGACACCCCGGTGCCCGGACTGGACGGGCCCGCCTTCCCCACCACCGTGGGGATGAACCGGAGTCCGCCACCGTGGCCATCAGTGTCTTCGACCTCTTCTCCATCGGCATCGGCCCTTCCAGCTCGCACACCGTCGGGCCGATGCGCGCCGCCCGGATGTTCGCCCGCAGGCTGAAGTCCGAGGGGCTGCTGATCCGCACCGCCTCCGTACGCGCCGAGCTCTTCGGCTCGCTCGGCGCCACCGGCCACGGCCACGGCACCCCCAAGGCGGTGCTGCTCGGCCTGGAGGGCAACTCCCCGCGGACCGTCGACATCGACCAGGCCGCCCTGGATGTCGAGCGGATCCGCGCCACCGGCCGGCTCAGCCTGCTGGGCGCCCATGAGATCGCCTTCGACGCCGACCGTGAGCTGATCCTGCACCGCCGCCGCTCACTGCCGTACCACGCCAACGGAATGACCCTCTGCGCCTACGACGAGGCCGGGGTCCCGGTGCTGGAGAAGACCTACTACTCGGTGGGCGGCGGCTTCGTGGTCGACGAGGACGCCATCGGCGCCATGGGGGCACCCCCGGCCGGAGGCCGGGGGAGGGTCAAGCCGGACGACACCCAGCTGCGCCACCCCTTCCGCACCGGCGGGGAGCTGCTGGAGCTCACCCGCAGCACCGGCCTGTCCATCTCCGCGCTGATGCTGGAGAACGAGCGGGCCTGGCGCAGCGAGGCCGAGATCCGCGCCGGGCTGCTGGAGATCTGGCAGGTGATGCAGGACTGCGTCAGGGCCGGGATGACCCGGGAGGGCATCCTGCCGGGCGGCCTGAAGGTCCGCCGCCGCGCCGCCACCGCCGCGCGGGCGCTGCGCGCCGAGGGCGTCAGCCCGGCCAACGCCATGGAGTGGGTCACCCTCTACGCCATGGCGGTCAACGAGGAGAACGCCGCCGGCGGCCGGGTGGTGACCGCGCCCACCAACGGCGCGGCCGGAATCGTGCCCGCCGTGCTGCACTACTACACCACCTTTGTGCCCGGCGCCGACGAGGACGGCGTGGTGCGGTTCATGCTGGCGGCAGGCGCCATCGGGATGCTTTTCAAGGAGAACGCCTCCATCTCCGGCGCCGAGGTCGGCTGCCAGGGCGAGGTCGGCTCCGCCTGCTCGATGGCGGCGGGCGGCCTGGCAGAGGTGCTCGGCGGCACCCCTGAGCAGGTCGAGAACGCCGCCGAGATCGGCATCGAGCACAACCTCGGCCTCACCTGCGACCCTGTCGGCGGCCTGGTGCAGATCCCCTGCATCGAGCGCAACGGCATGGCGTCGGTCAAGGCCGTCACCGCGGCCCGGATGGCCCTGCGTGGCGACGGCCGCCACCATGTCTCCCTCGACAAGGCCATCAAGACCATGAAGGAGACCGGCGCCGACATGAAGGTCAAGTACAAGGAGACCTCGCGCGGCGGCCTGGCGGTCAACGTCATCGAGTGCTGACCGGCCGAGCCGGTCCTGCCCCGTCCGCGTGACGATCAGGGGCACCCCGACCGGCTCTCCGGGCAGGTGACCGGGCACTGCGCAGCCCTCATCGCCCGGACCGTCCGCCGTCCAGGCCGCGCGGGGCTCCCTCGAACGAGGGGGCCCCGGCGGTTGTTGAGGGTCTGTCAGCTGCCGGTGCAGGTGAGGGTGGGGGTGGCGTTGGTGCCGCTGTAGGTGCCCTGGAAGCCGAAGGACGTGGAGCCGCCGGCTGCGAGGGTGCCGTTGTAGCTCATGTTGGTCGCGGTCACGGCGGTGCCGCTCTGGGTCACATTGGCGTTCCAGGAGCTGGTGACCTTCTGGTCGCCGCCGAAGGTCCAGGTGACCTTCCAGGAGGTGAGCGCCTTGTTGGCCTTGACGGCCACGTCGGCGGTGAAGCCGTTGCCCCAGGAGTTGGGCGTGTAGGTCGCGGTGCAGGCCGCGCCGCCGGTGCCACCGGTGGTGGTCCCGCCAGTGGTGGTGCCCGCCGTGGTCCCTGCGGTCGTACCAGCGGTCGTACCCGCGGTGGTGCCACCGGTGGTGGTGCCCGCCGTGGTCCCTGCGGTCGTACCGGCGGTCGTACCGGCCGTGGTGCCGCTGGAGGTGCCGCCGGTGGTGGTGGTGGTGCCGCCGTAGACGGTGGCCTCCTTGGAGCTGGTCTTGATGCCGTTGGCGCCGTTGAAGATCCGCTGGCCCCAGGTGGTCAGCTGGGAGGCGTCGAAGTTGGTCACCATGTCGAGGTAGGCGACATCGCTGCTGTTGCCGCTCCAGGACCAGCCCATGTAACCGATGTTCAGGGAGGCGGCGTTGGACATGATGGCGTCCTCGTCCGGGTTCCCGTCGGTGTGCTGGTTGCCGAACTCGCCGACCACGATCGGCAGCTTGGCCGAGACGAAGTGGTTGAGGTAGTCGCTGACCTCGGCCGCGGTGTCGAAGACGCCGTACATGTGGATCGAGAAGACGGTGTTGGCCTGGCTGTCTGCGGCGAAGACCGTCTTGGCGTTGTCGCGCATGGTGAAGGACCAGTCCTGGCCCCAGTTGGGACCGTCCACCATCAGCATGTTGTTGATGCCGGCGTTGCGGATCTTCTGGATGGCGCCGATGGTGTCCGCGGTCCAGCCCGAGGTGTTGGTGTTGCCGTACGGCTCATTGCCGATGTTGACGATGATGTAGTTCTCCTGGCCCGCCAGCACGCTCTTCAGGCCGACCCAGTAGTCGGCGGCCTGGGAGAGGCTGATCGCGGCGCCCTGCTCCCCGTAGCCGGTGGTGTCATGGGCTTCCAGCACGCAGATCAGGCGGTTGGCCTTGCACTGGTTGATGACGTTGGTGACATCGGTGGCGTCGTTCTTGGTCCACTGGGCGCCGGTGGAGAGCACCACCCGGACGGTGTTGGCGCCCAGGGCCTTGATGTCGGCCAGCGAGGAGAGATGGGTGGGGTACCAGGTGTGGGCGTGGCTGACGCCGCGCATCACAAAGTCATTGCCGTTGCCCTCGAGGATCCGGCCGTTGCTCACATGGAAGCCCGTCGCAGCATGCGCCGGCTGGGCGGCCGCGAACAGCGGGACGACAAGGGCGAATAGCGCCGCCAATGCACCGGTTATTCGACGTTTCATGAACGACTCCCAATTCAGGGGGAATCCGATGGATTCCGGTGGGGGTCGCAACATCGTCGACGACCGGGGAACGCGCCCTGCCTCTCCGGCCTGGGGCTTCTACCGCGGCATCGACCGACGAGATTGTCGCCTCGAGGACGGGTCACAACAACCCGTCGAACCCATCGAATGGTCGACTGCACCCGGCGCGGCACTCAGCGTAAAGGCCTGGCTCGATGATCACAACGGTATGAACCGAACCGGTTTAGCTGGCGACTCCGACAGCCTCCACGACCTGCTTGTGCAGCGCGGCGCGGACCAGTGCGGCGGCGAAGGCGGCGGGTTCATGGCGGCCGATGAGCCGGCCCAGGGCGGCGGCTTCCGCGGGGAGGCCCAGGCGGTCGGCGCCCTCCAGCGCCTTGGCCCCGAAGTGGGGGGCGACGCCGGGCCAGACGCTCTGGACCTCGCGCAGGAAGATGTCCGCGCCGGCCGGACCGATACCGGGGAACTCCTGAAGTGCCGTGGAGAGGGCCGCCGTTGAGTCCCCGGCCTCCCGGTGCAGCACCCGCAGATCGCCCCGCCAGCGGTCCAGCAGCAGCTGGGCCCCGTCGCCGAGACGGGTGGCGGTGGACTCGTCGTAGCGCCGGTAGCCGCCCGCCCCCAGGGCGTCCACCCGCTGCTGCCAGTCGGCCTCCAGCATCCGCCGGGGATCGCGCAGCCCCGCGTCGAAGAGCGCCCGGGCCGCGGCCACCGCCACCTCGGCCCTGATCCGGGTACTGGCCAGTTCGGCGAGGACCAGCAGCTGGTAGAGCGGGCCCGGGGTGTCGCGCAGTCCGATGCCGGCCTCGGCGGCATAGGTGCGGCCGTACGCCTCGACGAGACGGTCGACCGCCCGACGGTCCGCGGCGGGGTGGCTACTGGCGTCCATGACGGGCGGCTACCCCGCCCCCCTGGGTGGAAACCCATGACTGTCAAGGCAAAGCCGGAAGATCAACTCATGAACACAAGGTGAATCGATATGCACGCCTTTGAATGCCAGGCAACGGGTTTGCCCGGATGTCCCGTTCTGTGCCATAGTCGAGTCCACTGACCACGGCCGCCGCCCCGACCAGGCACGGCCGTCACACACCGCACGGCACGCACCCCCCTGGCCTGCGCGGTGACCGCAGGGGCCCCCGTCGCCGCACCTCGGCGCAACGGGGGCCCCGCGCAGTTTCCCGATGTTCCGGCGCCTGCTCAGCGCTCCCGGACCCGCAGCTCGAACCAGACACCCTTGCCGCGGGAGAGCAGATCCGCACCCCAGCGCTCGGACATCGCCTCCACCAGCTGCAGGCCGCGTCCGGAGTCGGCGTCCGACTCGACCCGGATCAGGCAGGGCAGCGCCCGGGAGGGGTCGCGCACCTCCACCCGGAGCCAGCCCGGCCGCCGGACGAACCGCAGCCCGACCGTACGGCCGCCGGAGTGCTGCACCGCATTGGCCACCAGCTCGCTCACCAGCTGCTCGGCGGCATCCCGCTGCTGCACCAGGCCCCACAGCTCCAGCACCGACAGAACGATGCGCCGCGCCTCAGCCGCAGACTCCGGCCGCGAGGGCAGCCGTACCTCGTCGACGGCCGGCGCTGCCAGCCGGTCGAAGAAAGCAGCCTCCAGGCCGTCCGGAGCAGGCTCTTCGGGAAAGCCCGGGCTCGGGCACTGCCACTGATCTGTTCCTCCGCGGCCCGACATGCGCCCATCATCGCGGGTGCGGGTCCCGCCCGGAGGCACAACCGGGAAAGGATCACTAGTCACACGGCGGACACCCGGTGGAGCCGCGTACGTCAGCGGAACTTGGCCTTGCCCGGCCCCTCCTCCACAAAGCTGCGCATCCCGGTCTCGCGGTCCTCGGTGGCGAACAGCCCCGCGAAGAGGCTGCGCTCCAGCGCCAGCCCGGAGTCGATGTCCGTCTCCAGCCCCCGGTCGACGGCCTCCTTGGCGGCCCGCAGGGCCAGTGCGGGGCCGGCGGCCAGCCTGGCGGCCCAGGCCCGCGCGGCCGCGTACACCTCCTCGGCGGGCACCACCTGGTCGACCAGGCCGATGCGCAGCGCCTCCTCCGCCTTCACCTGGCGGCCGGTGAAGATGAGGTCCTTGGCCCGCGACGGGCCGATCAGCCGGGCCAGCCGCTGGGTACCGCCCGCTCCGGGGATCAGGCCCAGCAGGATCTCCGGCTGGCCGAGCTTGGCGTTCTCGGCGGCGATCCTGATGTCGGCGCAGAGCGCCAGCTCGCAGCCGCCGCCCAGGGCGTAGCCGGTCACCGCGGCCACCACCGGCTTGGGGATACGGGCGACGGCGGTGAAGGCCTCCTGCAGCGGGCCGCCGCGCTCGGCCATGTCGGCGTACGACATGGCCTGCATCTCCTTGATGTCGGCGCCGGCCGCGAAGACCTTCTCCCCGCCCCAGAGCACCACCGCGCGGACGTCCGCCCGCCGGGACGCCTCCTCGGCGACCTCGCGGAGCTGGTCCTGCATGGCTGCGTCGAGGGCGTTCATCGGCGGGCGGTCCAGTCGGACGGTGCCGATGCCGTCCTCGACCTCGAGGTGGACGGAGCGCTCCATTGCGGCCTCCCGGATTCGGATGTGAGGGTGATCAGTGCCGGGCCGACCTTAGCGCGGCACAGCAGACGCCCGGCCCCCCGGCACGGTGTGTGCCGGGGGGCCGGGCGTCGGCCTGCTGCGGTCCGAGGAGCTGCGGTCAGCTGGCGGCCTGCCACTGCGACCAGGACATGTTCCAGCCGTTGATGCCGTTGAACGGGTCCACCGTGCGGTCGTGCGAGCCCGAGACCTCCACCACGTCGCCTATCAGCGAGTGGGCGTAGAACCAGGCAGCCGGCGTGTTGGGGTCGCCGGCGCCCTTGGCGTCGCGCAGGCCGACACAGCCGTGGCTGGTGTTGACCGACCCGAAGACGCTCGGCGCGCCCCAGTAGTTGCCGTGGATGAAGGTGCCGGAGCTGGTGAGCCGCATGGCGTGCGGCACGTCCTTGATGTCGTACTCGCCCTTGAAGCCGACGGTGTCACCGTTCATCCGGGTCTGGATGTACTTCTCGGAGATGACCATCTTGCCGTTGTAGGTGGTGTGGTCGGGGGCACCGGCCGAGATCGGGATGGTGCGGAGCACCGAGCCGTTCTTCTTTATCACCATGGTGTGGTTCTCGGCGTTCACCTGGCTGACCTGCGAGCGGCCGATGTTGAACGTCACGTCCTTGGACTGCACACCGTAGACGCCGGAGGCGCCCTGCACGCCGTTGAGCCGCAGGCTCAGGGTGACCTTGGTACCGGCCGGCCAGTACTTCTCCGGGCGGAAGTCCAGCCGCTGGTTGTTGGCCCAGTGGCCGACGACGTCGAGCGACGGGTTGGAGGTGACCTTGATGTGCTCCAGGACGTCCTTCTCGTTGGTGATCGCCTTGTTGAAGTTCAGCGAGACGATCATGCCGACGCCGTAGGTCTGCCCCTGCTCGGTGTTGAAGTAGCCGATGAAGGTGTTGGCGGGCGTCAGGGTGGTGAACGTCGAGTTCTCCACCGCGTCCAGGCTCTTGGCGTCCTTGGCGTGCGCCTCGACCGAGTACTTGGTCCCGGTGTTCAGCACGTCGGACGGGGTCCAGCTGCTGCCGTCGGCGGCCAGCTTGCCGTCGACCGTCCTGCCGTCCTCCGAGGTGACCTTGACCGAGGTCAACGTGCCCTTGGCGACAGTCACCTTGAGCCCGCCGCGGGTGGCAACGTTGTTGGTGCCGTCCTTGGGCGTGATGGACACCACAGCCTCGGAGGTCTTCTCCGCGGCGGCCTTGTCGGCCTGGCTGGCGCCCTTGTCGGCGCCGGCCTGCGCGGCGGACGAGTCCGAGGACTTCGCACCGCCGGAGCTGCAGGCCGTGACCAGCGCCAACAGTGCACCCAGCAGCAGCGCCAGAACGCCTGTCATGGCGCCCCGGTTCCGGCCGCGTGCGGTGCCCGTGCGTATCGCGGCGGCTGCCGCCTGTTCCGGCTTCACGTGTGTGCTCCCCTCCCGGTTTCCATCCTCAATACACGCGCGGCGGTACGGCCCGGTTGCAGTGGGTCGCGATTCGTTTCGCGCGGCGGGGTCTCCGAGGATAACGGGAGGTTCTGAGAACCTTCTGCGAGGGATCGGGGTGCAGCCGGTTCAGCGGGGCTGCGGCTGCCACTGTGCCCAGGGCAGGTTCCAGCCGTTCAGGCCGTTGTCAGGCTCGACCGTGCGGTCGGTCGAGCCGGTGACGAGAACCACATCCCCCGGCAGTGAGTGGTCGAAGAACCAGCCGGCGTCGGTGTGCGGCCCGCCGCCCTTGACGTCGACCAGGCCCACGCAGCCGTGGCTGGTGTTCCGGACGCCGAAGACGGTGCGGGGCGCCCAGTAGTTGCCGTGGATGAAGGTGCCGGAACCGGTCAGCCGCAGGGCGTGCGGCACATCCGGGATGTCGTACTCGCTGCCGAGACCGACGGTGAGGGAGTTCATCCTGGTCACCGGGTACTTCTCGGAGATCACCAAGTAGCCGCTGTAGGTGGGGTGATCCGGACTGCCGGCCGAGACCGGCAGGGTGCGCAGCAGCCGGTCGCCGCGCCGGACCGCCAGGGTCCGGGCGCCGACGTCCACCGTGGAGACCTGGGAGCGGCCGATGCTGAACCGCACCTCCTTGCGCTGCACCCCGTAGACCCCGGGGGCGCCCTCCAGGTCCGCCAGCCGCAGGGTGAGAGTGACCCTGGTGCCCGGGCGCCAGAAGTACTTCGGGCGGAAGTCCAGCCGCTGGTTCCCGAACCAGTGCAGCCGGACCGGGACAGGCGGGTCGGCGGTGACCGCCACTGCCCGCTCCACGGCGTCACGGGCGGTGATCGGCCGGGAGAAGCGCAGCGAGACGGGCATGCCCACGCCGACCGTGGAGCCGTCCTCGGGCGTGAAGAACGCCACAAAGGTGTGCTGCGGGACCAGCGTGGAGAAGGCCGCGTGCCGGGCCGCCGCCAGACCGTCCGAGTCCCGCGCGACGGCGTCCAGGGTGTAGTGGGTGGAGAGGGCCAGTGGAGCGGTCGGCGCCCAGGACCGGCCCCCGGGAGCCGTCCGGCCGGGGACGGTGTGCCCGGCGTCGTCTGCCAGCCGCACCGAGACCAGCCGGCCGGCCGCCACCGTGACCCGGACCCCGCCCGTCGGTGCCACCTGGGTGGCACCGTCCGAGGGCGCCACGGTGACCACGGCCCGCGACATCTGCGGCGCGCCCTCGGAGGAGGGACGGCGGACGGTGAGAAGGGGGTCGCAGCCCAGCGCCGCCGCGGCGGCCAGCAGAACCCCGCAGACGGCGGCGCGGGTGGAGCGGCGGCGCCGCTCGGTGCTTCCGGGATGCATCCCGGCCCCTCCCTGGACTCCCTCGGACGGCCGATCCCTCCGGTGCCGGCCGCGCCGGGCACTCGCCCCGGCGCCGGGCCCAACGAGCCGTGCGGCGCCGGGGACACGGCGGTGTCACCCAAAGCACCGGCGCGATCACACACGGTCGCTGTCGGATTCCGTGCGTGACAGGCGGCCCCGATCTGGGGAAACAAGGAGTGACGGGGCACGGGACGCCCCGCGGTGGGAGGGTGCGCCATGGCGGCATGGCAGCAGGTCGGCGGCGGACCGCACGAGGACCGCGCCAGCGCCGACCCACGCCCGGGGCCGGACCGCGCCGATCTGCGGCTGGTCGCGGCCCCGCCGCGCCCCGCCCAGGCCTGCGACCCGGCGCCGGAGCCCGTCTGGCCGGGCAGCTGGCAACCGCTGGGCGCCCGGTTCCGCACGGCTGCGGACGGCACCCCGGGGACCAACTTCGCGCTCTGGGCCGCCGGGGCGGAGGCGGTCGAGCTCTGTCTCTTCGACGAGGACGGCACCGAGACCTGTCCGCTCACCGAGCAGACCTTCCAGACCTGGCACGGCTTCCTGCCGGGGGTACGGCCGGGCCGGCGCTACGGATACCGGGT
Organism: Peterkaempfera podocarpi; assembly: GCF_042466665.1. Classification (GTDB taxonomy): domain Bacteria; phylum Actinomycetota; class Actinomycetes; order Streptomycetales; family Streptomycetaceae; genus Peterkaempfera; species Peterkaempfera podocarpi. Next base: position 3,221,111 of record NZ_CP162102.1, read on the forward strand.
GCACGGCCGCTGGGACCCGTGGACCGGCGCCCGCTGGAACCCCGCCAAGCTGCTGCTGGACCCCTACGCCCGGGCCGTCGACGGAGAGCTGCGCAGCCATGACGCGCAGTGCGGCTCGGTACGCGACTGGCCCGAGGCCGACGTGGCGGACACGGTGCGGGACAACCGGGACTCCGCGCCGTACCTCCCCAAGGCCGTCGTGGTGCAGGACGACGACGACTGGGAGGACGACCGCCGCCCCAAGACGCCATGGGCCGAGACGGTGATCTACGAGCTGCATGTGCGCGGCTTCACCATGCGCCACCCCGGCGTCCCGGAGCGGCTGCGCGGCACCTACGCCGGGCTCGCCCATCCGGCCGCGATCGAGCACCTGGTGCGGCTGGGGGTCACCGCGGTGGAGCTGCTGCCGGTGCACCAGTTCGCCTCCGAGGACCATCTGCAGCGCCGGGGGCTGCGGAACCACTGGGGCTACAACACCCTGGCCTACTTCGCGCCGCACGCCGGATACTCCTCGTCCGGCACCCGCGGGCAGCAGGTGGGCGAGTTCAAGCGGATGGTGCGGGCACTGCACGCCGCCGGGATCGAGGTGATCCTGGACGTGGTCTACAACCACACCGCCGAGGGCGGTGCCGGCGGTCCCACCCTCTCCTTCCGCGGCCTCGACAACGCCGCCTACTACCGGCTGCCGGCGCTGAACGGGCGCGGCTACGCCGACTTCACCGGCTGCGGCAACACCCTGGACACCCGGCAGCCGCACGTCGTCCGGCTGATCACCGACTCACTGCGTTACTGGGTCGCCGAGATGGGGGTGGACGGCTTCCGCTTCGACCTGGCCGCCGCGCTGGCCCGCGGCAGCGACGGCGTGGAGATGCACTCGCCCTTCCTGGCGGCGGTCTCCCAGGACCCGGTGCTGAGCCGGGTGAAACTGATCGCCGAGCCATGGGACGTGGCGCCGGGCGGCTACCAGGTCGGCGGTTTCCCCCCGCTGTGGGCGGAGTGGAACGACAAGTACCGGGACACCGTGCGGGACTTCTGGCGCGGCGCCCGCCCCGATGTGCGGGAGCTCGGCTACCGGCTGTCCGGCTCCTCCGACCTGTACCAGCGCGGCGGCCGCCGCCCCTACGCCTCCGTCAACTTCGTCACCGCGCACGACGGTTTCACCCTGCGCGACCTGGTCTCCTACGACCGCAAGCACAACGAGGCCAACGGCGAGGACAACCGCGACGGCACCGACGACAACCGCTCGTGGAACTGCGGCCACGAGGGCGTGACCGACGACCCGGAGATCACCGCGCTGCGCCGCCGCCAGCTGCGCAACATGCTGGCCACGCTGCTGCTGTCGGCCGGGGTGCCGATGCTGGTGGCCGGCGACGAGATGGGACGCACCCAGGACGGCAACAACAACGCCTACTGCCAGGACAACGAGACCGGCTGGGTGGACTGGTCGCTGCTGGAGGACCCCGGCTGGCGCTCGCTGTTCGACCTCACGGCGCGGCTGGTGCGGCTGCGGCGCTCGCACCCGGTGCTGCGCCAGCGGGCCTTCTTCTCCGGGCTGCCCGCGCACCCCGGCGGCCTGCGCGACCTGGCCTGGTTCACCACCGGGGGGCGGGAGATGACCGAGGCGGACTGGTATGCGCCCACCGGTGCGCTCGGGATGTTCCTCTCCGGGGAGGACATCGGCGAGCGCGACCCGGCCGGGCTGCCGGTCCTGGACCGGAGCTTTCTGCTGCTGCTCAACGCCTGGCACGAGGATGTGGTCTTCACCCTGCCGGGAGAGCCCTGGGCGAGCGGCTGGCGGACGGTGCTGGACACCTCGCTGGAGGAGCAGTCGGCCGAGCCGCCGGGGCGCCCCGCGGCGGGTGCGGAACTCACCGTACGCAGCCGTTCCCTGCTGGTTCTGCGCACGGATGAGGCGATGTCATAACCGCAGCCTCAGGGCATCCTTAAAGGAACCTAGGGTGCCTTGAACCGGTCTGCGGCACCGGGCGTACTTGACCCATGCAGCAGACAGCCACAGCAATGACGACGGCCCACAACGACTCGGAGTGGGTGCGCGCACTCTACGCACGGTACGGACGCTCGGTCCTGGGCCACGTCCTGCGACTGCTGCACGGCGACTACCAGCGAGCGGAGGACCTGGTGCAGGAGACGTTCCTGCGGGCGTGGCAGCACCGGGCCACCCTGGACCCGGACCGCGCCGGTCCGTGGCTCCACACGGTCGCCCACAACCTGGTGGTGTCCGCCTTCCGCCGGACCCAGGCGCGGCCGCCGGAGAGCCCGCTGGGCGAGGAGGAGCCGCCCGGACGCGGCGAGGACGAGCTGGACCGGATGCTGGAGAGCTGGCAGATGGCGGAGGCCCTGCGCGGACTGCGGCCGGACCACCGCGCGGTACTGGTCCAGGTGTACTACCTGCGGCGTACGGTGGCGGAGGCCGCGCAGCAGCTGGGCATACCGGCGGGAACGGTCAAGTCCCGCTGCTACTACGCACTGCGGGCACTGCGGAACGTGCTGGAGGAACGAGGGGTGACAGCACCATGACGTGCGAGGAGAGCGTGTCTCTGGGCGCCTATCTGCTCGGAGCGCTCGACGGCGGGGAGCGCACCGCGCTCGAACGGCATCTCGCCGGCTGCCCGCGCTGCCGGGAGGAGCTGGTCCAGCTCGCCCCGCTGCCGGGGCTGCTGCGGCACACGCCGTTCGAGGAGCTGCCGGAGACCGCGGTGGCCGCGGAGGAGGTCCCGCGGGCGGGGGTCGCCACCCGTACCGTGCCCCCGCCGGAGCCGGCCGCGCCGCCGGGCCCGGGACCTGCCCGGGCGGCCGGACGCGGGGCCTCGCCGCCGTGGGCGGAGATGCCGCCGCCGCAGGCGGTGGTGACTCCGGTCTCGCACCGCCGGGGAGGCAGGACCGGGCGGCTGCTCACCGCCGCCTCGATGGGGGTGGCTGCCTGCGCCACCGCGGTCGCCCTCGGGGTGACCCATGGCGGCGGCCCGGCCGCCCAGCCGGTGGCCGCGACCCTGGCCGCGGCCGACTCCACCACCCATGTGGCCGCCACCGCCGGACTGGTGCGCAAGGCCTGGGGCACCCAGGTGGAGCTGAAGCTGAACGGACTGCCGCAGGACATCCGCTGCTCGATGGTGGTGCACACCCGGGACGGCCGCACCGAGACCGGGGGCACCTGGAGCTCGGGGGAGGCGTCCACCGCGACGGTACCCGCCGCCACCTCGGCCCGGCCGGAGGACATCAGCAGCATCGACATCATGTCCGACAGCGGCCGGCGGCTGGTGGAGCTGACGCCGGAGAAGTAACGCCCCATGAACCGGGATGGCGAAGCCGTCCCGGTATGTCGCGTTCCGGGTACCCGGCCGGGCGCCCCGCCGCAGCGGGGCGCCCGGAAAAACCGGATGAGGTTGTCAGTGGTGAGCCGTACGCTCGCGAACGATGTCCGAGACAGCTTTCACCGCACAGTCCGCCTCCACCACCGCACCGTCCGCGCCCAAGCGCTCCGCGGTGCGCTCACTGCTGCGCCTGTGGCCGTACGTCCGCCCGGTGCGCTGGTTCCTGGCCGGCTCCACCGCGGCCGCGCTGGTGGCCTCCTGTGCGGGCCTGCTGGTGCCGCTGGTGCTGCGGCGGATCGTGGACGGGCCGGTCGCCCATCGCGACCCCGGCGCGCTCTGGCCGCTGGCCGGGCTGCTGCTGGTGCTCGGCCTGGCCGAGGCCGGGCTCTTCGGTGTGCGCCGGGTGCTGATCGCCCGTCCGCTGGCCGGGGTGGAGCGCACCCTGCGCGGCGATCTCTACGCCAAGCTGCAGCGGCTGCCGGTCTCCTTCCATGACCGCTGGGCCTCCGGGCAGCTGCTCTCCCGGGCCACCTCGGACCTCTTCACCCTGCGGCTCTTCCTCGCCTTCCCGCTGGTCTTCCTGATCGTGAACACCGCCACCTTCCTCACCGGGGTGGCGATCATGTTCTCGCTGGACTGGCGGCTGGGGCTGGTGCTGGTGCTCCCCGCGGCCCCGCTGATCCTGCTCTGCTCCGCCTTCGAGGCCCGCTACAGCGCCGCCGCCCGCCGGGCACAGGACCAGGTCGGCGACCTGGCCACGGTGATCGAGGAGTCGGTGCTCGGCATCCGCATCCTCAAGGCCTTCGGCCGCCACCGCACCATGGCGCGGCGGTTCCGCGACCAGGCGGAGCAGCTGCGCTCCACGGAGCTGCGCAAGGCCCGGCTGCTGGCCGACCTCTGGGCGGTGATCGTGGGCCTGCCGGAGCTGGCGCTGGGTGCCGCACTCTGCCTGGGGTGCATCCAGGTCGCCGACGGCAGGCTCACCGCCGGCACCCTGGTGGCCTTCCTCTCCACCGCCCTGGCGCTGCGCTGGCCGGTGGAGTCACTCGGCTGGCTGCTGGCCTACAGCAATGAGGCGGCGACCGCCTCCGACCGGTTCTTCGAGGTGATGGACACTCCGGAGGCGGAGCAGCCGGCCGCCCCCCGGAGGGACGCGCCCCCGACTGACGCGCCCAGGCCCACCGCCGCGGCCACCGCGTCCCCCGACGGCGGCATCCGCTTCAGCGGGGTCCGGTTCCGCTACCCCGACGCCCCGGCGGACTCCCCGGACCTGCTGCGCGGCATCGATCTGCACATCCGGCCCGGCGAGACCATGGCGCTGGTGGGTGCCACCGGCAGCGGCAAGACCACACTCACCGCGCTCCTCCCCCGGCTCTACGACGCCACCGCGGGCGCGGTCACCCTGGACGGCACCGACATCCGCGACCTGCCCCGGCACCGGCTGCGTGAGCTGGTCGCGGTCGCCTTCGAGGAGCCCACCCTCTTCTCCGCCTCGGTGCGGGAGAACGTCCTGATGGGCGGTCCCGACGCGGACCGGCAGGCGCTGGACCGGGCGCTGGACACCGCCCAGGCGGACTTCACCCGGCGGCTGCCCGACGGCCTGGACACCCAGGTGGGCGAACAGGGGCTCAGCCTTTCGGGTGGGCAGCGCCAGCGGCTGGCACTGGCCCGCGCTGTCGTTGGCAGCCCGGCCTTCCTGGTGCTGGACGACCCGCTGTCCGCCCTGGACGTGCACACCGAGGCCCTGGTGGAGAGCGCACTGCGCCGGGTACTGGTCGGGACCACCGCCCTGGTAGTCGCACACCGGCCGAGCACCGTGCTGCTGGCCGACCGGGTGGCGCTGCTGGCCGACGGGCGGATCGCCGCGACCGGCACCCATCAGGAGCTGCTGGATTCCTGTCCCGCCTACCGCGAGCTGATGTCCGGCGAGGTCGCCGGGCGAGTCCGCGAAGGGAGCACCACCCGATGACCTCCGCCACCGGTACGGAGACGGACGACCAGCGTCCGGAGGCCCTCACCGCACCCGCTTCCCATGCGCAGGCTCCGGAAGCGCAGGCTCCGGCCGCACCGGCTCCGGGCACGCAGGCCCCCGCCGTGGAAGCCCCCGCCGCCCCTGCCCCCGCCCGCGGGCCTGGGGCAGGGGCCACACAGGACGACGAGGACATCCCCGTCCCACCGGGCGCCCCCAGTGCCCTGCTGCGCTCCCTGACCGGGCCGCATCGCCGCCGGATCGCGCTCGCCATGGTGCAGATCCTCCTTCAGCAGGCCGCCATCCAGGCCGGGCCGCTGCTGGTGGCGCTCGCCATCGACCGGGCCATCCCCGCACTGCGGCGCCACGACTCCGGGCCGCTGATCGCCGTCACCGCGGCCTATCTGGGCTGCGCCCTGATCTCCACCCTGCTGCAGCGCGCCTTCATCCGGCTCACCGGCCTGATCAACCAGGACATCCTGCTGGAGCTCCGGGGCCGGATCTTCCGCCATGCCCAGCGGCTCAGTCTGGACTTCCATGAGCGCTACACCTCGGGCCGGATCATCTCCCGGGCCACCAGTGACGTCGATGCCCTGCGGGAGCTGCTGAACGAGGGCCTCCAAGAGCTGCTCTCGGTGGCCCTGTCGATGACCTACATCGCGGTGCTGCTGCTGGTGATGGACTGGCGGCTGGGCCTGGCCTCACTGGCCTCCTTTGTGCCCATGTACCTGCTCGCCCGCTCGTTCCGGCGCCGGTCGGCCCAGATCTACCGGCGCTCGCGCACCGCGGTCGCCTCGGTGATCGTCCGCTTCACCGAGACCATGAACGGCATCCGGCCGGTCCAGGCGTTCCGCCGCGAACGGGCCAACGAGGAGGCGTTCAGCACCGTCAACGCCGAGTACGCCACCGCCAATGCCAACGGCCTGCTGGCGATGGCCCGCTTTGTCGCCTCCTCCCGCGCCACCGCCAATGTCTGGGTCACCGGTGTGGTGCTGTGGGGCGCCTATCTGGTGACCGACGGCGGGCTGGAGCTCGGTGTGCTGGCCGCCTTTGTGCTCTATCTGCGGCGGCTCTTCGACCCGATCGACCATCTGGCGATGTTCCTCAACAGCTACCAGTCGGCCTCCGCCGCCCTGGAGAAGATCGCCGGGCTGCTCGCCCATGAGCCCACGGTCGCCGAGCCGGTCGAGCCGGTGCCGCTGCCGGAGCGCCCGGACGCCTCGATGAAGGGGCGGCAGATCGTCTTCGAGGAGGTGGGCTTCGCCTACCGGACCGGCCGGGAGGTGCTGCCCCGCTTCGATCTGGTGCTGCCCGCCGGGCAGACCGTCGCGGTGGTGGGCGCCACCGGGGCGGGCAAGTCCACCCTGGCCAAGCTGCTGGCGCGGTTCCACGACCCGACCACCGGCCGGATCACCCTGGACGGCATCGATCTGCGCGACCTCGCCACATCCGATCTGCGGCGCAGTGTGGTGATGGTGACCCAGGAGTCCTTCCTCTTCTCCGGCACCGTGGCCGACAACATCGCGGTCGGCCGGCCCGGAGCGACCCGGGAGCAGGTGGAGGAGGCCGCACGGGCCATCGGGGCCGCGGGCTTCATCGAGGCGCTGCCCGAGGGCTTTGACACCGATGTCCGCAAGCGCGGCGGCCGGATCTCGGCAGGCCAGCGGCAGTTGGTCGCCTTCGCCCGCGCCCTGCTGGCCGACCCGGCGGTGCTGATCCTGGACGAGGCCACCTCCTCGCTGGACGTCCCCGGTGAGCGCGCGGTGCAGGAGGCGATGCGGACGGTCCTGGCCGGCCGTACCGCGGTGATCATCGCCCACCGGCTCTCCACCGTGGAGATCGCCGACCGGGTCCTGGTGATGGAGCAGGGCCGGGTGGTCGAGGACGGCACCCCCGCCGAACTGATCGGCGGCACAGGCCGCTTCGCCGACCTGCACCAGGCCTGGCGGGAGAGCCTGGTCTGACCCGTCGCCCCGCGGCGGCGGCCCCCAACGGCCGCGGCGCGGGGCCCCGGGCAAACCGCCCCCCACGACCGTGGAGGGCCGGACGCCCGGGGCCCCGCGCCCCTTGGTGCATGTACGGCAGCCGGGGTTCGCCCCGCGGCGGCGCTTCCCCGTGCCCCTGCGGGGCACGGGGAAGGACTCAGCGCAGCAGGCCCGCGTCCATACCTGCGGACTCCGGCGGGACGGCGATCAGGCCCAGCTCTGCGGCGGAGGCCAGCAGCGGATGGGCCGGGAGCACCCGGACGGTGTAGCCGAAGGGCCCGGTGCGGCCGAGCTCCAGCGGGCCCTCGTAGAGCCAGTGCCCATTGATGTCCGGGCGGCCCGAGGGCTTGAGGGAGACCAGCGCCGCATCGGTGATCCGGTCGCTCTCGTCCACCCGGCCCGCCACCACCTGGACATCCACATCGGACGGCTCCAGCGCGCCGAGCGCCACCTGCACCCGCAGGGCCAGCGTGGAGCCCAGCTCGGGTGCGTCGGCCGGACCTCCGGCCTCCACATGCTCCACCCGGACCGAGGGCCAGGAGGACCGCACCCGGCCCTTCCACTCGGCCAGCCCCCGGGCGCCCCCGTACGGGGAGCCGTCGGCGACCGGCCCGGAGAGCCGGCGCTGAGCGGCGGCGGCCGGGGCGTAGAGCCGCGCGACATACTCGCGGACCATGCGGCCGGCGAGCACCTTGGGACCGAGGTGGACCAGGGTGTGGCGGACCATCTCGATCCAGCGGTGCGGCAGCGCGCCGGCGCCCCGGTCGTAGAAGCGCGCCGCGACCTGGTGCTCGATCAGATCGTAGAGGGCCGCCGCCTCCAGGTCGTCGCGCCGGTCGGCGTCGATGCCCTGGCCACCGGTCATCCCGGCACCGTGCACCCCGCCGCCGAGCCCGGTCCCTTCGGCGGTGGGGATCGCCCAGCCGTTGGAGCCGTCGAACCACTCGTCCCACCAGCCGTCGAGCACCGAGAGGTTGAGGCAGCCGTTGAGCGCCGCCTTCATCCCCGAGGTGCCGCAGGCCTCCAGCGGGCGCAGCGGGTTGTTCAGCCACACATCGCACCCGGGGTACAGATGCTGGGCCATGGCCATGTCGTAGTCGGGCAGGAAGACGATGCGGTGCCGCACCATCGGGTCGTCGGCGAAGCGGACCATCTCCTGGATCAGCCGCTTGCCGCCGTCGTCGGCGGGGTGCGCCTTGCCCGCGATGACGATCTGCACCGGACGCTCCGGGTGGAGCAGCAGGCGGCGCAGCCGCTCGGGGTCGCGCAGCATCAGGGTGAGCCGCTTGTAGGAGGGCACCCGGCGGGCGAAGCCGATGGTGAGCACATCGGGGTCGAGTGCCGAGTCGGTCCAGCCGAGTTCGGCGTCGCCGGCGCCGCGCTGCCGCCAGGAGGCGCGCAGCCGGCGCCTGGCCTCGTCGACCAGTTGGGCGCGGAGCTGTCGGCGCAGCTCCCAGATGTCGGCGTCGGGAATGGACTCGATGCCGTGCCAGTGCCGGGCCTCGCCGACCATCATGGCGTCCTCGGCGTGCTCGGCGCCGATCTCCCGGGCGCCGAGCCGGACCACCGCGGGGTCGATCCAGGTGGGGGCGTGCACACCGTTGGTGATGGAGGTGATGGGCACCTCCGCGGTGTCGAACCCGGGCCAGAGGCCGTTGAACATCCCCCGGCTGACCTCGCCGTGCAGGGTGGAGACGCCATTGGCGCGCTGGGCGAGGCGCAGGCCCATGGCCGCCATGTTGAAGAGCCTGGGGTCACCGCCCTCCCAGGTCTCCGCGCCGAGGGTCAGCACCTGCTCGGTGGGGACGCCGGCCAGTGCGGCGTCCCCGCTGAAGTGGCGGGCGACCAGATCACGGTCGAAGCGGTCGATACCGGCGGGGACGGGGGTGTGGGTGGTGAAGACGGTGCCGGCCCGGACGGCCTCCAGTGCGGCGTCGAAGTCCAGCCCGGACTCGCCCGTCAGCTCCCTGATCCGTTCCACGCCGAGGAAGCCGGCGTGGCCCTCGTTGGTGTGGAAGACCTCGGGTTCCGGATGGCCGGTGAGACGGCAGAAGGTGCGTACGGCGCGGACGCCGCCGATGCCGAGCAGCATCTCCTGCAGCAGCCGGTGCTCGCTGCCGCCGCCGTAGAGCCGGTCGGTGACATCGCGCTCGGCTGCGGAGTTCTCCTCGATGTCGGAGTCGAGGAGCAGCAGCGGTACCCGCCCCACCTGGGCCTTCCAGATGTGGGCGTGCAGCCGGCGGTCGCCGGGGAGGGCGAGCACGACGCGGCAGGGGCTGCCGTCGGGCTCGCGCAGCAGGCTGACGGCGAGCTCATTGGGGTCGAGCAGGGGGTAGCGCTCCTGCTGCCAGCCGTCCCGGGAGAGGGACTGGCGGAAGTAGCCGTGCCGGTAGAAGAGGCCGACGCCGATCACCGGGACGCCGAGGTCGCTGGCGGCCTTGAGGTGGTCGCCGGCCAGGATGCCGAGGCCGCCGGAGTACTGCGGGAGAGCGGCGGCGATGCCGTACTCGGGGGAGAAGTAGGCGATGCCGGCGGGCAGCGGTTCGCCGTCGTCACCTGACGGTGCGTCCTGGTACCAGCGGGGGCCGGTGAGGTAGTCCTGGAGTTCGTCCGCCGCGTCGTGGAGGCGGCGCAGGAAGCGCCGGTCGGCTGCGAGGGCCGCAAGCCTTGCCGCGGGGACCTCGCCGAGGAGGCGGACCGGGTCCTCCCCGGTGGATTCCCAGACCTCGGGGTCGACGGAGCGGAAGAGCTCCCGGGTCTCCGGGTGCCAGGACCACCGCAGGTTGAGAGCGAGCTCATGCAGTGGTTGGAGTTGCTCGGGCAGGACGGTGCGGACTGTGAATCTGCGAATTGCCTTCACCCTGGGAAGCCTAGCTGCGGGGTGGCGGGCGCCGCGGGGTCAACTCGTTCCGCGGGGGCCGTTCGGCCCAGCGAAGAGATCACAGCCGGCGCACAGTGCGTCATACGGAGGCACATGGGGCGCGCGGGGCGGGCGGGTCACACGCCCGGCGCGCGGAGTCCCCCGGGGAGCTGAACCCGTCCGTCGAGACACGCCGCAGACAGGACCAAACTGCTGCGTAAGGGCGTAGCGCGGTGCGAGTATGCGTGAGGGGCGGGAGCTCCTCACGCCAGGTGCGGCCGGTTGCCGCACCCGTGGGGGCCCGTGCCCGGAGATCCCCTCATTTCCCCGCCTGTATCCGCTTCCGCGTCGACATGATCACCGGTGGCTGATGTCTGCGTGTCCTCATCCTGTGCGTGCTCGTTGTCGAGTCGGGTGCGACTGCCCGTCCGGACCACCCTCCGGAACGGCCGTCGGGACGCTCCCGACCGGAGCGCACACGGCGGTGTGCCCGGACCCCCTCCTGGGCGCGCCGACGGGGACCGGCAACCGATCAGGTTGCCGGACGGGAAGGCGGGGGAAGGCTCTCCGGGACCGCAACTGGATCCGGTCCGACGTCCCGACATCAGTCCTCCCGGTACTCCCCCGGGCTCGCCGCCCAGTTCCGGACGTGCCTGTCCGGACGGTGCGCGCCGCCTGCGGGGGAGCTGCCGCCGATCGCGGGCAGGAGCTTCGCCATGCACGACGAGAAGCGGACACCGTCCACTCCGACACCGGCTTCGGGCACCCCCGGCCCGGCGGGCACCGGACGGGCACCGCAGACCCAGCCGATCCGAACCGCTCTCGCGGCCGACGCACCCGCCTCGGTGCCGGCCCAGCAGGCCTCGGCCCAGGACCCCGTCCCGGCTGACCCGGTGGCGGATCGTACGGCGGGCGCCCGAGCGGCGGGCCCCGGCGAAGCGGCGGAGAAACCCGCGAAGAAGACCGCGGCCAAGGTCGCGAAGAAGACCGCGAAGAAGACCGGGGAGGCACCGACCGGTGGGGCTGCGGGCAGGGCCCCGGCCAAGAGGACGGCGGAGCAGAAGGCGCCGGCGAAGAAGTCGGCCGCCAAGAAGACGGCCAGGAAGGCCCCGGCCAAGAGGACCGCACCGGCCCCGGCCGCGGCAGCAGAGAGCGAGACGATGATCGGCCGCATCCCCGTCCTGGACGTCCACCCGCTGGTCGACTGCGGCCGCCGGCCGGCCAAGGCCGTGGTCGGGGAGTCCTTCCCGGTGACGGCGACGGTCTTCCGGGAGGGGCACGACGCGGTCGGCGCCAACGCGGTGCTGCGGGACCCCGAGGGCCGGGTCGGCCCCTGGACCCCGATGCAGGAACTCGCCCCGGGCACCGACCGCTGGGGAGCGGACGTCACCCCGACCGGGCCCGGACGGTGGACGTACACCGTGGAGGCCTGGAGCGACCCGGTGGAGACCTGGCGCCACCACGCCAAGATCAAGATCCCGGCGGAGCTGGACACCGCGCTGGTCCTGGAGGAGGGCGCCCAGCTGCTGGAGCGCGCCGCCGCCGGCGTACCGCAGGACGACGGCCGGGCGGTGGTGGAGGCCGCGGCACGGACGCTCCGCGACTCCGGCCTGCCGCCGATGACCAGGCTGGCGTCCGCCGTCTCCGCCGAGGTGACCGCGGTGCTGACGAGGCATCCGCTGCGCGAGCTGGTCAGCACCTCCGAGCCGCTGCCGCTGCAGGTGGACCGGCCCCGGGCGCTGTTCGGCTCCTGGTACGAGCTCTTCCCCCGCTCCGAGGGGGCGGTCGTCGACCCCACCGGGGTCCGGCCGCCGCGCAGCGGCACCCTGCGGACCGCCGCGGAGCGGCTGCCGGCGGTGGCCGAGATGGGCTTCGACGTGGTGTACCTGCCGCCGATCCACCCGATCGGCAGGGCGTTCCGCAAGGGCCCGAACAACACCCTCACGGCCGGTCCGCACGATGTCGGCTCGCCGTGGGCCATCGGGTCCCCCGAGGGCGGGCATGACGCGGTCCATCCGGACCTGGGCACCATCGAGGACTTCGACGCCTTTGTGGCCCGCGCCCGCGAGCTGGACCTCGAAGTGGCACTGGACTTCGCCCTGCAGTGCTCGCCCGACCACCCCTGGGTCAACAAGCACCCGGAGTGGTTCCAGCACCGCGCCGACGGCTCGATCGCCTATGCCGAGAACCCTCCCAAGAAGTACCAGGACATCTACCCCATCAACTTCGACCAGGACTTCGACGGGATGGTCCGGGAGACGCTGCGGGTGCTGCGCTTCTGGATGGACCACGGGGTGCGGATCTTCCGGGTGGACAACCCGCACACCAAGCCGGTGGTGTTCTGGGAGCGGGTGCTCGGCGAGATCGCCCGGACCGACCCGGATGTGCTGTTCCTGGCCGAGGCCTTCACCCGGCCCGCGATGATGCACACCCTGGGCAAGGTCGGCTTCCACCAGTCGTACACCTACTTCACCTGGCGCAACGGCAAGCAGGAGCTGACCGAGTACCTCACGGAGCTCAGCGGCGAGGCCGCCTCCTACATGCGGCCCAACTTCTTCGTGAACACCCCCGACATCCTGCACGCCGTACTGCAGCACGGCGGCCCGCCGGCCTTCGCGCTGCGGGCCGTGCTGGCCGCGACCCTGGTGCCCACCTGGGGTGTCTACGCGGGCTACGAGCTCTACGAGGGCACCGCGGTGCGCCCCGGGTCGGAGGAGTACCTCGACTCGGAGAAGTACCAGCTGCGCCCTCGCGACTGGGCCGCCGCGGAGGCGTCGGGCCGCACCCTCGCCCCGCTGATCACCTCGCTCAACCGGCTCCGGCGGCGCCACTCGGCGCTGCGCGAGCTGCGCAACATCCACTTCCACCACGCGGACAACGACGCGCTGCTGGTCTACTCCAAGCGCGCCACCGGACCCGGGGTCGGCAGCGGGTCCGCCTCCCCCCATGACGACGCCGTGCTGGTGGTGGTCAACCTCGACCCCCATCAGGCCCAGGAGGCGACCGTCACCCTCGACCTGCCCGCTCTCGGGCTGGAGTGGCACGACCACCTGACGGTGCGCGACGAGCTCACCGGTGCCACTTACCGCTGGGGTCAGCACAACTACGTCCGGCTCGACCCGTCCCAGCAGCCGGCGCACATCCTCACGGTTCGGAGGACCGCAGAGTGATCGTCAACGAGCCAGTTCCCGACACCTTCGAGGACACCCCGCAGAAGGACCGCGACCCTGAGTGGTTCAAGCGCGCGGTGTTCTACGAGGTCCTCGTCCGCTCCTTCCAGGACAGCAACGGCGACGGTGTCGGCGATCTCAAGGGGCTCACCGCAAAACTGGACTACCTCCAGTGGCTGGGGGTGGACTGCCTCTGGCTGCCGCCCTTCTTCGCCTCACCGCTGCGCGACGGCGGCTACGACGTCTCGGACTACACCGCGGTGCTCCCGGAGTTCGGCGACCTGGCCGACTTCGTGGAGTTCGTGGACGCCGCCCACCAGCGCGGCATGCGCGTGGTCATCGACTTCGTCATGAACCACACCAGTGACCAGCATCCGTGGTTCCAGGAGTCCCGCAAGAACCCCGACGGGCCGTACGGGGACTACTACATGTGGGCCGACGACGACAAGCAGTATCCGGAAGCGCGGATCATCTTCGTCGACACCGAGACGTCGAACTGGACCTATGACCCGGTGCGCAAGCAGTACTTCTGGCACCGCTTCTTCTCCCACCAGCCGGACCTCAACTTCGACTCCCCGGCCGTTCAGGAGGAGATGATCGCGGCCCTGAAGTTCTGGCTGGACCTGGGGATCGACGGCTTCCGGCTGGACGCCGTCCCGTATCTCTACGCCCGCGAGAACACCAACTGCGAGAACCTCCCGGAGACCCACTCCTTCCTCAGGCGGGTGCGGGCCGAGATCGACGCCGCCTACCCCGACACGGTGCTGCTGGCGGAGGCCAACCAGTGGCCGGAGGACGTCGTCGACTACTTCGGCGGCTTCGAGGGCGGTGGCGACGAGTGCCATATGGCATTCCACTTCCCGGTGATGCCGCGGATCTTCATGGCGGTGCGCCGGGAGTCCCGCTACCCGGTGTCGGAGATCCTGGCCAAGACTCCCAAGATCCCGTCGGGCTGCCAGTGGGGCATCTTCCTGCGCAACCATGACGAGCTCACGCTGGAGATGGTCACCGACGAAGAGCGCGACTACATGTACGCGGAGTACGCCAAGGATCCGCGGATGCGCGCCAATGTGGGGATCCGCCGCCGGCTGGCCCCGCTGCTGGACAACGACCGCAACCAGATCGAGCTCTTCACCGCGCTGCTGCTGTCGCTGCCCGGCTCGCCCGTCCTCTACTACGGGGACGAGATCGGCATGGGCGACAACATCTGGCTGGGCGACCGCGACGGTGTGCGGACCCCGATGCAGTGGACGCCCGACCGCAATGCCGGTTTCTCCTCCTGCGACCCGGGCAGGCTCAATCTGCCGACCATCATGGACCCGGTCTACGGCTTCCAGGTGACCAATGTCGAGGCGCAGATGAGCAACACCAGCTCCCTGCTCCACTGGACCCGCCGGATGATCGAGATCCGCAAACTCAACCCGGCCTTCGGGCTGGGCAGCTACGCCGAACTGCCGTCCAGCAACCCGGCGGTGCTGGCCTTCGTCCGCGAGCAGGGCGACGACCTGGTCATGTGCGTGAACAACTTCTCCCGGTTCGCGCAGCCGACCGAGCTCGACCTCCGCGAGTACACGGGCCGCCACCCCGTGGAGTTGATCGGCGGGGTGCGCTTCCCCGCCATCGGCGAGCTCCCGTATCTGCTCACCCTGGCAGGCCACGGGTTCTACTGGTTCCGACTGCGTCGGCCCGACGCACTCTGACCCCGGGGAACCCCGCAGTCCATGTTCTGCCCGGGACGGCCGGCCGGCCGTCCCGGGCAGAACGGCCGCACCACCGTACGGAGACACCCGAGAACCCACGCATCCCATGGCGTGACATGCGGTCTCCCGACCGCGTGCCGGAGCCGCCGCGCCGCCGAAATCCGGAAGACTGGCAAATCCGGCTAACCCACCCGAGCCGGGCAAACCGTGTCATCCGGGGAAAGGGAGTCATGTCGGACACCTCCCGGTCTCGAGCCACCGTCAACAGCGGGCCGCGCAGCGGCACCGCGGCCCGCTCCGGTACCCGCGCCGGAACCGACGCCCTGGTCAGCGCGGCACTGCCGCTGCTGCAGTCCTGGCTGCCAGGCCAGCGCTGGTTCGCCGGGAAGGGGCGGCCGGTCACCGGCATCACACCGATGGCCGCCACCCCTCTGCTGGAGGGCGACCCCGCCCTGATCCATCTGCTGCTGCGGGTCGAGCAGCGCACCGGCGGCGACGACCAGTCCACCGCCGACGTCTACCAACTGCTGCTGGCCGCCAGGGCCGAGCAGCCCGGCAGACTCGGCGGGGCACTGATCGGCCGGCTCTCCGGCGGCCCCTACGACGGCACGGTCGTCTATGACGCCGCGCATGACACCGACCTCACCCGCTGGCTGCTCACCCGGTTCGCCGAGCCCGGCGAGGTGGGCCCGCTGGTGTTCCGCCGACTGCCGGGGGCGCAGATCCCGGCCGGGCTGGTCGGCCGGGCGGTGACCGCAGAGCAGAGCAACACCTCGCTGGTGTACGGCAGCGCCCTGATCCTCAAGCTCTTCCGCCGGGTGAGCCCCGGGATCAACCCCGATCTGGAGCTCTCGCTGGCGCTCGCCCGTGCCGGGTCCACCCGGATCCCGCGCCCGGCCGCCTGGTTCGAGACCCGGCTGGCGGGCAGCGGGGAGACCGACCCCGCGACCCTGGGCCTGCTGCAGCAGTTCCTGGCCGGCGCCGCGGACGGCTGGGAGCTGGCACTGGAGCATGTGCACCGGCTGTGCAGCGAGCCCGAGTGGTCCACCGGCCGCGACGGCCGGCCCGCCGACCACATCAGCGGCAACTTCTCCGCAGAGTCGTTCCTGCTGGGTCGTGCCACGGCCGAGGTGCACCTGGCGCTCGCCCGCACCCTGCCGGTGGGCGTCCTCGACCGGGCGCAGATCGACCAGCTGGCCGCCGCCATGGCCCGCCGGCTGGACGCGGCCACCGTCGCGGTGCCCGACCTGCTCCCCTATCGGCCCGCGCTCCAGGACGCCTTCCGGGCGCTGGCCGACCCGACCCGCGACGGCCGGCCGCTGCGGATCCAGCGCATCCACGGCGACCTGCACCTCGGCCAGTCCATGCGCACCGCCGACGGCTGGGTACTGCTGGACTTCGAGGGCGAGCCCGCCAAGCCGCTGGGTGAGCGCCGCCGGCTGCAGCCCGCCGTACGGGATGTGGCGGCGATGCTGCGCTCCTTCGACTACGCCGCCGCCCATCTGCTGGCCGAGCAGCCCGCCACGGTCCCCGACCCGCGCGGCGGCGGCCGGCAGTCCGCCGACCGCGACCATCTCGCCCGACTGGCGACCGCCTGGGCCGTCCGCAACCGGGCCGCGTACTGCGCGGGCTATGCGGCCGGCGGCGGCGCCGACCCCCGTACCGACCCGGTGCTGATGCGGGCCTTCGAGATCGACAAGGCGGTCTACGAGGTGGTCTACGAGGCCCGGCACCGCCCGGACTGGCTGCCCATCCCGATGTCCGCCGTCCGGCGGCTGGCCGCCGACGCCGCTCCGATGTGAGCGGACCCGCCCGGCCCTGGATCCGCCGGCACCCGTCACCCCTATCCCGTCCCTGCGAACAGACCAGCCCGAGGAGGCATCGGCCGTGACCGCGCCCGACCCGACCCGCCCGACATCGCAGCTCCAGCGGCAGCAGCCGTCCGTGGTGGCACCACGCCCCGAGACGGAACCCGCGCCCACCGGGGCCGCGCCCGCGGGGCCGGGGCCGACCGCAACCCCGCCGACCGCCGCCCCGACGACGACCGCTCCCGCGGCCGCCACCACCGCGGAGTCAGCCGCCTCAGGAGCAGCCGGCTCGGGCGCCACCGGCTCGGGCGCCACCGGCTCGTCGCCGGCCGGCTCGGCCGGCTCCGCAGCATCGGCCGCCTCCGGACGGCCCGCCGCCGCGCAGCCGGGACGTGGCGCGGCGGCGCCCGCCGAGGACCGCGGCGACAGGGCATCGGAGCCCATCCGGCTGCCGGAGGCCCCGCTCGCCCCCGGCGAGATCGACCGGCTGGTGGCCGGATCCCACCATGACCCGCACGGGCTGCTGGGGGCGCACCCGGTGCCCGGCGGGGTCGCGGTACGGGTGCTGCGGCCGATGGCCGAGCGGGTGGTGGTCGAGACCCCCATCGGCCGGGCCGAGCTGGTCCACCAGCACGAGGGCCTCTTCACCGGGCTGCTCCCGGTGGAGCTGGTGCCCGACTACCGGCTGCGGGTCACCTATTCCGGTACCGAGTATCTGCAGGACGACGGCTACCGCTTCCTGCCGACGCTCGGCGAGATGGACCTCCATCTGATCCGGGAGGGCCGCCATGAGCAGCTGTGGGAGGTGCTCGGCTCCCATGTGCGCAGCTACCAGACCGGGCTGGGCACGGTCACCGGTGTCTCCTTCGCCGTGTGGGCGCCCAACGCCGTGGGGGTGCGCCTGGTCGGCGACTTCAACGGCTGGAACGGCTGCTGCTACCCGATGCGTTCGCTGGGCTCGTCGGGCGTCTGGGAGCTCTTCGTCCCGGGGATGACGGAGGGCACCCGCTACAAGTACGAGATCCGCACCCGCGACGGCCGGCTGATCCAGAAGGGCGACCCGCTGGCGCTGGCTGCCGAGTGCCCGCCGGGCACCGCCTCGGTGGTCCATCGCTCGCAGTACGAGTGGGGCGACGCGGAGTGGATGGCGGCGCGGGAGGCCGGGCAGCACCACCGGGAGCCGATGTCGGTCTACGAGGTCCATCTGCCGTCCTGGCGGCCGGGGCTCTCCTACCGCGAGCTGGCCGAGGTGCTCCCGGAGTACATCACCGACCTGGGCTTCACCCATGTGGAGTTCCTGCCCGTGATGGAGCACCCCTTCGGCGGTTCCTGGGGCTACCAGGTGTCCTACTACTACGCGCCGACCGCCCGGATGGGCGGCCCCGACGACTTCAGGTTCCTGGTCGACGCCCTGCACCGGGCCGGCATCGGGGTGATCGTCGACTGGGTCCCGGCGCACTTCCCCAAGGACGACTTCGCGCTGGCCCGCTACGACGGCGAACCGCTGTACGAGCCCGCCGACCCCCAGCGGGCGGAGCACCCGGACTGGGGGACCCTGGAGTTCGACTACGGCCGTACCGAGGTCCGCAACTTCCTGGTCGCCAACGCCGTCTACTGGTGCCAGGAGTACCACGTGGACGGGCTGCGGGTGGACGCGGTGGCCTCCATGCTCTACCTGGACTACTCCCGCGAGTACGGCCAGTGGTCGCCCAACCAGTACGGCGGGCGGGAGAACCTGGACGCCGTCACCTTCCTGCAGGAGATGAACGCCACCGTCTACCGGCGCTGCCCGGGCGCGGTGACCATCGCCGAGGAGTCCACCGCCTGGGACGGCGTGACCCGGCCCACCCATGACACGGGCCCGACCGGCATCGGCGGGCTGGGCTTCGGCCTCAAGTGGAACATGGGCTGGATGCACGACTCGCTGCTCTACATGTCCAAGGACCCGGTGCACCGCAGGTACCACCACAACGACATGACCTTCTCGATGGTGTACGCCTACTCGGAGAACTACATCCTGCCGATCTCGCATGACGAGGTGGTGCACGGCAAGGGGTCGCTGGTCTCCAAGATGCCCGGCGACTGGTGGCAGCAGCGTGCCAATCTGCGCGCCTATCTGGCCTTCATGTGGTCCCATCCGGGCAAGCAGCTGCTGTTCATGGGGCAGGAGTTCGCGCAGGGCGCCGAGTTCGACCACGACACCGGGCCGCAGTGGTGGGTACTGGACAAGGACTGGCCCGCCTCGGACGACCACCGCGGTGTGCAGGAGCTGGTGCGCTCCCTCAACCGGGTCTACCGCGACGTCCCCGCGCTGTGGGAGCGGGACACCGAGCCCGAGGGGTTCTCCTGGCTGGACGGCGGAGCGGCCGAGGACAACGTCTTCTCCTTCGTCCGCTACGACAGGGCCGGCCGGCCGCTGGTGGTGATCAGCAACTTCTCACCGGTGGTGCGGCACGGCTACCGGGTGGGACTTCCGCAGACCCCCGCCGGCTCGCACGGCCTGTGGACGGAGGTGCTCAACACCGATGCGGCGGCCTACGGCGGCAGCGGCGTGGGCAACCCCGATCCGGTGAAGGCCGAAGCCGACAGCCGCAACGGCCGTGACCTCAGCGCCGAACTGGTGCTGCCGCCGCTGGCCACCCTCTGGCTCCGGCCCGCCTGACCTGCGAAGACCCGTCCGACCCTGGGTCCGGCGGTGTGCGCCGCGCCGGGGCGCCGCCGGACCTCCGGGACCGCACGCCGGTCGCGGTCGCGCCGGGGCGCGACCGGCCCAGGGGTTGGTCACTCGCCGCGCTGGGCCAGCAGCTCCCGGCCCAGCGCGGCGGCCTGCAGCTGGGAGTTCACCTCCAGCTTGGTGAGGATGGAACGGATCTGGCTGCGCACGGTGGACAGTGCGACCCAGGACTCCTCGGCGATCGCACGCGCACGCTTGCCCTCCGCGAGCGAGCGAAGCACCGCCAGTTCACGCGGGGTCAGCCGCTCCAGCAGTCCGCGCCGGTCCCGCTCCGAAGGACGGCCCCCGGCGGACCGGTCGGCGACGGTACGGCGGTGCAGGGCCACCAGCTCGGCCCGCTCAGCGGGCTGCAGCACCGGGAATCCGGCCGCCGCGTCCAGCGCGGCGCGCACCAGCGTCTCAAAGGGGGCCGACTTGTCCACCCAGCCCACCGCACCCCGGCAGACCGCGGCGGCCACCCGGGTGCGGTCCGTACTGCCGGTGACCACCAGCACCGTCCAGCCCGCCGCACAGAGCGGCGCCACCAGATCCACACCGTCCAGCTCCCCGCCGTCGTCGCTGCGGCCCAGGTCCAGGTCGAGCAGGGCCAGGCCGGGCGGCAGCGCCGCCGCCTCCTCCAGCAGCGCGGAGATGCTGCGGCCGGTGGCGGCACGGGCGTCCATCGCATGTCCGCGCAGCGCGAGCACCAGGCTGGTGCCGACGAGCCGGTGGTCGTCGATGACGAGAACGGTCACGGTCTCCCCGCAGTGAGGGTGGCGGGATCAGGGCTCTTGGCCGGGCTGGGGTGGTCGGTCAGGCCGCGGGGACCCGGGCGTCCGGGGTGGCCGCGGCGGGCAGCTCCAGCACTGCTGTGCACCCCCGCCGTTGCGGCTCCCCGGGCAGCAGTCTGACCGCACCGCCGTGCTGGGCCAGCAGGTGTCCGCTGACGTAAAGGCCCAGGCCGCTGCCGCCGGCCGCACGGTCATGCACCCCGCGCTGCAACGCCCGCTGCTCCGCACCAGGGGTCAGGCCGGGGCCGTCATCGGCCACCTCGACCAGGATCACCCCGCTCTGCCTGCGAGCGGTCACCCGGACCCGTGCGCCGGGGGCATGGCGCTCGCAGTTGGCGAGCAGGTTGGTGGCCGCCTGCGCCAGCACCGAGGCGGGCACGGTGGTCCGCAGCTCGGGATCGGCTGCCAGTTCGACATCGGCCCCGACCGTACGGCGCAGCATCACCAGGCGGCGCAGCACAGGCTCCACCTCATGGCCTTCGGGGTCACCCGGCGGACGGCTGCCGTCCCGGGCCAGCAGCTCCCTCAGCCGCTCCAGCTCGGCCTGGACGGCGGCGCCCAGCTCGGCCTGGGCATCCGTGTCCAGCCGGGCGCCCTCCGCCCGCAACAGATAGGCGGCGCCGGAGAGGCCGGTCAGCACATTGCGCATCTCATGGTCCCGCTCGGCAGTCCGGCGGGCCAGGCGATCGGAGTCCAGCAGCCGGCCCTCCACCAGGTCGGCCCGGTGGAGGAAGTCGGAAGTCAGGGCGGTCAGCACAATCAGCAGGCCGAGCAGCCGCAGGGCGGCGGAGACCAGGTCGGGCTCCCAGACGGGATGCCCGGCGAGCACCCGGCCCAGCTGGGCGGTGGCCGCGACGGCGAGCCCCAGGCCGAGTCGCAGGCGCAGCCGGTCCTGATCGCGCCACCCGGCGTGGAGATAGCCGAAGGAGACGGCGACGGCGCAGCCGCCCACCACTGTCACCGGCAGCAGCGCACCGCCGGACGGATGGCTTGCGGGCGCGGCGAGAGCGGTCAGCAGGCCGCCGGCTGCGGCGGCCGCGACAGCTGCCAGTGCACCGCGACGCCCGTGCGTCCAGCGCGGCGGGCGGGTGGTGAGGCCGGTGGCCAGCAGCACGATGAAGCTGCAGGAGGCGATCAGCCGGGTGACCGCGAGCCAGAGCAGCGCCCGGTCGGAGCCGGTGTTGACCACCGAGGAAGGCATCAGCACCAGGCTGTGCAGCAGCAGTGCGGCGGCGACCGAGGTGTGCGGACGGCCGTGGCTGCCGGCGAGCCGCGGGGTGAGGGCGGCGACGCCTGCGGCGGCGGCGCCGGTACCGGCGGCCGCAAGAGCGAGCAGCAGCTGGGTCTGGCGGAGCGGCAGCTGACCGCCGACAAGGTCACCGCTGAGCAGCAGTGCCGTCACGCCGGCAGCGGCCAGCGCGGCCACGACGTCCACGGCGGGGCCCCGGTGACGAAGCAGCGGTCGGCCCGGGGCCCGGCGAGCCCGGCGGGCGGAGGTCTGGTGTCCAGCAGTCATGCGCATTCCCCCCGGCCGCCGACGCGGGTCACGGCCCCGCCCGCCCTGGTCGGCGGGTGCGGCCCGCAGGCGGGCAGATCGACGCGGCGCAACGGAACAGCACCGCAGCGTGACGGATCGTAGTGCAGGCCGCCGACAATCGGTGCTGAACCGGCAGATTGCCCCAGCAAGCGACAGCGCTGAACGCACTCGACCAGCCAGGGTGCGCCGGGCAGCCCGTTGGGCCCTCGCACCGCTGCGGCCTTGAGGGATCACGGCCCTGCAGAGCGGCTGGTCGGCCATCCTGGGGGCGCGGGAGGCATACGGCAGGCGGTCCGGCGCGGTGTGCGCCCCCGGAGGGGTGGGCCCGGGGGCTGCCCGGGGCTCCATGTGGATGAGCAAGACCTCACCTGGGGGCTGCGGCAGCGGTCCCGACCACGGTGGCGGCGGACGCCATGGGCTTCCCCGGCGGGGCCGGCGGGGCGCGGTGGCCCGCGTCGCGGGCCCGGGAGCTCCACGGAGGAGGCCTCAGTGGCCGCGCCCCTCGGAGTGGCCCGGTGCGCTCCGGTTCGGGCTGCTCCGGTCCGGAGTGTTCTTGCTGGGTGTGCTCTGGTTCGGTGTGCTCTGGTCCGGTGCGTTCTGGGTGCGCCCCCGGGCAGGGGCGTCGGATGAGGAGCCCGGTCCATGGTGGGCAACGGAGCCGTGCACATGTCGGCCCTGCGACGAGTCCGCCGCGCCCTGCCGGCCTCCCCGGCCGGATGGGCCTCCCCCGCCTGCCGGGTCCTGCCGCTCGGACCCGCCGGGGGTCGCGTCCGGGTTGGTCGTCCCGGCGGGTGCGCCGGCGGGAGCGCCGGCGGGAGCGGTGGTCGGTGCGGTGTTCAGGTGCACCGGGTCGGAGTCCGCAGTGTCGGTGAGCCAGGCGCCGGTGGTCCCCCACACCGGGGTGGCGGCGACCGCTCCGGCGGCACCGAAGAGGACCGCGGCGGCCAGGCGGCGCAGCGGACCCGGTACGGCGGTCGGGGCGGGTCGTCTGCGATGGCGCCCGCGGTCAGGCACCGCCGTCCCAGTCCACAGCGCCGTGCAGAGGGAGGCCCCGTCTGTCTCTGACGGCGCGGCCGGGCCCATCACCGGAATCGCGCTCCGTGTCGCCGCCGGGCCGCAGGGCCCAGGCCAGGGTGCGGGCACCCCAGACACCCAGGGCGAGACCCCCGACGACCATCGCGCCCGCCCGGGAGAGCAGCCGCTGCCGCCAGAGGCCGATCTGCGGCAGATGGAACCAGACCAGACCCCGGACGTCGGACGCCGCACGCCGCCCCGGGTCGTCGACCCGGTTGGCGTCCCCCTTGGTGGTGAAGGTGAGGCTGCTCGCGGTGTGCTGGACGGCGACCACGCGATGGGTGACCAGCTGTTCTCCGCCGCCCGGCGAACGGCCGGAGTGGAAGGTCACCACATCCCCGACCCTGATCAGCTCCGGCCGCACCGGGCGGTCCACCACCACGGACCCGGGCGGGATGGCCGGGTCCATGCTCCCGGTGAGGACGGTGAGCACCAGGCCGTGCACGGCCATGGGCAGCACCGTGAGCGCCAGCGCCAGTGCCGCCGCCGCGGCGGCGGCCGCCACCAGCACCGCTTGGCCGGCCATACGGAGCCCCCGTGCGCGGCCCGCCGGAGGTCTCCGGCGGGGCCCCCGGGGGCCGGGGGTGGCGGGGATGCCGCGGCCGGTGCCACGGCGCTCGCGTGCTCCCCTGGCCCGGCCCTGCTCCGGCCGCTGTCCGGGGGTCCGGCCGGCAGCGGGACGACGATGCGTTCCCCGCGCCCGGGGAGCGGTGGACGCCATTCAGATGATCTCCCGCTCTTGCCTGCCGCCCGGCCGGAGGCCTGCCGGGTGGTCTCTGCGTCGTGACCGACGGCTCTGACACCGGCCACCCCGCCGATCCTGCCGATACGACGCGTCCGACGCATCGTCAAAAGTGGGGATAGACGCCTACTGCGCTTTGACGATGCGACACCCCATGACCGCCCGGCACTGTTGTGGTCAGTCGCCGCACCGGCAGGGAGGTGCGGAGCACAGCCGACGGACACGAGGGCCACCACAGGAACGACCGGAACGACAGGCGCCACGGGCACCACGGGCAGAACGCACACACCAGCACCTATTCGACGGACACGAGAGCGGACTGCGGACAGATGACGGCGGACGGCAACGGGATGAGCGTGTGATGAGCGTCTTCAGGAGGAGCAGGAAGGCCGCCGCGCTCGCCGGCTCGGTATCGCTGGCCGCCGCCGCGGTCGCCGTCACCGGAGGGACGTATGCCTGGTTCACCGACACTCAGAACACCGGTTCCACGGTTGTGCAGACCGGCACTCTCACCTTCGGCAACGCCTCCACCACCTCGGCGCCGACAGCCTCGGATCTGGTGCCCGGCAGCCCACTGCCGACACTCACCGCCGTC
This sequence comes from Peterkaempfera podocarpi, assembly GCF_042466665.1. Lineage (GTDB taxonomy): Bacteria > Actinomycetota > Actinomycetes > Streptomycetales > Streptomycetaceae > Peterkaempfera > Peterkaempfera podocarpi. Next base: position 3,245,387 of record NZ_CP162102.1, read on the forward strand.
TTCACCAGTAGTGGCTCGCTCAGCGGCAAGGTCCGCCTGGCACTGCACCGCGACCCCGCCGCGGACGGCGCCCCGGTGATCCGGGATGCCGACCTGCAGTACTTCCATCTGCACTTCTCCGTCGAGCGCCGGGGCAGCGCAGGCCAGGATCTCGGGGACAAGGAGTTCGACATCGACCTGGACGACGCGCTGGCCCACAGTCTCGGCCCCAACGCTCCGCAGTCGGGAGACGTCCCGTACACGCGGACCGACCCGGACTATGCGGGCTTCGCGGAGTACTTCAAGCTCGACCCGGGCGACCAGCAGCGGGTGACGGTCACCGGCGCGATCGACGAACGGGCGGGGAACAGCATCCAGGGCAGGTCCCTGGTCTACAGCCTCACGGCCACGCTGATGCAGCTCCAGGCACCCGACGCCACGGCGGCGGAGTAGCGGGGCCCAGCGGGGCAGGTGTCGGGACCCGGCCGGGGGGCTGGGGGGCCGCGGACGGCTGGGGGGCCGTCCGCCGGGGCCGGGCAGGACACCGGGGGACCGCACGTGGTGGGGGACGTCACGTGCGGGAGAAAGGGAGCCCGAGGGGGAGAAGGGCTCCAAGGGGAAGCTCGCCGAGGGGGCACCGAGGGGCGAGACGAGGACGGCCGTCCGGAGTTGGCTCCGGACGGCCGTCGACGTGTTTCCGGACGGGATCCTTCCGTCCCTGGGCCGGCACCTCCGCTTCGGCCACCGTTCAGGCCGCCCCGGTAAGGTCGGCTGAGGCTGCGGTCCGGCAACGCCGGACCGCGCCAGGGTGAGCCGCACGGCTCAGCAGGCCCATGGAACGGAGAAGAGCGCGTGGCGCGCAGCGTGTACGTGACCGGCATCGGCCGCGGGGACGGTCGGCAGGTGGTCGAGCTGGGGGTCATGGAGCTGCTGACCCGCAATGTGGACCGGGTCGGGGTGTTCCGCCCCCTGGTGCACTCGGCGCCGGGCGGCCCTGGGTCCGACCATGTGGTGGAGCTGCTGCGCGGCCGCTACCGGATCGATCTGCCGCCGCAGGAGCTCTATGGCCTCACCTATGAGGAGGCCACCGCCCTGCAGGCGGAGCGCGGAGTGGACGAGCTGGTCTCGGTGCTGGTCGACCGCTTCCGCACGCTGGAGGCCAAGTGCCAGGCGATGCTGGTGCTCGGCACCGACTTCGCGGACACCTCCATCCCGGATGAGCTGTCCTTCAACGCACGTCTCGCCAATGAGTTCGGCGCCTGGGTGCTGCCGGTGGTCGGCGGCCTCCAGGAGGGGGCCGACGCCGTGGTCGCGGAGGTGCGCAACGCCTTCCGCGCCTACACCGACCTGGGCTGCAACGTCCTGGCCATGATCGCCAACCGGGTGTCCCCCTCGGACAAGCAGCAGATCGTCCGCCGTCTGGCGGGCCGGCCTGCCGTCCCCGCCTACATCCTGCCCGAGGAGCCGGCCCTGGCCGCGCCCACCGTCTCCCAGGTGGTCCAGTCCACCGGCGCCGAGGTGCTGCTCGGCGACGCCACCGGGCTGACCCGGGACGTCCGGGGGTTCGTCTTCGGCGGCGCCACCCTGCCCACCTTCCTGGCCGCTCTCACCGAGGGCGCCATGGTGGTGACCCCCGGGGACCGCGCCGACCTGCTGATCGGAGCCCTGGCCGCCCATGCCGCAAGCGCCCCACCCATCTCCGGTCTGCTGCTCACCCTGGGCATCCGTCCGGACGCCGATGTGCTGGCACTGGCCGGCCGGCTGGCCCCCGGCACCCCGGTGGCCGTCGTCCCGGGCGGCAGCTGGCCCACCGCAGCCTCGCTCAGCGGTCTGGAGGGCAGGCTGACCGCAGGCAGCCCCCGCAAGGCGGAGACCGCGCTCGGCCTCTTCGAGCTCCATGTGGACACCGCCGAGCTGATCAGCCGGATCGAGCTGAGCCGCTCCGAGCGGGTGACCCCGATGATGTTCGAGCATGTCCTGCTGGAACGGGCCCGGTCCGACCGCCGCCATGTGGTGCTGCCCGAGGGGACCGAGGAGCGGGTGCTGCGCGCCGCCGAGGTGTTGCTGCGTCGCAACATCTGCGATCTCACCCTGCTCGGCGATCCGGATGTGATCCGCCGCCGCGCCGCGGACCTCGGTGTCGATCTGGGCCTGGACCGGGAGCCCTCCGGCGCCACGGCCCGGGTCGTCGATCCGGCCACCTCCCCACTGCGGGACAGTTTCGCCGAGCAGTACGCCAAGCTCCGCGCCCATCGCGGTGTCACGGCGGAGCTGGCCTACGACGTGGTCGCCGACGTCAGCTACTTCGGCACCCTGATGGTCCAGGAGGGCCTCGCCGACGGCATGGTCTCCGGTGCGGTGCACTCCACCGCCGCCACCATCCGCCCCGCCTTCGAGATCATCAAGACCGCCCCCGGCGCCGACATCGTCTCGTCGGTCTTCTTCATGTGCCTGGCCGACCGGGTGCTGGTGTACGGCGACTGCGCGGTCAACCCCGACCCGGACGCCCGCCAGCTGGCCGACATCGCCATCAGCTCCGCCGAGACCGCCGCGCAGTTCGGGGTGGAGCCCCGGGTGGCCATGCTGTCGTACTCCACCGGCACCTCGGGCTCCGGCGCCGATGTGGACAAGGTCCGCGAGGCCACCGCGCTGGTCCGGGAGCGGCGGCCGGATCTGCTGGTGGAGGGGCCGATCCAGTACGACGCGGCGGTGGACCCCGGGGTGGCCGCCACCAAGCTGCCCGGCTCCCAGGTCGCCGGCCGCGCCACCGTGCTGATCTTCCCCGACCTCAACACCGGCAACAACACCTACAAGGCGGTCCAGCGCTCGGCGGGCGCGGTGGCGGTGGGCCCGGTGCTGCAGGGCCTGCGCAAGCCGGTGAACGACCTGTCGCGCGGCGCCCTGGTGCAGGACATCGTCAACACCGTCGCCATCACCGCGGTCCAGGCCCAGGGCGGGAGCACCCGGTGACCCGCAACCCCAAGGAGTCAGCCCCCGTGAGCGCAGCCACCCGGGTCCTCGTCCTCAACTCCGGCTCCTCGTCGGTGAAGTACCGGTTGCTGGACATGGCCGACGGCCGTCCGCTGGCCGGCGGCCTGGTGGAGCGGATCGGCGAGGAGGGCAGCCGGCTCGTCCACAACCCGCAGCGGGGCGAGCCCCGTGAGCAGCGGCGGTCCTTCCCCGACCACGCCGCGGCGCTGAAGGCGGTGGGCGAGGAGCTGCAGGCGGACGGCCAGGGACTGGACTCCCCCGAGCTGGCAGCAGTGGCCCACCGTGTGGTGCACGGCGGCACCCGGTTCACCGAGCCCACGCTGGTCACCGAGGAGGTGCTGGCGGAGATCCGGGCGCTGACCCCGCTGGCCCCGCTGCACAACCCGGCCAACATCACCGGCATCGAGGTGGCCCGCGCGCTGCGCCCCGACCTGCCGCAGGTGGCGGTCTTCGACACCGCCTTCCATGCCACGCTGCCGCCGGCGGCCGCCACCTATGCGGTGGACCGTGCCACGGCCGACCGCTACGGAGTGCGCCGCTACGGCTTCCACGGCACCTCGCATCAGTATGTGTCGCGCCGCACGGCCGCACTGCTGGGCCGGGATCCGGCCGAGGTCAATGTGATCGTGCTCCATCTGGGCAACGGTGCCTCCGCCTCCGCGGTGGCGGGCGGGGTGTGCGTGGAGACCTCCATGGGCCTGACCCCGCTGGAGGGCCTGGTGATGGGCACCCGGTCGGGCGATGTGGATCCGGCGGTGGTCTTCCATCTGCACCGGGTCGGCGGCCTGTCCATGGACGCGGTGGACGACCTGCTCAACCGCCGCAGCGGCATGGTGGGGCTGTGCGGGGACAATGACATGCGGGAGGTCGAGCGCCGCCGCGGTGAGGGGGACCCGGACGCCCGGCTCGCCTTCGAGGTGTACATCCACCGGCTGCGCAAGTACATCGGCGCGTACTGCGCCGTGCTGGGCCGAGTGGACGCGCTGGCCTTCACGGCCGGTGTCGGTGAGCACTCGGCCGGCGTACGGGCCGCGGCGACGGCCGGCCTGGAGGGGCTGGGCATAGCGGTCGACGAGGCACTGAACGGGCTGCCGTCCGGTGGCCCGAGGCTGGTCTCCCCGGCGCACTCGCGGGTCGCGGTGGCCGTGGTACCGACCGATGAGGAGTTCGAGATCGCGCGGCAGGCCTTCGCCCTGGTGCGCCGGACGGCAGGCTGAAACCTGGCCCACCGTCCCATGGACCGTCCCGGATCCCGAGATGATTCGCGGGCGATCCAAGCCGAAACCGACCGGAATGCACCTATAGCACGAACGGATAGAATGATCCATATGCGCCGAGCGAAAATTGTCTGCACCCTGGGTCCGGCGACGGACAGCTACGAACAGCTGAAGGCCGTCGTCGAGGCCGGTATGAACGTGGCCCGTCTCAACATGAGCCACGGCTCCCACACCGAGCACGAGGGCCGTTATCGCAGGGTCCGCCAGGTCTCCGAGGACACCGGCCGCCCCATCGGGGTGCTGGCCGACCTCCAGGGCCCCAAGATCCGCCTCGCCACCTTCGCCGAGGGTCCGGTCACCGTCGAGAACGGTGACGAATTCACCATCACCATCGAGGACGTGCCGGGCGACCAGCACATCTGCGGCACCACCTACAAGGGCCTGCCGGGCGATGTGAAGAAGGGCGACCCGATCCTGATCAACGACGGCGCGGTCGCACTGGAGGTCGTCAGCGTCGACGGCCCCCAGGTGAAGACCGTGGTGGTCGAGGGCGGGGTCCTCTCCAACAACAAGGGCATCAACCTCCCCGGTGCGGCCGTCAATGTGCCCGCGCTGTCCGAGAAGGACATCGAGGACCTGCGCTTCGCGCTCCGCCTCGGCGTCGACATGGTCGCCCTCTCCTTCGTCCGCAACGCCGCGGACATCGAGCGGGTGCACGCGGTGATGGACGAGGAGGGCCGCCGGGTCCCCGTCATCGCCAAGATTGAGAAGCCGCAGGCCGTGGAGGCGATGCGCGAGATCGTGCTCGCCTTCGACGCCGTGATGGTGGCCCGTGGCGACCTGGCGGTGGAGTACCCGCTGGAGAAGGTGCCGCTGGTCCAGAAGCAGCTGATCACCCTCTGCCGGCAGAACGCCAAGCCGGTGATCGTCGCCACCCAGATGATGGAGTCGATGATCCACGCCTCCCGGCCGACCCGTGCCGAGGCCTCGGACGTGGCCAACGCCATCCTGGACGGCACCGACGCGGTGATGCTCTCCGCCGAGAGCAGCGTCGGCAAGTACCCGGTCGAGACGGTGCGGACCATGGGCCGCATCATCGAGGCCGCCGAGGGTGAGCTGCTCTCCCGCGGTCTCCAGCCGCTCAACCCGGGCCGCAAGCCCCGCACCCAGGGCGGCTCCATCGCCCGCGCCGCGTGCGAGCTGGGCGACTTCCTGTCCGCCGAGGCACTGGTGGCCTTCACCAAGTCCGGTGACACCGCCCGCCGGCTCTCCCGCTACCGCTCGCCGATCCCGGTGATCGCCTTCACGCCGGACGCCCACACCCGCAACCAGCTGGCCCTCAGCTGGGGTGTGGAGACCTTTGTCTCGGCCACGGTGCAGACCACCGACGCCATGGTGGAGCAGGTCGACGAGGAGCTGCTGGCGCTCGGCCGCCTCAAGGCCGGCGACACCGTGATCGTCACGGCCGGCTCCCCGCCCGGCATCCCCGGCACCACCAACATGGTGCGGGTGCACCACCTGGGCGAGAACACCGGCGTCTGACGTTCCGTCGGCAGTACGGCGCGGGGCGCCTCCCTCATCGGGAGGCGCCCCGCGCCGCTTCGCCGTGCCGGACGGTCAGCCGTCGTAGGGCTCGTCGTCCGTGTAGAGGTGCATCCCGGGGATGTTCAGGGTGCCGCCGAACTGCCCGGCCTGGACGGCCTTGGCATCGGTGAACTCCAGCTCCAGCTTGATCGGCACCGAGCCGATCAGGTCGAAGAGGAACTTCGGCAGGGTGTCCGGCGTCAGGGTGATCGCACCCAGGGCCGGGATGGGCAGCCCCTCCACCTTGGACAGGGTGCCGGTGAGCGACTCGGTGTACATCACGATCGGTCCCTTGACCATCGTCGAGGTCGAGCCCGCGCGGCCCTTCACATGCGTGGTCTTCTTGTTGTACTCGATCGTCGACATGTCCAGGTCGCCGATGTCGATGCTGTCGGCGGTGAACTTCAGTACCCGCTTGGTCGCTCCGCTGTGGGTGGTGATGTCGACGACACCGCCGAACACCACCCCGTGCAGGGCCAGCCGACTGGACTTCAGCGTCCAGGGCTGGTCCGGGATCGCCTGGGTGCCGGCCTCGCTCTTGGCCTTCACAGCGGAGGCATCGGTGGCGCACAGCGCGTCCGGGCCGGGGCTCTGGGACGACGAGGGCGACGGCGAGGTGACCGAGGTGACGGCCTCGCCGGCAGCCTTGGCCACCGAGTCCTTGGTGTTCTTCAGCCCGCCTGCGACCGATGTGACGGCCTTCTCCGCGTCCGAGACGGCCGCGGTGGCCTTCCCCACCGGGTCCAGCGCTCCGCCGCCCGCAGAACCCTTTCCGCCGCCCTTGGGGGCGGATGCCGAGGGTGTCGGGGCCGCACTGGAGCTGGAGGCGCTGGGCGTGGGAGTGGCCGACGAGGCGGAGGGCGAGGGGGTCGCCGAGGCACCGCCGGAGGAGCCGCCACCGGTCAGCAGTCCGCCGACACCGCCGAGCAGTCCGCCGAGCAGCCCCTGCCCGCGTGCGTTGCCGGCCGCGGTGGTGCTCGGGGACGGCGACGCGGCGGGGACCTTGGCGGCCTGGGAGAGCTTCTCGGTGACCGACTGGCCCGTGGTGCCGCCGGCGTCGGCGGCACCGGTCGCCGGTGCGGAGGCGTCGGCGGACGGTGTCGCACTGTCGGCAGGGGTCGCACCGTCGGCCGGCTTCCCGGTCTGCCCGGCCGCCGGAGTGGAGGCACTCTGCGACGGCTTGGCCGACGGGGTGTCACTTGCGGCGGGCTGCTTGCCGCTGTCCGCCGAGGCCGACGGGGTGGTCTCCTTGAGCGGGGTGTCCGTCGCGGTGGCACAGGCCTTGGCCATGTCCTTGGGCGAGGAGTCGTCCGCCATGGCCAGCGTCGGGGTGTACCCGGCGCCCATCAGCAGCGCGGTGGGCACCGCCGCGATGGCCAGCACCTTGCCCGCGGGCAGCTGCAGCCTGCTGCGCAGCTGGCGGCGAGGCGCGGCGTGGCGCGGCCCCCGGGTGGCGACCCTGACTTCGTCGGCACTGCTGCCGTCGTCCGTCATCGGCCCTCCCCGGACGTTTCCGGGTCACTGGGCTTGGCGAAGGAGACCTCGGAGGGCTCTGCCGGCAGCTGGGCGGTCTCGGGCTCCTCCGCCGCCGCCGACTCCGGATCTGCGGCCGGCGCGGGCTGCTTCAGCGGAGCCCAGGCGGCCATCAGGCCGCCGCCGATCAGACCGGGAACCAGGCCCAGGCCGAATCCGCCGAGGTTGGAGACCGGGATGGAGACCAGGGACAGCAGGATGGTCGCCACGCCCGCGAACAGCCGGGACATCGGCTGCAGCCAGGCGCTGATCCCGAGCACGATCATCAGAATGCCGATGATCAGCGCACCGGCACCGCCGGTGGTCGCCATGGCGAAGGTCAGTCCGCCGATGCTCAGGTGGGCATAGGGGAAGTACAGGATGGGCAGTCCAGCGATCATCGCCAGCAGACCGCCCCAGAAGGGGCGGCGGTGGCGCCAGTCACGGAACCTCAGGCGGTTCCGGTAGAAGGCGCTGACGTCATCGGGCCGCACCTGGGCGGTCGCGCTGGTCACGTTGCAGCTCCCTGTGGAGTAGCAGCTGGTGGTGCAGGGGTGGGGAGGAGCCCGGGACGGCTCCTCCCCACCGCTCAGCCGTCAGGCCTTGCGGGCCGTCGGGCCTGTGGAGTGTTACCGGTCCGCACGGGTGCGGATCAGAAGCACTCGCTGACGCCCTTCTTCACGGCCAGGTGGAGGCCGTTCAGCTTGAAGGTGCCTGCAGAGGTCGCCCAGGCGGTCTGCTGCACACCGTCGAGGGAGGCGTGGTCGGCCTCCTGCGCGAAGGAGTTCTCGAACTGGGCGCCGGCACCCAGCTGCTGGGCCCCGGCCCGGTCCGCCGGGTTGACGTTGCCCTTGGAGATGGCACCCGTGGCAACACCGATGTTGATGTTGGTGAAGGTGGCATCGGCCTTGAGGTCGTCCAGGTCGATGTAGAGGTTCGAGGCCTCGACCGGCTTGTTGGCGTCGTCACCGGCGTTGATGTTCAGCGACACCTTGCCGATCAGCGGCGCGTCGAGCACCACCGACTGGCACAGCTTGTTGATGGTCGCGCTCTTGAAGGAGGAGACCGCAACCGCGTGCGGCACACCTGCCTTCTCGATGTCCACCGAGCCGTACTGGGCGAAGCCTTCGCCCTCGAGGTGCCCTGCGGCAACCTTGAACTGCTGCCCGGAGACGTTGAAGGACGCGGCGAGCGCGCCCTGCGCCAGGCTGACGCCGATAGCGGCCGTCGCCGCGATGCTCGGCACCATTACAACGGCGAACCGCTTCCAGCGGGTCTTGCCGTAAGTCTGGGACATATATGTCCTCCTTCTCGGACGTACATCTCCGGCCGCGCCCCGCCGGGTCCTGGCCTTAGATGGGGAGAAGAGCTACGTCCTCGGTAAGGAGAGCGCCACACAATCCGTCGGCACGGTAGTCCGACCGACATCATCGGCGATCACCCCCGAGCGACAACCAGCGGCCGTGCAGGGTACACAGCCGGTGAGGACAGGCTCCGTCCGGGCGGACGAAGACCCCCCTGTCCTCGAGGCGCCGGCCGGGGCCGGAACCTGCCCGGTGGGGACCCCTGGCGCCGTCCCTCCGACCGGGTGCCGGAGGGGGGAAGCAAGGGACCGAGCGTGGCTGATCGTGGTCGAAACGGGGCCTGAACACAAGGCCTCCATTACTGACGAGTAATCCAACAGTGCCGACAGCTGGTCACGGCGAGCAAAGATTGGATACGCACAGTTATCTTCTGGGGGTTTGAGGGAGATGCCGCGCGCACGAAATGCGGACGAAACACCCCGGGACGGTCACTGCCAGTGACCGTCCCGGGGTGTTATCAAGATTTGGTAAAGCTGGGCCAATGTCGCCAAATCGCCGTGGCACTCAGGGCCACCGCAAGTGCCTCAGAACAGCACCCGCGCCAGCGCCGACCTGGCCTTGGCCACCCGCGGGTCCTCGGCGCCGATCACCTCGAAGAGGTCCAGCAGCCGCAGCCGGGCGCGGTCGCGGTCGTCACCCGCCGTACGGCCGACGGTGTCGACGAGCCTCCCGAAGGCGTCCTCGACATGCCCGCCCACCAGGTCCAGGTCCGCGGCGTCCAGCTGCGCCTGGACGTCCTTCGGGTCACCGGCCGCCGCCGCACGCACCGCCTGCGGGTCCTTGTCCTGCACCCGCTGCAGCAGCTCGGCCTGGGCCAGGCCCAGCTTCGCCTCCTCGTCGGACGGACGGTCCGCCAGCACATTGCGGTAGGCCTGGATCGCGCCACCGAGGTCCCCCCGGTCCAGCGCCTCATGGGCGGCGGACAGCGTGGGGTCCTCCGGCGCCTCCGCAGCGGCTCCCGCCTCCTCGGGCCGGCCCTCGCCGACCGCCCCGCCCACGATGCCGAACCGCTGCTCGGCGACCAGGATCAGCTGGTCCAGGTACTGGCGGGCCTGGGCCTCGTTCACCGCCCCCTGGAAGAGCGGCACCAGCTGGCCGGCCACCACCGCCATCACCGACGGGATGGACTGGATGCCGAACTGCCCCGCCAGCATCTGGTTGGCGTCGACATCGATCTTCGCCAGCACGAAGCGGCCCTCGTACTCCTCCGCCAGCCGCTCCAGGATGGGGCTCAGCTGCTTGCAGGGGCCGCACCACTCGGCCCAGAAGTCGACCACGACCGGGGCCTCGGCCGAGCGCTGGACGACCTCCGCCTCAAAGGTCTCCTCCGTGACATCGAGGACGACGGAGAGCGGCACCGGTGGGACGCCTCCCGCCGCCGTCTGGCGGGCCCGCTCGGCCCGCGCCTGCTCCGCCTTCTGGGCGGCGTCTCCGGCCGCCTTCACCGCGGCGAGGTCGACCACGCCGCGCATGGACATGTTCCGTGGCTGCATGGCTCTATCCTCCCCCGTCCGAAGGGGTGCGGACGCCATCTCCCCTGCCGGGCGCCCCACCCGGAGTGTCACTCCCGCCACAGGACCGTCTCCAACGGGCCCGCGACCGCGATTCCCCAGACCGCATGCACTCGGTGCGGGTCCCCACCCGCACCCTGGTTGCCGCTCTTTTCGCTACGACACGTAGCGTATATGCCGAGGGCTCCCCAGGACACACCGCGACGCCAGGCCGCGGCGTGAGACAGCTCACTCCGGGCAGCAACCGTGTATCCGGGAGCCACCGGTGTGTGGGTACCCTCGCCCGGCAGCACCGACGCAGCTGCACCCCCTCCCCACCCAGGAGACCGCTCGTGGCCGTACCGACGGACGCCCCCGCCCGGGCCAAGGGCAGGCCGCGCAACGCCGCCACCGACCACGCCATCCTGGAGGCCACCCGCTCCGCACTCGCCGAACTCGGCTGGGGCGGGCTGACGATGGGCCATGTCGCCCAGCGGGCAGGGGTCGCCAAAACCACCCTCTACCGCCGCTGGCCGTCCAAGAACGAGCTGGTGGTGGATGCCGTCGCGGTGCTCTTCGACGACCTGGAGATGACCGACCTGGGAAGTCTGCGGGCCGACATCGAGGCCGTGGTGCAGCGTTTCGCCGCACTGCTCTCCCGCCCCGAGACCCAGGCGGCGATGCTGGCGCTGTTCGCCGAGGGGACCCGCGACCCGCTGCTGCGCCAGCGGATCAGGGAGTCCATCGTGGATCCGCAGAAGCGGCTGGTGCACCAGGGCAGGGCCAATGCCCAGGCCCGCGGCGAACTCCCCCGCGACATCGACGAGGCGGCCGCGCGGCAGGAGGTGGACATCATCTTCGACACCATCGCGGGCGCCGTGGAACACCGCATCCTGGTCAGCGGGGAGCCGGCCTGCGAGCAGTGGATCAGCCGGTTCACCACCCTGCTGCTGGCCCCCCTCGCCGCTCTTTCCACCGGGCACCCCTGACCGCGGCGCCGCACCGGCGGCAGCAGCGCAGACATCGCGGCACACAGGCGGACGGCACCACCGGCCCCACGGCCGGCTCGGGCCTGCGGAGCGCTGCCCGGCCTCCCGTCCGCCCCACCGGAGCCGGACACCACGGCTCGCACATCAGCCTCGCGCGCCCGCGACTGCTCCTTCACTCCGAGCCAAAGGCGGTCGGCGGTCCCGCACACCCCATGGGGACGTGCGGGACCGCCGACCGTGCGGGGTCGCAGGGTCAGAAGCCCGGCGGCTCGGTGTAGGTGCCCCACTCGTCGCGCAGGGCGTCACAGATCTCGCCCAGGGTGGCCTCCGCCCGCACCGCGTCCAGCATCGGCGGCACCATGTTGGCCCCGGTGCGCGCGGCCTCCAGCATCGCGGCGATGCCGGCCTTGACCGCGGCGTCGTCCCGTCCGGCCTTGCGCTCGGCCAGCAGCCGCACCTGCTCGGTCTCCACCTCATGGCTGACCCGCAGGATCTCCAGCTCCGAAGTGACCGTGGAGGTGTGGCAGTTGACGCCGACGACGCGCTTCTCCCCCTTCTCCAGAGCCTGCTGGTAGCGGAACGCCGACTCGGCGATCTCACCCACGAACCAGCCGTCCTCGATACCGCGCAGAATGCCCGCGGTCATCGGGCCGACCGGGTGCTCGGCCCCGCCGTTGCGCTCGCCCATGCGCCGGATCCGCTCGAAGATCGCCTCGGCCTCGGCCTCGATGCGGTCGGTGAGCGCCTCGACGTACCAGGAACCACCCAGCGGGTCGGCCACATTGGCCACCCCGGTCTCCTCCATCAGCACCTGCTGGGTGCGCAGGGCGATCTCGGCGGCCTGGGCGGAGGGCAGCGCCAGGGTCTCGTCCAGGGCGTTGGTGTGCAGGGAGTTGGTCCCGCCGAGCACCGCCGACAGGGCCTCCACCGCCGTGCGCACCACGTTGTTGTACGGCTGCTGGGCGGTGAGCGACACCCCTGCGGTCTGGGTGTGGAAGCGGAGCCACTGGGCCTTGTCGGTCTTCGCCCCGTAGACGTCGCGCATCCAGCGGGCCCAGATCCGCCGTGCGGCGCGGAACTTGGCGATCTCCTCGAAGAAGTCCAGGTGGGCGTCGAAGAAGAAGGAGAGCCCGGGGGCGAAGGTGTCCACGTCCAGGCCGCGGGAGAGTCCCAGCTCCACGTAGCCGAAGCCGTCGGCCAGCGTGAAGGCCAGCTCCTGCGCGGCCGTGGAGCCCGCCTCGCGGATGTGGTAGCCGGAGACGGACAGCGGCTTGTAGGCGGGGATGCCGGCCGCGCAGTACTCCATCAGGTCGCCGATCAGGCGCAGATGCGGCTCCGGGGAGAAGAGCCACTCCTTCTGGGCGATGTACTCCTTGAAGATGTCGGTCTGCAGGGTGCCGTTGAGGACGCCCGGGTCGACACCCTGCCGCTCGGCGGCCACCAGGTACATGCAGAAGACCGGGACGGCAGGACCGGAGATGGTCATGGAGGTGGTGACATCGCCCAGCGGGATGGAGTCGAAGAGGACCTCCATGTCGGCGGCGGAGTCGATGGCGACGCCGCAGTGGCCGACCTCGCCGAGTGAGCGCGGGTCGTCGGAGTCGCGGCCCATCAGGGTGGGCATGTCGAACGCCACCGAGAGGCCGCCGCCGCCGGCGTCCAGGATCATCCGGTAGCGCTCATTGGTCTGCCGGGCGTTGCCGAAGCCGGCGAACTGCCGGATGGTCCAGGCCCGGCCGCGGTAGCCGGTGGGGTGCAGGCCCCGGGTGAAGGGGTATTCGCCGGGCCAGCCGATCCGCTCGAAGCCCGTCACGGGCTGCCCGGCGGCCGGCCCGTAGACCGGGTCGACGGGGTCACCGGAGAGCGTGGTGAAGTCCGCGTCGCGCTTGCGCGCCTTGTCGAACCGCTGCTGCCAGCGGCTTCGGCCTGCCTCGATCTCCTCGGCGTCCATTGCCGTACCCCGCTCCCATAGCTGTCACCAGGATGTCGCACCAATTTACTCGGACGTCCTAGTATCTGTCGATGGGGCACCCTCCGACGCGCCGCTCGGGGCAGCGCGCCGGAGGAGTCACTCAGACGCCCACAGGCGCCGGCGCGGCCTTCCCGGCCTCCAGGCCCCGCACCTCGCGCACCACCCGGCGCTCGGCGACGAAGGAGCAGAACGGGACGGTGCCCGCCACCAGGATCACCAGCTGCTTGACCAGCGGCCAGCGCTGCTTCTGACCCAGCATGAACGCCACGACGACATAGCCCATGAAGAGGATGCCGTGGGCCTGCGCGACAAAGAACGTGGCGCTCTTCCCGACGCCGAAGCCGTACTTGGCCACCATGAAGCCGCAGAGCAGCAGCAGCATGCAGCCGGTCGCATAGGCCAGCGCCCGGTACCAGGACAGCAGGGGGTTCGACTTCACCGCGTTCGCCTCACATGCCAGGGGTCGGGGCGGTACGCCCGGACTCGGCACCGCCTCCCCGAGGGTAACCCCGCTCCGTCCGCCCTCCGCGCACGCCCCCGCCCTCCCCGGCCGTACCTCCCCGCCTGTCGCCGCGGGCCGGTCCCGGCGTTGCGGGACTCCTGCGGGCACCGGAATCGGCAAGCCCGCCACAGCGACACCGCCGAGGAGCCGCCCCTGCACTGCCATCGGGTCGGTCCGGCGCGGGCCGGCCGGGCTCAGGCCTCGGGTTCCGCCGCGTCCGGGTCGGTGAAGTCGCCCGCGGCGACCCGGAGCGGGCGCAGTATGTCGAAGATCTGCCGGCACTGCTCGGGGTCGTACTCGTCCAGGCCGAACTCCATGGCCATCAGATCGCGGGTGGCCGCCTCCACCACATGCCGGCCCTGGGGGGTGATGGAGGCGAGGATGCCGCGGCCGTCAAGGGGGTTGGGCCGCCGGGAGACCAGGCCGGCCCGCTCCAGACGGTCGACGGTGTTGGTGACGCTGGTGGGGTGCACCATCAGCCGCTCGCCGATCTTGGAGAGGGAGAGCTCACCGGTGCGGCTGAAGGTGAGCAGCACCAGGGCCTCGTAGCGGGCGAAGGTCAGCCCGTACGGCTTGACGACCGCGTCGACCCGGCCGAGCAGGATCTGGTGGGCGCGCATGATCGACGTGATCGCGGCCATGGGCGGGACGGCGCCCCAGCGCCGGGTCCACAGGTCGTCGGCACGGGCGATCGGGTCGAAGTTCAGGCTGAGCGGCTTGGGCACGCCCCCACCGTACCGGCGTGACTGAGGGCCGCCGAGAGCTGTCCACAGGGCGAACGAGCGCGGAGCGGGAGCCGCTACACCCCGGCACGCCCCCATCCTGCGGGTGCTTCGGCGCGCCCCCGGATGTCAATCCGCCGCCCGACTGCGCCCCGGAATGACCGTATGTCCACCCGTGATCATCCGGGTTGCCGGCGCAGTGCAGGTGATTTGACCGACTTCGCACCGATAACCGCGGCCGATGGACGCACAGCAGCCGAAGTCGTTGTGGCGAAAGCTCGCCATTGGCTGACGGTGACCTGTCATTTCACGACGTAAATTGTCATGCTTCTGGCCAGCCCCGTACGGCGCCCGCGCCCACCCCACGCGCACGCCGTGAGACCGCACGGAGCAGCACGACCGCGCCCGTTCCGCCCTCGATGGCGTACACCCGACGCCCCCGGGACGGCGCGCGACCGCGCACACGCGGTGTACCGAAAGGGAACACAGTGAAGCGAAAGCTGACCGCCGGAGCACTTCTCTCAGCCTCTGCCATGCTCGTCGTGGGTATACAGGCGGGCACCGGAACGGCCACCGCCCAGCCCGGAACAGCCTTCGGCCCGGCCGCCGCCGGGGCGCACGCCCAGCTGGTCGGCCTGGCCCGCGCCCAGGCCTCCGGCCTGGCCCGGTCCCTGGCGCTCGGCAGCCAGGAGAAGCTGGTCGTCAAGGACGTCGTGGTGGACGCGGACGGCACCCGCCATCTGCGCTACGACCGCACCTACGGCGGCCTGCCGGTCCTCGGCGGCGACCTGGTGGTGCACCAGACGGCGAGCGGCGCCGTGAAGTCCGTGGACCGTGCCACCACGCGCAAGCTCGACCTGAAGAGCCTCACCCCCGCTCTCGCCCCGGCCAAGGCCGTCGGCAAGGCGGCCGGCACCGTCCGGGCCCTGGTGGGCGACGCCTCCGACAAGGACGCGGCGCCGCTCAGCTCGGTCGGCACGGCCGCCGCACCCAAGCTGGTGGTCTGGGCGGCCTCGGGCACCCCCCGCCTGGCCTACGAGACCGTGGTCAGCGGCACCCGCGCCGACGGCACCCCGAGCGAGCAGCACATCGTCACCGACGCCGCCTCGGGCGCCGTGCTCTCGCAGCACGAGGCGATCCAGACCGCGGCCGGCACCGGCAAGGGCGTCTTCGTCGGCTCGGTCGGCCTGACCACCACGCTGTCCGGCTCGACGTACCAGCTCAAGGACGCCGGCCGGGGCAACCAGTACACGACCAACCTGGCCAACAAGACCAGCGGCACCGGCACCCTCTACACCGACGCCGACAACGCCTGGGGCGACGGCACCGTCTCCAACACCCAGTCCGCAGCGGTGGACGCCCAGTACGGCGCGGCCGTCACCTGGGACTTCTACAAGAACACCTTCGGCCGCAACGGCATCGCCAACGACGGCAAGGGCGCCTACAGCCGGGTCCACTACGGCCGCAACTACGTCAACGCCTTCTGGGACGACTCCTGCTTCTGCATGACCTACGGAGACGGCTCGGGCAACACCCACCCGCTGACCGAACTGGATGTCTCCGGCCACGAGATGAGCCACGGGGTGACCAGTCGCACCGCCGGCCTCAACTACTCCGGTGAGTCCGGCGGCCTCAACGAGGCCACCTCGGACATCTTCGGCACCATGGTGGAGTTCTACGCCAACCTGGCCAGCGACAAGCCGGACTACCTGATCGGCGAGCTGATCAACATCAACGGGGACGGCACCCCGCTGCGCTACATGGACAAGCCCTCCAAGGACGGCGGCTCCGCCGACTACTGGTCCTCGTCGGTGAAGAACCTGGACGTCCACTACTCCTCGGGCGTCGCCAACCACTTCTTCTATCTGCTGGCCGAGGGCAGCGGCGCCAAGACGATCAACGGCGTCAGCTACAACAGCCCGACGTACAACGGCTCCACGGTCACCGGCATCGGCCGCGACAAGGCCGCCGCCATCTGGTACCGGGCGCTGACCGTCTACATGACCTCGACCACCAACTACAAGGCGGCCCGCACCGCCACCCTGAACGCTGCCACGGACCTCTACGGCAGCGGCTCCGCCGAGTACAACGCGGTCGCCTCCGCCTGGACCGGCGTGAACGTCAGCTGACGCACCATCAGCACAGCTGGGCCCGGGCGGTCACGCCCGGGCCCATGCCCATCCCTGGGCCCCTGCTCACCCCTCGGCCAGATGGCGTTCCACCGTCGCCACCTTGGCGGTCAGCCCGTCGACCACCCCGGGCCGCACATCGGCCTTGAGCACCACGCTGACCCGCGGCGCCCTGGCCGCGACCGCGTCGACGGCCCGCTTGACCACAGCCATCACCTCGTCCCACTCGCCCTCCAGCGAGGTGAACATGGCATCGGTGCGGTTGGGCAGGCCCGACTCGCGGACCACCCGCACCGCGTCGGCGACGTACTCCCCCACGTCCTCACCCACGCCGAGCGGGGTGACCGAGAAGGCGACGATCATCAGACCGCGGCCTTCTCCGCCGCGGCGGCGGGGGTCCAGCCCTCCAGCTCCTCACGGGCCAGCATCCGCTCGGCGAAGAACCCGCCGGTGGGGAGCACCGAGAGGACGAACATCAGCACCCCGCGCCGGGCGTCCCAGCGCTGCTTCTTCCAGGCGTCGGCCAGGAAGAGCAGATAGAGGATGAAGAGCACCCCGTGCACCATGCCCATCACCGGAACGGCGTTGAAGTCGGTGGTGCGCTTCAGCACTGAGCAGACCAGCAGGACGATGAAGGAGACGGCCTCGGGGGCGGAGACGAGGCGCAGACGGTGGACGGCGCTGCTCTTCACGGTGGACGACCTCACAGGGTTGCGGGTGCTTGTGAACCGGCGCACAAGCTCCCGCCCATTATCACCGCCCGGCCGACGGGCCCCCGCCGCGGGTGACCCGGTGCGGCCGACGTCACATCCGCGCCACAGATGCCGCCCGCACGGGGGATCGGCCTGGCCCGCCCTCGGCGCACACCCCTATCCTCGGCGCTTGCGGCCGGACCCCCCGGCCGTAGCAGAACGGGGAGCGACACAAGCGATGAAGCTGGACTGGGACCGCCGGACCTGCGCACGCCGCGGCCACATCACCTACGCGCCGGCCGAGCCCGAGCTGCGAGCACGGCTGCACGCCGGCACCGCGGTCGGCGACGCCTGGCGCTGCCTGCGCTGCGGTGACTTCGCCCTCGGCGAGCCGCACGGCTCCGGCCCGGCCCGGAGCGCCCCGCTGGTCCCCCGCGGCAAGGCGCTGCGCGACCTGTTCATCCTGCGCTTCCTGGCCGTGGAGCGGATCGCGCGCGGGCTCTTCATCGTGCTGGCCGCATGGGCGGTGTGGAAGTTCTCCAACAGCCAGGACGCGGTGCGCCGGCTCTTCGACGAGAACCTCACGGTCTTCCGCCCGGTGGCCAACCACTTCCACTATGACGTCGACCACTCCCCGATAGTGGACACCATCCGCAAGACCTTCGACTACGAGCACTCCACGCTGACGATCGTGGCCGCGGCCCTGCTGGGCTACGCACTGATCGAGATCGTCGAGGGCGTCGGCCTGTGGATGGCCCGGCGCTGGGCCGAGTACCTCACCGTGATCGCCACCGCGGCCTTCCTCCCGCTGGAGATCTACGAGCTCACCGAGAAGGTCAGCGGGCTGAAGGTCGCCACCCTGGTGATCAACGTCGCAGCGGTGCTGTGGATCGCCCTGTCCAAGCGGCTCTTCGGGCTGCGCGGCGGGCGGGAGGCCTTCGAGGCGGAGCGGCAGTCCGCCTCGCTGCTGGAGGTCGAGGAGGCGGCCGGCAGTGCGCCCACCGGTCTGGAGCAGGCCCCGGCAGCGGGCTGACAGACCCTGGTATGTCCCGGATCGGTACCGGTACGGCGCGCGCCCCTCGCCTACCGGACCGACCCCCGGTTACCTTTTGGCTCGTGGCACAGTTTCGATTGCAGGGGTCCAAGGTGCTCGCCGTCGATCTGATGGGCGACGCCGTCAAGGCCCGCAACGGGTCCATGGTCGCGTACAGCGGCCAGATGTCCTTCAAGAAGCTCTCCGGGGGCGGCGACGGCCTGCGCGGCATGGTCACCCGCCGGCTGACCGGTGAGCAGATGGTGGTGATGGAGGTCAGGGGGCAAGGCACCTGCTACTTCGCAGACCGTGCCACCGAGGTGAACCTGGTACGGCTCAACGGCGAGACCCTCTACGTGGAGGCCGACAA
This sequence comes from Peterkaempfera podocarpi, assembly GCF_042466665.1. Lineage (GTDB taxonomy): Bacteria > Actinomycetota > Actinomycetes > Streptomycetales > Streptomycetaceae > Peterkaempfera > Peterkaempfera podocarpi. Next base: position 3,263,933 of record NZ_CP162102.1, read on the forward strand.
TCTGCTCTGCACCGAGGCGACGCTGCACACCGGCACCTCCTTCGCCGGTCTGCACGGGATGACCTCCGGGAACGGCCTCTTCACCACCAAGGTCGAGGGCCAGGGCTGGGCGGCGGTGATGTCGGACGGTCCGGCGATCATCCTGCGGGTCTCCCAGGGGATGCCGCTGCGGGTCGACCCCGGGGCGTACATCGCCCACACCGGCAACCTCAACCGCAACTTCAAGTCCGGTGCCGGCTTCAGCACCTTCTTCGGCGAGGGCGGCGGCGAGGCCATGCAGGTCGAGTTCGTCGGTGACGGCCTGGTGTATGTGCAGCCGTCGGAGCGCGTGACGATCGGCGGTGACGTCTGATGCCCTTCACCAAGATCAATGGAAAGCTGATCGAGGCGCAGGTCTTCCCAGGTCAGAGGGTTTTCAGCCAGCGTGGCGCCATGCTCGCCTACAGCGGGCAGGTCACCTTCACGCCCAATATGATGGGCGGTCAGGGCGGGGTGATGTCGATGATCGGCCGCCGGATCGCCAATGAGGACACCCCGCTGATGACGGTGGAGGGCCAGGGCCGGGTGATGTTCGGCCACGGCGGCCACAACGTCCATGTGATCGATCTCACCGGTGACACCCTCTATGTGGAGGCCGACCGGCTGCTCGCCTTCGACGGCACCCTTCAGCAGTCCACCATGTTCATGGGCTCGCAGGGCGGTGTGATGGGCATGGTCCGCGGCCAGGTGACCGGCCAGGGGCTGTTCACCACCCAGCTGACCGGCCAGGGTTCGGTGGCGGTGATGGCCCATGGCGGCGTCATCGAACTGCCGATCACCCCGCAGCAGCCGATCCATGTCGACCCGCAGGCCTATGTGGCGCACCGGGGCCAGGTGCAGAACAAACTCTCCAGCGCCCTGGGCTGGCGCGACATGATCGGACGCGGCTCGGGCGAGGCCTTCCAGCTGGAGCTGTCCGGCCACGGCATGGTGTACGTGCAGGCCAGTGAGGAGAAGCTCTGATGTCGTACCCGCCGCAGCCGCCGTACGGGCAGCCGGGCTACCCGCCCCAGCAGGGCGGTCTGCCCCAGCAGGGGTATCCGCAGCAGGGCGGGTACCCGCCGCCCCAGCAGGGCGGCTACCCGCAGCAGCCGCAGCAGTACGGCGGCCCGCAGGCGCCGCTGCCGCAGACCGCGGCCGGCGGCCCGGTGGTGCACGACGTCGCCACCCTGCCGAGCAACGACAACGTCAACCCGTACGCCTTCTCGGTGGACCTCAACGGCCAGTACTTCCTCCAGAAGGGGAAGATGGTCGCCTACTACGGCAACATCCAGTTCCACGGGATCGGCCACGGTCCGCTGGACTCGCTGATCGGCAGGAGCTTCCACTCCCCGCTGCACGCCGCGGACTGGGTGGTCGCGGAGGGCCAGGGCAAGATGATCCTGGCGGACCGGGCGTTCGATCTGAACTCCTACGACCTGGAGGACGGCAACCTCACCGTCCGCTCCGGCAATCTGCTGGCCTTCGACCCGGGGCTGTCCCTGAAGCAGTCGATCATCCCGGGCTTCCTCACCCTGATCGGCACCGGCAAGTTCGTGGCCGCCTCCAACGGTCCGGTGCACTTCGTCGAGCCGCCGATCCGGGTGGACCCGCAGGCCCTGGTGGGCTGGGCCGACTGCCCCTCCCCCTGCCACCACTACGACCACAGCTACATGCGCGGCGTGCTGGGCGGCATCCGGCAGCTGACCGGGCTGGGCGGGGTCTCCGGCGAGGAGCACCAGTTCGAGTTCATCGGGGCCGGACAGGTACTGCTGCAGTCCTCGGAGAAGCTGATGGCCGACATCAACATCGGCCATGTGCCCAACGAGGCCGGCATCCCGGGCGCGGGTGCGCCCTCCCAGGCGGGCCGGCAGCAGCCCGGCCAGCAGCTGCCCAACATTCCGGGGCTGGGTAATCTCGGCGATCTGGGGCGGCGTTTCGGGCTGTGACCTCGCGGCACTCTTTGTACAAACTTCAACATTATCGGGTAGCATAGAGACATGGAGACCCCCACCGCTTCCCCGGCTGCCGGCAACGAGGCAGAGGCCGACGCACCCTGGCTCACCGCCGAGGAGCAGCGGATGTGGCGCGCCCACCTCGATGTCTGCCGGCTGTTGGAGTATCAGCTCGGGCGTGAGCTTCAGCCGCACGGCCTGGCGATGAACGACTACGAGATTCTGGTGGTGCTCTCCGAGGAGCCCAAGCGCCGGATGCGGATGACCGACCTGGCCACCGCCACGCTCCAGTCCAAGAGCCGGCTCTCGCACCAGATCACCCGGATGGAGAAGGCCGGGCTGGTCGTACGTGAGGGATGCCCCGGCGACCGCCGGGGGCTGTACGCCGTGCTCACCGACGACGGCTGGCAGACGCTGCGCAAGGTGGCGCCGGACCATGTGCGCAGCGTCCGCCACCACTTCATCGACCGCTTCGACAGCGACCAGGTCTCGGCCCTGTACGAGGCCCTGGCCCCCGTCGCCGCGCATCTGCGCGCCCTGCGCGGGCGCGGCTGAGCGGGCTGCCGTACCGCGCGAGCCCCGAACCCGCGGAGCGGGCGGGCCCGGCGGTGCGCGCGAGATGTGCCGCGCCCCCGCGAGGGGCCGGGTGCCCGGGACGGGCAGCCGGCCCCTCGCGGGGGCCGCGCAAGGTACCGCTCAGGCCCCGGTGACGCCCTGGACCAGTTCGTCGGCGGCCGCATACGGGTCCAGCGCACCGGAGGCGACCCGCTCGGCCAGCGAGTCCAGCCGGCGGTCGCCGTGCAGATCGCCCATCCGGCTGCGGAGAGCGGCCATCGCGATCGCCTCGACCTCCTCGGCGGCCCGGCGCCGGCGGCGGGCCGCCAGCTCGCCGTGCTCCTCCATCCAGGCGTGGTGCTTCTCCAGCGCCTCGACCAGCTCGTCCACGCCTTCGGCGCGGGCGGCGACGGTCTTCACGATCGGCGGCCGCCAGTCGCCGGGACTGCGGGACTCCCCCAGCCCCAGCATGTGGCCCAGTTCCCGGACGGTGGCATCGGCACCGTCCCGGTCGGCCTTGTTGACCACAAAGACATCGCCGATCTCCAGGATCCCGGCCTTGGCCGCCTGGATCCCGTCGCCCATGCCCGGGGCCAGCAGCACCACGGTGGTGTCGGCCTGCGCCGCCACCTCGACCTCGGACTGCCCCACCCCCACGGTCTCCACCAGGATGACCTCGCAGCCGGCCGCGTCCAGCACCCGCAGCGCCTGCGGCGCCGCCCAGGAGAGCCCGCCCAGGTGTCCGCGGGTAGCCATGGAGCGGATGTAGACCTCGGGGTCGGTGGCGTGCTCCTGCATCCGCACCCGGTCGCCGAGCAGCGCCCCGCCGGAGAACGGCGAGGAGGGGTCCACGGCCAGCACCCCGACCCGCTTGCCGCGCTTGCGGTACGCACTCACCAGGGCGGAGGTGGAGGTGGACTTGCCGACGCCGGGCGAGCCGGTGAGGCCCACGGTGTAGGCACGGCCGGTGTGGGGGGCCAGTGCCGCCATCGCCTCACGCAGCTGGGGCGAGGCGTTCTCCACCAGTGAGATCAGCCTGGCCACCGCACGTGGCCGCCCCAGCCGCGCCTGTTCCACCAGCGTCGGCACATCGATCATCAAGCTCAACTCTCCCGGCAGTCGGCGGCAGGTCGCCGGTGTGTCCGGGCTGCTTCCCGGACACACCGGCAGCGGTGGGTCGGATCGGCGGTCAGGCCCTGGGCACCCGGATGATCAGGGCGTCGCCCTGGCCGCCGCCGCCGCACAGCGCGGCCGCGCCGACGCCGCCACCGCGGCGCTGCAGCTCCAGCGCCAGGTGCAGCACGATCCGCGCGCCGGACATGCCGATGGGGTGGCCCAACGCGATGGCTCCGCCGTTGACGTTGACCTTGTCGGTGGTGACGCCCAGGTCCTTCATGGACTGGACGGCGACCGCGGCGAAGGCCTCGTTGATCTCGATCAGGTCGAGGTCGCCGACGGTCAGGCCCTCCTTGGCCAGGGCGTGGTTGATGGCGTTGGAGGGCTGGGACTGCAGCGAGTTGTCGGGGCCGGCCACATTGCCGTGCGCACCGATCTCGGCGATCCACTCCAGGCCCAGCTCCTCGGCCTTGGCCCGGCTCATCACGACCACCGCGGCGGCGCCGTCGGAGATCTGCGAGGAGGAGCCGGCAGTGATGGTGCCGTCCTTGGTGAAGGCGGGGCGCAGCCGGCCCAGCGACTCCGCGGTGGTCTCGGCGCGGATGCCCTCGTCCTGGGTGAAGAGCACCGGGTCGCCCTTGCGCTGCGGGATCTCCACGGGGACGATCTCGGCCTCGAAGAGGCCGTTCTTCTGGGCGGCCGCGGCGCGCTGGTGGGAGAGGGCGGAGACCTCGTCCTGCGGGCCGCGCTCGATGCCGAGACGGGTGTTGTGCTTCTCGGTGGACTCGCCCATGGCGATGTTCTCGAAGGCGTCGGTGAGGCCGTCGTGGGCCATGGCGTCCAGCATCTGGATGGCGCCGTACTTGTAGCCCTCGCGGGACTTGGGCAGCAGATGCGGGGCGTTGGTCATCGACTCCTGGCCGCCGGCCACCACGATGTCGAACTCACCGGCCCGGATCAGCTGGTCGGCCAGGGCGATGGCGTCCAGGCCGGAGAGGCAGACCTTGTTGATGGTGAGGGCCGGCACGCTCATCGGGATGCCGGCCTTGACCGCGGCCTGGCGGGCGGGGATCTGCCCGGCGCCGGCCTGCAGCACCTGGCCCATGATCACGTACTGCACCTGCTCGCCGGTGATCCCGGCCCGCTCCAGGGCCGCCCTGATGGCGACGGAGCCGAGCTCGGCACCCGAGAAGTTCTTGAGAGAGCCGAGGAGTCGGCCCATCGGGGTGCGCGCACCCGCGACGATGACAGAGGTGGTGCCGGCGGATCCAGTCATGGAACGAGCCCCTTCGCACGTCATGGCTACGGGCCCCGGCACGGTTCCCACCGGCCGCGACCCGGTCGTCCTGGGGGTCCCCCCGGCCGGAGGCCGGAGGAGGGTCGAGCGGCCGGAGGACCGGGCGGGCGGGGCCCGGGTGAGGGTTTTCGCCCAATGTACTGAGCCGTAACCTCGGCGTCACCGCAGCCGCAGTGTGATCACGGGCACGTCGCCGACCGGATTCCGGCGCCGCCCGCCTGCCGGGGCGCACCCGCTCCTCAAGTATGGACACACCCGGGGTGAGACCGGCGGCACCCGGTGTGAGCAGACTCGCAATACGCCCCACTGGCCGCCGCCCGGTCCGATGCGCTGGACTGGGAGACCCCGAACCCTCACGGAGGCCGCCTTGCTCACCCGTATCGACCACATCGGCATCGCCTGCTTCGACCTGGACCGGACGGTGGAGTTCTACCGGTCCACCTATGGCTTCGAGGTCTTCCACAGCGAGGTGAACGAGGAGCAGGGGGTGCGCGAGGCCATGCTGCGCATCAACGGGACGGACGACGGCGGCGCCTCGTACCTCCAGCTGCTGGAGCCCACCCGGGAGGACTCCACCGTCGCCAAGTGGCTGGCCAAGAACGGTGAGGGCGTGCACCACATCGCCTTCGGCACCGCCGATGTGGACGCCGAGGCCGCGGACATCCGGGACAAGGGTGTGCGAGTCCTCTACGACGAGCCCCGTACCGGCTCCATGGGCTCCCGGATCACCTTCCTGCACCCCAAGGACTGCGGCGGCGTCCTCACCGAGCTGGTGACCTCGGCGGTCGGCGGCCACCACTAGACCGCCCCTGCACTCGGACGGCCCAACCGGCCGGTAACCGGGAATCCGGCGATCGGACGACCGGCAGCCAGGGAAAAAGCCGGAGGTGGCCGCTACAGGACCCCTTTCCACGACTACAATGCCGGGGTGCGCCGAGGCCCGTGGAGGACGGGCTGCTGAGGCGCAGGCCGGCAGGCGCGCGGACGTAAGGGGAAGAGCAGGGCACTCAGCGTGCGGACGGCGGCTCAAGGCCGTGCCGGAGTCTGTCACCATTCTCCGGTAAGGCACAGTTCGCCGAGGAGCTCACCCGGTCGGTGGAGCGGCGCGGTACGGCCGCCGGCCGACCAGGGGGCTCCGACCGTGGCAGAGGGCTCCTCGTCCCTGGGGAGCCGTCCACCGGCCGCGAGTGCAAGGGCCCGTCGGGGCCGATCCCAGCCAGACGGGGGTCGGATCCGCGCGGGTCGAGGACCGACCAGGAGATGGATGGGACCGCGGAGTGCGGGGCTACGACCGCTACGAGGTTGACGATCACCTCTCCAAATTCGAAGCCGACATGGATCGGCTGCGAACGGAGCGGGAAAAGGCCGTCGAGCATGCCGAGGACCTCGGCTACCAGGTGGAGGTCCTCCGGGCCAAGCTGCACGAATCCCGACGGCAGCTGGCCCAGCCGCGCGCCTTCGACTCCGTGGCCGGGCAGGCCGAGCAGCTGCTGCGCACCGCGGAGATGCAGGCCCAGCAGCTGCGGGCGGAGGCCGAGCGCCAGGTACGCGAGTCCCAGGCGGCCACCCAGCGGCTGATGGCCGAGGCCGCCGAGCGCAGCGCCCGGATCGAGGCCGAGATGCAGGCCGAGGCCCAGGCCCGCCGGCAGCGCCTCGAGGAGGAGCTGGCCGAGCTGCGGCGCAGTGCCGAGCGGCATGTCAGCGAGAACGTCAACTGGGCCGAGCAGGCCAGGGCGGGCACCGAGCAGGAGTCCCAGCGGCTGCTCCAGGAGTCCAGGATCGAGGCGGAGCGGCTGCTGGCGGCCGCCCGCGCCGAGGCCGCAGCCGTCGCCGACCAGGCCCGCGCCCAGACCGCCGCCGATGTGGAGTCCACCCGCGCCGACGCGGAGCGTGCGCTGCGCCGCGCCCAGGAGCAGGCCGAGCGGCTGCTGAACGCCGCCGCCGAGCAGGCCCGGCAGGCCACCAGCCAGGCCGAGCAGCTGCGCGGCAGCGCCGCCAACGAGGCGGAGAGCCGGCTGGCCGGCGCCCAGGCCGAGATCGAGCAGCTCAAGCAGGACGCCTCGGATGCCGCCCAGCGCGCCGAGCAGGCCCTGGCGCAGTCCCAGGCCGAGATGGAGCAGCTGCGCGCCGAGGCGGCCGCCGAGGCAGAGCGCGCCCGCCGGGAGGCGGCGGAGCTGCGCGCCGAGGCCGAGCGGGCCGCCGAGCAGTTGCAGGCCGACGCCGAGGCGGCCGCGGAGCGGCGGGTGGCCGACACGGAGGCCGCCAGCGAGCAGCGCACCGCCACCGCCAAGTCGGAGATCGCCCGGATGGTGGCCAACGCCACCCGGGACGCCGAGCGGATCAAGGCCGAGGCGGAGGCGGCCCGGGCCGCGGCCGCCGAGGAGGCCGAGCGCTTCGTCGCCGAGGCCGAGGCCAGGGCGGAGGCACTGCGCTCGGAGGCCCTGGAGCAGGGCCGCAGCGAGGGCGCCAAGGACGCCACGGTGCATCTGGCCAAGGCCGCGCGTACCGCCGAGGAGGTCGTCGCACGGGCCACCGGCGAGGCCGAGTCGACCCGTGCGGAGGCCGCCGCCGAGGCCGAGCGGATCCGTGCGGAGGCCAAGGCGGAGGTGGAGCGGCTGCGTGCGGAGGCGCACGCTGCCGCCGAGCAGACGCAGAGCGCCGTCCTGGACGAGACCGCGGACATCCGCGCCCGGATCCAGGAGATGCAGGACCAGGCGGCCCAGCTGCGCGCGGAGGCCGAGCAGCTGCGTGCCGACGCCGCCGCCGAGAGCGAGCGGTCCCGCAGTGAGGCCCGCCGCCAGGCCGTGGTGCAGATCGAGGAGGCCGCGCACAGCGCCGAGGATCTGCTCACCCGTGCCAAGGCCGACGCCGACGACCTGCGGGCGGGCGCCGCCGGTGAGGTGGAGCGGCTGCGGGAGCACGCCAAGGAGCAGGCCGCCGAGATCCAGAGCCGCGCCGAGCAGGTGCTGGAGCGGGCCCGTACCGAGTCGGAGAAGATCACCGCCGAGGCCGAGCAGGTGCGTGCCCAGGCGGTGGAGACTGCCGAGCAGGAGGCCGCCGAACTGTCCCGGGCGGCGGCGGAGCAGACCGAGACGCTGCGCCGGGAGGCCGAGGAGTTCTCCGCCCTGGTGCGCTCCGAGGCCGACAGCGCCGCTGCGGCGCTGCGTAGCGAGACGGAGGCGCAGGCGCAGGCGCACCGCGCCGAGGCCGAGGCCTACGCCCTGGCGCTGCGCGAGGAGGCCGCGCAGGAGCGCGCGGAGGCCTCCGAGAACCTGCTGCACGAGCGCACCGAGACCACCCGGCTCCTCGGCGAGGCCGACAGCGCCGCCCGGGAGGCGGAGCGCGCCGCGGCCGAACTGGCCCTGCAGTCCGCCCAGGAGACAGAGCAGCTGCGGGCGGCGGTCACCGCCGAGACCGAGGAGCTGCGCACCCGGGCGGCCGCTGAGATCGCCGCCGCCCGGGCGGACGCCGAGAACGAGACGATCCGGCTGCGCGCCGAGGCGCAGGCCGAGGCCGAGCGGCTGCACGAGGACGCCCGCCAGTCCCAGGAGGCCGCCGAGCAGCTGGGCGCCGAGCTGATGGCCGACGCGGAGGCCCGCGCCGCCGGCCTGGCCACCGAGGCCGAGCAGGACCGCAGTGCGGCCCGCGAGGAGGCGGCCCGTCTCACCGCGGAGGCCGCCGAGCAGCTGGAGCACGCCCGCAGCGAGTCCACCGCCACCCTGGGGGATGCCGAGCGCCGCGCCGCCGAGCTGGTGGCCGCCGCCGAGGACGAGGCGGCCGAGGTCCGCCAGTCGGTGGCGGGGCTCTACGAGGCCGCCGAGAAGCAGACGGCGCAGCTTCGTGCGGACGCCCAGCGGGAGTCCGCCGAGGTGCGGACCGCCGCCGCCCGGGAGACCGCCGAGCTGCGGGCCCAGGTGCAGGCCGAGACCGGCCGGCTGCGCGAGGACGCCGCCACCGAGGCCTCCCGGCTGCACGCCGAGGCCGACGGCTATGCCGCCCGGGTGCGGGCGGAGGCGGAGACCGAGCGGGAGTCCGCCGACGCCTACGGGCAGGCGACCCGTGCCGCCGGCGACGCGGACGCCGCACGGGTGCTGGGCGAGGCCGAGGAGCTGGCCGCGCTGGTGCGCACCGAGGCCGACGATTACGCGGTCGCCACCCGCGCCGCCGCCGCCCGTACCCTCGCCGAGGCGGAGGAGCATGCCGCCGCGCTGGTCCGGCAGGCGCAGGCGGACGCCGAGGCGCTGACCGCCGATGCGCAGACCGCCGCACTGGCCACCACCGCCGCCGCCGAGGAGCAGGCGGACGCCATGGTCGCCGCCGCCCGCAAGGAGGCCGACCGCCTGGTCGCCGAGGGCTCCGCCGAGGGCCAGGCCGCGGTGGAGCGGGCACGTGCCGACGCCGACGCGCTGCTGGCCGAGGCCCGCCGTGACTCCACGGCGATCCGCGAGCGCGCCGAGGAGCTGCGCGACCGCACCGACGCGGAGGTCGAGGCGCTGCACGAGCGGGCCCGCAAGGAGGCCTCCGAGGCGCTGAAGTCGGCCGGCGAGCGGGTCGACAAGCTGGTGGCCGCGGCCCAGGAGCAGCTCACCGAGGCCGAGGAGCAGGCGGTGGAGACCGTCGCGGAGGCCGAGGAGCGCGCTGCCGCACTGGTCACCGCGGCCGAGGAGCGGGCCTCCGAGCTCGCCTCGGACGCCTCGGCGGAGGCGAGCAAGGTGCGGATCGCCGCGGTGCGCAAGGCCGAGGGGCTGCTGAAGGAGGCGGAGCAGAAGCTCGCCGACTCCGCGGCCGAGGCCGAGCGGCGCCGTACCGAGGCCGACCAGCATCTGGCGACCGCCCAGGAGGAGGCCGAGGAGCGGCTGGAGAAGGCCGCTGCCGAGGTGGAGAAGCGGCTCCAGGAGGGCGCCGAGAAGGCGGAGGAGGAGCTGCGTCTCGCGCGCGAGGAGGCGGAGCGGATCGTTGCGGAGGCCCGCGAGGAGGCGGAGAACGCCACCGACTCGGGCCGGCGGGAGCTCGACGAGCTGGTCCGCCGCCGCAAGGACATCAACACCGAGATCGCGCGGGTCCAGGACGTGCTGTCGGCACTGGAGGCTTTCGAGGCTCCGTCGGTATCCGGTCAGCGCAGTGGGGGGAACAGTGGTTCAGGCAAGGCGGGCGGCGGCACCGGAGGCCGCGACGGGGGCGCCAGAGCAGGGGCCGGTGTGGGCTCCGCACGATCGGGTGGGAAGCGTGCCGACGGCTCACCACCCGATTGAGCGGACATTCTCCAACAACCCTCGGCTTCCGCTCGATGACACTCCGGTTTCGTGCCAGGATTCCCCCTATCACCTCACCGGTCTTACGACAGGAACCCCATCCCCATGAGCGACACTCACTCTCCGCACGGTTTTGACGTCGTGCGCCGCGGGTACGAGCGCGCCCAGGTCGACGAGCGCATCACCAAGCTGGTCAGCGACCGGGACAGTGCCCTCTCCCGTATCTCGGCGCTCGAGAAGCGCATCGAGGAGCTGCACCTCGAGACCCAGAACGCGCAGGCCGTCGTCACCGACTCGGAGCCCTCCTACGCCGGCCTCGGTGCACGCGTGGAGAAGATCCTGCGGCTGGCCGAGGAGGAGGCCAAGGATCTGCGCGACGAGGCCCACCGGGCCGCCGAGCAGCACCGCGAGCTGGCCGAGGCCGCGGCGCAGCAGGTGCGCTCCGAGGCCGAGTCCTACGCCAAGGACCGCAAGGCCAAGGCCGAGGACGAGGGCCAGCGCATCGTCGACAAGGCCAACACCGACTCCGCCCAGCTGCGCGCCGAGGCCACCAAGGACGCGCAGAACAAGCGCGAGGAGGCGGACGCCCTCTTCGAGGACACCCGCGCCAAGGCCGCCCAGGCCGCCGCGGACTTCGAGACCAACCTGGCCAAGCGCCGGGAGCAGTCCGAGCGCGACCTGGCCGCCCGCCAGGCCAAGGCGGAGAAGCGGCTGGCGGAGATCGAGCACCGGGCGGAGCAGCTGCGCCTGGAGGCCGAGAAGCTGCGTACCGACGCCGAGCGCCGGGCCCGCCAGACGGTGGAGACCGCCCAGCGCCAGGCCGAGGACATCGTGGCCGACGCCAACGCCAAGGCGGACCGCGTGCGCAGCGAGTCCGAGCGGGAGCTGGCGGCGCTGACCAACCGCCGCGACTCCATCAACGCTCAGCTCACCAACGTCCGCGAGATGCTGGCCACGCTGACCGGTGCGGCCGTGGCCGCCGCCGGGACCGGGGACGACGACCTGGGCCGCAGCGTTCCGGCGCAGCAGAGCCGCTGACGTCGCGTCACTGATCCAACGCCATCCCCGGTCGCACCCGCCGTGCGACCGGGGATGCGGCTTTCCCGCCCCGTACGACGCCCCGGCCGGCTGCGGCGCCCGGCCGTACGCCGCCTGTGCCGTCCCGTCCAAGGGCCGTCTGGCGCCTCAGGTCACCCCTGCGGTCGGCTGCGCAGCGCAGCAGAAGCCGTCCGGGCCAGCAGGGAGCGGACGGCGGTGTTGAACGCGGCCGGGTCCTCCAGCGCCGTGAGGTGTCCGGCCCGGGGGACGGTGCGCAGTTCGGCGTCCGGCAGCACATCGGCCATCGCACGGGCGTCCGCGACGGAGGTGATGGCGTCCTCCTCGCCCACCACCACCAGCGCCGGCACAGCCACCCCCGCCAGCACCTCCAGCGAGTCGCCGCGCGCCGCCATCGCCCGCTGCGCCCAGGCCACGGCAGCGGGCGAGGCCTGCGCCGTCAGTTCTCGCACCTGCCGGACCACCTCCGGCCGCTCCCGCGCGGTGGCGGCGCCCAGCTGAGGGTGCGGCAGCTGCTCGTCCAGCAGCAGCTGGACGCTGTCCCGGGCCAGTACCGCGCGGGCGATCCGCTCCCGGTTGGCGCGGGCCTGCTCGGTGTCGGGGGTGGCCTTGGTGTCGGCGAGCAGCAGCCCGGCCAGCCGGTCCGCATGCCGCCGGGCGAAGGCCATGGCCACATAGCCGCCCATGGACAGGCCGCCGACCACGGCCCGCTCGATCCCGGTCCGGTCCAGCAGCAGTGCAACGTCGTCGGCCAGCAGGTCCAGTGAGGGCTCGTCATCGCCCTGCGACGCTGCTCCGAAGCCGCGCAGATCGGGGGCGAGCACTCGGGCCTCGGTGCCGTCCCGGCCCGGCAGTTCGGCCAGTTGCCGCTGCCACATCCGCGCCGAGAGCGGGAAGGCGTGCAGCAGCACCAGCGGTGTGCCCGTACCGGAGTTGAGGACTGGGAGTCGATCGGTCATACGGAGCACCGTAACGGCGTAGGGTGATCGCGATGGATGAGCCGAGTCCGCCACCCGGGAGCCCGCCGCGATGATCGAGCTGCACGAGCTGACCAAGCGCTACGGTGACAAGCTGGCCGTGGACCGGTTGAGTTTTGCCATCCCGCCGGGCGTGGTGACCGGCTTCCTCGGTCCCAACGGCGCGGGCAAGTCCACCACCATGCGGATGATCCTCGACCTGGACCGGCCGACCTCGGGCCGGGTCACCATCGACGGCAAGCACTATGCCCAGCTGCGTGAGCCGGTGAAGTACATCGGGGCGCTGCTGGAGGCCAAGGCGGCGCACCCGGGGCGCAGTGCGTACCACCATCTGCTGTGGCTGGCGGAGAGCAACCGGATCCCGGTCCGCCGGGTCGACGAGGTGCTGGCGCTGGTCGGTCTGCAGGAGGTGGCACGCAAGCGGTCCGGCGGTTTCTCGCTGGGCATGGGGCAGCGGCTGGGCATCGCTGCGGCGCTGCTGGGCGATCCCCGGATCGTGATGTTCGACGAGCCGGTCAACGGGCTGGACCCGGAGGGGATCCTCTGGGTGCGCAATCTGATGAAGCGGCTGGCCGCCGAGGGCCGCACGGTCTTTGTCTCCTCCCATCTGATGAGCGAGATGGCGCTCACCGCCGACCACCTGGTGGTCATCGGCCGCGGGAAGCTGCTGGCCGACCTGCCGATGACGGAGTTCATCGACCGCAACTCCCGCTCCACGGTGCGGGTCCGCACCCCTCAGCCGGAGGCTCTGCTGGATGCGCTGGCCAGGGCGGACATGGTGCCGCGGCGGGCCGACGACGGCGCCTTCGAGGTGGACGGCGGCGATGCGGCGAAGATCGGCGAGCTGGCCTCGGCGGCGGGGGTCACCCTGCCTGCATGAGCTCAGCCCGCAGCGGGCTTCGCTGGAGGACGCCTTCATGCGGATGACCGCGGAGTCGGTGGAGTACCAGGCGGGCGCCGAGCAGCAGCCGTACGGCGGTGAACCGCTGACCGGGCCGCCCCCTGCATGGGGCGCGGACTGGCAGGAGAAGTGGGGCAAGCAGAAGAAGAAGGAGTCCTGACATGGCGGCAGCCGCTGCGGTCCTGCGATCCGAGTGGACCAAGATCCGCACCGTGCGGTCGACCGTGGTCACCCTCGCCGCCGCCTTTGTGGTGACGGTCGGTCTGTCGGCTCTGCTCTGCCTGCTGACCAACCACAACTTCAGCGAGGCCACCCGGAACGCCGAGACCCCCTTCGACGCCACCGCCACCAGCTTCGGCGGGATCATCCTGGGCCAGCTGGCGGTGATCGTCTTCGGCGTCCTGGTGATGGGCAACGAGTACAGCAGCGGCATGATCCGGCTGTCGCTGGCCGCAGTGCCCCGGCGGGGTGTGCTGCTTGCCGCCAAGGCCTCGGTGGTGCTGCTCCTGGCGCTGGTGGTGGGGCTGCTGACCAGCTTTGTGTCGTTCCTGCTCGGCCAGGCGCTGCTGGGCTCGCACAGCACCACCCTGGGGGCACCGCATGTGCTGCGGGCGGTGCTCGGGGCGGGCTTCTACATGACCCTGCTCTGCCTCTTCTCGGTGGGCGTGACGGCGATGCTGCGCAACCAGACGCTGTCGCTGGGCATCCTGATGCCGTTCTTCTTCCTGGTCTCGCCGATCCTGTCCGCCGTCCCCAAGGTGAAGACGGTGGCGCGTTACTTCCCCGACACCGCCGGGCGGGCGGTCATCTCGGTGTACCAGCCGGCGGACGCCCCGTACGGCCCCTGGGCGGGCCTCGGCATCTGCGCCCTGTGGGTGGTGGCGGCGCTGCTCGGCGGCTGGCTGGTGCTCAACCGCCGCGACGCATGATCATGTAGAAATCCTGTCACAGCCGGGGCTTCCGGGGATCGGACTGCTGCACGACAGGCGCCCGTCGTGATGGGGTGGCACCTTCACCCCCTCCCCACACGCAGGCGTCTGCGCAGATCCCTTGAGGACACGCATGATCGAGGCATATGGCCTCACCAAACGCTACGGTCCCCACACCGCCGTGGAGCAGCTCACCTTCCAGGTGCGGCCCGGCATCGTCACCGGCTTCCTCGGGCCCAACGGCTCCGGCAAGTCGACCACGATGCGGATGATCCTCGGGCTGGACGAGCCCACCTCCGGCACGGTCACCATCGGCGGACACCCGTACCGGCGGCTGCCCAACGCCGGACGGACGGTGGGCGCGCTGCTGGACGCCAAGGCCGTGCACGGCGGGCGCAGCGCCCACAGCCACCTGCTGTCGCTGGCGCAGCTGGCCGGCATCCCGCGGCAGCGGGTGGACGAGGTGCTGGACATCGTCGGCCTGCAGGATGTGGCGAGGCGCCGGACGGGGGACTTCTCGCTGGGCATGGGCCAGCGGCTGGGCATCGCCGGCGCCCTGCTGGGCGACCCCGAGGTGCTGCTCTTCGACGAGCCGGTCAACGGACTGGACCCGGAGGGGATCCTCTGGGTGCGCAATCTGATGAAGGGGCTGGCCGCCGAGGGCCGCACGGTCTTTGTCTCCTCCCATCTGATGAGCGAGATGGCGCTCACCGCCGACCACCTGGTGGTCATCGGCCAGGGGCGGCTGCTCGCCGACATGAGCGTCCGGGAGTTCCTGGACCGCCACTCCACCGGATTCGCCAGGGTGCGCACCCCCGACGGAGCCGGGGAGCAGCGCCAGCTGCTGGCCAAGGTGCTCGCCGAGGCCGGCGCGCGGACGGACCCCGAGCCGGACGGCGCCCTGAGGGTCGCCGGGCTGCCGCTGCCGCGGATCAGCGACCTGGCACATCAGCACGCGGTGCGCCTGTACGAGCTGTCACCGCATCAGGCGTCGCTGGAGGAGGCATATATGCGCCTCACCCAGGGCGAGGTGGCGTACCGGTCCGGGGCTTCGGCTGCCGGGCCCGCCGGGAGCCCGTGGGGCGCCCCGCCGATGTCGTACCCGGGGCCGGTGCCCGGTCCCGCCGCGGACCCCCTCCGCGCGCCGGAGGACCCCGCTGCGGCACCGCGGGCCGAGGCCGCTCCGGCTCCGGACGCTGTCCCCCATCCGTGTGGAACCGCCCCCGGCGGCTTCGGCGAGAGCGAGGTCTGAAGCGTGTCCTCCCCGGCCTTTCCCCCGCAGGTCCCGGCGCCCGGCGCCGCGGCATGGTCCACCGCGTCCGCGCCCGGCCGCTTTGTCTCCCCGGTCCCGGTGCAGCGGGTGCATCTGGGCCATGCCCTGGCAGCGGAGTGGACCAAGATCCGCAGTGTGCGGTCGACGGTCTGGACCCTGCTGCTGATGATCGGCTTCATCCTCGGCATCGGCGGGGTCGCCGTGCTGTACTCCCGCGGTTCGACCCGGGCCGGCGACGACATCCTGTCGTTGGGCTTCGGCGGTTTCCTGATCGGCCAGATCTCGGTGATCGCGCTCGGCGTGCTCACCATCAGCTCCGAGTACGGCACCGGCCTGATCCGCACCACACTCACCGCCTGCCCGCAGCGTCTGCGGATGCTCATCGCGAAGGCGCTGATCTTCTTCGCGCTGGTGCTCACCCTGGGCACGGGCACCATCGCGCTCTTCACCCTGCTGGCGGTGGCGGTGCTCGGCGGCAGTGCGGGCACCCCGCCCACCGCGACGCTGGTGCGCACCGTGCTGGGCGGCGGCCTCTATCTGGCGGTGATCGGGCTGATGTCGCTGGCGATGGGCGCTCTGCTGCGGCACAGCGCGGGCGCCATCGCGACGATGATCGGTTTTGTACTGCTGCCGATCATTCTGGGCCTGTTCGCGGGCGATCGGATCGGGCGGTTTCTGATCGAGTACTCACCGGTCTCCATCTCTGCCGCGATCTTCGGCGAGGCTCTGGACCCCAGCACCGACGGCTGGCAGCTGCTGGGCGTACTGACCCTGATCACCGCGGTGCTGCTGATCGCGGCCGGTGTCGCGGTCGCCCGACGGGACGTCTGACCGGGAGCCCCGGTGGGTCAGTACCGAGGAGCGCCGCGCCCCCGCAGGATGTTGGAGGCACGGCGCTCCCGTGCGTTCCAGCAGGCCCGGTGCCAGTGCCGGCGGTCGTCGACGCCCGCGCCGTGCATCGGCCAGGCCACCACATGGCCCACGCCGGGCGGGATCTCCTGGTCGCAGCCCGGGCAGCGGTAGTGGCGTCCGGCGGTTCCGGCGACCGTCCGCACCACCCAGTCCTCGCCCCGATAGGTCTCGGTGCGTTGCAGCAGGGAGCTGCCGGCGGGGGCGCTCGACTCGTCGGGGCCGTTGTCGGCCCCTCGGGGACGGTTGCGGCGCGGCGACACGGCACTTCCCTTCCTGGCGGAGGCAGATGGGGATGGAGCATGATCTGAGCGACACTCCCCCATCCAGGGTAGGGGTTCCAACGCGGCCCCATAGCATGCGTCCCCTCTGGTCGACGGTGAATCAGGAGATTTCCATCCGTTCTTCTGGGAGTTGAGTGAATTCGCGTGCCAGTGGCACATGACATGGGTTACTCACGTGGTGACGATGCAGGGCCGCGGACCCTGCACAACCTAGGGAGAGACCCGATGACCGACACCCGAGCCGCCACCGCTGTCAGCGAGGAGGCCGCGGTCGCTGCCCCGGTGGACGCCATCCGTGCCGGTGCCTTCCTGCTGTCCGCGCAGTTCCCCGGGCAGCGGCACGCCGAGGCGCTGGAGCGCACCGTCAGCGCCGGAGTGGCCGCGGAACGGGCCGGGCTGGACAGCGTATGGCTCGCCGAGCACCACTTCGTGCCGTACGGGGTCTGTCCCAATGCCGCCACCCTGGCCGCGCTGCTGCTCGGCCGCACCAAGCGGATCGGTGTGGGCACCGCGGTGAGCGTGCTCTCCACCGCCCACCCGGTGGCTCTGGGCGAGCAGGCCGCGCTGCTGCACCTCACCTCGGGAGGCCGCTTCACCCTCGGGGTCGGACGCGGTGGCCCCTGGGTGGACCTGGATGTCTTCGGCAGCGGTGTCGAGGCCTTCGAGTCCGGCTTCCCCGAGCGGCTGGACCTGCTGCTGCGCTGGCTGCGCGGCTCCCGGGTCGGCGCCGACGGCCCGGCCTTCTCCTTCCCCGAGGTGGCCGTGGTCCCCCGCGCCACGGAGCTGCCTGTGCCCGCCCCCGCGACGGTCCACGACACCCATCGCCACCCCGAGCTGCGGCCCCGGATGCCCTTCCCCCGGCAGCGCTCGGAGTCCGCCCGGCTGCCGGTCCCCCATGTCCCCACGCCGGTCCGCACCCTGCCCGCTGCCGGCGGGCCCCCGCTGGTGGTCGCCTGCACCTCCCGGGGGTCGGTGCAGCTGGCGGCGGAGCGCGGGCTGCCGATGCTGCTGGGCATGCACTCGGGCGACGACGACAAGAAGGAGATGGTGGACGCCTACCGCGCCGCCGCCCTGGCGGCGGGGCGCACCCCGGAGCAGGTGGCACGGGCGGAGCGCGAGCATGTCGCGGCCGGAGTCGCCCAGGTCGCCGACAGCACCGCCGAGGCACGCGGCACCCTGCTCGCTGCGATGCCGGAGTGGTTCCGGCACGGCCTCGGCGCGCACCGGACGGTGGACGGCAGGGAGCGCCGGATGCGGGACCCACGCGACTACACCGAGCTGCTGTGCGACCTGCACGCCGTCGGCGACCCCCAGCTGTGCGCCGACCGGATGCTGGCCACCGCCGAGCGCACCGGCATCCGCCGGTTCGCGCTGCTGGTGGAGGGTTCGGGCGACCGCACGGCCACTCTGCACAACGTGGCCCGGCTCGGCGCGGAAGTACTTCCGCTCCTGCGGTGACGCGGCTCCCGGGGGCAACCGCCGCCGCCCCACCGCAGGAGCGGACCGCCGGTCAGCAGTCGCGCAGCTCGGGCGACTGGTTGAGCAGCTGGGCCCGTACGGAGGTGAACCGCTCGTACCGGGTCTCGTCCTCCCCCTCCACGGGGGCGAACACCGCGACCCGGTGGCAGTTCTGGAAGGCGAGGCGGACACCGAAGTGCCGCTGCAGCGCGCCGCGGATGGCATCGCTCGCCAGTGCGCGCAGCAGCTGGCCACGGGCCTGCTCGTCCGGCGGTGGGACCTGGTTGTCGGCAAAGCCGGTGCCGTCCACCTGGACCTGGGCGACCAGCGAGCTGATCAGGTCCCAGGCGTAGGGCAGGGAGGTACGGACGCAGTCGACGAATTCCCTCTCGTCGACCTCGCCTCGCTCGGCCTTCTCGAGCAGGGCCGGTGAGACGTCGAGCGACATGGGTTCTCCTCTCGCCGCCCCGGGCCAGCCCCGGGGCGGTGCGGTGTGCGGGATGGTGCCGTGTCCTGGACAGCTGATGCCGGCGCCCGGGCGACCTCTTCGGCCCGCACCGGCTCTCCCGGCAGGCTCTCAGCTGGTTCATCGGCGGAGTGGTTTCTTCCGAAAACTTCCGCCAAAACCTGGTCTCAATGTGAGAAATTGGCGCAAAACCCTATCATCCGCCGTCAGATAAGCACCCCCTCACCCGTCTTAGTGACACACCGTAAGCCACTGAGTACGGAACCCACCAGGGATCGGCAGCCGGATCCGGTCACCCGAATCGGGCTCGATCGGTGCTCCACCCCTGCCAGGGTCTGACGTACGGCGCCGCCGGGCGCCCGTCTTGCCGCGACTCGCACCGATTGGCCCCGCACGGCCCGTACGTGCGACCGTGCGTCTCACCGTCGCGCCCCCAGCGCACCCATCGCGCCGGAGCAGGGTTCCCGAAACCCGTAGGCTGGCCCCCATGCGTCTCCTCATCGCCCGCTGCACCGTGGACTACGTCGGCCGCCTCTCCGCCCACCTTCCGCTCGCCAAGCGTCTGGTGATCCTCAAGGCGGACGGCTCCGTCTCGATCCATGCGGACGACCGTGCCTACAAACCGCTCAACTGGATGTCCCCGCCGTGCACGCTCAAGGAGGCCGACGGCTCATGGACAGTCCTCAACAAGGCCGGCGAGAAGCTGATCATCACCCTGGAAGAGGTGCTGCACGACTCCTCCCATGAGCTCGGCGTGGACCCCGGCCTGATCAAGGACGGGGTGGAGGCCCATCTCCAGGAGCTGCTCGCCGACCGCATGGAGGTGCTCGGCGAGGGCTGGACGCTGATCCGCCGCGAGTACCCCACCGCCATCGGTCCGGTGGACATCCTCTGCCGGGACGCCTCCGGCGCCACCGTCGCCGTGGAGATCAAGCGGCGCGGCGAGATCGACGGCGTCGAGCAGCTCACCCGCTATCTGGAGCTGCTCAACCGCGACCCGCTGCTGGCCCCGGTCAAGGGCGTCTTCGCCGCCCAGGAGATCAAGCCGCAGGCAAAGGTGCTGGCCACCGACCGGGGCATCGGCTGCGTGGTGCTGGACTACGACGGGCTGCGCGGTATCGAGGACGACAAGCTGAGGCTGTTCTAGCCGGGCCCGGCCCCGCTCGGCAGGTCGTGAGCCGGGTCGTGAGCACGGAGGAGTCCTGCCGACGGTGGGCGGGCCGCCGCACTGCGGCGGCCCGCCCGACTCATCGGACGTCGGGGGTGGGACCCGGACCGGATCAGGGGGTCGACGCCTGGTCGGTGGTGGCGGCGCCGGTGGTGTCCGTTGGGGTGTCCGTGGGCGAGGCCGGCGGCGTCGGGCTGGTCGGCGAGGCCGGCGGGGTGGTGGGCGGCGTGGTCGTCGGCTTCGACGACGGGCTGGCGGGCGGGGTGGACGCCGAGGGCCAGCCGGTGGTGCGGCTCGGGGACGGGGTGCGGCTCGGACCGTGGCCGCCGCCCTGACCGGGCGTCTGGGTCGCCGTGTCCGTCGCCCCGCCGCCGGGGGTCGAGCCGTCGCCCGGTCCGGTGGTGCTGCCGCCGGACGGCTGTGTGCTGCCCTGCGCGGTTCCGCTGGCCGAGGCGGAGGGGGACGCCGAGGCGGACGCCGACCCCGAGGCGGCCGGGGAGCCCGGAGCGGCCGAACCGTCCAGTCCTGCGGCGTCCGTCGGGATGTCCACGTCCACCGAGAAGTCCGGTGTGGTGCTGCTCGGCCCGGGCGGCGTCGCGCTGCCGTCCGTGGTGGTCAGTCCGACGACCGTGCCCAGCGCGGCGAGCACGACCACTCCCGCGCCCGCCGCCAGGACATTGCGGCGCCGCCCGGGCTGGCCGCCCTGTTTGCCGGTGCCCTTGCGGCGCCAGGGGATCTGGCCCATCGAGCGGGTCTGGGCCGGTACGCCGCCCGCAGGCAGGGCTGCGGCGCCGCTGCCGGCGAGCAGCGTCAGCATCCGCCGCGCCACGGCGGCCCCGGCGGAGTCCCCCAGCGCACCGCGCAGCGCGACAGCCGCCTCGAACTCGGCGCGTGCCCGGTCCTCCACACCCGTCACCAGGGCCAGCACGCCCAGCTCATGGTGGAACCAGGTCTCGTCGGCCACCGCGCCGGTGGCCCGGGCCGCCTCCAGGCCGAGCCGCAGGGCCTGCTCCCAGGCCCCCCAGCGCAGCGCCAGGGCGAAGGCCGGGGCGGCGGCGCGGGCCAGCAGTGCCACGGAGCTGTGCCGGCCGCTGTCGCGGTCCGCGTACATCGCCGCGATCAGCACCTGGGCCTCGGCCGCGATCTGCTCGGGGCTGACCGAGGCATGGCCGACCCACCAGGCGAAGTGCTGGGCCGCGCCATGGGCGGTGTCGCGTTCGGCCCACTCCGCGGCGAGCAGCGAGGCGACACCTGTGGTGAGCCGGTGGTGCTCGCCCGTGGAGACGGCGAGGCCGCAGTCGACCAGCTCGCGCAGGGCGGTCTCGCCCTGGCCCACGTCGATCAGGGCGGGCAGATGGGGTGCGGTGGGGCACTGGCCGCCGAGTGCGACGGCGAGCTGCAGTACGGCGCGGGCGGGGGCGCCGAGGCCGGCGGCGATCCGGACGGCGGGGGCGGCGCTCTCGGCGACCGAAGGCAGCGGCACGGCCCGCCGCAGCGCCTCCTCCTGGGCGTCCGGGGAGTCGTCCAGGTCGGGGTCGTAGTCTGCGTGGCCGCCGAAGAGGTTGGCGCGCTCCTCACGGGCGACGGCCAGGGCGTCCGCGGCGACATCGCGGTGCCGCAGCAGTGCACCGGCCTGGACGAAGCGCAGCGGCAGCCCCTCGGACTCGAACCACAGGTCCACCGCCCAGGCCCGCTCCACATCGTCCAGGGGGCGTCCGGCGAGGGCGGTCAGCAGCTCCAGGCAGGCATCGCGGGAGAGCAGGACCAGCTCGCTCTCCTCGATCCGCGAGCCGGCCACCGGCGAGGCCACGTCAGGGGTGCTGGCGATCAGGAAGGCGCACTCCGGGGCGCTGTCGAGGAGTTCCTCCAGCGCGGCTCCGCCCAGCTCCATGTCGTCGACCACCACGATGGCGCCCACCCGGGCCAGCAGCTGCGGCAGGCGGTGGCGGTCCGGACGGTAGCCGGGGGCGCGGTGGGTGGCTGCGAAGAGGTCCTGGAGGAGGTCGCCGAGGCTGCGCCGGTAGCCGGTGAGCCGTACCACCCCGTCGGGCGCGAGGCCCGCGCACGAGTCGGCGACCGCGCTCAGCAGCGCGCTGCGGCCCGAGCCCTCGGAACCGGTGATCCGGACGGAGCGGCCCCGGGAGAGCAGCCCGCGCAGGCGCTCCACCTCGGCGCGGCGCTCCAGCAGCGGGGTGCCGCCGGGGCCGGTGCCGAGCACCACCGGCGCGGTCGGCACGGTGGAGTCGGGGCGGACACTGCCGGAGCGGGCGAGCGGCTCCGGCTGGGGTATCCGGTCGGCGGGGCAGAGCCGGGCGTCGGATCCGCGCGGTGCGCCTATGCCCACCAGGAAGCGGCCGGCCACGATCTCACCGGTCCGGATCCTCGCGGTCTCCTCGGTGGGTGCCGTGAGGGCGGGCGCGGACTCCGCGGCGCGGACCGCCGGAAGGGCGTCCTCGGCGGGTACCCGGACGGCCGGGAGCGCGGAGGTGTCGCGCCGCTCTCCGGTGCCCCCGGGTTCACCGGGCAGGGAGTCCCCGGGTGATGGCTTCATCGTCGTCGCTCCGCCCCTGTAGACCGTGACCGGAGGACCGGTCGGCCGCCCGTGCCGCGCACCGCCTTCGGGTGCCGTGGTGGGCCTCTCGATGGCGAACCCTAGACCCTCGCTCCCCGGCGACCAACCCCGGGCTTCAGGCGCGGGCTGCGGCCGCCGCCGGGGCGGCGCTGCCGGCCCCCGGGAGGGTGGCCCCACCGGGCTCGCAGACGGCGCCCTCGATGGCCAGGATGCGATGCAGCCGGGTGGCCACCAGAAGCCGCTGGAGCTGCCCGGGGACGGCTCGCAGCACCAGCCTGCGGCCGATCCGCCCGGCCCGCCGATGGGTTCCCATGATCACGCCGAGGCCGGTGGCGTCCCAGGAGTCCAGCCGGGCGAGGTCCAGCACCAGATCGCCCCGGCCGCCGTCCACCGCCTCGTGCAGCACGGCCCGCGCGTCCGCCGCGGTGCGCACGTCGAGGCGCCCTTCGACGGCCAGCTCGGCGTGGTCGCCCGTGATGCGCATGCCCCTTCTCCTCCGCTTTCCTCCCGCATGCCCCCGTGCGGCCGGTGGCGCCGCCTCAGGTGCCCGTTCCAGGTGTGCTTCTCTCTTCTGACGCCGGACCAGGTGTGCAGGTTGCTGGGTGCAGACGAAATCTGAAGCGAATTCACTCGTCCGGGGGAATATAGAGAGATCCCTCTTCGTCCCTGGCTCGATTACAGCCCAATCGGGCGCCGGAATCACCCGTCACGGCGCAGAGGTGAGCAAGTTCACCCCGGGATGCACGGCGGCAGACGCCCGTCGATACCGGGCGTCCGCCGCCGGCGATCACTTCTCTTCGTATGGATAGAAACCACGGCCGCTCTTGCGGCCGAGGTCACCCGCGGTCACCATTCGCGCCATGATCTCCGGCGGTGCGAATTTCTCGTCCTGGGTCTCGGTGTAGATGTTCCGGCTGGCGTTCAGCAGGATGTCGACACCGGTGAGGTCGGCGGTGGCGAGCGGGCCCATGGCATGGCCGAAGCCCAGCCGGCAAGCGGTGTCGATGTCCTCGGCGGTGGCCACCCCGGACTCGTAGAGCCGGGTCGCCTCCACCACGAGGGCGGAGATCAGCCGGGTGGTGACAAAGCCGGCGACATCGCGGTTTACCACGATCACCGTCTTGCCGACCCCCTCCGCGAAGGCGCGGGCCTCGGCGAGGGTCTCGTCGCTGGTCTTGTAACCCCGCACCAGCTCGCAGAGCTGCATCATCGGCACCGGCGAGAAGAAGTGGGTGCCGACCACGCTCTCGGGCCGCCGGGTGACCGCGGCGATCCGGGTGATCGGGATGGCCGAGGTGTTGGTGGCCAGTACCGCGCCGTCCCGGGCGATGCGGTCGAGCTCGCGGAAGACCTCCTGCTTGACCTCGAGCTTCTCGAACACCGCCTCCACGATCAGGTCGGCGTCGGCCGCGGCCGCCAGGTCCTTGGTGGTGGTGATCCGGCCCAGCGCGGCCTCCGCGTCCTCGGCCGACAGCTTCCCCTTGGCCACAAACCGCTCGTACGAGGCCCTGATGCCGCCCAGACCGCGCTGAAGCGCCTCCTCGGTGACATCCCTCAGCACCACCTGGTACCCCGCCTGCGCGGACACCTGGGCGATACCGGAACC
Source organism: Peterkaempfera podocarpi (assembly GCF_042466665.1). GTDB lineage: Bacteria > Actinomycetota > Actinomycetes > Streptomycetales > Streptomycetaceae > Peterkaempfera > Peterkaempfera podocarpi. The sequence goes on from NZ_CP162102.1 coordinate 3,287,725, forward strand.
CATCAGGCCGGCCCCGACGACGGCGATCTTCTTGCTCACGCTGTTCCTCCCACATCCCGTCCGGCACTCCGGCCGCGGGCAGGGGTCACCGCCCGAGCCGCGCCGCTCCGGTCGGGACTCTAACGTCGGGCGCCCTGCTGTGGTGAGAATGAAGGGTGTGATCTCCGTCCGGTTCGCCCATAGGGCGGGACGGCCCAGGCACAGGGGAGGTGGGCGCCGGTGGACAGTCTCGGTCCGCTGCTCGGACTCGTGGTGTCGCTGGTCGTGGTGGCGGTGCTGGTGCTCCTGCTGCGCTGGACGTTCAGCGGGGGGAAGTCGCTGGTCGCCCGGGTGCCGCGGTCGGGCCCTCCGGGCGAGTACGGGCTGCTGGTGAGTGTGGCCGCGCCGCAGGACGCGGAGGAGGCGCTGCGGCTGACCCGGCTGCTGGACGATGCGGGGATCCGCAGCACCGTGGTGCACACCACCCAGGGCGCCCGGGTGATGGTCTGGCCCGACGACGCCGCCCGCGCCCGCGGAGTACTGGCCGGCCCGCCCGCCTGAGCCGGGCTTCTCCGTCGACACGTCCGCCTTCCACCGCTACCCGGTGGAGCAGCGGCGTCAGCGGTTCTCGCCCGGGACCCAGAGGACGTCGCCCTGCTCCTTGTTGGCGATCCGGGCCAGGATGAAGAGCAGGTCGGAGAGGCGGTTGAGGTACTTGGCCGTCAGGGGGTTGACGCTCTCCCCGTGGACCTCGATGGCGGCCCAGGTGGCACGCTCGGCGCGGCGGACGACGGTGCAGGCCAGGTGGAGATGGGCGGCGCCGGGGGTGCCGCCGGGGAGGATGAAGCTGCGCAGCTTCTCCAGCTGCTCCAGGTAGGTGTCGCAGTCGGCCTCGAGCCGGTCGATATAGCTCTGCAGCACCCGCAGCGGCGGGTACTGGGGGTTCTCGACCACCGGGGTGGCCAGGTCCGCGCCGACGTCGAAGAGGTCGTTCTGGACCCGGGTGAGCACCGCGCCGACGTCCTCGGGCAGGGCGCCGACGGCGAGGGCAACCCCGATGGCCGCGTTGGCCTCGTTGGAGTCGGCGTAGGCGATCAGCCGGGGGTCGGTCTTGGTGGTGCGGCTCATGTCGCCCAGCGCGGTGGTGCCGTCGTCGCCGGTGCGGGTGTAGATCCGGGTGAGGTTGACCATGGCTGCAGCCTACCCAGCGGTAGCCGGAGCCGTCAGGCGACGTTGACCCGCTGCCCGGGCGGGGCGGCTTCCAGCCAGGCCAGGAAGCCGGTGAGGGCGTCCTCGCTCATGGCGAGCTCCAGCGGTGCGCCCCGGTGCAGACAGCGGAGCACCACCGAGCCCGAGAGCAGGGCCAGCTCCTCCTGCCCTGCGGGATAGCGGCGGCCCAGCACCTCGATCTCGGACCGGGGCAGCACCCGGCGGGGGCGCGGTGCATAGGAGAAGACCCGGAACCATTCGATGGAGTCGCCGCTGTAGCGGGCGATACCGAAAACCCACCCCTTGCCGTCGGCCGCGGGGGCCGGGGCGGGGGCGGGTTCGTCGTCGTCGGTGGGGGGCGGTGTGTCGGCCCGGACGGGCATTCTGAGCCGGAGGCTGCAGTCGAAGGTGCCGCCGACCCTCTGGATCAGCCTCCGGCGCAGGGCGAAGACCACCAGGCCGGCCACTCCCACGCCTACGACCACCGCACACACCACAAGGGCGAGGACCATGCTCACCGACCTCCTCGCACTCGCGCTTCCCCTGGGTCCGGCCGGTGCGCGGGTCCTGCGCGCCTGCCTACCCGTATCAACCGATACGGCGGTCCCGGGGTCACTGCCGAAGCGCCCCCGGGACCGCCGGTCAAGCTCTGTTCCTCGTCATCATCCGTCGCGGTCTCAGGCGGCCCGGTGCGACGCAGCCACCAGTCGGACCTCGGCGCGATGCTCGGCATGAGCGTCGGTCTCGTGGCGGGCCCGCTCCAGGGCGCGCTCCGCTCGGGCGACGTCGATCTCGTCCGCCAGCTCGGCGATCTCGGCGAGCAGCGACAGCTTGTTGTCCGCGAACGAGATGAAACCACCGTGCACGGCGGCGATGACCGTGCCGCCGTCCGCCTGGCGGATGGTGACCGGGCCGGACTCCAGGACGCTCAGCACCGGGATGTGTCCGGGCTGGATACCGATGTCACCGGCCATGGTCCGGGCGACGACGATGGTGGCCGTGCCGGACCACACCTTGCGGTCGGCCGCGACCAGCTCGACGTGCAGCTCAGCCAACGTTGGCTCCTCGGGTCTTGAAACCGCCTGATACACCGGCGGTTCCGGTAACAATAACGGTCCCTGCCCCCGGATCGAAACCGGAGGGTGAGGAAGGCCGGAACCCGGCCTGTTGTGCGGACGGCGAGCGGAAAGGGGCGGTCCCCGGTGCCCCAGGGCCCGCCCCTCTGCGCTCATGTCCGCGACCTGGCGACTGCTACTTCTTCAGCAGCTCGGCAGCGTTCCGCTCCAGGTCGTCAATGCCGCCGCACATGAAGAAGGCCTGCTCGGGAACGTGGTCGTACTTGCCGTCGGCGATCGCGTTGAAGGCCTCGATGCTCTCGGAGAGCGGCACGGTCGAACCGTCGACACCGGTGAACTGCTTCGCCACGTAGGTGTTCTGCGAGAGGAAGCGCTCGATCCGGCGGGCACGCCACACGGTGAGCTTGTCCTCCTCGCCCAGCTCGTCGATACCGAGGATGGCGATGATGTCCTGGAGGTCCTTGTACTTCTGCAGGATCCCCTTGATACGGATCGCCGTGTCGTAGTGGTCCTGCGCGATGTAGCGCGGGTCCAGGATGCGGGAGGTGGAGTCCAGCGGGTCCACCGCGGGGTAGATGCCCTTCTCCGAGATCGGACGGGAGAGAACCGTCGTCGCGTCGAGGTGGGCGAAGGTGGTGGCCGGGGCCGGGTCGGTCAGGTCGTCCGCAGGGACGTAGATCGCCTGCATGGAGGTGATCGAGTGACCGCGGGTCGAGGTGATGCGCTCCTGGAGGAGGCCCATCTCGTCGGCCAGGTTCGGCTGGTAGCCCACCGCGGAGGGCATACGGCCGAGCAGGGTCGACACCTCGGAACCGGCCTGGGTGAACCGGAAGATGTTGTCGATGAAGAGCAGCACGTCCTGCTGCTGCACGTCGCGGAAGTACTCGGCCATGGTGAGCGCCGAAAGCGCGACACGCAGACGAGTGCCCGGCGGCTCGTCCATCTGGCCGAAGACCAGCGCGGTCTTGTCCAGAACGCCCGAGTCGGTCATCTCCTCGATGAGGTCGTTGCCCTCACGGGTCCGCTCGCCCACGCCGGCGAAGACCGACACACCACCGAAGTTCTCGGCGACGCGGTAGATCATCTCCTGGATGAGGACGGTCTTGCCGACACCCGCACCACCGAACAGACCGATCTTGCCACCCGTGACATACGGGGTGAGCAGGTCGATGACCTTGATACCGGTCTCGAACATCTCGGTCTTGGACTCGAGCTGGTCGAAGTTGGGGGCCTTGCGGTGGATCGGCCAACGCGTGGTGACCTGGGCGTTGAACTCCGCCGGGTCGGTGTTGAGCACCTCGCCGAGGGCGTTGAAGACCTTGCCCTTGGTGATGTCGCCGACCGGGACGGAGATCGCCGAACCTGTGTCGGAGACAGCGGCGCCGCGGACCAGGCCGTCGGTCGGCTGCATCGAGATGGCGCGGACCAGGCCGTCACCCAGGTGCTGGGCGACCTCCAGGGTCAGCGTCTTCCGGCCGGTGCCGTCGGGGCTGTCCACCTCGACGTGCAGGGCGTTGAACATCTCCGGCATCGCGTCGACGGGGAACTCCACGTCGACGACCGGGCCGATGACCCGCGCGACGCGGCCCGTCGCCGTGGCCGTCTCAACAGTGGCAGTCATAGTTGTCAGTCACTCCCCGCGCTAGCGTCGGCCAGGGCGTTGGCGCCACCGACGATCTCGCTGATTTCCTGGGTGATCTCGGCCTGACGGGCCGAGTTGGCAAGCCGCGTGAGCGACTTGATGAGTTCCTCGGCGTTGTCCGTCGCCGACTTCATCGCACGCCGCCGCGCGGCGTGCTCGGAGGCCGCCGACTGGAGCAGCGCATTGTAGATCCGACTCTCAACGTACTGCGGAAGCAGCGCATCGAGCACGCCCTCTGCCGACGGCTCGAACTCGTAGAGCGGGAAGATCTCCTTCTGCTCGCCCGCCGCACCGTCGGTCTGGACGTCCTCCAGACTCAGCGGCAGCAGCCGGGCGTCGACCGGGTTCTGCGTCAGCATCGACACAAACTCGGTGGACACCACGTGCAGTTCGTCGACTCCGCCGTCTGCCGTGTCCGTCACGAAGGCCTCGATGAGGGTCCTTCCGACGGTCTTGGCATCCGCATAGGTCGGCTTGTCCGAGAAGCCCGTCCACGACTCCGCGATGGGGCGGTTGCGGAAGTTGTAGAACGCGACACCCTTGCGGCCCACGATGTACGTCACCACCTCCTTGCCCTCGGCCTGGAGGCGCTCAGTGAGCTGCGCCGCCGCCTTGATGGCGTTGGAGGAGTAGCCGCCGGCCAGCCCGCGGTCCGCGGTGACCAGGAGGACCGCGGCGCGCGTGGCGTCAGGATTCTCGGTGGTCAGCGGGTGCTTGGCATTGGAGCGGGCTGCGACCGCGGCCACCGCGGAGGTGAGCTCGTTCGCGTAGGGGGTGGAGGCAGCCACCGCGCGCTGCGCCTTGACGATGCGCGACGCGGAGATCATCTCCATCGCCTTGGTGATCTTCTTGGTCGCGGAGACGGAGCGGATCCGGCGCTTGTAGACCCGAAGCTGTGCTCCCATGGGTCGTTACGTCCTTTCCGTCCGGCTTCAGGCCGACTCGCCGAGCAGCTTGCCCTCGGAGGTCTCGAAGCCCTGCTTGAAGGAAGCGATCGCGGCAGTCAGCGCGTCGATGGTGCCGTCCTCGAGCTTGCCGGTCTCGACGATGCCGGAGAGCAGCTGCTTGTGCTCCACCCGCAGCGTGTCGAGGAACTCGCGCTCGAAGCGGCGGATGTCGGCGACCGGAACGTCGTCCAGCTTGCCGGTGGTACCGGCCCAGATGGAGACGACCTGCTCCTCGACCGGGAACGGCGCGTACTGGCCCTGCTTCAGCAGCTCGACCATGCGGGCACCGCGCTCCAGCTGGGCCTTGGAGGCCGCGTCCAGGTCGGAACCGAATGCCGCGAAGGCCTCCAGCTCACGGAACTGGGCGAGGTCCAGGCGAAGCCGGCCGGCGACCGACTTCATGGCCTTGATCTGCGCGGAGCCGCCGACTCGGGAGACCGAGATACCGACGTTCACAGCCGGGCGGATGCCGGCGTTGAACAGATCGGACTCCAGGAAGCACTGGCCGTCGGTGATCGAGATGACGTTGGTCGGGATGTACGCCGAGACGTCGTTGGCCTTGGTCTCGATGATCGGCAGACCGGTCATCGAACCGGCACCCAGCTCGTCGGAGAGCTTGGCGCAGCGCTCCAGCAGGCGAGAGTGCAGGTAGAAGACGTCACCCGGGTAGGCCTCACGGCCCGGCGGGCGGCGCAGCAGCAGGGAGACGGAGCGGTAGGCCTCGGCCTGCTTCGACAGGTCGTCGAAGATGATCAGGACGTGCTTTCCGTCGTACATCCACTCCTGGCCGATGGCGGAACCCGTGTAGGGGGCGAGGTACTTGAAGCCCGCCGGGTCCGACGCCGGGGCGGCGACGATGGTGGTGTACTCCAGAGCGCCGGCCTCCTCCAGCGCGCCGCGAACGGACGCGATGGTGGAGCCCTTCTGGCCGATGGCGACGTAGACGCAGCGGACCTGCTTCTTGGGGTCGCCGGACCGCCAGTTGTCACGCTGGTTGATGATGGTGTCGATCGCCACCGCGGTCTTGCCGGTCTGGCGGTCGCCGATGATCAGCTGGCGCTGACCGCGGCCGATCGGGGTCATCGCGTCGATGGCCTTGATGCCGGTCTGCAGCGGCTCGTGGACCGACTTGCGGACCATGACGCCGGGGGCCTGCAGCTCCAGGGCACGGCGGCCAGTGGCCTCGATCTCGCCGAGACCGTCGATCGGGTTGCCCAGCGGGTCGACAACGCGGCCGAGGTAGCCGTCGCCGACCGACACGGACAGCACCTCGCCGGTGCGGCGGACCGTCTGGCCCTCCTCGATACCGCTGAAGTCGCCGAGCACGACGACGCCGATCTCGCGGGTGTCGAGGTTCAGTGCAAGGCCGAGGGTGCCGTCCTCAAACTTCAGCAGCTCGCTTGCCATGACCGAGGGAAGGCCCTCGACCTTGGCGATGCCGTCCATCGCCTCGGTGACCGTGCCGACCTCTTCACGCGAGGCGGCGTCCGGCTGGTACGACTGGACGAAGTTCGCCAGTGCGTCCCGGATCTCCTCCGGCCGGATCGTGAGCTCCGCCATCTGGGTTCCCTGCTCTCCTAGGTTGCGATCCTCGGCCCGCCCGTGGAGGGCCGCAAGTATTCGACTCCCGGCCGGTGCCATCGGTGGGTACCGGCCTTTGCTTGTGCCGACACGGTGGTGCCGACGTCCCGACCGAGGGTCGGATCTCTGTGCTCTCCGATGCTTCCCGCGGGGTGTCCCGCGGGAGACATCACCCTGCGAGGCCCTGCCGCGCGCTGTCGAGACGGCTCGCGATGGTGCCTTCGATGATCTCGTCACCGATCTGCACCCTGATACCGCCGAGGACCGCGGGGTCCGCAACGACGTTCAGGTGCACCTGGCGACCGACCAGCCTCGCCAGCGAGGTACCGAGGCGCTCACGCTGCAGATCGGACAGCGGGACCGCCGTCGTCACCAGAGCGACCACTCGGTCGCGCCGGCCGGCAGCGAGCCGGGAGTACTCCTCCAGGCCACCGTCAAGGCTACGTCCTCGCGGCTGCGTGACGAGCGCAACGATCAGCCGCACGGTGACCGGCTTGGCCCTGCCGTCCAGCAGCCGCTTCACCAGTTGCGTCTTCGCGGCGGCATCGGCTGCCGGGTCGGTCAGTGCAGCGCGGAGCCCGGGGTTGCCGGCCACGATGCGGCCGAACCGGAACAGCTCGTCCTCGACGTCGTCGAGGGCCCCGGACCGGTGCGCGTCCACGATCTCGGCCAGCGCGGCCAGCTGCTCGACCGCGTCCACCAGGTCGCGGGGAGCGGACCAGCGCGACCGGACCAGCCCGGAGACGAGCTCCACGGTGTCCGAGCCGACCTGGCCGCGCAGCAGCGAGGCGATCAGCTCGGCCTTGGCCTCGCCGCTGCGTGCCGGGTCGGTCAGGGTCCGGCGCAGTCCGACCTCGCGGTCGAGCAGGCGGGTCACGGCAAGCAGCTCCTCGGCGAGCCTGGCGGCGTCGACCGACTGCGAGTCGGTCAGCGCCTCCAGCCGCTCGCGGGCCGCTGCACTGGACTCACGGCTGGCCCCACTCACCTCGACGCGCCTTCCGCATCGGCGGCCTTGGCGTCGAGCTCATCGAGGAAGCGGTCGATGATCCGGCTCTGGCGGGCCGCGTCCTCGAGGGACTCGCCCACGACACGCCCGGCCAGGTCGGTGGCGATCCGGCCCATGTCCTGTCGGAGCACGGTCGACACCTGACGGCGGTCGGCCTCGATCTGCGCGTGGCCGGCAGCGATGATCGACTCCCGCTGGCGCTGGCCTTCCTCACGCATCTCAGCGATGATCGCGGCTCCCTGCTCACGGGCGTGCTCGGTGATCCGAGCGGCCTCGTGACGGGATTCGGCGAGCTGTGCGCGGTACTCCTCAAGAGTGCGTTGCGCCTCGGCCTGAACCTCGGCCGCCCGCTCGATACCGCCCTCGATCGCGTCGCGACGCTCCTCCAGGACGTTCTGGATGGAGGGGAGAAGCTTCTTGCCGAGGAAGCCGAAGACGATGAAGAAGCAGATCAGGCCGATGATGAGCTCCGGCCACGACGGAAGGAGAGGGTTCTCCTTCGCCGCCTCTGCCAGGATGCTGTTCACATCTGGACCTTTCGTCGAGTGGGGCTACTGATCGCGGCGGATCAGCTGAAGATGAAGGGGACGACCAGACCGATCAGCGCCAGGACCTCGCAGAGGGCGAAGCCGAGGAACATGTTCTGGCGGATGATCGGCATCGCCTCGGGCTGGCGGGCCATGGCCTCGATGCTGTGACCAAAGACCAGACCGATGCCGACACCGGGACCAATGGCGGCGAGACCGTAGGCGACGGCACCGAGGTTGCCGGTGACGCCGGAGGCGGCGGCGAGCTCAAGAGAAGCAGACATGATGTCCCTTGTCCTTGTGATGCGATCCGGTGGGGGGCTTCCCAACGGAGGTCTGTGGGTTGATGGGGCGGAACGCTGCGGGAGCGGTCCGGGTCAGTGGCCCTCGAGCGCACCGCTGATGTACAGCGAGGCGAGCAGCGTGAAGATGTACGCCTGGAGGAACTGGATCAGCAGCTCGAACGCGGTCAGACCGATGGTCAGCACGAAGGAGGCGCCGGAGAAGAGGGCGTTGATCTGCGGGGTCAACAGGTACCAGGTGGCAACGCTGAACATCACGATCAGCATGTGGCCGGCGAACATGTTCGCCCAGAGCCGGACTGCGAGCGTGAACGGCCTGGTGATGACGTTCTGGAGGAACTCCAGGAACACGATCAGCGGGACGATCGGCTTCGGCAGGCCTTCGATCCAGACCAGGTTCTTGACGCCGCCCTTGAATCCGTGGGTCTTGAAGGTGAGGAACATGTAGGTGATCCACACCAGCAGCGCCAGTCCGGCCGGGTAGGCGATCCGCGACGCGACCGGGAACTGCGCGAACGGGATGATGGACATCACGTTCATGATCCACACGAAGAAGAACACCGAGGTCAGGAAGGGGACGAACTTGTCGCCCTTCTTGCCGATAACCTCACGTGCGATTCCACGGGCCACCAGGGTGTAGCCGATCTCGCCGACCAGCTGGAGCTTCCCGGGAACAACCTTCGGCTTCGCGAAGGCCGCCCAGAAGAATCCGACAACGGCCAGCATGCAGATGACCGCGAGCAGCATCGGCTTGGTGAAGTCGAGACTGCCGACGGAGAAGATCGGCTGGAAGTCGAACGAGTGCAGACCGGGTGCCGGGAAGCCGCAGCCGGAGTTGAGGTGACATCCGCTCTCAGCAAGCACTGCCGGTGCGCTACTCACCGTTGACTCCTTCGTCGTGACGCATCAGAACAGCAACCTTGTATGTGTCGGCGCGGCAGGTCGAACCGCGAGTCGGCACGGGAACGTGGATGGCGGGGCGCTTTCGACGGCGTCGACACATGCCCGCCGTAGTCCACTCGGCGTAAGAGCCGAGGGCCGGGCACCCCCGGGACCCCGCGAGGTTCCGGGTACGTCGCATGCCGAGTGGGAGCTCCCCAACTCGGCCGGATGCGACTCCGGACGATACCAGATGGTGAAAGGGGCTTTTCACGCAGCACCGGAGCGCTGCGTGAGGCGCACTGCTCATCGTCGGGGCTCCGCCTCGGACCGCGCCTTGCCGGGGGTCGAGGGAACCGGGTCGACATACAGGGTCTTGCTCTGAAGCGTCCAGCGGACCTGGCCGGCCACCCACGCCAGGGCGGTGGCGAGCAGCGAGAAGCCGAAGGCTCTGCCGCTGAACAGGGTCGTGTGCTTGAAGACCACGATGAAGACGCCCGCGAGCAGGATCTGCACCGCGTACACCAGGAGGCCGGCCGTCATCACCAGCTGCGGACTGTCCCGCGTGATCCGGATCAGAGCGGCGAGACCGGCGCCAAAGAAGACAAAGGCCACAGCGACCGCGACAAGCGCTCCGACCAGGCCGGGGAGCCCGGCCAGGACAGCGCTCAGGACGGCAGCAACAATCCCCACCGGGGCGGCGATGTACGCGGCCCCCCGGAGGATCTGGGCGTCATTGGACGGCATGTCGGCGCCTCCGTCGGCATGTCGGTGGAGAACGGGGGTTCCCGCAGGCGGCTCTCCCGATCCGAGGATCGGTGAACGGAGGGCGCCCAGGGGTGAACCAGGGGTGCGTGCGACCTCTTGCAAACGGCCTAACGGTGCGCCCTGGCTTCTCGTGAACGGTATCACAAACTATTTGATGAGAGCTTTACCAACTTCGTGTGCAAGTTGTCACACTGTCGGACCAGCGCATACGGCCGTTCGAGCCGCCCGCCGCTACCCCTCGTGGCGGCTGCGGCCGCCGGGGTGGCGGCCTGCCCTGGAGGCTGCCGTGCCCAGCCCGTGGAGCAGTTCCGCGTCTTCGGCCGAGAACTGCGGCAGACCGGCGCGGGCGGACTCGGCGCTGCCCTCCGCGGACACCTCCGCGTCCCGGTAGCGGGGCGGGACCAGCGGCTGGATGGCCTTGGGTGCCCGCGGCCGGAACCGCGGCAGCAGCAGCACCACGATGCCCAGCAGGCAGAGCCCGGCACCGATCAGCACCACCACCCGGCCGGTGTCGGTCACCGAGAAGGCCACCGTGCTGAAGGCGAACAGCGCGGCCCAGAAGTACATGATCAGCACGGCCCGGCTGTGCGAGTGGCCGATCTCCAGCAGCCGGTGGTGCAGATGCTGCTTGTCGGCGGCGAACGGCGACTTGCCCGCCCAGGTGCGGCGCACCACCGCCAGCAGCAGGTCGGCCAGCGGCAGCGCCACCACGGTCAGCGGCAGCAGCAGGGGGATGTAGATCGGCACCAGGGCGTGGACCGCCTCGCGCTGCGACCCGGTCTGCTCGGTGATCAGGTCCGGGTCCACCCGGCCGGTGATGGAGATGGACGCCACCGCCAGCATCAGGCCGAGCAGCATGGAGCCGGAGTCGCCCATGAAGATCCGGGCCGGGTGCAGATTGTGCGGCAGGAAGCCCAGGCACATCCCGATCAGCACCGCGCTGAACAGGGCCGCCGGGGAGGCGTCCTCCACCCCGTAGCCGAACAGCAGCCGGTACGAGTACAGGAAGAACGCCATCGCGGCGATGCAGACCATGCCGGCCGCCAGACCGTCCAGCCCGTCGATGAAGTTGACCGCATTGACCATGATCACGACCAGCAGCACCGAGATCAGGGTGCCCTGCATCGGGGTCACCGAGACCGGGCCCACCCCCGGGACGGGGATGGAGATCACGGTGAGGCCCTGCCAGACCATCACACCGGCGGCGACCATCTGGCCGCCCATCTTCACCAGCGCGTCCACGCCCCACTTGTCGTCCAGCACACCCAGCACCCACATGATCCCGGCGCCGGAGAGCAGCGCCTTGACGTCGCTGCCGTTGTGGAAGACCGCCTTGAGGTGGGTGAGGTGGGCAGCCATCAGCAGGCCGGCGCAGAGACCGCCGAACATGGCGATGCCGCCGAGCCTCGGGGTCGGCTCGCGGTGCACGTCACGTGCCCGCACCGGCGGCATCGCGCCCGCCAGGATCGCGAACTTTCGCACCGGGGCGGTCAGCAGATAGGTGACCGCGGCGGTGGTGAACAGCGTCAGCAGGTACTCACGCACCGGGGCCCTCCAACCTCACGCCTCTCATCGCCTGCGGCGCCGCTGAGCGACACCACGGGCCACACCTTATTCAGATGGACGCCCTCCGCGCGCATTGCAGTTTTGTCGACAGTGCAATGTCACCACTTCGGTACCGAGCGCAGAGCCAGTCCACGGACCTCCGCAGCCAGTTCGGCGGACCCTTCGCTGTCGCGCAGCGCCCGCCCCACAAGCCGTGCCACCTCGCCCATCTCCGCGGTGCCCATCCCCTGGGTGGTGACGCACCCGGTGCCCAGCCGCACCCCGGATCCCTCCGCGGGCGGCGCCGTGTCGTACGGCAGGGCGCACTTGCCCAGCAGGATGGAGACCGCCGCGCAGCGGCGTTCGGCCTCCCGTCCGCTGACACCCAGCGAGGAGACGTCCGCGGTGACCAGATGGGTGTCGGTCCCCCCGGTGAGCGGCCGCAGCCCCTGCTCGGTGAGGTCCCGTGCCAGGGTACGGGCATTGTCCACGGCGGCCCGGGTGTAGTCGGCGTACTCCGGCGCGGCCGCCTCCTGGAGCGCCACCGCCTTGGCCGCGACCTCGTGCATGGAGGGGCCGCCCTGGGTGAAGGGGAAGACCGCCCGGTCCAGCCGCTCCGCCAGTTCCGCGGTGCAGAGCAGCAGGCCGCCGCGCGGACCGCGGAGCATCTTGTGGGTGGCCCCCACCACCACGTCGGCATGCGGCACCGGGGAGGACAGCACTCCGCCGGCCACCAGGCCGAGGATCTGCGCCGCGTCGGCGATCAGATACGCCCCCACCTCGTCGGCGACCTCCCGGAACGCCGCCCAGTCGATGTCCCGCGGATAGGAGATGCCGCCCGCCACGATGGCCTTGGGGCGCTCCCGCCGCGCCAGGTCGCGCACCTGGTCCAGGTCGATCAGGCCGTCCGAGCGGCGCACCCCGTAGCCGGTGAACTGGAACCAGCGGCCGGAGAAGTTGGCCCGGGAGCCTGCGGTCAGATGGCCGCCGTGCTGGAGCGACATCGCCAGCACCCGGTCCCCGGGGCAGAGCAGGGCGGCGTAGGCGGCCAGCATCGCCGTGGTGCCGGTGTACGGCTGCACATTGGCGTGGTCGGCGCCGAAGAGCTCCTTGGCGCGGCCCACGGCCAGCAGCTCGGCGGCGTCCGCCGCGGCGCAGCCGGTGTGGTGGCGGCGCCCCGGATAGCCCTCGGCGTACTTGTCCACCAGTGGCCCCGAGAGGGCCGCCAGCACGGCCTGGGAGGCGGTGTTCTCCCCTGCCAGCATCTGGAGGGACTCCCGGCGCCTGGCGGCCTCTGCGGCGAGCACGTCGGCGATCTGCGGATCGGTGCGGCGCAGGGCGTCCGGTGCCTGCCAGACGTGCGTGCGGTCGGAGGTGGCGGACGGGGGCTCGGTGACCGTCATGGCGGGGCTCCGTGAGGTGCGGGGTGGCTCCTGTCCAGCGTAGGACTGGCGTACGGCCGTCGCCCGCGCACGGCACCGGCCCGGGGAGACCGGGCGGCCGGCCCGTCGGTGCGGCAGCGGTGTGCGGCAGCGGTGTGCGGCGCTTGCCGGGCCGGGCGGCGTCACTCTCAGCCGGTCCGGTCGCCGGCGCGGCCCGCCGTCTGTGTGCGGGCTCCCGCCCCTGCCGCAGGCGCCCGGGCGGCGCGGGGAGCCGCGGGGACCCTCAGCAGCGCCGGGCGCCGGTCAGCGCGGTGACCACCGGGTCCAGGGCGTGGAAGATCTCCTCGCCGCAGTTGCGGAACATGCTGATCGGTGCGCCGTACGGGTCGTCGACCTCGTCCGCCTCCGGGGGCGACGCCAGCAGCCAGCCCCGCAGCGCCGCCGCAGCCCGGACCAGGGCGCGGGCGCGGTCGGCCACCGAGGCCCCCTGGAGGGTGTCGGGGAGGGTGGCCGGGTCTATCGTCCGCACCAGCCGGGTGAACTCCTTGAGCGTGAAGGTGCGCAGCCCCGCCGCATGGCCCATGGAGATCACCTGGGCGCGGTGGTCCAGGGTGGCGGTGAGCACCAGGTCGGCGCCGATGACATGTTCGTCCAGCAGCTCGCGGCCGGCGAAGCCACCGGGGTCGGCGCCGTACTCACCGAGCACCGTGGCGGCGTGCGCCTCCATCGGGGCACCCTCGTGGCCCCAGGTGCCGGCGCTCTCCACCAGGATCTGCGCCGCGGCCCGGTCGCCGAGCCGGGCGGCGAGCTCATGCCGGGTGAGCCGCTCGGCGATCGGCGACCGGCAGATGTTGCCGGTGCAGACGAAGAGGATCCGGAAGCGGTCGTGCGAGGCCGGGCCGGGGACCGTCAGGGGCCCCGATATCCGGTGGGGTGCGGTGTGGCCGCGGGGCTGGCCGGGAAGGGTGAGCCGACCCGGCGCCCGGGTGTCGGCGGCCGTCAACTGCCGGCCTCCAGGTCGGGTACGACCTCCCGGAGCTGCGCCTCGCTGACCGCGCCCGCGCGCAGCAGTACCGGGACCTTGCCGGTGACGTCCACGATGGAGGAGGGCACCGCGTGGTCGGCGCGGCCACCGTCCAGGTAGACCGAGACCGAGTCGCCCAGCTGGGCCTCCGCCTCGTCGCAGGTGGCCGGGGACGGACCGCCGGTGAGGTTGGCGCTGGAGACAGCCATGGGACCGGTGGTGTTCAGCAGCTCGATGGCGACCGGGTGCAGCGGCATCCGCACGGCGACGGTGCCGCGGGTGTCGCCCAGGTCCCAGCGGAGCGACGGCTGGTGCCGTGCGACCAGGGTCAGGCCGCCCGGCCAGAAGGCGTCCACCAGCTCCCAGGCGGCCTCGGAGAAGTCGGTCACCAGGCCGTGCAGGGTCGTCGGGGAGCCCACCAGCACCGGCGAGGGCATCGCCCGGCCGCGGCCCTTCGCGGCCAGCAGCTCACGGACCGCGTCCGGGGAGAAGGCGTCGGCGCCCAGGCCGTACACCGTGTCCGTGGGAAGCACCACCAGTTCGCCGCGGCGGACCGCGGAGGCGGCCTCCCGCAGGCCGGTCGCTCGGTCGCTCGGGTCGGCGCAGTCGTAGCGGCGGCTCATCGGTGCAGGCCCCTTCTGTGCTGGCTGATGGTGGTGGTGTGCGGGCTGCCGGTCACGGCACGGCCCGGCGTGCGGTTGCGAAGCGGGGACGGTTGTTGAGGTCGCGGTGGTCTGCCGCGTCGGTCCAGCCGTTGTCCTCGTTGAAGATCCACGGGACCTGGCCGCCCTGGGTGTCGGCGTGCTCCACCACCACGACGCCGCCCGGCCGGAGCAGTCTGGCGGCGACCCGCTCGATCCCGCGGATGGCGGTGAGGCCGTCCTCGCCGGAGAACAGGGCCAGCTGCGGGTCGTGGTCGCGGGCCTCGGGGGCGACGTACTCCCACTCGGTGAGCGGGATGTACGGCGGATTGCTGATCACCAGGTCGAACCGGCCGTTCCAGGAGTGGTCGCCCTCGAAGGCGCGGGTGGCGTCGCCCGCGTGCAGGGTGATCCTGGCCCGGTCGGGGCTGGCGTCGATGTTGCGGCGGGTCCACACCAGGGCGTCCTCGTCCAGCTCGAAGGCGTGGACCGTGGAGCGCGGCACCTCCTGGGCGATGGCCAGCGCGATGGCGCCGGAGCCGGTGCACAGGTCGACCACCAGGGGCTCGGCCACGTCCATCCCGCGGACGGCCTCTATCGCCCAGTCGACCACGGACTCGGTCTCCGGGCGGGGGACGAAGACGCCCGGCCCGACCTGGAGCTCCAGATAGCGGAAGAACGCCCGCCCGGTGATGTGCTGCAGCGGCTCCCTGGCCTCGCGGCGGGCGACGGCCTCCCAGTAACGGGCGTCGAAGTCCGCGTCGGGGACGGTGTGCAGCTGGCCGCGCTTGACGCCGTGGATGTGCGCGGCGAGCTCCTCGGCGTCGAACCGCGGCGACGGCACGCCGGCCGCGGCCAACCGCTGGGTGGCCTGGGCCACCTCGGCGAGCAGCAGGTTCATCCGGCCCCCTTCCAGGTGTACGGGCGGCTTCCGGGCCCCCGAGCGGCGGTGGTGGTTCAGCTCTCCTGGGCCGCGGCGAGCTTGGCCGCCGCGTCCGCGTCCACGCAGGACTGGATGACAGCGTCCAGGTCTCCGTCGAGTACCTGGTCCAAGTTGTACGCCTTGTAGCCCACCCGGTGGTCGGAGATGCGATTCTCCGGGAAGTTGTAGGTGCGGATCCGCTCGGAGCGGTCCACCGTGCGGACCTGGCTGCGGCGGGCGTCGGACGCCTCGCGCTCGGCCTCCTCCTGGGCGGCGGCCAGCAGCCGGGAGCGCAGGATGCGCATCGCCTGCTCCTTGTTCTGGAGCTGGCTCTTCTCGTTCTGGCAGGACACCACGATGCCGGAGGGCAGGTGGGTGATGCGCACCGCGGAGTCGGTGGTGTTCACCGACTGGCCGCCCGGGCCGGAGGAGCGGTACACGTCGATCCGCAGGTCGTTGGGGCCGATCTCGACCTCGACCTCCTCGGCCTCCGGGGTGACCAGCACACCGGCGGCGGAGGTGTGGATCCGGCCCTGGGACTCGGTGGCCGGGACCCGCTGCACCCGGTGCACCCCGCCCTCGTACTTCAGCCGCGCCCAGACGCCCTGGCCGGGCTCGGAGCTGCCCTTGGTCTTCACCGCGACCTGGACGTCCTTGTAGCCGCCCAGGTCGGAGGCGTTGGCGTCCAGGATCTCGGTCTTCCAGCCGACCCGCTCGGCGTACCGCAGATACATCCGCAGCAGGTCACCGGCGAACAGGGCCGACTCCTCGCCGCCCTCGCCCGCCTTGACCTCCAGGATCACGTCCTTGTCGTCGCTGGGGTCGCGGGGGACCAGCAGCAGCCGCAGCCGCTCGGTGAGGTCCTCGCGCTGCGCCTCCAGCTCCTTGACCTCGCCGATGAAATCCGGGTCGTCGGCGACGAACTCACGCGCGGTCTCGATGTCCTCACCGGTCTGCCGCCAGTTGCGGTAGGCCTCGGTGATGGGGGTGAGTTCGGCATAGCGCTTGGACAGCTTCCGGGCGTTGGCCTGGTCGGCGTGGACCGACGGATCCGCCAGCCTCTTCTCGAGGTCGGCGTGCTCGGTGAGGAGCTCTTCGACTGCCTCGAACATGGGTGCTGGCCTTCTTCCGGGCGCTGGGGTCCTGCGGTGGGGTGGGAGACGCGAACGGCGCCGGTCGGGCAGCCCTCCGCAGACATGCTGCGGGGGGCGCCCGGCCGGCGCCGGGAGGTCGCTACTTCTTGACGGCGTGCTGCTTGCCGAAGCGGGCCTCGAAGCGGGCGACGCGGCCGCCGGTGTCGAGGATCTTCTGCTTGCCGGTGTAGAAGGGGTGGCACTGCGAGCAGACGTCGGCACGGATGACGCCGCCCTGGGCGGTGCTGCGAGTGCTGAACTCGGCACCACAGGTGCAGGTCACCTGGGTGACGACGTACTCGGGGTGGATGTCGCGCTTCAAGGGATTCTCCTAGTGATCGGGAGGGTACCGGGTCGTGCGGCTGGTGCCGCTCGTGAACCGGGACCGACGTACCAGTCTGCCAGGACTGGCCGCGTCTTCCCAAACCGGGGCGGGGTCCGTGGTATTCCGCGTGGCGGGTCTCAGCGGTGCAGGACCGCCCAGGCGGCCGCGGAGGCCGACGGGCGGGCCGCGGCGGACGGCCGGGCCCTGCCGGACGGCCCGGGGGCGGCGGACGTGGACGGGTGCGCCGCGTCGGCCGGGTTGGCCGGCTGCTGCCGCAGCACGTCCTTGGGGACCGGCCGGTCGCTCTTCAGCGCCTCCCAGAGCCGGGCCGCCTGCGGCTGGGTGGCCACCACCCGGTTGGGGTCGGTGGGCGCGTAGTGGACGGGCAGGGTGACCAGGGTGAGGTCGTCAGGGCCGATGGCCTTGAGCGTCTGGGAGAGCCCCACCAGGTCGTTCACCGAGGCCAGGTCGGTGTCCGCGGTGATGGACCTGGTGAGGGTGTCGGCGACCTTGAAGAGCTTCACCGGGTTGCCGAGCAGGCCGACGCTCCTGGCCTGCTCCAGGATCGACTTCAGCATCTGGTGCTGGAGCTCTATCCGGCCCAGGTCGCTGCCGTCCCCGATGCCGTGCCGGGTGCGGACGAAGGCCAGAGCCTGGTCCCCGCTCAGATGGTGGGTGCCGTGGGTGAGCTTCAGACGGCTCTGCGGGTCGTTGATGTCCACCGTGGTGGTGACGTCCACGCCGCCGATGGAGTCGATGAAGCTTGCGAACCCCGCGAAGTCGATCTCCACAAAGTGGTCCATCCGCAGCCCGGTGACCGACTCTGCCGTCTTGACCGCGCAGGCGGCGCCGCCCACCTCGAAGGCGCTGTTGAACATGGCACCCGCGACGGCGGGCGCGGTGCTGCCGTCGGCCTTGGTGCAGGCGGGGCGGTCCACCAGGGCATCCCTGGGGATCGAGACCACCGAGGCATGCCTGTGGTCGTGTTCCACATGCACCACCATCGCGGTGTCCGAGCGCGCCGTGCCGTCGTTGGCACCGCCCCCCTTGCGCTGGTTGGCCCCGGCACGGGAGTCCGAGCCCAGCAGCAGGATGTTGAAGGCGCCGTTGGTGGACGCCGGCGGTCGGGCGCTGCCGAGCAGGGAGTTCAGATCGACGCTGGTGATGTTGTGGTTGAGCTTCCAGTACGCGAAGCCGCCAAAACCCGCCGCGACCAGCAGCACCGCCGCGAGTGACAGCCCGGCTATCCGCAACCCGCGCCGGCCGGCTCTCCGCGAGGAGATCGGCTGCTGGTCCTTCTGCTGGTCTGCCATGGCCCTCGGTCCGTCCTTCGTCTGCTCCCACGCATCCGCGCGGGCCGGCTCCCGAATAGGACGAATGGCGACTCCTCTGCGGTTCCTACGACACAGTGGATCACTTCGAGCATACGGGACAGAACAGCCGTTACGACCGCTCCCGGACATGGCCGTGCCCCCGCCGGCAGGTCCGGCGGGGGCACGGTTTCAGAGCATCAGATGTCGGGGTTTCCGACCCCGGCGCCCAGGCTCGGCAGGTCAGCCGAGGATGGTGTACGAGCCGAAGCTGCCACTGCCCATCTGCACCTTGGCACCGAAGGAGCCGTTGCCCTTGCCCGGGTACTCGTACAGATAGCCGTTGGTGAAGCGGATCAGCAGGTCGGCCTTGCCGTCGCCGTTGATGTCACCGGTGGCCGCGAGCGCGTTGGCCGACTTGAAGCCGCTGGCACTCAGCGTGATGCGGGTGCCGAAGTAGCCGTTGCCCTTGCCCGGCCACAGGTAGAGCGCACCCGCGGAGGTGCGGCCCACGATGTCGGCCTTGCCGTCGCCGGTGAAGTCGCCGTGGCCGACCAGCTGGCTGAGGGTCTGCAGACCGGAGCCGACCTGGAAGCGGCTGCCGAAGGTGCCGGTGCCCTTGCCCGGGTAGACCCAGACCTTGCCCGCGCTGTCCACGATCAGCAGGTCCGGCTTGCCGTCGCTGGTCAGGTCACCGGGGGCGACGATCTGGCGGACCGAGCCCCAGCCGGTGGTCAGCTTGGTGTTGATCCAGCTGTACGACCAGAGGTCGTAGTGGCGCCAGTAGAGGCTGCCGTCACTGGTCTTCCGCATGATGACGTCGGTGGCGCCGTCCATGTTGAAGTCGCCCTGGACGACCTTGTTCCAGTACTGCCAGCCCGTGCCGACCGACGCCGTGTACCTCATGGTGGTGCCGAGGTAGGCGTATGCCTGGCCGGTGCTGGAGGAGGTGCGGACCAGCAGGTCGGCCTTGGCGTCGCGGCTCCAGTCGTTCTGCTTGGGCGCGTCCGCGGCGGAGATCTGGGCCTGCGCGGCCGAGGAGAAGGTGCTCACCTTGGTGTACACGTCGTAGCCACCGGCCTGGACGCAGTCGGCGGAGCCCCAGGACACTATGCCCGCGATCCGGCCGGCGACCATCAGCGGGCCGCCGGAGTCGCCGTGGCAGCTGGCCACCGTGGTGGTGTCGCTGCCGGTGCCCGGCTTGCCGGCGCAGATCATCTTGCCGGCGGTGTAGATCGAGTCGGGCGTGGTGACGGCGTCCATCGCGGGCTGGCAGGTGCTGTCCGCGACGATCGGCAGACTGGCCTGCCGCAGCTGTGCGGAGAGGTCGGCGTTGGGGTCCGACGGGGAGCTGGTGAGGCCCCAGCCGTAGACCGTGCCGGTGTTGCCCGCGGTGTAGAGCGCCGTGTCCGTGCTGGAGGCGATCTTGGCCGTGGTGTACGGCAGCGGCGTGTCCAGGGTGAGCACGGCTATGTCGTTCTGCAGCGTGTCCATGCTGAAGGACGGGTGCTGCCACTGCTTCCAGACACGTACGGCCTTGCCGTTGGTGCCGTCCCACAGGCCGGCGGTGCCGCCGACGACCACACCGTTGTGGTGCCAGTCGAGTCCGTCGACGCAGTGGGCGGCGGTCAGCACCTTGGTCGGTGCCACCAGCGTTCCGCCGCAGAACCAGCCGTCACCGGTGGCCGCGTCGTAGTACCAGAGCTGGACCATCCACGGGGCGGAGGTGATGGAGGTGGTGTTCCCCCCGATGATGCGGGGGCTGAAGCCGGTCGAACCGGAGGCCGACGCCCCGGCCGACGGAACACCCTTGATCTTCCCGGCGTGGAGGGCCTTCATGACCCGCTCACCGGCGAAGGCCGTCGAGCGCTGCGACGCGGCGGCGGCGTTGGTGGTGGTGCTTGCGGCAGCGTCCCGGTTGGTGACCGCAGTGCCGGCCCATGCCTCGGAGGCCGCGAAGGCCCCGCCGCCCACCAGGGCGGTGGCCAGGGCGATGGCCGGGAGTTTGGCCCGGCGTATCCGGTGTTTCCCGGGTTCCCGCTGAGCAGGATTCACTCGTTCTCCTGTGGCAGAAGAGAGGCGCCCTCCCCCAGAGGGCGCCTGCAGCAAGGTGTCGGCGGGCAGCCGATGGAAGGGCGCTCTCTGCCGACGCGCTGATGCTAGTGGGACCCAAACACACCATGGTCGACTGGGGTCGAAGTTGTGACAGAACCAGGACCTTGATTGACCGATTCTGTGTCAATCACCCGGGATGCGACCGGACATGCGAGAGCCCCCGGACCGCGGTGCGGTCCGGGGGCTCTCGGCGTCGGTGCGTCAGTCGATGGCGCCCGGCGTGGTCTTGGCGATCTGCATCAAGAACTCGCCGTTGCTGCTGGTCTTCTTCATCCGGTCCAGCAGCAGCTCGATGGCCTGCTGCTGGTCGAGCGCGTGCAGCACCCGGCGCAGCTTCCAGACGATGGCCAGCTCCTCGCTGCCCAGCAGGATCTCCTCCTTGCGGGTGGAGGACGCGTCCACGTCCACCGCGGGGAAGATCCGCTTGTCGGAGAGCTTGCGGTCGAGCTTGAGCTCCATGTTGCCGGTGCCCTTGAACTCCTCGAAGACGACCTCGTCGGCCCGGGAGCCGGTCTCCACCAGCGCGGTGGCGAGGATGGTCAGCGAGCCGCCGTTCTCGATGTTGCGCGCGGCACCGAAGAACTTCTTCGGCGGGTAGAGCGCGGTCGAGTCGACACCACCGGACAGGATGCGGCCGGAGGCCGGCGCCGCCAGGTTGTAGGCACGGCCGAGACGGGTGATCGAGTCCAGCAGGATCACCACGTCGTGGCCCAGCTCCACCAGGCGCTTGGCGCGCTCGATGGCCAGCTCGGCGACGACCGTGTGGTCCTCCGCCGGGCGGTCGAAGGTCGAGGAGATGACCTCGCCCTTCACCGACCGCTGCATGTCGGTGACCTCTTCCGGACGCTCGTCGACCAGGACGACCATCAGGTGGCACTCGGGGTTGTTGCGGGTGATCGCATTGGCGATCGCCTGCATGATCATCGTCTTGCCGGTCTTCGGCGGGGCGACGATCAGACCGCGCTGGCCCTTGCCGATGGGGGCGACCAGGTCGATGATCCGGGTGGTCAGCACGCTGGGGTCGGTCTCCAGGCGGAGCCGCTCCTGCGGGTACAGCGGGGTGAGCTTGCCGAACTCGGGACGGCTGCGGCCGGCCTCCGGGTCCATGCCGTTCACCGAGTCCAGACGCACCAGCGCGTTGAACTTCTCACGGCGCTCGCCGTCACGCGGCTGGCGCACGGCGCCGGTGATGGCGTCGCCCTTGCGCAGGCCGTTCTTACGGACCTGGGCCAGCGAGACGTACACGTCGTTGGGGCCGGGCAGGTAGCCGGAGGTCCGGACGAACGCGTAGTTGTCCAGGATGTCCAGGATGCCGGCGACCGGGATCAGGACGTCGTCCTCGCCGATCTGCGGCTCGCTCGCGCCCTCGAAGCCCTCGCGACGGCCGCCACGGCGGTTGCGGTCGCGGTAGCGGCCACGGCGGCCGCGGCGGCCACCGTCGAAGTCGTCCTCGTCCTGCGGCTGCTGGTCGCGCCGCTGGTCGCGCTCGCGGGTCTGGGTGCTCGGCTGCCCGCCGTCCTGACGGGTCTCCGGGCGCTCGCCGCCCTGGCGGTCGCGGTCGCGGCGGTTGCGCCGGTCGCGGCGGGTCTCGCGGTCGCCGCCCTGGCCGTCGGCACCGTCGCCGGCCTCCTGGCGCTCGGTCCGCTCCGTCCGCTCGGTGCGCTCCCCGCGCTCGCGCCGGTCACGGCGGTCGCGGCGGCCCTCGCCGGTCTGGCGGCCGTCCTCGACGGGCTTCTCACGGGTCTCGGTGGCCACAGCCGCGGACGGCTCGGCGCGCTCGGCGACGGTCTCCTGCACGGCCTCCGCTGCTGCACCCACGGGGGCGCCGGCGGCCGAGGTCGCCCGGCGGCGGGGCCGCTCGGTACGCGCCGGGGCGGGGGCCTCGGCGGCGGCCGCGGCGGCGTCGCCCGCCACCTGGCCGGGGATCTCGATCTGCTGCGCAGGCTCGGCGGCCGCAGCCCGGGCCCGGGTGCGGCGGGCGGGCTTCTCCTCGGCCGCGGCGGCCGCGGCAGGCTTGGCCTCGGCGGCCTTGGACCTGGCCGCGGTGCGCTTGGCGGCGGGGGCCGCGGTGGCCTCGGCGCCGGCGAGCAGCGGGTCGCCGCCGTGCTTCTCCTTGATGGCGTCGATCAGCTGGCTCTTGCGCATGCGGCCGGTGCCGCTGATGCCGAGGCCGGAGGCGAGCTGCTGGAGCTCGGCGAGGACGAGGCCGTTGAGGCCGGAGCCCGCAGTCCGGCGGCGCTTGGGCGCAGGGGCGGCAGCCGCTGCGTCCGGAGCGTCGGCGTCCGGGCGCGCGCCCATCAGATCGGTGGTGTCGCTCACGAAGGGTCCTTCCCTGGAGCGGACGTCGGCCTGTCTGGCTCGGCGACCGGTTGTGCTGTCCGGGCTGCGTGGTGTGCAGATCCGGGGCGATGTTCCGCCGGATGGCGGTTGAAGGTGTGGTGTGCGGTGTCCAGCGCGGCGCCGCTGTGCGCGTCGGCCTCACGCCGCCGCACCGCTCTGGATTCCGGGCCCCCGTCGCGTGACGACGACCC
The DNA here is from genome assembly GCF_042466665.1 of Peterkaempfera podocarpi. Classification (GTDB taxonomy): domain Bacteria; phylum Actinomycetota; class Actinomycetes; order Streptomycetales; family Streptomycetaceae; genus Peterkaempfera; species Peterkaempfera podocarpi. The sequence goes on from NZ_CP162102.1 coordinate 3,310,569, forward strand.
TGGAACCCCCGGGCGCGGCCTCAGGTGGAGGCCGGCGGCTGCGGGCGCCCCCTAGAGCGGTTGGGGCAGGGCACCGTCACGGCTTCGGGACGCGGCCGAACTCGCGCAGGCAGGCTGCGTACGCGGCGAGGCAGGCTCCCGGAGAATCGTGGTCCCGGGCTTCCGGTATGCCCCGTCGTGGTGGGGCGCCGGGATCGGGACACTGAGCACCGGTCCCCGGAGGGCTCCTGGTGCACGCATGAGATTAACACTACTGGACCCAACAAACATTCCCCCACCCTGAGTGCGCCAATCGTGTCCTGCGACTTCCTCGTCTCCCTCCCCCGTGGCCTCCCACCGCCCGTCCGGATCAGACCTCGAGCGGCAGTACAGAGGCACCGTCGTAGTCGAGCTCCAGACGGTGTGCCGCCCACTCCGGACCGGCGAAGCGGGTGAGCTTGTCGGCCGTACCGTCGTGTGCGAGCGCCAGCACGGTGGGCCCGGCACCGGAGATGACCGCCGGGACACCCTCCGCCCGCAGGGCGGCGACCAGCGCGGCGCTCTCCGGCATGGCGGAGGAGCGGTAGTCCTGGTGGATGCGGTCCTCGGTGGCCGGCAGCAGCAGCTCGGGGCGCCGGGTGAGCGCCTCGACCAGCAGCGCGGCACGGCCCGCATTGGCAGCCGCGTCGGCATGCGGAACGCTGCGCGGCAGCAGGCCGCGCGCGGTCTCGGTGAGCAGCGGCGTCGCCGGGACGAACACCACCGGCACCACCTCGTCCGACGGCTCCAGGCGCACCGCGCGGGCAGCGTCCTCGTCGGTCCATGCCACGGTGAACCCGCCGTACAGGCAGGCCGCGACATTGTCGGGGTGGCCCTCCAGTTCCGAGGCCAGTGCCAGCAGCCCGGCGTCGTCCAGCACCGAGGCACCGCCGATGGTGACCGCCCGGGCGGCGACGATGCCGGCGCAGATGGCCGCCGAGGACGAGCCCAGGCCACGGCCGTGCGGTATGCGGTTGGCGCACACCACCTCCAGGCCGCGGGGCTGGCCGCCGAGCACCTCGAAGGCGGCGCGCAGCGAGCGCACCACCAGGTGGCGCTCGTCCCGGGCCAGGGTGTCCGCGCCCTCACCGGCTATGTCGACATGCAGGCCGGCATCGGCCACCCGGACCACCACATCGTCGTACAGACCGAGGGCGAGTCCGAAGGCGTCGAAGCCAGGGCCGAGGTTTGCGCTGGTCGCGGGGACCCGCACCCGAACGGCTGCGGCACGGAACGCGGGACCGGCCATGCGGTGGACTCTCCTGGGATCGCTGGGCGTGCGGGGTGGGTTGCGCTCTCCGGGGCCTGCACGGGGGCGGAGCTCACGGGGCGGGCGGAGCCTGGGTGCAGCCGGGCCGCCGGGCCCGACGCGGGCCTGCGGTCCACCCGGCGGTGCGGGCCTGAGGAGCGCCCGGGAGGCCGGTACCGGTGACCTGCGCCACCCGTGGTCCCCAGGATATCGAAGAGAGGTTCTGCGGCGGTACACCTCGCCATGCTCTGCTCCGCCGCGTTTCCCCGGGACGGCGACGGGCCGGGCGCCGCCCGGGGGACACGGGGAGCCGCGCGGCCGGTGCGGTGCCGGCCTGCGGGCTCCCCGTGCCCCTGAGGGGATGTGTCGTACGTCCGGGCCGGCCCTGCCTGCCCGGTTGCTGCGTCCGGGCCGGTCCTGCGGCCCGGCTGCTGCGGATTCTCAGCCGGAGAGGCCGAGCCGCTCGGCGGCGGCGTCGGCGTCCACCGGGACGACCAGCGGCTGCGGGGCGCCCATCACGGCCCAGTCGGGGTCCTTGAGGCCGTTGCCGGTGACGGTGCAGACGATCCGCTGACCGGGGTCGACCAGGCCGCGCTCCGCCGCATGCAGCAGACCGGCCACCGAGGCCGCCGAGGCCGGCTCCACAAAGACGCCCTCGCGGGAGGCCAGCATCCGGTAGGCGGACAGGATCTGACGGTCGGTCACCTTGTCGATCAGGCCGCCCGACTCGTCCCTGGCGGCCAGGGCGTGCTCCCAGGAGGCCGGGTTGCCGATCCGGATCGCGGTGGCGATGGTCTGCGGCTGCAGCACCGGGGCGCCGTCCACGATGGGCGCGGAACCGGACGCCTGGAAGCCCCACATCCGGGGCCTGCGGGTGGCCAGTCCGTCCGCGGCGTACTCGCGGTAGCCGCGCCAGTACGCGGTGATGTTGCCCGCGTTGCCCACCGGCAGCACATGGATGTCCGGGGCGTCTCCGAGGGCGTCCACGATCTCGAACGAGGCGGTCTTCTGGCCCTCGATCCGGGACGGGTTCACCGAGTTCACCAGGGCCACCGGGTACTTCTCGGAGAGGCCGCGGGCCAGCGTGAGGCAGTCGTCGAAGTTGCCGTCGACCTGGAGGATCCGGGCCCCGTGCACCAGCGCCTGGCCCATCTTGCCCAGCGCGATCTTGCCCTGCGGGACCAGCACCGCACACACCATGCCGGCCCGCACCGCATAGGCGGCCGCGGAGGCGGAGGTGTTGCCGGTGGAGGCGCAGATGACGGCCTGCGCGCCCTGCTCCTTGGCGTGCGAGATGGCCATGGTCATGCCCCGGTCCTTGAAGGACCCGGTCGGGTTGGCGCCCTCGACCTTGAGGAAGACATCGCAGCCGGTCCGCTCGGAGAGGAGCGGGGCCGGGACGAGCGGCGTGCCGCCCTCGAGCAGGGTGACCACCGGGGTGGCGGCGGTGACCGGCAGGCGGTCCCGGTACTCCTCGATGAGTCCCCGCCACTGATGGGTGTGGCGCCGGGGGCTGTCGACGACGGCGTTCATGCTGCTCTCCTACTCCCCTTCGACCCGCATGATGCTGGCCACATCGCGCACGCTGTCCAGCGCGCGGAGCTTGTCGACCGTCGCCGACAGGGCGGCGTCGGTGGCGCGGTGGGTGACCACCACGAGCGAGGCGTCGCCGTCGCGTCCCTGCTGGCGGACGGTGTCGATGGAGACACCGTGCTCGGCGAAGACGGTGGCGACCTGGGCGAGCACACCGGCCCGGTCGGCCACGTCCAGGCTGACGTGATAGCGGGTGACGACATCGCCCATCGGCCGGGCCGGCAGTTCGGCATAGGCCGACTCGCCCGGCCCGGTGGACTCGGCGATCTTGTTGCGGCAGACCGCGACCAGGTCGCCCAGGACGGCGCTGGCGGTCGGCGAGCCGCCGGCCCCCGGTCCGTAGAACATCAGCCGGCCGGCCGCCTCGGCCTCCACGAAGACCGCGTTGTAGGCCTCCCGCACGGAGGCCAGCGGGTGGCTGAGCGGGATCATCGCGGGGTGCACCCGGGCCGTGACCGAGCGGCCGTCGCGGGCCCGCTCGCAGATGGCGAGCAGTTTCACCACACAGCCCATCTCCTTGGCGCTGCGGATGTCGGCGGCGGTGACCTCGGTGATGCCCTCGCGGTAGACCTCGGCCGCGGTGACCCTGGTGTGGAAGGCGATCCCGGCGAGGATCGCGGCCTTGGCCGCGGCGTCGAAACCCTCCACATCGGCGGTGGGGTCGGCCTCCGCATAGCCGAGCGCGGTGGCCTCCTCGAGGGCCTCCGAGTAGCCGGCGCCGTTGGAGTCCATCTTGTCGAGGATGAAGTTGGTGGTGCCGTTGACGATGCCCAGCACCCGGTTGACCTTGTCACCGGCCAGGGACTCGCGCAGCGGGCGGATCAGCGGGATGGCGCCGGCCACCGCGGCCTCGTAGTAGAGGTCGACCCCGGCGCCGGAGGCCGCGGCGTGCAGCGCCGCACCGTCCTGGGCCAGCAGCGCCTTGTTGGCGGAGACCACCGAGGCGCCGTGCTCGAAGGCTGAGACGATCAGTCCACGGGCGGGCTCGATCCCGCCGATGACCTCCACCACCACATCGATGTCACCGCGTTTGACCAGCTCCGCGGCGTCCGTGGTGACCAGGTGCTCGGGCACCCCGGGACGCGGACGGCCCGCCCGGCGGACCGCCACCCCGGCGAGCTCCACCGGTGCACCGATGCGCGCGGCGAGGTCGGCGGCGTGCGTCGTCATGATGCGCGCCACCTCGGAGCCGACCACTCCACAGCCCAGCAGCGCCACCTTCAGCGGCCGCGTACGCATCATCCGACTCCGCTCTCGTCATCCGTCGTCGTGCTTGTCCGTCGTGTTGCCCGTGTTGCCCGGGGGACGTACTACCGCCCCAGTCTCATGGAGTTCGGGACCGGATCTCCGCCCGTTCCACGATCTGAGACCAAGATTTCATCAACCGATATCGAGCCGCAGAAGATCCTCTTCCGTCTCCCGCCGCAGCACGGCCCGCGCCCGGCCGTCCCGCACCGCCACCACCGGGGGGCGCAGCGCATGGTTGTAGTTGCTGGCCATCGAGCGGCAGTAGGCACCCGTGGCGGGGACCGCGATCAGATCGCCCGGCGCCAGGTCGGCGGGCAGGAAGGCGTCCCTGACCACGATGTCGCCGGACTCGCAGTGCTTGCCCACCACCCGGCTGAGCATCGGCGCGGCGTCCGAGGAGCGGGAGACCAGCGCCACCGAGTACTCGGCGTCGTAGAGCGCGGTGCGGATGTTGTCGGACATACCGCCGTCCACGCTGACATAGGTCCGCAGGCCCTCCAGCGGCTTGACGGTGCCGACCTCGTAGAGGGTGAAGGTGGTGGGACCGGCGATGGCCCGTCCGGGCTCCACCGACAGCCGGGGGGCGCGCAGACCCGCCGCCGCACACTCCCGACGCACGATCTCCTTGAGCGCCGCCGCGATCGCCGCGGGCTCGCTGGGGTCGTCCTCGCTGGTGTACGCGATGCCGAGGCCGCCGCCCAGGTCGATCTCCGGCAGCTCCACCCCGTGCTCGTCGCGGATGTCGCTCAGCAGGCCCACCACCCGGCGGGCGGCCACCTCGAAGCCCGCGGTGTCGAAGATCTGCGAGCCGATGTGCGAGTGGATGCCGACCAGTTCCAGGCTGTCCAGCTTGAGCACCCGCCGGACCGCCTCGGCCGCCGCGCCCCCGCTGAGGGAGAGCCCGAACTTCTGGTCCTCATGTGCCGTGGCGATGAACTCATGGGTGTGCGCCTCGACCCCCACCGTCACCCTGACCAGCACCTTGGGGCGCACCCCCTGCTCATCCGCGATGAAGGCGAGCCGGGCGATCTCCTCGAAGGAGTCCACCACGATGTGGCCGACGCCGGCCCCCACCGCCTGCTCCAGCTCATGGGCGGACTTGTTGTTGCCGTGGAAGGCGATCCGCTCGGCGGGCATCCCCGCGGAGAGCGCCACCGCCAGCTCTCCGCCGCTGCACACGTCCAGGCCCAGGCCCTCCTCGTGCAGCCAGCGGACCACCGCCCGGCAGAGGAACGCCTTGCCCGCGTAGAAGACGTCGGCGTCCGCGCCGAACGCCTCCTTCCAGGCCCGGGCGCGGGCCCGGAAGTCGTCCTCGTCCAGGATGTACGCAGGCGTGCCGAACTCCTCCGCAAGGGTCCGCACATCGACGCCGCCGACGGTGGCCGCGCCCCCCATCGGGCCGCGGGAGACGGTACGCGCCCACACCTTGGGGTCGAGGGCATTGAGGTCGGCGGGCGGGGCGCTGTAGTGGCCCTCCGGCAGCACATCGCCGTGGCGGGGGCCCGCGGGGTGGGCGGAGCGGCTCATGGTGCTGGTCTCTCCTTGGACTCGGACATCTCGGGACTCGGACATCCCCGGGACTCGGGCATCCCAGGACTCGGACGTCTCGGCCGCGGACACCGTGCTGCGGCCGTCGGGAGGTCTCCCTGTGCGGAGGGGCGGCGGGGTGAGATCACCGCCGCCGCCCCTCCACCGTCATCGCCGGCGTTCGCCTGCGGCCGTCACATGCGCTCCGGCGCCGAGACGCCGAGCAGGCCGAGGCCGTTGACGATCACCGTACGGGTCGCCTCGGCCAGCCAGAGGCGGGCGCGCGTGAGGTCGGTGGCCTCCTCGTCGCCGCGCGGCAGGATCCGGCAGTTGTCGTAGAAGCGGTGGTAGTCGCCGGCCAGCTGCTCCAGGTAGCGGGCCACCCGGTGCGGTTCACGCAGCTCGCCCGCCGAGGCGACCACCTGGGGGAACTCGCCCACCTTGCCCAGCAGCGCGTTCTCCCAGGGGCTGTCCAGGAGCTCCGGCTTGAAGTCCTCGGCCGAGCCCTTGTCGATGCCCAGCTGGGCGGCGTTGCGGGCGACCGAGCACATCCGGGAGTGCGCGTACTGCACGTAGTAGACGTGGTTCTCGTTGGAGGTGCTGGTGAGCACGTCGATGTCGAGGGTGAGCGTGGAGTCGGTGGAGGAGCGGGCCAGCGAGTACCGGGCCGCGTCCACGCCGATCCAGTCGACCACGTCGTCGATGGTGATGATGTTGCCGGCCCGCTTGGACATACGGACCTCCTCACCACCCCTGATCATCTTCACGAACTGGCCGATCAGGACCTCGATGTTGTGCTCGGGGTCGTCACCGGCGCAGGCCACGATCGCCTTGAGCCGGCCCACATAGCCGTGGTGGTCCGCCCCCAGCATGTAGACGGCGACGTCGTTGCCGCGGTCCCGCTTGGAGAGGTAGTAGGCGGCGTCGGAGGCGAAGTAGGTGGTGTCGCCGTCCGCCTTGATCAGGACGCGGTCCTTGTCGTCGCCGAAGTCGGTGGTGCGCAGCCAGATGGCACCGTCCTGGTCGAAGACATGGCCCTGCGCCCGCAGCCGCTCCATGGCCTGCTCCACGGCGCCGGACTCATGGAGCGACTTCTCGGAGAACCAGACGTCGAAGTGGACGCCGAACTCCTCCATGGAGCGCTTGATCTCGTCCACCATCAGCGTCAGACCCGCGCTGCGGAAGACCTCCAGCTGCTCCGCCTCGGGCAGGTCGAGCACGTCCGGGTGGCCGTCCACGATCTGCTTGGCGATGTCGCCGATGTAGGCGCCGACATAGCCGTCCTCGGGGACCGGCCGGCCGTTGGCCGCGGCCTGGAGCGAGGCGCCGAACTTGGCGATCTGCACGCCCGCGTCATTGATGTAGTACTCGGTGGTGACCTCGGCGCCGGCCGCCCGGAGGACCCGGCCGAGCGAGTCGCCGACCGCGGCCCACCGCACACCGCCGATGTGGATCGGTCCGGTGGGGTTGGCGGAGACGAACTCCAGGTTGATCTTCAGCCCCTGGAGGGCGTCATTGCGGCCGTAGGCCTCGCCCGCCTCCACCACGGTCCGGGCGAGGGCGCCCTGGCTGGCGGCGTCCAGCGTGATGTTGAGGAAGCCGGGACCGGCGATCTCCACCTTGGCGACACCCGGAAGCTGCTGGAGGCGGGCGGAGATCAGCTCCGCCACCTGTCGCGGCGGCCTCCCGGCCGGTTTGGCGAGCTGGAGCGCCACATTGGTGGCGTAGTCTCCGTGGTCCTTGTTCTTGGGCCGCTCGACGGTCACCTGCTCGGGCATGGCGACGGTCAGTTCGCCTGCCTCTACGACGGCGCGAACCGCGGACAGCACTGCCTGGGAAAGCTCTGCGGGTGTCACGGTGCAAGCCTAGGCGAGAGGGGGGTGTGGACCGCCATCGGGTTTCAGGGGTGAGACAGTGCGCGTCGTCCATGCCTGGTGTGCCGCGTCCGTCACGTTTTCCCACCGGCCTGCCCGATCCGCCCGATATTGAAGCCGCTTCGCCGACAGTCAGTGCACTTGTCCAGGGCCTGGCGGGCGCGTCGGGACTCCCCTAGTCCGTTCGCGGAGAGCGGAACATCCGGCCGGGTCGGCTCAGCCCCAGGCGCACACCCGCACCGCTCCCGGCCCCCGGCCCGGACCCGTCCGCACCGGGCTGCTGCCCCGGGGGCAGACCCATCAGCCTGCGCACCAGCTCCACCAGGTCGACCGGCTCGAACGGCTTGCCGAGATAGCCGTCCACGCCCACCGACTCGCCGCGCTCCAGATCCGCCGGAGTGCAGGCACTGACGATGGCGATCCGCAGATGGCTGGTACGGGGGTCGCAACGCAGCCGCGCCGCTGTCCGCAGCCCGTCCAGCCGGGGCATGACCACGTCGAGGGTGACGACGTCGGGCTGGACTCGCTCCACGATCTCCAGGCACTCGGCACCGTCGGCGGCGGTCACCACCTCGAACCCCTCGAGCTCGAGATTGACCCTGATCAGCTGTCGGATCACCTCGCTGTCATCGACGACGAGGACCCGACCGGACACGTCAGGCACATCACCGAGGGTAGGTGCGGCCCCACCGGCCCGTCTCTGTTTTGCCCACTTCGGCGCCCCACCAGCCCCGATTCACCACGTCCGGTGACCGGCGCCCGGTCCGGCGGGCTCCCTCCCCCGACGCCCGCCCGTCCTCCGAACACTCCGGCGCCTCCAAAACCCTGTGCGTGTCCACCCCCTCCGAGCTGGTAGTGTTCTTCCCGTCGCAAGGACAGGCCCCCGTAGCTCAGGGGATAGAGCAACGGCCTCCGGAGCCGTGTGCGCAGGTTCGAATCCTGCCGGGGGCACTTCGCAAGAAGTGCCAGAAGACCCCGTGACCAGCAGTGATGCTGGGCGCGGGGTCTTTTTTGCAGCTACGGCCGACGGCCGGGGGAGGCAGTCGGCCGCCTCGCGTGCCGACAGCCCGACGGCATGGTGGACCGGCGGCACGGGAGGCCGGCGCCGCCCGTCGGGACCGCGCGGCGCGGGCCCGGGCGGGCCTCCCCCGCTCGCGGGGCCGTCGTCCACCGCCCAGGATGGATGCAGGGCAGGCCTGCACCGCCGCAGCCGGCATCGACCCGGCCGCCCGGGGCTGTCCGCCGCCCGTACCGCAGCCGTGTGCCTGCCGAGGAGAGCCCATGAGCCCGGAGAGCAACCTCGCCGTTCAGGAGCGGTTCGGCGCAGCCGTCAACACAGGGAGGCTGGAGGACCTCGACGGCCTGGTCGCACCCGACTGCCTGGACCACGATCCGGCACCCGGCCAGGGGCCCGGTGCCCAGGGCTACCGGGACATGTTCGCGCAGATGCGGGAGGCGTTCCCGGACCTTCATGTGGAAGTGGAGCATGTGACGGCCACCGCGGACGACGTCGCCATCGCCTACACCCTCACCGGCACCCACAACGGCCCGCTGATGGGCCATGGACCCACCGGCCGGCGGATCTCGGTGCGCGGGGTGCAGATCGCCCGCTTCTCGGACGGGCTGATGGTGGAACGCTGGGGCAGCAGCGATCAGCTGGGGATGCTCGCCCAACTCGGTCTGGGATAGCCCCTGTTGGGCCTGTCGGCCCGGAGCCTGCCCGTCGGGGCAACCCGTCCAGGGGCGCCCCGCTGGTCGCTTCGCTGATGCTCCCGGACCCCGGACGGCAGCAGAGCCGCTGCCGTCCGGGGTCCCTGCGCGGGTGAGCCGGTTGCCCCGGGCGCCATCCCCGGAGGGCGCCCGGGGCCGCTCTTACCGGCGGCCTGTGGTCAACTGCCGCTGGTGTCAGTGGAAGCGGTGGCCACGGTGGTGGTGGTGACGGTGGTGACGGCGGGCGTCCCAGAAGAAGTGGCCGTGGCGGTTGTGGTCGAAGCGGTGCCAGCCCTCGTGAGTGGCGGCCTTGGTGGGAGTGGCAGCGGCGGCGGTGCCGGTGCCGGCCAGAACGGCGGCCAGGGCCACGCCGAGGGCGGCGGCGAAACGGGCTACGCGCATAACGGTCTCCTGTCACAGCAGACGCGGTGAGCGCCTGCACGGGTTGGACAAGGAAACGTTCGCTCGCGGAGGGGCCCCAGAACCCGCGGCGCGCCCGCAATGACACTCGATCTATTGGAATGTACTGATTCTGGGAACCGGACGGTGTGGGCAATCCGTGGCACCTCCACCCGCTGCTCCGGAAGCCCGCCGACCCCCGCCGGGCCCACCCGCCGCACGGCCCCGGAGGCTCCCGCGTCACCCATGGGCGGCTCGCCCGGGGCCGCACCCACGCGCGACGGCACCCGACATGGCCGCACCGGACTCGGCAGGACATCTGCGGGGCGTCTGCGACAAAGGCGGATACGCGAGGCCGGCGCGGAGGCGACACCCGGGGCGGGGGCACGGCAGGCGCCCGGAGCCGGGCCCGGGGCCGAGGTTCACATCCCGGAATCTGCTGGGACGCATGCTCCGCAGTCCCTAGGCTGCGGCCATGATGTCACCGGTCGCTGCCCCTGCCCTTGCTGTGCGCGCCGCCACGGTGGGCGCCTCTCCCGTACGCGAGATCCTCGCGCTCACCGCACGCCCGGAAGTGATCTCCTTTGCGGGCGGGCTGCCCGCGCCGGAACTGTTCGACGGGGCCGGCCTGCGGGCGGCGTACGACCGGGTGCTGGCGGAGGAGCCGCACCGGGTGCTGCAGTACTCGACCACCGAGGGGGACCCGGCGCTGCGGGCGGCCGTGGCGCAGCGGCTCTCGGCGAGGGGACTGGCGAGCTCACCGGACGATCTGCTGATCACCGTGGGCTCGCAGCAGGCGCTGACGCTGCTGTCGATGGCGCTGCTGGAACCCGGCGATGTCGTGCTGGTGGAGGACCCCACCTATCTGGCGGCGCTGCAGTGCTTCGGCTTCGCAGGCGCGCGGGTGGTGCCGGTCCCGTCGGACGACTCGGGGATCGACCCGCAGGCGCTGGCGGAGCTGGTGGTCCGGGAGCAGCCCAAGCTGCTCTATGTCATCCCCAACTTCCAGAACCCCACCGGTCGTACGCTCTCCGCGGAGCGGCGGCAGGCGGTGGCGGAGGTGGCCGCCCGGCACGGACTGTGGATCGTGGAGGACGACCCCTATGGTGAGCTGCGCTTCGACGGGGAGCCGGAACCCTGGATCGCCTCACTGGAGGCGGCGGCCGACCGAACGGTGCTGCTGGGCAGCTTTTCCAAGATCATGGCGCCCGGTATGCGGCTGGGCTGGCTGCGCGCACCGGCCCTGCTGCGCCGCGCCTGCGTGATCGCCAAGCAGGCGGCGGACCTGCATTCCTCCACGGTCGACCAGGCGGCTGCCGCACGCTATCTCGCAGACACGGACCTGGACGGACATCTGGGGCGGGTGCGCGACGCCTACCGGGAGCGCCGCGACGCCATGCTCGCCGGCCTGCCGGGCGCCCTGCCCCAGGGCAGTTCCTGGAACCGGCCGGAAGGCGGGATGTTCCTCTGGGTTCGGCTGCCCGACGGTATGGATGCCACGGCGCTGCTGCGGGAGGCCGTCGCACGCGATGTGGCCTATGTGCCGGGGGCGCCGTTCTTCGCGGGCCCGGCGGACCGGGCGGCGTTGCGGATGTCCTTCACCACGCATACGCCGGGCGAGATCGACGAGGGCCTCAAGCGGCTCGCAGGGGTCTTCGCCGAGGACTGAGGTCCTGTGAACGACGGTCGGCCCCGCCTGGGACAGGGCGGGGCCGACCGCTGACGTCGCGTCAGGGGCGGTGGCTGAATTCGCCGTCCCGAGCACCGTCGAGGAAGGCCTGCCACTCACGGGCGCTGAAGGTCAGCACCGCGCCCTGAGGGTCCTTGGAGTCGCGGATCGATGCGCCGCCGTCCGGGGCGGGCGCCACCTCGACACAGGTGGAGTCGCCATTGCTGTGGCTGCTCTTGCGCCACTCCTGACGACCGGCCTTCTCGTGCTGCTGCCGGGTGGTCTTCTCCCGGTTGGTCTTTGCAGACATCTTTGTCTCCTTGCCGGACCGGCGCCCTTCGCCGCGCCCGGCACCAGCCTGCCTCGCGCCGCACACGTACGCGACTCGAACAGTTACTCGGAGTCATGATCCCGGGATCCGGCGCAGGATCCGGCCCGGGACCAGTCTCCGGCCGGGGCGATCGGGCCTAGGACGGCCAGCCGTCCATCAGGGAGTGCACGGTGATCCGGGGCGAGGTGGGTGAGGCGAAGAAGCCCGCCCGGGTGGGCGCCGCATGGGCGGATGTGCGGCCGGCCGCGGACTTCAGTACGGAGACCACCCGGGCGGCCAGATTGTCCGCCTGCTGCTTGAGGGCGGCGGGTGAGTCGCTGGTGCCGCGCAGCGCCTGGAGCTCCCGCTGGATCCGGGCGAGTGCTGCCCGGTCGGCGCTGTTCAGGTGGATCGGCTGCGGGGTGTCGACGATGAACTGGTAGGCCCCGGCCATGGTCTGGCAGCCGGTGCAGTGGTTGTTGGTGGCCCGGCTGACATTCCTGGCGTCCAGATGGAGGTGGCTGCCGCCCATGGTGACGATCTGGAAGGAGATCGCCACCGAGCGGCAGTGCTCGCTTCCGGTGCAGCCGCTGGAGGAGGCCAGGGCCTGGTTGACGACGCCGGCACCGACCGTGTCGCCGTACTCGTGGATGGAGAGCGAGGCCCTGAAGTCGCGGGTGTGGACCCGGTTGGCGTTGCTGATCGCCCCGTCCACCGCGACGTGCACCTCGGGCATGGTGAGCCCCGAGGAGGCCGGAGCGGGGCCGACCACGGCCTCGGCCGGGGCGGCGGTGGCGACGGCGGCCAGTCCGGCGGTGGCCAGCAGGCCGATGCGCAGCAGCTGCTGGGCGCGCTGAGGGCGCTCTTTGCGATGGTGGGTCTGGGTCATGGACTGTCTCCGATTGCGCTGGTCGATGGTTCAGCTCGGCTGCACTGAGGCAGGCGGCGCGGTGTCGGTCGGCGGCGGTGTGTCGCTCGGCGGCGGCGTACTGCTCTCCGACGGCGGTGGGGCACTGGTCTCCACGGGCGGCTGGGCGCTCTCCGAGACCGGGCTGCTCGCCGATGGCGAAGCGCTCGTCCCGGCCGGGGGCGGAGTGGCTCCCGCCGGTTGCGCTGTGGCGCTGGCGCGCGGCGTGGTGCTCGCGGCCGCCCCGGACGCCGAGGGGCCGGTCGAGGGCACGCCGGTGGCGGAGGCGCTCGGGGCACCGGTGGCCGCGGAGGGTCCGGGTGTCGCCGTCGCGGTGTGCTGCTGGATGCGGCCCGGGGTGGAGCCGCGGCCGGGCCCGGGTGCCGTGCCCGGGGTGCTGGTTGCCGGGTGGCTCGGCAGATTGGGTTGCAGGGCGGGGACGATGGGTGCGGCGGGCGGCAGCGGCTTGGGGGTGAGCCCATGCGTCCAGGCGCCGACCAGGACGGCGCCGACGCAGCCGATGCCGACCAGCAGCCCGATCCTGGCGGCGGGCCGCCCCGCGGTGGCCCGGCCCGCGGACCGGATCAGCCGGTGCCCGACCCGCACCACCAGATAGGCGATGCCTGCCATGGGCAGGATCAGCAGCACCGAGCCCACGACGCCGAGGACGGATTCGGCGACGGCCCCCTCCCGGAAGGCGGCGGCGGTGCCGGTGATCTGGTCGGTGAGGGACCGCTGGGCGGTGGAGAGGATGCGCGGCAGGTTCCACAGGGCGTAGGAGAGCTCTCCGACCACCAGCGGGACCATCATCAGCACCCAGCCGGTGACCACCACCCGGGCGGAGCGCTTGAGGTCGGCGACCTCGCGCTGCACCGGGCGCCCGGGGACCATGCTCAGCAGGATCGGTTTGATCTTGCCGAAGAGGTCAGGGACGCCTGCCAGGTCTCCGAGGATGTAGTAGCCGTCCAGCCGAAGTGCCGGCATCAGCTGTTCCAGCACCTCGAAGTGGGCCAGATAGGCCGCTGCGAGGAAGACCTGCTGCCCGGTCAGGAAGTAGCTTCCGAAGAGGCCCAGGATGAAGACCATATTGAAGTAGATGCCGCCCAGGTCGGTCCGGATGCGGCCGCCCCTGCCCAGCCGGTAGACGTCGGTGACATCGGTGTACATCGCCGGCCAGATCAGATAGAGCCCGCACCCGATGCAGCCGGGGTGGGCGCCGCCGTACCGGCAGGCGGAGGCATGGCCGAACTCATGGAAGACCATGGAGGCCACCGTCAGCCCGAGCACCACCAGGAGCAGCACGGGCTGCTCCAGGGTGTGCAGCACCGGGGTCATGGCACCGAACCAGCCGAAGAACCAGACGTCCAACCCGGCTGCGGCGAGCAGCGCGGCGGCCACCGCGGGCGGCCGGTGCAGCCAGGAGAGCGAGCGGGAGATCCGGGCGACCCGGCGCTCGTTGAAGAGGACCTTGTGGCCCTTGAGGCTGAGCAGCAGGTCGGTCCGGGGGGCGTCGACCTGGTCGTCGTCCTGACCGGGCGGGACGGTGATGCCCAGCGGCTGGAGCTTGTTCTCCAGCAGATAGGCGATGTTGTCCGGACTGACCTCGCGGCCGAACTCGGCGCTCACCCGGAAGGCGATGCGCTCGCGGTCGCGGACGCCGTCCACGGCGCAGGCCACCAGGTAGAGCAGCCGGGTCAGCTGGACCACCTGCCCGTCGCCGCGGCGGGCGATGTAGCGGGGCTCGGCGAAACCGGAGCCGCGGTACTCGCCGTGCAGTTTCAGGCCGGCGCTGAGGCGGGGCGGCAGCGCGTCGTCGTCCTCAGGCTCCGGTTCGGGCTCCGTCTCCGGTGCCAGGGCCTCGTAGGTGTACCAGGCGTACTGCTGCCCGGGGCCCTGGGCCGGGGCATAGGGCCCCGGGCTCCCGCCCTGGTCGTCGAGCGCGGTCATGACTGTCCTCCCCCTGGGCCCGCTCCCCCGCGGGCCGATGCGCGCCGCGGTGGCGGGGGCGACTCCTGCCTCGCCCCCGCCACCGCGGGTGGTGCGTGTTACTGGCTGATGGAGATGGACTGGTTCGCCGCGGACTGGGCGACGGCGAACGGCGAGTGGTCGTTCAGCGCCAGCGACTCGTTGGAGGCGGCGACATTGGCCACGTGCTTGGTGACGTTGACCGTCTTGGCGAAGCTGAGGCTGAACTTGGTGAGCGCCTCGCGACCGGGCAGCAGGTCGGCGGACTCGGCGGCCAGCTCGTCGATGTTCATGGACATGTTTGTCTCCTTGCGTACCCCACCGGCGGGGTGTGCGCCGCCGGTGGGTGGTTCCATACGGGGTGCGGTTCGCGGTCAGGCGACTGCCTGACGCTGCGTCACTGCTTGATGCTGATCGACTGTCCGGCGGAGGCCTGCGCCACGGCGGCGGGCGACCACTGGTTGACGGCCTGGGAGCTGTTCTCCGCACTCACGTTGGCCACGTGCTTGGTGACGTTGACCGCCTTGGTGATGCTCAGGCTGAACTTGGTGAGGGCCTCGCGGCCGGGCAGCAGGTCGGCGGACTCGGCGTCGAGCTCACGCGGGTCAAGCATGGTCTTCTCCCCCTCAGGGATAGGCAGATTTCGGTCCGAACCGCTCAGGAACCCCCCCGAGACTGTCCGATCCGTTCGGACGTCCTGTCCGACGAGATTGGACAGTAGTCGGGCCCGACCGGACGCCGCAAGCCGATTCCGGCAGCTGTGTGCAACAGACCTGTAACAGCGAGCGACGTCACCGGCTGCGCGCGGCCCTCGGGCGGGACGTCCGGCCGCACCCCTGCGAGGGCGCCCGACCGCTTCGGCGCAGGATGTCCGGCCCTAGACTGGGCCCGCCGTAAGCCCGAGCAGGAAGCGACCACCAGTGGCCAATGCGTTGCAGGAGCTGATCCGGGAACGACTGGACCGACACGGCTGGTCGTACGGCGACGTGGCGCGGCGCGGCGGCGTCCCCCGGTCGACGGTGCACCACCTGGCCACCGTGGAGGCGATCCGCCGGATGCCCCAGCCGGCCACCCTGGAGGGTCTGGCCCGCGGGCTGGAGCTGCCGCTGGAGACGGTGCGCGGCGCCGCCGCCGAGGCCTGCGGGATCCACCTCTACGCCGACGAGGCGCGCGACCCCGAGGTGGATGTGCTGATCGCCAGCCTGAAGCAGCTCTCCATGGAGGACCGCAGGCACGTCGCGGCGCTGGTGGAGTCACTGCTGCGGCGGGGCGGCTGACCGCTCCGGGCACCTCCTGCGGATCGCACGGCGGCTGCGGCCCACACCTCCGGTCGCGGATCTCGTCACAATTGAGGAAGTACAGGTTCCCGTTGGGGGATATCGCCGTTCGGCCCGCGACCGCGGCTGAGCGCCGCGCCTATCGTCGCCTTCTGCCCCGGGGTCGGTGAGAGCCGCGGACCCGCCGGGCCGTGGGGGACCCATGCCGATCGAACGGCGGCCCGGCCGACCGCGTCTGACAGTGGTGCACGGAGTGCGCGGCTGCCCCGCGGCCGCGGTGGCCCGCCGGCCCGGGACCGGCTCGGTGGTGGTGCTGCTGCCCGACGACCCGGTCCCCGACGGGCCGCAGGCGCTGGATCTGGTGGCCGCACTGCTGACCCGGCAGGAGATGCGCCGGCTCCAGGAGTGCCTGGCTGCCCTGCGCCGTGGCGAGGGCCGCCAGGAGGTGCTGGCCGGCGCATCCGTGCTGGTCTGCGACGACGATCGCGCGGATACGGTGGCCGGCTAGCGCACTGCGCAACGGACCCCCGCCGCCGGCCACTCCGGCCGGCACCAGGGAGGTGCCGCACCCCGCGGTGGCCGTGGGTGAGCAGCAGAACGCCGGCAGGCCCGGCCTCCGGCGCCGCGCACCCCCGCCCCGTCCGGCGGCCGGCCCCGGCGGCGGCCGCCGGCAGAAGCTCGCCGGGGCCGCCGCGGGGTGCGGTCAGAGCCGGGAGAGCTCCTCCACCAGGTCGTCCAGACCCAGCGACCCCTGCGAGAGCGCGGCCATGTGCCACGCCTTGAGGTCGAAGTCGGCACCGCGGGCGGCCCTCGCCGCCGCACGGCCCCGCAGCCAGGCCCGCTCACCCAGCTTGTAGGTGATGGCCTGGCCCGGCATCCCCAGATAGCGGACCAGTTCGCTGTCCAGGTAGTCCGCCGCGAGTCCGCAGTAACGGCCGAAGAACTCCCGGGTGGCCTGCGGGGTCATCGGCTCCCCCGGCCGGCACGGGGAGTCGGCGGGGAAGGCCAGCCCCAGGTGCATGCCGATGTCACCGATCACCCGCAGCACCCGCAGCATCTGGGCGTTGAGGTAGCCCAGCCGGGCGGCGGGGTCGGAGAGATGGCCCAGCTCGTCCATCAGGCGCTCGGCGTACAGCGCCCAGCCCTCGGTGTTGGCGCTGATCCTGCCCAGGGTGGTCTGGTAGGTGGAGAGGGTGTCGGCGACGTACTTCCACTGCCCGTGCTGGAGGTGGTGGCCGGGGACGCCCTCGTGGTACCAGGTGGAGACCAGGTCCCAGGTGGGGAAGCGGTGCTGACCGCGGGTGGGCAGCCAGGTGCGGCCCGGGCGGGAGAAGTCCAGCGACGGCGCGGTGTAGTAGGGGGCGGCGGCACTGCCGGGCGGCGCCAGCATGGACTCCACCCGCAGCAGCGGCTCCGCGAGGTCGAAGTGGCTGCCCTGGAGGTCCTGGATCGCCTGGTCCATCAGCCCCTGGAGCCAGTCCCTGGTCGCCTCGGCGCCCTCGATCGCCGGGCCGTGTTCCTTGAGGTACGCCATGGCCTCCAGCGGGGTGGCACCCGGCTTCACCCGGCCCGCCTCCGCCCGCATCTCCGCGTCCAGCTGGTGGAACTCGCTCCAGGCCCAGGCGAAGGCCTCGTCCAGGTCCGGTTCGGCCCCGGTCCAGTAGCGGACCAGACAGGCGTAGCGCTCCCGGCCCACGGTGTCCGCGGTGGCGGCCGCGGCGGGGGCGTAGCTGTCGCGGAGCCAGTCGCGAAGGCCTGCCAGCGCCGTGGCGGCGGCGGCCGCGGCGTCGTCCAGCTCTGCCCGCAGGGTCTCGGGGCCGCTGGCGGCGAAGTCGGCGAACCAGCTGCGTCCGGCGCCGGAGTCCAGCCACTCGGCGAGCTGCCCGACCACTGTGGAGACCTGTCTCGGGCCGGAGAGCAGTCCGCGCCGCGCACCCTCGGCGAGCGTCGCCCGATAGCCGTCCAGGGCCTGCGGGAGGCGGGCCATCCGGCGGGAGATCACCGCCCAGTCGGCGTCGCCGGCGGCCGGCATCAGGGTGAAGACATCGCGCAGTCCATGCAGCGGGGAGCCCAGATTGCGTACGGCACGCAGCTCCTCCCCTGTGTCGTGCAGGGCGAGTTGGGCGGTCAGCCGCTCCCGCAGCAGCCTGGCGCAGCGCGCCTCGGCGGGATCGGCGGCGACGGCGGTGTCCGCGGTGTCAAGCTCCGCGAGGGTGCTGCGGGCCAGCGCAGCGGTGGCCGCAAGGCCGTCGGGGGACAGGTCGGGGAGGCGGTCGTCTGCGGGGTTGAGCCCGAGATAGGTGGCGAGCGACGGATCGAGGTCGGCGAGCGCATGGACATAGGCATCGGCAGTACGCCGGGGGGTCGCCCGGTCGGCGGCGGTGGTGGTCGCTTGTTCGGCCATTCCGTCATCCTGGCGCAGCGGACCCGGTGGCGCTGCCCTTTGCCGCAGGGAGCGCCACCGGCCGCTGCTGCCGGGGCTGCGGGCCGGCCGGGGCCGGCTCCGCGGGTCACTCGTCGGGGTAGCGCAGCCCGATGCGGTCGCGGACGGTGTCCAGGGTCGCCATCAGGGAGAGGCTGCCGTCCAGCGGTACCAGGTCCGACTCGGTGGCCCCGGCCCGCAGGCAGCGCGTCACCTCCAGGGCCTCATGGGTATAGCCGTTGCCCGGCCCCCTCGGCACGGTGAAGGACTCCGGGTCGTGACCGTCGCGGTGCAGCACAAAGGCGTCGGGGTGGAAGAAGTCCCGGGCGACGACGATCCTGCCGCGGGTGCCGTTGACGGCGGCGTACTGCGAGGTGGCGGTGGTCAGCGAGCAGGAGAGGTTGGCCACCGCACCGCTGTCGTAGCCGAGCAGGATGCCGGTGTTCTCGTCCACCCCCTCGGGGTTGAGGGCGGCCCAGGCGGAGACCGCGGTGGGCGTGCCGAGGAAGAGCTGGGCGAAGGCGACCGGATAGACGCCGAGGTCCAGCAGGGCGCCGCCGCCCTGGGCGGGGTCGTGCAGCCGGTGGCCGGCCTGGTAGGGCACGGAGATGCCGAAGTCGGCGTGGACGGAGCGGACCTCACCGATGGCGCCGTCGGCGACCAGCTGCTGGATGCGGCGCACGGTGGGGTTGACGTACATCCACATGGCCTCCATCAGGAACAGCTCGCGCTTGCGGGCGAGGGTGACGAGGTCCTGTGCCTGGGCGAGGTTCAGGGTGAAGGGCTTCTCGCAGAGCACCGCCTTGCCCGCCTCCAGGCAGAGGGAGGCCGCGGCGTGGTGGGCGGAGTGCGGGGTGGCGACATAGACGACATCGATGTCGGGGTCGTCGGCCAGGTCCTGCCAGGTGCCGTAGGCGCGGGCTGCCCCGTGCCGGTCGGCGAAGCGGCGGGCGGACTCGACGGAGCGGGATCCCACGGCGGCGAGCTCGGCGTCGTCGGGGAGCAGGCGCAGGTCGTCGGCGAAGGAGGCGGCTATGCCGCCGGTGGCGATGATGCCCCAGCGGACGGGGCGATGGGCAGCGGTGGTCACCTTCGGCAGCGTACGTGCTGCGGCGGTCGCGTGGTACGGCCGGGCCGCCAGGTGAACGGGAAGTGGCGGCACAGGGGTTGACGATCCTACTGACAGAGAGTCTCATAAGGCGGAAGGGCCGCCGTCCGGCGGCCCTTGTACAGATGAGGGGATCGAGCCATGGGCATGAGGGCCCTCGAGAGTCCGGACGCGGACCGCGCGGTGGAGGCGGCGACCGCGATGCGGGACGCGCTGGGCGAGCTGACCGACCGCGAGCAGGTCGCCGAACGGCTGCTGGCCGCCTCCGACCGGCACTCCTTCGACCCTGACACCGATCTGGACTGGGACGCCCCGCTGGAGGAGGGCAAGTGGTTCCTGCCGGAGCGCCTGGTCTCCCTCTACGCCACCCCGCTCTGGGAGCGGATGAGCGAGCAGCAGCGGATCGAGCTCTCCCGGCACGAGGCGGCCAGCCTGGCCGGCGCCGGCATCTGGTTCGAGATCATCCTGATGCAGCTGCTCACCCGGCACATCTACGACCTGGACCCGACCAGCCGCCATGTGCGCTACGCCCTCACCGAGATGGCCGACGAGTGCCGCCACTCCAAGATGTTCGCCCGGCTGATCCAGAAGCTCGGCACCCCCGTCTACCGGCCGACCGGGCTCACCCACTTCCTCGGCCGGGTGCTGAAGACCATCGCCACCACCCCGGGCGCCTTCACCGCGACGCTGCTGGTGGAGGAGATCCTCGACCAGATGCAGCGCCAGACCTTCCCCGACGAGACGATCCAGCCGCTGATCCGCGGAGTCACCCGGATCCATGTGGTGGAGGAGTCACGGCACGTCCGCTACGCCCGTGAGGAGCTCCGCCGCCAGATGACCGACTGCCCGGCCTGGGAGCGGCAGTGGACCCGGCTGTCCTCCGGCGAGGCCGCGGTGGTCATCGCCCGCTCGCTGATCAGCCCCCGGGTGTACACGGAGGTCGGCCTGGATCCCAAGGTGGCACTGCAGCAGGCCAGAGGCAGTGAGCACCGCCGGGCCACCCTGCAGTGGTCGGCGCAGCGGCTCACCACCTTCCTGGACGAGATCGGTGTGCTGGCCGGTCCGGCGAAGCACGCCTGGCGGCGGTCCGGACTGCTTGCCTGAGCCCCGACTGCGGCGGTCCTGACTGCTTCTCCCCTGAGCGCCGACGGCGGTGGCCGTTAGGCTGGCCGCCATGCACGCCGAAGCAGCACCCACCGCCGAGCGCCCCCGCCGGGGCGCCTACCGCAGGCTCCCGGTGGAGCAGCGTCGCGAGCAGCTGATCGCGGTCGCCCTGGAGCTGTTCGCCACGCGCCCGCCGGAGGAGGTCTCGCTGGACGATGTGGCGGAGGCCGCCGGGGCGTCCCGGCCCCTGGTCTACCGCTACTTCGCGGGCGGCAAGCAGCAGTTGTACGAGGCGGCGCTGCGCAGCGCCGCACAGGAGCTGACCCGGCGCTTCGTCCAGCCCGCCACCGGGTCGCCGAGCCGCCGTCTGGCACAGGTGCTGGATCGTTACTTCGGCTTTGTGGCCGAGCATGACGCCGGATACGGTGCGCTGCTGCGCGGTGGTTCGGTGGTGGAGACCGAGCGGACCTCGGCGATCGTGGACGACGTCCGGCGGGCGGCCTTCCGGCATGTGATGCGGCATCTGGGGGTGCGTGAGCCGGGTCCCCGGCTGGCGCTGCTGGTGCGCTCCTGGATCTCGGTGGTGGAGGCCTCCGCCCTCACCTGGCTCGACGAGGGCCGGAGGATCCCCCGGGAGGAGCTGCGGGACTGGCTGGTGGACCAGTTCACCGCGATGTTCGCGGTGACGGCGCTGCATGACTCCCAGGCGGCCCAGGCCCTGTCGGCGATGCTCGCCCTGGAGACGGCGGACGGGCCGTCCTCGGGTGTGGCCGCGCTGCTGCTGCGCTCCGCCGGCGCCGCGGACGCCGCACCGGCCTGAGCAGCGGGGCGTCGTCGCGGGTGAGGGCGTCGCCGAGGTAGCGGTAGTCGATCAGGTCGGCGATGCGCTCCGGGTCCAGGTCGGCGAGCAGCATCCACAGCGGTGTGCGCCCGTACCGGGCGTACGGGTCCCACAGGGCGTTGACCACGGCGGCGACCGCCATGTGGATGACGCCCTTCTCCGGTCCCGGCCGGCGCAGTTGGCTGTCGTGGACCAGGGAGCGCGAGAAGGCTCCCGTGTCGGCGAAGACCGCCAGGGCGTCCAGACCCTCGACATGGCCGCGCAGTGCCCGATCGCGGCGACCTGGACATCGTTGCCGCGCCCGATGGTGAAGGCGAAGCCATAGCCCTCGGGGATGGCCGGGTCGTCGGTGGTGATCACCACAGAGGCGGCGGAGTAGCCGGGGTCGGGGTTCATCGCGTCGGAGCCGTCGAGCTTCCGGGACGTGGGGAAGCCCAGGTCGACGGTGCGCAGGTCGACGGTGCGCAGTCCGGTGATCCGCATTCCGGCGGTCAGGCCTTGCCTAAGGTCTGGCGCCGGCGGCCGAGGCCTTCGATCTCCAGCTCCATGACGTCGCCGGGCTGGAGGTAGGGGCCGGCGGGGCGTCCGGGACAGGCCAGGGGTGCTGCGCGGACGGCCGGTCGGAGGTCAGTCCCCGGTCGGAGCGGTGGAGGAGCGCAGCCACTCCTCGACACCGGCGATGTGCACCAGCGCATAGGCCTGCGCCAGGTCGGCCCGGCGGGCCCGCAGGGCGTCCAGGATCGCCCGGTGCTCGGCGAGCGTACGGGCCAGGGCTCCCTCGTCGGTGAGGCCCCGCCACACCCGGGCGCGGACCGTGGGGGAGCCGATCTGCGCCAGCAGCCCGCTGAGCACCGAGTTTCCGGCGGCGGCCACGATCCCCCGGTGGAAGTCCACATCGCACTCCACCAGTTCCTCCACGGTGGTGGCGGCCTCCGCCCGGCGCTGCAGCTCCTCCAGGCCGGCGAGCTGCTCCGCGGTGGCCCGCAGCGCTGCGGTGGCGGTCGCCGCGGGCTCCAGCATCCGGCGGACCTCCAGCACCTCCAGCAGCGAACCGCCGTGGCGCAGCTCCACCATGAAGCCCACCGCCTCCAGCAGCCGCTCCGGCTCAAGGCCGGTGACATAGGTGCCGTCGCCCTGCCGGACGTCCAGGACATGGATCAGCGACAGCGCACGGACCGCCTCACGCAGCGAGTTGCGGGACAGGCCCAGCATCGCGGCGAGGTCGGCCTCCCTGGGGAGCCGGTCGCCCGGACGCAGCCGGCCGGAGGCGATCATCTCCCGGATCCGGGTGATGGCCTCGTCCGTGACCGACACCGGCCCACCTCCCTTGATCCCCACCGCAGACGTCCGTCCATTGTGGCGGTCGGCGGCCGGTACGGCTACAACCGCTGCGTGCGACCCGGGACAACGCGGTCCGGGACAACGCGGTCCGGGACAACGCGGTCCGGAGCAACGCGGTTCAGAACAGCGCGGCCCGGAGGCAACGCGGTTCAGAACAGCGCGGCCCGGAACAGCGCGGTGCGGAACAACCCGGTGCGGAACAGCGCGGTCCGGCCCCTGCCGCCCGCCGGGTGTCCGACGGCTCGGCAGGGGCCGGATCCGTCCGCGCGGCCCTGGGGGGATGTCGGCCGCGAGGAGACAGGCGCGGAGCCCAGGGGGTTGGATCCGGCCTGCCACCCTCACGTTACGCAGCTTCCCTGATCGCACACTGAGCGGCGCTTGAGAGACGGCTGAGAGAGATCCCGGGGCCCGCCCGCGGATGCCGCGCCGATGCGCCGCCGACGGAGCCCGCGGCCCGGATCCGGTTGGACCGCCCGACGGCCCCCGGTCCCTGACGGGCCCTGGTCCACACCCTGTGCACAGGTGGGAGGATGGCCGGGTCAGGTGCGGCGGCGCGGCCCGCACCGGCTGACCTGAGGTGGGCGAGATGGCCAGGCGGGCTCCCGAGAGCGATCCGGCACAGGATGCGCCGGAGGTCGGCGCGCCCCAGCGCGCGGCGGCGGGCGTCCCCGCCGTCGTCAAGAGCCTGCGGACGGCGGGCAGGCAGATGAGCGCCCGGCGCACCCTCGCCACCCTGCGCAGGGTCAACCAGCCCAACGGCTTCGACTGCCCCGGCTGCGCCTGGCCCGAGCCGGACAAGCCGCACATCGCGGAGTTCTGCGAGAACGGTGCCAAGGCCGTCGCGGAGGAAGCGACCGAGCGGCGAATAGGGCCGGAGTTCTTCGCCGCGCACCCGGTCTCGGAGCTGGCCGGGCGGTCCGGCTACTGGCTCGGGCAGCAGGGACGGCTGACCGAGCCGCTGCTGCTGGACGAGGGCGCCGACCGCTATGTCCCGATCAGCTGGGACCGCGCCTTCGGCATCGTCGCCGAGGAACTCGGCGCGCTGGGCTCCGCCGACGAGGCCGCCTTCTACACCTCCGGGCGCACCGGCAACGAGGCCGCCTTCGTCTACCAGTTGCTCGCCCGCAGGATGGGGACCAACAACCTCCCCGACTGCTCCAACATGTGCCATGAGTCCTCCGGCTCGGCACTGGTGGAGACGCTGGGAGTGGGCAAGGGCAGCGTCCATCTCAAGGACCTCTACCAGGCGGACCTGATCATCGTCGCCGGGCAGAACCCCGGCACCAACCACCCCCGGATGCTCTCCGCGCTGGAGCGCGCCAAGCGGGCGGGCGCCAGGATCGTCAGCGTCAACCCGCTGCCGGAGGCCGGCCTGGAGCGGTTCAAGAACCCGCAGACCCCGCGCGGCCTGGTCGGCGGCGGCACCCGGCTGACCGACCTCTTCCTGCAGATCCGGCTGGGCGGCGACCTGGCGCTGTTCCGCGCCCTCAACCTGCTGCTGCTGGAGGCGGAGGACAAGGCGCCCGGCACGGTCCTGGACCGGGACTTCATCGAGCAGCACTGCCTGGGCTTCGAGGAGTGGGCCGAGGATGCCCGCTCCACCTCCTGGGACGCGGTACTGGCCGCCACCGGCCTGCCCGAGCAGCAGATCCGCGAGCTGGCCGCGCTGGTGCTGGACTCCCGCAAGGTGATCGTCTGCTGGGCGATGGGCCTCACCCAGCACAAGCACTCGGTGCCCACCATCCGCGAGGTGGTCGACTTCCTGCTGCTGCGCGGCAATGTGGGCCGTCCCGGCGCCGGTGTCTGCCCGGTGCGCGGCCACAGCAATGTGCAGGGCGACCGCACCATGGGGATCTTCGAACGGCCCGCCAAGGCCTTCCTGGACGCCCTCGGCCGGGAGTTCGACTTCGAGCCGCCGCGCCACCACGGCTTTGACACGGTGGACACCATCCGGGCCATGCGGGACGGCCGGGTGAAGGTCTTCTTCGCCATGGGCGGCAACTTCGTGGCCGCCTCCCCCGACACCCTGGCCACCGAGGCGGCGATGCGCCGCTGCCGGCTGACGGTGCATGTCTCCACCAAGCTCAACCGGTCGCATGTGGTGACCGGTGCCCGCGCGCTGATCCTGCCGACCCTGGGCCGCACCGACCTGGACCGCACCACCAAGGGGCGGCAGTTCGTCACCGTGGAGGACTCCATGGGGATGGTGCACGCCTCGCGTGGCGCGCTCCGTCCGCCCTCGCCGCAGCTGCTCTCCGAGGTCGCCATCGTCTGCCGGCTGGCGCGGCGGGTGCTGGGACCGGAGGACCAGGTGCCGTGGGAGGACTTCGCGGAGTCCTACGACATCATCCGCGACCGGATCGCCCGGGTGATCCCGGGCTTCGAGGACTTCAACGAGCGGGTGCGCACCCCCGGCGGCTTCGCCCTGCCGCACGCTCCCCGCGACACCCGTACCTTCCCCACCGCCACCGGCAAGGCGAACTTCACCGTCAACCCGCTGACCGCCCCCGAGGTGCCGCCCGGCCGGCTGCTGCTGCAGACCCTGCGCTCCCACGACCAGTACAACACCACGGTCTACGGCCTGGACGACCGCTACCGAGGCATCAAGGACGGCCGGCGGGTGGTGCTGGTGAACCCGGACGACGCCCGCGAGCTGGGCCTGGCCGACGGTGCTTACGTCGATCTCGTCAGCGAGTGGAGCGACGAAGTGGAGCGGCGCGCCCCGCACTTCCGCGTCGTGCACTACCCCACGGCCCGCGGCTGCGCGGCGGCCTACTACCCGGAGACCAACGTCCTGGTTCCGCTGGACTCCACGGCCGACACCAGCAACACGCCCACCTCCAAGTCGGTGGTGGTCCGCTTCGAGGCGGACAGCGGGGAGGAGTGACGGCGCCCGTCACTCCTGCTCGGCCAGCTCCAGCAGCCGCACGACGGTGTTCCAGTTGCGGAGGGTGGCGGTGACGGTCAGGCGCCGGTCCAGGAGGGCCGGCAGCCTGGCGTTGCGCACCCCGTCGGGGAGGCTGAGGTAGATGTCGCGGCCGACGACTCGCATCTCCTCCGGGGCATAGGCGGCCAGGTCGAGGCCGGCCGTGAATTCCGGTCCGGGTTCGGCCGCGAGGAACGAGACCAGGAACCTCGTCGGGTCCTGCACCTCCATGGGGTTGCCGTCGACCACCGCGCGCAGTTCGGCGGCGGTGCGCACCACCACGGGCACGTTCAGCCCGAGCCGGGTCGCGATGCGCTGCTCGACGGCGGCGGCGATCTCCCGGTCCGTACGGCCGGGTGCGGTGAGGACCGCGTTGCCGCTCTGCAGATGGGTCCTGACCCCGGTGCCGAGCTCACCCAGCAGGTCCCGCAGGTCGGCCATGGCGATCCGGTTGCGGGTACCCAGGTTGATGCCGCGCAGCAGAGCCACATACCTGGTCATGGCGGGACTCTAGCGCGCTCCGCTCCATTGACATGCTTGGTCCATACCTAGTTCAGTGGTCTAGTCCTTTCTGGACGCCTCCCCGACACCCCCCCACGCCCGTGTCGACCCAGGAGCACCGCATCATGCGCAGACCACGCCCCCATCCGCGCCCGCTCACCGCCGCCGCCACCGCACTGGCCACCGCGGCCGCCGCCACACTTGCCGCAGCCATCGGCTTCGCACCGGCCGCACACGCCGGGGAGTTCCTGACCAACGGCGGCTTCGAGAGCGGCCTCTCCGGCTGGAGCTGCAGCAACGGCAGTGCCGTCACCGGCCACGCCCACAGCGGCAGTTACGCCCTGGCCGGCGCCGCCTCCGCCAGCGACACCGCACAGTGCACCCAGACCGTGCCGGTGGCGCCCAGCACCACCTACACCCTGTCGTCCTATGTCAACGGGGCCTATGTCTACCTCGGGGTGGACGGCGGTGCCAGCACCTGGACGCCCTCCACCGGCGGAGCGTACAGCAAGCTCTCGCTCTCCTTCACCACCGGCGCCACCCAGACCAGCGCCACCGTCTATCTGCACGGCTGGTACGGACAGGGCACCTACTACGCCGACGACGTGTCCCTGGACGGACCGGGCGCCCCCGCCACCACACCGCCGCCCACCAGTCAGCCGCCGACCAGTCAGCCGCCGACCTCCCAGCCCCCCACCAGCCAGCCGCCCACCACACCGCCCCCGACGACGCCCCCGCCCAGCAACGGGCTGCCCGCGCACGCCCTGGTCGGCTATCTGCACGCCAGCTTCGCCAACGGCTCGGGCTACACCCGGGTGTCCGATGTGCCGGCCGACTGGGACGTGATCGACCTGGCCTTCGGTGAGCCCACCTCACCCACCTCCGGGGACATCCGCTTCAACCGGTGCTCCGTCTCCGAGTGTCCGACCGTGGAGTCCGACACCGACTTCAAGGCGGCCATCCAGGCCAAGCGCGCCCAGGGGAAGAAGGTGCTGCTCTCCATCGGCGGCGCCAACGGGCAGGTCCAGCTGACCACCACCGCGGCACGCGACACCTTCGTCAGCTCGGTCTCGGCGATCATCGACAAGTGGGGCCTGGACGGCGTCGACATCGACTTCGAGGGCCACTCGCTCGCCCTGGACACGGGCGACACCGACTTCAAGAACCCGACCACCCCGGTGATCGTCAATCTGATCTCCGCGCTGAAGAGCCTCAAGGCCCGCTACGGCTCCGGCTTCGTGCTGACCATGGCCCCGGAGACCTTCTTTGTGCAACTGGGCTACCAGTACTACGGATCCGGCCCCTGGGGCGGCCAGGACCCGCGGGCGGGCGCCTATCTGCCGGTGATCTACGCACTCCGCGGTGACCTGACCCTGCTGCACGTCCAGGACTACAACTCCGGCTCCATCATGGGCCTGGACAACCAGTACCACTCGATGGGCGGCGCCGACTTCCACATCGCCATGACCGACATGCTGCTCGCCGGCTTCCCGGTGGCGGGCAACACCGCCAACCTCTTCCCCGCCCTGGCACCCTCCCAGGTCGCGATCGGCATGCCCGCCAACCAGAACGCCGGCAACGGCTATGTGGCCCCGGCCGAGGTGGACAAGGCGCTGGACTGCCTCACCAAGGGCAGCAACTGCGGCTCGTACACCCTGCACGGCGGCACCCACTCCGACCTGCGTGGGCTGATGACCTGGTCGGTCAACTGGGACCGCTTCAGCAGCTGGGAGTTCTCCAGGAACTTCGACAGCTACTTCGGCTGATCCCGTCCGCCCTGCTGCCCGGCCGTCAGCCCAGCTCCGTGGGCAGGTCGGACAGCAGGGCGGAGCTGTCCGGGGTGCCGGCGGCCGCCGAGTCGGACGGATCCGCCGAAGCCGACGCGGACTCCGAGGGCGACTCGGAGGCCGGGTCGGAGGCCGACTCCGAGGGCGACGCGGAGGAGGAGTCCGAGGACGAGGGGCTGGGCGACCCGGAGGCGGACGCGGACCCGCTGGGGCTGCCCGAGGGCCCCGCCGACGAGCCGCTGGACGGACTGCCCGGCGCGGAGGAGGAGGGCTGCTGCGTGGGGTCGGCCGGCTTGGCGGGCGGCGCGGGCTTGTAGGGCTTGGGCTTGCCCCCGTCATGGATGTCGACACCCAGGATCGGAGTGGTGGTGTCCGTGCCGCCGGGGATCTTGGGCATCTTCCACGTGCCGCCGTCGCCCGCGTCCGAGGGGTCCGGGCGCACGGCGCCCAGGATCGGCATACCGCCCATCGGCGACACCTTGACGAAGGCACCGGGGCGGGGGGCCTGGATGATCAGGCCGGCGCCTATGTACATCGCCACATGGGTGGCACCGCTGAAGTAGACCACCAGGTCGCCGGGGCGCAGCTGGTTGAGCGGGATGTGCTGGAGCTGCGCCCACTGCTGCTGGCTGGTGCGCGGTATCGGCAGCCCTGCGTGCAGCCACGCCTGCGAGGTGAGGCCGGAGCAGTCGAAGACATCCGGTCCGGACCCGCCCCACACATAGGGCTTGCCCAGCTGCTCGAAGGCGTACTGCAGCGCCTTGCGCCCGGCCTTGGACGGGGCCCGCTCGCCCTTGCCGAGGACACCGGAGGCAAGGAAGTCCAGCTGGGCCTGGTCGGCCTCCTGCTTCTCCAGCTTCTCCAGCTCGGCCCGCTGGGCGCCGGTGAGCGCCGCGACGGCCTTCTCCACGGCGTCCAGCTGCTTCTGTACGGCGTCCCGCGCGGACTGCTGCTGCCCGGTCAGCTGCTGCACCGTCCTCAGGTTGCCCTCGGCCTGGGTCTTGAGCGCGGTCAGGTCGGACTGGTCGGCCTTGAGCCCGTCCAGCAGCTGCGCCTGGGCGTCTCCGGCGCGCTGCAGGTCCTGACCGCGGTCCAGGGCCTCGTAGGGGCTCTCGGCGAGCAGCAGTTCGGCATAGCCGGAGAGCGAGCCGTTGCGGTACTGGGCGCGGGCGAGTTCGGCGGCGAGCTCGGTGCCCGCGTCGACCTGCGTCTGCTTCTCGGCGACCCGGCGCGTCAGGTCGGCGACGATCGCGGTGTGCTGGCGCAGCTGGTCCGAGGCGTCGTTGTACCGCTCGGTGGCCTCCTCGGCCTTCTGGTACAGGTCGTGCAGCTCATCCAGCAGCGGGCCCAGCGTCGCCCTGGCCTTCGCCAGCGGGTCGGACGCGGTCGTGCCGGCGAGCGTCGCCGGGTTGGGCGCGGCCCAGGCCGTCTGGACGGTGGCCGGCAGTGCCAGCGCGGCGACGGCCAGTACGGCTCCGCACCTCAGTGCGGCCCGGACCCACGGCCTCGCCGGTGTCACTCCCCTGCCCTCGGCCTGCTGCCCCACCGCCATGAACCCTGCCTCCCTGTGCGATCGGCAGACCCTCGTCCCTGACGGATCCGCTCCCGAACCCGGTCGATCCTGCCATGGAGGCACCCACCAACGGCAGGGGGCCCAGCTGACTCCGGGTGAATTCTCATCGGAGAGAGGACATCCGGCCCCGGCCCGGGGTTGTACCGGGGCCGGGGCCGGACCGGGCGGCGCGTCAGGCCTGGGGGGCGACCGATCCCAGGTAGGCACCGGCCTTCTCCGGCTCGAAGAACCACTCCTCGAAGTCGGCCGGGTCGTCGAAGCCCTTGGCGAAGCGGTCGGCCACGGGCTGCAGCTGACCGGCCGCGCCGATCAGGTTGAGGACATGCTCCGGCGGCGGCGCCAGCATGGCGTTGGTCCACTTGGTGACATGCCGGGCGGAGTCCCAGTAGCGGTCGAAGGCCGCCTGCATGAAGTCCCGGTCGAAGGGCTTGTCACCGTGCTCCAGGATGGCGTCCAGATAGGCGGCGGCACACTTGGAGGCGTTGTTGGAACCCTGCCCGGTGATGGGGTCGTTGGCGACCACCACATCGGCGACGCCCAGCGCGAACCCGCCGCCGGGCAGCACGGCGACCGGGTTGCGGACCACCGGGGCGTAGCGACCGGCCAGGACACCGCCCGCGTCGGTCAGCTCCACACCGCCGGCCGCGCGCTCGTACTCCCAGGGCGTGAAGGTGCGCATCAGCTCCAGGGTGGTCCGCAGGTGCTCCTCCGGGTCCTTGACACCGGTGAAGACATCCAGCGGGCCACCGGGGATGCCCTCCCAGAAGAGGATGTCGCAGCGGCCGGAGGTGGTCAGGCTGGGCATCACAAAGAGCTCGCCGACGCCCGGCACCAGGTTGCAGCGCACCGCCTCGAAGTCGTGCTCGGGGCGCGGGCCGAGGCCGTGCACATAGGAGACGGCCAGGGCGCGCTGCGGCACGTCGTACGGGGAGCGGGAGGCGTCCCGGCCGAACATCGACACCAGTTCGCCCTTGCCCGCGGCGACCAGCACCAGGTCATAGCTGCGCGAGAAGTAGTCCAGGTCGGAGACGGTGACGCCGTGCACCACGACCTGGCCGCCGCGCCGGGCGAAGGTCTCCAGCCAGCCGGCCATCTTCAGCCGCTGGTCCACGGACTGGGCGTAGCCGTCCAGGTGCCCGACCCAGTCGATGACCCGGCTGCCGTCCGGCCCGGCCACCGAGACCCCGACGCCCTCGATACGGGGCGCCTGGTCCTCCCAGAGGTTCAGACCGAGGTCGCGCTCGTGCTGCAGTGCGGTGCTGAACATGCACTGGGTGGACATCACCCGGCCGTTGCGGATCTCGTCGGCCGTGCGGTTGGTCATCACCGTGACGTCATAACCGTGCGACTGCAGACCCAGGGCCAGCTGGAGTCCGGACTGCCCGGCTCCGACGATCAGTATCTTGCTCATGGGGGTTGTTCGGCTCCTCGACTAGCCAGCAGTGGTCAGTTGACGTGCCCTCAAACCCCCCGTCGAGCACAGTTGATCATCCTTGCACCGTCAGTGCGTGCACCACCAGAGTGGTCAGCGCCTCCGCGACCGAGCCCCGCGCCCGGGCGTCGCAGAGCACCACCGGGATCTCCGGCGGTACGGCCAGGGAGTCGCGGACGTCGTTCGCGGAGTAGTTCGGGGCGCCGTCGAACTGGTTGACCGCCACGATGAACGGCAGTCCGCATCCCTCGAAGTAGTCCAGCGCCGGAAAGCTGTCCGCGAGCCGCCGGGTGTCCGCCAGCACCACCGCGCCGATCGCCCCGCGCACCAGGTCGTCCCACATGAACCAGAACCGCTGCTGGCCCGGGGTGCCGAAGAGATAGAGGACCAGATCGTCCTCCAGGCTGATCCGGCCGAAGTCCATGGCCACCGTGGTGGTGGTCTTGTCCGGGGTCGCCGAGGCGTCGTCGATGCCCTCGCCGGCCTGGGTCATCACCGCCTCGGTGGTGAGCGGGACGATCTCGGAGACCGAGGCCACAAAGGTGGTCTTGCCCACCCCGAAGCCGCCCGCCACCACGATCTTGGTGGAGGTGGCGTTCCCGGTCGGACTCAGCGGGATGCCGGGCACGCCCCGCGGGTCCGCCGCGGCGGCCGAGGCCGGTCCGGTCGGGCGGCCTCCGGCCGGCCCCGCCGTCACGGTCTCAGAGCTTGCGAAGTCCACCCAGCACCCTTTCCAGCAGCGCCCGGTTCGCGGTCGAACCTGCGGTCATCCCGTCACCTGTGTCCTGCATGTCCCCGTAGCCGTCGCCCCCGGGCGCCCCGTGCACCCTGATCCTGCCCTGGTCGGCGAGATCGCTGACCAGCACCCGGACCACACCCAGCGGGATGCGCAGCAGCGCCGCGATCTCCGCGATGGAGCGCATGTGGCCCCGGCAGAGCTCGCAGATGGCGTCCAGCTCCGGAAGGCCCCCGCCCTCCGCGGTGGCGGGGCGGTTGAGCGCGGAGACCAGGGTCTCCACCAGCAGCACATGCCCGAAGCGGGTCCGGCCACCGGTGATCGCATACGGACGGACCCGGGAGGCCCGCCCGGCGCCAGGGCGCCGCACGGGCCCTGTGCTGTGCTCGCTGCCGCGCACAGACCCACCTTTCACGGAGGTCATCGGGCGGCCATCGCCCGGTGGAGTTCGCTGCGGACCTCGGGGGTGAGCGCGTGCCCGGCCCGCTCGACGAGCAGCGCCATCTGGTACGCGACCACGCTGAGGTCGCAGTCGAGCGAGGCGTGCACTCCGAGGCACGAGCCGTCGCTGATCGCCATCAGGAAGAGGTGACCGCCGTCCATGGTCACGATGGTCTGCCTGACCGCGCCATTGCCCAGCACCCGGGAGGCACCGGCACCCAGGCTGACCAGCCCGGACACCACCGCCGCCAGGTCCTGGGCCCGGCTCGCCCCTTCGGATGCCGCGAGCAGCAGGCCGTCGGAGGAGACCACCACCACGTCCTGCAGTCCGCGCACTCCCGAAGCGAAGTCCGAGAGCAGCCACCTCACCTTGTGGGCCTCCTGGCTGACCCCGGATCCGCCCGGGCCGCCGCGGGCCATCACCGGCGCACCGGCCGCGCCGCCAATCGTCATCTGCTTGCCTCCTCGCTTGAGGAACCGCCGATCCCCCGACTGCTCTCCCCCGCGTCCCCCGTCCCTGCCGCCCTCTGCCGCGACGGCTCCGCCGCCGGGGCCTGCTCCTGGGCGGTGTCCTGCGCCACCGCTTCCCGCCCGCGCCCTGCCGTCTGCGGGGCCGCCTCGCCCTGCGACGTCTCCTGGGCGGCCTCCCGGGCCGCCTGCCGCAGTCCGCTCTGGAACCCGCCGAGCCTGCGGCGGAGTTCGGCGGCGGAGGTGGAACCGGTGCTCTCACCCGGGCGCGAGCTCTCCCTGCGCAGCCCCGATCCCGGCGCCTCACCGGTGCCGGGCAGGCCGCCGCCGCGGGGCACCCGGCGGGGCAGCCCGAGCCTGGTCACCGGGCCGTCCTGCGACAGGTCGCCGTCCTCCGGCCGCGTCGCGCCGGGGTCCGCCGCCTCCACGGGAGCGGCCGGTTCGGGAGCAGCCGGTTCGGGAGCAGCGGGTTCGGGAGCAGCGGGTTCCGCGGGAGCCGCACCGCGGCGCGGCCGGGTCTCCCCGGCGGGCTCGGCACTGCGGCTGTGGCGGCCGTCGTCGAGCCGCCGCCCGCCCCGGTCGTCCGCCCCCCGGTCGTCCGCCGCGAGGTCATCCACCACGAGATCGTCCGCCGCGAGATCGTCCGCCGCGGCCGCGGGGGCCGGGATCGCCGCTCCCCGCCTGGGCAGCGGCGGGTTCTGCGCCGTCGGCACCGCCGGGGGCGCGGCCGGCGCCGGCTCCGCGGCGGCCGCCTCCCGCTCGGCCGAGCGCTGCTCGTCCAGCTCCGCGGCCGTCAGGTCGGCCTCCAGCATGGCCTCGCGCGGCACCACCACGATGGCGGTGACACCACCACCGGTGACCGTCTCCCGCAGCTGCACCCGCACGCCGTGGCGGCGGGCCAGCCGGGAGACCACGAAGAGTCCCATGCTGCGCGCCGAGGCGGTCTGCTCGCGCCATGGGGCCTTGCCGGAGAGCGGTGCGGCGTCGCCCGGATCCGGGTGGTCCAACTGCTCGTTGATCTCCCGCAGGCGCTCGGCGGGGATGCCGATACCGCGGTCCACCACGGAGATCATCAGCTCGCCGTTGTCCAGCAGCCAGCCGCCGACCTCCACCACGTCCTGCGGCGGGGAGAAGGCGGTGGCGTTCTCCAGCAGCTCGGCGACCAGGTGGCTGGTGTCGTCGGCGGCGCCGCCGATCAGCCGCACCCGGGGCAGGAACTGGATGCGCACCCGCTCATAGCGCTCGATCTCGGAGACGGCGGCACGGAGCACATCCAGCAGCGGGACGTTGCGGTTGCCCCGGCGGCTGTTCTCCAGGCCCGCGAGCAGCAGCATGTTCTCGCTGTTGCGCCGCATCCGGGTGGCGAGATGGTCCAGCCGGTAGAGGTTGTCCAGCTGCTCCGGGTCGCCCTCGCGGCCCTCCAGGGTCTCGATCAGTACCAGCTGCCGCTCGACCAGGGTCAGGGTGCGCATCGCCAGATTGACGAAGGTGGCGTCGACGCTGCCCTGCAGCTCGTCCCGTTCCGCGGTGAGTTCGTCGCGCTCGGCGGCGAGCCCGGTCCGTTCGGCGGAGAGCGCCTGGAGCTGGCCGGCGAGGGCCTGGAGCTGTGCCATCCTGCCGTCCCGCTCGGCCAGCAGCTGGTCGCGGTCGACGATCAGGGCGTCCCGCTCCCCCGCCAGCCGGTCGCGCTCGGCGACCGTCCGGTCGCGCTCGCGCAGCAGCGGGCGGACCATCGTCCGCCGCACCGCGGTGACCAGGCCCCAGGCCGCGGCGACCGCGGCGGCGGCGGCGGCCGTGCCCAGCAC
The DNA here is from genome assembly GCF_042466665.1 of Peterkaempfera podocarpi. Taxonomy (GTDB): domain Bacteria; phylum Actinomycetota; class Actinomycetes; order Streptomycetales; family Streptomycetaceae; genus Peterkaempfera; species Peterkaempfera podocarpi. The sequence continues at coordinate 3,344,800 of NZ_CP162102.1, forward strand.
CGCGGTGGTGCCGCCGGTCGCTGCTCCGCAGCCGGTGGTCAGCAGGGTCGCGGGCACGCCTACGGCGGCCCACGCTGCGGCCCGCGGCCGGCGGTGGCCGGCCGGCCGCTCGTCCCCGTTGCGTTCGCGTCTGCGCTCTGTGCTCGGCTGTACGGCGTGCTGCCGCGGCTCCACTCGCCTCGTCCGCACCGGATCTCGCAATCTCGTTCGGTGAACTCGGGTGTCTTGCGGCCTCAGCCATCACAACCGGCACAGGAGCCATCTACCGCCCGATACCGGCACAGACACCCGAATGAGTGAATCGCACAACGGCTCACCAGAACAAGATCAAACCACGCTGGGCAGTGTGCAGATCATGTGCACGGTCCCGGACATCCCGACGATTGCATCGTTTCATGGCCATGTCAAACGATTCCGAAGGGTCGGCACCTCGAAGTCGTGGTCAGTTAACCTTCCGTTCACCATGGATGCTTACGGTCGCCACGACGACAACGCCTAAGACGATTGTTTGGGTATGGAACACATCACGTTCCTGGTGGCCGTCGTGATCATCACGGCTCTCGCCTTCGACTTCACCAACGGCTTTCACGACACGGCCAACGCCATGGCGACCTCCATCGCCACCGGCGCGCTCCGCCCCAAGGTGGCCGTGGCCATCTCCGCCGTACTCAATCTGGCGGGCGCCTTCCTCTCGGTCGAGGTCGCCAAGACGATCTCCGGCGGCATCATCGACGAGAGCGCCGGCGTCCACCCCGAGATCATCTTCGCGGCGCTGGCAGGCGCGATCCTCTGGAACCTGCTGACCTGGCTGCTGGGCCTGCCCTCCAGCTCGTCGCACGCCCTCTACGGCGGTCTGATCGGCGCCACCCTGGTCGGCGTCGGGGTGCACGGGGTGCACTTCGACACCGTCGTCACCAAGATCCTGATCCCGGCGCTGGCCTCGCCCGTCGTGGCGGGTCTCGCCTCCTGGGGCGCCACCCGGCTCGCCTACCGGATCACCCGCGGCGGCAGTGCCGCGACCACCGGGCGCGGCTTCCGGATGGGCCAGGTCGCCTCCTCCTCGCTGGTCTCGCTGGCGCACGGCACCAACGACGCGCAGAAGACCATGGGTGTCATCACCCTCACCCTGATCTCCGCCGGAGCCCTCGGCGCGGGTGCCAACCCGCCGCTGTGGGTGGTGCTCAGCGCGGGCAGCGCGATCGCCCTCGGCACCTGGATGGGCGGCTGGCGGATCATCCGCACCATGGGCAAGGGCCTCACCGACATCGAGCCCCGCCAGGGCTTCTCCTCGGAGACCGCCGCCACCGCGGTGATCCTGGCCTCCTCGCACATGGGCTTCGGCCTCTCCACCACCCATGTCTGCACCGGCGGTGTGCTCGGTGCGGGCCTCGGAGCCCCCGAGGCCCGGGTGCGGTGGAGCGTCGCCCGCCGCATGGCCTACGCCTGGCTGATGACCCTCCCCGCCGCTGCCGCGGTCTCCGGGGGCGCCGCCTGGATCGCCGGCCGCGGCGACGCCGGGGTCGTCGTGGTGGGTGTGCTGCTGATCGCCGGCGCCACCGCGGCCCGGGTGATCTCCCGCCGCCGCCCGGTGCACTCGGGCAATGTGGTCACGGACGGCGAGCCCGCACCGCTGCCCACGCCCGCCACCCCGCTGGCCCCGACCGGCATCGCCGCCTGACCCGCCGGGTCGCAGGAAAGGAACCCGCATGCAGATCAAGTGGGGTGCGCTCGCCGGCACGGCAGGCGTCAGCTTCGGTATCACGGTGGCGATCGTCACGGTCTTCGCCCTGGGCACCCTCGCCCTCTCCCGCCGCGAGGCCGCCCGTGAGGCGGCGGTCGCCGAGGGCGGCAGCGGCGGCGGCTCGGTGGCGCTGGGCACGGCCGCCGTCTGCTTCGCCGCCTGTGCGGCGGCCGTCGGCTACGGGTTGTATCTGATCGCCGTCCGCTGAGCCGGACGCGACCGACGTACGACTGACGCGGGGCGGGCTTCGGCCCGCCCCGCGTCAGTTCTTTCCGGAGGCTCGCGTCTGCTGCTCCCGAGGAGCCCGTGGCAGCGGTTTCCGAGAAGCCCGCGGCACCCGTGCTCGACGAGCTCGCGGCACCCGTGCTCGACAAGCTCGCGTCAGCTGTGCTCGATGAGCCCGCGTCAGCTGTTCTCGATAAGGCCGTTGAAGCGGTGCAGCAGACGGGCGAAGACGGCCACGTCATCGGGCTCCCAGGTGCCCAGCATGCTGCGGAAGCTGCCCATCCGGGCGTCGCGGGCGCGACTGTAGCGGCGGTCGCCCTCCTCGGTCAGCGAGACCAGTGAGACCCTGCCGTCCAGCGGATCGGACTCCCGGCGCACCAGGCCGAGCACCTCAAGCGCCTTGATCTGGCGGCTCACCGTGGCCTTGCCCACCCCGAAGTGGACCCCGATGTCGGTGAGGCGCACCTTGCCGGAGTCCTCGATGTAAGCGAGCAGCGGATAGGCGCTGCCCTCCAGTTCCGGGTGGACCTCCCGGGCCATGTCGGTCGCACGGGCCCTGGCGCGACGGAAGAGCAGCGCCAACTCCCGTTCCACCGAGCCGAAGGCGTCCTCAGCCACCCGGTCGCCCACGTTCACGCCGCCGTCCTCCGGTCGTCTCTACGGCCGATGCCTGCCCAAGTATCCACTGCCAGGACAGCGGCCCTGCGCGGCCCTCACTGCACGGCGACCCGCCCCGGGTCCTCCACGATGGCCCGTACGACTCCGGCGGCGGCGCCCAGCAGCGGTCCGCGGCGGCCCAGCGAGGAGACCGCGAGCCAGTCGTCGGACCACGGCCGCACCGTGACCCGGGCCGACAGTTCGCGCCGCATCCCGGGCACCAGCCAGTCACCCAGCTCGGCGTAGCCGCCGCCGAGTATCACCGCGGCGGGGTCGATCAGGTTGACCGCTCCGGCGACCGCCGTGCCCAGTGCGGTGCCCGCCCGGTCCAGCGCTGCCAGTACGGCGGGGTCACCGGCGGCCGCGCGCTCGGCGAGCAGGGTGACCCAGTCGCGGCCCGTGCCGTGGGTGCCCGCCGCCGCCAGTACCGCCCGCTCCCCCGCGTACTGCTCCAGGCAGCCGCGTGAGCCGCAGGCGCACGCCGGACCGCTGGGTTCCACCGGGACGTGGCCCAGCTCACCCGCGAATCCGCGGGCACCGCGGAAGAGCCGCCCGGCGACGATCAGCGCGGCACCGATACCGGCCTCCGCCGAGATGTGAACAAAGTCACCGGTGCCGGCGTGCTCGCCCAGCCAGAGCTCGGCGAGGCCGCCGAGGTTGGCCTCGTTGTCGACCTCTGCGGGAAGCCCCGCGAGGTCCGGGAGCCCTGCGCGGCGCAGCTCCGAGCGGAGCATCGCTATCACCGGCACCTCGGACCAGCCGAGGTTGGCAGCCCGGATGACCAGGCCGTGCTCCGCGCCGACCAGGCCGGGGACGGCGATCCCCAGCCCGGCCGGGCGCAGTTGCGGTCCTGCCTCGGCGGTGACCCGGCCGAGCAGCGCCGCCAGATCGGCGAGCACCTCGGAGGCGGGCCGGCCGCGGTTGTCCGCGGCGATCCGCTGCCAGGCCCGGGGCTCACCGGCGAGGTCCACGACACAGGCGGCCAGGTGCTCCACGCCGATCTCCGCGCCGAGCCCGGCGGGACCCTCGGGGTTGAGGGTGAGCGCATTGCCCGGGCGTCCGACCCGGCCGCTGGGGGCCGGGCCCAGCTCGGCGAGCAGTCCGCCGCCGATCAGCTCCTCGACCAGGGAGGAGACCGCGGCGCGGGTGAGCCCGCTGGCCGCGGCGACCTCCGCGCGGGAGAGCGGCGCCCGGGCGGCGACCTCCTGCAGCACAAGAGCCAGGTTCTGCCGCCGCATGGTCTGCTGCGAGGCCGGGGCGGGCCGGTTGCGGGTCCCGCCGTTCGCGGTCGGCTGACGCACGTTCTGCTTCACCTTCTCCTGTCGGATCAGCGGGTCGGAGCCTCGAACAGCCGCCCGGCCCTGTGCAGCGTATCGGCGATGCGGGCCAGCGCTTCCTCGTCCCTGGGCAGCGGGTCCAGCAGCGGTCCGTCGGCGGTGCCCCAGCGGCGGGCCACCTCGGCGGGCTGCTCTCCGGTGACCAGTCCGGCGGCCTGGGCCGCGGCGCCCAGGGCGACCAGCTCGGCCGCGCGGGGCAGCTGGACGGCGCGGCCGGAGAGCCGGCGCACGGTGTTCTGCCAGGCGGCGCCGCGGGCGCCGCCGCCGATCAGCAGGATCGGCGCGTCGGTGGAGGTCTCGCCGCCGTGCCGCAGTACGTCGTCCAGGGCGGTGAGCAGGGCGTGGGCGGCGCCGTCGTAGGCGGCCTGGAGCAGCTGTCCGGCCGTGGTGTCGTGCCGCAGGCCGTGGAAGAGGCCGGAGGAGTAGGGCAGGTCGGGGGTGCGCTCGCCGTCCAGGAAGGGCAGCACCACGGCGGTGCCGCCGGGCTCCACGTCGGCGCGGTCCCGGCCGAGCAGGGCGGCGATCCGGTCGACGGCGAGGGTGCAGTTGAGCGTGCAGGCCAGCGGCAGCCAGCCGCCGGAGGCGTCGGCGAAGCCGGCCACGGTACCGCTCTCGTCCGCGGGGCGGCCGCGGGTGACGGCGTAGACGGTGCCCGAGGTGCCCAGCGAGACGGCGGGCAGGCCCGGGGTGAGGCCCAGACCCAGGGCCGCGGCCATGTTGTCGCCGGTGCCGGCGGCGACCGGGATGCCGGCGGGCAGCGGGGATCCGGAGCGTACGGTGCCGGCGGCGCGGCCCGGCTCGATCACCTCGGGGAGGCGGCCCTCGTCCAGGCCCACCAGGTCGAGGATCTCCTTGTCGTAGCCGTTCTCGCCCCACCAGCCGGTACCGGAGGCGTCGCCGCGGTCGGTGGTGCCGGCGCCGGTGAGGCGGCCGGTGAGGTAGTCGTGCGGCAGCCGCACGGCGGCGGTGCGCTCGGCGGCCTCGGGGGCGTTCTCCCGCAGCCAGGCCCACTTGGCGACGGTGAAGGCGGCGGTGGGGACCGAGCCGGTGCGGCGGGCCCACTCCGCGCGGCCGAGCCGCTCGGTGAGGGCGGCGGCCTGGGGGGCGGAGCGGGTGTCGTTCCAGAGCATCGCCGGGTGGACCGGCCTGCCGTCCGCGTCCAGGGCCACCAGCCCGTGCTGCTGTCCACCGACGGAGACCGCGAGCGCCCGGTCGGCGTGGCCGGTAGCGGCCACCGCCTCGCTGAACGCCTGCCACCACTGCTCGGGGTCGCTCTCCCGGGCGCCGCCGGTGCCGGTGACCGTGTGAGCTGCACGACCTTCGGCCAGCACCTCGCCGCTGTCGATGTCGACGGCCACGGCCTTGGTGGACTGGGTGGAGCTGTCGACCCCGATGACGACCCGCTGACTTGCGTTCATGCCCGCTCCTTCTGCGGCTTTTGCACCCTGGGACTTCCGTATGGCGCCTCCGCATACTAATTTGTTTTCTGGCCTGACGAATAGAGGAGCCGCAACATGAGCATCACCCCGACCCCCGCAGACAAGTTCACCTTCGGCCTCTGGACGGTCGGCTGGCAGGGCCGCGACCCGTTCGGCGACGCCACCCGCCCGGCACTGGACCCGGTGGAGTCCGTGACCCGCCTCGCGGAGCTCGGCGCCTACGGCATCACCTTCCACGACGACGACCTGATCCCGTTCGGCTCCTCGGACGCCGAGCGCGAGGCCATCATCAAGCGCTTCCGCCAGGCGCTGGACACCGCGGGTCTCAAGGTGCCCATGGCCACCACCAACCTCTTCACCCACCCGGTGTTCAAGGACGGCGGCTTCACCTCCAACGACCGCGACATCCGCCGCTACGCGCTGCGCAAGGTCATCCGCAACATCGACCTGGCCGTCGAGCTCGGCGCCACCACCTATGTCGCCTGGGGCGGCCGCGAGGGTGCCGAGTCCGGTGCCGCCAAGGACGTCCGGGTGGCGCTCGACCGCCTCAAGGAGGCCTTCGACCTGCTCGGCGACTACGTCGTCTCCCAGGGCTACGACCTGCGCTTCGCCATCGAGCCCAAGCCCAACGAGCCCCGCGGCGACATCCTCCTCCCGACGGTGGGCCACGCCCTGGCGTTCATCAACGAGCTGGAGCACGCCGACCGCGTGGGCCTCAACCCCGAGGTCGGCCACGAGCAGATGGCCGGGCTGAACTTCCCGCACGGCATCGCCCAGGCGCTGTGGCACGGCAAGCTGTTCCACATCGACCTCAACGGCCAGTCCGGCATCAATACGACCAGGACCTCCGCTTCGGCGCCGGCGACCTGCGCCAGGCCTTCTGGCTGGTGGACCTGCTGGAGTCGTCGGACTACCAGGGCCCGCGCCACTTCGACTTCAAGCCCCCGCGCACCGAGGACTTCGACGGTGTCTGGGCGTCGGCCGCCGGCTGCATGCGCAACTACCTGATCCTCAAGGAGCGCGCGCTCGCCTTCCGCGCCGACCCGGCCGTGCAGGAGGCGCTGCGCGCCGCCCGCCTGGACGAGCTGGCGCAGCCCACCCTGAACAAGGGCGAGACCGCCGCCGACCTGCTGGCCGACCGCTCCGCGTTCGAGGACTTCGACGTGGACGCGGCCGCCGCCCGCGGCATGGCCTTCGAGCAGCTGGACCAGCTCGCGATGGACCACCTGCTCGGCGTGCGCTGACGGACCCGTCCGGGGGCGGCCCGCGGCGGCCGGCCGCCCCCGGACGGCTCATCACCGGCATGAAGACCACCTCTGCCGGTGACGCTCACCTGCATGAACGACCCCTCTCTGGACGCGCGCACGGCCGCCCGCCTGGTCCCGCTCTGGCTGGCCGAGGCCGCCGAGAACGACCCGGACGCCGCCGAGGCGTCCCGGCGTGCCTGGGAGGACGGCGGCCGGGTGCTGCCCGACGCCGCACAGCAACTCGCCGACTGGACCACCGCCCGGGTCACCGACACCGGGTTCAACGAGGACGAGGGACCGGTGCGTCCCGGTCCCCGGATCACCGTCGCCGACAAGGAGGCGGTGCACCGCTGGCTGCGCACCCAGGGGCACCGCGTCTGAGCTGCGCCCGGGGCGGTCCCGCGCCCGGTGCGCTCTTGCCCGTCCCCTGCCTCGGGCGCACCCTTGGGACTCGGGGGAGGAAGACCCGACCCACCCGAGGAAGTGGACGCCATGCGCCACGAATGGGACGTCCGGCTGTTCTTCGACGAGGACGGCAGGAACACCGAGTGCGAAGCCCGGCTCGTGGGGGTCAGGGCCCCCGGAGTGGCCGCCCGAGGCGCCTCCACCTGCAGTGACAGCGACCATCCCGAACCGCGGATCGGCGAGGAGCTGGCCGCGGCGCGGGCCCTGAACTCGCTGGCCCGCAAGATGCTGGCCCAGGCCTCCGGGGACATCGAGGACGAGGTGCGCCACCCCGTCCATCTGCTGCGCTGAGCCACCTCCCCCGCCCCCGCCCCCCGCCCCCGCCCCCGAGGACGACGGCCGTCCGCGGTCGCGGGGAGGCCCGCCCGCGCAGACGGGCCGGACCGGTGAGAGAACGGTCACATCGGTCGGCGTGCCCGGCAGCCGATTCTCAGTGCTTGGCCGCGTGGTGGGCCGCGGCGTCCCGGACAAGGCCGGCGGCCTTGGCGCGGATGATCGGCAGCACGGCGTAGAGGGAGTCACCGGGGCACTCGGTGTAGACGGCGTCGCGGTGCCCCGAGATCACATTGAGCACGACCTTGGTGCCCTTGCGGTACCGGGTGGCGCTGTCCTGGGAGACCATGACGGCGTGGCCCGTCGGCGAGACCCCGGCCAGGGAGAGCTTCCAGGCGGCCAGCCGGGCGATGGCGTCGATCATCGGCTTGGGCACCGTGTTGCCCGCCCGGAAGTCCCCGATGGCGGCGATGCCCATGGAGCCGATGTTGAACCCCATGGTGTGGCCGCCGACCACCGGCCGGTCGACGCCTCCGGCGCGGCCCTCGTAGATGGTGCCGCAGCGGTCGACCAGGAAGTTGTAGCCGATGTCGTCCCAGGCCAGCTCGGTGACGTGGTACTGGTACATGGCCCGGATCATCTCCGGCACCTCGGAGCAGGAGTAGCCGTTGGGGTTGTCGGTGTGGTGGATGAAGATCATCCGTACCCCGGGCGCGTAGATCGGCGCCTTGTGCCGCAGCGACTCGTCCGCCTTCCAGCCCGCCCGGCCGACCATGGCGGGCCGCGGGACCGTGTAGCGGACCGGGGACGCGGGCCTGGCCGCAGAGTCGTGCAGCAGCAGCCAGTGCGGCGGGCCGCCGGGCACGGCGGGCTGCTCCGCGGGACCGCCCGGGTCCACCAGGGCGAGGCGCAGCCCGGTGGGCAGGATGCCGCCGCTGGGCGGGCCCACCACGACCTGCACCCCGTTGGAGGGGCCGACCCACAGGGGGCTGGTGTAGCCGCGGGCCTGCTCCTTGTCCGCGGAGGGGCCGGGTTGCTCGCGGTCCTCGGCGCGGAGTGTCTGCCAGGCGCTCCAGCGGCCGTCGGTCCGGTCGCGGGTGCGGATCCGGACGGTGGCGTTCAGCGGGTTCCGGGCGTCGTCCCAGACCACGCCGAGCATGGAGAAGGGCCGGGTGGTGTGCGCCGGGACGGCCCGCGGGGCGGTGGTTCCCGCAGGTGTCCTGGTGACGAGCGGCAGGGTGTAGGAGGAGGCGGGCCGGGGTGCCCCGGGTGCTTCCTTCCTCGCGGCGGCACCGGAGCGGACCGGTACGGCCGGTGGCGCGGCACACGCCGCCAGGGCGACCAGGCCGAGGACCGCGGCACCGGCCGCTGCGGAGGGAGCCGACCGAAGAACGCGCATACGCCGGATCCTATGGCCTGATTCGTCGGATTTGCCCGACAAGTGGGCCGAGCGGGTCACCCGATTGCCGAGCCTTTGCCGTACGCCTCAGAACCGGGGCGCGCGCCGCTCCAGAAAGGCCGCCAGCCCCTCCCTCACATCGGGCGCATGCCGCGACCTGCGCTCCCAGGGCTCCACCGCCGCCTGCGGATCCCCGCCCTCGGTGGCCGCGGCGACCACGGCCTTGATCGCGCCCAGCGTCTGCGGCGAGCGCGATGCCACCGTACGGGCGAACTCCAGCGCCCTCGCCTCCAGCGCGTCCCCGGTCACGGCCTCCTCCACCAGCCCCAGCTGCCGCGCCCGGACCGCGTCGACCAGCTCCGCCGAGTAGAGCAGGTACTTGGCGCGGGCCGGGCCGACCAGCCGGGCCAGCCTGGCGGTGGGGACCGCGGGATAGACCACTCCCAGCCTGGCCGGGGTGATCCCCAGCCGGGCGTCGGCCGCAGCGAAGCGCAGGTCGCAGGCGACCGCCAGCTGGCAGCCACCGCCCACCGCGGCCCCCCGCACCACCGCCACCGTGGGGTGCGGAAAGCCCGCCAGCGCCTCTTCGGCCGCCACATTGTCCCGGTGGTACTCGTCGGCCAGCTCCGGGTCCGCGTACACCTCCAGCAGCTCGGCGATGTCGGCCCCGGCCGAGAAGGTGCCGCCCGCCCCGGCCAGCAGCAGCACCCGCACCCCGGGGTCCTCCGCCAGCCGTCCGAGCAGACCGGGCAGCCCGCGCCACATGGCGAGGGTGAGGGCGTTGTGCTTGGCCGGGCGGTCGATCAGCAGCACCGCCACCCCGTCCGCCCCGGTGTACGCCCGCAGCCCCGGCACCCCGGTCGGCCACTCCGCCCGCCCCGCCAGCAGCACCTGCTCCACCCTGCTCCTCCGTCCACTCGGCTCCGGGCCCAGACAACCGACCCGTACCACCGGTGCGCCACCCCCGCCCGCGGTGATCCCCGGCACACCGCGGGGCGCCGCCGGGGGTGCACGGCGAGGGCGCACCGCCGGGGGCGGCCTCAACCGCGAGCGGGCCCCTCCCGGGGACGGGGAGGGGCCCCGCAGACCTGCGGGCGGTCAGGCCGCCGCGGGCACGGCCGCCGCGGCCGGCTCCAGGGCCAGCGCCAGGACGTCGCGGACGTCGGAGACCGGGTGGACGGTGAGCCTGGCCAGCACCTCCGCGGGGACGTCGTCCAGGTCGGGCTCATTGCGCTGCGGGATGAGCACGGTGGTGATGCCCGCCCGGTCCGCCGCCAGCAGCTTCTGCTTGACGCCGCCGATCGGCAGCACCCGCCCGGTCAGCGACACCTCACCGGTCATCGCCACATCGGTCCGCACCCGGCGGCCGGAGAGCAGCGAGGCCAGCGCCGTGGTCATGGTGACCCCGGCACTCGGGCCGTCCTTGGGAACGGCTCCCGCCGGTACGTGCAGATGGACGCCGCGGTCCTTGAAGTCGGTGACCGGCAGCTCCAGCTCCGCTCCGTGGGAGCGCAGGAAGGAGAGCGCGATGTGCGCGGACTCCTTCATCACCTCGCCCAGCTGGCCGGTGAGGCTGAGCCCGGTGGAGCCGGTCTCCGGGTCGGCCAGCGACGCCTCGACATAGAGCACGTCGCCGCCCGCGCCGGTGACGGCCAACCCGGTGGCGACCCCGGGGACGGCGGTGCGCCGCCCGGCGGGTTCGGTGGCCGACTCCGGGGTGTGGTGGGGGCGTCCGATCAGGGCGCGCAGACCGTCCGCGGTCACCTCGGCGGGCAGGGCGCGCTCGCCCAGTTCGTGCTGGGCCGCGACCTTGCGCAGAATGCGGGCGATGGACCGCTCCAGGTTCCGCACGCCCGCCTCCCGGGTGTACTCCCCGGCCAGCCTGCGCAGCGCGGAGTCGTCGACCCGGACCTCGTCGGCGGCCAGCCCGGCCCGCTCCAGCTGCCGGGGCAGCAGGTGGTCCCGGGCGATGACGACCTTCTCGTCCTCGGTGTAGCCGTCGAGCCGCACCAGCTCCATCCGGTCCAGCAGCGGCTCGGGGATCGCCTCCAGCACATTGGCGGTGGCGAGGAAGACCACGTCGGAGAGGTCGAGCTCGACCTCCAGGTAGTGGTCGCGGAAGGTGTGGTTCTGCGCGGGGTCCAGCACCTCCAGCAGGGCGGCGGCGGGGTCGCCGCGGTAGTCGGAGCCGACCTTGTCGATCTCGTCGAGCAGGACGACGGGGTTCATCGACCCGGCCTCCTTGATCGCCCGGACGATCCGGCCGGGCAGTGCGCCGACATAGGTGCGGCGGTGGCCGCGGATCTCCGCCTCGTCGCGGACGCCGCCGAGCGCCACCCGGACGAAGGTCCGCCCCATGGCGCGGGCCACCGACTCCCCCAGGGAGGTCTTACCGACCCCGGGAGGCCCGACCAGGGCCAGCACCGCGCCGCCGCGGCGGCCGCCGACCAGGCCGAGGCCGCGGCCTGCGCGGCGCTTGCGCACCGCCAGGTACTCCACGATGCGGTCCTTGACGTCGGCGAGGCCGGCGTGGTCGGCGTCCAGCACCGCACGGGCGCCGGCGATGTCGTAGGCGTCCTCGCTGCGCTCGTTCCACGGCAGCTCCAGGACGGTGTCCAGCCAGGTGCGGATCCAGCCGGCCTCGGGCGAGGCGCCCTCGGCTGACCGCTCCAGCTTGTCGACCTCCTTCAGCGCCGCGTCGCGCACCTTCTCCGGCAGGTCGGCGGCCTCCACCCGGGCGCGGTAGTCCTCCTCCTCGGAGGCGGCGTCGCCGCCCAGCTCGGCCAGCTCCTTGCGGACGGCCTCCAGCTGGCGGCGGAGCAAGAACTCCTTCTGCTGCTTCTCCACCCCCTCCTGGACGTCCTTGCGGATGGTGTCGTTGACCTCCTCCTCGGCGAGGTGGTCCTTCAGCAGCTGGAGGGCGTACGCCAGGCGCTCCGCGGGGTCGGCGGTCTCCAGCACCCGGAGCTTCTGCTCCGCGGTGAGGAAGGGGGCGTAGCCGATGTTGTCGGCCAGCTCGGAGACGTCCTCGAGCTGGGCGACCCGGTCGACCACCTGCCATGCGCCGCGCTTGCGCAGCCAGCGGGTGGCGACGGACTTGTACTCGTGCACCAGCTCGGCGACCCGGGGCGGGAGCGGTCCCTCCTTGCCGACGGCAGGCTCGTGGAAGTCCGCGGTCTCCACCCACAGGGCGGCGCCGGGGCCGGTGGTCCCGGCGCCGATCCGCACCCGGCGGACGCCGCGCACCAGTGCCGCGGGGTCGCCGTCGGCCAGCCGGCCGACCTGCTCCACGGTTGCGAGGGTGCCGACGGCCGCATAGACGCCGTCGATCCGGGGGACCAGCAGCAGCTGCGGCTTGCGGGCCTTCACCGAGCGGATGCCGGGGGCGCGGGCGCCGTCCTCCACTCCGCGGTCGGCCGCCTGGGCGGCGTCGACGGCGGCACGCACCTCGGTGTCGGACAGATCCAGCGGCACCATCATGCCGGGCAGCACGACCTCGTCGTCGAGGGGCAGCACAGGAAGGGTGAGCGGCGCGGGCGACAAAGCCATGATCTCTCCCCAGTCAGTCAAGTTGAGTTGCTCTGACTGAAGTCTTGGGGCGACCACGGTGTTCCATTGTTCGCTTCAGGCGAACAGGGCCTTGCCCACCGCCGCACCAGACGCCAGTGGAGCAGGCCGACGAGCAGGGCCACGGGGTGTCCGATCGCGGTCACCGGATCCCTGCCGGTGAGGGCCTGCTCCAGCACCGCGGCCGCAATGACCGCCGGCACGGCGAACCGCAGCCACCCGGGCAGCAGCCCGGTGAACGCCCCCAGGCAGGTCAGCACTCCGTAACTGACCCCGATGTCCACCCGGTGCAGCGCACTGGGGGCCAGCGGGCCGTAGAGCACCCGCAGCGCCAGCGGCAGCTCGGAGGCGAGGGTCGCCAGCACATGCCCGGTGGCGAAGACCTGGAGGGTGCGCAGCCAGCCGGTCCTGCGCTCCAGCGGCGCCAGGGCCACCGCGAAGGCCAGCAGATAGGGCGACCACAGCGGCCCGGCCGTCCAGAACGCGCTGAACAGCAGCACCCGCAGCGGGACGTGCAGCAGATGCCAGCCGTCGGTACTGGAGGCGACGACGGCGGCCCGCACCGAGACCGGGTCCGCACAGCGGGCGTAGAGCGTGGTGCCGAGCAGCAGCACCAGGTACCAGAAGGTGAAGGGGGTCCGGCCGGGCGCCGGGAGCAGCCGGCCGATGCGGCGGAGCAGACCGGCGCCGCCGAGCGGGCGGAGCGTGCGCTGCCCGGTGTCCGCCATGGCGCCTCCACGGGTGGGACGGGTGCTCGGCCTGGGCGGGGGCGCCCGGCACGGTTCCGTGCTTCAGCTTCCACCGTAGGGCGGCCGAATGAGCTGCGAACAGGTGGACCGGCGCCGCCGCGACCCCCCAGGATGGGCGTGTCGCGACCGACCAGTGCGTTCACGGAGGGTTTCACCTGTGAGTTCCGCCACCCCGCCGACCCCCGCAACCGCCCTCACCCGGATGGCCGAGCCAACCGCCCGGGTGCTGGACCGGCGCGACGGCCCCTACGGGGAGGTGGTGCTGCGCCGGCGGGGCGAGGGCGAGGCCGCGGTCTTCGAGATCATCGCCAACGGGTGCTTTCTGATGGACACCTCCGACGGCCGCTCCGAGCGGCTGCTGGTGCGCGCAGCGCTGGACGCGACGCCGGTACCGCGCCCGTCGCTGCTGGTGGGCGGCCTCGGCGCGGGCTTCTCGCTGGCCGAGGCCGCGGCGGATCCGGCGCTGAGCCGGATCACCGTGCTGGAGCGGGAGCAGGCCGTGGTGGAGTGGCACTCCGGTCCCTTGGGGCGCTTTTCCGCAGGCTCGCTGAAGGATCCGCGAACAGAGGTGGTCATCGCGGATCTGCTGGACCATCTCCGCGGAACCAGGGACCGCTGGGATGTCGTCTGCCTGGACATCGACAACGGGCCCGACTGGACGGTCACCGACGCCAACGGCGGCCTCTACGGATTCGCCGGACTCACCGTCCTGCAAAGGGTGTTGACGCCCTCCGGGGTGCTCGCCGTGTGGAGCGCCGCACCGGCGCCGGACTTCGAGGAGCGGCTCCGGGCGCGCTTCGCCCGGGTGCGCCGGATGGACGTCCTGGTGGATAGGGGCGCCCCCGATGTCGTGTACCTGGCATCACAAGTGGAATGATCGCTGGGTAAGGTGTCGGGCTGTGCCGTCCCGATGAGGCCTGTGGTGCGGTTGTGCCCGGGCCTCTCCCGGGAGACACGACCTGTGCATACGCTGCGCACGGTGGCCCTCGATCCACTCGTCGGCCACCCGCGGGACCGGAGCCCCACACTCCGGGCCTCGTGGGCCGCGTGCGGCGGACAGGCACGGCACCGTGGCTTGGAGCTGACGGAACGAGACGAGAGCAGGACCGGCCCTCCCCCCAGGGAGCGCCGGGACCTGCAGGCCCTGGGGGCGGTGGCGTGACCGTGACAGAGATGCAGCAGGAGAACGGCAACCCGAGTGCACAGCGTCGGGTGCTGGTGGTCGAGGACGAGCCCACGATCGCCGAGTCCATCGCGGCCCGGCTGGGCGCGGAGGGCTTCAAGGTCGCCGTGGCACACGACGGCCCCAACGCCGTCGACTGCTTCCAGACCTGGCAGCCGGATCTGGTGGTCCTCGATGTGATGCTGCCCGGATTCGACGGGCTGGAGGTGTGCCGCCGCATCCAGGCGCAGCGCCCCGTCCCGGTACTGATGCTGACCGCCCGCGACGACGAGACCGACATGCTGGTCGGCCTCGGCGTGGGCGCCGACGACTACATGACCAAGCCGTTCTCCATGCGGGAGCTCGCGGCCCGGGTGAATGTGCTGCTGCGCCGTGTGGAGCGGGCGCAGCTGGCCGCCCGTACGCCGGCGACCGGCTCCATCCGCCTCGGCGAGCTGGAGATCGACCATGTGCAGCGCCGGGTCCGGGTCGCCGGATCCGACGTCCACCTCACCCCCACCGAGTTCGACCTGCTGGCCTGCCTGGCCCAGCAGCCGCGCGCGGTGCTCACCCGGGAGCAGCTGCTGGCCGAGGTGTGGGACTGGACAGACGCCTCCGGTACCCGCACCGTGGACAGCCATGTGAAGGCGCTGCGCCGGAAGATCGGCGCCAACTGGATCCGCACCGTGCACGGCGTGGGCTATGCCCTGGAGGCCCCCACCCCCTGACCGGGGGCGCGGGGCGGTGACCGGAGTGACATGGGGGCCGCGATGACGTACACCGACCAGCTGGAGCAAGGCGGCCGTCGGCCGGGCCCGTTCGGCCGGGCCGCACGGCGGCTCTGGAGCGACATCCGGCCGCTGGACCCGATGCGCTCGGTCAAGGCCAAGCTGGCGGTGCTGGTGATGGTGTCGGTGGTGGTCGCCAGCGGCATGGTGGTGATCGCCGTGCAGTCGGACACCCGGATCCGGGTCATCATGATCTTCTCGATGATCGCCTCGCTGCTCTTCATGCAGATGATCGCCAACGGCATGACCTCCCCGCTGCGCGACATGACGGCGGCCGCCAAGGCGATGGCGGCCGGGGACTACAGCCGGCGGGTCGAGGCCACCTCCCGCGACGAGGTGGGCGAGCTGGCCGCCACCTTCAACCGGATGGCCGCCGACCTGGAGGCCGCCGACCGCCACCGCCGCGAGCTGGTGGCCAATGTCTCGCACGAGCTGCGCACCCCGATCGCGGCACTGCGCGCGGTGCTGGAGAACGTGGTGGACGGCGTGGTGCGACCGGATCCGGCCACCATGTCGGCGGCGCTGGAGCAGACCGAGCGGCTGGGACGGCTGGTCGCCCATCTCCTGGACCTGTCGAAGATCTCCGACGGAGTGGTCCCCCTGGACGCCCGCGAGTTCGCCGTACGGCCGTTTCTGGCCGGGGTTCTGCGAGGGGTCACGGTGGACGGCTCCACCTCCGGCGGGGCCACCAAGCGGCGCGCCGACGTCACCCTGGACCTCGAGGTGGCGCCGGCCGAGCTGACCGCCGTCGCGGACGCCGAGCGGCTCCACCAGGTGGTCGCCAACCTGGTCGACAACGCCTGCAAGCACAGCCCGCCGAACGGCACCGTGACGGTGCTGGCCCGCGGCGGGCAGCAGCCCGGCGAGCTGGTCCTGGAGGTGCTGGACGAGGGCCCCGGCATCCCCGAGGCGGACCGCGCCCGGGTCTTCGAGCGGTTCGGCCGGGGTACCGCCTCCACCGCCTCGGGGCCGGGCAGCGACGGCGGCACCGGTCTGGGGCTGGCCATCGCCCGCTGGGCGGTCGATCTGCACGGCGGGGAGATCAGGGTGGCGGAGGCCGAGCGGGGTTGCCGGATCCTGGTCACCCTTCCGGGTGGCACCCCTGTGCACGTTTGACGCAGAACCGGGACATTCGGACGCCGAGGCGTCCGACGCCACCCGAAGCGGCCGGCCAATCGAGGAATATGTCCGGTTTGTCAGTGGTTGACGAGCAAAGCGGAACCTCGCCCTTCCCATGCTTCGAGCGGTTCAACCACATGTTTCACGCCAAACTGACCTCGACGGCTGTGATCTGGGCGACGACGGGCCCCCGGGAACTGCGCGATCACATGTCAGGGGCGTAGCCTTGTTCTCCGCTGTCCACCATCCCAAAAGGAAGCGGAAGAGGGCGGTTAGCGCCGTGTCGCCACAGTCCCCGAATACCTCCAACAGCTCGACCAGCTCTGCGGGCTTCGGCCCCAACGAATGGCTTGTCGACGAGATCTACCAGCAGTACCTCCAGGACCCGAACTCTGTCGACCGCGCCTGGTGGGACTTCTTCGCCGACTACAAGCCCGGTACCGAGGTGACTTCAGTGACCCCCCAGGCCGCGTCCCCGGCCCCTGCCCCCGCGCAGGCCCCTGTCGCAGCCCCTGCTCCCGCGCCCGCCGCCGCACAGCCGGTTCCGGCCGCCGCCGCGCCCGCCGCCCCCGCCGCGCAGGCGGCCCCCGCGAAGCCGGCCGCTGCGAAGCCGGCCGCCGCCCCCGCGGCGCAGGCCGACGGCCCCGAGCTGGTCCCGCTGCGTGGCCCCGCGAAGGCCGTGGCGACCAACATGGACGCCTCGCTGGAGCTCCCCACCGCGACCTCGGTGCGCGCCGTCCCGGCCAAGCTGCTGATCGACAACCGCATCGTCATCAACAACCACCTCAAGCGCGCCCGCGGCGGCAAGGTCTCCTTCACCCACATCATCGGCTACGCCATGGTGCAGGCGCTGAAGGCCATGCCCGGCATGAACCACAGCTACACCGTCAAGGACGGCAAGTCCTTCCTGGTCAAGCCCGAGCACGTGAACCTGGGCCTGGCCATCGACCTGGTGAAGCCCAGCGGTGAGCGGCAGCTCGTGGTGGCGGCCATCAAGAAGGCCGAGACCCTCGACTTCTTCGGCTTCTGGCAGGCCTACGAGGACATCGTCCGCCGGGCCCGCGCCAACAAGCTGACCATGGACGACTTCACCGGGGTCACCGTCTCGCTGACCAACCCCGGCGGCATCGGCACCGTGCACTCCGTGCCGCGCCTGATGCCCGGACAGGGCACCATCCTGGGCGTCGGCGCCATGGAGTACCCGGCCGAGTTCCAGGGCTCCGCCCCGGACACCCTCTCCCGGCTCGGCGTCTCCAAGGTGATGACGCTGACCTCGACCTACGACCACCGGGTGATCCAGGGCGCCGCCTCCGGCGAGTTCCTGCGCCAGATCCACCAGCTGCTGCTGGGCGGCAGCGAGTTCTACGACGAGATCTTCGAGTCGCTGCGGATCCCCTACGAGCCGGTGCGCTGGGCCACCGACGTGGCCGCCACCCACGACGACGAGGTCAACAAGACCGCCCGCGTCATGGAGCTCATCCACTCCTACCGGGTCCGCGGCCACCTGATGGCCGACACCGACCCGCTGGAGTACAAGCAGCGCAAGCACCCCGACCTGGACGTCGTGGAGCACGGCCTCACCCTGTGGGACCTGGAGCGCGAGTTCGCGGTCGGCGGCTTCGCCGGCAAGCGGATGATGAAGCTGCGCGACATCCTGGGCGTGCTGCGCGACTCGTACTGCCGCACCGTCGGCATCGAGTACATGCACATCCAGGACCCCAAGCAGCGCCGCTGGATCCAGGAGCGGGTGGAGAACCACTACGCCAAGCCGGAGCGCGAGGAGCAGCTGCGCATCCTGCGCCGGCTGAACTCGGCCGAGGCGTTCGAGACCTTCCTGCAGACCAAGTACGTCGGCCAGAAGCGGTTCTCGCTGGAGGGCGGCGAGTCGCTGATCCCTCTGCTGGACGCGGTGCTGGACGCCGCCGCCGAGCACCGGCTGGACGAGGCCGTCATCGGCATGGCCCACCGCGGCCGCCTCAATGTGCTGACCAACATCGTCGGCAAGCCGTACGGCAAGGTGTTCGCCGAGTTCGAGGGCAACCTCGACCCCAAGTCGATGCACGGCTCCGGCGACGTCAAGTACCACCTGGGCGCCGCCGGCACCTTCACCGGTCTGGACGGGGAGACCATCAAGGTCTCGCTGGCCGCCAACCCCTCCCACCTGGAGGCCGTGGACCCGGTGGTGGAGGGCATCGCCCGCGCCAAGCAGGACATCCTGGACAAGGCCGGCACCGCCTTCGACGTGCTGCCGATCCAGATCCACGGTGACGCGGCCTTCGCCGGCCAGGGCGTCGTCGCGGAGACCCTCAACATGTCGCAGCTGCGCGGCTACCGCACCGGCGGCACCGTGCACGTGGTGGTCAACAACCAGGTCGGCTTCACCGCCGCCCCGGCCGCCTCCCGCTCGTCGATGTACTCCACCGACGTGGCCCGCATGATCGAGGCGCCGATCTTCCACGTCAACGGCGACGACCCGGAGGCCGTGGTCCGGGTGGCCCGGCTGGCCTTCGAGTTCCGCCAGGCGTTCAACAAGGACGTCGTGATCGACCTCATCTGCTACCGCCGCCGCGGTCACAACGAGGCCGACAACCCGTCCTTCACCCAGCCGCTGATGTACGACCTGATCGACAAGAAGCGCTCGGTGCGCAAGCTCTACACCGAGGGCCTGATCGGTCGCGGCGACATCACGCTGGAGGAGGCGGAGCAGGCGCTCCAGGACTTCCAGGGCCAGCTGGAGAAGGTCTTCGCCGAGGTCCGCGACGCGGTGCCGCAGGCGGCCCCGGCCACCTCCCCGCTGCCGGACTTCCCGGTCGCCGTCTCCACCGGCATCTCCGAGGAGACCGTCAAGCGGATCGCCTCCTCGCAGGTCAACCTGCCGGACTGGCTGACCGTCCACCCGCGTCTGCTGCCGCAGCTCCAGCGCCGCGCCGCCATGGTCGAGGACAACACCATCGACTGGGCCATGGGCGAGACCCTGGCCATCGGCTCGCTGCTGATGGAGGGCCGCCCGGTCCGCCTCGCCGGCCAGGACAGCCGCCGCGGCACCTTCGGCCAGCGCCACGCGGTGCTGGTGGACCGCCACACCGGCGAGGACTACACCCCGCTGCTCTACCTCACCGAGGACCAGGCCCGCTACACCGTCTACGACTCGCTGCTCAGCGAGTACGCGGCGATGGGCTTCGAGTACGGCTACTCGCTGGCCCGGCCGAACGCGCTGGTGATGTGGGAGGCCCAGTTCGGCGACTTCGTCAACGGCGCCGCCACCGTGGTGGACGAGTTCATCTCCTCCGCCGAGCAGAAGTGGGGCCAGACCTCCGGCGTCACCCTGCTGCTGCCGCACGGCTACGAGGGCCAGGGACCGGACCACTCCTCGGCCCGCCCCGAGCGCTTCCTCCAGCTCTGCGCGCAGAACAACATGACGGTCGCCATGCCGACGCTGCCGTCGAACTACTTCCACCTGCTGCGCTGGCAGGTCCACAACCCGCACCACAAGCCGCTGGTCGTCTTCACCCCGAAGTCGATGCTCCGGCTGAAGGCCGCGGCCTCCGCCACCCAGGAGTTCCTCGGCGGCGGCTTCCGCCCGGTGATCGCCGACGACAGCGTGGACCCGGCCAACGTCCGCAAGGTCGTCATCACCGCGGGCAAGGTCTACTACGACCTGGCCGCGGCCCGCGCCGAGCGGGGGATCACCGACACCGCCCTGGTCCGTATCGAGCGGCTCTACCCGCTGCCGATCGCGGAGCTCCAGGAGGCCCTGGCGCCCTACGGCGACAACGTCCAGTACGTCTGGGCCCAGGAGGAGCCGGCCAACCAGGGCGCCTGGCCGTTCATCGCGCTCAACCTGATCGACCACCTCGACGTGGTCATCGGCAAGAACGCCGGCGGCGGCCGACTGCGCCGGGTGGCCCGCCCGGCCTCCTCCGCCCCGGCGGTGGGCTCGGCCAAGCGCCACCAGCAGGAGCAGCAGCAGCTGATGGAGGAAGTCTTCTCGCTCTGACGGGCACCGCGCCCGTCCGCACGGACAGCAACCCGGGCCCGGCCACCGCAGCAGTGCGGTGGCCGGGCCCGGCTGCGTCCTCTCCCGGTCTATCCTGACCTGGAGTTACGGCATCGACGTCAGTGCGGAGCAGATCGTGTACTTCACCGACCGCGGGATCGAGGAGCTGGAGAGCCGGCGCGGCGACGAGGAGGTCACCTTCGAGTGGCTCTCCGAGCGGCTGCGCGAGTTCGTCGACCTCAATCCCGAGTTCGAGATCCCCGTGGAGCGGCTGGCCACCTGGCTGGCACGGCTCGACGACGAGGACGAGGAGTGACGAAGGCCCGTGGACCGGGGCGATCCGGTCCACGGGCCTCTCCGTAGTGCTGACCGGCCCTCAGCGGTGCCGGTGGCGGCTCAGCCTCCGACGGCTCTGCAGCCCGTCGCCGCCCGGGGCACCGGCCGGCTGCGCGGCCGCCGTCGCGGACGGCGCCGTCCCGGCCGGTGCGCCCTGACCGGCTCCCGCCGCCGGGATCTGCACCCCCAGCGCCTGGAGCGCGGTGGTCACCGGCTGGAAGAAGGTCGTCCCGCCGACCGTGCAGTCGCCGTCACCGCCGGAGGTCAGCCCGATCGCGGCGTCCTGGTCGAACAGCGGGCCTCCGCTGTCCCCGGGCTCGGCGCAGACATCGGTCTGGATCAGGCCGGTCACCGTGCCCTCCGGGTAGTTGACGGTGGCGTCCAGGGCCGTCACCCGGCCGCTGTGCACCCCGCTGGTGGAGCCGCTGCGGGTGACCGGCTCACCGACCACCGCGTCGGCGGCATGGGTGATCTGCTGCAAGGAGCCGTTGCCCAGGTCCACCGCACTGGGCTGGTCCACCCCCGCGCTGTCGATCCTGATCAGCGAGAAGTCCCCACTGCCGGGAAAGGTGTCGCTGACGGTGCTGCCCAGCGGCTGGGCGTCCGCGGCATCGGCGGCCCATGGGCTGCCCACCGGACCGCAGTGCCCGGCGGTGAGGATGAAACTCTGCTGCCCGTCGGTGACATTGAAGCCGGCCGAGCAGCGGGCATTGCTGGTGAAGATCGCGTCCCCGCCGGCGATCCGGGGGGTGAAGGTGCTCTCGGTGCGTTCCATCCGCACCCCGCCGCCGAGCTGCGCCGCAGTGGCCGAGAGCCGCTGCCAGTCGGCGGAGGAGACGGTGCGGTCGGCCTGCAGCACCACCTGGTTGGTGGCCGGGTCCACGGACCAGGCGGTACCGGGGACCCGCGGCGCCGAGCGCAGCGCCGCGGTGACCGCGGCCAGCTGGTCGCTGCTGCGGCCCACCAGCTTCGCGGTCGCCCCTGCGGCGCGTACGGCGGCGGCCGCGGTGCCGTCGGTGACCGCGACGACCGGGCTGCCGTCGGCGGCGATCCAGCCGCCGGCGGTGCTGGCGCTGCCGAGCCTGGCCACCAGGGTGCGGGCCAGCGTGGCGGCGGAGGGACCCGGCAGGCGCGCGGCGGTGGCTGCCGGCCCGGTGCCGCTCGGGGTGCCGCCCGACTGGGCGGCGAATGCACCGGAGACCGCGACCCCGGCGGCCACCAGGCCGCCGACCGCTGCCAGCGCGCCGATGCGCCGCTTGTTTCGCTGCCTTGCGTGACTCAACGGATACCTCCAGCGTGACCGTGCGTACACGCTCCCGGCGGGGCACCCTGCGGAGCGTTCCATCGCGGGGGGGTACGCCGGCCGGTGGGGCGCGGGTTCAGTCGCGGGCGCCGTACGTGCTTGACTTCCACGGGACGCGATATATCGTGTTCATCAGAGCGACGCGATATGTCGCACGCCCAACGGGAGGGACAGCCATGCCGCAGTGGACCGTCGACGGACCCGAGAAGATCATCTTCGACCAACCGGTGAGCGCCCTCCAGGTGCGCACCGTCGCCGGCGCCGTCCATGTGGTCGCCACCGACGGACCGGCGCGGCTGGAGGTCAGCGAACTCGACGGCCCGCCGCTGGAGGTGAGCCTCGACGGCAGCACCCTCACCGTCGGCTACAGCGACCTCGCCTGGCGCGACTTCTCCTGGAAGACGATCGCCTCCTACATCGACTCCTGGCGCCGCAAACGCCATGCGGTGGTCTCCCTCGCGGTGCCGGCCCAGGCCCGGGTGGAGCTGGGCACGGTCAGCAGCGACTCGGTGGTCTCCGGGATCTCCGGCCGGGTCACCGTCCGCGGCGCCAGCGGCGACACCACCCTGGTCCGGGTCTCCGGCCGGGTCGAGGCCAGCTCGGTCTCCGGCGACATCGACGCCCAGGCGGTCTCCGGCGAGCTGCGGATGCAGACCGTCTCCGGGGGGCTCACCGTGGTCGAGGGCACCGCCGACCGGCTGCACGCCAACTCGGTGAGCGGCTCCATCACCGTCGACCTGGACTGCCACGGCCCCGCGGACGTCCACCTCAACACCGTCTCCGGCGAGGTTGCCGTACGGGTGCCGCACCCGGCCGACACCCGGGTGGAGGCCGGCACCAGCAGTGGCCAGGTCTCCAGCGCCTTCGACGAGCTGCGGATCGACGGCTCCTGGGGAGCCCGGCGGCTCTCCGGCCGCCTGGGGGCCGGCACCGGCAAGCTCCAGGTGACCACCGTCTCCGGCTCGGTCGCCCTGCTGCGCCGGCCGGCCGAGGCGGACGGCGACGCGGGCCCCGAGGACGGCACCGACGGCCCGCGCCTCGATCTCACCAAGAAGGACGGCGACGCATGAGCCCGGTCTTTGCCCACGGTCGGCTGCGGCTCTATCTGCTGCGGCTGCTGGACGAGGCGCCCCGGCACGGCTACGAGGTGATCCGCCTGCTGGAGGAGCGCTTCCACGGTCTGTACGCGCCCTCCGCCGGCACGGTCTACCCCCGGCTGGCCAAGCTGGAGAAGGAGGGCCTGGTCACCCACAGCACCGAGGGCGGCCGCAAGGTCTACCGGATCACCGAGGCGGGCCGGGCAGAACTGACCTCACGCCAGGGAGAGCTGGCGGAGCTGGAGATGGAGATCCGGGACTCGGTCTCCCAGCTGGCCGAGGCCATCCGGGAGGACGTCCGGGACTCCGCCAAGGACCTCCGCGAGGAGATGCCGCGCCGCCCAGGAGTCCCAGCGGGGCCCCGCCTCAGGCCGCGGGGCGGAGTCCTTCGGGGACAAGGAGGGCTGGCGGCACGCCAAGGAGGAGTACGTCCGCCACCGCACCCAGGCCAAGGAGCAGACGCGGCAGGCCAAGGAGCAGATCAAGCAGGCCAAGGAGCAGCTGAAGCAGGCCCATGAGGAGGCCCGCCGGGTCCGGGAGAGCGCGCATGCCGCCGGGGCGGCCGCACAGGCGGAGGCCCGTCGGCTGCAGCACCGGGTGGAGCAGCAGGTGCGCGAGCACGCGGCGCGCGGCGACTGGCCGACCGGGCTCAGTGAAGGCCTGGCGGAGCTCACCAGGGGCCTGGCCGGGCTGGCCGATCCGGGCAGGTGGGGCGCCCCGACGGCGCGTACGGAGCGGGTCGACCCGGACAAGGTCGACCCGGACAAGGTCGAACCGGACAAGGTCGACCCGGACAGGATCCACCTGGACAAGGGCGAAGCGGCGGACCGGGCGCCGCTGCCCGACTGGGCCCGTACCGACCCGGCGGGCGACCCGGTGCGGGAGCTGGAGCGGCTGCTGGACCGCTTCCGGGACCGGATCCGGGACGGCGCCCGCGACCACGGGGTCTCCCCCGCCCAGCTGGCCCGCTCCGGCGCGATCCTGGCCGAGGCGGCGGAGCGGCTGCTGCGCGGCTAGGACCGGCCCGACGACACCCGCCCGGCCCAGGGCCGGCCCGGGTGCCGGACCGGTGCACACGGCCGGCTGTGCGGCTCCCTGCGCCCTCACAGGGCGCGGAGCCGCACAGCCGGCCGTCCTGGCAGGGGCACTGCTGCGCGCGTCCCCGCCGTTGCCGTCAGGGGGCGAGCACGATCTTGCCGAAGACATCGCCCTCGGCCATCCTGGCGAAGCCGTCCCTCGCCTCCGCCAGCGGCAGCACGGTGTCGATCACCGGCCGGACGCCGGAGTTGGCGCAGAGCGCCAGCAGCCCCGCGAGCTCCTCCTTGGAGCCCATGGTGGAACCGACCACCTTCAGCTCCAGGAAAAAGATCCGGGTGAGCTCGGCGCTCGGCGGGTTCGGCCCTGAGGTGGCACCCGAGATCACGACGGTGCCGCCGGGCCGCAGCGACTTCACCGAGTGCGCCCAGGTCGCGGCGCCCACGGTCTCCATCACCGCGTCGACCCGCTCGGGCAGCCTCGCCCCGCTGGGGAAGGCCGCGTCGGCGCCCAGCTCCAGCGCCCTGGCCTGCTTGGCCTCGTCCCTGCTGGTGGCCCACATCCGCAGTCCGGCCGCCTTGCCCAGCACGATCAGCGCGGTCGCCACCCCGCCGCCGGCGCCCTGCACCAGCACCGTGTCACCGGGCTTGACTCCCGCGTTGGTGAAGAGCATCCGATAGGCCGTCAGCCAGGAGGTGGGCAGGCAGGCCGCCTCCTCGAAGGAGAGCTCGGCGGGCTTGGGCAGCAGGTTCCAGGTGGGTACCGAGACCTGCTGCGCAAAGGTGCCCTGGTAGCGCTCGGTGAGGATGGACCGCGGCTCGCCGGGCCCCACTCCGTGCCCGGACTGGCCGATCACCGAGTGGACCACCACCTCGTTGCCCTGCTCGTCGATCCCCGCCGCATCGCAGCCGAGGATCATCGGCAGCCGCTCCTCGGGCAGTCCGACGCCACGAAGTGACCACAGGTCATGGTGGTTGAGGGAGGCGGCCTTCACGGTCACCGTGGACCAGCCCGGCCGTACCTCCGGCTCCGGTCGCTCCCCCAGTTCGAGACCACTCAGCGGGTCGTCGCGGTCGATACGTGCGGCATAGGCAGCGAACATGATCCGGACCCTAGCCGCGACGGCCGGGGCGTGGAACCGCGCCACGGTGTGACATCCACCGCGCGGTCCACACCCCGGCCGTCCGGGCACCCACCGGCCTACCGCCGGGCTACCGCCGGGCGACACCCTCACGCCGCGCGGCCTCCGCGACGGCCCGGGTGACCGCGGGGGCCACCCGCTCGTCGAAGGGGCTGGGGATGACCCGGTCGGCGGACAGTTCGTCCGCCACCACGGCGGCCAGCGCCTCGGCTGCGGCCAGCTTCATCCCCTCGGTGATCCGGGACGCCCGGACCTGGAGGGCACCGGCGAAGATGCCGGGGAAGGCCAGCACATTGTTGATCTGGTTGGGGAAGTCGGAGCGGCCTGTGGCCACCACCGCGGCGTACCGGGCCGCGACATCGGGGTGGATCTCCGGCGTGGGGTTGGCCATGGCGAAGATCAGGCAGTCCTTGGCCATCCGGGCCACCGCCTCCTCGGGGACGGTTCCCCCGGAGACCCCGACGAAGACGTCGGCGCCCTTGAGGGCGTCCGCCAGCGAGCCGGTGAGCCCCGCCTTGTTGGTGAGCTCGGCGACCATCCGCTTCACGGGGGTGAGGTCGTCACGGCCCTCGTGGACGACGCCCTTGCGGTCGCAGAGCGCGACATCGCCGATGCCGGCCTCCAGCAGGATCTTGGCGATGGCGATGCCCGCCGCGCCGGCGCCGCTGATCACGGTGCGCAGCTCGCCGATCTCCCGCCCGGTGACCCGGGCGGCGTTCCACAGCGCGGCGAGGGTGACGATGGCGGTGCCGTGCTGGTCGTCGTGGAAGACCGGGATGTCCAGCCGGTCCTGCAGCCGCCGCTCGACCTCGAAGCAGCGGGGGGCGGAGATGTCCTCCAGGTTGATGCCCCCGAAGGAGGGCGCGAGCCTGGCGACGGTCTCCACCAGCTCGTCCACATCGGTGCAGTCCAGCGCCAGCGGGACGGCGTCCACACCGCCGAACTGCTTGAAGAGGATCGCCTTGCCCTCCATCACGGGCAGTGACGCCTCCGGGCCGATGTCGCCCAGGCCCAGCACGGCGGTCCCATCGGTGACCACGGCCACCGTGGAGGACTTCCAGGTGTAGTCGTGCACCAGCTCCGGCTGCTCGGCGATGGCGGTGCAGACCCGGGCGACACCCGGGGTGTACGCGAGGGACAGGTCGTCCGCGTCGCGCACGGGCACGGTGGCGCGGACCTCCATCTTGCCGCCGCGGTGGAGTGCGAAGGCCGGGTCGATGGGGTCGCCGGTGTCCGCCGTGTGGGGATGGATGATCTCCGCTGCCACGATGACCTCTTCGTCTTCGTCGTCGGGGGCGCGGTCGGGCGGCGGGTACGTCTCGTCCGCCGGCGTCCGCGAGGACGCCGGTGGGACGGGCGCGACTGCCGGGCGGCGCGCCCTCAGGGTGAGGGTGTCAGATGTGATGCTGGACGCTTCCGATCGGTACCGGCTTGAGCCTAGGCGGGACAAAGGCCGCACATCCAAGCCTTCTCCCCCTCGTCACGTGCCCGTCACCCTTGCGGCGGCGGAACCGGGCCTGAGGAAGCGGAGCACTGCCACGGCGGTCGGAACGTGCACGCCGAAAGCGCCGGGAGCAGTGCGGACAAGCGGGCGCGGAGGGTTGTGGTGCCTGGGATCCGGAGTCGGCGTCGTTGACTTCCGGTCCTGTACACCCCGGATCGGTCCCGATCCGGCGGCCTGCTTGCGCTTACGGGGGTCACCCGTTACCCGATTTTGACACACCGGGTGACCGGTTCGGCAGAGCGGGATGGGAGGATCCACTTTCGTCACCGGTTGTGCACGGCCCCCACAACGACGTGCCGCCCGACGGACCACCGACAAGCGTGCGGCACCACCGCGCCTTGGCCGGGCTCAACCGTGGCGACCCCGCTACAGCAGGAGGCCAAGGAACTATGACTGCACGCCCGATACGCCGCCGCACTGCCGCCGCCGGTGCCGTGATCGCCGCCGGTTCGCTGCTGCTGACCGGCTGCGGATCCGGCACAGGCGGAGCCACCCAGCCCAAATCGCTGCATGACCGGCTGCCGCAGAAGGTCCGCGACGCCGGGGTGCTGAGGATCGGATCGGACCTCAGCTACGCACCGGTGGAGTCCAAGGGCAGCGACGGCAAGGCCGTCGGCCTGGACCCCGACATCGCAGCGGCCCTCGGCAGGAAGCTCGGTCTGCGGGTCGAGGTGCAGAACGTCAGCTTCGACAAGCTGCCCACGGAGCTCAAGGACGGCAGCATCGACGCCGTCATGTCGGCGATGAGCGACAACAAGGAGCGCCGCGAGGGCACGGACGCACTGGGCGACCCCAAGCCCGGCGCGGTTCCGCTCGACTTCGTCGACTACTTCATCGCCGGCACCTCGCTGCTGGTCGCCAAGGGCAACCCGCAGCACATCACCGAGCTCCCCGACCTCTGCGGCAAGACCATCGCCCTGCAGAAGGGGACGACCCAGGACGACATCGCCACCCGCCAGCAGGCGCCCTGCAAGACCGTGGGCAAGCCGCTGAAGGTGCTGCGCTACGGGACCGACGACCAGGCCCTGGCCCAGCTGAAGGCGGGCGCCGTCGCGGCGGACATGAACGACTTCCCGGTCGCGGTCTACAACGCCCAGCGGTACTCCAACGGCACCGCCCTGGAGGTGGCCGGGCCGCAGATGCAGCCGGCCCCGTACGGGATCGCCCTGCTGAAGACCAACACCGCACTGCGGGACGTACTGGCCGACGCGGTGAACGCGATCATCATCAGCGGCGAGTACGACAAGATCCTCGCCAAGTGGAACCTCGCCGCCGGCGCCGCACAGAACGCGGTGGTCAACGGCGGGTGACCAGCCCCGCAGGACCTCTGCCGCACCGACTGTGTCTGCATGCTGGGACGCCTGGGCCGACTTCATCCCCGTTATCCGATTTTGATCTGGGCGAGGGTCCGCTCAGCGGGGTCGAGGTGGCAAGATGCCGCCATCACTGGTCGCGGCACGGCTCGCACAACGGCGTGCACTCAAGCAGCAACACCGCAAGACCCGGTTCGCCCCCTGGGGGCGCGCCGCGCTACCGCGCAATCGCTGACAAGACCTTCCCATCAGGAGGATCACCCGAAATGACTGCACGTTCCCTCCGCCACCGCCTGTTCGCGACCGGTGCGGTGCTGGTGGCCGGCTCCCTCTCGCTGACCGCCTGCGGCAGCCAGGGCGGCTCCAAGAGCACGCCGACCAAGCCCAGCAGCGCCGCCTCCAAGGCGCCGCTCTTCTCCAAGCTGCCCGCCGACATCCAGAAGTCCGGTGTGGTCAAGGTCGGCTCCGAGGTCGCCTACGCCCCGGTCGAGTTCATGCAGGACGGCAAGCCGGTCGGTATCGACCCGGACCTGGCCGAGGCGCTCGGCAAGCAGCTCGGGGTCACGTTCCAGATCCAGAACAGCGGTTTCGACACCCTGATCACGGGCCTGGACTCCAAGCGCTTCGACCTGGTCATGTCGGCGATGACCGACAACAAGGACCGCCAGGGCAAGGGCGTCGACTTCGTCGACTACTTCAAGGCCGGAACCTCCATCCTGGTCAAGAAGGGCAACCCGGAGAAGATCCAGTCCCTGGACGACCTCTGCAACAAGACGGTGGCCCTCCAGAAGGCGACCACCAACGAGGACATCGCCAACGAGCAGGCGAAGAAGTGCAAGCTCACCGTCCAGGCCTACGCGCACGACGGTGAGGCCCTGCTGAAGATCAAGGGCGGCGGCGCGGTCGCCGACCTGAACGACTTCCCGGTGGCCGCGTACAACGCGCAGACCTCCGGCGGCGGCAACGACTTCGAGGTCGTGGGCGACCAGATCCAGGCCGGCCTCTACGGCATCGCGGTCTCCAAGCAGAACACCCAGCTGCGGGACGCGGTCAAGGCCGCCCTGGAGGCGCTGATCGCCGACGGCGAGTACGCCAAGATCATGGACAAGTGGAAGGTCCAGCAGGGCGCCGTCACCTCGGTGCAGATCAACGGCGGTTCCTGACCTTCGGTCCGGCCCGGCCGCCCCGCACGGCGGCTGGGCCGGACGGCTCGTAAGCTCCCGCAAGTCCGAGAGGCACCCTTCCGTGACGACCTCCCCCGGCGACGTTCCGGAGGGCCCGGAGCCCTCCGCGACAACCGTCTCCCCCCGCCACCCCATCAAGGCGATCCCGGTCCGCCACTACGGCCGCTGGGTCTCCGCCGTGCTGGTGCTCGCCGTGATCGCGGCGCTGGTCCTCGCCTTCGCCCATGGCAAGATCACCTGGAGCATCACCCGCCACTACCTCTTCAACTCCCAGATCCTGGCCGGCGCCGGGAACACGCTCTTCATCAGCGTGATCTCGATGGTCCTCGGTCTGGTGCTGGGCGTCCTCGCCGCGGTGATGCGGATGTCCGGCAACCCGGTGATGTCCTTTGTCGCCTGGCTCTACATCTGGATCTTCCGGGGCACGCCGGTCCTGGTGCAACTGCTCATCTGGTGGAACCTGGCCCTGGTCTTCCCCACCATGTTCGGCCAGGACACCAACAAGGTGATCACCCCTCTGGTGGCCGCCCTGCTGGGCCTGGGCATCAACGAGGGCGCCTACATGGCCGAGATCGTCCGCGCGGGCCTCCAGTCCGTGGACGAGGGCCAGACCGAGGCGTCCCACGCGCTGGGCATGTCCAGGGGACAGACGATGCGGCGCGTCGTGCTTCCGCAGGCGATGCGGGTGATCGTGCCGCCGACCGGCAACGAGTACATCAACATGCTCAAGACGTCGTCGCTGGCGTTCACCGTCACCTACCCCGAGCTGATGCTCAAGGTGCAGAACGTCTACACCAACAACCTCGCGGTGATGGAGCTGCTCTTCGTCGCCTGCTTCTGGTATCTGGTGCTCACCACGATCTTCAGCATCGGCCAGTTCTACCTGGAGCGGCGCTACGCGCGCGGTTCCAGCCGCAACCTGCCGGCCACGCCGCTGCAGAAGATCAGGGCCAACCTGTTCTCCCTGCGCACCTCGGGAGGCGCGCTCTGATGTCCGACATGCTCACCAAGGACTCCGGCGTCCCGATGGTCAAGGCCGAGGACGTGCACAAGTCCTTCGGCCACGTCCAGGTACTCAAGGGCATCGACCTCGAGGTCAAGCCACGCGAGGTGTTCTGCCTGATCGGCCCGTCCGGCTCGGGCAAGTCCACCTTCCTGCGCTGCATCAACCATCTGGAGAAGATCAACGCCGGCCGCCTCTGGGTGGACGGCGATCTCGTCGGCTACCGCCAGAAGGGCGAGAAGCTGTACGAGATGAAGGACAGCGAGGTTGCGCTGCAACGGCGCGACATCGGCATGGTCTTCCAGCGGTTCAACCTCTTCCCGCACATGACCGCGGTGGAGAACATCATGGAGGCCCCGGTCCGGGTCAAGGGCCGGAGCAAGGCCGAGGCGCGCGAGCAGGCCGCACAGCTGCTCGAGCGGGTCGGGCTCGGCGACAAGGGCGGGAACTACCCGTCCCAGCTCTCCGGCGGCCAGCAGCAGCGGGTGGCCATCGCCCGCGCCCTGGCCATGGAGCCCAAACTGATGCTCTTCGACGAGCCCACCTCGGCCCTCGACCCCGAGCTGGTCGGTGACGTCCTGGACGTCATGCGGCAGCTCGCCGAGGAGGGCATGACCATGGTCGTGGTCACCCATGAGATGGGCTTCGCCGCGAGGTCGGCGACGCCCTGGTCTTCATGGACGGCGGTGTGGTGGTGGAGTCCGGCCACCCGCGCGACGTCCTGACCAACCCTCAGCACGACCGCACCAAGGCGTTCCTGTCCAAGGTGCTCTGAACAGCCGACGGCGCGGGCCCCGTCCGGGGTCCGCGCCGTCGTGCTTTTCCGGGCCGGTCAGGGCTTGGCCAGCTCCTCCGGGTCCAGGGCGATCTTCCGCAGCTGCTCCCTGCTGAGCGGCGGTGCGGCCATCTCGGGGCCGAGCGCCGCGCGGTTGCCGCGGCTGTCGATGACCATGATGTCGCCCCGGCCGGTCAGCCGCCGTTGGGCCACCAGGTCGCCGCCGTCCACTCGGTAGATGGTGAGACTGCCGTCGCTCAGCCGCTCATAGCTGCAGTCCGCCGTCCCGCCGGTCTTGCAGTCGTTGTAGTCGGGCGAGTTGAACTTGGGGTCCTTGCCCGGCTCGACCCCGTACTCCCGCAGGTCGATGCTGAAGTACCCGGTGCGTCCCGCCTTGCTCACCGAGTAGATGCCCTCCAGCGCCCCCTGCTCGGGCTTGATGATCTCGTTCTTGCCCGGGGCGCCGAAGTCCAGCAGCGTCCGCTCGATCTTCCCGACGCCCGGCAGCTGCTTCCGCAGGTGCGCCACGGCCTGGTCGGGGGCCGCCGGCTTGCCGCTGGACGCCACCGTGGTCTGCTGCTGCGGTGCGGCGGAGCCGCCGCTCAGCTGCGGTGCCAGCAGCGTCGCCCCGGCCGCCAGGGCCGCCGCGCCGCCGATCACACCGGCCCGGCGACGTCGGCGCACCCGTGCGGCCGCTGCGAACAGTTCCGCCGTCCCCCCGTGGACGCCGGACTCCGCTGAACCCACCGCTGCACCCAGCAGATCCCGCACCGGGCTGTCGATCATGTCGTTCATGCCGCCTCCTTCTGAAGTACCAGAGCTTCCGTCGGGAGAAGCGCCCGCAGAGCCGCCGCCCCCCTTGCCGCGTGACTCTTGACGGTGTTCTGCCGCATGCCGAGCATCTCCGCGGTGGTCTCCACGCTGAGGTCCTCCCAGTAGCGGAGCACCAGGACCGCGCGCTGCTTGGCGGGCAGCCGGGACAGCGCGGCCCGCACCGACAGCCCCAGATCGCTGTCCACTCCGGGATGGGCCTGCTCGGGGAGCTCCCCGAACGGGCGCTCCCGGCGCCAGAAGCGGCGACGCGACGAGATGAAGGTGTTCATCAGGGTGCGCCGGGCGTAGGCCTCGATGTTGTCCAGCCGCTCCAGCCGGCGCCAGCCCAGGATCACCTTCACCAGCGTCGACTGGACCAGGTCGTCGGCCTCGTCCCGGTCTCCGCACAACAGAAAGGCACTGCGGAAGAGCGCGGTGCGCCGCCCGGCGACAAAGTCGTGCAGGGCCTTCTCGTCCTGCGCCATCCCCTCCCCTTTCGGCTCTCGGTCGGCCGCCCGGTCGGGCGGCCCTCGAACTGTTCAGTGCCGTGGAGCGCCCCGGGGGTTGCAGTGATCCCGCACCGGATCGCCGGGTAATACCCTGGTATCGAGCACGGGCATTACGGATGTCCGACAGCCGACAGTAAGGACCGCACATCGTGGAGCTGGCCTCTTATGCGGAGTACGCCGTCCGCCTGGTGAACAGCGAGGAGCCCGCACGCGGGACCGACGCCCTCACCTCGCTGGACGCCGTACGGCAGCTCTCCGGGGCCGGGACCCGGACCGCGAGCATGGCCGACGAGGCCGACCTGCCCCGGCTGCGTGCCGTGCGGGCCAGGCTGCGGGCGGTCTTCGAGGCGGCGTCCGAGGGCGCCGAGACCCAGGCCGTGGACCTGCTCAACGGGCTGCTGGTGGAGTACCCGGTCAGCCCCGTGGTCTCCGGCCACGACCTGCTGGACGAGGAGGGGCGCCCGCGCTGGCATCTGCACCTGGCGGACAGCGCCGCCACCGCGACCGCCAGCTACGCCGCGCTGGCCGCCATGGGCCTGGCCATGCACCTGACCTCGCTGGGCGCCGACCGGCTCGGCATCTGCCAGGCAGCCCCCTGCCGCAACGCCTATCTGGACACCTCGACCAACCGCTCCCGGCGGTACTGCTCAGACCGCTGCGCCACCAGGGCCAATGTCGCCGCCTACCGGGCCCGCAAGCGGCAGGAGTCGCTGACGACCGCGGAGCAGGAGGTCACATCTCCGGGCTGATCCGGGTGAAGACGCCGAACCGGGTGGCCAGACCCGGCACCCGGCCCAGCGGCCGCCTCCGCAGCAGCCGCTCCAGCCAGCCGGCCGGCGCCAGCCAGACCGGGTCCGGCCGCAGCCTCAGCAGCACCCGGCCCAGCACCAGTTCGTCCGGCACCGCGCCGAAGTCCCGGCTGTCGCCCTCCGCGAAGGAGTTGTCCGACAGCAGCCACCAGCCGCCCCGCCGCCGCTCCACGGCGCGCTTGACGAGCAGCAGGTTCTGCCGCAGCGGGTGCCTGGCGACCACCACCGCACCCGGCCGCAGCCGGGCCCCGTAGCGCACCAGCACCTGGTCACCGTGGTTCAGCGTCGGTTGCATCGAGGGCCCCGACACGTCCACCATCCCGAGCGGGGCCGTCACCCGGCCGCCGCTCTCGGACTCCTCCTCGAGGACACCGAGCCCCGCCCCGTAGGGGTCGCCGTCCTGCCGCCGCTTCAGCGCCATGCCTCACACCTACCCGGTCCCAGACGTCTCGTCCAGACCCCAGCATCCCGCACGCCCCGATCCGCCGGGCAGCCGCCTCCGCCGAGTGTCCACGCCCCTCCGACTTTTGCCCTAGGACCCCGGGGGCAAGCGCGAAACACTGCCGGATGCGGGGTAATCTCGCACCGGGAAGACGATCACGGAGGAAGGACTCCCATGCTTTCTCGTCTGTTTGCACCGCGGGTCACCGCTCATGCCCACTGCGACCTGCCGTGCGGTGTGTACGACCCGGCCCAGGCCCGGATCGAGGCCGAGTCCGTGAAGGCCGTCCAGGAGAAGTACCAGGCCAATGAGGACGCCCACTTCCGCGCTCGCGCCGTGGTGATCAAGGAGCAGCGCGCGGAGCTGGCCAAGCACCACCTCTCGGTGCTGTGGAGCGACTACTTCAAGGCCCCGCACTTCGAGAAGTACCCGCAGCTCCACCAGCTCTTCAACGACGCCCTGAAGGCCGCCAGCGCCGCCAAGGCCTCGACGGACCCGGCCACCGGCCAGGCCCTGCTGGACCTGATCGCCGAGATCGACAAGATCTTCTGGGAGACCAAGAAGGCCTGATCCTCGATCATGCTTTTGGCCTGCGCCACTACCTTTTCTGCAGGTCACCTCGCCGCACCCGGTCCGCGGGACTCCCGAGCACGGAGTCCGCATGGACCGGGTGCGGTGCTTTTCGCCCGGCCTCGGGCACCCAGGGGTCCGCGGGATGCGTGCCGCCGCCCGCCAACGCACGGCCGGGTACCGCCGCTTGACGCCCGCTCGCGCCGTGGTGGATGCCCGGACGAAGAACGGCCGCAGCAGGGGCGCGGGCGGCGCATGGCCGCTCGCGAGCGCCGACCCGAGCACCATCACCGGGCCCCGGGCGGCTGACGGCTGACGGCTCCATCGCGCCCTCCACCTTCCTGCGCCCGAGCAGTGGCGCGGATGCGGGGGCGCGCTGCCGAGCGGACGGCCCGGCGTCCTGCGGGGGATCGGGGGCCTCGGCCCGGGGCCGGCGGTGTGCAGGTCCCCGAGGGATCCGGCAGCACAGCCGGCGGGACGGCACCCGGCCGGGCGCCGTGGGGCGGCCGCGGCGGGCGGGGCGGCCACCACTGCGGCTCCCGTCCCCCGGCCGCCGTCGGCCCGATGCCCTCGGCCGATGCCGTCGGCGCCGCGGGCCCGGAGGCGGTCACTCCTCGCCGCGGTCGACCATGGCCTCCTCGAAGTCCAGCCGCCGGACCAGGCGCCGCAGCAGCTCGTCGTCGATCCGGCCCTGGTCGCGCAGGTCCACAAAGGCCCGCCGCTCGGCGTCGATGGTCTCCCGGCTGAGCCGGCGGTACGTCGCGTCGGCGGATTCGCCGGTCTCCTCGTGGACCGCTCCCAGCTGCTCCCAGACGGCGTTCTGGCGGCGGTCCAGGACCCGGCGCAGCCGGGTCTCCAGGGCCGCGGGCAGCCGGTTGCGGGTCTGCTGGAGCAGGGCGTCCAGGCGCCTGTGTGCGGCCTGTGAGGCGTCGCTCTGGGCCTGCGCCTCGACCAGGATCAGCCGCTGCTGGTCGGGCTGCGGCAGCCGCAGCACCCGTACCAGGGCGGGCAGCGTCAGCCCCTGGATCAGCAGAGTGCCGATCACCACCGCGAAGGTGAGGAAGAGGATCAGTTCGCGGGCCGGGAAGGGGTGCCCCGCGTCGTCGGTGGCGGGTACGGAGAAGGCGACCGCGAGCGACACCACGCCGCGCATCCCCGCCCAGGCCATGACGAAGCTGAAGGTCCACGGCTTCACATGGGCCGGCGGCAGACCGCGGCGGCGGCGCCGCCGGCGGGTGAGCAGCGGCGGCAGATAGGTCACCGGCCACGTCCACAGGAACCGTCCGGCGATCACCACGCCGAGGATCGCGGAGGCCCAGATCGCCAGCTGCCCGGGGTCGTAGCCGCCCAGCTCGGCCAGGATGAGCCGCAGTTGCAGGCCGATCAGCGCGAAGACGGTGGACTCCAGCACGAAGGACACCATCCGCCACACCGCCTCCTCCTGGAGCCGGGTGGCGAAGTCCACCGCGTGGGCGCGGTGGCCGAGGTAGAGGCCGACCACCACCACGGCGATCACCCCGGAGGCATGGAAGGCCTCGGCGGCCGCATAGGCGGCGAAGGGGACCAGCAGCGAGAAGGTGTTGAGCAGCAGGGGGTCGGCCAGCCGGACCCGGACCCACTGCAGCGGCACCATCAGCGCCAGCCCCACCGCCGCCCCGCCCAGCGCGGCCACCAGGAAGTCCCCCACGGCCGTGCCCCAGGAGAAGCCCTCGCCGACGGCGGCGGCCAGTGCCACCCGGTAGGCGGTGATCGCGGTGGCGTCGTTCACCAGGCTCTCACCCTGGAGGATGGTGGTGATCACCCGGGGCAGGCCGACCCGGCGGGCGACCGCGGTGGCGGCCACCGCGTCCGGCGGGGCGACCACCGCGCCCAGTACAAAGGCCGCGGGCATCGGCAGCCCGGGTACCAGCAGGTGGGCGGCCAGCCCCACCAGCACGGTGGAGAAGAGCACATAGCCGACCGACAGCAGCGCCACCGGCCGCATATGGGCGCGCAGCCCCAGGAAGGAGCTGTCCAGCGCCGCGGTGTACAGCAGCGGCGGCAGCACCAGGGGCAGCACCAGACCGGGGTCCAGCGCATAGGCGGGCACCCCGGGCAGATAGGAGGCCAGCAGGCCCACCGCGACCAGGAGGAGCGGCGCCGAGGTGCCCAGCCGCCGGGCGAGTCCGGCCACGGCGGTACTGCCTGCGACAAGGAGCAGGAGATCGGCGCTGGAGCTGGCGTGAGTCATGGGGCGCAGGTTCCTGGGGTTCGCGGGGCGGACGGAAGGGGCGGACGGCGGGGGCGGCGGGTGCGGGGCGGGGAGGCGAAAGGGGATGATGGGACCGCACTGCCAGTGGTCGGGGGAAGGGGACCGGTGTTCGAGAGGTATCGCAGCACACGCAGGCGCGATGTGTCCGGGGAAACCGCGCGGCGCGCGGGCTGCGCGCACACCGCGCGGCTGCCGGAGCCGGAGCCGCCCAGCTCCGGGGAGAGCTGCCGGCGCTGCGAGGAGTCCGAGCAGCACCCGGTGCAGTTGCGCAAGTGCCTGCTGTGCGGACATGTCGGCTGCTGCGACTCGTCGCCCGCCCGGCATGCCACCGCGCACTTCGAGGAGACCGGGCATGCGGTGATGCGCTCCTATGAGGCGGGCGAGGAATGGCGCTGGTGCTATGTGGAGCGCCGACTGGTCTAGGGCGTGCCGCGGGGCCGGGGACGGCGTTGGCCGCCGCCGGGGGCCCCCAAGTACCCTCGCAGACATGATCCGCCCCGCCACAGCCCACGATGTCCCCATACTGCACTCCATGATCCGTGAGCTTGCGGAGTACGAGCAGGCCCTGCACGAGGCCCTGGCCACCGAGGAGCAGCTGCACCGGACGCTCTTCGGCGAGCAGCCCGCGGTCTTCGCGCACATCGCCGAGGACGACGCCGGCGACCCGGCGGGATTCGCCCTCTGGTTCCGCAACTTCTCCACCTGGCGCGGCACCCACGGCATCTACCTGGAGGACCTCTACGTCCGGCCGCACGCCCGCGGCGCCGGCCACGGCCGGGCGCTGCTGAGCGAGCTGGCACGGATCTGCACCCGCAGCGGCTATGCCCGGCTGGAGTGGTCGGTGCTCAACTGGAACGAGCCGTCGATCGGCTTCTACAAGTCGCTCGGCGCCGAGCCGATGGACGGGTGGACCGTCTTCCGGATGACCGGTGAGCCGCTGGCGGAACTCGCGCAGAGCTGACTTCACGGCGGCGCAAGGGTGCACACACTGTGTGCCGGAAGGCTTACCATGAGTGTCCCGGCGACTCCCCCGTTCACGTGGCGACCTGCTTGAGCGGCGACATCGGGCCCTCGATCGCGATAGCGTCGCAGCGGATGCGGGGCGTCCGGGCAGCCCGTCAGGGTATGACCGGTATGTGTCGCAGCATGCCCCGGGAGACCGGGGTGCAAGAGTGTGAGGCAAGCAGCCATGGCCGTGGCCCTCAGGGGCCGGAAGCACGGCGTGTCACCCAGGAGGTGAGGGTGTCCCAGAACGACGGCGAGCCCGGAGCGAAGGACTTCGTGGAAGTCCGACTGCCCGCGGCAGGGGCGTACCTCTCGGTTCTGCGGACGGCGACCGCCGGCCTCGCGGCCCGACTGGACTTCACTCTGGACGAGATCGAGGACCTACGGATCGCGGTGGACGAGGCCTGCGCCATCCTGCTCCAGCAGGCGGTGCCCGGCTCCGTTCTCTCCTGCGAGTTCCGCCTGGTCGGCGACTCGCTGCGGGTGACGGTCTCCGCCCCGACGACCGACGGCCGCGCCCCCGAGCGCGACACCTTCGCCTGGACGGTGCTCTCCGCGCTGGCCGGCGAGGTCGAGTCGACGGTGGCC
The DNA here is from genome assembly GCF_042466665.1 of Peterkaempfera podocarpi. GTDB lineage: Bacteria > Actinomycetota > Actinomycetes > Streptomycetales > Streptomycetaceae > Peterkaempfera > Peterkaempfera podocarpi. Next base: position 3,382,643 of record NZ_CP162102.1, read on the forward strand.
GAGGACCGCACCGTCTCCATCAGCCTGCACAAGAAGCGCGGTGCCGGCCCCGGCCAGCTGTGAGGCGGGCCGCTTGCGCGGCGGCGTCACCGCCGCCGCACAAGCGGCCCGGACCTCCTTCGACCGCGTGTCCCGGCCCCTGCGGGACGGCGCAGCGGTACAACCAACTGTTGACCCCGGAGCCGCGTCTGCGGCGCCGGTGCTCCCGGAACGGAACGGGGGATCGCCGTGAGTGATCTGGACCGCACAGGCGGTGCGGGGCCCGGTGTCGACCGCGCCCCCACCGTGCCCGCCCAGCCGGGGACGACGGGCAACGACCATGACGACGCGTACCCGAAGGACGCCCCCCGCATGAGCCAGCCGCCCGAGTCCGCACCGACGCCCGAGCCGGCCGCCGGCCCGACGCCGGAGGAGACCGAGGCGCACGCCCCCACCCCGCACGCCCCCGACCGGGCCGCCGCCAAGGCACTCTTTGTGCGGCTGTCGTCGCTGCCCGAGGGCTCCCCGGAGCGGGTGGAGCTGCGCAACCAGCTGGTACGGATGCACATCCCGCTGGTGGAGCATCTGGCCCGCCGGTTCCGCAACCGCGGTGAGCCGCTGGACGACCTCACCCAGGTCGCCACCATCGGCCTGATCAAGTCGGTGGACCGCTTCGACCACGAGCGCGGGGTGGAGTTCTCCACCTATGCCACCCCGACGATCGTGGGTGAGATCAAGCGGCACTTCCGCGACAAGGGCTGGGCGGTCCGGGTGCCGCGGCGGCTGCAGGAGCTCCGGCTCTCGCTGACCACCGCGACCGGTGAGCTCTCCCAGCGGCACGGCCGGTCCCCGACCGTCCACGAGCTGGCCGAGCACCTGGGCATCTCGGAGGAGGACGTGCTGGAGGGCCTGGAGTCCGCCAACGCGTACAGCACCCTCTCGCTGGACGTCCCGGACACCGACGACGAGTCGCCGGCCGTCGCCGACACCCTGGGCGCCGAGGACGACGCGCTGGAGGGCGTGGAGTACCGGGAGTCGCTCAAGCCGCTGCTGGCGCAGCTGCCGCCGCGCGAGCAGAAGATCCTGGTGCTGCGGTTCTTCCGCAATATGACGCAGTCTCAGATCGCCGCCGAGGTGGGCATCTCCCAGATGCACGTCTCCCGGCTGCTCGCCCGCACCCTCGCGCAGCTGCGCGAGAAGCTGCTGGTCGAGGAGTGACACACCAAGGGCCGCCCCCGGAGCACCACCGGCCGGGGGCGGCCCTTCGCTGTCCGCGTCAGCGGCGCTCCAGCGCCTCGGTGACCGCGGGGTGCAGCAGCGCGACGATCCCGGCCAGGCCGAGCAGGGCGACCAGCACCGCCAGGACGGCCATCACACCGCCGCTCTGCCACATGTTCCAGGCGACCGGCAGGCAGATGGAGTCGGTGAGCAGCGCGGGGCTGCGGCCCCAGCGGTTGCGGCGCAGCAGACCGCGGCCCGCCAGCAGCGGCAGCACTCCCATCAGCAGGATCACCACCCCGCCGAACTCGGCCAGCCCGCGATTGTGCGGAGCGCCGGTGAAGCCCGCCACCACGTCGTACACGCCCCACCCGGCAAGGGCCGCGCCCTGGACGAAGGCGATCAGCGCCCCCGCCACCAGGGGAACGGGCCGGGGCACGGCGGCGGAAGGTGTCTCTGCACGGGGACTGTCGACGGTCACCCCAGCAGGGTAGCCGCCGTATGGGCGGCATCGGTGGCCGCATACCGGACCGCGCCATGGCCCATACCAATGGGTAGGTACTCTGAAGGGCATGCGTGCGCTCCTGGTCGTCAATCCGAAGGCGACCACCACCAGTGAGCGGACCAGGGACGTGCTGACCCATGCACTCGCCAGCGACCTCAAGCTCGAGGTCGCCACCACCGAGTACCGCGGGCACGCCAGGGACCTGGCCCGCCAGGCCGCCGTCGACGGCACCGTGGACCTGGTCGTCTCCCTCGGCGGGGACGGCACCGTCAACGAGGTGGTCAACGGCCTGCTGGCACAGGGCCCCTCAGAGCGGGTACCGCGGCTCGCCGTGGTGCCGGGCGGCAGCACCAATGTCTTCGCCCGCACCCTGGGGCTGCCCAATGACGCGGTGGAGGCCACCGGTGCGCTGCTGAACGCGCTGGAGCACCGCCGGGAGCGGGTGATCGGGCTGGGCAAGGCCATGACCGAGGGGCTGCCCGACCGCTGGTTCACCTTCTGCGCCGGCCTGGGCTTCGACGCCGGTGTGGTGGGCCGGGTGGAGCAGCGCCGGATGGCGGGGCAGCGCTCGACCCATGCGCTCTACGTTCAGGAGGCGCTTCGCCACTATGTGACCGAGCGTGAACGGCGCAAGGCCGGTCCGATAGCCATCCGGATCCCCGGGCAGGACCCGGTGGAGGGTCTGGTGTTCTCCATAGTTTCGAACACCTCGCCGTGGACCTTCCTCGGCAACCGCCCGGTCTACCCCTCCCCCAAGGCGTCGTTCGACACCGACCTGGACCTTTTCGCACTGACCCGGATGACCGTGGCGAGCACGGCCCGCACGGTGCGGGGGCTGCTGGACGGCGCCGGCTCGGGCCCCAAGGGCAGGCATGTGGTGTCGTACCACGATCTGCGGCACTTCACCTTGGTTTCGCAGGAACCGGTCCCGTTTCAGGTGGACGGGGACCACCTTGGAGACCGGACTGACGTGAGTTTCACAGGCGTACGACGGGCACTGCGTGTGATTGTGTGACCAGCAGGGCCGTTCGGCCTTGCAGTCGAACGTACAACCCGCCTTCACTCCATCGAAGTACAGGGTGTGATGGAGGCGACACCAAAGAATCAAAAATTCCTCCTCGAAGGGGGTTGTATCCGACGCTGAGGTTTGCGAACCTCTTCTTGGCGATCGGGACGGACCGCAACGGGACACCGCCTGAGTCGCCCGAATCCCTTGCTCCAAGTACAGCCTCACGGGCCGACGTGTCTGTCGACCCCTTTGGCCGTCCCGGGATTCGTGAAAGCGTTCACATTCACAAGCCACCACAGGTGTCGGCAGGCCACAGTCTGCTGACAGGAGGAGTTGGACCACCATGGACTGGCGCCACCGCGCTGTCTGCCGGGAAGAAGACCCCGAGCTGTTCTTCCCGATCGGGAACACCGGTCCGGCGCTGCTGCAGATCGAGGAGGCCAAGGCCGTGTGCCGTCGGTGCCCGGTCATGGAGCAGTGTCTGCAGTGGGCCCTGGAGACCGGTCAGGACGCCGGCGTGTGGGGCGGCCTGAGCGAGGACGAGCGTCGCGCAATGAAGCGCCGCGCCGCCCGCAACCGCGCCCGCACTGCCTGAGAGACCCGCCGAGGCGGGACGTGATCAACCCTTGATCAAGGGCTCGGCCCCCAGTCGGGCCGATGCTTTTCCCCCCACACCGCACCCCCAGGCGTCGTTCGGTCACGACATTTGGTACCGTCGTTGACGAACGGCAGCCGCAGCGCGGAGTGCCGGCGGGCCCAGCCCGCACCCCCCGCGGCAACGCCGCGGACCAGGAACCCCTGTTCCGGCCGACTCCCCCCGACGGCCGGAGCAGGACGAGAGGCCCTGCCGACCCACCCCCCCCGGTCGGCAGGGCCTCACCCTTTTTCTGGAGAGGCCCGGCTCACCTCCGAGGCGCCGGTCGCACCCGCCGACACTCCCCCGGCCCGACGGCCGGGCGGGGCCCAGGCCGCTGGTCGCTCTCGGCGGGCGCGCACCCTCGGGTTCGCTCGCCCTGCCGCCCGGAGCTTTGGACGCCCCCCGCTCGCCGGTGTGGATCCGGCACACCTCGGGGGTTGCGAACTCAGGCCGTGCGACAGCCACCCGGTCCCGGGAGGGACCGATATGGCGGTCCCTCAGATCCACTCCTCACCCCACGGGGATCTCCAGCACCACCTTGGTTCCGCCCTCGGGGAGGGCGACCATGTCGAAGGTGCCGCCCAGCTCACCCGTCGCCAGGGTGCGGACGATCTGCAGCCCGAGATTGCCGCCGCTCTGCGGGTCGAAGCCCTCCGGCATGCCCCGGCCGTTGTCGGAGACCGTGATCAGCAGGAACTCCTCGATCCTGCCGCCGCCGCCCCGGGTCTCCGACCGGCCCGGTCTGGTGGCCGGCGCCCGGCCTCGCAGCGCGCCCACCTCCAGGGTCCCGGAGTCCTTGGTACCGAAGGCGTGCTCCAGCGCGTTCTGCAGCAGCTCGGTGAGGACCATCGCCAGCGGCGTCGCCACCTCGGCCGAGAGGATGCCGAAGGATCCGCTGCGCTTGGTGGCCACCCTGCCGTCCTGGGAGAGCTCCATCACCATCGCCAGCACCCGGTCGGCGATCTCGTCGAACGCCACCTGCTCGTCCAGGGTCTGCGAGAGCGTCTCATGGACGATGGCGATCGAGCCGACCCGTCGCACGGCCTCGTCCAGGGCCAGCCGTGCCGGGGCGGAATCCATCCGCCGCGACTGGAGCCGCAGCAGGGCGGCCACCGTCTGGAGGTTGTTCTTCACCCGGTGGTGGATCTCCCGGATGGTGGCGTCCTTGGTCATCAACTCCCGCTCGCGCCGCCGCAGTTCGGTGACATCGCGGAGCAGCACCAGGGAGCCCACATGGACGCCCTTGGGCTTCAGCGGGATGGCCCTCAGCTGCACCACACCCCCGTGCGCCTCCACCTCGGTCTGCCTGGGGGCCCAGCCGCTGGCCAGCTTCACCAGGGCCTCGTCCACCGGCCCGCGGGACGGCGGCACCAGTTCCGCGGTGGTGCGGCCGAGGTGGCAGCCGACCATGTCGGAGGTGAGGCCGAGGCGGTGGTAGGCGGAGAGGGCGTTGGGGCTGGCGTAGGTGACGATGCCGTCCGCGTCCAGCCGGATCAGGCCGTCGCCGGCCCGGGGCGCGGCATCCATGTCGACCTGCTCACCCGGGAAGGGGAAGGAACCGGCCGCGATCATCTGGGCGAGGTCGGAGGCGCTCTGCAGATAGGTGAGCTCCAGCCGGCTGGGCGTGCGCACCGTGAGCAGGTTGGTATTGCGGGCGATCACGCCCAGGACGCGCCCCTCGCGCCGTACCGGTATGGACTCCACCCGCACCGGCACCTCCTCGCGCCACTCGGGATCGCCCTCGCGCACGATGCGGCCCTCGTCGTAGGCCGCGTCCAGCAGCGGCCGGCGACCGCGGGGCACCAGATGGCCGACCATGTCGTCCTGGTGGGAGGTGGGCCCGGTGTTGGGGCGCATCTGGGCGACCGAGACATAGCGGGTGCCGTCGTGCGTGGGGATCCACAGCACCAGATCGGCGAAGGAGAGGTCGGAGAGCAGCTGCCACTCCGACACCAGCAGATGGAGCCACTCCACGTCGGCGCTGGAGAGGGTGGTGTGCTGGCGGACCAGTTCGTTGAGCGAGGGCACGCTGCGAGCGTAACCGCAGGACGGGCGGGGCGGCTCACCGGAGCCTCCCAGAAGTTGTCCAGACCAATTCCGGAGACTCTCTGGACATCCTCAAGTGGTCTAGTCCACCATGGTGCACAGAAAGAGGAGCCCCACCGCGCTATCTGCCCTGACCGCGCGCGGCTCCTCCGGCCGACCGCAACCGGGACGGGCTCCGCACAGCCCTCCCCCGGCGCCGCGGCGGCCGGCGACACCGACGGGCTGCGGTGCCGGACGGGCTGAGGGTCCCGCGCCGGCGCCGTGGCCCGAAGTGCGTCAGGGCGGCCGACATGTTGTGTACAAGTCGGGGAGATCGGAGCATCGGCCCTCCCCCGCACCCCCCCTGCTCCTAGGATTGCGGAACTTCACGTACCGAAGCGACCGCAGGGAGTGACATGGTGGGCCTGGACCGCGAGCCGCTGCCCGTCGGGATCGACGTCGCCGTCCCGAGCGTGGCCCGGATGTACGACTACTACCTGGGCGGCAAGGACAACTACGCGGTCGACCGTGAGGCCTCCGACGAACTGCTCAAGGTGGTGCCGAGCACCAAGGAGCTGGCGCTGAACAACCGCCGGTTCCTGCAGCGGGTGGTGCGCCTGCTCGCCGAGGAGTACGGCATCCGGCAGTTCATCGACCACGGATCAGGCCTGCCCACCCAGGACAATGTGCACCAGGTCGCCCAGCGGGTCGATCCGGCCTCACGTGTGGTCTACATCGACAACGACCCGATCGTGCTGGCCCACGGGCGCGCCCTGCTGGAGGAGAACGACGGCACCGCCGTGATCCAGGCGGACATGCGCGAGACCGACGCCATCCTCAGCCACCCCGAGGTGAAGCGGCTGATCGACTTCGACCAGCCGGTGGCCGCGCTCTTCGTCTCGGTGATGCACTGCATCCCGGACGCCGACGACCCCGCCGCGCTGGTGCGCAGGGTCGCCGAGCGGCTGGTCCCCGGCAGCTACCTGGTCGTCTGCCAGCTGGTCAGCGAGGACAAGGCCACCCGCGACTTCGTCACCCGCTTCATGGACGAGTCCACCCACGGCAACTGGGGCCGGGTGCGCCAGGCCCATGAGGTCGAGCGGTTCTTCGACGGCCTGGAGATCCTGGAGCCGGGCCTGGTGGAGGTCTCCACCTGGCGGCCCGACTCCGACCTGGGGCCCAAGCAGGCCACCCAGGAGTGGATCGAGTTCGGCGGACTGGCCCGCAAGCTCTGACCGCGCGGGCTCGGGGGCGGGCGGGCTCGGGGGCGGGCGGGCTCGGGGGCGGGCGGGCTCGGGGGCGGGCGGGCCGGCTCAGCCCGTCTGCTCGATGAGCTCCTTCAGGAAGACCAGGGTCTGCCGGGGCGACAGTGCCTCCGCGCAGAGGCGGTCCAGCACGGCCAGGTAGTTGTCGACGTCGTCCTGCTTGTCCAGGTAGAGCGCGCTGGTCAGCTGCTCCAGGTAGACGATGTCCGGCAGGTCCGGCTCCTGGAAGCGCAGGATGGTGATCGGCCCGCCGGCCGCCGCCAGGCCGCCGATGGCGAACGTCGCCACCTGAAGGGTGACATTGGGCAGCTGGGCGGCCTCCAGCAGCCGCTCGAACTGGGCCCGCATCATCTTGGCGTCACCCAGCGGCCGCCGCAGCGAGGCCTCGTCCATCACCGCCCACAGCCGGGGCCCGACCTGCCCCTGCAGCAGCTTCTGGCGCTCCATCCGCAGATCGACCCGGCGCTCGATGTCGCGCGGGGAGGACCTGGGGTGGCCGAGCCGGACGACCGCGCGGGCGTACTCCTCGGTCTGCAGCAGGCCCGGGACGAACTGGGCCTCATAGGTACGGATGACCGAGGCCGCCTCCTCCAGGCCGATGTGGGTCTCGAACCAGCCCGGCAGGACGTCGCCGTACTGGTTCCACCAGCCGGGCGCGTTGGCCTGCCGGGCCAGCGCGAGAAAGTCCGCCCGCTGCTCGTCGTCGACGACGCCGTACAGGGTGAGCAGGTCGGAGACGTCGCGCTCCTTGAAGCCCACCCGCCCGAGCTCCAGGCGGCTGATCTTCGCGTGTGAGCCACGGATCGCGTCGCCGGCGGCCTCCCGGCTGATGCCGCGCGATTCGCGCAGTCGGCGCAGCTGAGTGCCCAGCACGATCCGCAGCACCGTCGGCCCACCCCGAGGATGCTCGAGGTAGTGCCTTATGGACGGCTCGCTACCAGGCCGCATGGCGGTCATTCCGACTCCCCTGAGTGACTGCGCACAGGCACACAGTCTCCCACTGCGGCCCGTCCCAGTACAGCGCCCTAGCCTGCCAGCCCGTCGAAGTCCCCGTCCTTCACCCCGCCGATGAACGCGGCGATCTCCTCCGGGGTGTAGATGAGAGCGGGTCCCTCGGGGTCGCGCGAGTTGCGGATCGCCGCACCGCCGCCGGGGAGCTCCGCAAGCTCCACGCAGTTGCCATTGGGGTTGCTCCGGCGGCTCTTCCTCCAGGTCACACCCTGAATGCGGGTGGCGCGGACGCCATTGGGAATCTGCTCCATATCGCCTGCTCCTTCATCCTCATGTGCGCGTGCACGTGCATTTGCACTTGCAGGTGTTCTTACCGATGCGCTTACGACTGTAATTGCAGATGTGCTTGCAGCAACAGTGCCTCGGCGGGGATAGTGGTGCGAGCAGGCACCGTTCGCGCCCCGATATGCCCGAGAGGGCCCACGGAGATCGTGATGACAGCGGATACGGCGATTCGACCGGCCACCCCCGCGCACAACGCCACCGGAACCGACCGTGCAGCACCCGGCACCTTCGCCACCTGTGCACTCAGCGGCGACCTCCAGGCGGCCGGTGTGGCCCGCCACTTCACCCGCACCACGCTGCAGGGCTGGGACATGGGCGACCTGGTCGACAATGTCGAGCTGATCGTCTCCGAGATGCTGAGCAATGCCATCCGGCACGGCCTGACCGGCGCCCGCGACCTGCCCGGCACCCCCAATCTGGTGGGGCTGGGCCTGCTGCGGCGCGGCGGCACCGTGCTCTGCGCCGTCTCCGACCCCAGCAGCGACATCCCCGTGGTGCGGGAGGCCGACGCCTTCGCCGAGTCGGGGCGCGGCCTCCACTTGATCGACTCGCTCAGCGCCTCCTGGGGCTGGACCCCGCCCAACCGCGCGGGCAAGGCCGTCTGGGCCACCGTGTCCGCCGCCTGCGGCTGAGGCCCCCCGCCCTCCCTGCGAGTGACCGCCGGGTCGGCACACGGCCGGGCTGCCGCGCCCGGCCCGCGCTCCGTGCGACGGTGCGGACATGAGCCGTCCCGCCCTCGCCGCCCTGCTGCTGCCGGTGGTGCTGGCCGCCGTCGTCTGCATCACCCAGGCGCCGCCCGCGGCCCCGCCCGACGGCAGCAGCGACTGGGCGGAAGCGCCGCCCGCGCCGCTCCCCCGCACAGCAGCGGTCAGCGACACCCCGGCGCCGCACCGGCGGCCGCTCCGCCTCCCGCACAGCGCCGGGCCGGCCCGCACCACCCCCGAGCACAGCCATGTCGCACCCGCTCGCAGAAGCGCGGCCCCCGAAGTCCGGCGCTCTCGCCTCCACCATCGGCATCAGGCCAACCGACGGCTTCCAGCCACTCCCGCACACGGCATCCGGGCAGGCATCATGTGCACCCTGGGTGCCCGGACCGGTCAGCTCCCCCGCGAGCTGCTGACCCTCTGCCGGCGCCTCTACGGCAAGTGAACCGCCCTTCAGGAGGCACGCCATGACGACCGCACACGAGACCTTCCCCGTCCTCGGGCTCCCGGAATGGGACGGCTGCCGGGGGGCGACCATGCGCGGCGGCACCGGCAGCCTCACCCACTCGCTGATCCACTCCTATGTGGCCGGCGACGACCGCCGCACTCCCCCCACCCTGGTCTTCGGGCAGTGCACCGAGCGCAGCCAGCACGCCCCGGTGCTCAGCAACCTGCTGGGGTCGGGCCGTCGCTCGACCCAGGCGCGGGTGCTCGGCACCGAGGCCTTCGCCGCCGAGGTGGAGGGGGTCGCGGTGGAGGGGATCCGGCGAAGATGGGCCGACTCCCGGCTGAACGAGGCCCGCTTCCTGTGGCGGGGCGGCTTCCACGTCGCCGTGGCGTCCTGGGAGCGGCCGCTGGACGAGGAGTTCTTCGCCTCACTGGGGGTCGTGGACCTCGCCCCCTGACGCCGCCGCCCCCGGCCCCGGCTCAGCGCCAGCGGTAGCGCAGCCGCAGGTTGTCCACCACGAGGTTGAAGCGGGCGCGGTCCAGTGCGCAGGCCTCACGGCGCATACCGTCGGGGTGCACCCGCATCACCCGGTCCAGGGCGACCCAGGAGTCGCGCCCCGAGCGGTCCCAGGGACCGGAGCCGATGGGCACCCAGTCGCGGTCCCCGTCGTGCCCCTTGCTGGAGAGCATCACCGCCAGCAGGGTGCCGCCCTCCTCCCGGGCGACCACCAGCACCGGGCGGTCCTTGCCGCGGCCGTCCCGCTCCTCGTACGGCACCCAGGTCCACACGATCTCACCCGGATCGGGGTCGCCGTCGTGGTCGGGGGCGTAGGCGGTCCGCACGGGGCCGACCTCCACCGGTTCGACCTCCACCGTGGCGGAGGAGCCGAAGCGGCCCGGGACATCTGACTCGTCATTGATCAACTGGGTCACTCGCACAGGCTACCGATGAGGGCCGCCGATGCCCATGCCCAGCGGGCAGCGGACCGCACAGGACTCAGTCGGCGGTGGCCCGGCCCGCGGCCCGCAGCAGCTCCATGGCCGGCTCCGAGAGCCGGGTGCCGGTGGGCCAGACGGCCCGCAGCGTACGCGCGAGGGCCAGCTCCGGGTCATGGGCCACCTCCATCAGTCGGCCGTCCACCAGGTCCTGGCGGACCGCCAGCTCCGAGAGGACGGCCGGAGCCACACCCGAGAGCGCCGCTGCCCGCAGCGGGGCGGTGGAGCCCAGCTCCAGCACCGGGACCTGGGGCCCGTGCCAGGGGCGCAGGGCCCGCTCCAGGGTCTCCCGGGTGCCTGAGCCCGACTCCCGCAGCAGCAGCGGGGTGGCGGCCAGCTCCTCGCCGGTCACCGGGGTCCTGCGGCGCGCCCAGGGGTGACCCGGGGCGGTGACGATGACCAGGCGGTCCCGGCCGACGGGGGCAGCGGTGAGGTCGGGCGGGCTCCAGGGGCCCTCGATGAAGCCCAGGTCCGCCTCCCCGTTGCGCAGCGCCTGCACGACCTGGTCGCTGTTGGCGACCCGTAGCGCGACATGGACGCCCGGCCGGCCCTCGCGGAGGGCGGCCAGCCACCCGGGCAGCAGCTGCTCGGCCAGGGTGAGGCTGGCCGCAACCTTGAGGCTGCCCTGCTGCTGGGTGCGGAGCGCCTCGATCCCCTCGACCATGGCGTCGGCCTGCTCCAGCAGTCTGCGGGACCAGTCGGTGACCATCCGGCCCGCGGTGGTGAGCTGCGATCCGGTGGTGGTGCGGACCACGAGCTGCAGGCCGAGCCGTCGCTCCAGGGTGCGCATCCGCTCGCTGGCGGTGGGCTGGCTGATCCGGAGCCGGGCCGCGGCCCGGCCCAGACTGCCGGTCTCGGCGACCAGCACCAGCAGTTGCAGCGCCCCCAGGTCGGGCAGCCGGCCGAGCGGCCGTGCGGGGCCGGCATCAGCGGGTTCGTCGATGGCCATAGGACAACCCTATGACCTCCCAGGCGATCACCCGCTACCGGGAGCCGGCCGCTGAGCGGAAGGTCATGGGTATGACCCTCACGCCGCCGCGCCCGCGCACCCCGGACGCCCTCAGCCTGCGGATGCGCCCGCTCGGCCCCTCCACGGGCCCGGAGCGCCTGGTGGGCGGCCTGGCGGCCGCCGCGACCGCGGTCGGCGCCGCGGTGGCGGTGAACCGGCTGCTGCCCTCGGTGCCCGTGCTGACCGCGGCGGTGGCGCTGGGGGTGGCCGCGGCCAATCTGCGGCTGCTGCCGGCCGCGACCCGGCCGGGGCTGGACTTCGCGGGCAAGCGGCTGATGCGCGCCGGCGTGGTGCTGCTGGGCCTGAAGCTGGCGCTGGGCGATGTGCTCTCCCTGGGATGGCAGACCCTCGCCGTGGTGGTGGCGGTGGTGGCGGCCACGTTCTTGGGCACCCGCCGGCTCGGACGCCTGCTGGGGCTGCCCGGGGACCAACCGCTGCTGATCGCCGCCGGCTTCGCCATCTGCGGCGCCTCGGCGGTGGCGGCCGTCAGCGGGGTGACCCGCAGCGAGGAGGAGGACACGGTGACCGCGGTCGCGCTGGTCACCCTGTGCGGCAGCCTGGCCATGGGGGTGCTGCCGCTGCTCCACCACCCGTTGGGTCTGAGCGAGGTGCAGTTCGGCCGCTGGGCCGGTGCGAGCGTCCATGACGTGGGCCAGGTGGTGGCGGTGGGCCAGACCGCAGGGCCGGCCGCACTCGCCCAGGCGGTGGTGGTCAAGCTGATGCGGGTGGCGCTGCTGGCCCCGATCGTCGCGGGGATCGCCGTCTCCCGCCGCCGCACCGCGGCAGGACCCGGGCGGCGGCCCGCCGTGGTCCCGCTCTTCGTGGTGGGCTTCCTGGCCATGGCAGCGGTGCGCAGCACCGGGGTGGTGCCGGCCGGATGGCTCGACTCCGCGGCCCGGCTGGACGAGTGGCTGCTCGCGGCGGCGCTCTTCGGGCTGGGCAGTGCGGTGGATGTGCGCCGGCTGGTCCGTACGGGCGGCCGGGCCCTGCTCACCGGGCTGGCGTCCTGGCTGCTGATCGCTGCGGTGGCCTATGCCGGGGTCCGGCTGACCGCCTAGCCGGGGCCCGGGGCAGCCTCCGGGGGCATCCTTGGTTCCCCTGGGGGCCGTACGGCCGGGATCAGTGGGTCTCGGTGACCTTGGCCAGGGCGCGGGGGGCGTCGGGGTCCTGGCCGCGGGCGATGGTGACCTCATAGGCGAGCTGCTGGAGCGGCAGGATCTCCAGGATCGGCTGTACCTCCTCCGGTACGCCGGCGGGCAGGGCGAACCCGGCCGAGGCCGCGTCGACCTGGTCCTGGGGGCCGATCACCACCAGGTCGGCGCCCCGGCCGCGCAGCCGGTCCAGCACCGGCTGGAGCGCCTCGCCGCCCCGGCCGTCGGGGACGATGGCGATCACCGGGGAGACGTTGTCCACCATGGCCAGCGGACCGTGCAGCAGGTCCGCGCCGGAGAACGGGGTGGCCGGGATGTAGGTGGTCTCCATCAGCTTCAGCGCCGCCTCCCGGGCGGTCGGATAGCCGTAGCCGCGGGAGGTGAGCACCAGCCGCTGGGCGAAGCGGTAGCGCTCGGCCAGCTTGCGTACCTCGTCGTGGCGGGCCAGCACCGAGGCGGCCAGCTCCGGCAGGTCCTTGGCGGCGGCGCCGTCGCCGCCGCGCAGGCCTTCCACCAGGAGGTAGAGGGCCAGCAGTTCGGCGGTGTAGGTCTTGGTCGCCGGGAGCGCCTTCTCCGGACCTGCCAGCACATCGATGTGGTACTCGGAGACCTCGGCCAGCGGCGAGGCCGGGTTGTTGGTGACGGCCAGGGTGATGGCGCCCGCCTCCCGGGCGGCGCGGGTGGAGGCCACCAGGTCGGGCGATCCGCCCGACTGGCTGACCGTGATCACCAGGCAGTCCGTGAGGTCCTGCCGGGCGCCGTAGGCCGTGGTGGTGGACATGGAGGTCAGACCGGCCGGCTTGCCCAGCAGGACCTCGACCAGGTACTTGGCGTACAGCGCCGCATTGTCGGATGTGCCGCGTGCGGTGAGCAGCACAAAGCGGGGGCTGCGGGCCGAGATCGCTGCGGCGATCTCGCGGATGCGAGGGGCGCCCTTGTCGAGGATCCGCTGCAGGACGGCCGGCTGCTCGGCCATCTCCCCCGCCATGATCCGTCCAGGCTGGGGGGCGAAGGCGTGCGTGTCGGTCATCTGGCGGGCCTCCCGAAAGGGCGGTTCTACCCCAGCGCGGGCGGCTGCCCGGTGAGGACCTCTACGGCGGCCAGTCCGCACACCCGGGCCGCACCATGGGTGGCGATGTGCAGTGCCCCGACCGGGGGTGCCTGGGGGACGCCCATCTCGACGACGATCGCGTCGGGGCGGGCGGCAAGCAGGCCCTCCAGTGCGGCAGCCATCCAGGCGTGCCGGTGCACATCGCGCACTACGAGGACGATCCTACGGTCCTGCGCGGCCGCCAGCACGGCGCCCACCAGGGAGGGCAGCAGCTCGGGGGTGGCGTCGTCCGGGCCGAAGCTCTCGGCGCGGGTGCCGGGGAAGCGTGCGGCCAGCATCCCCGCGACCCCCCACGGGGTCTCCGCGCCCACCGCGATATTGGCGACGGGCGAGAAGGAGGCCACATAGGGACGCTCGGTGACCGGTGCCCAGGACTGCCCGGGGGCGCGGACGACCCGCAGCGCACGGCGGGCGGCGCGCAGTCCGATGGCGAGGTCGGGCTCGGCGGAGTCGGGGCGCTCGGCGGCGGCGGCGCTCGCCCAGCCGCCCAGCCGGCGGACCCGGTCGGCGGCCTCGGCCAGCCGCTGCTCGGGGAGGCGGCCGGCGTGGACCGCCGCCACGATGGCGCTCTGCAGGTGCAGCACCGTCTCCTCGTCGGCCAGTCCGCCGCCGACGCAGATCGCGTCCGCGCCGGCGGCGAGGGCCAGAACGGTCCCCTCGGCCGTTCCGTATGTGTCGGCGATGGCGCCCATCTCGATGCCGTCGGTGACGATCAGACCGTCGTAGCCGAGTCCGCCGTCCTCGGGGCGGGCCCGCAGCAGGTCGTGCAGCACGGCCCGGCTGAGCGTGGCGGGGCGGTCGGTGTCCAGCGCGGGGACGACGATGTGGGCGGTCATCACGGCCTTGGCGCCGGCCTGGATGGCTGCCTTGAAGGGCACCAGGTCGCGGCTGTGCAGCAGGTCGACGTCGGCGTCCACCACGGGCAGGCCCAGGTGGGAGTCGACGGCGGTGTCGCCGTGGCCGGGGAAGTGCTTGGCGCAGGCGGCGACCCCGGCCGACTGCAGTCCGGTGACCCAGGCGGCGGTGTGCCGCGCGCACAGCTCGGGGTCCGCGCCGAAGGAGCGCACCCCGATGACCGGGTTGCCGGGGTTGGAGTTGACGTCGGCGGAGGGCGCCCAGTTGTAGTTGACCCCGCAGGCGGCCAGGGCCCGGCCCAGCTCCCGGGCGACGTCCCGGGTGAGGGCCGGGTCGTCGACGGAGCCGAGAGCCAGGTTGCCGGGCCAGGAGGAGCCGGAGCCGGCCTCCAGCCGGGTGACGTCCCCGCCCTCCTCGTCGATGGCGACCAGGATGTCGGGGTTCTCCTCGCGCAGCGCGGCGGTGAGCTCCACCAGCTGCTGCTGGTCGGTGACATTGCGGGCGAAGAGCGCCACCGAGCCCAGGCCGGCCGCGAGATGGCGGCGCAGCCAGTCGGGCGGTGCGGTGCCGACGAAGCCGGGCTGGAGGACGGTCAGGGCGTCACGATGGAGCGGCCCCGCGTCCTGCGCGGCCGGAATCAGGATGCTCACGGGATGTCAGCCCTTCACGGCGCCGGAGGTCAGGCCGCCGACCGCCTTGCGCTGCAGGAAGAAGAAGACGATCATGACCGGCACGGCGAAGAGGCTGGAGGCGGCCATGGTGGCCCCCCAGTCGCTGCCGAAGTTGGTCTGGAACTGCGTCAGCCACAGCGGGAGGGTCTGCGCCTCGGCCTCCTTGTTGAGGACGAGGATCAACGGGAACTCGTTCCAGGCGGTGATGAAGCCGAAGAGCGAGGTGGCCATCAGCCCGGGGGCCAGCAGCGGGAAGATCACCCTGACGAAGGCCTGGACGCGGGTGCACCCGTCGACCATCGCCGACTCCTCCAGCTCGCGGGGGACGGCGGCGATGAAGCCGCGCAGCGTCCAGATGGTGAAGGGCAGCACCATCATCATGTAGAAGAGCGTCAGCGGGACCAGCCTGTTCAGCAGGTCGGCATCCCGGACGATCATGTAGATGGCGATCACCATGACCTCCCAGGGCGCCATCTGGGCCAGCATCACCACGACCACAAAGGCCTTGCGGCCCTTGAACTTCATCCTGGCGATGGCGAAGGACGCCAGCAGGGCGATGAACAGTGAGGCGAGGACCGCGCTGATGGTCACGGTGAAGCTGTTGCGCACCAGGGTCCAGAACCCGTCGGCGTCCAGGGCCTTGGTGAAGTGGGCGACGGTTCCGTGGAGGGGCAGGAAGACCGGGGTCCTGCTGATGATGTCGTTGTCCTGCTTGAAGGACGTCGCCACCATCCAGTAGACGGGGAACGCGAAGAACGCAAAGAGGACGACAGCCACTGCGTTGGGCCAGGTGCGTCCTGCCAGGGACCGCCTCACAGCTCGTCCTCCTGCTTGACGATGATCCGGAAGTAGTAGGTCATCAGGACCAGCAGGATCAGGATGGTGAGCACCGAGATGGCGGCGCCCATGCCGTAGTGCTGGTTGCCGACGCCCTCGACGAAGGCATAGACCGGGAGGGTCTCGGTGGAGCGCTCGGGGCCGCCGCCGTTGATGGCGATCACCTGGGTGAAGCACTTGAAGACCCAGATGACCTCGAGGAACGTCGTGCTCAGGAAGAACGGCCGCAGGATCGGGAAGGTCAGCTGGGTGAAGGTCCGCCACGCCCCGGCGCCGTCCATCCGGGCAGCCTCGAAGAGCTCCTTGGAGATGGTGGTGAGGCCGGCGTACATGTTGAAGGCCACAAAGGGGACCGAGCCCCAGACGATCAGCAGGGTGATGACCGAGAACGCCGAGAGCTGGGTGCTCATCCAGTTGTACTGGGCCATGCCGTGCCAGCCCAGCTGGGCCAGAATCCAGTCCACGACGCCGAACTGGGAGTCGAAGAGCCAGGTGAAGACGGTGGTGGAGGCGACGATCGGCATCGCCCAGGCGAGCATCAGACCGGTCGAGAGCAGCAGCCGCATCTTCTTGCCGAGCCGGTTGAGCAGCAGGCCGACCAGGGTGCCGCCGACCATGATCAGGGCGACGTTGGCCAGGGTGAAGAAGAGCGACCGCACCGCCGTGTGCCAGAACTCACTGCTGGAGAGCAGGTCCTGGTAGTTCTGGACACCGTTCCACTCGGTGAGGTGCTGGATGAGCTGCCGCATGTTGAGGTTCTGGAACGACAGCAGCAGGTTCTTCAGCAGCGGGTAGCCGAGCAGCACCAGAGTGATCAGCGTCGCCGGCAGCAGCAGCAGATAGGGCGCGCTTCTGCTCAGCAGAGTGGCGCGGTCGGCGGGCCTGCGTCTGCGCTGCCCGCTGCTTCGGCCGGCCGGCCCCGAGGTCCGGGAGGCGGCAGTCCGCTGCCTGTCGGAGGAGCGTGCCTTCACCCGCTCCGCTTCCACAGCCATGTGGTTCTCTCTTCTCTCTGCCCTGCGTCGCGCTGCCGACGTGGCGACGCCGCCCGCCGGTCCACGGGGAAGTGGACCGGCGGACGGAGCCGCGGTTTGTCACTGCTTCTGGGAGAGCCGCTGGTTGATCTCGCCGTCGTACTTCTTGGCGGCGGTGTCGTAGTTCTGGCCCTGCAGGACCGCAGTCATGAAGTCCTTGATCGGGTTCGGGGTGTTCTCCACCGCGGCCCACTCGGGGATGGAGGGGGTGGTGGCACCGGAGACCGACGCGGCGATCGCGGCCTGCGCGAACTCGTTGCCCGAGACCTGGCTGTTCAGCAGCGGGTTGTTCGGCGTCATACCGGCCTCCTTGACCATGGCGCCCTCCCACTGGTCGGACAGCGCCAGCGTGAGGAAGCCCTTGGCAAGGTCGGGGTTCTTGCTGTTCGCCGAGATGGCCAGGTTGGAACCGCCGAGGAAGACGCCGGACGGCTTGTCGGCGGTCTTGCCGGGCAGCGGGAAGTAGCCGACCTGGTCCTTGAGCTTGGCGTTCTTGGCGATGGCGCCGCCCGCCTCCCAGCCGAGGCCGATCATGGTGCCGACGTCGCCCTTGGCGAAGACATCGGACTGCTGCGGGGTCGCCTCGTCCTTGTCCTTGGGGGCGGTGCTGTAGCTCTGGAGCTTCTGGTAGGTCTCGAAGCCGGCCTTGGCGGGGGCGGACTCCAGCGAGCCGGCCCACTTGTCGCCGGACATCTGCGCGACCGAGCCGCCCTCACCGGCCACCAGGCCGAAGTAGGTGTACCACTCCTGGCCCGGCAGGTAGAGGGGCTGGCTGACGCCGCTGGTCTTCTTGAGCTTGTCCAGGTCGCCGTAGAACTCGTCCAGCGTCTTGGGAGCGCCCGTGAGCCCGGCCTTCGCCCAGAGCTGCTTGTTGTAGATCACCACGCGGTTGGTGAAGTACCAGGGGGCGGCGTACTGCTTGCCGTCGAAGACGGAGCTCTTGTTGAGGTTGTCCGCCCAGTGGTCACCACCGAGGGAGGACTTGTCGGCGGTGATGTCCATCAGGCCACCGGTGGCGGCGTAGCCCGCGGTCTGGGTGTTGCCGAGCTCCAGGACGTCCGGCGGGGTGTCCTCGGAGAGGGCGGTGGTCACCTTCTGACCGATGCCGTCCCACTGCTGGACCTCGATCTTGAGCTTGGCGCCCGGGTACTGCTTCTCGAACGCGGCGGTCACGTCCTTGGTCCAGCCGGGAGGGTTGGACCCGCTCATGAACCAGACCGTCAGGGTCTTGCCGCTGTAGTCGGAAGCCTTGCTGCTGGACGTGCTGGACTTGTCGGAGCCGGCGGACTTGCCACCGTCCGAGCCGCATGCCGCAACGCCGACGACCATGGCCGCGACGCCGACCGCCGCGATGAGCTGACGCTTCACGCCATCCTCCTGGATGCCCGAGGTTCCCCCGCCACGGCCGGCGACAGCCTTCGAGGAAGGCGAGGGAGCCCGCACTTGGTTCGGGGTTTGTGATTGGTTTAGACCAATAGCCTGGAGCTTGGCCTAGACCAATGACAGTGTCAACGCCTCGGCCACAAAGAGCACCAGCCGTTATCAAGCCGACACCAGCAGGGACCGAATTGTGCCCAGCGGCCCGCCCCGAGCCGACAGACGTCCGACGTTGCCGACCCGGCCCCGCAAGACCATGCCACCATGAGCCCTGACAGCACGCGGATGAACCGGTGACGGCAGTATCAGGCCAGAAGGTGACGGCAGGCATGACCACCGAAGAGCGGACCGAACAGCCCACGGCTGCGGGACCGGCCCCGCAGGACGCGGGCAGCACGGACCGCCCCGCCACCCGGGTGCCCAAGTACTACCGCCTGAAGAAGCACCTGCTGGAGATGACCGACACCCTCCCCGCAGGCACACCGGTCCCCCCGGAGCGCACCCTGGCGGCCGAGTTCGACACCTCCCGCACCACCGTCCGCCAGGCCTTGCAGGAGCTGGTGGTCGAGGGACGCCTGGAGCGCATCCAGGGCAAGGGCACCTTTGTCGCCAAGCCCAAGGTCGCCCAGGCCCTGCAACTCACCTCCTACACCGAGGACATGCGCGCCCAGGGCCTGGAGCCCACCTCCCGGCTGCTGGACGTCGGCTATGTCACCGCGGACGACCGGCTCGCAGCCCTGCTGGACATCAAGGCCGGCGGCCGGGTGCTGCGCATCGAGCGGCTGCGGCTGGCCAACGGCGACCCCATGGCCATCGAGTCCGCCCATCTGTCCGCCAAGCGCTTCCCCGCCCTGCGCCGCAATCTGGTGAAGTACAACTCCCTGTACGCCGCACTGCGCGAGGTCTACGGCATCACCGTGGCCGAGGCCGAGGAGACCATCGAGACCTCGCTGGCCACCCCGCGGGAGGCCGGACTGCTGGGCTCCGACATCGGCCTGCCGATGCTGCTGCTCTCCCGGCACTCCTACGACGCCCAGGGCGAGCCGGTGGAGTGGGTCCGCTCCCTCTACCGGGGCGACCGCTACAAGTTCGTGGCACGGCTGAAGCGGCCCGCATAGCGCGGGGGCGCGCCACTTGCGCCGCTTCTGTGCCGCTTTATCCGACCATCACGTGGGATTCCCTGTGTGAACCGGTGACAGAGACATTCGGATGTCCTAGATTCCCGCCGTCAGACCTGCCGATCACCAGCGGTGCTGCTCGGCGGGCACGGGGGCGACCCCCTCGTGCTGCGGCGCCGCGGGTGCTCCCGACGCCGGAGCCGCTCATGACCGAGACAACGGAGGCCCAGGCACCGCCGGGCCGCCTGCCGATCGTCACCCCCGCACGCGTGGTGGCCGCAATCTGCCTGCTGGCGCCGTTCGTTGCCACCCTCTGGGTGGCCTCGTACGCCAAGACCGGGCCGAAGCTCGGCGGAGTGCCGTTCTTCTACTGGTACCAGCTGCTGTGGGTGCCCATCTCGGCGGCGCTCACGATCACCGCCTATCTGCTGATGCGCCGCGAGGACCGGCAGCGCAAGGCCCTCAAGGGAGGTGAGGGGCAGTGAAGGACGGCGTCAACACCCCCGCACTGGTCATCTTCATCCTCTTCTTCGCCGCGGTCACCGTGATGGGCTTCCTGGCCGCACGCTGGCGCAAGGCCGACAACGCCCTGCACCTGGACGAGTGGGGCCTGGGCGGCCGCAGCTTCGGCACCTGGATCACCTGGTTCCTGCTCGGCGGCGACCTCTACACCGCGTACACCTTCGTGGCCGTCCCCGCGGTCCTCTACGGCGCGGGCGCGGCCGGCTTCTTCGCGGTCCCGTACACGATCATCGCCTACCCGCTGGTGTTCATGTTCCTGCCGCGGCTGTGGTCGGTCTCGCACCGCCACGGCTATGTCACCCCGGCCGACTTCGTCCGCGGCCGCTACGGCTCCAAGGGGCTGTCGCTGGCGGTGGCGCTCACCGGCATCCTGGCCACCATGCCGTACATCGCCCTCCAGCTGGTGGGCATCCAGGCGGTGCTGGACGTGCTCGGCGTGGGCGGCGGCAACAGCAGCAACTGGTTCGTCAAGGACCTGCCGCTCTTCCTCGCGTTCGCCGTCCTGGCGGCCTACACCTACTCCTCGGGACTGCGGGCCCCCGCGCTGATCGCCTTCGTCAAGGACACCCTGATCTATCTGGTGATCATCGTCGCGGCGATCTACATCCCGATGCGGCTGGGCGGCTACGGCCACATCTTCGACGCCGCCGGGCAGAAGTTCGCCACCGTCAACCCGGCGACCGGCAAACCGCTGGGCTCGCTGATCAGCGGGCCGCAGGCGCAGTGGGGTTACGCCACGCTGGCGCTGGGCTCCGCGATGGCGCTCTTCATGTACCCGCACTCGGTCACCGGAGTGCTGGCCTCCAAGTCCCGTGACACGGTCCGCCGCAACACCGCGATCCTGCCGGCCTACTCGCTGATGCTGGGCTTCCTGGCGCTGCTGGGCTTCATGGCCATCGCGGCCGGCGTCGGCAAGGGCGTCACCGGCTTCAACGCCCAGCTCGCGGTGCCCCAGCTCTTCGAGGACATGTTCCCGGACTGGTTCACCGGGGTGGCCTTCGCCGCCATCGGCATCGGCGCCCTGGTACCGGCCGCGATCATGTCGATCGCCGCGGCCAACCTCTTCACCCGCAACGTCTACAAGGACTTCATCAAGCCGGACGCCACCCCCGCGCAGGAGACCAGGGTCTCCAAGCTGGTCTCCCTGGTGGTCAAGGTCGGCGCGCTGATCTTTGTCCTCGGCATGGACAAGCAGTTCGCGATCAACCTGCAGCTGCTGGGCGGCATCTGGATCCTGCAGACCTTCGTCTCCATCGTCGGCGGCCTGTTCACCCGGTGGTTCCACCGCTGGGCGCTGCTGGCCGGCTGGGCCGTGGGCATGGTCTACGGCACCTGGAAGGCCTACGGGATCGCCGCCCCCACCACCAAGCACTTCGGCGGCAGCTCCGCCGAGATCCCGGTGGTCGGCCAGATCGGGTACATCGGCCTCACCGCCTTTGTGCTCAACCTGGTTGTGGCGGTGGTGCTCACGCTGGTGCTGCGGGCCGCCAAGGCGCCCGAGGGAGCCGACGAGACGACCAAGGCCGACTACACCGCCGAGGCCGGCGAGCCCGGCGTGGCGGAGGAGAAGCCGCTGGTCGCCCCGGCAGGCTGAGCCCTGGACCTGCACATCGGCCGCCGCCTCCGGGAGACTGGGGGCGGCGGTCGTCTGCGTCGACACGGAGGGGGACGGCGGGATGGGACACCTTGAGCGGCTGCCGGCCGCGCTGCTCGCGGTACGGCACGGCGAGTCCACGGCCAACGCCGTGTTCGAGGAGGCGGAGGCGGCCGGGGCCACCGACGTGCCCATCACCTCCCGGGACGCCGACATCCCCCTCACCGCACGGGGCCGCGAGCAGTGCCGGGCGCTGGCCCGCCGGCTGGCCCTCGCACCGCCGGAGGAGCAGCCGCAGAGCATCTGGTGCTCGCCCTACGACCGCGCCCGGCAGAGCGCCGAGCCTCTGCTGGCCGCGCTCGGCGGGGATCTGCCGCTGCGGATCGACGAACGGCTGCGCGACCGGGAGCTGGGCGTACTGGAGATGCTCCCCGCCGCCGGTATCGAGGCCCGCCATCCCGCCGAGGCGGCCCGCCGGAGGCGCCTGGGCGAGCTCTACTACCGGCCCCCCGGCGGCGAGTCCTGCGCCGATGTGGCGCTGCGGCTGCGCAGCCTGCTGGCCGACCTGGCCGAGCGGGAGGCCGGACGGCGGGTGCTGGTGGTCTGCCATGACGCGGTGGTGCTGATGCTGCGCTACGTCCTGGAGGACCTGGACGAGCCCGGAATGCTGGCCGCCCACGCCGCCGACGGCCGGGTGCGGAATGCCTCGCTGAGCGAGTGGCGGCTGCACGGCGGCCGTCTCCACCGCACCCTGTGGAACGACACCACCCATCTGCCCTAGCCGGAACCGCACTTCGTGCCACGCGGTCCGCGGCGCACCGCCGGAGGCCGTCACCCGACCCGGCGGGACGGGCCGTCCGCCGGGCGGCTCACCCGGGGTCAGCCGACCGGGGCGCGAAAGGTGCGGCGGTAGGCCTGCGGAGTGGTGCCGAGCCACTTGCCGAAGTGGTGCCGCATCCCCGCCGCATTGCCGAAGCCGGTGGCCGCGGCGATGGCGTCCACCGTCTCGTCCGTCGACTCCAGCATCCGCTGGGCGTGCAGCACCCGTTGGCCCACCAGCCAGCGGTGCGGGGTGGTGCCGGTCTCCTGCTGGAAGCGGCGGGCGAAGGTGCGCGGCGACATATGGACCCGGGCCGCCAGTTGCTGCACCGTCGCCTCCCGGTCGAGGTTGCGCCGCATCCAGTCCAGCAGCTCGGCCAGCGAGTCCCCCTCGGCCTCCGGCAGCGGCCGCTCGACATACTGGGCCTGGCCGCCGTCCCGGTGCGGGGCGACCACCATACGGCGGGCGATGGCCAGGGCCACCTCGCTGCCCTGCTCCTGGCGGACGATGTGCAGACAGGCGTCGATGCCCGCGGCGGTACCGGCCGAGGTGACCACCTGGCCCTCGTCCACATAGAGCACATCGGGTTCCAGGGTCGCCAGCGGAAACCGCTCGGCGAGTGTGTCCAGATAGCGCCAGTGGGTGGTGCAGCGGCGGCCGTCCAGCAGTCCGGCGGCGCCCAGCAGGAAGGTGCCCGAGCAGATGGAGAGCACCCGGGCCCCGCGCTCCACCGCTTGGCGCAGGGCGTGCAGCAGCGCGGGCGGGTAGTCGCCGCGGAGCCCCGAGGCGACCGAGATCACCAGGTCGGCCTCGGCGATCCGCTCGGGCCCGTGCGGGATGTCGATGCTGAACCCGGCATGGGTGCGGACCGGGCCCGGCTTGTCGGAGACGACCGCGAAGTCGTACACCGGCAGCCCCTGGTCGCTGCGGTCCAGGCCGAAGACCTCGCAGGCCACGCCCAGTTCAAAGGGGTGGGCCTCCTCCAGCACGATGGCCACCACGTTCTTCAGCATGTCCCCAGACTGCCGCCTGGCAGTAATTCGCGCAAGAGTGGCATTACTGCCACTCGTTGCGGCTGCATCCAAATGCGAGAGTCAAGGCATGGAAACCGCACTCGCAATCCTCGCGGCCGCGGGCGGCTTCGGCCTCCTCGGACTGCTCGTCGGCCTGGACGCCAGGCAGCACCGCGTGGTCGGCGGGCACCGTCCCGGCGGCTACCCCAGGGACCCGTACGCAGGCGAACACCCCTCCGGCACACTGGGCGCATGGACATCGTCGTACGGGCCGCACGCCCGGAAGAGCTGGACCGGGCAGGGCACATCACAGCCGATGCCTTCATCGGGGACGGCCACACCTCAGCCGACGGCGACTACGCCCGGCGCCTGCTCGACGCCCGCACCCGCGCCGCTGAGGCCGAACTTCTCGTCGCGGTCGACGACAGCGGCGAAGGCACACTCCTCGGCTGCGTGACCTTCGCACTCCCGGGCACCCCCTGGGCCGAGGTGGCCCGGGAGGACGAGGCCGAGATACGGATGCTGGCGGTCGCCCCCGAGGCCCGCGGCCGCGGCGCCGGAGAGGCCCTGGTCCGGGCCGCCATGGCCAGGGCCCGGGCCCACGGACTGCCCCGGATGGCCTTCTCCACCCAACGGAGCATGCACTCCGCCCACCGGCTGTACGAGCGGCTCGGCTTCCGCCACACCCCGGACCGCGACTGGTCCCCCGTCCCCGAGGTTCAGCTCCAGGTGTTCGCCGCACAGATCTGAGGCATCGTCACCACGCCTGCGCCACCAGCAGCCTCAGCGCCAGCACGGTGATCAGGACGCTGGAGGCCACCGCGGTGGCCAGCTGCCCGCGGCTGCCGGTCAGGACACGGCCGAGCAGTGCCCCACCGCCGGCCAGCAGCAGTTGCCAACTGGCCGACGCGGCAAAGGCGGCAGCGATGAACACGGCCTGCTCCAGGCGGTCCGGCGCCCCCGAGGTACGGCTCCCCAGCACCAGCGCCGTGAAGTAGATCACGGTGGCGGGGTTCATGAGGGTCATCCCCAGCAGCCCGAGATAGGCCCGCCCGGGCCCCTGCGGCGTCCCCTCGACCGCGGCCGCCCCACCGCGGCCGCGGTACCGGCCGACACCCGCGACCGCCCCACGGACCGCCAGGAGCAGCAGCACCACTGCCGAACCCCAGCGCAGCGGAACCATCACCGGCCGGATCAGCGGGGTGAGTGCCGCACCCCCGAACGCGGCGACCAGTGCATAGAGGCCGTCGGCCGTGGCGACGCCGAGCGCGGCGAAGGCGCCGATCCGCAGGGACGTCCGGGCGGTGAGGGCCACCAGATAGGCCGCGACCGCTCCCACGGGCACGGCGATGCCGTAGCCCGCGAGGAGCCCCGCGACCAGGGCGGCCGTCATGACCGCGCGGGAGCCGGCCTCCACGGTCGGCCCGGCTGCTGTCGGCCGTGCACCGGTCGGGTGGTGGCGGTCGTCGGCAGCGGAGCGGTCATGGTGGTCATGGGCAGATCCTGGGGTCTGCCGAGCCGTCCGGGCAAGGCGTTTTCCCTGCGCCGGCGGCCGCCCGCAGAGCCGCCACGCACAACATGTGGGGCTCCTTGCCGAACCTGCCACTAGATGTATGCTCAGTCCGCTGTCGACGCAGGGGAACCCGGTGGGAATCCGGGACTGCCCCGCAGCGGTGTGCGGGCTACCTGCCCGTGAGTCCGAGTGCCTGCCGACGGTGCGTCCGGCGTGCCCCTGCATACGCCACCGGGCGCCGTACGTCCGGGCCTCGCGGGTGGGCCGGGGACGCACCGGCGTGTGCCCCGGTGCGCGCGCCCCTCCCCTGCGGCCCGGTGGTCCGACCGCCGCGAGGAGAGAGCACCCGTGACCAACCCCGCCTCAGCCGACCTGGAGCACGACGAACCCGGCACCGCCCTGCTGCGTGTCCTCACCGACAGCAGCGCGGACCTGCCGGAGGTGGACCCCGGCCGGGTCGCCGCCGCCGCGCTGCGCGGACGCCACTCCGGCTCGGACTTCGCCGAGCTGCGCTCCCTCGCCGTGGAGGCCGCCGCCGCCCTGATCGCCGAGGACCCGCAGTACTCCCGGCTGGCGGCCCGGCTGCTGGCCAGGGAGATCGCCGACGAGGCCATCGGCGAGGGCGCGGTGTGCTTCGCCGCCTCCATCGCCGTCGGACACCGGGAAGGGCTGATCGGCGACACCACCGCAGACTTCGTCGCCCGCCACGCCGATGCGCTGGACGCCCTGATCGAGCTCCCTTCCTCGCCCGCCTTCGGCGCGGCGGGGCCCCGCGGCGACGACCGCTTCGAGTACTTCGGGCTGCGCACCGTCCAGTCCCGCTATCTGCTGCGCCACCCGGTCACCCGCCGGGTGATCGAGACTCCGCAGCACTTCCTGCTGCGCGTCGCCTGCGGTCTGGCGGTCGGCAGCAGTGCGCAGTCGGTGGCCGAGGTGGCGGAGCTCTACCGGCTGATGAGCCGGCTGGAGTACCTGCCCTCCTCCCCCACCCTCTTCAACTCCGGCACCCGCCACCCGCAGATGTCCTCCTGCTATCTGCTGGACTCCCCGCTGGACGAGCTGGACTCCATCTACCAGCGCTACACCCAGATCGCCCGGCTCTCCAAGCACGCCGGCGGCATCGGCCTCTCCTACAGCCGGATCCGCTCCAGGGGCTCGCTGATCCGCGGCACCAACGGCCGCTCCAACGGCATCGTGCCCTTCCTGCGCACCCTGGACTCCTCCGTGGCCGCGGTCAACCAGGGCGGCCGGCGCAAGGGCGCCGCCTGTGTCTACCTGGAGACCTGGCACGCCGACATCGAGGAGTTCCTGGAGCTGCGCGACTCCACCGGCGAGGAGGCCCGCCGCACCCACAACCTCAACCTCGCCCACTGGATCCCGGACGAGTTCATGCGCCGGGTGGAGGCCGACGCCGACTGGTCGCTCTTCTCGCCCGCGGACGTCCCCGAGCTGGTGGACCTGTGGGGCGCCGACTTCGACGCCGCGTACACCAAGGCCGAGCAGTCCGGAAAGGCCCTGCGCTCCATCCCCGCCCGCACCCTCTACGCCCGGATGATGCGCACCCTGGCGCAGACCGGCAACGGCTGGATGACCTTCAAGGACGCCTCCAACCGCGCCGCCAACCAGACCGCGCTCCCCGGCCGCACCGTCCACTCCTCCAACCTCTGCACCGAGATCCTGGAGGTCACCGACGACTCCGAGACCGCGGTGTGCAACCTGGGCTCGGTCAACCTGGCCGCGCACCTGCTGCCCACCGGCGAGCTGGACTGGGAGCGGCTGGACGCCACCGTCCGCACCGCCGTGACCTTCCTCGACCGGGTGGTGGACATCAACTACTACCCGACCCCCGAGGCCACCGCCTCCAACTCCCGCTGGCGGCCGGTGGGTCTGGGCGTGATGGGCCTGCAGGACGTCTTCTTCCGGCTGCGGCTGCCCTTCGACTCCCCCGAGGCCAAGCGGCTCTCCACGCTGATCTCCGAGCGGATCATGCTGGCCGCCTACGAGACCTCGTGCGAGCTCGCCGAGCGACTCGGCCGGCACGACGCGTACGAGGAGACCCGGGCGGCCCGCGGTCAGCTCCACATCGACCACTTCGCCACCGCGCCGGGGTGGCCGGAGCGCTGGGAGGCGCTGCGGAGCCGGGTCGCCGAGACCGGGCTGCGCAACTCGCTGCTGCTGGCGATCGCCCCGACCGCGACCATCGCCTCGATCGCGGGCGTCTACGAGTGCATCGAGCCGCAGGTCTCCAACCTCTTCAAGCGCGAGACCCTGTCGGGCGAGTTCCTCCAGGTCAACCCGTACCTGGTCAACGACCTGAAGGCGCGGGGGCTGTGGACCGCCGCGACCCGCGACGCACTGCGTGAGGCCAACGGCTCGGCGCAGGAGATCCCGGGCCTGTCGGCGGACCTCACGTCGCTCTACCGCACCGCCTGGGAGCTGCCGCAGCGCTCGCTGATCGACCTGGCCGCGGCCCGCATGCCGTACCTGGACCAGAGCCAGTCGCTCAACCTCTTCATGGCCGCGCCCACCATCGGCAAGCTCAGCTCGATGTACGCGTACGCCTGGAAGGTCGGCCTGAAGACCACCTACTACCTGCGCTCCCGCCCCGCGACCCGGATCGCCCAGGCGGCCGGCGCGCCCCCAGCCGTGAACATCCCCGCCCCCGCCGTCAGCGAGGAGCAGTCCGCCGCCATCGCCTGCTCCCTGGAGAACCCCGAGTCCTGCGAGGCCTGCCAGTGACCACCGCCGCCAAGAACCTGCTCGACCCGGGTTTTGAACTCACCCTGCGGCCGATGCGCTACCCGGACTTCTACGACCGGTACCGCGACGCCATCAAGAACACCTGGACCGTGGAGGAGGTGGACCTGCACTCGGACGTCGCCGACCTCGCCAAGCTCAGCGACGGAGAGCGGCACCTGCTGGGCCGGCTGGTCGCCTTCTTCGCCACCGGCGACTCGATCGTCGCCAACAACCTGGTGCTGACCCTCTACAAGCACATCAACTCGCCCGAGGCGCGGCTCTACCTCTCCCGACAGCTCTTCGAGGAGGCCGTCCACGTCCAGTTCTATCTGACCCTGCTGGACACCTACCTGCCCGATCCGGAGGACCGGGCGGCGGCCTTCGCCGCGGTCGAGAACATCCCCTCCATCCGGGAGAAGGCGCAGTTCTGCTTCCGCTGGATGGCTGCGCTGGACGGAGAGACGGGGGTCGAGAAGACCGACCGGCTGGAGACCAAGGAGGACCGCCGCCGGTTCCTGCTCAACCTGATCTGCTTCGCCGCCTGTATCGAGGGGCTGTTCTTCTACGGCGCCTTCGCCTATGTCTACTGGTTCCGCAGCCGGGGCCTGCTGCACGGCCTGGCCACCGGCACCAACTGGGTGTTCCGCGACGAGTCCATGCACATGGACTTCGCCTTCTCGGTGGTGGACACCGTCCGCGCGGAGGAGCCCGACCTCTTCGACGAGGAGATGGGCCGCCAGGTCACCGCCATGCTGGAGCAGGCGGTGGAGGCCGAGCTGCAGTTCGCCCGCGATCTGTGCGGCGACGGCCTGCCCGGGATGAACACCGACTCCATGCGCCAGTACCTGGAGTGCGTCGCCGACCAGCGTCTGGCCCGGCTGGGCCTGCCGGCCCGCTACGGCTCCGGCAACCCCTTCGGCTTCATGGAGCTGCAGAACGTCCAGGAGCTGACCAACTTCTTCGAGCGCCGGGTCTCCGCCTACCAGGTCGCCGTGGAGGGCTCGGTCTCCTTCGACGACGACTTCTGAGACACCCGTGGCCCGGCCGGGCAGGCGGAGGGGGCCTGCCCGGCCGGGCCATGGATCCGGCTGCGGAAACGGCTGTGACGATGCGTCGACTGCCGTCTGCGGCGGGGTGGTTCAGTCGTTGGGGACGGTCTGGTACTTGGGGGTGGACTCGGCCATCTGCCGCAGCGCGTCCTTGCGGTCCCGCTTGGAGAGGCGGTCGATGTAGAGGTAGCCGCCCAGGTGGTCGGTCTCGTGCTGGAGGCAGCGGGCGAAGAAGCCGCTGCCCTCGACGCGGATCTTGTTGCCGTCCTTGTCGCTGCCGATGACCGCGGCGTAGTCGGGACGGGCCAGGTCCGCATAGGCCCCGGGGACGGAGAGGCAGCCCTCGGGGGACTCGTCGAGCTGGCGGTGGGAGGCGTGGAGCTCCTCCAGTACCGGGTTGACGATGTGGCCGATGTGCCGGACGCCCTCGTCGTCGGGGCAGTCGTAGACGAAGACCCGGGCGTCCACGCCGATCTGGTTGGCGGCCAGGCCCACGCCCTCGGCCGCGTACATGGAGACGAACATGTCGTCCACCAGCTCGGCCAGGGTGGAGTCGAACTCGGTGACGGTACGGCAGGCGCGGTGCAGCACCGGGTTCCCCACCACGGTGATGGGCTGGACCGTTCCCCGGGAGGTGTCCGGCTCCTCGCCGACCACCCTCAGCGGCTCCGCCGGGCTGTCGGTCACGGTCTGGTGCTCGTGCTGCTCCGCCATCGCTGTTCCGCTTCGCCTTCCTGGACGTGACAAAAAAAACCCTGCGGTCCAAGGGTACGGGTGCGGACCCGGGCTGCGCCCCTTACTCGGGCGTCCGGCTCCGGCGCCCGGCTCCGCCGTCCGGGTTCAGCAGACCTCTTCCAGGTCGCGGAAGGCCCGGGTGCCCGGTCCGGCCGCGACCCAGCGCTCCAGCAGGGGCCGCACCAGATCGGCGGGGGCCGCGATACCGCACTCCCGCTCGGCGATCCAGGAGAGCCCCTCGCCGCGGTGGCTGAGATGGCTGAGGTGCCCGGGGTGCGCGGCGTCTCCGTCATCGTGCGGATCATGGTGCTCGCTGCTGCCGTCGTCGGTGTCCATCCGGCTCTCGGAGCAGGCCCGGCAGAGCAGCCGGACCGAGGACGTCCAGTCCTCGGCGGCGTAGCCGGCGTCGGAGACCAGCCGTTCCAGGGCATCCCGGTCGGGCTCGGTGGCGGCCTGGAGCAGCACCACATGGGTGGGCACGGGCGAGGGCGCCCAGAGTTCGATCTCGTCGAAGACCGGATAGGCGACCCCGTCGGCGACCCGCTCCCCGTGCGGGGCGCCGTCGTGCAGCACCACCTCGCCCCAGCGGCGGCCTGAGGAGGGCAGCGGGATGGACAGCACCTCGACCCGCGCGGGGTCCAGCCGGCGGCCCCAGACCACCTCGGACTCCCCCTCGGGGGAGAGCCTGACCGGGGTGGTGCCGAAGTCCAGCCGCACCGGCCCCTCGCCCGAGGGGACCCTGAGGCCGTACGCCTGCCAGGAGCGGCGGGCCAGCGGCCAGTCCTGCAGGGCGGTGGCCGCTATGCCGAGATTCCACCAGTCGGGGGCGCCCTGCTCGCGGTCCAGCAGGGCCACCGCGCGCAGACCGGCGGCGCGCGCCTGCTCCCAGTCCCGGCGGAACTTGTGCAGCAGGGCGAGGTTGTACCAGGAGTCGGAGAGCCAGGGCTCCAGATCGGCGGCCATCACCAGCAGGGCGCCCGCGTCCTCGTAGCGGCCGTTGCCGATGAGCGTGAAAGCCCGGTCGGTCGTCTGCCGCCAGGTGGCGGAAGGCCGGTGCCTCGCCCGGTGGAAGATCCTCACGTCGTCCCTGCCGATGTCCTCACGGCCGGCCCGTTCGCCGCCGTAGTCCCGAACTGCTGCTCTCCCGTGTCGTGTCCGCCGTACCGCCCGCACAGTACGGCGGGCGGGCGCGCGGCGCTACGCGATAACGGCCAGCAGATCGCCCTCCTCGACCGCGTCGCCCGGCGCCACGTCGATCTCGGACACCGTGCCCGAGGTCCCGGCCAGCACCGGGATCTCCAGCTTGCTCGCCTCCAGGATGACCACCGCGTCGCCGGCCCGCACCAGATCGCCCTCGGAGACCCTGATCTCCCGGACGCTGGCCACCAGTTCCGCCTCGATCCGCTCGCTCATGACGGCTCCTTGCCCGATTCCTCGCTCCCGATGCCTCTGCCGGGGCCGCGCGGCCCCGTGGTCCTCCTCCCACCCTGTCGCCGCATCCAACCACGCGCACGGCGGCAGGCCTCGGTTACCGCCCGGTTCGCTGCCCGCGGCAGCCCGCCGACACCTGGGCAAGGGCCTCCACCACCCTCGGGTCGTACTCCCGCGCGGTGTCCAGCCGCAGCTGTTCCAGCACCTCCAGCCGCCTGGCCAGGCCCCGGTCGTCGCAGAGGTCGTCGTAGGCGTTGGCGGCCCGGATGATCCGGGACGCCGCAGGAAGCCCGGGGTCCCGGCTGCCGTCCGGGCACCGATAGGGCTCGGCCTGCCTGCGGACGCAGTCCGCCACCTCCGGGGGGACCCCGGCCTGCCGGATGACCTCGCTGCCCAGCCGGGCGATCCGGCGCTGCTCGGCGGCCGGCAGCAGCGCGGTGGCGCCGCCCGGGACGGGCTCCACCAGTGAGAGCTGCCCGATGTCGTGCATCAGCGCGGCCGACTCCAGCAGCAGCAGCTCCCGCTCCCCCATGCCCAGCCGGCGGCCGATGGCGCGGGAGAGCGCAGCCACCCGGCGGGTGTGCCCGGGGAGGGTGTACCCGGCCACCTCGGTGGCGCGGGCCAGCGAGGCGACGGACTGGCGGTGGGTGTCCCAGGTGGCGCTGTGCCGCCGGAAGGACAGCTGGGTGAGCGCCAGCGGTGCGGAGAACACCGGCAGCGCCCAGAGGCCGATCTCACCGGCCCCCAGGCTGATCACCAGGCCGGTCGCGCCGATGGCGGTGCCGATGCCCAGCAGGGCGCGCAGCTCGTCGCGGAGCGCAGGTCCGAAACGACGGCCGGTACGGGCCCGGTGCAGCACCGCGGCAAGCACCACGTCGCAGAGCGCGGCCAGTGCCGCGACAGCGGCGAGGACCAGTCCGTACTGGGCTCCGTGGGTGGCGAGGCGGTCCAGCGCACCGGAGTTGTACAGCGGCTGGAAGCAGACGGCGGCAAAGCAGATGGTGATGATCCGGCGGGCGAGCACATCGGGGTCGGGGGCCCTGCCCCGGAGGGTGTTCAGGCCCAGGCCGAGCAGCCCGGCGGCACCGCTGACGGCGACCACCTGGAGCACCCCGTGCCCCGTGGGCAGGCCCCGCAGCGGCCCCAGGAGGGCATAGGCGAGTGCTCCGGCATCGCTGATCGGGGCCTGCTCCCGGTCGCCCGGCAGGGTGACCCGCACCGCCTCGCCGACCGCGATCAGGGCGCCGAAGGCCAGGGCGACCCGGATCTCGGAGACCCCCGCGACGACCGTCCCCGCGGCCGAGACCAGCAGCACGGCAGCCGCCGCGATGTGCACGGCGGTGACCGCGGTGCGCGGTCCGCCGAGCGGTACGGGGGTCCGGCGGCGGGCGGGGGGCTGCGGCGCCCGGGGCGGCGGGGCGCTCACCGGGACTCCGGGGAGAGGGGCCCGGGGGCGGGGTCGGGTGCCGCCGCCTGGGCGGGGTCGGGGTCGGGGGATGTCGGTGGCGGCGGAGGAGGAGGCGGAGGCGTGGCAGCCGCCGGACGGACGGGGTCGGGGACGCCGAGGGGGATGTCCGGCACCTCCCCGGCATAGCCGCCGGGCGGTGGTTCGGCGGGCTGCCAGCCGTACCGGTCCACCGCGCCGACCAGGGCCTGCACCATCCGGGGGTCGAACTGGGTCCCGGCGCAGCGCCTCAGCTCGGCGACGGCCTCGGGGACGGGCCGTCCCCGGCGGTAGGAGCGGGTGGAGGTCATGGAGTCAAAGGCGTCGGCGACCGCGATGACCCGGGCGAACTCCGGGATCCGGTCCCCTGCGAGGCCATGCGGGTAGCCGCGGCCGTCCACCCGCTCATGGTGGTGCAGGATGCCCGCACGTGCCTCCCCGAGGAAGCCGATGCCGCGCACCATCTCATGGCCGTACTCCGGGTGCAGCTCCACGGCGCGCCGCTCCTCGGGGGTGAGCGGGCCGTTCTTGCGCAGCAGCGGGGTGGGCACGCCGAGCTTGCCCACATCGTGCAGAATGCCGGCGAACCGCAGTGAGTGCAGGCGTTCCTCGGCCATGCCGATCTCCTGGGCGATCAGCACCGAGGCACGGCCGACCCGCTCGCTGTGGCCCCGGGTGTACTCGTCCTTGATCTCCACCGCCTGCACCAGCGCCTGCACGGTGGCGCGGTGCGCCGCCTGCTCGCGGCGGTACTCGGCGTGGACCCAGCAGGAGACGGAGAGCGGCAGCAGCGCCAGTACGGCCGCGAAGGCGCCGTAGGGGCCCTGCCACAGGGCCGCCATCATCAGCGCGACCGCGCCGTGCACCAGGCAGGGGACGACGCTGGGCAGCAGTACCGCCCGCAGGACCCCGGCCGGGTGTGCCCCGCGGTCGGCGAGCACCGTGATCAGACCCAGCAGGACGCCGTTGGCCAGGCAGAAGACGGCGGCGGCCGCCAGTGCGGGGAGCAGCGCACCGGGGAAGCGGGCACCCAGCAGCAGCGGGGGCCCGTCCAGCAGCCGGAAGGCCGTCGCGGCGGCGAAGGCCGCAAGGGCCAGCTGGGCGGAGTTCCACAGCCTGCGGGTGCGGCGAGGAGGTGCCACCGGGCCGAGGAGCGCTCCGGGGAGGGCGGCCAGTGCGGCGCCGGCCGGCGGCAGCAGCAGGGCGCCGGCCAGCAGGACCGGGAGGAACACGCCGGCGGCGGCAAGCGCCGTCCCGGCGCCTGGATCCGGCCGGTCGGCGGCCGGGTCGCGGCGGGGGCGCAGCCGTGGGCCGCGGGCCAGCAGGTCGCAGCCCAGGTAGAGCAGGGCCAGGACGCCGACTCGGGACCAGGGAACGGCGGCGCCTGCCCACTGGGCCACCGGCGAGTGCCGCTGGAGCTGGGGAAGCAGCGGGAGCAGGCAGGGCACGGCCGCGGGCACCACGGTCGCCAGGCAGGCTCTGGCGGCTGGGGGCAGCACGGGTCTGAGCCCGGGCTGTGCCAGGTCGGCTGTGATGACGCCCTCCGTACCGGTCGGGTACGGCGGTCCCGGTGCGAGGCGGACCGCCCGCCACGGAGGATAGGGGGCGGGCGCCGGATGCAAGGGCGGCTCGTCGCATTACTGCGGTCGGCGCAGCCGGATTCCCACGATCGGGTGACACAGCGCGGCGGGGGCCGCTTTCGGCCCCCGCCGCTGTGCCGTACAGATGTCCCGCCGGCGTTCCCGCGTACGGGCCCGCGGGGGGCGGCCCCGCCTACTCCTGGACGGTGTCCGCCGCCACATAGGCGGTGTCGGCGCGGGCCGAGCGGATGGTGTCGATCCGGGCCAGCACCTTGCTGCGCAGGTCGGTCGGCGCCGCGTCACAACCGCAGGAGCGTTTGATCAGCGCCTTGATCGCCGCCTCCAGGCCGTACTTCTCCAGGCAGGGCGAGCACTCCTCGAAGTGCTCGCGCAGCTTGGCGCAGTCGCCCTCGTCCATCTCGTTGTCGAGATACTCGTAGAGGTGGTCGAGCACCTCTCCGCAGTCCGTCTCGTGCGGGTTACCGCAGCTCATGTGCTCGAGCCTTTCCCCTCGTCCCCCGCACCCGCCCCACTGCCGGCCGGGACCAGTCCCCGGTCCCGCGCGTAGTCCTCGAGCAGCCCCCGCAGCTGGCGACGGCCCCGGTGGAGACGTGACATCACCGTACCGATGGGGGTACCCATGATGTCGGCGATCTCCTTGTAGGCAAAGCCCTCGACGTCCGCGAGATAGACCGCGATGCGGAACTCCTCCGGAATCGCCTGCAGGGCCTCCTTCACATCGCTGTCGGGGAGGTGGTCCAGCGCCTGGGCCTCCGCGGAGCGCAGGCCGGTCGACATGTGCGACTCGGCGCGCGCCAGCTGCCAGTCCTCGATCTCCTCGGCGCCGGTCCGCTGCGGCTCGCGCTGCTTCTTGCGGTAGGAGTTGATGAAGGTGTTGGTGAGGATCCGGTACAGCCACGCCTTGAGGTTGGTGCCCTCACGGAACTGGTGGAAGGAGGCGTAGGCCTTGGCGAAGGTCTCCTGGAGCAGGTCCTCGGCGTCCGCGGGGTTGCGGGTCATCCGCAGCGCGGCCGAGTACATCTGGTCCAGGTAGCCCAGGGCGTCGCGCTCGAACCGCTCCCGGCGGGTGTCCTCCGACTCCTCGGCAGAGGCACGAAAGGTCTCCTCGCCGATGGCGTCGGCGAGCTCCTCTCCGGTGAGCTCCCGGTCCGTGTGCTCGTGCTCCACGGCCCCGGTGTCATCCTCGGTCCCGGCGACCGGACCCACCTCCTCGGCGTTGCGCGGCCGTCCCACGATGGTCCGACCCGAAACGGAGGATATCGGCCCCGGCGTCTTCTCGCCCGCGACGACCCACTCCGACCAGAGGACCGCGGGATCACCCGCCTTCTCCTCGGGGCGTTCGGGGCAAGCGATCGAGCCCATGGGCACTGCCTTTCCACCGACGTGTGTACCGACGTGTGTACACAACCCCTGTGGAACCCGTTTCATTCCCGGGCCGCAGCAGCTGTCCGCAGTGCCCAGTCGCCCACCGCGCCGGTGACCACGGCCAGTGCCTCCTCCTGGGTCACGGTGCCCCGCTTGGGCACCGCGAAGCCGTGGTCGGCGTCGGGCACCGGGACCAGCTCGGCGCCCGCGGGCAGCCGCGGGAACTCCTCCGGCCGTCCGAAGGCGTCCCGCAGGCCCTGCACGACCAGGACCGGAAGTCCGGCCCCGGTCAGCTCCTCCGCTCTGCTCTTCTCCGGTTTCCCCGGGGGATGCAGGGGAAACGCCAGCGCGAGGATTCCGGCGGCGCCGCTGGATCTTCCGGTGCGGCAGGCCACCCGCGCGCCGGCACTGCGGCCCCCCACCAGCAACGGCACCCCCTCGCCGGCCAGCTGCTCGGCGACCGGCAGCCAGCCCAGGTCGAGGGTTCTGGGCGCGGGGGCCACCCGCCGCCCGGCCACCCGCCAGGGCTGCTCGACCAGGGCGACGGTCACCCCGAGCGGTGGCAGCGCGGCGGCGAGCGCCTGCAGGTCGCGGGCCTCCACTCCGCCTCCGGCGCCATGGCCCAGCGCCAGTACCGCAAGCGGCCGCTCCGCCCTGGCGAAACCGATGCGAGCATCACCCGCCTGCGTGGTGACGGTCCTCTGTTCCACCGGGCGTCCTCCTGGGCTCAGAACAGCGTGGCGTCGCCCAGCGCCTCCTCCACCGGAATGGGCTCGGTCAGCCGGGGACCGTTGTTGCGCACATTGTTCACCGCCGATGACACCGGGTGCGCGGCCAGCCGGCCGGCCAGCGGGGGCACCAGCAGGGAGCGCAGCTCGTCGGCGTCGCTGCGGGCCGGGTCCAGCCAGGCGTCGTACCCGCCGGGCTCCACCAGCAGCGGCATCCGGGGGTGGATGCGGCCCAGCGCGTCCTCGGCGTCGGTGGTGAGCACGGTGCAGGTGCACAGCCAGGCGGCGGGGTCGTCGCCGGGCCGTGAGCGGTCGCGCCACCACTCGTAGAGTCCGGCCATGGCCATCACCGAGCCATCGGCGGGGGTGATGAAGAACGGCTGCTTGCGGGAGCTGCCTCTGGGCCCGTCCGGGGCCGTCGCGGGGGTGAACCACTCGTAGTAG
This sequence comes from Peterkaempfera podocarpi, assembly GCF_042466665.1. Taxonomy (GTDB): domain Bacteria; phylum Actinomycetota; class Actinomycetes; order Streptomycetales; family Streptomycetaceae; genus Peterkaempfera; species Peterkaempfera podocarpi. Next base: position 3,418,882 of record NZ_CP162102.1, read on the forward strand.
CCGTCGGCGGGCAGCAGGCAGCGGCGGGAGGCGAAGGCGCGGCGGTAGGCCGGCTTCTCATGGACGGTCTCGGACCGGGCATTGATCATCTTCACCCCGGTGTCGGCCGACTTCGACCAGGACGGCACCAGTCCCCAGCGCAGCACATGCAGCTGCCGCACCGGCTGCGGGCCCTCCTCCTTCACCGGCCGGTCGAGGACGGCCCACACCGGTTTGGTGGGCGCCACATTCCAGTCGGCCTCGAGGGTCTCGGTGGGATCCCACCTCTCCACCTCGAACAGCTCGACCAGGTCCTCCGGTTTCCGGCTCGACGCATATCGGCCGCACATCGCAGCAACCACCTCTCCCCAGGCATCACAGCGGACTCCGCCCTCCCATTCTGTCCGCAGTGGCACCACATGAGCCGGAGAACCCCTGGGGCCCTCCACCGGAGGCCACGCTGCGTCGCCCCGCCCTGCACACCCCGTCCGCGGAACCGCCGGATCGCGGGACGCGGCGGCCCGGGCGAACCTGCGGCTGGTCGCCCGCCGTCCTCCCGTGCGAAGCTGCCCGTTCACCGGCGGGTGGACGGCGGCCAAGGAGACGGGGGTACCGCAGTGGAGATGGACGCACACGGCCTGGGTGACGCCTGGGACCGGGTCCTGGGCACGCAGCCCGCCCCGCCGGTCTGGCTGGTCCTCGCGGCGGGCGCGGTGGCGCTGGTCGCGGTGGTCGCGGCCCCGCTGTGGCGGCTGAGCCGCAACATCGTCACCATCGCCCACGAGGGCGGCCACGGCCTGGTCGCGCTGCTGACCGGCCGGCGACTGTCCGGGATCCGGCTCCATTCGGACACCTCCGGCCTCACCGTCTCCTCCGGGAAGCCCTCCGGCACCGGGATGATCCTCACCGCGGCGGCCGGCTATCTGGCGCCGCCTCTGCTGGGCCTGGGGGGCGCCGCGCTGCTGGCCGCCGGGCACATCACCGCGCTGCTGTGGACCGCGATCGTGCTGCTGGCCGGGCTGCTGGTGATGATCCGCAACGCCTTCGGAGTGCTGTCGGTGCTGGTCACCGGCGCGGCCTTCCTGCTGGTGTCCTGGTACGCGGGCGACCGGACCCAGGCGGTGTTCGCCTATCTCGGGGTGTGGTTCCTGCTGCTGGCCGGGGTGCGGCCGGTGCTGGAGCTGCAGCGGAAACGCCGCCACGGCGGCGCCCCGGACTCCGACGCGGATCAGCTGGCCCGGCTGACCGGCGTGGCCGCGGTGCTCTGGGTGGGGCTGTTCCTGGTGACGGCGCTGGCCAGTCTGCTGGCCGGGGGCAGCTGGCTGATCGGCCGCTGAGTGGCTGGTACGGCCGCCCGCCCGGAGGCCAGGACAGGGGCTGCCGGACCGGAACCCTCTAGGCTGGCGCCATGACCGCTGACCTCTGGCCCGCCCCGACCGCGTCCGCAGCTGTGGACGCGACCGTCACCGTGCCCGGCTCCAAGTCGGTCACCAACCGCGCCCTGGTGCTCGCCGCACTGGCCGCCCAGCCCGGCTGGATCCGGCGGCCGCTGCGCAGCCGCGACACCCTGCTGATGGCGGCGGCACTGCGGGCGATGGGCGTCGGCATCGAGGACACGGTCAACAGCTCCACGGGCGGCACCGGCGGCGGCGACGCCTGGCGGGTGATCCCGGCCGGTCTGCACGGCCCCGCGAGGGTGGACGTGGGCAACGCGGGCACCGTGATGCGCTTTCTGCCGCCGGTGGCCGCACTCGCCGACGGCCCGGTGGACTTCGACGGCGATCCCCGCTCCCATGAGCGTCCGCTGCACGGGGTGATCGACGCGCTGCGGGCGCTGGGCGCCCGGATCGAGGACGGCGGCCGGGGTGCGCTGCCGCTCACCGTGGCCGGCACAGGGGCGCTGGACGGGGGCAGGGTCACCGTGGACGCCTCGTCCTCCTCCCAGTTCGTCAGCGCCCTGCTGCTCTCCGGTGCCCGCTTCAACCAGGGTGTGGAGGTGCGGCACCAGGGCGGTCCGCTGCCGTCCCTGCCGCACATCCGGATGACGGTGGAGATGCTGCGGGCCGCCGGTGTCCAGGTGAGCGCACCGGAGGACGGCGGTGAGACCGATGTCTGGCGGGTCACCCCGGGTGCCCTGCTCGGCCGGGACCTGGTGGTGGAGCCCGACCGTCCAATGCCGCGCCGTTCCTGGCCGCCGCGCTGGTCACCGGTGGGCGCGTCACGGTGCGCGACTGGCCGGCGCACACCACCCAGCCGGGCGACCGGCTGCGTGAGATCTTCACCCTGATGGGCGGCTCCTGCGAGCTCGCCGACGAGGGTCTGACGCTGACCGGGTCCGGCCGGGTGCACGGTATCGAGGCCGATCTGCACGATGTCGGCGAACTGGCCCCGGTGATCGCGGCGGTGGCCGCGCTGGCCGACTCGGACTCGCACCTGTGGGGCATCGCCCATCTGCGGATGCACGAGACCGACCGGCTGGCCGCGCTGGCCAAGGAGCTGGGCGGGCTGGGCTGCGAAGTCGACGAGACCGAGGACGGCCTGCGGATCCGGCCGCGCCCCCTGCACGGCGGCGTCTTCCACACCTATGAGGACCACCGGCTGGCCACCGCGGCGGCCGTGGTGGGCCTGACCGTCCCCGGCGTCCTGGTGGAGAACGTCGCCACCACCGCCAAGACCCTGCCCGACTTCCCGGGGCTGTGGGCCGACATGCTGGCCGACCCGGCCACCCCCGCCACCGCCTGACCCAGGAGATCCGCCATGACGAACCGCACGATCCACCCGAAGGCCTGACAGCACGCATGCGCCGTTACGGCAAGGACGCCGACGAGGACGACATCCGGGCCAGGCCCGGCCGCCGGGGCTCCCGTCCCAGGACCCGTATCCGCCCCAAGCACGAGGACGCCGCCGAGGCGATGGTCCTCACCATCGACCGGGGCCGGCTGACCTGCCTGGTCGACGCCGGCACCCGGCAGGAGCGCGCGGTCACCGCCATGAAGGCCCGTGAGCTGGGCCGCAAGGGCGTGGTGGTGGGCGACATGGTGGCCCTGGTCGGCGACCTGTCGGGCGAGCCGGACAGCCTCGCCCGGATCGTCCGGGTCGAGGACCGCTCCTCGGTGCTGCGCCGCACCGCGGACGACGACGACCCCTATGAGCGGGTGGTCGTCGCCAACGCCGACCAGCTGGCCATCGTCACCGCCCTGGCCGACCCCGAACCGCGTCCCCGGCTGATCGACCGCTGCCTGGTGGCGGCGTACGACGCAGGCATGGAGCCGCTGCTGATCCTCACCAAGTCCGATCTGGCGCCGGCCGATCCGCTGCTGGAGATCTACGCCCCGCTGGGCGTACGGCATGTGGTGACCCGGCGCGACGACCTCGGCCCCGAGGAGTCCGAGGCGGTGCGGGACCATCTGCGAGGCCGGTCGACGGTCTTCGTCGGGCACTCCGGGGTCGGCAAGACCACGCTGGTCAACGCCCTGGTCCCGGACCGGCAGCGGGCCACCGGCGTGGTCAACGCGGTCACCGGCCGCGGCCGCCACACCACCACCTCGGCGCTGGCGCTGCGGCTGCCCGCACCCCCCGGGGTCAAGCCGGGCTCGCGACGGGCTGCGGCGCCCGGCTGGGTGATCGACACCCCCGGCTTCCGCTCCTTCGGGCTGTCCCATGTCGACCCGTCCCGGGTGATCCATGCCTTCCCCGACCTGGCGCCGGGCACCGAGGGCTGCCCACGGGCCTGCAGCCACGACGAGCAGGACTGCGCACTGGACGCCTGGGTGGAGAGCGGCAAGGCCGACCCCGCGCGGCTCTACTCGCTGCGCCGGCTGCTGGCGACCCGGGAGGCCCGCGAGGGGGACTGAGCCGGGCCTGCCGGCCGAGCGGTGCGATGCCCTGGAATCCCGGCCCAGCCGGTGTGATCATCTTGCCGCCGCGCTCCCGCCTCGCCGATCTGCTCTCCACGGCGGCGCCGGGTTCCTGGGCGGCACCTCGATCGACACCGATATGCGCAGCACGGCCGTCGCCTGGTGACGGCAGCGGCACGACCGGGCGCCTCCCGGATGCGGAGCGGCACTCCTTCTTGATCGAATGGGGCGGACAGAACCGACGGCCCGCAGGGAGTACAGCCATGGCATGGGCACTGGTGATCTGCGCCGGGCTGCTGGAGACGGGGTTCGCGGTCTGCCTGAAACTGAGCGACGGCCTGAGCCGGCTGTGGCCCACCGTCGCCTTCGCCTCCTTCGCGCTGGGCAGCTTCGGCCTGCTGACACTGGCGCTGAAGCATCTGCCCGTGGGCAGTGCCTATGCGGTCTGGACGGGCATCGGGGCGGCCGGCACCGCGGTGTACGGGATCACCTGGCTCGGCGAGTCCGCCTCGGCGCTGAAGCTGGTCTCCATCACCCTGGTGGTGGCCGGGGTGGTGGGGCTCCAGCTGAGCGGCTCCGGGCACTGAGACCCGATCGTGATCACTTCGGCTCCCGGCCGCGTGTGACCAACGCGCCGGGCGGGGAAGGGAATCGCCGGGCGGACGACGCCCGGAACCGAGCTGGGGGGATTCGTCCATGGCATGGCTGCTGGTGGTCTGCGCGGGCCTGTTCGAGACGGGCTTCGCCGTCTGCCTCAAGCTCAGCAACGGCTTTGCCCGCCTGTGGCCCACCGTCGCCTTCTGCTGCTTCGCGCTGGCCAGCTTCGGCCTGCTGACGCTGTCGCTGAAGCATCTGCCGGTCGGTCCGGCCTACGCGGTCTGGACCGGTATCGGGGCGGCCGGGACCGCCACCTACGGCATGATCTGGCTGGGTGAGGCCGGCAGCACCCTCAAACTGGTCTCGATCGGCCTGGTGGTGGCCGGGGTGATCGGGCTGCAGCTCAGCGGGTCGACGCACTGACCGGGCGTTGCGCGCTCACTCCCGCTCGGGGCCGCGGTTGGCCTCGCGGAGCACCCGCATCAGCTCGCCCAGCTGCTCTGCCCGCTCGACGCCCAGCGGGGCCAGGAAGTGGCTGCGCAGCAGGGCGGCGTGCCTGCGCTGGCCCTCCTCCGCAAGGCGGGCGCCGCGCGGGGTGAGCACGCTGTAGGTGATCCGGCGGTCGGTGGCACAGGGCTGACGGTCTATCAGTCCTGCTGCGGCCATCCGGTCGGCCAGCTTGGTGAAGCCGCCGCTGGTGAGGGAGACGTCATGGGCCAGACGGGTCATCGGCAGCTTCCGCTCGGGGGTGCGCAGCAGTCTCAGCAACACCTCCAGCCAGGGGCCTGGCAGGTCCACCCCGGCCACCGCGTCGACCCGCACCACGTGCTCGGTCCGGGTCCAGCCGTCCAGCAGCAGTCCGTAGAGACCGACCAGGTCGGCGTCGGAGATGTCTGCGGCGGCCGCGCCGTCGTCGGCCGGTCGCGCTGTCCGCTGTCCCATGGACCCACACTAGTGCCGCGCCCGCGAACCTTTGCCCTGCCGCGAGGCCTGGCACGCACGCTCGCCGCGTTGGCCGAAAGTCCAGGTACGGCCCAGCACAAGGGCTTCCGACCGCCTTGCGATCGCACACACCGGACGCCGCGGCGTGGGGGCACCTCCCGGCCGCCAGGCTGGGGGGAGGGCAAACGGGGAGGGCAAACGTTGCCAGGGGAGGCACCAGTCACCCTGCGACGCGGGCCGGGCCCCACGATCCGGCGGGCCGTGCCCCGGCGTCCGGGCGGCGCGGCACGCGGCCCGGCCCGGGCGGCGGATCTCCCGCCCGCCCCGCGGGACACCGGGACCCTTGTGGGTTGCGATCGGCCCACGGGCAGGCGTGGGGCGGGTCAAGCCCGGGAGAAAGCGGCTACGGTGTGGCCCATGCCGGACTACCACGACGATCTCCGTCTCGCCCATGTCCTCGCCGACTCGGCGGACTCGGTCACCCTGGAGCGCTTCAAGGCGCTCGATCTGAAGGTGGAGACCAAGCCGGACCTGACGCCGGTGAGCGACGCAGACAAGGCCACGGAGGAGCTGGTCAGCGGTGTGCTGCAGCGGGCCCGGCCGAGGGATGCCGTGATGGGCGAGGAGTTCGGACGCCGTGGCACCGGGCCCCGCCGCTGGGTGATCGACCCCATCGACGGCACCAAGAACTATGTGCGCGGGGTGCCGGTGTGGGCGACCCTGATCTCGCTGATGGAGCTGGGCCCGGGCGGTGAGCAGCCGGTGGTGGGCATCGTCTCCGCGCCGGCCCTCGGCCGCCGCTGGTGGGCGGCGCGCGGCGCGGGTGCGTACACCGGCCGCGATCTGACCCGGGCGAGCCGGATCCATGTCTCCTCGGTGTCCCGGGTGGAGGACGCCTCGTTCTGCTACTCCTCCCTCTCCGGCTGGGAGGACCGCGGCCGGCTGGATCCCTTCCTGGATCTGACCAGGGCCTGCTGGCGCACCCGGGCTTACGGCGACTTCTGGTCGTACATGATGGTGGCCGAGGGCGCGGCGGACATGGCCGCGGAGCCGGAGCTCTCGCTGTGGGACATGGCGGCGCCGTGCATCGTGGTGCAGGAGGCGGGCGGGCGCTTCACCGGGCTGGACGGGGTGGACGGGCCCGGGGGCGCGGATGCGGCGGCGTCCAACGGCATCCTGCATGAGGAGCTGCTGTCGCGGCTTGCCGTGTGAGATGCGCGCGGTGGCGTGCGGCTGGCACCGTGCGCCGCCCGTCGTGCCGGATACTTCCGATTTGGTACCGACCCCCTAGTCAGCGGCGGGCGGGCATGTGAACATGAGAATTCCGGAGCTTGTGAATTTGTGAACGGATTCTCGAGCTCGCCCGCCCCCCTCTCCAGGAGGTGGTCCGCACGTGCTCGTCCGCGACGCCATGAGTTCGGTGGTGCTCACCATCGGACCCGCCCACACCCTCCGCCACGCCGCCCGGCTGATGTCCGGGCGCCGCATCGGCGCAGCCGTCGTCCTCGACCCCGACACCTGCGGGGTCGGCATCCTCACCGAGCGGGACATCCTCAACGCGCTCGGCAGCGGCCAGAATCCCGACCATGAGACCGCCCACGCCCATGTGACCACGGACGTGGTCTTCGCCGGCCCCGAGTGGACGCTGGACCAGGCCGCGTCCGCCATGGTCCGCGGCGGCTTCCGGCACCTGGTGGTGCTCGACGGCACCGAGGTGATCGGCATCATCTCGGTGCGCGACATCCTGCGCTGCTGGATCCGCGGGGGCCACACGAAGGAGGTGCGCTCCTCCACGGCGGTGCCCGCCTGACCAGCCCCACCGGACGGCGCGGGTCCCGGGCCGGTGCTCCAACCCCGGCTCCGGGGCCCGCCGCACCACCTGCCACCCCCGGCACCGCCAGGGGCACCGGCATGCCGCCCACAGCCCCGGGGGTCTTATTGGACAGAGTCCAAGTCGATAATTCAGCCAAGTCGCGACGGATTACGGGTCCGGACACCCCCTGATATTCTTGGCACATGAGTGACCTGCTGGAACGACTGAGAAGCCGCAGCTGGCGGCTCACCGCCCAGCGGAGGGTCGTCGCCGAGGTGCTCGACGGCGACCATGTCCATCTGACCGCGGACGAGGTCCACGCCCGTGCCGTACAGCGGCTCCCCGAGATCAGCCGGGCCACCGTCTACAACACCCTGGGCGAGCTGGTGAGCCTCGGCGAGGTGCTGGAGGTCAGCACCGACGGCCGGGCCAAGCGTTACGACCCCAACGCCCACCACGCCCACCAGCATCTGATCTGCTCACGGTGCGGCACCATCCGCGATGTCCATCCGGTGGGCGACCCGCTGGCGGCCCTGCCGTCGGCCGAGCGCTTCGGCTTCACGGTCTCCGATGTCGAGGTCACCTACCGAGGGGTCTGCCCGGCCTGCGCCGCCGCCACGGGCTGAGACCGCCATCCGGCACTCCGGGCCGGGCACCTCGGCACCCGGCCCGACTGCGCCCCCGTCGGCCCCGGTCGCGGTCGGCACACCCGGCCCGGCATCCGCCCCCGGTCCGCGCGGGGATCAGGCGCTGAGCTCGGTGTCCAGCGCCTCCAGCAACCGCCCGGCCCGCTCGGCCACCTCGGCCTGGCCGGACTCCGCCGCCCGCAGGCACCAGTTGCGGGCCTGCACGATCTCACTGCGGCGGACCGCGATCAGTGCCAGCCGCAGCGCCGCCCGGCCGTGGCCCGCGTCCGCCGCGCGGCCGTACCAGAGCATGGCCTCCGCCTCGGCACCCTCCCTGGCCAGCAGCAGACCCAGGTTGAAGGCCGCACTGCGGCTGCCGCCCTCCGCCGCCCGCCGGTACCAGCCCTCAGCGACATCCACCGCCCCGCGCTCGGCCGCACGCACGCCCAGCCGTACCTGCGCACGCCCGTGCCCTGCATCGGCCGCGACCGCGTACCAGTGCTCCGCCTCGGCGTCAGAATCGCCCTGGCGGTCCAGCAGCGACCCCAGCCGGAAGGCGCCCTCGGCCGAGCCGCCCTCCGCGGCCTGCCGGTAGCGCCGCACCGCCGCGGCCAGATCGCCCCGCCGCTCCTTGGCGACCGCCAACTGCAGTGCTGCCTCGCCGTGCCCCTCCGCCGCCGCCCGGGCATACCACTCCTGGGCCTCGTGCTGCTCACCGCGGGCCGCGTACAGAATCCCCAGATTGAAGGCGGCATCGACGCTGCCGGCCTCGGCGGCCTTGGAGAACCAGGGCTCGGCACCCGACGGGTCGTCACGCTGCAGCAGCAGTACGGCCAGTGCGTTGCAGGCCTCCCGGTGGCCCGCGTAGGCGGCCCGCCGGTACCACTGCTCCGCCTGGGCCCCGCGACCGGTCGCCGCACAGAGCAGACCCAGGTTGAAGGCCCCGTTGTGGTCGCCGGCGTCCAGCGCGGCGCGGTACCAGCGCTCGGCCGGTGCCGTCTCACCACGGTTTGCGTGCAGTGCACCGAGGGCGTTGGCGGCATTGCCGTCACCTGCCTCCGCGGCCTCGCGCCACCAGTCGGCGGCTGCGTCGGCGTCCCCCTGGTCGTGCAGCAGGAAACCCAGCGCACACGCGGCACGCGGCTCACCGTTCTGCGCCGACTGCCGGTACCAGCGGGCCGCGACGGCGCGGTCGCCGCGCTGCTCCAGCAGCACTCCGAGCCGCAGCGCGGCCCGGGCGTGGCTGCGTGCCGCGGCGGTGCGGTACCAGGCCTCCGCGGTCTCGGTGTCGCCGGCCGCCTCCCGCATCCGGGCGAGGCGGTAGGCCGCCTCGCGGTGGCCCGACTCGGCGGCGGCACGGAACCACCGCTCGGCGCGGACGTCCCTGCGGTGCTCCAGCAGATCGGCAAGGGCGTAGCAGCCCAGGGTGTGGCCCTGCTCGGCGGCGGAGCGCAGCCAGTACTCGGCGCCGGACTCGTCTCCGTGGTCCCGCAGATGCAGGCCCAGCGCATGGGCGGCCGGGGCGCTTCCGGCGACCGCGGCCTGCCGCCACCACTGGGCGGCCTCCTCCCTGCGGCCGCGCCGGTGCAGCAGGACGCCCAGGTTGTTGGCCGCCGCGCGCAGGCCCGCGCCGCAGGCCCGCCGCAGATGGGGCTCGGCGTCGTCCAGGTCGCCGCGGCGCAGCAGCAGCGCGCCGAGCAGGCTGGCCGCGCCTGCGTCACCGGCTGCGGCGGCCTCCCGGTAGCGGGACTCCAGGGCTGCTTCCTCGCGGGCGGCCAGGGCGGCCTCGAAGCCGTCGGCGGAGGGCCGGGCGGCCTTTGCGGCCGGATCGGATCCGGTGCCGGTGTCGACTCCGGCGTCGCCGGCCTCCAGGTCCGCCCGGGCATCGCCCCGGATGTCGTCGGGGAGCGCGGGTACGCGGTCCGACAGGGGCCGGGCCTGGGCGCGCAACGGGACTGCGCGGGGGCCCGGGATGTGGACCAGGGCGTCGGCGCCGGAGTGCCCGGCGGTGCGGGTGCGCTGGGCGGGGAGGGCACCGGAGGGTCGATCGTCCGCGGTGTCCGTGAACACGGCGGCGAGCGTGTCGGCAAGTCGGCCGAGCAGGGCCCCCGCCCCGCCCGCCGTCGTACGCCCGTGGCCGTTCACCGGCCCTGCACCGTCCCCCATGAGCTCCATCGTCGCACCACCCGCTACCGGCGTACATCAGGTATACCGCAGCTGCTGATGTTACTTCAGCGTTTTGTCGACTTCCCGATAGATCCACTGAACAAACCCCCGTCAGGGTGACCTTTTGACGCTCCGTCGCCACCCTCACCGCCAACGCCCGCCGCCTCGGCCGCACCCGGCCTCCCCCTCGGGTCCGAACCGTCGGATCCGGTGCCGCCGCCACAGAGGCAGTCGGCTGCGGGCGGTTGCCGAGGGGCAAAGCGAAGGGCCCGCAGCCTGATCGGCTGCGGGCCCTTCGACGGAGTAGCGGGGACAGGATTTGAACCTGCGACCTCTGGGTTATGAGCCCAGCGAGCTACCGAGCTGCTCCACCCCGCGTCGTTGTGTCTCTACCGTAGCACGCGCCGGGCCGGGAGAACGAATCGGTTTCCCGGCCGGGTCCCGGGAAAGCGGAAGGCCCGGTGCTGATGCACCGGGCCTTCCGACGGAGTAGCGGGGACAGGATTTGAACCTGCGACCTCTGGGTTATGAGCCCAGCGAGCTACCGAGCTGCTCCACCCCGCGTCGTTGTGTCTCTACCGTAGCACGCGCCGGGCCGGGAGAACGAATCGGTTTCCCGGCCGGGCCGCGGGAAAGCGGAAGGCCCAGTGCTGATGCACCGGGCCTTCCGACGGAGTAGCGGGGACAGGATTTGAACCTGCGACCTCTGGGTTATGAGCCCAGCGAGCTACCGAGCTGCTCCACCCCGCGTCGTTGTGTCTCTACCGTAGCACGCGCCAGGTGGGGGGCGTCCCGGGGACGCCCCCCACCCCGCGGTCACGGCGTGCCGCTGGGCGTCGCCGACGGGCTGCCGGAAGGCTTCGCCGAGGGCGAGCCGGAGGGCGCCGCCGACGGCGTCTGGGCCTTCACGGCCGCGTTCAGGGCGTCCTGCAGCTTCTTCTGCTGCTTGCCGTACTCGGCCCAGTCACCGGCCTTCAGCGCCGTCTGACCTGCGTCAAAGGCCTTCTGGGCATCCCGCAGCGCCTTCTGCACATCCGGGCTCACAGGAGCCGGAGCGGTGCCGCTGCCACCACCGGTCGGTGTCGGAGCCGGCGTCGGCTGGGACGGCCCGGCCGACACATTGAGCACCTGCTTCAGGGCCTCGGACAGGGTGGTGGTGTAGGCGATGTTGTCGCTGCCGCCGTAGACCGCGAGCACCTTGCGCAGCCGCGGATAGTTCACCCCCGCACCCCGGACGTATACGGGCTCCACATACAGCAGTCCGTTTCCGACCGGCAGCGTCAGCAGGTTGCCGTATTCCAGCGTGGAATCCCCGCGTTTCAACAGGTTGATGTCGGTGGCGATACCGGGGAAGGAGTTGAACTTCGCCTGCACCTGCTTCGGGCCGGGAATCGTGCCGCCGCCGCTCTTCTCCGGCATCGTGAGAATGCGCATCTTGCCGTAGTCCGGACCGGGATTGGCGTTGACCGCCATGAAGGCGGCGAGGTTGTCCCGGCGGTTCGGCACAAAACTGGTGGTGAGCGAGAAGGCCGAACTCTCCCCGGGCATCCGGACCGTCAGATAGTACGGCGGCTGGTCCGCGCCGGAGCTGCTGGTCGGATCGGTGGGGACCTTCCACACATCACTGGAGGCGTAGAAGGCTGCCGGATCGGTGACGTGGTACCGGGTCAGCAGATCGCGCTGCACCTTGAAGAGGTCCTGCGGGTAGCGCAGGTGCTGCATCAGGCCTGCGTCGATCGCCGAGGTGGGCTTCACCGTGCCGGGGAAGGCCTTCATCCAGGTCTTCAGCACCGGGTCCTGGGCGTCCCACTGGTAGAGGGTGACCTCGCCGGTGAAGGCGTCCACGGTCGCCTTCACCGAGTTGCGGATGTAGTTGACCTGGTTGGCCTGGGTGAGCACCTCACGGTTGCCGCCGGTCAGCGAGTCGGCGGTGACATCGCCCAGGGTGGTGCGGGAGGAGTAGGGGTAGCCGTTGCTGGTGGTGTAGCCGTCGACCACCCAGAGCACCTTGCCGCCCACCACGACGGGGTAGGGGTCGCCGTCGATGGAGAGCCACGGCGCGACCGCCTCGACCCGCTCCTTGGGGGTGCGGTCGTACATGATCTTCGCCCCGGAGGTGATGGCCCCCGAGTACAGCAGCTGGGGCTCCGAGAACTTCACCGCATACGCGGCCCGGGTGAGCGGGTTGTCCAGCGACACCCCGCCGCTGCCGTCGTAGGTGGTGGTGACCTCCTTGCGGTGGTCGCTGTCGTAGTAGTCCAGCTCCTTGTTGGTGCCGCCGACGATGGAGTAGGTGGTGGTCTGCTCCCCGAAGTAGACCTGCCAGTGGTCGGCCGAGGGGAAGTCCCCCTTGGGCGGCAGGCCGGAGAGGGTGAAGTCCGGGTCGCCGTCCTGGGTGACGGTGTCGCCCTTGGCCGCCGCCACGGCATAGCCGTGGGTGTACTTGAAGTGGTCGTTGACCCAGTTGCGGGTCGGCACGCCGGCCAGGTTGAGCTCCCGCACGCCCACCACGGTGTCCTGGACGCTGTCGCCCGACCCGTAGCGGTCGATGTCCAGCGGAGCCGCGAAGGAGTAGTAGCCGCGCTGCTGCTCCAGCTGGGTGAAGGTGGGCGAGACGATGTTGGGGTCCAGCACCCGGATGTTGTCCAGCGTGCCCGTGTCCTTGGCCAGCGCGTCCTTGTCCGGGGTGACCGCGGCCGGGTACTGCTCGACCGTGGAGCCGTCGATGCCGTAGGCGGCCCGGGTGGCGTCGATGTTCTTCTTGATGTACGGCGCCTCCTTCTTGGCCTCGTTCGGCTTGACCTGGAACTGCTGCACGATCGCCGGGTAGAGCCCGCCGATCAGCAGCGCCGAGAGCACCAGCAGTCCGAAGCCGATCAGCGGCAGCGACCAGGTGCGGCGCAGCGGGGTGATGAAGAAGAGCACCGCGCAGATGACGGCGACGAAGAAGAGGATGCTCTTGGCTGGCAGATAGGCGTTGGCGTCCACATAGCGCAGCCCCGCCCAGGCGCCGCTGCCCCGGATCGAGCCGGACTTCAGCGCCAGCCCGTAGCGGTCCAGCCAGTAGGCCACCGCCTTGAACGCCACGAACACCCCGAGCAGCACCGCGAGATGGCCCTGCGCGGCGGTGGAGACCCGGCGGCCCGGGCCCTGCAGCCGCAGGCCCCCGTAGAGGTAGTGCACCAGGGCGGCCGCGAGCAGCGAGACCACGGTGGCGCTGAATCCGAAGTTGAGCAGGAAGCGGTACCACGGCAGGTCGAAGGTGTAGAAGGAGATGTCCTTGTGGAACTGCGGGTCGGTGGTACCGAACGGGGTGGCGTTGACCCAGAGCAGCCACGTCCGCCACTGGCTGGTCGCGGAGGCCCCGGCGATCAGGCCGATCACCAGTGAGACCCCGAGCAGCAGCCACCGGCGGTACGGGGCGACCCCGAGCCGGTAGCGGTCCAGGCTCTGCTGCTCCACGGACATGGCGCTCAGCGGCGGCCTCAGCCGGTAGGCCAGCCAGACGTTGAACCCCACCGCCAGCGCCATCAGCAGGCCGAAGACGGCGAAGAGGCCGAACTTGGTCCACAGGCGGGTGGTGAAGACCGAGGTGTAGTGCACCGAGTGGTACCACAGCCAGTCGGTCCAGAAGCCGGCGAAGACGACAAAGAGCACCGCGAGCACCGCGAGCACGGCGGCCGTCAGCAGCAGGGCGCGGGAGCGCCGGGAGGACGCGCCGACTCTGAACCGGGGTCCGGAGGGCCCGGGCCCTCCGCGGTCCGGCATCTGGAATACCAAGGTGCACACCTCTGTCGTCTCTGTCGGTCAGCGTCAGATAGGCAACTTACCCGGCGATTACCCGAGTTCCCGAGGGGGCGGACAGCATTGGGGCGGGCGCTCCCCGGCGTGTGAGGATAGGGCCATGTCCGAGCACCCCGAGACTTCCGAGGCCGCCCTCCCCCCGGCCGCCACCCCGCTGACCCGCGCCGTGCTGGAGATCGACGGCTATGTGGCCACCATGGGCTGGGACCTGCCCGCCCGGCTGTTCGCCCTGGTGGACACCGGCCGACTGCTCGCCACCGAGCCCGCCCTGGCCGAACAGCTGGGGCTGGAGGAGGGCCAGGCCGACGGGCTGACCCCGGTGGAGCAGGACGAACTGCCCGAGGGCATGGCGCTGGACGAGTTCCTGGGCACCATCGCCTGGCCGGACGTGGTGTCCGGCTGCGCCCTGGTGGTGGAGCGGCTGATGCTCCCGCCGGGGGCGGAGGCGAAGCTGCCCGAGGGCGCCGACGAACGGCAGCTGGCGGAGTGGGCAGCCGATCACCCGGAGCGCCAGGAGGTGCGGATCACCGCCGCGGTGCTGCGTGACGGCAGCCGGGAGACCGCGCTGCGGCTGCGGGCCAAGGACTCAGCCCGCGAGGTGCTGACCGGTGCCGAGCTGGTGCCGGCGCTCTCCGAGGCCCTGGTGGCGACCTTCTCCTGACCCGGCCTCGCGCCTTGGGCGCGGTCCGCACCTGCCGGGGGTGCGGGAACCGCCGACTGTGCGGTTCCCCGCCTCCGGCCGGAGGCGGCCAGGGGGCGCCGGGCCGGATGCGCGGTCCCGTGGTCTTCCCGGGGCTGTCCGGCGGTTCCTGCCCGATGGGCGGCGCCGGGCAGGGCTCCTAGCGGGAGCAGGACGGCAGGGCGTCGGTGTGGCCGCTCCGGATCCCGTCCAGGGCCTTGAGTGCGTCGTCGAGCGTCTTGACCTTCACCAGGGTGAGACCGCCGGGGGTGTTCCTGGCCGCCTCGGTGCAGTTGTCCGCGGGGGTGAGGAAGTACTGGGCCCCGGCTTCACGCGCGGCGATGGTCTTCATGGAGATGCCGCCGATCGGACCGACCTCGCCGCTGTCGGTGATCGTCCCCGTGCCCGCGATGAACTTGCCGCCGGTGATGTCGGTGGGCTTGAGCTTGTCGATGATGCCCAGCGAGAACATCAGCCCGGCGCTGGGACCGCCGACGTCCTGCAGGCCGATGTCGATGGGGAACGGGAAGATGTGGCTGGTCCCGGGCTGGATGCCGACCATGGCCCGGTCACCGTCGGGCGCCTTCACGGTGGTCACGTCGACCTTCTTGGTCGCGCCGCCCGACTGCCCGGCCGGCACCACGGTGAAGACCGTCCGCTGGCCCGGCTTGTGCTTGGTGACCAGCTTGGCGACCTGCTCGGGTGCGGTGACCGCGGTGCCGTCGACGGCCTTGATCACATCGCCGGCGTGCAGCCGCCCCTGGGAGGGGGAGCCCGCCACCACCGACTCCACGATCACATCGGTACCGACCTTGTAGCCGAGCTCGTGTAGTGCGGCCGCCTTGGCACTGTCCTGCGAGGAGGCGAACTCCTCCGCGTTCTGCTGCTCCGCCTCCTGCTCGGTCTGGTTGTCCGGGTAGAGGTTGGCGTGCGGTACCACGGCGACATCACCGCGCAGCCAGCCGATCACCGCCGAGACCAGGCTCGGCTGGTAGTCGGCGCTGGTCACCTGGACGGTGGTCATGTTCAGGTGGCCGCTCGTGGGATAGGTCTTGCGGCCGGAGATGCTGATCACGGGCCTGCCGTTCTGCTGCCCCAGGGTGTTGTACGTGGGACCGGGGCTCATCTCGGCGTACGGCACCTTCATGATCGGCAGCACGGAGACGCACAGCATCGCTATCAGCAGCAGAGTGGCGGCGAGCATCGTCGCCGAGCGGCGTGGCATGCCACGACAGTACGGGACAGGCACGGACATGTGCGTCCCGCCCCCGAGGACGGAACTCTCAGGACCGCTCTGCGGGAGCCGCACCGACGGTGGTGCGTTCCAGGGCGGCGCGGAACCGCTCGTAGTCGGCGAGGGTGGCGCCGTCACCTGCGGCCTTGGGGGGCCGTGCGGCCCAGGCGGCCCAGACGGCGGCGGCAAGAACCGCGATGACCGGAATGACCAACCAGGCGAGCGCGCCCATACCCGTACTCCCAGCTCATGGTGCCTATGAGCAGATTATCCACCGTTCGGGTGGGCGCTGTGAGCGCCCTCCCCTCTGTGTTCGCCCGGATGGGTGACGGCCCCCGGGCGGGGCCGGAACGGAGCGGTCAGCAGGAGCCGACCCACTCCTCCTCGCCGTCCTGGAACACCTGGTGCTTCCAGATCGGCACCTCGTGCTTGAGGTCGTCGATCAGCCGGCGGCAGGCCTCGAAGGCCTCCGCGCGGTGCGGACAGGAGACCGCGACGATCACCGCCGCGTCGGTGACCGCGAGCTCACCGACCCGGTGCACCGCCGCCAGGGCTCTGACCGGGTAGTCCGCCGCCACCTTCTCCGCAACCCGGCGCAGCTCGCGCTCGGCGCTGGGATGGGCACTGTAGGTCAGCGAGGTGACCGACCGGCCGCCGTCGTGGTCGCGGACGGTCCCCACAAAAACGGCGGTGCCGCCGGCCGCGCTGTCACCCACCGCCGCGTACACCTCGTCGAGGGAGAGCGGGGTGTCGCGCAGTGCGAGCAGGCGGATGGTGTCGGGGGTTTCCGGCATGGACACCACGATACGGCCTCCCGCCGACACCGCCCGGCAAGATCACCGGGCCTGCGTCAGCCGCGTCGCCGCCTGCGGGCCCGCCGCACCAGCGCGGCCGTGCCCACCAGGGCCACGGTGGCGCCCGCGGCGCCCAGCGTGGTCGCGGCGTCCTTGCCGCCCAGCCGGCGGCCGGCCACCGCGTGGTTGCCCGCGACCTGGGAGAGCAGCTCGGCCAGCACCTCCTCGTTGGTCCACGCCGGACGCCAGCCCGCCTCGTGCAGCCGGCTGCCGGAGACCACCCACGGGAACATGGTGTAGGCCAGGTCCCCGGCCGGGGCCGGGGTGAGGCCGAGCCGGTGCAGCCGGGCAGCGGTGCCCAGCGCCAGCGAGGCGGGCAGCTCCATCCGGCGGATACCGGAGAGCTGCTCCACCTCCTCCTGCTCCAGCCAGCCGTCGCAGCCCACCGTGACCTCGCCCTCGACCTTGCCGAGCACGGCGTACTCCAGTGCGGACGCCAGATCGTCGACATGGCAGAACTGCCAGCACGGCCGCGATCCCGAGACCACCAGCAGCCGCGGCGCCTCGAAGTGCCGGGTGAGCACGGTGTCGACCTCCGGGCCGACCACCACCGCGGGGCGCAGCACCGTGACGCTCAGCCCCGGGTGGACGCGCGGCGCGCGGCGGCCCAGCCGTTCGATCTCCAGCAGGTCGCCGACCAGGGACGCCTCCTCGGTGGCCCGCAGTTCCGCGTCCTCGGCGAGCGGGACCTCGTTGTCCTGCAGCGCCCCGTAGACCATGGCGGAGGTGCAGAGCACCACCCGGTGCACCCCGGCGGCCGCGGCCGCGGTCAGCACCGTCTGGGTGCCGCGGACGTTGTAGGCGGTGCGGACCTTGGGGTCGGACTCCATACCGAGGTCCAGGGCGAGGTGGACCACCACGTCGACCCCGCGCAGCCGCTCGGCGACGGCCGGGTCGCGGACGTCCAGCACCCGCCAGTGCACCCCGGGGACGTCACCGCGACGCTCGTCGACGGCCAGCACCCGGCGCACCGCCGGCGATTCCACCAGCCGGGCCGCCAGTATCCGGCCCAGCCCGGAGGCGGCGCCGGTGACCGCGACGACCAGCGGCCGGCCGTCGTACGGCACCGGTGCGGCGACCGGCCGGGCCTCGCGTCCGGGCCCACCGGACGGGGCCGCCGAGCCCTCCCCGTCCCCGGTCAGCCCAGAGCGAACGTCCGAAGGCGGGGAACTCACCGGCCATCCTCCACGGTTAGTTTTGTTGCGTACGTACGTGTGTCACGTACCGACCATCCTGCCCGAGGCGAGGGCAAGGCGGTGCACCCGGCACGGGCGGGCCGCCCAGAGGCTGTCCGCACCGCGGCCGGAGCCGCACGACCTCGGACGGGCCAGATGCCCGCCACAGCACCCCGTGACGGCCGATGAGATCGAGGAACCAGTGAGCGACATCCCCTTCGGATTCGGTGTCCCCCCCGAGGAGCCCGAGGACGGAAAGCCCGGCAAGGGCGGCGAGGGGTCCGGCTCCGGTCAGGGCTCCGGCGGCGGGAAGGGCGGCTCCGGGCAGGGCTCCGGCGGCACCCCTCAGAACCCCTTCGGCTTCGGTGGCAATCCACTCGGCGGACTCTTCGGCGCGGGCGGCGCACCCGGCGCGGGCTCCGGCGACAACCCGTTCGCGGCGATGCTGGGCGGCGCCTTCAACCCGGCGGACCTCGGCGCCGCCTTCCAGCAGCTCGGCCAGATGCTGTCCTTCGAGGGCGGCCCGGTCAACTGGGACCTGGCCAAGGACATCGCCCGGCAGACCGTGGTCACCGGGGACGCCGAGGGCGGCGACAAGGACCGCTCGGTCGGCGACAGTGAGCGATCCGCCGTGGCCGAGGCGGTCCGACTGGCCGACCTGTGGCTGGACTCGGTGACCGACTTCCCCTCCGGCGCGGGCACCGCCGTGGCCTGGAGCCGCGCGGAGTGGATCGAGGCCACCATCCCGGTCTGGAAGGACCTGGTCGACCCGGTCGCCGAGCAGGTGGCGGCGGCCATGGGCGGTGTGGTGCCGGAGGAGATGCAGGCCATGGCGGGGCCGCTGCTGGGCGTGATGCGCTCCATGGGCGGCGCGATGTTCGGCACCCAGATCGGGCAGGCGCTGGGCGCGCTGGCCGGTGAGGTGGTGGGCTCGGCCGATGTCGGCCTGCCGCTGGGCCCGTCCGGGCGGGCCGCTCTGCTGCCGCAGAACATCGAGAAGCTCGGCGAGGGGCTCAGCGTCCCGGCCGACGAGGTCCGCCTCTACCTGGCCCTGCGTGAGGCCGCCCACCAGCGGCTCTTCGCCCATGTGCCCTGGCTGCGGCAGCACCTGTTCGGCGCGGTGGAGGCCTATGCGCGCGGGATCAAGGTGGACACCGCCCGTCTGGAGGACATGGTCGGCCAGCTGGACCCGGCCAACCCGGAGGCGCTGCAGGAGGCCCTCCAGGGCGGTGTCTTCCAGCCCGAGGACACCCCCGCACAGAAGGCCGCGCTGGCCCGGCTGGAGACCGCACTGGCCCTGGTGGAGGGCTGGGTGGACGCGGTGGTGCACGCCGCGGCCGCACCGCATCTGCCGCACTCCGCGGCGCTGCGCGAGACTCTGCGGCGCCGTAGGGCGTCGGGCGGTCCCGCCGAGCAGACCTTCGCCACCCTGGTCGGTCTGGAGCTGCGGCCCCGACGGCTGCGGGACGCCTCCCGGCTGTGGGCGTCGCTGGCCGACGCCCGGGGCCTCGAGGGACGCGACGCGCTCTGGGCCCACCCGGACATGCTGCCCACCGCGGACGACCTGGACGACCCGGACGGTTTTGTCCACCGCGAGGAACTGGACCTCAGCGGATTCGACTTCTCCGACCTGGACCGGCCGGCCGGCCCGCCGGAGGGCGGGCAGGACGGGCCGCAGGACAGCGGGAAGGACACCGGACAGGACGGCGGACAGGACGGCGGACAGGACGGCGGACAGGACCGCGGGCAGGACAAGGACGAGGACGGAAAGGGCGGGGCCACCGCGTGACGCTGCATGACGACGCCGTACGGGCGCTGAAGGACTGGACAGCGCCGGAGACGGACGACGGCGCCCAGGAGCAGCTGCGGCTGGACTATCTGGACCATCTGCTCGCCCACCCGGACGGCCTGTGGCGGTCATGCCTGCCTGCCCACATCACCGCCAGCGCGGTGGTGGTGGATCCCGCTCATGAGCGGGTGCTGCTCACCCTGCACCCCAAGGTGGGCCGGTGGCTGCAGATGGGCGGCCACTGCGAGCCGGAGGACGCCCTGCTGGGCGCCGCCGCGCTGCGGGAGGCCACCGAGGAGTCCGGGATCGCGGGGCTTCGTCTGCTGGAGTCCGACGGCCGGCCGCTGCCGGCGCGGCTGGACCGGCACCGGGTGCACTGCCCCGGTCGCGACCGTCCGGAGAACGTCCATCTGGACGTGCAGTACGTCGCTGTGGCACCCGCCGGGGCGGAGGCCACCATCAGCGAGGAGTCCCTCGATCTGCGCTGGTTCTCCTACGACGCGCTGCCGGAGCTGGCCGACCGCTCGGTGCGCAGTCTGGTCGCCCGGGCCCGGGAGCTCACCGGCTGACCACAGTCAGCGGCTGCCGCCCGGAAATCCTCCCCGGCCGGCAACCGGGCGGCCGACGGCCCCCCGCAGCGGAATCCGCTGCGGGGGGCGGCAGCTGACTGGGCTGGACGACCCCATGGCCGCAGCCGGTGAATGCCTGCTCCCAGCCCTCGGTGGCGGTGCCGCGGTGCCGCCAGACCTCGGCGGCCGCCCAGGCGGGAGGACCGGCTCCCTCGGCATCGGCGTCCGCCGGCAGTGGGTGGTGGGTGGTGGGCACCGGGCATCAGGCTCCGCCCGCATCACCAGTGGCCGCCCCGAGGTCGTCACACCATCGGCTCGCTGCTGCCGGACGGCTCCAGGCTGGGGGGCCACTCCGGTGATCTGCTCTCCGCCTTGGATGTCGACGACCGGCCGACGGATCGCGGTGTCGGTGTCCGTGTCCGTGGCCGGCACGGAGGAGCGGGTGACGGGGGATTTCTCACTCCGCAGGTCCAGGATGTGCTGATGCTGGGCGAGGCCGGCCAGGTGGACCGTCCCCGTCTCCGCCGCACCGCATCAGGTCGAGCGCCGTCGGGTTGGCCCCGTTGCGGCGGCGGCCCTGCTGAGGGGGCATCCGACCGGTGAAGGAGACTCTGCCGGTGCGGGGCGACCATCGCGCCGCTGCGGGCGAGGACCTGGTCACCGCCCAGCCGGGCCCGACGGCTGCGGGTTGTGCAGGGCAACGCGGTCCTGGCGGGCGATCTCCGGTGTGCCCGGAGTGGGGGTGCCGTCAGTGGCAGTCCCCGTAGCGGGGCTCGTCGGTCCGCCCGTCCGGTGAGGGCCCGTCGGACGGCGCGCTCGTCGCCGGCCCGCCGTCCTGGCCTGCATCGGCGCCCGCGCCCGGCGGATGCGGCAGCCTGGCGGCGGCCACCACGCCCTCCAGATAGCCCCGGGCCCGCTCGGTGCGCGGATAGCCCTCCAGCAGCGCCCAGAAGCGGGGCCCGTGGTCGGGCGCCAGCAGATGGGCCAGCTCGTGCAGCAGCACATAGTCGACCACGTACTCGGGCATACCCTGCAGCCGGTGGGAGAGCCTGATGGAGCGCTCCGCGGGGGTGCAGGACCCCCAGCGGGTGTTCTGGTTGGTGACCCAGCGGACGCGTTCCGGCACCGCCCGGCCGCCGAGATAGCGCTCGGAGAGCTCTTGGGCGCGGGCGGCCAGGGCGTCGTCGCCGAGGGCTCGTCTGCTCTCCTGGGCCGCGAGCTTGTCCAGCATCAGCGCCACCCAGCGCTTCTCCTCGGCGGCCGACATCCGTGCCGGGATCAGCACGACGGTGCGGTCGCCCTCGCGGTAGGCGGAGACGGTACGCCGGCGGCGGGCACTTCGGCGTACCTCGACATCGGAGGTCTGCGCCGCGGACCCGTGCCCGGGAGCCCCCGGGACACGCCGACGCGGCGCCGCTGGATGGGAGTCCGGTTCGGCTGCCACGGCAACGACGTTACCTGGTGGCAGTGACAGAAGTCCCCCGTCCTGGCCGGATTCCGCTGCTGCCGAAGGTGGCCGCCGCAGGGGCAAATCATGATGTTCCCCCAGGATCACGGCAATCCCCGGGGTCATTCGATCCGATCCCTGCGGAAGAGCGGCAGGGTTGTCCACAGGCCGCAAGAAGATGATCAGACGATCGCCGCCTGCTGTGGAAACCGGACTTTCCGCGTCGGCTGACCGGTCGGCATGCTCGTCCTCACACGGCGAAAGGAGGCCCGGGATGCTCCGTCCCATGCTCAAGCCCGCGTTGCCCCGCACCTGGCGGGAGCACGCGGTGATGCAGTTCGGTGCGGTCGCCGAGCGCGCCGTGGTGCTGGACGGCGTCGCACCGGCGGTGAGCGCCTTCCTCGATCTGGTCGACGGCAGCAGGGAGACCGAGCAGTTGGTCGCGGAGGGCGAGCGCTTGGGGGTCGGGGCCGACCCCGCCCGGCAGTTGCTCCGTTCCCTGGCCGAGGCCGGGCTGTTGGACGACGCCGGGGCACAGCAGCCCCTGGAGCAGTTGCCCGCCTCACAGCGTGGGCGGCTGTCGCCGGATCTGGCATCGCTCTCGCTGGTCCACCCCGAACCCGGTGCGGCACCCGTCCTGCTGGCGGCCCGGGGGGAGGCCTCCGTGCAGGTGCGCGGCGCAGGCCGGGTCGGTGCATCGGTGGCCGCACTGCTCGCGGCCGCCGGCGTGGGATCCGTCGAGGTGGTCGACCGAGGGCGGGTCACCGCTGGTGACTGCTCACCGGCCGGGGTTCCCCCACGGGATGTCGGGCGGCTGCGCACCTCGGCGGCCCGGGAGGCACTGCAGCGCGCCTCCGGGGAGGGCAGCGGCGGTTCACCGGCCGGTGCACCCGGCCATCCCCGGCCTCATCTGGTGGTGCTGGCGCCCCGTGACGGCTCCGCGGGGCTGGCCTGCGATCCGGCCCAGGGACAGCAGCTGATGCGGGCCGGGATCCCTCATCTGTATGCCGGAGTGGCCGAACACCTGGGCGTGGTGGGCCCGCTGGTGATCCCGGGAGCCGCTGCGTGCGGCGGCTGCGTCGCCCTGCATCGAGGCGACCGCGACCCGGCCTGGGCGAGGCTGGTCGCCCAGCTCTGCTCGGACGGGGCAGCTCGCGCCCGTACGCCCGCCTGTGACACCGCGCTGGCCGCGGCGGTGGCCGGTCTGGCCGCACTGCATGTGCTGATGCTGCTGGACGGCGGCCGACCCCCGAGCGTGGACGGCCTGCTGGAGGTGTCCGCGGCGGACGGCATGGCGAGGCGGCTGCGAATGGAGCTCCACCCGGACTGCGGGTGCGGCTGGTACGGCGATGAGGGAGGGTCCGGCGGATCGCCCGTACAGGACCCGGAGCCCGGGTCCACTCCACGGGCGGGGTCAAGCGGAAGTAGCGGAGCCAGCAGGCACAATGGCGGAGGGAACCGCCTCCCCACGACCACGTGGGGGCCGGGCGGCCGGGTTCCAGGGAGGCCAGTGTGAGCGATCTTCCACGCAAGGCTGTGACGCGTACGGCGAAGCTCGCGGCGCTGCCTCTGGGGATAGCGGGCCGCGCCACCCTCGGTCTGGGGAAGCGCATCGGCGGCAGACCAGCCGATGTGGTCGCCGCGGAGATGCAGCAGCGCACCGCCGATCAACTCTTCAAAGTGCTGGGAGAGCTCAAAGGCGGGGCCATGAAGTTCGGGCAGGTGCTGTCCGTCTTCGAGGCGGCGCTCCCCGAGGAGGTGGCAGGCCCTTACCGGGCCGCGCTGACCAAGCTCCAGGACGCGGCGCCGCCGATGCCCGCAGCCACTGTGCACTCCGTACTGACCGAGCGACTGGGCCCCTCCTGGCGCGATGACTTCCTGGAGTTCGACGACCGGCCCGCAGCGGCCGCATCGATCGGTCAGGTCCACCGGGGGGTGTGGAAGGACGGCCGCCCGGTGGCGGTGAAGGTGCAGTACCCCGGGGCCGGTGAGGCACTGCTCTCCGATCTCAACCAACTCGCCCGGGTGGCCCGGCTGATCGGCCCGCTGATCCCCGGGCTGGACATCAAGCCGCTGATCACCGAACTGCGGGAGCGGGTCTCGGAGGAGCTGGACTACGCCCTGGAGGCCAAGGCCCAGCAGATGCACGCGGACGAGTTCCTGGACGACCCCGACATCCGGGTGCCCTCGGTGGTGGCCCAGGCCGACCAGGTCCTGGTCACCGAGTGGCTGGGCGGCGTGCCCCTGGCCGAGATCATCGCCAGGGGCAGCCAGGAGGAACGCGACCGGGCCGGTCAGCTGCTGGTGCGGTTCCTCTTCGCCGGCCCGGCCCGTACCGGGCTGCTGCACGCGGACCCGCACCCCGGGAACTTCCGGCTGATCGAGGACCACCACCGGCCGGGCGAGTGGCAGCTCGGGGTCATGGACTTCGGCACCGTGGACCGGTTGCCCGAGGGGCTTCCCCTCCCGGTGGGCACCGCGCTGCGGCTGGCGCTGACCGGGGACGCCGCGGCAGTGCTGGAGATGCTGCGCAGCGAGGGTTTCGTCAAGCCCACGATCGAGCTGGACCCCGATGCGGTGCTGGACTACCTGCGGCCGATGATCGAGCCTGCGGCCAAGGATCGCTTCACCTTCACCAGGGCCTGGATGCGCACCCAGGCGGCCCGGATCGCCGACCCGCGTTCCCCCGCCCACAACCTGGGCAAGCAGCTCAATCTGCCGCCGTCCTACCTGCTGATCCACCGGGTGACCCTCTCCACCATCGGGGTGCTCTGCCAGCTCGGCGCGGAGGCACCGTTCCGCCAGGAGATGCTGGAGTGGCTGCCCGGGTTCGCGGAGGACCAGGGGCTGGGCTGACCAGGGGCTGGGTTGACCCGGGCCTGGGCTGACCCGGGCACGGCAGACAGCAAACGGCCCGTCAGGCCGCTGGGGTGCCTGACGGGCCGTTCTCCGGGAAGCGTGTACCTGCCCGCTCCGCGCTACTGCATGAGGGCTACTGCATCAGCGCGACGGCGAGGGCACGGCGAGCACGCAGCGAGGCGCGCTCGGCACGGCGCCGCAGCCGCTGGGCGTTCACGAGCCGCCGGGCGAGGCGTTCGTGCTCGGCCTCATGGTGCAGATGTTGCATATGGGCACGGGCCATGGCTTCGTGCATGAGATGCATGTCTCGGGTCCTGTTCTGGAGAGTCAGTTCAGAGGTCTGCTCGGGGCGGACTGCGGGATCGGCGATCGGGGTCATGGTGGGGTCCTGCTCGTGGTGCGCGGTGTCATGGAGGCGGGAGTCGGCCTTGGCGGCAGCGATGCGGATGGAGATCCGCAGCTCGTCGTCGGGGCGGACGGCGGTGGCGGTCACGCGGCGACCTCGGTCTTGCGCGGGCGGCCACGCGGCCGCTTGCGGGCCACGACGACACCCTGGACGAAGAGCTCCCCGCCCCAGACGCCCCAGGGCTCCCGGCGCTCGAGCGCGCCCTGGAGACAGGCCGCCTTCACCGGGCAGGTGGCGCAGAGGGACTTGGCGTACTCCACGTCCGCCGGGGTCTCCGCGAAGAAGACCTCAGGGTCGTAGGCGCGGCACGGGATGGTCGCGCCCTGGCTCTCGGCCTCGTCCAGCGCGGTGATCTGCATCAGGGATACCTCCGGGGGGCCGGCCTTGTCGGCCGGGGTGATCGGCTCTGTCATCGGTACGGACGGGGGGTGCGGTGTGGTGGCCGTGGACACTTCTGCGTCTTCCTCGTCTTCGGTTTCGTGCCGGCCTTGTGGGCCGGTGGGGCGGTGGTACCGGACAAACAGAAGGGCCGCGGATCCCGGTGACGGGTTCCGCGGCCCTGGAGGCGCCGACCTGATGCTGGATCAGGTTCGTTCTCTCCAGGGTTCGAGCCCGCGGAAGGCCCGCATCGAACGGGTGGCATCGGCCGCAAAATCGGACGCTGCCTGGTGAATCTGCTGGTCCTGCTGGTTGCCGGCACCGATGGCGTGGGCATAGCCGTACGTAGCTACTGCTGCTGCCTTCGGTGCCTGGGTCGGTCGCTCGCTGCGCTCCACCACGACGGGGGTCCAGCCAAGGGACAGACCGGTAGTGCCACCCAGGACGACGCCACCACGCAGACGCGCGGCAACGGCGGAGACGCCCATGGCGACGGCAACGGTCTCGTCCGTCAGTTTGATCGTCGTGATCATCTTTGTGGTCTCCACGTCCCCGCCTCCTTTCGGCGTCTCGCGGGCCCCGGTCCCCCGGGCCCCGACTGATTGGCATGTCGGATGGTGCTGCGGTGCAGGTCATGCGGCCGCGACGGATGTGAATCCGTGCGGTTTGCGGCCTCGTCCCCTTGGCCGCTTCGGCAGGCTATTGCGCTCGGGTCGGAGCGCGCAAACTATTTTTCGGGCGAGTTCTCCGGCTCTTCGCCACCGTCACCGACCGAGCCCTCCTCGGACGACTCCGCAGCGCCGTCAACCGGCTGCTCCCCCGCGCACAACGACAGCACGTCGGCGCCGTACTTGTCCAGCTTCGCGGGCCCCACACCGGCAATCCCGGCCAGGTCCCGCTCGCTGCCCGGGGGGTCCTCGGCGATGGCCATCAGAGTGACATCGGTGAAGACCACATACGCCGGCACCCCATGGGCGCGCGCCGTCTCACCACGCCACGCCCGCAACCGCTCGTAGAGCGCCTCGTCCATCGAGGAGGGGCAGCCCTCACAACGGCGCAGCTTGCGCTCCACCGCCTCACTCAGCACCCGCCCGCACACCCGGCACTTGACCGGGCCCCGGTTGCGGCGCCCGGACCGCTCGGTGCCGCCCTCCACTCCGGCGCGGCCGCCCGCTCGGGCGCCGCCCCTGACGGCGGATCCGGGGCGCAGCCCGTCCAGGAACCGGCTGGGGGTGCGCCCGGCGCGCCCACCGGGAGAGCGCGCGAGCGCCCAGGACAGCGAGAGGTGTTCCCGCGCCCGGGTCACCCCCACATAGAGCAGCCGCCGCTCCTCCTCGACCTGCTCATCGGTCTTTGCATAGGTGATCGGCACCATGCCCTCGGTGAGCCCGACCAGGAAGACGGCGTCCCACTCCAGGCCCTTGGCCGCATGCAGCGAGGCAAGGGTGACCCCCTCCACCGCCGGAGCGTGCTGGGCGTTGGCCCGTGCATCGAGCTCGGCGACATAAGCGGCCAGGTCCGCCGGGAGGCCCGCGGCCCGCTGCTGTGTCTCGAACTCCTCGGCCAGCCGGACCAGGGCGGCCAGCGACTCCCAGCGCTCCCGCACCGCCCCCGACCCCGCGGGCGGCTCCGCGCTGAACCCCCGGCTGGCCAGCACCGCACGCACATGGGCGGCCAGCTCCGGTCCGTCCACCGCGAGGGTGTCCGCGCCGCCGGCCCGGGCGGCACCGCGCAGCAGGGTGCCGGCCTCACGGATCTCGGGCCGCTCGAAGAACCGCTCGGCCCCCTTGAGCTGGTAGGGCAGGCCCAGATCGGCCAGCGCCTGCTCATAGACCTCGGACTGGCCGTTGGTTCGGAAGAGCACCGCGATCTCACTGGCACGCACCCCGCGGGCCATCAGCTCCCGGATCCGCTGGGCGGTCCCCTCGGCCTCGGCGGGCTCGTCGGGGTACTCGGTGTAGACGGGCTCCGGCCCCCCCTCACGCTGGGAGACCAGCTCCAGCCGGTGCTGAGCGGCCTCACCGCGGGCCTGGGCGAGCAGGCCGTTGGCCAGATGGACGACCTGCGGGGTGGAGCGGTAGTCGCGGACCAGCTTCACCACGGTGGCGTCCGGGTGCCTGCTGCGGAAGCCCAGCAGGTAGTCGGGGGTGGCACCGGTGAAGGAGTAGATGGTCTGACTGGCGTCGCCCACCACGCAGAGGCTGGCGCCGGGCCCGGCCCACTGGTCCAGCAGCCGCTGCTGCAGCGGCGAGACGTCCTGGTACTCGTCCACCGTGAAGTGCTGGTACTGGGAACGGACCTGCTCGGCGATCTCCGGGCGGTCCTCCAGGATGGCGGCGGTCAGCAGCAGCACATCCTCGAAGTCGATGACCCCGCGGTCCCGCTTGAGCTGCTCGTAGATCCCGTAGACCCGGGAGATCTCGGCGGCGTCCCGGGGGGCCTCGCGGCCCGACTTGGCGACCGCGGCCGGATAGTCCTCGGGGACGATCTGGGTGACCTTGGACCACTCGATCTCACCGGTGAGGTCGCGCAGCTCGGTGCGCTGCACCCGCATCCCGCAACGCCCGGCGGCCTCGGCGACCAGCTGGACCTTGCGCTCCAGCAGCCGGGGCACCTCCCCGCCCACGGCACGCGGCCAGAAGTACTGCAGCTGGCGCAGTGCCGCGGAGTGGAAGGTCCGCGCCTGGACGCCCTCGGCGCCCAGCTGGCGCAGCCGGCCGCGCATCTCGCCGGCGGCACGGGCGGTGAAGGTGACCGCGAGCACCTGCTGCGGCCGGTAGACGCCGCTGCGCACCCCGTAGGCGATCCGGTGGGTGATGGCCCGGGTCTTGCCGGTACCGGCGCCGGCCAGGACGCAGACAGGCCCGTGGAGCGCCGTGGCGACCGCCCGCTGCTCGGGGTCGAGGCCGGCGAGGACCGCGTCGGCGTCGCCCGGCCCTGCGCCGGTGGGGCCGTACGGGTGGTGCGCGTCGTCCGGAACGGGGAGCTGTGCCTGCATGACGACCATCCTCTCAAGCCGGGCGGACAGTCTGCTGCGGGTTGTCCACAGGCCCGGTGGGTTTGTACGACCGGGGGCTTCTGCGGAATGTTCCGCGCCCCAGGCGCGTTTGGGCATCCGCAGGCGCGCTGTGGGCGCGCCCTGCGCATGCCGAAGCCGAGCGAAGGAGCCCGCTGCGATGTCCGTCACCATGTACAGCACCACCTGGTGCGGTTACTGCCGCCGTCTCAAGGGGCAGATGGACCGCGAGGGCATCGCCTACACCGAGGTCAACATCGAGCACGACCCCGCGTCGGCGCAGTTCGTGGAGTCGGTCAACAACGGCAACCAGACCGTGCCCACCGTGCTGTTCGCGGACGGCAGCGCGCTCACCAACCCGTCGCTCGCCCAGGTGAAGGCCAAGCTGGGCGCCTGATCCGCGCCGGGCGCGCCACGGCCGCCGGCCCCTCACCGCTTCGACCGGTCGGGGGCCGGCGGCCGTCTGCGTCCTTGCCGGTCTCCTCGTCCGCGCCCCCGTCCGCGCCCCCCTCCGCACCGCCCCGGCCGACCCCGCCGTCGCCGTCCGCACCCCTGCCGTCGCCGTCCGCACCCCTGCCGACCACGCGGCCACCCCGGCCACCCCGGCCACCCCGGCCGCCGCTGCCCGCGGCAGGCCCCGGGCGGGGAGCTCCCCGCGGCGGCTACCGGACGACGGGGGTCCCGAGGCCGTAGCGCAGCCGGCTGCGGTCCGCGGAGTAGCGGGTCTCGATCACCCGTACCGGACCGCGGGTGTCATAGGTCGCCCGGGTCTGCACCATCAGCGGGACGCCCGGCCCCGCTTGGAACCACTGCGCCTCCTCCGGACCGGGCATCCGGGCGCTCAGATGGTCCACCGCACCGACCTCGACCCGGCCGATGTCGCCGAGCACCGCCTCGTCGCCGCCGTCGACCGGGTCGGGCTCCATCAGCGGGGTACCCGCGGCGAGCCCGGCCGCGAAGTGGCTCTCCTCGATGGACCAGGGCTCGCCGTCCAGCAGCCGCAGCATCCGGCGGACCACCACGGCCTCACCGGGCCGCAGCCCGAGCCGGTCGGCGATGTCGGTGCGGGCCCTTACGATCAGCATCTCGAAGTCCGCCGTCAGCTTTCGGCCGGCCGCCTGCGCCTCCTCCGTGTACACCTCGGAGGGCCGCGCCAGGCTGTCCCCGGGCCAGGGTTCCGACGGGGAGCGGTATGCGTGGTGGTCCAGGACCGAGCGGTCCTTGAGGAATGTGCCCTTGCCCTGCACGCGGATCAGCAGGCCCTCGTTGACCAGGACGTCGACCGCCAGGCGCACGGTGTTCCTGGCGACGCCGTACTGCATCTCGAGCTCGGCCTCGACCGGCAGCGCCGCTTCGCCCTGCCACTCGCCGGCCGCGATCCGGCGCCGCAGGTCCGCTGCGAGCCGCTGGTACTTGGGCGCCTGCCCAGGCCCTCGGGAGATGTTCACGCGAGGAATGTAGCGATTTCGACCGTACTGCCGGTCGATCGTCGGCCAGCGATCGTCAAGGTTGCCGACCCAGGAATGATTCCCATCACTTGCACTCGGGGGTGGAACCATGCCCGCATCTATCGACGCCCATGGATCAGGACGGCAGCGGACCGGCCGCCGCCCGGACGGGGGCGAACCGGGAGCGTGGGCCAGCACGGCCTCCTTCCCGCCCAGGCCGGGCAATGTCGCCCGCAGCAGGCTGCTGACCAGGACCGCACTGGCGGCCTGGGGGGCCGGGAGCCCCGGCGACGGCCGGCTGGCCGACAGCGCCGAGATCGTGGTCTCCGAGCTGGTCACCAATGCGGTGCGGCACGGCAGCGGTGCGGTCTCGCTGGCCCTGGTGCTCACCGCGGAGGCCCTGCAGATCTCGGTCTCGGACGGCGGGGCGGCACTGCCCGCTCCCGGGCAGGCCCGCGCCGACGAGCAGGGCGGGCGGGGCCTGCAGATCGTGGCCGCCCTCTGCGAGAGCTGGCAGGTGACCACCCGGCTCAGGGGCAAGACCGTCATCTGCAGGCTCGCCCGCGACCGGCCCGCACACCCCTGACCGAGCCCCCTCACCGCAGCGCCTGGTGCACCCGATCGGGTGCACCAGGCGCTGGAAGTGTCAGACGAGCGCGCGACGGCCCGGCGCAAGCCGGGGCATTACCAGCGCACCGCCGCCGGGATGGGCTCCCCGTACCAGCGCTCGATCAGATGGCGCGCGATGGAGATCCCCGACGGCGGCAGCATCTCCCCGGACTCCCAGCCGGCCCGCAGTTCCTCCCGGCTGACCCAGCGGGCCTCGGAGAGCTCCTCACCGTCGACCGTGATGCTGGTGCCGTCGGGGTGCGCCCGCGCCATGAACCCCAGCATGAGGCTGGACGGGAACGGCCACGGCTGGCTGCCGACGTACTCCACCTCGGCGACCCGCACGCCCGCCTCCTCGGCCACCTCGCGCACCACCGCCTGCTCCAGCGACTCACCGGGCTCCACAAAACCGGCCAGCGTCGACCAGCGGCCCTCGGGCCACAGCGTCTGGCGGCCCAGCAGGCAGCGGTCCTGCTCATCGGTGACCAGCATGATCACCGCCGGGTCGGTGCGCGGGTAGTGCTCCGCGGCACACGAGGTGCAGCGGCGGACATGGCCCGCCCCCGCCTTGCGCGTGGGATGCCCGCAGCGCGAGCAGAAGGAGTGCAGCCGGTGCCAGTTCTCCAGGGCCACCGCATGCACCAGCAGCCCGGCGTCGCGGTCGGAGAGCATGCCTCCCACCTCACGCAGCCCTGCGGGGCGGGCGTCTCCGTCCAGGCGGCCCGGCAGGGTCTCACCAGCGAGGGCGAAGTACGACACCCCGTCCTCGTCACTGCCCAGGAAGTAGCGGTCCCCTTCGTCGGGCGCCTCAAAGGACGGCACCAGGACCAGCTCGGTGCCCTTCTCGGTGTCCACCACAAAGGCCTCGCCGCCCGCCACGGGCAGCACCCGGGTGGTCGGGTGGCTCCAGGCGGCCGCCAGCCAGGGCTCGTCGAAGCGATGGTGTGCGGCCCGGTCCACACCTGCCCGGGAGAGTGCGAGGGGTGCTGTCGGTGGTGCTGCATCCTGCGAGGTCACTGCCGTCCCGTCCCGTCCGGTCCGCTCGTCGTACTGACTATGGTCCGACACCGCGGTGCTCATCGGTCCCGCGCCCCGGCGGGCCAGTTCTCCGCCAGGTCCCCCCAGAGGTAGGCGGAGGTCTCCACGCCCTTGAGCAGCAGGTCGAGCTCCACCTTCTCGTTCACCGAGTGCCAGCCGTCGGACGGCACCGAGATACCGAGGAAGAGCACCGGGACGCCCAGCACATCCTGCAGGTCGGCCGCGGGTCCTGAACCGCCCTCCCGGGTGTAGCGGATCTCCTGGCCGAACGCCCGGCCCATCGACCGCACCACCGACTGCAGCGCCGGGTGGTCCAGCGGGGTCAGGCAGGGCCGGGTGGCGCCGGGGAAGACGATCTCATGGCGGATGCCCTCGGGCAGCCGGTCCGCGACCCACTGGCGGACGGCCTCCCGGACCTTGTCCACGTCCTGCCCGGCGACCAGCCGGAAGGAGAGCTTCAGATGCGCCGAGGACGGCACGATGGTCTTGCCGCCCGGTCCGGTGTACCCGCCCCAGATGCCGTTGACCTCGGCCGTCGGGCGGGCCCAGATCCGCTCCAGGGTGGTGTAGCCGGCCTCGCCCAGCGTGCCCTGCGAACGGGCGACGCCCAGCCACTCCTTCTCGTCGAAGGGCAGCTCGGCGAAGAGCTCCCGCTCCCGGTCGGTCAGCTCCGCAACCCCGTCGTAGAAGCCGGGGACGGCCACCCGCCGGTCGTCGTCGTGCAGCGCGGCGGCCAGCCGGGCGGCCTCGGTGGCCGGGTTGGGCACCGCGCCGCCGAAGGAGCCGGAGTGGATGTCCTGGGCCGGCCCGAAGAGGTCGATCTGGCAGTCGGCCAGTCCGCGCATCCCGGTGCAGACGGTCGGGGTGTCGGCGGCCCACATCCCGGTGTCGGAGACGATCACCGCGTCACAGGCCAGCCGCTCCGCGTGGCGGCGCACCAGGTCGGCGAAGTGCGGCGAACCGGACTCCTCCTCGCCCTCGACCAGCAGCTTGAGGTTCACCGCGGGCGCGGTGCGGCCGGTCGCGGCGAGATGCGCGCGCACACCCAGCGTGTGGAAGAAGACCTGTCCCTTGTCGTCGGCGGCTCCCCGGCCGTACATCCGTCCGTCCACGACCACCGGCTCGAAGGGCTCGGTGTCCCAGCCGTCCTCGAGGTCGGCGGGCTGCACATCATGGTGGCCGTAGACCAGTACGGTCGGCGCCTCCGGATCCCCGGACGGCCACTCCGCGTACACCGCCGGCAGCCCCTCGCCGGCCGTCTCCCACACCTCGGCGACCGGGAAGCCGGTCTCCCGCAGCTTTCCCGCCAGCCACTCGGCGGAGCGGCGCACCTCGCCGGCCCGGCCCGGGTCGGCCGAGACGGACGGGATGCGCAGCCAGGCAGCCAGATCGTCGAGGAAGGCGTCACGGTGCTGGTCGATGTAGGTGCGGACGGCGCTGTCCGGGGTTCTCGTCATAGAGACGACTTTAGTTCGCCGACCCGGTCGGGCGCGGCTTCGGGCGCCGCCCGCGGACCGGCCCCGGGCGTGTGATGCATCACGCCCGGGGCCGGTCCTGAGCTCCGGTGACGGTGCCGGCTCAGTCCGCCCTGCGTACCAGGGCGATCCGGGACCGGGAGAGCAGGGCCGCCAGTGCCACCGCGATCAGCGGCAGCACCACCACGGTGAGCGCCATCTGCGTCCAGGGGAAGACGATCGACACCGTGTTGTCGACCCCTGCCGCCGCCTGTTCCACCTTGCGCAGCGCCACCGCCGGCACCACTCCGCACAGTGCTCCCAGCACCGCGCCCATGGCGGCGATCACCCCGCACTGGAAGCCGGAGAGGGTCCGCCGGATCCTCGGGGCGGCACCGACCGCGGCGAGGGTGGCGAGGTCCTGCTGGGAGTCGGCCGCCGCCAGCCCGGTGGCGATGCCCGCGGCGCCCAGTGCGACCAGCGCGGCGAAAATCGTCAGTCCCATGGTGGTCAGCGTGCCGCGGCCCTGGAAGCCGCGCTCGACCGAGATGGAGCCATCCGGGGTGATCTTGGCCACCGCCGCATTGGCGCGCTGCTCGTCCGCGCTGGAAGGTGCGGTGGGCGGCTGCCACACCGAACCGTTGGGCGCGACGGTCAGTCCGGCCCGCTGGGCGGCGGCCGTCGGCAGCAGCGCCTGGGAGGTGAGGGTGGTGGGTGTACGCACCACCGCAGGCAGCTGCACCTGGTGCGACTTCGGCTTGGCCGCGCTGTCCTCGGCGCCGGACTCGTCGGTCCAGGGTTCGGTCAGCTCCAGGGTGATCTTGCCGTCCTTGACATACCGGGGGTCAAAGACCACCGCCGTGCCTGCGGCCAGTGCCTGCTGCGCCGCCGGGTCATGGACGCCGAACAGCACACCCAGCACCGAGGAGTCCCCCGCGACCAGCGTGCCGAACCGCGACCCGTACGAGGGGTCGTCCTGCGGCCTGCATCGCGGGTCCTCGCGCTTCAGCCGTGCTCCCTCGGCCTTGGAGACGACACCCGGACCGTGCAGCGGACAGACCCGCTCCGGCGGCATCACCAGGGAGACGTCGCCGCAGCTGTCGTCCTCGTAGCAGTCCCCGTGATAGCTGAGCCGGTTGACATCGGCGCGCTGCCCCAAACCGGAGATGCTGCTCTCCACCGCGGCCCGGGCCTGCCGCAGGGCCGCGCCGCCGTCGTCCCGCACCGGAATCTGGTCCAGCGCCACCGAACCGGCGGGCGCCATGGCCCGGTACTCGCGGCGCTGGTCGGCGGTGGAGCTGGTGGTGTAGAGGCCCACCGCGACCGAGCCGGCCACGGCTGCCATCACCGCGGCCACCGCGGGTGCGGTGCGCCCCCGGTGCCGTACCGAGTCGCGCAGCGCCAGCCGGGGGGAGAGCGGAAGCCAGCGGCCGAGCTTTCCGAAGAGGCCCACCAGGAACGGGGTGCAGGTGACCATGCCCAGTTCGGCCAGCATGGATCCGCCGAGCACCGAGACCGTCCCCTGGCCGGCGGCGGCCCCCAGCACGGCCAGCGCCGCACCGGCCGCCACGGCCACCAGTCCCAGCACGGCGAGCCGCTTGGACGGAGGCTTGACGCTGCCGCGGCCGGTCAGCGCCGCGACCACATCCTGGCGGGACGCCTGGACGGCCGGGACGATCGCCGCCAGCACCCCGGTGACCAGGCCGATCACGGCCACACCCAGCAGGTCCAGCGGATGCAGATCGAGATGGCCGAACCGCTCCCCGGCGTACTGCTCCAGCCAGGGCCGGCCCACCGCGACGGTCGCCGTGGCCAGCACGACGCCGACCACCGCACCGGCGATGCCCAGCACCACTCCGCCGCCGAGCACCACTCCGCGGATGTGCGACCGGTCACCGCCGCCGGCTGCCAGCAGACCGAGCTGGCGCCGGGAGCGCCGGGCGCCGACCGCGAAGGCGGGGCCGGCCAGCAGTACGATCTCCAGCAGGGCCATACCGGCGACCGTGCCGAGGACGGTCCAGGTGACGGGGTCGCCCATGGAGCTCCCGGAGGAGTCCCGCGCCGTGCGGTAGTAGGGCACATCGGCGCGCGCCGGCGGATGGAGGATCACCTGGCGGGATGCCACCTGGAGGCCGAGGGCGTTGGCCTTCTGCACCTGCGACCAGGAGAAGCCGGCGCCCCCGGGCACCCGGATCAGCCAGCTGTCACTGCCCAGTGGGCCGCCCCAGCCGGCGCGGGCGTCCTTCTTCCCGGACGCCTCGGCGAGCGGGGCGATCAGTCCACCGGGGTGGGCGATCAGCTCGCTGCTGTCGAGGGAACCCGGGTACTCCACGGCGGCGGTGATGGTGAAGGGCCGGCTGAGGCCCTTGATGGTGGTGGTGTCCCCGATGTGCAGCCCGGATTCCTTGAGGAACTCCCCGGTGGCGGCGATCTCCTGAGCCTTCGCGGGAGCCCTGCCGTCCAGCAGGTTCACAACGCCGTGCCAGACCGGGTCGGTCAGGTCCATCTCGGCGGTCTCGATCCTGACCAGGCCATGGGCGGTGCTCGCAGCGACGCTGGGTCCGCTGATCACCGGCACCATGGTGCTGCCGGCCGGCAGCACCTGGCGGAGCAGCGCGACGGGATCGCCTGCGGCCAGCCGCTGCTCCTCCGCGGTCGGCTTGCGCTCGCGCCGGTCGGCGAGGTCGACGCCCGCGTCCGGGTTGGGGGCCTGGACGATCGCCCGGCCCTGCTGCCAGATGGAGATCTGCGCGTCGGCGGTACCCATCCGGCGGGCGATCTTCTCCCCCGGGTCCAGGCTGCCGCTCTGGTACACGATGTCGGCGCCGGCCACACCGAGCACCGGCAGCGCGATCATGGCCATCACCAGGGCGCTGCGGCCCTTGGCGCGTACGGCGTCACGGCGGGCGATGCGCAGCGCGACCCGCCAGGCGGAGAGCTTCACCGGTCCACCGGTCCCGCGCCGTCCCGGGCAGTACCGGCGAGCAGGCTCTCGGCGGGCGCGGCACCGGCCTCGTCGACCACGCTGCCGTCTCGCAGGAAGACCACCCGGTCCGCCCATGCGGCATGGCGGGCCTCATGGGTCACCATCATTCCGGCGGCACCCGCGTCGCAGCGGGCCCGGAGCACGGCGAGCACCGCCTCACCGGTGGTGGAGTCCAGGGCGCCGGTGGGCTCGTCGGCCAGTACCAGGCGGCGGTCGCCGATCAGTGCCCGAGCGATCGCCACCCGCTGCTGCTGGCCGCCGGACATCTCGTCCGGGAAGCGGTCGGCCAGGTCGGCCAGGCCGAGCTCCTCCAGTGCGGCCAGCGCCTCCCGGCGGGCGGCGCGGGTGGAGAGGCCGTCCAGCTCCCGGGGGAGGGCGATGTTCTCGGCGGCGGTGAGCGCCGGTATCAGGTTGTAGTCCTGGAAGACATAGCCGACCGCTCGCCGGCGGACTGCTGCCAGGCGCTTGCGGGAGAGCTCTCCCAGGGACTGGTCCGCCACCAGCACCCGGCCCGAGGTCGGGGTGTCCAGGCCGCCGGCGAGGGTGAGCAGGGTGGACTTGCCGGAGCCGGAGGGGCCCATGACCGCCACCAGCTCGCCGGGGTGCACCGCGAGGTCCACTCCGCGCAGGGCGTGCACCTCCGCGGCGCCCCGGCCGTGCACCCGGGAGACGTTCTCCAGTCTGAGGACCGGAGCCGAGCCGGTCGTGATGTTCCCTGTCATGGTTCCCCCAGGGGGTTGGTTCGCAGGATCAGGTGTGGCGGTCTCAGGCCCGTCCGGACCTGGCCCCCCGCCGTCGGGTGATGCCTCCCGGCCGCTGCGGAGCGCCGGGCGCGTCCGGAGCGGCTGGGGCGGGACGATGCCGGGCGAGGCGGCTCTCGCAGTGGTCGAGCCACCGCACCTCGGCCTCGGTCTGGAAGATCAGCTGCTCCAGCACCAGCAGCCAGGCGAGGTCCGAGTCCGCGTCGGAGGGGCTGCCCTCCGACCGGTCGCCGGACTGCTCGGCGGCCAGGGCCCGGGCCTTGAGCCGGGTGTAGTCCTGGAGCGCGCGGACGCTGTGCCGCCGCTGGGCCTGGACGACCTCGCGGACGTCCACGCCGGGGACGGTGACCGCCATCGCGAGCTTTATCGCCAGCTCGTCGCGCGGCGGGTTGTCCCGGCGCACGGGAGTGCCGAACCAGGAACGCACTTCGGCGCGTCCTGTCTCGGTGATGGCGTAGAAGACATGGCCCTCGTCGTCCTCCCCGGAGGGCTCCACCAGCCCGTCGCGCTCCAGCCGGCCCAGGGTCGTGTAGACCTGGCCGACGTTCAGCGGCCAGGTGGCTCCGGTGCGCGCTTCGAACTCGCTGCGCAGCTGGTAGCCGTAGCGGGGGCCCTGGTCGAGGAGGGCGAGAAGCCCGTGGCGGATCGACATACCGAGTATGTATACCCGGTATGCATCGCCGACTCAACCTGCCACGGGCTCCGGCAACCGCCCAGGCGCCGGACGGCAGCGCGGTACGGTCACCGTGTGAGCCAGCTGCGCATCGCCACCTTCAACCTGCTGCACGGGCAACCACTCGCAGCGGACGGGGCCCTGCTGCCCTTCCCTCCGGAGCCCACGGACCCGACGGCGGCGGCCGCCCTGCTGGCCGAGGCCGTGGCCGCTCTGGATGCCGATGTTCTGGCCCTCCAGGAGGTCGACCGCTACCAGCCGCGCTCCGGCCTGGTCGACCAGGCCGCCGTCGCGGCCAGGGCGATGGGAGCGGCCGACTGGCGGTTCGCTGCCGCACTGCACGGCCGTCCCGCTCCGGTCTCCGGCTGGCTGCGCGACACCTCGGCGGCCGGCTTCCGGGTGTACGGGCCGGCCGAGGCCGACAGCGCCGCGGAGCCGCCCTCCTACGGCACCGCGCTGCTCACGCGGCTCCCGGTCCGGCACTGGCGGGCCCGGCGCTTTCCGCCCGCACCGTTCGGACTGCCGCTGCGGGTGGCCGGACGGCGGGGACTGACCCAGGTTCCGGACGAGCCGCGGGCGGCACTGGCCGCCGTACTGGAGGGCGACCGAGGGCCGTTCACGGCGGTCGCCACGCATCTCTCCTTCGTCCCGGGCTGGAACGTCGCCCAGCTGGCCGGCATCCGCCGCTGGATCGCCGACCTGCCCCGGCCCTATCTACTCCTGGGCGACTTCAACCTGGTGGGGGCCGTACCGCGCACCGTGCTGGGCGGCGCCGCAGTGGTGGACGGGGTCACCAGGGCCCCGCGGCGCGGGCGGCGGCGTACGGCGCAGGCGGCCGCACCCCTCCGCGAGACCGCCGCCGCACTCGGGCAGGGGCCGGCCCGACCGGTCGGACCCGGATCCGCGGACGGCCCGGCCGACGGCGACCTGGGGGCGACCCGGGTGCGCAGCTCACGGCGGCGGCTGCGGGACCTGCGGGAGGCCCGCCGCACCCGGCTGGACCGGGCCGGCCGCGACCGGCCGCGGATCCGCCGCAGTCCGCGGCGGCAGGCCCGGGAGGGGCTGCAGGGGTGGCGGGACCTGGCCCGTACGCCCACGTATCCCTCGCACCGGCCGACCGTCCAGTTCGACCATGTGCTGGCGGTGGGACTTCGGCCGGTGGCCGTCGGCGCCGCGCTCACCCCCCGGACGCCGATCTCCGACCACCGGCCCCTGCTGGTCCACGTCGACCTCTGACCCGCAGCGGCCCACATCGGCCTCTGACCCGCACCGACCCGCCCGGGCCCGCGAGCCCGCGAGCCCGCGCCGGACAGCGGACCGGAGGGTCCGGCCCTCCGCAGGGCCGTCAGTTGCGCTGCGGGATATGGCCGTTGGGGCGTGGCAGCTGTTCCGGCAGGGTCACCGGCTCGTACTGGAGCAGCAGCATCGCCGCGTCGTCACCGAGCTGGCGGCCGACATGCCGGACCACGTCCAGATGCAGCCGCTCCAGGACCTCCACCGGTCCGCCGGCCTGGGCGCAGCCCGGGAGGCGTTCCAGCAGGGGGTAGAAGCGGCCCGCGCTGTCACGGGCCTCGATCATGCCGTCGGTGTAGAGCAGTATCCGGTCACCGGGCCGGATCGCCATCCGCCGCACCGGGGGGCGCACGGCCTCCGGGGGCAGCACCCCGAGCGGCGGGACCGGGGTCACCGGCTCCAGCAGGCGGACCGGCTCTCCGTCGCGCAGCAGCACCGGCGCGGGGTGCCCGCAGTTGACCATCTCGGCGACGCCGTCCGGCCTGACCCCGATCAGGACCAGGGTGACGAACTCCTCGCCGAGCAGGTCATGGCCGTTCTCCCGCAGCGACCGGTCCAGGCTGTCGGCCAGCCAGGCGGCCACCCGGTCCAGCTCGTGCTCCTGGTGGGCGGCCTCACGGAAGGCACCCAGCACGGCTGCCGCGGTCTCCACCGCACCCAGCCCCTTGCCGCGCACGTCCCCGACGACGGCGCGCACCCCGTGCCGGGTGTTCACCACCTCGTAGAGATCGCCCCCGATCCGGGCATGCGCGGCCGCGGCGGCATAGTGCACCGCGGCGCGCACGGTGCCGACCCGCTCGGGAACGGAACGCAGCAGCACCCGCTGAGCGATCTCGGCGACCAGCCGGGCGTCGGCCAGCGCACGCTCCTGGCGCATCCGCAGCACGGCGCTCACCCAGCCGATCAGGGTGACCAGCACGATGGCGAGCACGCTGGCGGTGTGCACGGAGTCGGCGAGGACCCCGTTGTACGCGGCCATCAGGAAGGCGCAGAGCAGAGTGATGCCGCCGATCAGCAGCGGGTACCAGGTCCGCCGGCAGACCACGGCTGCCAGGGCGGGCGCGGAGGTCAGCGCGGGCTCGACGGTCACCTCGGTCTTGCTGAACCAGTCCAGGGCCATGATGAGCACCAGCGCGAGGAAGGGCAGCGCCAGGGCCGTTCGGGACCAGCCCCCGGCGAGCAGCTGCTTGAGGCGGCGGAGCCGCCCGGTCACGCTCAACGTCGGATTCTCCAGCGGGAAGCGCCCTTGTGGCGGTGACTGAGGGTTAAGGGCAGGGCTAGCAGGCGGCCGGGGAACGGGGGTGACCGGTTACCGACCCCACAATAGGCGCGAAAAGTGCAAGCCGCACAGGTATTTCCCAACTTTGTGACGGCTTGGGTGCTCTCCGTGACCTATTCATCACTGTTCCCGGTCAGGATGCGTTCCAATGCTGTTCGGTCGGGAAGATCTGACGGACATTCGACGCGTCCGCTGCGGACATACAGAAACGCTGCCGTGACCTGCTCCAGCGGCACCCCCTGCTGCTCCGCCCAGGCCAGCCGGTAGATGGCCAGCTGCAACGGATCCGCGGTCTCCCGCCGGTTGGTCTTCCAGTCCACCACCTCGAAGCGCGGGCCCTGCGGTGACTTTGCGTCGCCGCCCTCGGCCCGGTACACCGCATCGATCCGGCCGCGCACCACCCGTCCCCCCAGCACCAACTGGAAAGGTGCCTCCACCCGGTAGGGCGTGCGCTCGGCGTACGGAGTGCGCAGAAAGGCCTCCTTCAGCCGGGCCAGATCACGCTCGTCCTCGATCCCGTCGTCCTCCGCCCCGGGCAGGCCGTCCGCCTCGATCAGCATCAGCGGTTCGAAGCGCGCCTCCACCCAGGCGTGGAAGCGGGTGCCCCGCCGGGCCGCGGGCTGCGGTGGCCTCGGCATCGGCCGGGCCAGCTCCCGGGCGAA
This sequence comes from Peterkaempfera podocarpi, assembly GCF_042466665.1. GTDB lineage: Bacteria > Actinomycetota > Actinomycetes > Streptomycetales > Streptomycetaceae > Peterkaempfera > Peterkaempfera podocarpi. The sequence goes on from NZ_CP162102.1 coordinate 3,459,275, forward strand.
ACCGTCCGGGTCGGCAGCCAGCCGCATCAGCTGCGAGGCGGAGAGCGACGCCGGCAGCGGAACCTCAGCCACAGCCCGCCGGGACCGCTCCAGCTCGCCGAGCAGCACACCGAGATCCCGGTCCCAGGACTCCACCACCCGGCGGTCCTCCGGGGTGCGCACGCCCGAGGGCTGCTGCGGCAGAAGTCCGTCCAACCGGGACCGGACCACACCGGCCGCCACCCGGCGGGCCTGCCGGGCCGCCGGGTCCAGCGGCAGCGGCCAGGGCAGCTCGGCGGCCATGGCGAGGGCGGGGTTCTCCGCACCCTCCTCCGGCGGGTCGGCCCACACCTCCACCTCGCCCGCCCCGCCCGGCCGCTCGCAGTGCTCACGCAGCTGCTCCAGGAAGTCCGAGGGACCGAGCGGACGCTTGCGGGAGGCACCCCACCAGTGGCCGGAGGCCAGCAGCAGACTCCGGGGCCGGGTGAACGCCACATAGCCGAGACGGAGCTCCTCCGTGGCCGTCTGCCCGCGCAGGTTCGTGGTGAAGTCCTTCAGGCCCTTGGCGTTCCACGGCGGCGCCGCCGGCAGGGTGTCCGCGTCACCCCGCAGGGCGTACGGCAGCACATGCCTGCGGCTGGTCCAGCGCTCACGTGGGCGGCTGCTCGGAAAGACGTCCCTGACCAGGCCGGGCACCGCCACCACATCCCACTCCAGCCCCTTGGACTTGTGGGCGGTGAGCACCTTCACCGTGTCCTCGCCGCCGGGCAGGGTGTTGTCCAGGCCCCGGTCGTACTCCTGCGCCGCCCGCAGAAAGGCCAGGAACGCGCCGACCGACGGATCGCCGTCCAGATCGGCGAAGGAGGCCGCGACATCCAGGAAGGCATGCAGGGTCTCCCGGCGGCGGGCGGCCAGCGCATGCGGGGAGGCGGCCAGCTCCACATCCAGACCGGTGGCGGCGAGCACCCGGTGCATGACATCCATCAGCGGGTCCGCCAGCGAGCGGCGGAGCTCCCGGATCTCCCTGGCCAGCCGGGCGAACCGCACCCGGGCCTCCGCGGAGAACGGCAGCTCGTCCTGGTCCGCCACGGTGCCGGGATGCAGAAAGGTCTCCAGGGCGTCGGCCAGCGAGACCACCTCGGTGGGGTCGGCCTCGGCGACCGCCTCCGCCAGCCGGTCGGCTCCCTCGCCGCGCTCCACCCGCACCAGATCGCGCGCACGGCGGCCCAGCAGCGCCAGATCGCGGGGGCCGATCCGCCAGCGCGGGCCGATCAGCAGCCTGACCAGGGCGGCGTTGGCCGTGGGATCCTGCAGCACCTCGCAGGTCGCCACCAGGTCGGCGACCTCGGGCAGATGCAGCAGCCCCGACAGGCCCACCACTTCCACCGGTATCTCACGAGCCACCAGCGCCGCATGGATGTCCGGGAACGCCGCCCCGCCGCGGCAGAGCACCGCGATCCGGCCCGGCGCGGTGCCGGTGCGCACCAGATGGGCGATGGAGTCGGCCAGCCAGTCCACCTCCTCCGCGTGGCTGGGCAGCAGCGCACAGCGGGCGAAGCCGTCCTGCTCCGCCCCGGGGGCGGGGCGCAGGGCCTCCACACCCTCGTGCATCTCCCGCAGCGGCGCGGCGAGCCGGTTGGCGAAGTCCAGCAGCCGGCCACCACTGCGGCGGTTCTCACTCAGCGAGTAGCGCGCCGCAGGGCCGCCGTCCGGCCGGGGGAAGTGCTCCGGGAACTCGTCCAGGTTGGCCACCGAAGCGCCGCGCCAGCCGTAGATGGCCTGGCAGGGGTCCCCCACCGCGGTGACGGGGTGGCCGCCGCCGTACTCGGGGCCGCGGCCGAAGAGGCCCGCCAGCAGCAGCCGCTGGGCCACCGAGGTGTCCTGGTACTCGTCCAGCAGCACCACCCGGAACTGGTCCCGCAGCAGCCGCCCCACCTCGGGCCGGGTCTGCGCGAGCGTCGCGGCGGCGGCGATCTGGTCACCGAAGTCCATCAGCCCCGCGCTGCTCTTGCGGCGCCGGTACTCCTCGACCAGCCCCAGCAGCTCGCCTCGGCCCCGGGCGGCCTCGGGCACCCGCCGCAGTTCCTCATTGGTCAGCTTCACCGTGGCCAGCTCGTCCAGCAGCGCGGAGTCGTACGCCCGCAGCCGCTCGGGGTCCACCAGGTGCTCCGCCAGCTCCCCGTCGAGCGCCAGCAGCTCGGCGACCACGGTGGAGACGGTGCCGGTGAGCGCCGTGTACGGGCCCCGGGCGGACTGCAGCACCCGCGCGGCCAGCTGAAAACGGGTGGCGTCGGCAAGCAGCCGGACATCGGGCTCTATGCCGATCCGCAGACCGTGCTCGGTGAGCAGCCGCCCGGCGAAGGCGTGGTACGTGGAGATCTCCGGCTCGCCCAGGACGTCCCCGTCCTCGCCCGGCTCAGCACCGGACACCCCGGCCCTGGCCAGCGCGGTGCGCACCCGCTCCGCCAGCTCGCCGGCGGCCTTGTTGGTGAAGGTGAGGCCCAGCACCTGCTCGGGCCGGACCAGGCCCCGCCCCACCAGCCAGACCACCCGCGCCGCCATCACCGTGGTCTTGCCCGACCCTGCCCCGGCGACCACCACGGCCGGTGCCATGGGCGCGGTGATCGCCGCCAGCTGCTGGGCGGTGAAGGGGATGCCCAGCAGCTCCTTGAGCTGCTCGGGGCTGGTGATGGCGGCGGACACCCGAGCAACGGTAACCGGAGCCTCGGACAGTCGGGCGGGGCGACCGCCATGGGCCCTACAGCTTGGACGAGTCGATGACCAGGCTCGCCGGCGGGACGGTGACATTCACGGGCTCGCCGAACCCGCTGAAGAGCACCGTTCCACTGTCCGAGCCGGTGTGCACCATCTTGACCGGGTAGGGGGTGCCCTCGGCGGCAACATAGATGGTGGTCATCCCACCGTCCTCAGAAACCTTGATGACGGCCGTCCGCTGACCGCCGACGGTCGCGACGCCGGCCTTGGCGGCCTTGCTCGAGCCGCCCTGGGTGATCCCCTTGGCGAACTCGTCGAGGTCGCAGAGGGAGGCCATGTCCTTGACGCTCGCACCCTTGAGGTACTTGCCCGCCATCAGCTTGGCACCCTCCGCACCGGCCATCCCCTTGAGGAAGACCTCATCGGGCTTGATCCAGACCTGCCCGCCGGACTCCAGGACCACCATCGAGCCCTGCGAACCCATCGTCATCCGGGCAATGCAGTGTCCCTTCCTGTCCAGCGACACCTTTCCCCTGACCTGGTCACCGCCGCTGGTGGAGACGACGTCCATGGTCAGCGACGGGGCGGCCAGCAGTGCGGCCTTCGCCTTGTCCGAGATCTGCTTGGCCGACAGGGTCTCGATGCCCGGGGTCTGCTCGCTGCTCGCGGACGGACTCGGCGACGGGCTCGCCGACAGGCTGGACGACGCGCTCGCCGATCCACTCGCCGGAGCCGACGCGGAGTCGCCCTTCTTGTCGCTGGTGCATCCCGTCAGCCCGGCCACGGCAGCAGCGCAGACAAGGGTGCCTATCAGCAGTCGGGTGGTGCGCATCTGTGGTGCTCCTGGTTCTGCCGGCGGTCGCGGGCATAAGAATTGCGTAAGTATCGCGAGACGCTAGCAGCTACCGCCGACAGGACCATCGGACGGCCGGAGGAGGGTCACTCCACGATCTGGCGTCCCTCGGGCCGGGCGGAGCAGCTGCGGGTGAAGGCGCAGCGGTCGCAGCCGGAGCCGGTGGTGGGGACGAACCGCTCGTCCAGCACCCGGCCTGCGGCCTCGGCGAGCAGCTGCTCGATCCAGGGCTCCGCGGGCAGCGCCTCCTGACCCTGCACCTTGGGCTGGTCGCCGCCCTTCTGGGGGGTGCGCAGCTGGACCAGCTCGGCTCCGCCGGGCCGGGCCGGCGCGCCGTCGGCGAAGCCGGGCAGGCCGTCCAGCGCGCCCTCGCGCACAGCCAGCTGGTACACGGCCAGCTGCGGATGCTCGGCAACCTCCGCGGCGGTGGGGACGCTCTTGCCGGTCTTGAAGTCCACCACATAGGCCAGCCCCGCGGCGTCCCGCTCCACCCGGTCCATGGAGCCGCGGATCTCCACGGCACGGTCGCCGATCTTGAGGGTGACGTCGAAGGGGTGCTCGGTGGCCACCGGCTGCCTGCCCCGCTCCAGGGTGTGCCAGTGCAGGAAGCGCTCCAGCGCCGCCCGCGCCTCCCGTCGCTCCTGCTCGGACTTCCACGGTGCGTCGAAGGCCAGCGCGTCCCACACGCCGTCCAGCCGCTCCATCAGCACGGCGAGATCGGCCGGGGTACGGCCGGAGCCCACCTCGTCGGCCAGCACATGCAGGACGTTGCCGAAGCCCTGGGCGGCGGAGGAGGTGGTGCGGGCGCGCACCTCGCGGTCCAGGAACCACTGCAGCGAGCAGTCATGGAGCTGTTCCACCGAACTGCCGGAGAGCTGGACCGGCCGGTCCGGCTCGCGCAGCGGCAGCTCGGCCGCGGTCGGCTCGGCCATGCCCCACCAGCGGTCCGGGTGGGCGGAGGGAACCAGGGGGGTGCCGTCCTCTCCCTCCGCGCCGGCCAGCAGCGCCAGCCGCTCGGCCGCGGCCTGCCGCAGCTCCGGGCTCGCGCCGGCGTCCACGCTGGTGGCGCGCAGCTCGGCGACCAGGGCGGGGACGGACAGGGGGCGGCGCGGCCGGTGGGTGACCTCCTCGACGCGGGCCGGCGGCACCCTGCGCAGCACCCGGCCCTGCCGGTCGGTCTCCTCCCGGTAGAGCTCGCGCAGAAAGCGGGACGGCTCGTCGCCGTCCTCGGACTGCGCCTTGACGGCGGTGACCACCAGCCGCTCCCGGGCCCGGGTCACCGCCACATAGAACAGCCGCCGCTCCTCGGCGAGCAGGGCGCCCGGTGTGAGGGGCTCGGCCAGGCCGTCCCGGCCGATGCGGTCCGCCTCCAGCAGCGAGCCGCGGCGCCGCAGGTCCGGCCAGAGACCGTCCTGGACGCCGGCCACCACCACCAGCTGCCACTCCAGCCCCTTGGCACGGTGCGCGGTCATCAGCCGCACCGCGTCCGGGCGGACCGCCCGGACGGCCAGGGTGTCCGCGGCGATGTCCTGGGCGTCCAGCTCCTCCAGGAAGTTCAGTGCGCCGCGGTGCCCGACGCGCTCCTCGGCGCGGGCGGCGGTCTCGAACAGTGCGCAGAGCGCGTCCAGGTCCCGGTCGGCGTTGCGGCCTGCCGGACCGCCCCGCAGCGCCGCCCGCTCCAGCCGGTCCTGCCAGCGGCTGCTGCCCTCCCACAACGCCCAGAGGGCCTCCTCGGCGGAGACGCCGCCGGCCAGCATCTCGCGCACCTTGCGCAGCAGCACCCCGAGCTCCCTGGGGCGGCGGGCGTACGCCGGGTCCAGCGCCACCAGCCGCTCGGGCTCTGCCAGGGCCTCGCGGATCAGCTCCGCCGCCGGGCGTACGGCGGTGGGTGCGGCGTCGCCGCCGCGCAGCGCCGCGCGCTCCTCCTCGCGCAGGGCACGGCCGAGACGGCGCAGATCGGAGCCGTCCAGACCGCCGAGCGGGCCGGTCAGCAGGGTGTGTGCGATCTCTGCGGTGAGCGGGTCCGGGTCATGGGCGGGGACGGCCGCCGCGGCGACCGCGCCGGTACCGGAGCCGGGGTCGGAGTCGGGGTCGGTCGCGGTGTCGGGGCCGGTCGCGGTGTCGGGGCCGGTCGCGGTGTCGGGGCCGGTCGCGGTGTCGGGGCCGGGGCCGGTCGCGGGGTCACCACCGGTCCCGGGGGCGGCCTCGCCGTCGGTGTCGTCGTCGGCTGCCGCGCCGGCGCGGCCGCTCCACAGCGGAGCGGGCCTGGCACGGGCCGCGCCCAGGGCCGCCACCCGCAGGGCCAGCAGCAGCGGGGCCACGGCCGGCTCGTCGCGCAGCGGGAGGTCGTCGCCGTCGGTCTCCAGCGGCACACCGGCGGCGGCCAGCGCCCTGCGCACACCCGGTATGGAGCGGCCGCCTGCCCTGACCAGGACGGCCATCCCGCCCCAGGGGACCCCGTCCTCCAGGTGGGCGCGGCGCAGCAGGTCGGCGATGCCGTCCAGCTCGGCGCCGGGGGTGGGATAGGTGAGGACCTCCACCCTGCCGCCGTCCCTGACGGCACCCGGCGAGCGATGGGCGGCGAGTGCCGCCGCGGGCAGCCTGCCGACCGGCATCCGGCGGGCGACCTCGCGGGAGGCGGCGAGCAGCGCCGAACCCGCACGGCGGGAGACCCGCAGCACCTTCACCTCGGCCGGGCTGCCGTCGGCCTTGGGGAAGACGGCGGGGAAGTCGAGGATGCCGTTGATGTCGGCGCCCCGGAACGCATAGATCGACTGGTCGGGGTCGCCGACCGCCACCAGGTCCCGCCCGTCGCCGGCGATGGCCCGCAGCAGCCGCACCTGGGAGGGGTCGGTGTCCTGGTACTCGTCGACGAAGACCACCTCGTAGCGGGCGCGCAGCTCGGCGGCGACCTCCGGCCGCTCCGCCAGCAGCACCGCCCGGTGCACCAGCTCCGCGTAGTCCAGCACACCCTGCATGTCCAGGACGTCCAGGTAGTCGGCGTAGAAATGGGCGGCCGCGGCCCAGTCGGGACGGCCGTCACGTGCGGCGAACCGCCGGAGCTCCGCCGGGTCCAGCGCCAGCTCCCGGCTGCGGGCCAGCACCGCCCGCACCTCGTCGGCGAACCCACGGGTGGTGAGGCAGGCCCGCAGCTCCCCGGGCCAGGTGAGCCGGCCCCTGCCGTGCCGGGCGTCCTCCGCGTCGCCCGCCAGCAGCTCGCGCACCATCACATCCTGCTCGGGACCGGAGAGCAGCCGCAGCGGGTCGGCGAAGAGGTCGGGGTCCTGATGGGCGCGGACCAGGGCGTAGCAGAACGAGTGGAAGGTGGTCGCCTGCGGCGTGGCACCGCTGCCGCCCAGCCTGGCTGCCATCCGGTCGCGCAGCTCCACCGCGGCCTTGCGGCTGAAGGTGAGCACCAGGATCCGCTCCGGGTGGGTGCCCCGGGCGATCCGGCCGGCCACCGCCTCCACCAGCGTGGTCGTCTTGCCCGTGCCCGGCCCGGCCAGCATCAGAAGCGGCCCGCCGGCATGGTCGGCCACCGCCTGCTGGTACGCGTCGAGCACGGGCGGCACCGGTGGCTCCAGCGGGGTGCGCACCAGACGGAAGGGAGAGGCGGGAGAGGACAAGAGCGGTTCCTGTGGGGCTGCGAAACGTGCGTACGGACCCCGAACCGGGGCCGGGCGTGACGGATGGGGCGGGCTCCGCCCCGTGTGCCGCATCCGGTCCCTGGGGATCCGCACGGCTCGAGCCTACGATCCTCCCCCGTCATTCACGGATGCGTGAGCCCTTCCGGGAAACACTCACCCGTTCGAGAGGGCGTGCGTACACTCCCCCCCGCGCGCCCCCTGCATCAGCGCGCCGCCACCCCGCCGGGCACGGTGCGCGGGACCCTGGCCGGGTGTTCCGGTCACCGCCCATCCCATCGGGCCCGTGCCATGTCCAGTCTGGGAAGGTCCTCCGCCGCCGCCGAGCCCCGGGCGGGCCCCCGGCCCCGGGAGTGCCGCAGCGGCGTGCCCTCCTCGCGGTAGTGCGCCAGCGCGCGCTGCTCATGGCCGGGCAGCAGCGCACCGTCCGCGCGCACCACCCGCCACCAGGGGACCGCGCCGCCGTAGAGCGCCATCACCCGGCCCACCTGCCGGGGGCCGCCGTGCTCCAGGAACTCGGCGACGTCCCCGTACGTCATCACCCTGCCGGGTGGAATGCGCTCGGCGAGGTCCAGCACCTGCTCCGCGAACGGCGGGATCTCCGCCCCCCTGCCCTCGCTCGCATCGTCCGTCACCCGGGCGATTCTGCCGCACCGCGGCGGCCGTCACCGGCGACGCGAGATACGTCACAGGCGCGCGACGCCCCCCGCCCTGCATACGCCGTCCAGGCATGCCACCATCTTCGGGGCGGTGACTGGTGATACGAGGACATGAGCAGATGACGGGCACGACCGGCGACAAGGCCGGCAGGGGGACGGCCGAGCCCCGCGAAGCTATGCCCGCACACCCTGATCCGGCGAAGATCTCCCTGGTCAAGGCCGGTACGCCGCCCCGGGCCACAGGCTCGCACATCTCCGTCGACGAGCCGCTGCTCGCCGCCCGGGTGCACCGTCCCTCGGACCTGATCCGCTTTGCCGCCGGGCTGCTGGGCGTCATCGCGGTCTTCGTGCTCGCGAACATCGCCCAGAACACCACCACCGGCATCGAGAACGACATCACCGTCGGCGCCACCAAGGTCCCCGGCTTCTTCACCAATGTGGCGGGCTTTGTCTCCAGCGTCGCCGTGCTGGTGGTGCCGGTCGCCTTCGCCATCGAGCGGCTGATCAAACGCGACGGACTGCGGGTCGCCGACGGGGTGCTGGCCGCCGTCCTGGCCCACGGGCTGTCGCTCGGGGTCGACCTGTGGGTGGCGGAGGCCGCCAGCGACAACATCCGCAACGCCCTCACCCGTATCCCCCAGCCCGGCGGCGGCCTCACCGACCCGGTGCACGGCTATCTCGCCCCCGTCATCGCCTATATGACCGCCGTCGGCATGGCCAGCCGCCCCCGCTGGAGGGTCGCACTGTGGGCGGTGGTCGTCCTCAGCGGCGGCACCGAACTCATCAGCGGCTACACCACCCCCCTCTCCCTGGTCCTCACCGTGCTGCTCGGCTGGACGATCGCCTACGGCACTCTCTACGCCATCGGCTCGCCGAACGTTCGACCCACCGGGGAGAGCCTGCTCGTCGGGCTGCACAAGGTCGGCTTCTCCCCGCTCAGCGCCCACCGGGCACCGGACGCCCCGGGCGGCACCCGCCGCTACTACGTGGTGCAGGCCGACGCCCCTCCACTGGACGTCCATGTCATCGACCGCGAACAGCAGGCCTCCGGGTTCTTCTACCGGCTGTGGCGGCGGCTCCAGCTGCGGTCGGTGGCGGTGCGGCGCAGCCCCCAGTCGCTGCGCGAAGCCCTGGAGCGGGAGGCGCTGATCGCCTATGCGGCCTCCGCGTCGGGCGCCCTCGCCCCCCAGCTGGTGGCCACCTCGGAACTCGGTCCCGACGCCGTCATCCTGGTCTACGACCACATCGACGGCCGCACCCTGGACGAACTGCACGACCACGAGGTCACCGAAGCGCTGATGGTCTCCATCTGGGAGTCCGTCCGCGCACTGCACGACCGGCGGATCGCCCACCGCAGGCTCACCGGCGAGTCGCTGCTCTGCACCGGTCACGACACCGGCCGGCTGGTCAATCTCTCCGGCGGCGACATCGCCGCCGGAGACCTGACCCTGCGCATGGACCTGGCGCAGCTGCTCACCACCTTCTCCCTGCGCGTCGGCGCCGAACGGGCCGTGGCGGTGGCCGCCCAGGTACTCGGCCCCAAGCGGGTGGCCTCCGCGCTGCCGCTGCTGCAGCCCGTCGGCCTCAGCCGGACCACCAGGACGGACCTGCGCCAGTCCAACCGGGAGCGCAAGAGCCAGGCGCAGTCGCTGGCCGACGCCCAGGTCGCCTCCGGTGAGAAGACCCGGGCCGATGCCAACGAGGAGCTGGCCGCCACCAGCTTCGACCTGCTGGCACAGATCCGCGAGCAGATCCTGGAGATGGTCCCGGAAGCCCCGGTCACCCCGGTCAGACTGCAGCGGCTCAAGCCGAAGACGCTGGTCAGCGTGGCCGCCGGAACCTTTGCGATCTACTATCTGCTCGCCAAGTTCCCGGCCACCCAGATCGACTTCACGGATATGAACTGGGCCTGGGTGCTGGTGGCCCTCGCCGCCGAGATCCTGAGCTTTGTGGCCGCCTCCATGAGCCTGATCGGCTTTGTCTCCGAACGGCTGTCCTTCCGCAACACCCTGCTGGCGCAGGTCGCGAGTTCCTTTGTGCGCCTGGTGGCTCCGGCCGCGGTCGGCGGTGTGGCGCTCAACACCCGCTTCCTGCAGAAGTCCGGTATCCGGCCGGTGCAGGCGGTGGCCAGCGTCGGCGCCTCCCAGCTGGCCACCCTGGCCTCGCACATCCTGCTGCTGCTGACCTTCGGCTACATCAGCGGCACGGAGCAGGGCAGGGACCTCTCGCCGTCCAGGACGGTCATCGCCGGGCTGCTGACGGCGGCTGTGCTGATACTCGTGGTCGCGGCCGTGCCGCCGCTCCGGCGCTTTGTGCTGACCCGGCTGCGTTCACTGCTCGCCGGCGTCGTCCCCCGGATGCTCGACCTGCTGCAGCGGCCGTCGAAGCTGGTGACCGGCCTGGGCGGCATCGTGCTGATCAATATCGCCTTTGTGACGTGTCTGTACACATCGGTCAGGGCGTTCGGCGGCACCCCCGGGATCGCCTCGGTCACCGTGGTCTTCCTCACCGCCAACGCGGTCGGCTCCGCCGTACCGACGCCGGGCGGGGTCGGCGCGATCGAGCCCGCTCTCATCGGCGCGCTCGTGGGGCTCGCCGGAGTCCCCATCCAGATCGCCACCCCGGCGGTGCTGCTCTATCGCATCTTCACGCTCTGGCTGCCGCTGCTGCCCGGCTGGGTCTGCTTCGGCCATCTCCAACGCCGGGGACTGCTGTGACCGGCCGGCAGGTCCGGCACCCGCTCACGGCGGACCGGAACCGTTGAGCCACAGCGCCCCGTAGCCGGCCGAGGCCAGCGCCACAACGGTGAGGACCAGTGCGGACCTCCGCGGGCGGAGCCGGGCCAGCGCCAGGGCCAACGGGAGCAGCAGCGGAAACGCCGGCATCAGCAGTCGGGGCTTGGAGCCGAAGTAGCCGGCGCCGGTCAGCGCCAGCGCGAGGACGGCAGCGGTGTAGGCGGGCAGCGGCAGCGGCTGGCCCTGGCGGACGCCGCGCAGAAAGAGCCAGAGCAGCAGCGCCACTGCGGCCAGCAGAGCGATGCCGCTCACAAAGGGGGGCGCGGAGAGCTGCCTGCCGACGAAGCGGGCGAAGGCCGCGCCACCGTCGAAGCCATTGCCCCAGCCGGCCTGCACATCCGGATATCCGGTGGGGCTGCCGGTCCGTACACCCACCCAGGCCACATAGCCCAGCCAGCCGAGCGGAGCCAGCACAACCCCGGGCAGCATCCAGCGGTCGGACCGCCAGGCGGCACGGTCGCGATACAGGGCCAGCGCGGCGGCCGCCCACACTGCCGCAACCACGGCGGCGCCCACCGGCCGGGTCAGCCCGGCGAGGGCGGCGAGGGTGCCCGCCCACACCCAGCGTCCGGTGAGCACTGCATACAGGGCCCAGGCGGCGAGGGCCGTGAAGAGCGACTCGGTGTAGGCCATCGACTGGACGACACCGGTGGGCAGCACCGCCCAGAGCGCCACCAGGAGGATCCCGGTGCGGCGGCCGTGCAGCCGGTCGCCGACCGCGAAGATCCCCCAGGCGGCGGCCAGCGAGGCGAGCCAGCTCACCGCGAGGCCGGCGTCGGCCGTGCTCAGCGGGGTGAGCGCGGCAAGGGAGTGCTCCAGCCAGGGCAGCAGGGGGAAGAAGGCCAGGTCGGAGTGGACCCGGCCACCCGGGAGGTGAAGGGTGTAGCCGTAGCCGTGCTCGGCGATCCGCTGGTACCAGAGCGAGTCCCACCGCCCCGAGAGCAGCTTGTGCGCGCTCTTGCCCACCGCCTGCGCCCAGACCGCCAGCACCGCCACCCCGAGCAGCCGGACCGCCGCGAAGACCAGCAGTGCGGGGGCGGCGCGACGCACCGCCGACCCGGGTCGCGAGGGGCTTCCGGGTGGGGCTTCGGGGAGCGCGGTCGCAGTCACCGGCCCGATTATCCCGCACCCCGGAACGGCCGAGGGCCCGCCCTCCCCGGGTGCGGGGAGGGCGGGCCCTGGCCATCGCACCGGGCTGCGGCCCGGTGCGGCGGGATGCTCAGTAGATGGGCTTCTCCGGCTCGATCTGGTTGACCCAGCCCACCACACCGCCGCCGACGTGCACAGCGTCGGAGAAGCCGGCCGCCTTCAGCACGGCCAGCACCTCGGCGGAGCGGACGCCGGTCTTGCAGTGCAGGACGATCTTCTTGTCCTGCGGCAGGTCCTGGAGGGCGTTGCCCATCAGGAACTCGTTCTTGGGGATCAACCGGGCGCCCGGGATGGAGACAATCTCGTACTCATTGGGCTCGCGGACATCGATGATGTCGATGTTCTCGCCCTCGTCGATCCACTCCTTGAGCTGCTTGGGAGTGATCGTCGAACCGAGGACGGCCTCCTGGGCCTCCTCGGACACCACACCGCAGAACGCCTCGTAGTCGATCAGCTCGGTGACGGTGGGGTTCTCCCCGCAGAGCGCGCAGTCGGGGTCCTTGCGGACCTTGACCGTGCGGTACTGCATCTCCAGGGCGTCGTAGATCATCAGCCGGCCGACCAGCGGCTCTCCGACACCGGCCAGCAGCTTGATCGCCTCGGTGACCTGGATCGAACCGATGGAGGCGCAGAGCACGCCCAGCACGCCGCCCTCGGCGCAGGAGGGGACCATGCCCGGCGGCGGGGCCTCCGGGTAGAGGCAGCGGTAGCAGGGACCGTGCTCGGCCCAGAAGACGCTGGCCTGCCCGTCGAAGCGGTAGATGGAGCCCCAGACGTAGGGCTTGCCCAGCAGCACCGCGGCGTCGTTCACCAGGTAGCGGGTGGCGAAGTTGTCGGTGCCGTCGACGATCAGGTCGTACTGGGCGAAGATCTCCATGACATTGGAGGTGTCCAGCCGCTCCTGATGGAGGTTCACCTGCACCAGCGGGTTGATCTCCTTGACCGAGTCGCGCGCCGACTCGGCCTTGGGCCGGCCGATGTCCGACTGCCCGTGGATCACCTGGCGCTGGAGGTTCGACTCGTCGACGACGTCGAACTCGATGATGCCCAGGGTGCCCACACCTGCCGCGGCCAGGTAGAGCAGCGCAGGCGAACCCAGACCGCCGGCGCCGACGCAGAGCACCTTGGCGTTCTTCAGCCGCTTCTGCCCGTCCATCCCGACGTCGGGGATGATCAGGTGGCGGGAGTACCTGCGGACCTCGTCGACGGTGAGCTCGGCAGCCGGCTCGACCAGGGGTGGCAGCGACACGGGGACTCCGATGGTCGTCAGTTCGTCTGTTCTCCTGCTCAACAGTGTCATGCGGACCCTTATTCCGAGACACCAGGTCCGAAGAGCGAGACACCGGACGTCGGATCGTGGGACCGGCTCCGCCGCCGTTGGCCCCCGCTGCCCGGGAACCGGCGGCCGGACGGAGCGAGGGGGCCGACCTGCGACGGCTGGGCCGTCCTCGTCCGACAGCTCGCCGCCGGGCGGTCCAGGAGCTCAGGCGGTCCAGAGGCTCGGGAGGTCCAAGAACGCGGGCGGTCCACAGCTCGGACAGCCGTCAGCTCGGACAGCCGTCAGCACGCACAGCCGTCAGCACGCACAGCCGTCAGCTCCGACGATGCGCGGCTCAGCCAACCAACCGCACAGCCAACGGCTAAGGCACCGACGGCTCGAGCCATCCGCAGCTCAGGCCATCCGCAGCTCGGGCGATCCCGGGCTCAGACGCGGCAGGCGGTCTCGGTCCAGATGTCGGCCAGCGACTCCTCCAGGGGGATACGAGCCCGCCAGCCCAGGCGGTCGCGAGCCGTGCGGACGTCGGCCTGACGCCACAGCACCGGCTCCGGCAGCGGCCGGGGCTCGGCGGACCGGGAGTCCGCGCCCTGTGCGTCCCCGGTGGGGGCCGGGCCGGGAAGCGGCGGCAGCCCGGGGCGCCCCTCCTCCACCAGCCGGCCCTCGAATCCCGAGGCCCGGACCAGCAGCTGGGCAGCGTCCCGGACCCGCACCCCGGTACCGCTGCCGATATTGATCACCCCGGTGGCCGCCGAGACCGCAGCCGACTGGACGGCCCGGGCGATGTCCCGCACATCGATGAAATCCCGGAAGGGGGAGAGGTCACTGGTGCGCAGCTGCGGCTCGCCGCGCTCCAGGGCCCGCCGCAGCCCCTCGGCCAGCCGGCCGAAGAGCGAACCGGTGGGCGCTCCTGGGCCGACCGCGTCGAAGACCCGCAGCACCGTGGCGTCCAGCCCCGAGGAGAGCACCAGCTCGGTGCCCGCCAGTTTGCTCACCCCGTAGGGGCCTGTGGGCCGGGGCTCGGCGGTCTCCGGGACGGGGCTGCCGATGGTGGACGGCCCGTACTCGGCAGCGGAGCCCAGATGGACCAGCCGCGCGGGTTCATGGCTGCGCCGGACAGCCTCGCAGACGGTGGCGACCGCCACGGTGTTGCAGCGGACGAGGGCGCGCGGGCTGCCATAGGTGGCCCCCGCACAGTTGATGATCACCTTGGGCATCACCGCGTCCAGGAAGCGGGCGAGCGCACCCGGGCTGCCGGTGGACAGATCGAAGCGGATGTCCGCCGTGTCGCGCCGCCCGAGCACGGTGACCTGCAGGTCGGGGTCGGCGAGCAGTCGGTCGGCGACGCGGCGGCCGATAAAGCCGTCCGCGCCCAGCAGCAGCACCCTCATGAGGGGATTGGTCCTTCCTCGAGCGGAGCCCGGGCAGGGAAGCCGGGCTGAGCATGGGCCGATCGCCGGGGCAGGGGCGCCCCTCGGTGGGCCCCCGGGCGGGTGAGTACCGCCCAGGCGTACGGCAGCAGCAGGACCGCCGCGATGCCGCAGCCCGCCAGCTGCGCCAGCGCCGGATCATGGGCGAGCAGCGCCGCTCGGCCGGGGACGGCCGACGGCAGTACCCGGGCGGTGAGTAGCAGGCCCGCCCCGCAGACCGCGGCGGCGGCCCCGGCCGCCGCCGGGCCCGGGCGGCCGCAGCGGAGCAGCAGCACCACCAGGACCAGCAGCAGGGCGGCCGCCCCCTGCGCCCCCCATTGCAGGCCCCCGAGGGACTGGCCGCCTGCGGCCGGTGGCCGGACGGCGAGCACCGCCCTGGTGAGCAGTGCCACGGCTCCGAGGTGCAAGACCACCGCCACCGGCAGCACCGGCAGCATCCGCAGGCGGAACTCGCGGATCGTGGCGGCGGAGTCCAGATGGGTCGCACCGGAGTGGCGGAACCAGCGGGCACTCCATTCCGCCGCCCCCATGCCCACCGCCAGGGCGGCCGGCGCCACCGGGGTGACGGGGTCGCCGGAGCCCGCGAAGGGCAGCATCAGCGGCATCGTCAGTACGGCGCCCACCCCCGCCGCCGCGATCGGCCGGAGCACGGATGCGGCGGGAGCCGCACCCGGACTGCCCGGGCTCTGCCCGCCCTGCCAGCGACTGGTCTCCAGACAGGTGGCCGCGGACCAGAGCCCGGCAACGGCAGCGGCCGAGAGCAGCGCCCAGGGCGACGACTGCGGCGCCACGGCCCTGATGGCGGCGAAGGCTGCGCAGGGCAGCGCATAGAGCAGGGCGGCCAGCAGGCTGGCCCCGGCGCGGCGGCGCCATGGGCCGGCGGGTTCGGTGGGGCCGACCGGTCCGCTGCGCCGCGGCACTCTGGCGAAGAGCTCCTCGGCCAGCGAGAAGACATCGGAGTGGCGGCAGCGGGCGACCGCGGCGGGCCCGACCCCGGCCGCCTCCAGGCCGGCCGCGATCTCCAGCGGGTGGGTGGCGCGCTCGCACAGCTCACGATGACGCTCGATGAGCTCCCGCACCGGGTCTCCCCCGGCAGGCCGCGAGGATTGTCCGGTCATGTCGCCGCCACCCACGGGTCACCCGGGAAAGGACTCTGACACTGCATCAGGCCACCGTCCGCTCGGGGACCGGGTCCTCCGCCGCCCAGAACTCGGCAGGCCGCGAAAAGGGCTGGGCGGCTCTGCCGCCGGCGCTCGGGAAGGCCGGCCAGCGGGAGACCACATCGAGGTAGACGGAACGAAGCGCCTCGGCGGCACCCTCCGCGGAGTGGAGCTCCTGGACCCGCTGCCGGCCTGCCGTACCCAGCCGGGCGCGCCGCTCGGGGTCGCGGAGCAGGGCGACACAAGCCTCGGCCAGCGCGTGGGAGTCGCCGGGTGCAACCAGCAGCCCGGCAGGTCCCACGGTCTCCCGGGCCGCGCCCAGATCGCCCGCGATCACGGGCCTGCCGCTGAGCATTGCCTCGATCAGCGGCCCGGGATCGACAGGGGCGGGGAGCAGCAGCACACTGCCGGCGGCACACCCCCGCCGTGGGGCGGTCCGTGGGGCCCCGGGGGTCGACGGGGCCGCCGCCGCGGTGTCGTAGAGCTGCAGCTCCACCTCGGGGACCTCGGAGCGGACCAAGGCGAGCGCGGCGCGCACCGCCGCCGGATCGCACGCCTCCCCCGGGGTGCGGGCCCAGAGCAGGGTGAGGGCCTCCGGCTCGGGGAGAACCTCCTCCGGGCGGCCCGCCGGGGAGTCCGCCAGGCCCTCGCGGACCACCCTGATCCGCTCCGGCGGCGCTCCGCACCGCTCCAGCCACCAGCGGTCGTACTCACTGCCCGGGAGGACGAAAGCAGCCTGCCTGTAGGTCTCCTGGGCGAGCAGCCGGAGGAAGGACAACTCCAGGGCGCGGACGGGTCCGTGCTGCCGCTCGGCCCGGTGGTCGGCATAGCGCTGCCGCAGCGCCACCCGGTGGTCGCCGACCACGAAGGGGACCCCGTGCAGCCGCCGTGCGAGCAGTGCAGGCAGCGCCGCCGTGCCCCCGCCGACCAGATGGCAGATGTCGGTGGCCGGGGCGTCCACCCGGCACCAGGCTGCGGACAGCGGGCGCAGACAGCGCTCCAGTGCCTCGCCTGCGGCCAGCTGCTCCCGGACGGTGGACTCCGCCCCGCTTCCACCGGACTCCCGCCATGCCTGCTCCAGCACCTGCTGGGCGGCGTCGGAGGCCAGCAGGGCCGGCAGTGCGCCCGGCTCACAGGTGGCCTCCGCCAGGGCGTAGAGCGCGGTGGGGAAGCTGTCGCTCTCCCTGGGGTCGGCCAGCGCCCGCACCAGCGCGCCGTAGTACTGGAGGCAGCGGCTTCGGCGCCGCCCGCGCGGGCCCCGGCCGGACCGGCGGCGAGCGCCGCCGGTGTCATCGGCGGCGAACCGCTGAAAGGTGCACTCGGGGAGGGCACGCGCCAGCCAGTCGCACCACTGGTCGCTCCCCGGGACGCGGACCGGACCCGGAACGGGCCCGCCACTCATGGCATGCGGGTCGGCACTCTCGGTGAGCAGCGCGATGCGCACAACGACCTCCAAGGCACTCCTGGACGGCGACGGGACGGGGC
Source organism: Peterkaempfera podocarpi (assembly GCF_042466665.1). Classification (GTDB taxonomy): domain Bacteria; phylum Actinomycetota; class Actinomycetes; order Streptomycetales; family Streptomycetaceae; genus Peterkaempfera; species Peterkaempfera podocarpi. Next base: position 3,476,420 of record NZ_CP162102.1, read on the forward strand.
GTCTGCATCTGCGCGGACACACCGCCGCGCTCTCCCAGGGGGCCACCGGCCCCGTACTCCACCACGCATGCCACGGAACCGCGGCAGGGCGCACCCCCGACGCCTGTTCGGTCCGACACCACGAAGGTAGGGCCGAGGACCGACAGCCCGTCGGTCATATGCGTGGTCGCCACCTGAAGGAGTGAATGACCGTAACCTGCCCCTCGGCCATGGCCTCCCGCGGCACTCACACAGCGGCAAAGGACGCCCCCAAGGCCTCCCCGAAGGCCTCTGCGAGGGGCGTCCCAAGGCTTGCTCCAGGAGAGCCGCGGCGCCGTCGTGCCCGGTCAGACCACCGCCAGCGGCTCCTCGCCGTCCCCGCTGCGGTCCAGGGCCCGCAGCGCCGCACGGGCCCTGCGGCGCATCGCGGCCTCGTCCGGGTCCAGCACCGGTACGGCGGCCAGCAGCCGCCGGGTGTAGGGGTGCTGCGGGGAGTCGTACACCGCGTCGGCGTCACCCTGCTCCACCACCCGGCCCCGGCGCATCACCGCCACCCGGTCGCTCACCTGCCGCACCACCGCCAGGTCATGGGCGATGAACACCAGCGCCAGACCGAACTCCTGCTGGAGTTCGCCGAGCAGCCGCACCACCTGCGCCTGGGTGGAGACGTCCAGCGCGGAGACCGGCTCGTCGCAGACGATCAGCCGGGGGCGGACGGCCAGCGCCCGGGCGATACCCACCCGCTGCCGCTGTCCGCCGGAGAACTCGTGCGGATAGCGGTCGTACCAGGCGGCCGGCAGCCCGACGCGCTCCAGCAGTCCCTGCACCTCGGAGCGGGCGGCGGCACCGCCGGTACCGCCGGCCAGCAGCGGCTCGGCGATGGAGTCGCCGATGGACCGCCGGGGATTGAGCGAGGAGACCGGGTCCTGGAAGACCATCTGGAGGTCGCGCCGCACCGGCCGCAGCTCCCGCTCCCCGGCTCTGGCGATGTCCCGGCCGTCGAACAGGATCCGCCCCGAGGTGGGCTCGGTCAGCCGCACCATCATCCGGCCCAGGGTCGTCTTGCCGCTGCCGCTCTCACCGACGATGCCCAGGGTCTCGCCCCGGCGGACCTCCAGGGTGACCCCGTCCACGGCGCGGTGCCCGGGCCGCCGGCCCAGCAGTCGGCCGAGGCCCCCGGACGGCGCTGCGGGCTGCTGCACCGAGGCACCGGCCTCCGCCGCCTCTCCCGGTGACTCCCCGGAGACGGAGACGGCGGAACCGGCGGCGGGACCGGAAACTGAGGCGGCCGCGGACGCGCTGCCGCGCGGCGCGGGGAAGTGGCGGTGCAGATCCTGGACGCGGAGCAGCACCTCGTCGGAGACCGGCAGGGCGGAGCGCCGCGCCTCCAGCCTCGGGACGGCTTCGATCAGGGCGCGGGTGTACGGCCGCTCGGGAGCGCGGAGCACGGATTCGACGCCCCCGTGCTCGACCGCCCGCCCGCCCTGCATCACCAGCACCCGGTCGGTGGCCCCGGCCACCACACCCAGGTCATGGGTGACCAGCAGCAGCGCCATGCCGGTCTGCTCCCGCAGGTCGTGCAGCAGGTCCAGGATCTGCGCCTGCACGGTGACGTCCAGCGCGGTGGTCGGCTCGTCCGCGACCAGCACCTCGGGTTCGCAGGACAGCGCCATGGCGATCAGGGCCCGCTGCCGCATACCGCCGGAGAACTCATGGGGGTGTGCGCCGGCCCGCCGGGCGGCGTCGGGGATGCCCACCCGGTCCAGCACCTCCACCGCGCGGGCACGGGCGGCCCGCCGGGAGGCCCCGGTGTGCACCCGGTGGACCTCGGCGATCTGGTCGCCGACGGACCAGTAAGGGTCCAGCGCCGAGAGCGGGTCCTGGAACACCATGGCGATCCGGTTGCCGCGCAGCCGCCGCAGTTCTGCGTCGGTAGCGGCGCCCAGATCGGTCCCGGCCACCCGCACGGTGCCGGAGACCTCGGCACCGGTGCCCCGGTGCATCCCCAACAGCGCGAAGGCGGCGGTGGACTTGCCGGAGCCGGACTCCCCGACCAGTCCCAGCGACTCCCCGGCCCGCAGCTCGAAGGAGAGCCCGTCCACGGCGGTCACCGCGCCGGTCTCCGTGGGGAAGGAGACCCGCAGATCGCGTACGTCCACCAGCAGTCGGTCGGTCATGCCAGGGCCACCCTCGGGTCGGCCACCGCGTAGAGCACATCCGCGACGGCATTGGCGAGCACGATGAAGAAGGCGGCGAAGAGGGTGACTCCGACCACCACCGGCAGGTCGATGTGGTTGACCGAGTCCACCAGCAGCCGGCCCAGGCCGTCGAAGCCGAAGACCGACTCGGTGAGGGTGGCGCCGCCCAGCATCCCGCCGACGTCGATGGCGAGCAGGGTGATCACCGGAGTGAGGGCGCCACGGAGGGCGTGCCCGGCCACCACACGCCGCTCGGAGAGCCCGTACGCCCGCCCGGTGCGGATGTGGTCCTCGGCCAGCGTCTCCAGCATCGAGCTACGGGTCATCCGGGCGTAGGCGGCGGCGGTGATCAGTGCCAGCGACAGCCAGGGCAGCACCAGGTTGGACGCCCACTGGGCGGGGCCGTCGCTGAACGGGACGTACTGCGGGAACGGCAGCCACCCCAGCCAGGAGCAGCAGAGCATCATCAGCAGCAGGCCGATCAGGAAGACCGGGGTGGACATGCCGGCCAGGGTGAGGCCGGTCAGCAGCCGCTCGGTGATCCCGCCGCGGCGCAGCGCGGAGAGCACACCGGTGCCGATCCCGACGACCAGCCAGATCACCATGGCGCCCAGGGTGAGCGAGACATCCACCGGCAGCCTGCTGGTGATCATGCCCAGCACCGGCTGGTCGGTCTGGAAGGAGTAGCCGAAGCACGGTGCGGCGCAGTGGGTGATGTCGGTGCCGGCGTCGTAGTCGCGGCCGGCCACCAGGCCCTGGAGGAAGTGCCAGTACTGCTGCCACAGCGGCAGGTCGGTGCCGAGCTTGTGGCGGACGACGGCCAGGCGCTCGCCGTCGCAGCCCTTGCCGCAGGCCAGGATGGCCGGGTCACCGGGGGTGGCGTAGAAGAGCAGGAAGACCACGGCTGAGAGCACCAGCAGCACCAGCAGGGTGCTGACGGAGCGTCGGAGGAGGAAGCGGAGCATCAGGGATCAGTCCTTGGCGCGGCGCCGGGTGCCCACCCGCAGCCGGGACGCGGCGCGCGGGTCCAGCGCGGTACGCAGCCCGTCTCCGAAGACGGTGAAGGCCAGCACGGTGACGAAGAGCAGTCCGGCGGGCAGCAGGACATAGGTCGGGTCCACCTCGTACCAGGTGGTGGCGGTGGAGAGCATCTGGCCCCAGGAGGGGGTGGGCGGCCGGACGCCGACGCCCAGGAAGGACAGGCCCGCCTCGGAGGCGACATTGACCGGCAGCCGCAGCAGCGCAAAGGTGATGACCGGTCCGGCGAGGCCGGGGAGGATCTCCCGGCGGGCGATCCGCCAGCGGCCGGAGCCGCCCAGCCTGGCCGCGGAGACATAGTCCAGGCCGCGCAGCGACAGCACCTGGGCGCGCACCACCCGGGCCGGCGAGCCCCAGCCGAGCACGCCGATCACCAGGGCCAGCAGCACCGGCCTGGGGAAGCTGTCCGGCACGATCGCCATCAGGGCGATGGCGAAGACCAGCTCGGGGAAGGCGATCACCAGGTCCATGGCGCGGCTGAGGACGGTGTCGGCCAGCCGGTTGCCCAGACCCGCCGCCAGCCCGATCAGGGTGCCGAGCACGATCTGCACCACGGTGGCGCCGACCGCCACGGCCAGCGACACCCGGGCGCCGTAGGCCAGCCGGGCGAAGACATCGCGGCCGTTGCCGGGCTCCACGCCCAGCCAGTGGTGCCCGCCGGCCCCGCCGAAGGAGCCGAAGGGCACGCCGCCGGTGGCGGAGTCGACGAGGTCGTTGTGGAAGCTGGTGGGGTCCTGTCCCTCCAGGCCGGCCAGCAGCGGAGCCGCCAGGGCGAACAGCACCAGCAGCGCGATCACGGCCAGCGCTGCCAGTGCGGCCCGGTTGCGGCGCAGCCGCCGCCAGACCTGGCCCCGCCGCCGGGGCTCGGCGGCCTCGGCGGCGGGGTGGGGGACCGTTGCGGTCTCGCTCAAGGGGTCCTGCCTACTTCACCGAGATGCGGGACAGGTCGTAGAGCCCGTTCCACTGGCTGACATAGGTGTTGGTGACGTCCTTGCCGAAGAGCCGCTTGTAGATCGGGTGGTAGAGCGGCACGGTCAGCGCACGCTTGCCGAGGTCCGCGTCGAGCTTCCCCCAGCGGGCCGCGGCCGCGGCCGGGTCGGTGATCTGGTTGATGGCGTCGATCTCGGCGTTGACCTTGGGGTCGTTCAGCTGGCTGGCGTTGAAGTTGCCGCCGTCCTTGAGGATCTGACGGCCGTCGAAGACCGGCGCCAGGAAGGGGCCGCCGGACGGCCAGTCGGCGCCCCAGCTCTGCAGGAACAGACCCGGCTCGGTGGCGGGCTTCTGGGTCTTCTCCGCGTAGTCGTTCTCTTCCGAGGCGTGCAGCCTGACCGTGATACCGGCCTTCTTCAGCGCCTCCTGGACGGCCGTTGCGGCCTCGGGGCCGCTGCCGGTGCCCGCGGTGGTGGTGTGGTCCAGGGTGATGGTGATCCCGTTCGGGTAGCCGGCCTCGGCGAGAGCCTGCTTGGCCTTGGCCGGGTCGCCCGAGGTGCCGCCGGGGAAGTCGTCGTACGGGGTGTAGCCGAACGCCTTCTGGTCCGGGAGGAAGGTGGTGGCCGGCTTGGCGACCGCGGTGCCGCCGATCGCGTTGATCACCGACTGGCGGTCCACCGCATAGGAGATCGCCTCGCGCACCTTCTGGTTGTCGAACGGCTTCACCTTGGCGTTGAAGGCGAGGTACCAGGTCTCACCGAAGTAGCCGGTGGCGACCCGCTTGGACAGTCCCTGCGGGCCGTTCAGCTTGGCCAGCACGGAGGCGTCGATGTCGGTGTCGGTGGTGATCGCCCGGGAGTCGGCGCCGGTGCTGGCTGCCAGCCGCTGGTTGATCACCGACTGGTCGAGGCCGGACTGCACCACGATCTTGTCCGGGCCGGCCAGCCGCTGGTCGTCGACGCTCTTGGACCAGTACCGGTTGCGGTCCAGCACGATGGTCTTGCCCTGGTCGTTGCTGACGACCTTGTACGGGCCGGAGGAGATCGGGTGCTTCTCGTAGTTGACGCCGGTGTCCTTGGCCTTGGGCACCGGGGCGAACTGGGTGGCGGTGGCCAGGTACGGGAAGTCGCCCTCGGGCTTGCGCAGGTGGAAGACGATGGTGCGGTCGTCCGGCACCTGGATGGAGTCCAGCTCCTTGCCCTGGTACGGGCCCTGGTAGGTCTCACCGCCGATCAGCCAGTCCCGCAGGTAGGGGGCGCCGCCCGGCAGCTCGGGGGCGAAGGAGCGCTCGATGCCGTACTTGATGTCCTGCGCCTTGATGGGCGTGCCGTCCTCGTACTTCAGGCCGGACTTGAGGTGGTACGTCCAGGTCTTGGCGCCGTCGCTGGGGGTGCCGGTGTCGGTCGCCAGGTCGGGCACCGGCTTGGCGCCGGCGGGGCCGTCCGTGGTGTGGTCGCGCGTGGTGAGGGTGCGGAACACCAGGGTGGGGATCTTGCCGCCGCCGGAGGTGTACTGCCGCGCCGGGTCGAAGTGGCCCTGGTCGCGGTGGTTGAGCACGGTGAGGGTGCCGCCCTGGTAGTCCTTGGCGTCAAACGCCTTCGCCCCGGCCTTCCCGCCGCCACCGCCCCCGCTGCCGCAGGCGACGGCGAGGCTCGACAGAAGGGCCACACCGGTGGCCGCGTACAGGGCCCTGGACTTGCTCATGGGACTACCTCTCGGGGTTGTGCAGGGGGAACCCGGGGCACGGCGGTGGGACGCCTGCTGCCCGTCGGGTGGAAAGGGGACGTTCGCGGATGGTGGCGTTCAGCGACAGTCGACGTCGGCGACGCAGAGTGCGGACACGCCGAGGAGCACCAGCCGGAAGGCGGCGCTGCGACAGGGCGGACCGTTGCGAACCATGAGCAAATCTTTGAGCTCTCATAAGTAAATAGTCAAAATTGATCGCCATATCGAGACGAACGCCACATCCTTCCGGCCGGGCCACTCGTTCGCAGGACAGCCAGCACCCCGACCCGCCGGAGGAAGTCACGATGCCCGCCACCCCGCGCCCGGCCCGCCTGGCATCGCTCGCCCTGGTCTGCGCAGCCCTGCTGTGCGGCTGTGTCTCCACGGCCCCGGGTGACGTCCGGACCACAGAGCCGGCCAGGGTCGTCGCCCCGGCCACCCCCGTGGGCCACCCCTCGCCCGACGACGTCCCCAGCCCCATCGAGCGCTATGGAATCGCCCAGGGCGATCCCGCGGCCACGCCGCACGCCCCACCGCCGCGCACTGCGACACCGCGGCGCCGGCAGCGCCCGGCCCCCCGCCCCCGCCCGCACGCCGGGCACATCCGGCACATCCGCCCGGTCCGGCGCCCCGCCCCGGCGCCGCAGCGCACCGCCCGGCAGCCCGGCGTCCACAGTGGCAAGCCGGACGGCATCTGCGATCTGGGCACCCGTCTGGGCCGCTGGGCCCCCGGCAGCCCCGCCGAGCGGACCTGCCACCGGGTCTACGGCTGACAATCCGTCAACGCCTTGCTCTCAGCGGCGCGGTACCGCTCCCCGTTCCGTCTCCGCGACCAGCTCCCGGAAGGCCCGGGCGACCCGCACCGGGTGCTCCATCATGGCCACATGCCCGGAGTCCGGCAGCACCAGCAGCCGGGCGTCCGGGAAGGCCAGGCAGGCCCGGCGGGCACTGCGGTACGACACCAGCCGGTCACGCAGGCCGTACACCAGCAGCACCGGCACCCGCACCCGTTCGGCCTGCCGCCAGAGCGACTGGCCGCCCCATTCGGTGTAGGCCCTGACGATGCCCCGGGCCGAGCTCGCCAGCACATCCGTCGCATACGGCAGCGCCATCCGCCGCCGGTACTCCTCCACCGCGTCCGCACGCCGCTCCGGCGGGATCAGCGCCGGGTCGCCGTAGACCAGATCCAGCAGCGCCGCGGCCCGCCGCTCCACGCTCTGCCCTGCGGTCAGCCGGGTGAGCAGCCGGGGCACCCCGGGTACGGCCAGCAGTCCGGTGGGCAGCGCGCTGCGCTGCGGCGGCAGTTCGGGCAGCGCCGGGGAGACCAGCGTCAGGGTGCGCACCAGATCGGGACGCCGGGCGGCCAGCCGCACCGCGACCGCGCCGCCCAGCGAGTTGCCGAAGAGGTGCACCGGCCCCCGGCCGGTGATCTCCACGCAGTCGGCGACCGCCCGTGCCAGACCGGAGACCGACAGGTCCCCGTGGTCCGGTGGCGGCGACTGCCCGAACCCGGGCAGGTCCACGGCCTCCGCGTCCACGTCCTCGCTCAGCTCGGCCATCAGATCGGCCCAGTTCTGGGTGGAGCCGCCCAGGCCGTGCACCATGACGGCGGGCGGCAGCCCCGGCCGCCGCGGTTCGATGGAGCTGACCGCGAGTGTGCAGCCGGGCACCGCCACGGTCCGCACCGGGCGCCCGGGATCATCTTCCGGGAACTGTCTGTGAACCGTCATGGATCCCGATGCTACGCAGCACCCTCTCCCGCGGTCCCGCGAGCCCCGCGAGGCGCAGGACCGCACGGCGTACCGGTGTGCCGGGGCGGCCCCCGGGGCACGCTCTCCTGTGCTCACCAAGGATCAGGCCGCACGGCCGGGGCTCCGCCCCGCCGCAGCGGCCGACGCAGGGAGGCACCATGTCCGAGACGACGCCGCGCGGCGCCCGGGTACTCGGCGAGACGCTGACCGCGGCCCCGGCGCCCGCAGACCCCGATGACCTCGAGGAACTGGCGGACCAGGACGAGACCGAGGCCCCGGAGCTCGACATCGAGGCGCCCGAGGCGGACGCCCAGGAACAGCACCAGGAGCTGCGGCAGCACCGCGACGACCCCGACACCGGCCGCGCCGGCTACGACGCCAACCCCGCCGACGCCACCGAGCAGCGGCGGGTGGTCGAGCTGGACGAGGACGACTACCGCTGACCGGTCCGCACCGGTGCGATGCGTTCTGCCCTGCACCGCTTGTGGCCTTCCCACAAGTGGAGAGCTGCGGTTTTCTCCGCTCCACCGTGGGCAGGAGCGGTTACCGAAAAGTAGGATGGGGACCTTGCAAGGCACCGACCGTACGGCCCCGGCCGCCGGCCGGCCGAAGGGGGTCCGCTGCAATGGCGCGCGGGCCGCACCTGCGGCACCCGGACGGCGTCACCGCGAGCCGTTGACCGTGATGTGAGGAGCGCCGTGACGGCCATCCAGGACACGGACGAGCGCCCGCGCCCAGGCAGCAGGAGCACTGGACGCCTCCCGCGGAGCGCCCGCCGCAGCCAGCTGCTCGGCGCCGCCCAGGAGGTGTTTGTCGCCCAGGGCTACCACGCTGCCGCCATGGACGACATCGCCGAGCGCGCAGGCGTCAGCAAGCCTGTGCTCTACCAGCACTTCCCCGGAAAGCTGGAGCTCTACCTGGCGCTGCTGGACAAGCACTGCGACGCCCTGGTGGAGGCGATCCGCACCGCGCTGGAGGCCACCACCGACAACAAGCAGCGGGTCGCCGCGACGACCGAGGCGTACTTCACCTATGTCGCCAGCGAGTCCGGGGCCTTCCGACTGGTCTTCGAGTCCGACCTCACCAACGAGGAGGCGGTCAAGGAGCGGGTGGAGCGGGTCACCCGGGAGACCGCGATGCTGGTCAGCAAGGTGATCGCGGAGGACACCGACCTCCCCGAGGAGGCGGCCATGCTGCTGGCCGTCGGGGTCTGCGGCGCCTGCCAGGTCACCGCCCGCTACTGGCTGGCGGAGTCCGGCGAGATCCCGCGGGACGAGGCGGTGCGGCTGGTGTCCAGCCTCTCCTGGCGCGGCCTCAAGGGCTTCCCGCTGCACGGCAGCGGCTCCGCCGCGGCCAGGGCGGAGGACGACGGCGACGTCCAGGCCGACTGACGCCCGGACCTGCCGCGGAGCCCGTCGTCGCGGTCTCGCACGTCAGCGGCGTCCACCCGGTTAAGGTGGGGCCGTACGGCGCGGAGGAGCCGCGGTTCCGCCAACCCCCGCGCGAGGAACGCTGCAACCCCGGAGGGACGGGAAGCCGTGGAGGTCAAGATCGGCGTGCAGAACGCGGCTCGCGAGATCGTTCTCGAGAGCTCGCAGTCTGCCGATGAGGTCGAGCGGGCAGTGGCACAGGCCCTCGAGGGCGGCTCCAAGGTGTTCACGCTGGCCGATGAACACGGCCGCCGCGTCATCGTCCCGGCCGAGCGCCTGGCGTACGTGGAGATCGGCGAGCAGGCGGTACGCAAGGTGGGCTTCGGCACCATCTGAGCCCTGACAGGCCCTGTGAAGGCCCCGTACCCCGGTGCTCCGGGGGCGGGGCCTTCGCTGTGCCCCCGATACCGCAGAGCGACGGGAGTAGCACGGGGAGCAGCTGGGTAGTGCCCCATGTGACCGGATTGGCGGCGATTGCCGGACCGGTCCGAGAGGCACAGTCCGAGCGGTACAAGGAGGTACCCATGCTCGTGGAGACCGTCGTCCTCGCCTCGGTCGGGCTGCTCGTCGGGGTGGCCGCCGTCCTGGTCCTCCCTGAGTACTTCCCGTCGCCGCGTGCCCTCACCGTGCTCACCGGCGGTGTCGCCGCCGTGGTCGCCGGGCTGGTGGCCCGGGCCGCGCTGGGTTCGCACCACTCGGCGCTGCCCACCGGCGTCGGCGCGGTCACCGCGGCGCTGCTGGTCTCCGTGCTGGCCCGGCCCGACCGGGTGCGCCCCGACCGCCGGTCCCGGCGGCACAGCCGCCGGCCTGCCTGAGCCGGGGCCCGGCCCGGGACGGTTCCCCGCCGGACGGCCGGTCGGGCACCGCCCGGAAGGGAGAACCGCCCGGCCGCCGAGGCGACCGCACCGGACCCCGGTGTGCCCCCGGGAGCGGGGCGGCCGGTCAGGACGCCAGGCCCAGTGCGGCCATCCGCCGGGTGTGCGCCTCGGTGATCCGGTTGAACATCTTGCCGACCTCGACCAGGTCGAAGCCCCGTACCTCGGCGCCGCCGATCAGCAGGTTGGAGAGGGCGTCACGCTCGGCCACCACCCGCTGGGCCTGGCTGAGCGCCTCACCCATCAGCCGCCGCCCCCACAGAGCCAGGCGGCCGCCGACCCGGGGCTCCTGCTCGATGGCGGTACGGACCTTCGCCACGGCGAACTGCCCGTGGCCGGTGTCCGCCATCACGCTGAGCACCAGGTCACGGGTGTCGTCGTCCAGCCGCACCGCGACCTCGCGGTAGAAGTCGGAGGCGATGGCGTCCCCGACGAAGGCCTTGACCAGGCCCTCCAGCCAGTCGGCCGGGGCGGTCATCCGATGGAAGGAGTCCAGCGGCTCCACAAAGGGCTGCATGGACTCGTCGGGGTCCGCACCGATCGCCGCCAGCCGGTCGTGCAGCAGGCGGTAGTGGTGGAACTCCGCCGCCGCCATCTCGGCGAGGGCCGCCTTGTCCGCCAGGTTGGGGGCGAGCTTGGCGTCCTCCGCCAGCCGCTCGAAGGCGCTCAGCTCCCCGTAGGCGAGCGCGCCCAGCAGGTCCACCACCGCGGCGCGGTAGTGGGGGTCGGCCGAGCAGGCCGCCCAGTCGCCGATCGACTCGTGCACGGCCTCCGCCGCCGTGCCGGCCCTGCCGTCGGCCGCTGTCTGCGCGGCCTCGCCATGAGTGTCCATGCCTCCGCACTGTAGTGCGCGGGCCTGCGGCGGAGCAGCCGGACGGGGGCGGTCTGTCGGATGCGTCACGCACGACCCTCTCTGCGGCTGGCGCCCGCCAGGTATGGTGGTAGTGAGGCCCGCCGTGTTCACCCGATACGAGCAGTGGGTACTCACGTACGCGGATGCCCGGTCGGAGGACCGATCGGCTCCGACCAGACAACGCTTCAGTGGCCGAGCGAGGGCCGTCGCGGATCGCGCCGAGTGCGCCGGTCCCGCGCCGGGGCTCTTCGCGGGAATCTCCCGACGCCACGGGGCGCCACGGCCAAGAGGCCGGCACGGCTGGTCACGGTGCACGCCAGGGGTCAGTACCCCGTGTGCGCCGCGGACCGGGCGCGTCGGCCACCGTACGGCAGCGGCGGCGCCCCGAAGGCTTCAGGGACCGGCGCGGTTGTGCGTCCCACGGGCCTGACGGCCTGCCGGACGCCCGCCGTCCTCGCTCCCGGCCCCCACACGGAAGAGGCAGCATCCTGTCCACGTTCAGAGACCTGGGGATCCTCCCCGAGACCGCCGAAGCCCTTGAGGCCGTCGGCATCACCACTCCCTTTCCCATCCAGGAGATGACCCTGCCGGTCGCGCTGACCGGCCACGACGTCATCGGCCAGGCCAAGACCGGCACCGGCAAGACCCTGGGCTTCGGACTCCCGCTCATCGACCGCGTGGTCGTCGGCGCCGATGTCGAGGCCGGGCGGGCGACCGCCGCGGATCTCTGCGACGCGCCCCAGGCCCTGGTGGTCGTCCCCACCCGCGAGCTGTGCACCCAGGTGACCAACGACCTGCAGACCGCGGGCAAGGTCCGCAATGTGCGTGTGCTGGCGGTCTACGGCGGCCGCGCGTACGAGCCCCAGGTGGAGGCGCTGAAGAAGGGCGTCGACGTGGTCGTCGGCACCCCCGGCCGCCTCCTGGACCTGGCCGGCCAGCGGAAGCTGGACCTCTCCAAGGTGCGCTCGCTGGTGCTGGACGAGGCCGACGAGATGCTCGACCTGGGCTTTCTGCCCGACGTCGAGAAGATCATCACCATGCTGCCGGCCGGTCGGCAGACCATGCTCTTCTCCGCCACCATGCCCGGCCAGGTGATCAGCCTCGCCCGCCGGTACATGCGGCAGCCGACCCACATCCGGGCCACCGCGCCGGACGACGAGGGTGCCACCGTCGCCTCCGTCACCCAGCACATCTTCCGTGCCCACTCGCTGGACAAGGTCGAGATGCTGGCGCGCATCCTGCAGGCCGACGGCCGCGGGCTGGCAATGATCTTCTGCCGGACCAAGCGCACCGCAGCCGACGTCGCCGACCAGCTGACCCGCCGCGGCTTCGCCGCCGGCGCCGTCCACGGCGACCTCGGGCAGGGCGCCCGCGAGCAGGCCCTGCGGGCCTTCCGCAACGGCAAGGTCGACGTACTGGTCTGCACCGATGTCGCCGCCCGCGGCATCGATGTGGAGGGTGTCACCCATGTGGTGAACTACCAGTGCCCGGAGGACGAGAAGACCTATCTGCACCGGATCGGCCGCACCGGCCGCGCCGGGGCCTCCGGCACCGCCGTGACCCTGGTCGACTGGGACGACATCCCGCGCTGGCAGCTGATCAACAAGGCGCTGGACCTGTCGTTCAACGACCCGCAGGAGACCTACTCCACCTCTCCGCACCTCTACGAGCAGCTGCACATCGCCGAGGGCATCACCGGCGTCCTGCCGCGTGCCGAGCGCACCCGTGCCGGGCTGGGGGCCGAGGAGATCGAGGACCTCGGCGAGACCGGTGGCCGTGGCCGCGAGCGCAGCCGCGGTGGCGACCGTCCGCGCGGCGGCCGCCCCGGCCGTCGCGGCGGGGACAGCCGCAGCGGGGACAGCACCGCCACGGAGACCGGCAGCACGGGCACGGAGGAGGAGCGGCCCCGCCGCGCCCGCCAGCGCCGCCGCACCCGCGCCGGATCCGCCCCCGACGCCACCGGCACCGCCACGGTCGAGGTCGAGCAGTCCGCCGATGCCGCCCCGGCGGCACCCGCCGTCGAGGGCGACGCGGCACCGCGTCGTCGCCGCCGCTCCCGTGGCAGCGGGTCCGCCGCCAAGGCGACCGGCACCACCGCCGAGGCGCCCGCCGCCGAGGCCGCTGCGGAGCCGGCTGCCGTCGAGGGCGGCACCGCACCGCGCCGCCGGCGTCGCACCCGCCGCCCGGCGGGCGAGGCCGCGCCCGCCGAGGGCTGATCGAGCCCCCAGCTGAACCCTGTCGCCCCCTGTCGCCGCAACCGCGGCGGCAGGGGGCGACTCGCGCACCGGGCACCGCGCCGCCGCTTCCCGGACACACGACTGTCACAGGGCATGATTACGGTGAGGGCCGACGCCCTCACCGACCTGCACCCGAGACCGACCTGCACCCGAGACCGACATCCACCCGAGACCGGCGGAGACGGATGAGCACGCCGCCCTTTGTGGCCCTTCCCAGCTGCGCCCGAGCCCTCCGGCTGAGCACCGCCCGCGGCGACTTCGCCGCCCTGGAGGCGCTGCCCGACGGTCCGGTGCGGGCCACCGCCCTGCTGGTGCCCGGCTTCACGGGCAGCAAGGAGGACTTCATCGCCCTGCTGGCGCCGCTGTCGGCGGCGGGGCTGCGGGTCGTGGCCGTGGATCAGCGGGGCCAGTACGAGAGCGGCGGGCCGGCCGACGAGGCCGTGTACGCGCTGCCGGAGCTGGGGCTGGACGTGCGGGCGCTCAGTGAGGCGGTGGCGGGCCGTGGAACGGCGGCGGACCGCGGGCCCCTGCATCTGCTAGGTCACTCGTTCGGCGGATATGTGGTGCGCGAGTCGGTGCTGGCCGCGGACGCCCCGCTGCCCTGGAGCTCGCTGACCCTGATGAGCACCGGCCCGGCCGCGATCGATCCGGCTGAGGCGGTCCGCACCAAGATGCTGCTGGACGCGCTCACGGTGATGGATCTGGAGGCCATCTGGCAGGTGATGCAGGAGATGGACGCCGGGAGCGACCCGACCGGGCTGCCCTCTCCCGAGGTCGCCGACTTCCTGCACCACCGCTGGGTCTCCAACGTTCCCCAGTCGCTCTCGGCCATGGCCAGGCGGCTGATCGGCGAGTCCGACCGGGTGGCCGAGCTGGCTGCCGCACCGCTGCCCAAGCTGGTGCTCTCCGGGGACCGCGACTACGCCTGGCCGGTGCCCTGGCAGTCCGAGATGGCGGAGCGGCTCGGCGCCCGCCGGGTGGTCGTCTCCGGCGCGGGTCACTCCCCCAACGCCGAGCGGCCCTTGGAGACGGCCCGCGCGCTGCTGGACTTCTGGACCTCCGTACCGTCCTGACCTGGGATTACAGGAAATCTCCGGCAGATTTTCGTTAGGCCGGATAAAATTTGAGGAGTTCGGGAATCAGCGCCCCCACAGATCGCGTTGACCACTCTGGACACCCTGGCTCCATCCCTCGCCCACACGCGTTCAGGTCGCCGTTCCCTACTTCGCGGTAGAAGATATGCGAAACCCGGACTTTACGGACGGGCAACCGCAACGAAGCAGTAGCACGGCACCGTGACCGTGGGGGGAGCCTTGCCGGCACCATCCAGCTCCTCGTGAGAGGCCAGGAAGGGAGAGGCCCATGCGCTTCGAGATCATGCGACTGGACGACACCGACGGCGTCGCCACCGACCGGTTCATCGCCGATGCCGACACTGTGCGGGAACTGGTCGAGACCGCCGCCGCAACCGGCGAGCGTCTCTATATCCGACCGTGCCCGGCCGCCTGACGGCGGCCGCACCGAAGCAGCGTCGCAGCAGCCCCGCCACCGCATCGCGGTGGCGGGGCTGCCGTCCTTCTCCGGGGCCTCAGCGCGCCCGCTGCGCCGCCAGCTCCACCGCCAGCGGGTCATGGGCCCCCACCGTCCGCTCCTCGTGCACGGCATCGTGCCGCAGGTGCCCGCGCCGCACCACGGCGACCAGCATGGCCACCACCGCGGCCACCGCGGCCACCACAAAGGGCATGTGGATGTCGAAGTGCTCCTCGAGCTTGGGCGCGGCGTAGGGAGCGGCCGCCGCGGCGAACCAGCGGACGAAGTTGTAGCCGGCCGAGGCGACCGGCCGGGGCGCATCGGAGATCTCCAGCGCCAGTTCCGTGTAGACGGTGTTGTTCATGCCGATGAAGGCACCGGAGGCGATGGTGGCGGCGATCGCCGCGGTGTGCGACCCGTAGCCCAGCAGCACCAGGTCGGCAGCCATCAGCACCAGCGAGGTGCCCAGCACCTTGATCGACCCGAAGCGCTGCTGCAGCCGGGGGGCCACCAGCACCGAGAAGACGGCCAGCAGTACACCCCAGGCGAAGAAGACCCCGCCGCTGCGGTACGGGCTCATGTTCAGCACGAACGGGGAGAAGGCCAGCACCGTGAAGAAGGCGTAGTTGTAGAAGAACGCGCTGGCCGCGGTGGTGGCCAGACCGCTGTGGCCGAGGGCCTTGAGCGGGTCCGCGAGGCTGGTGCGCCGGGCCGGCCTGGGCTGCTCCTTGAGCAGCGAGGCGATGGCGACGAAGCCGATGGCCATCAGGGTGGCGGTGCCGAAGAAGGGATAGCGCCAGTTGGCGTTGCCGAGCAGGGCGCCCAGCAGCGGCCCGCAGGCCATGCCGAGGCCCAGGGCGGACTCGTAGAGCAGGATGGCCGACTCGCTGCCACCGCTCGCGGCACCCACGATCACCGCCAGCGAGGTGGAGACGAAGAGCGCGTTGCCCAGCCCCCATCCGGCGCGGAAGCCCACCAGCTGCCCCACCGTGTCGGAGGTCCCTGCCAGCGCGGCGAAGACCACCACCAGGGCGAGACCGGCCAGCAGGGTCTTGCGGCCGCCGATCCGGCTGGAGACGAAGCCGGTGATCAGCATGGCCACGGCGGTGATCAGGAAGTAGCTCGTGAAGAGCAGCGACACCTGGCCCGGGGTGGCATCCAGGCCCTTGGCGATGGACGGCAGGATCGGGTCGACCAGGCCGATGCCCATGAAGGCCACCACGGCGGCGCCCGCGGTGGCCCAGACGGCCATCGGCTGGCGCAGGATGCCGCTCTGGGCGCCGCGATGTCCGGCGGCGGGGTCTGCCTTGGAACTCACTTGGCCTCTCCTCCATCTTCTTAGCTCTGCTAATTAATGCTAACTACATCGGTTGCATTACACAACTCATATCTGCGGCGCCGCGCCGGTGACCCGGTCGGGTGATCGTCCTTGACGTGCTCCGCCTGACGGAGGACCGTTGACGGCTATGAGGGGCGAGCCCAGTTGTCCGAGGTGCGGAGGCCGCGTCCGCGCCCCCGGCCTCTTCTCCGACACCTGGCAGTGCGACACACACGGGGCGGTGCACCCGCTGCAACCCGTGGTGCCGCCCAGCATCGAGGCGCTCGCGGTCGCGGTCGCCCGCTCGCAGGTCCCGGTCTGGATGCCCTGGCCGCTTCCGGTGGGCTGGCTCTACACCGGCATCGCCCACGCGGGGGACGACCTGTCCGGAGCCCGGGCCACCGCCGTCGCCTGCTCCGGCCCCGGCCCGCTGGGCGGGTTCGGCGAGCTGGTGCTGGTCGCCGAGGAGCTGGGGGTCGGTCTGGGCGCCAGGTACGCCGGGATCGCCGGCCCCGACCCCGGCGGCTCCCTGGCCATCGACCGCCCCGCCGACGCCAAGCTGCTGGCGGCCGGGCGGCCCACCCCGATGTGGCACGTCCCGGGGGCGCCGGACGACCGGGCCGTCTTCGTCGGCGAGGCCATGGGGCTGTGGATCTGGGCCGTGGCCTGGCCCGAGCGGTCCGGAATGCTGATGTACGACGAGCTGGTGCTCACCGATCTGCGGGATGCCGGGGCCGAGCTTGAGCTACTGCCCTGCGGAGCGCTCTCGCCGAGGATTCTCTCTTGATCCAGGGGATCTGCCTTAAGATCTTTGGCTTGTGGCGCAAGATACAGTAGGAATTACTGCCTCCGGGGCTTTTTGGCACCGGTAGTCGCGCTATCCTGGTGCAGCCCACTCCCCCAGCCCCACCAGGAGCCCGCAGCCGTGCGCATCGACCTGCACGCCCACAGCAACGCCTCGGACGGGACCGACACCCCCGCCGAGCTGGTCGCCGCCGCCGTGCACGCCGGGCTCGACGTGGTGGCGCTCACCGACCACGACACGGTGGCCGGGCACTCCGAGGCGGCCGCCGCGCTGCGCGCCCTGCCCAAGGGATCGCTCACCCTGGTGACCGGGGCCGAGCTGTCCTGCCGGGTCGAGGGCATCAGCATGCATCTGCTGGCCTATCTCTTCGATCCCGAGGAGCCCACGCTCGCGCGTGAGCGAGAGCTGGTCCGCACCGACCGCTTCCGCCGCGGCGAGGGATCGTGGAGCGGTGCCGCGCACTGGGCGCCCCCATCACCTGGGACCAGGTCCGCAGGATCGCCGCCGGCGGCGCCGTCGGCCGTCCGCACATCGCCAGCGCCCTGGTCGAGGCCGGGGTGGTCGCCACCGTGAGCGACGCCTTCACGCCCGAGTGGCTGGCCAACGGCGGACGCGCCGATGTGCAGAAGCACGAGCTGGACCCGGTCGAGGCGGTGCGCCTGGTGCGCACCGCCGGAGGAGTGCCGGTCTTCGCCCACCCGGGTGCCGTCAAGCGCGGCCGTACCGTCCCCGACCGGGTGATCGCCGAACTGGCAGCGGCCGGACTGGCCGGGCTGGAGGTCGAGCATCTGGACCACGACGAGGAGACCCGGGCCCGGCTGCGCGGTCTGGCCGCCGACCTGGACCTGCTGGTCACCGGGTCCAGCGACTACCACGGCACCCGCAAGACCGTCCGGCTGGGCGAGCACACCACCGACCCCGCGGTGTACGAGGAGCTGATCGGCCAGGCCACCGGAGCCAAGCCGATTCCCGCCTGATCCCCCGAACCCCCACCCCCGCGCCCCGCCGACCGGACACCTCCGGGGCGCGGTGAGCCGCGCGCCCCGGAGACGCGCGGCCGGCTCTGTGCTGCCCTCCGCAAGGCGGGTGCGCACCAGGGCCCCGACCGGCTGCTGCACCACGGGCGCCGCCCCTGAACCGAGACACCCAGACAGAGAGCTGCGAGCACCACCCATGTCCTTCTTCGACGTCGCGGCCTTCGGGTCGCTCTTCGTCACCCTGTTCGTGATCATGGATCCGCCGGGAACAATCCCCATCTTCCTGGCCCTGACCTCCGGCCGCGCCGTCCGCACCCAGCGCCGGATGGCCTGGCAGGCCGCCCTGGTGGCACTCGGGGTGATCACCGCCTTCGGGCTCTTCGGCCACCAGATCCTGGACTACCTGCATGTCTCCATCCCGGCGCTGCAGGTCTCCGGAGGGCTGCTGCTCCTGCTGATCGCCCTGGACCTGCTCACCGGCCGGATCGAGGAGCCCACCCAGACCAAGGAGGTCAATGTCGCCCTGGTCCCGCTGGGCACCCCGCTGCTGGCCGGCCCCGGCGCCATCGTCGCCGTGATCCTGGCCGTCCAGGGCGCCCACGGCACCGGTCAGGAGATCGGGGTGTGGACGGCGATCGTGGCGATGCACGTGGTGCTCTGGCTGACGATGCGCTACTCGCTGGTCGTCATCAGGATCATCAAGGAGGGCGGCGTGGTGCTGGTCACCCGGCTGTCCGGACTGCTGCTGTCGGCCATCGCCGTGCAGCTGGTCGCCGACGGGGTCATCGCCTTCGTCCGCGGCGCCTCCTGACGCGGCCGCGGGTCGCCGGGTCAGTCCAGCGGTGCGGTGCGGCGCTGCGGATCCCGCAGATCGGTACCGTGCCGCAGCCAGAGCTCCTGCAGCGCCGGGGCACCGTGCACCCGCTTCCACGCCGCCTCGTTGGGCGTCATCGGCAGCAGCGGCAGAAAGCGGACCGGCTCGGCGGGCTCAGGAAGCTCCAGATCGGCCACCAGGCCGCCCGGCTCGGCCACCAGCACCGACTGGAACGGCGCCCCCTCCCACAGCGGGGCGCCCAGGTCCAGTGAGGCTCCCGGGGCCACCACCAGCCCCTCCACCTGGGGGGACGCCGCCAGGGTCGCCAGCCCCCGCAGCGCGCCGTCACGCCCGCCGCGCACCGAGAGCACCAGCTCGGCGCGCGGGCCCCGGTGCGGGTCGGCGACCGGGCTCAGCGGATCGGCCATCGGGGCCGCGGCCATGCCGAGGGTGGTGTAGCGGACCAGTGCCGGCTCCGCCGCGCCGGTCCCGCCGCCCGGGCCGAAGCGCAGCACCTCGATGCGGTCGGCGCCGAGGAAGGTGACGGCCGCCCGCCCGGTGGGCTCCCCGAAGGTGGTGAGCAGCCGGGCCTCCACCGCGGTCAGCACCGCCTCGCGCGAGAGCGGGTCGGGGCCTGCGGCGGCAAAGCCTGGGTCATGAGGGGCCATACAGGCGAGGTTATCGGGCAGACTGAGGGGAGGCCGTTACGGCCGTCCTGCGGCGGGCTCCTCGCGGCGCCTGCTATGGTGGGTCGCTGGCCCGCGAAAGCGGACATGCCGCAGGGACCCCTGGCGGGGTCGATGCACCACGGCCTACCCGGCCGGGGCGCGGGTGAAACCCGGCGACGGCATTCCGCAGGCGGACGCAGTGGGGCGCGCGCCGCGCGCGGTGAGGGACGAGGCTTTCCCCCAGCGGGGACCGGCCGAGGGAGGTGGTTGCGGGTGGATACCAGCCGACCGTGCAGTACCGGCAGCTCTCCCGTACCGGTGCCCTGCGGCCGCCCTCCTCGGATCTGAGGACCTGACAGCAACCGAACCGCGGTTGGCAGATGAGCCCCCTTTGAGGCTCCGCCCCGATGTGTTCCTCCTCCCGGATCGGGAGTGCTCAGGCCCCATCCCTGCCCTCCGAGGCAGCAGCGGATCGTGTTTTCCGGGCACGTACCACCGGACGGGAGAGCGCCGCCCCGGGCGCCGTGACGGTTTCTCACCTCCTCGGCGCCACCGCCAGGCGTTTCCCGCCGCCGCACTCCGGCACCCCGCTGGGGCGACCCACCGCCCTGCCGGCAGTCGACGGCCCTGCCCTGAAGGAGCCCGCCATGTCGATGATCCGCGACCTGCGCGCCGTCGTCCGTCCGCACCGCCGCCGTCCCGGTTCCGCCTACGACGGCAGCCTCTCCGAGCCGACCCCCAGCGCGGTGGTGGACTGCGCCGTGTACCGGGCCGGCAAGCGCGTCGGCGACAGCTGCTCGCCCCGTGAGGCCGTGCACCGGGTACGGCTGGCCAACAGTGAGCCGGCCGACGCCGACTCCTTCGTCTGGATCGGGCTGCACGAGCCCACCGAGGCGGAGTTCGAGGGCATCGCCAAGCGCTTCGGACTGCACCCCCTGGCGGTGGAGGACGCGGTCCACGCCCACCAGCGGCCCAAGCTGGAGCGCTATGACGATGTGCTCTTCGCCGTCTTCAAGACCATCAGGTACGTAGAGCACGACCAGCTCACCCCCACCAGCGAGGTGGTGGACACCGGTGAGGTGATGGTCTTCACCGGCAAGGACTTCGTGATCACCGTGCGGCATGGCGAGCACGGCTCGCTGCGCGCCCTGCGCCGCCGGCTGGAGGAGGACGTCGACCTGCTGGCCAAGGGGCCCTCAGCGGTACTGCACGCCATCTCCGACCAGGTCGTCGACGACTACCTGGCGGTGGTGGACGAGCTGCAGACCGATGTGGACGAGGTCGAGTTCGACGTCTTCGCCACCCGGAGCGGCAAGAGCGCCGACATCGGCCGCGTCTACCAGCTCAAGCGGGAGGTGCTGGAGTTCAAGCGGGCGGCCGGCCCGCTGCTGCGCCCGATGCAGCTGCTCTCCGAGCGCCCCATGCGGCTGGTGGACCCGGACATCCAGAAGTACTTCCGCGATGTCGCCGACCACCTGGCGCGGGTCAACGAGCAGGTGTCCGCCTTCGACGAGCTGCTCAACTCGCTGCTCCAGGCCAATCTGGCGCAGGTCTCGGTGGCGCAGAACGAGGACATGCGCAAGATCACCGCCTGGGCGGCCATCTTCGCCGTCCCCACCATGATCACCGGTGTCTACGGGATGAACTTCGACCACATGCCGGAGCTCAAGTCCCAGTACGGCTACCCGGCGGTGCTGATCGGCATCGCCGTGGTCTGCTGCATGATGTACCGCGGCTTCCGCCGCAACGGCTGGCTCTGACCCCGAGGGCGGCGCGGGCACCGGCTTCCGGACCGCGCCGACGGCGGCGCGGCAGCCGGGGACCGGCCACCGCGGGCCGTCCCGCCGGACTGGTCAGCCGCGGCGGTTGGTACGGATCACCAGCACCAGGCCGGCCAGGATCAGCACCACCGCGGGATAGGCGGCGACCGGGGGCAGCTGGCCCAGCCAGACGGCGGCGATCAGGGCCGCGCCGGGTGTCTCCAGCAGGATGGCGGTGGAGGTCACCGAAGGCCCCAGGGTGCGCACCACCCGGTTGCTGAGCGAGTGGCCCAGCAGCTGCGCGGTGGCGGTGAGCAGCACCAGCTTCCACCAGGTGCCCGCGTCCCAGCCGTGCAGAGCCGTACCGGAGGCCAGCACCGCGACCAGCAGCAGCACCGCGGTGGTGGCGTAGCAGAGCAGGGTGTACGCGGTGGTGGAGACCGTACGCCGGACTTCGGCGCCCAGCAGCAGATAGCCGGCGGCCGCCAGGCCCGCGGCCAGCGCCAGGGCGTCACCGGACAGGGCCCGCAGGGAGAGCGAGAGGTCCACCCCGGTCAGTACCAGCACACCGGTGAAGGCCACACCGGTGCCGACCCACACCATCACGGGGGCGCGGTGGCCGCGCAGCCGCATGATCAGGGTCGCCCACAGGGGGGTGGTGGTGACCAGTGCGGTGGAGGACGCCACCGAGGTCATCCGCAGGCTGGGCAGCCAGAGCGCGAAGTGCAGGGCGAGCAGCAGTCCCGCGGCGAGGGTCAGCAGCAGCGCGCGGCGGCCGATGCCGCGCAGCTCGGCGCGGTGCCGCAGCAGCGCGTACGGGGCCAGGGCGCCCACCGCCATGGTGTTCCGCCAGAAGGCGATGGCCAGTGCGGGCGCGGCGGTGGCGCTGATCAGCGGCGCGGAGAGGGAGATACCGCCCACGGAGACCGCGAGCAGCAGCAGGTCCGTCATCGGCAGCCGGTGCGGGTGCGCTGCGGCGGGCGGCTGCGGGTGCCCGGGGAGGCCCTCCACCGGCGGCGCTGCCGGGGCTCCGGCCGGAGTGGGTGATGCGGTGTCGGGCCGGCCGGGCACGGTGCTCCTCAAGGCTGTGTGTGGTGAAGGCGGATCCTCTTAATGTAAGGGCCTATGCGGCGTCACACCACTGTCGTCCAGCGAGCGGACACCAAGGCTCGATCATGGCCGGGTGCGCACCGTACGCTGTGCGGCATGGACCGTGTTGCTGCCGCACCCACCCCGACGGCCGAAGAGCTCTTCGATCCCGCGCTGGTGGAGGAGTCCGCGAAGAAGTCCGGGCTGCTCTGGGTGGCGGCGGGCGGCCGGGAGCACTCCGGCCCCCCGAGCCGTCCGCTGTGGCACGCCTGGCAGGACGGCGCGGTGGTAGTCGTCGGGGACGGCGCCGAACAGCCCCTGCACGGGCTCGCCGACGGGCAGCAGGCGGCGGTGACCGTCCGCAGCAAGGACAAGGGCGGCCGGCTGGTGCGCTGGCAGGCCCGCGTGGTGCAGCTGGCGCCGGGCAGCGAGGCCTGGCTGGCCGCGGTGGAAGAGCTCAAGGGCAAGCGGCTGAACGCCCCCGATACCGACACCATCGCCGACCGCTGGGCCAGGGAGTGCCGGGTGCTGCGGCTGGAGCCGGCCGGGCCGTCCGACGAGCGCCCGGGTGCGATGCCGGACGCCTCCCACGCCGCGCCGCCGATGCCCTCCCCGGCCACCACACGCCGGCCCATCCCCGCCGGGCTGCCCAAGCTGCTGCTGCGCCGCCGCAAGGGCTGAGGCCCGGGCGGCCGCCGCGCGGTCCCGGCCGGGTCAGCCCTTGCCGGTCGCGGCGGAGCCGGTACCGAAGTCCAGCACCTGCCCGGCGGACGGAGCCGTCACGGTGAAGTCCCTGCCGTACTCGCTGAGTGTGAGAGTGCCGGCGTTCCCCGGGCGGTCCACCTCCACCGGGAGGGGGGTGCCCTGGAGGGAGACCCGCACGGTGCTGCCCCCGTCCGTGGTCACCGCGACCGTACGCAGGCCGTCGACCTTGCGGTAGTCCGCCTTGCGGGCCGGACCCCCGAGATCGGTGACACTGCCGAGCATCGCGGCCTTGTCGGTGAAGACGGACAGCTGGCGGTAGGAGGGGTCGGTGGAGTGCACCCTGACGTACTTCCCCTCCAGCTTGGCCGAGGCCGAGGCCGAGACCGCCGACGAGGAGCCCGACGAGGCCTCGCTGTAGAAGGCGGCGTCGCCCTTGACGTACAGCTGGGACCCGACCCGCAGCAGCTCGAAGGTACGGGCGCCGCTGACCACCTTGCCGGTGCCCCCGCCGGACTTGAGCCGCATGTCGAGCCGGTAGGTGGCCCCCGCGCTGACGACCGTGCCGGAGAGGTGCACCGAGGAGGCACCGAGGGCGGCCGCGCGTGCCTTGGCCGCGATGGTGTCCGGGGCCTGCCGGCCGATGCCGTTGGTCCCCGCGTCAGGGTCGGGCGGCGGCCCGGAGCAGCCGGCGGCGAGCGCGACGGCCGCGCAGACCGTCCCCAGGGCGGCGGTGCGGCGCATCGACAGATTCCTCCTGGAGTCGGGGCCGGCGGGACGCCAGCAAGCTACCGCAGCGTACGCGGGAGACGGCACCGCGGGTTTCGCTCCCGGGGCCCCACCGGCAGCCCTTCACCGGACCTGCGCGGCCTGCTTGCCGGAGCCACACGCGGTGGACCGCCCGGCGGGCCCGCGCGGGGCCGCACGGGTAGCCTGGGCTGCACAACGGCGCGCGGGGCGGGTGTGCAGTGCTGCCACGCAACAGCGGGCGGACCGGGCAGCCAGTGAGGAGACCGAGGAGGCCATGCCAGGTTCAGCCAACCGGGTCTTCATCTCCCACCTCTCCGGAACAGCGGTCTTCGACCCCAACGGCGACCAGGTGGGCCGGGTCCGCGACGTCGTGGTCTCGCTGCGCCTGGGCGGCAGGCCGCCCCGGGTCCTGGGGCTGGTCGTCGAGGTGGTCAGCCGCCGTCGCATCTTCCTGCCGATGACCCGGGTCACCAGCCTGGAGTCCGGCCAGGTGCTGACCACCGGTGTGATCAACATGCGGCGCTTCGAGCAGCGGCCCACCGAGACGCTGGTGGTGGGCGAGATGCTGGACCGCCGGGTCAACCTCACCGCCAGCGGCGAGCAGGTCACCGTCCTGGACGTGGCGATGGTGCAGACCCGGCTGCGGGAGTGGGAGATCAGCAAGGTCTTCGTGCAGCGCGGCAAGTCGGGCCGGCTCCGCCGCCGGGGCGAGACCCTCACCGTGGACTGGTCCTCGGTCACCGGCTTCTCGCTGGCCGAGGAGGGCCAGGGCGCGGCCAATCTGCTGGCCACCTTCGAGCAGCTGCGCCCCGCCGACCTGGCCAATGTGCTGCACCATCTGTCCGCCAAGCGCCGCGGCGAGGTGGCGGCGGCACTGGACGACGAGCGGCTGGCGGACGTCCTGGAGGAGCTGCCCGAGGACGACCAGGTGGAGATCATCGGCAAGCTGAAGGACGAGCGGGCCGCGGACATCCTGGAGGCGATGGACCCGGACGACGCCGCCGACCTGCTCTCCGAGCTGCCGGACGACGAGGCCGAGCGGCTGCTGCGGCTGATGGAGCCCGAGGAGGCAGAGCCGGTACGCCGTCTGCTGAGCTACGAGGAGAACACCGCCGGCGGTCTGATGACCACCGAACCCATCGTGCTGGAGCCGGACGCCACCGTGGCCGACGCACTGGCCCGGGTACGGGTGGCGGACCAGAAGTCGGCGCTGGCGGCGCAGGTGTACATCTGCCGGCCGCCCAATGAGACCCCCACCGGCACCTTTCTGGGCATGGTGCACTTCCAGCGGCTGCTGCGGGAGCCGCCGTACACCCTGGTCGGCTCGATCGTCGACCGCGACCTGGACCCGCTGCCGCCCGACACCCCGCTGCCGGTGATCACCAGCTATCTGGCCACCTACAACCTGGTGGCCGCACCCGTGGTGGACGACGCCGACCATCTGCTGGGCGCGGTCACGGTGGACGACGTCCTGGACCACCTGCTGCCCGAGGACTGGCGGGAGTCCACCGTGCACATCGAGGACCTGCCGCACGAGGGGGTGGCCGGCGGTGGACGGTGAGCGCAGCGGACGGGGCCGCCGGGACCGGGAGGAGGGCCGCTCCCGGCTCCAGAGCGAGCTGCGGGAGCTGCGGGACCTGCGGGAGCTGCGGATCCGCGAGGGGGTCTCCTCCCCCGGCCAGGCGGCCGCGGCCCGGGTGGGCGAGCGGGAGGAGCGCCGGCGGATCCGGCTGGACCAGCCGCGCAGCGGCCGGCGGGCCTGGCTGCGGCTGCCCGCCTACGACCCGGAGGCCTTCGGGCGGCTGTCGGAGCAGATCGCCCGCTTCCTGGGGACGGGCCGGTTCATCGTCTGGATGACGGTGGTGGTGGTCGTCTGGATCGCCTGGAACATCCTGGCGCCGGGCCCGCTCCGGTTCGACCAGTACCCCTTCATCTTCCTCACCCTGGCGCTGTCGCTGCAGGCGTCGTACGCCGCCCCGCTCATCCTGCTGGCGCAGAACCGGCAGGACGACCGGGACCGGGTGAACATGGAGCAGGACCGGGCCCGCAGCGAACGCAACATCGCCGACACCGAGTTCCTCACCCGGGAGGTCGCCGCGCTCCGTCAGGGCCTGGGCGAGGTGGCCACCCGCGACTTCCTCCGCTCCGAGCTGCAGGGGCTGCTCAAGGAGCTGGAGGAGC
Source organism: Peterkaempfera podocarpi (assembly GCF_042466665.1). GTDB lineage: Bacteria > Actinomycetota > Actinomycetes > Streptomycetales > Streptomycetaceae > Peterkaempfera > Peterkaempfera podocarpi. The sequence goes on from NZ_CP162102.1 coordinate 3,502,030, forward strand.
AGCGCCGGGAGCTGGCCCCCCGGGTCGAGGACGTCTGAGCCGCCCAGCGTGCCGCGGGTGTGACCCGCCGCACGCTACCGGCGGGTCGGGGGTCACCGCAGGCGCCGTACCATCGGTGCATGGCCAATGAGACGCAGGGCGCGGCCGGCGGCGCGACGGCACTCGAGGAGTCCGTACGCAGCGCGCTGGCGACCGTCCAGGACCCGGAGATCCACCGCCCCATCACCGAGCTGAACATGGTGAAATCGGTGGAGATCGGCGACGGGGGCGCGGTGCGCGTCGCCGTCTGGCTCACCGTCTCGGGCTGCCCGATGCGGGACACCATCACCAGCCGCGTCACCGAGGCGGTGCAGCGGGTCCCCGGCGTCACCGGCGTCGAGGTCGAGCTGGATGTGATGAGCGACGAGCAGCGCCGTGAGCTCTCCACCATGCTGCGCGGCGGCACGGCGGAGCGGGAGATCCCGTTCGCCAAGCCGGGCTCGCTGACCCGGGTGTACGCGGTGGCGTCCGGCAAGGGCGGCGTGGGCAAGTCCTCGGTGACCGTCAACCTGGCGGCGGCACTGGCCGCCGACGGGCTGAAGGTGGCCGTGGTGGACGCCGACATCTACGGCCACAGCGTGCCGCGGATGCTGGGCGTGGAGGGCCGGCCGACCCAGGTCGAGAACATGATCATGCCTCCGTCGGCGCACGACGTGAAGGTGATCTCCATCGGCATGTTCACCCCCGGCAACGCCCCGGTGGTGTGGCGCGGCCCCATGCTGCACCGCGCTCTGCAGCAGTTCCTGGCGGACGTCTACTGGGGCGACCTGGATGTGCTGCTGCTGGACCTGCCGCCCGGCACCGGCGACATCGCCATCTCGGTGGCCCAGCTGGTCCCCAACGCGGAGATCCTGATCGTCACCACTCCGCAGCAGGCCGCAGCGGAGGTCGCCGAACGGGCAGGCACCATCGCCCTGCAGACCCACCAGAAGATCGTCGGCGTGATCGAGAACATGTCGGGCATGCCATGCCCGCACTGCGGCGAGATGGTGGACGTCTTCGGCACCGGCGGCGGACGCACCGTGGCCGATGCCCTCACCCGGGCCACCGGAGCCGAGGTCCCGGTGCTGGGTGCCATCCCGATCGACATCCGGCTCCGCGAGGGCGGCGACGAGGGCAAGCCCGTCGTGCTGTCCGACCCGGACTCCCCCGCCGGTGAGGCGCTGCGCGCCGTGGCGGGCAAGCTGGGCCGCCGCGAGCGCGGCCTGGCCGGGCTGTCCCTCGGGCTCACCCCGCGCAACAAGTTCTGAGGCAGCGAGGCCCGGGGCGACCGGCTCCGGGCAACCCGTTCGCGGACACCTCCCGGACGGCGCAGGGCCCCGTGTGCATGGCAGGCCATGCACACGGGGCCCTGCGGTGTGTCAGGAGGCGCCGAGCGCGGTGGCACCGGCCGGGCGCGGCTCGGTGTAGCGGACGATGTCCGGGACCGGCGCGAAGCCCAGGCCGTAGGCGCTGATGCCGCGTCCGTAGGCACCGAGCAGCACCCCGCGTGCCTCACCGGCCAGCACCCAGCCGTACTCGGACTCGCGGTAGCGGAAGTCCTTGGGGACGCCGGCCACCGGCAGGTTGAGCGAGGACCAGTTGGGGCCGTCCAGGTCGTCGGCCAGGTCCCAGGCGATGGCGGTCTGCTGGTCCAGCCAGTCCTGCCGCAGGGACCGGTCCAGCTGGCCGGGCCAGGTGGACGAGAGCAGCCCGGAGCCGGCCAGCCAGGCCGCGGAGGAGGCCGAGGTGGCCTCCAGGACGCCTGTGCCGTCCATGCTGCGCCGCACCGGGCGGCGTGCCACCGTCACCACGACGACGAAGCGGCGGGTGTCCGGCACCCCCTCGTACTGGCGGGCGGCGGGCTCGTCGCCGTGGCCGACCGAGCCGTAGTCGACCCCGCCGTCGGCTCCGGCCCCCACCTGCATCAGCCAGCGCGCCCCGGTCCAGCCGTCGTCCAGGCCGTACCAGGGGAAGTCCGCCGCCAGAAAGCCGTCGAGCACGGCCGCCGGTGCCGCTCCCGTCGCACGACTCGTCGTGTCCATCCTGGGCCTCCTCAGACGACCTGTCACCGCTCCGGCGCGCGGTGCGGCCGGGCCCCGCAGTCGCAGACGATGCATCAGGGCAGAAAATAGGATAGCGAGGGCAGTGGCGCCCTCCCGGCGTGTCGTGGAACCACGTCTTTTCGGGAGTGGCGGAGACCTCGGGACTGGCGGAGACCTCGGGGCCGGCGGAGACCTCGGGACTGGCGGAGACCGTTTCCCGTCGGCTCAGGTGGCGTCGGGGTCGAACGGCGGGCGCTCACCGGAGGGCAGGTCGCCGCCGCCCTTGGTCATGTCCACCGTGCCGCTGACCGTGCGCTGCGCCGCCGGAGCCGGCTCGTCCTCGTCCAGGTTCAGGTCGAAGCCGTTGCGGATCTCCTTGAGACCCAGCTCGTCACCGCCCAGCAGGTTCTTGCGGACGAACGTCTTGGGGTTGAGGTCCTCGAACTCGAAGTCCTTGAACTCCGGGCCGAGCTCGTTGCGGATGTCGGCCTTGGCGTTGTCGGCGAAGGAGCGGACCTTGCGGATGAACGCCATGGTGTCCTGGATGACCTTCGGCAGCTTGTCCGGTCCGAAGACGATCACCGCGATGACGATGAGGACCAGCATCTCCGGCAGGCCTATGTCATTGAACACCCGGGACTCCCTGCAGCTGGACGACGTGTAGGCGCGGCGGCGACTGCCCACCAGGGTAATGGCCGGGTGCGGGTCCCGGGCAGGCCCCATGGTTAAGCAGTGGCAAACATGGGCGGGGCACCACCCGGTCAGCCCCCGGACGCACCGTCCAGCCTGACCTTCACGGTGTGCCGGGCGGACCCTCGCTTCAGGGTCAGCTCCAGGGTGTCGCCGGGCCGGTGGCTGCGGATCACCACCACCAGTTCGTCGCCGTCGTGGACCGGCCGCCCGTCGGCCGAGACGATCACATCACCGGGCCTGATCCCCGCCCGCTCACCGGGCCCGCCCGCAGTGACCGGGGAGCTGCCGGAGGAACCGGACCCGGACAGCACCTTGGCCCCGTCGCCGGTGAACCGCATGTCCAGGGTGACCCCGATCACCGGGTGGACCGCCTTGCCGTCGTTCACCAGCTGCTCGGCGACCCGGCGGGCCTCATTGACCGGGATGGCGAACCCCAGGCCGATGCTGCCGGCCTGCTTGTCGGCCTCCAGCGGATCACCGGTGCCGCCGGACGCGGAGCGGATGGCGGAGTTGATGCCGATCACCCGGCCGCGTGCGTCCATCAGCGGACCGCCCGAGTTGCCGGGGTTTATCGGTGCGTCGGTCTGCAGCGCGTCCACATAGGAGACGCCGTCGCTGTCGCCCTCGCCGCCCGCGGTGATGGGCCGGTGGGTGGCGCTGATGATGCCCGACGTGACGGTGCCCTCCAGGCCGAAGGGCGCGCCGATCGCCACCACCGGGTCCCCGACCTGCACCCCGTCGGAGTCGCCGAGAGTGAGCGGCTGCAGCCCGGAGACCCCGCTGACCCGGATCACCGCCAGGTCGTACCCGGCGTCCCGCCCGACCACCGTGGCCCTGCGGGTCTGGCCGCTGTCGAAGGTGACGGTGATGGTGCCGGAGGAGGCCGCCGGGGAGACCACATGGTTGTTGGTGAGGATGTGGCCCTTGGTGTCCAGGACGACGCCGGTGCCGGTCCCCTCCGCGCTGGGACCCTTGACATGGATGTAGACCACCCCGGGCAGCGCGGCATGGGCGATGCCCGCGACGCTGTCCTGGGACCGGCCCACGGCGGTGTCGGAGATCTGCGGCAGGCTGATGTGGCCACCCGTGCTGCGGTCCTGCAGAAAGGCGCCGATGCCGCCGCCGACGGTCCCGGCGAACAGGGCGAGCAGTACCGCGCCGACCACCAGCGGGCCGGTACGCCGTGGCCCCGCCGGAGGCTGCGGAGCGGCCCAGCCGTCGAACCCGGTCACCCCGCCGGGGGCGGAGGGCGGCCCCCAGGGGTCCCACTGCGGATACGGCCGGGTCCAGGCAGCCGTGACGGCCTCAGGCGCCGCCGCTGGAGTCGGCAGGGGCTCGCCACCGGACGGTGCGGTGTCCTCGGCACCGGCCTCGACGGCGGCCTCCATGGGAGCGGAGCCGGGGTCGGCGGCCACGGGGCGGTCCGGGTGGCTCCACCACTGCGGTGCGCCGGTCGCCGGCTCTGCCCGGTCTTCCGTCGAGCTCATACGTGCTGCTGCTCCCCTGTAGGCACCGCGGCTCGCGGCGGCCGCCCCACGATTCAACCAGTCCCGGCACCCGCCCCGACACCCGGTCGGGAGGACCGGTCCACGGAGCTGCCGCCGACTACCGCTCGGCGGACCGGCCCGCCGAGATCAGCGGGGAGGAGGTGGCGCCCGGGGTGGCCGGGGAGGCGCTGATGAAGTCGGGCAGCTCGGCCGGGACCGAGACCGGGTATCCGGCCCGGATCGGCAGTCGCAGCGGTGCGTTCAGCGGGGAGACCTCGCCGTTGCCCGAGCCGGTGTCGGCGACCGGGCTGACGCTGGAGCCGTAGGGCTCGTCGGTGGTGGTGTCCACACTGCCGAACCCGCCGAGACCGGTCAGTGCCACCGCCGCGACCGAGAAGGCACCTGCCGCGGCGAAGGCGAACCGACGGCCGCGCGCCGCCGAAGGCCGCGGCGAACGCTCCGCCGCTGTGCCCGCGGGCCGCCCGTCCGGAGGGGCCACCGCATTCCGCAGCCGGGTGGACATCCGCAGCTCTCCCAGCGGCCCTGTCTGGGCCGCCCTGGGGTCCAGGCCCGGAAGTGGTGCCGCAGCGCCCAGGGCGCCGCCGCCGAAGGCCGCGCCGCCGCCGAAGGAACCGCCGCCCGCACCGCGGCCGAAGGAGCCGCCGTCCAGCCGGCTGCTGCCGCCGAAGGTGCTGTCGCCGCCGTCCGGACGGTCCGCGCCGATCGCCAGCAGCCGGCCCAGCAGCATGGTGGAGGGATCCGGGGTGACCGACTCGGCCAGCAGCTGCTTGACCGACCGGGCCTCCTCAGCCTCGGCAAGGCAGTCGGGGCAGGTGGCCAGGTGCACCTGTACCCGGTCGCGCAGGTCGTGGTCGAGCTCGCCGTCGACAAAGCCCGCCAGCCGCTCGCCGAGGTGGTGCTCGTCGACGGACTGCTCGGCCGTGGCGGTGGTGCCGACATTGGTGAGCGCCACCACCGAGGCGGTGGTCTGCGACTCCTCCAGGCCCGTGCCGTCCTTGCCGACCGACTGGGTCCTGCTGCGACGCCCCGACCCGGTGTAGCGCTCGGCGCTCACAACCGCCCCCGACCCGGTTCACCGGCCGCTGCTGGGCCGGCGGCCGCGGTGGCGGCCGGCTCCGTGGCGCCCGAACCGCCGCGCCGCACACGGCCCGGAGCGGTGCCCGGGGCACGGTGCTTGAGGGCGGAGCGCAGATGCGAGCGCCCGCGGTGGATCCGGCTGCGGACGGTGCCGAGCTTGACGCCCAGGGTGGCCGCGATCTCCTCGTACGACAGCCCCTCGATGTCGCAGAGCACCACCGCGGCCCGGAACTCCGGGGCAAGGGTGTCCAGCGCCAGCTGCACATCGGCGTCGAAGTGGTTGTCGTGGAAGTGCTGCGCCGGGCTGGGCTCACGGCTGGGCAGCCGCTCGGCGGCGTCCTCACCGAGGGCGTCGAAGCGGATCCGCTGGCGGCGGCGCACCATGTCCAGGAAGAGATTGGTGGTGATCCGGTGCAGCCAGCCCTCGAAGGTGCCGGGGGTGTAGGTGGAGAGCGACCGGAAGACACGGACGAAGACCTCCTGGGTGAGGTCCTCGGCGTCGTGCTGGTTGCCGGTGAGGCGGTAGGCGAGCCGGTAGACCCGGGCGCTGTGGGCCTGGACGATCTCCTCCCAGGTGGGCGGAGTCCAGCTCTGCACGTCGGCACCCTGGGCGAAGGCGGCCGTGGCTGCCGGCTTCGGGTCGGCGGACGGCTCTTCGGGGGTGTGCACAGGCTGGTTCATCACGGGCTCTGGCGTACGGGCCGACGCTGCGCTGCGGAACTGCCGCCGCACAGGGGCGCCGCCCTCAGCCACACCTCCTCGGTCGGCTCTTCTGCCCAGCAGGGCCACCACCATATCCGCCTCGCCCGTCAGTTCCGGATAAAGCCTGTCCGTACACTCCTGCGCGGTCGACGCCGCCGACCGCTGTCCCGAGGGCCGTTCGCCCTCGTACAGCACCAACGTGCCGCCGTCGGACGCGGTTCCCGGGACGGCCAGTAACCTGTGGCTGGAAATATCGACACCAGCTTTGGCCAGGTCCCTGACGGAGGCAGCCATCACCGGCTTCGGGCTCGCGGGTGCAGCCCTCGCCGACACCTATGTCGGGGAGGACGACGCGCTGATCCGCGCCCGCACCCGGGCGGCGCGGGCCGGGATACGGGCGGTGGGCCCCGGCGGGGGTGCCTGCCTCCGGCTGCTGGCGGCGGCGCTCGGTGCCAAGGCGGTGGCGGAGATCGGCACCGGGGCCGGGGTCTCCGGGGTCTATCTGCTGCGCGGCATGCGCCCGGACGGTGTGCTGACCACGGTGGACCCGGAGCCCGACCGGCAGCAGCTGGCCAGGGCGGCCTATGCGGAGGCCGGGTTCGCCGCCAACCGGTTCCGGGTGATCCCGGGCCGGGCGCTCGAGGTGCTGCCCCGGCTCGCCGACGGCCAGTACGACCTGGTGTTCTGCGACGGTGACGCAGCCGAGAGCCGGGAGTACCTCGCAGAATCGTTGCGCCTGCTGCGACCCGGCGGAATGGTCTGCTTCGAGGGGGTCTTCCAGGAAGGCCGGCTGGCCGACCCCGGGCTGCGCGACCCGCAGACCCACGCCGTACGGGAGCTGGTCCGGGTGGTCAGGGAGAGTGACGCCCTGCTGCCCGCCCTGCTGCCGGTGAGCGACGGGCTGCTCTGCGCCGTCAGACGCTGACCGGGCCCTCACCTGCGGCCCGGCCGCGGCCGCAGCGGATTCCGGCCACCCCCGACCTGCGGAGACAAGAGGCCCCACCGGGATGGTGTCCCGGTGGGGCCTCGACGCTCTGCGGAGAGGAACGCGCGCGGCTCAGCCGCAGGCCTTCTTCAGGGCCTCGCCCAGCGCGTCGGCCTCGTCGGGCGTGAGCTCGACGACGAGCCGACCACCGCCCTCGAGCGGAACTCGCATGACGATGCCCCGCCCCTCCTTGGTCACCTCGAGCGGGCCGTCGCCCGTCCGCGGCTTCATGGCCGCCATGCTCGTTCCCCTTCCTGCAACCTGCTCATCGACGTACCGCCGGTCCGTCCACCGCCGGTATCGAACGCATTGATCGGGGACCATTATCCCGCATGGGGAGGCCCGATGACCAACATCACTCTTCGCGCATCCGCAGCCACCAGGTCCCAAACCTGCCCATTCCGTCGCGCGGACGCGGTTCCGGCACGAAACGAGGGCCCATCAGAAGCGGCGCCGCCGCTTCCTCTTTGGTGTCCCCCCGTCGGACGCACCGCCGACCGGGGGACGTTCCCCGCCGCGGCCGAAAGGTGCCGTACGTCACACTGCCGCGAGCGGACCGCACTCCGGCATGCTGACGGCAACCACCCTCGAAGGACAGGACATCGCATGGCCGACAGCCCCGTTCGCTATGAACTCGACGGCGGCCTCGCCGTTGTCACCATCGACCACCCCGCCGCCATGAACGCGCTGGACACCGCGACCAAGGTCGCACTGCGCGACACCGTCGCCGCGGCCGCGGCCGACCCGGCGGTGCGGGCGGTGCTGCTCACCGGCGCGGGCGACCGGGCCTTCTGCGTCGGGCAGGACCTCAAGGAGCATGTCGGCAAGCTGGCCGAGGCACGGGAGAGCGGCACGGGCAATGCGCTCTCCACCGTCGCCGAGCACTACAACCCCCTGGTCAGGGCGCTCGCCGGGATGCGCAAACCCACCGTGGCCGCGGTCAACGGAGTGGCTGCCGGGGCCGGCGCATCGCTGGCCTTCGCCTGCGACTTCCGAATCCTCGCGGACACCGCCGGCTTCAACACCTCCTTCGCCGGGGTGGCACTCACCGCGGACTCCGGTGCCTCCTGGACGCTGCCCCGGCTGGTCGGCCATGCGCGGGCGACCGAACTGCTGATGCTGCCGCGGACGGTCAAGGCCGCCGAGGCACTGGAGCTGGGACTGGCCAACCGGGTGGTCCCGGCCGCCGAGCTGGCGCAGACCGCACGCGACTTCGCCCGCCGGCTCGCCCAGGGGCCGACCGTGGCTCTGGGGGCGCTCAAGGAGTCGATCGACTTCGGCTGGTCGCACTCGCTGAGCGAGACGCTGGACAAGGAGGACGAGCTGCAGACCAGGGCCGGGGCGTCCGAGGACCACGGCATCGCGGTGCGGGCCTTCCTGGACAAGGAGCAGCCCAAGTATCTGGGCCGCTGACAGCGGCCCGCCCGGCAGGGCGGACCGCCCCGGGGCGGGGGCTCCTTGTGCGGCCACCCGCGCTCCGGGCGCAGGCCGCCCCGCTCCGGACCGGCTCAGGACCGGGCGGCGCTCCCGACGGCGTCCCTGGCGCAGCAGTCGGCCAGGTGGTCGTTGACCAGCCCGCAGGCCTGCATCAGCGCATAGGCGGTGGTGGGCCCGACGAACCGGAAGCCGCGGCGCTTGAGCTCCTTGGCCAGGGCCGTGGACTGCGGGGTGACGGCCGGGACGTCGGCGGTGGAGAGCGGGGCAGGCCGTGCGGGGTCGTCCGCATAGGACCAGATCAGCTCGGAGAGACCGGCCGGCAGTTCCAGGGCGGCGCGGGCGTTGGCCACCGCGGCGTCGATCTTGGCGCGATTGCGGATGATGCCCGGGTCCGCCAGCAGTCGCTCCCGGTCGGCGGCGGTGAAGGCGGCCACCTTCTCGATCGCGAAGCCCGCGAAGGCGGACCGGAAGTTCTCCCGGCGGCGCAGGATGGTGATCCAGGAGAGTCCGGACTGGAAGGCCTCCAGGGAGACCCGCTCGAAGAGTGCGTCGTCGCCGTGGACCGGCCGGCCCCACTCGGTGTCGTGGTAGGCCCGGTAGTCGTCCGCGCTGTTCCCCCACGGGCAGCGCAGCAGCCCGTCGGTACCGGGGGCGGCGCCGCTCATACCTGCCCCTCCTGGCCGCCCTGGGTGTTGTGGCCGTTCTGCGGGGCTCCCCCGTCGGCGCCTGCGCCGGACGACGGCGCGGGGCGCTCCTTGTCCAGCGTCAGGGTGCGGCCGGCCCGGTCGCCGGCCGCGGCCGCCTCCAGCTCGGCGATCCGGGCGTCACGCAGCGCGAGCTCGGCGCCGAGCCGGTCGAGCACATCGTCGACCTCGTCCATGCGGTAGCCGCGCAGCGCCATGGGGAGTCGCAGTTCATCGATGTCGGCACGGCCCAGCGGTCGCTCCTCGGGCAGCCGGGCGGACACCCGGTCGGGCACGGCGTCCGGCATCGAGCCGCCGGCACCCAGCGCCACCAGCGCGGCACCGCCGACCACCACGGCCATACCTGCCACGATCAACCAGAACACGATCCGCTCCTCCCGGTCACCCCTGCGCCGCCGCGTGGGGGATCATGACCTCTGGCAAGAACCCCTGGGCCATCATCGCGCACCGGCGACGACCATGATGGACCACCTCGGTGAGAACCGGGACGGTTGGTGAGCTGATCGGGAGGACGCATGGCGTTGAGGCTGGGACCGCGGGAATTCGGTGACGACGATCTGGTGATCATGGCCATCGTCAACCGCACCCCGGACTCCTTCTTCGACCGGGGGGCGACCTTCGCCGACGAGGCCGCCTTCGCCGCCGCGGACAAGGCGGTGTCCGAGGGCGCGGCGATCCTGGACATCGGCGGGGTGAAGGCCGGACCGGGCGAGGAGGTCACGGTCGAGGAGGAGCTGCGCCGCACGGTGCCCTTCGTGGCGGAGCTGCGCAAGCGCCACCCCGAGGTGGTGCTCAGTGTGGACACCTGGCGGCACGAGGTCGGCGAGGCCGTCTGCGAGGTGGGCGCCGATCTGCTCAACGACGCCTGGGGCGGGGTGGACCCGCTGCTGGCCGAGGCCGCCGCCCGCCATGGCGCGGGGATCGTCTGCACCCATGCCGGCGGCGCCCAGCCGCGCACCCGCCCGCACCGGGTGGGGTACGAGGATGTGATGGCCGACATCCTGCGGGTCACCACCGGACTGGCCGAGCGGGCGGTGGCGCTGGGGGTGCGGCGGGACGCGGTGATCATCGACCCGGGGCACGACTTCGGCAAGAACACCCGGCACTCGCTGGAGGCCACCCGGCGGCTGCCGGAGATGACCGCCACCGGCTGGCCGGTGCTGGTCTCGCTCTCCAACAAGGACTTCGTGGGCGAGACCCTCGACCGCCCGGTGGACGAGCGGCTGCTGGGCACCCTGGCCACCACCGCGGTCTCCGCCTGGCTGGGGGCCCGGATCTACCGGGTGCACCAGGTGGCGGAGACCCGTCAGGTGCTGGACATGGTGGCGTCCATCCTCGGCACCCGCCCGCCGGCGGTGGCCCGCCGCGGTCTGGCGTAGTCACCGCCGGGCGGGGCCACCGCTCCGGCCGGGCGCGGTCCGGTGCGACCGCCGGGCCGCACCGCCGCAGTCCGGCGCGGGAGGCCGGAAGGCGGGCGTCAGATGTCGCTGGCGCCCTCTTCGACGGCCGTGAAAGCGGCCCGCTCCGCGGCCTCCTGGTCGGATCCGCCGTTGCGCCGGCGGGCGTCGTCCAGGATCTTCATCACCTCGGCAACGTCGTCGGTGACATGGAAGAGGTCCATATCGGCCGTCGAGGCCTTGCCCTGCTCGACCACGGTCGAGCGCAGCCACTCGACCAGTCCGCCCCAGTAGGCGCTGCCGAAGAGCACCACCGGGAACCGGGTCACCTTGCGGGTCTGCACCAGGGTCAGCGCCTCGAAGAGCTCGTCCAGGGTGCCGAAGCCGCCGGGCAGCACCACAAAGCCCTGGGCGTACTTCACAAACATCGTCTTGCGGACGAAGAAGTAGCGGAAGTTGAGCCCGAGGTCGACATACTCATTGAGCCCCTGTTCGAACGGCAGCTCGATTCCGAGCCCCACCGAGACCCCGCCCGCCTCGGAGGCACCCCGGTTGGCGGCCTCCATCGCGCCGGGCCCGCCACCGGTGATCACCGCATAGCCGGCCTGGGCGAGCGCCCGGCCGATCTCCACGCCGGTCAGATAGTCGGCGGAGCCCCGCGGCGTACGCGCCGAGCCGAAGACGCTCACCGCAGGGGGCAGCTCGGCCAGTCCCCCGAAGCCCTCCACGAACTCCGAGGTGATCCGCAGGACCCGCCAGGGGTCCGTGTGCAGCCAGTCGGTGGGCCCGGTGGTGTCCAGCAGCCGCTGGTCCGTGGTCTCCGCCCCCACCCGCCCACGCCGCAGCAGCAGCGGACCCTGCTGACGCTCGGGCCAGCCCCGCTTGCCGGGCAGCGGGACCGACCGCTCGGGTCCGTGTCCGTTGGTCCGCCCCTCGTCCGGACGGATCTCCTGTCCACCAGTGCCGTTCATGCAGGAAGGGTAGTGGGGCGCGGCGCCGAACGGGGCCGGCTCAGGAGGTGAGCCAGGAGCGGATCTGCCGCTCGCACTCGGCGATCGCCTGCAGCGAGCAGTGCTCCTCGCGCTTGTGGGCCAGGTTGGGGTCGCCCGGTCCGTAGTTCACCGCGGGAATGCCCAGGCCCGAGAAGCGGGCGACATCGGTCCAGCCGTACTTGGCCCTCGGCTCACCCCCGGTCGCCTCGACGAACGCCTTGGCGGCGGGGTGGGCGAGCCCGGGCAGCGCACCGGGAGCCGAGTCGGTGACCACCACCTCGAAGCCCTGGAGCACCTCGCGCACATGCGCCTCCGCCTCCGCCACGCTGCGGTCGGGGGCAAAGCGGAAATTCACCGTCACGGTGCACAGATCCGGGATGACATTGCCCGCGACGCCGCCCTCGATCCGCACCGCATTGAGGCCCTCGCGGTACTCCAGGCCGTCGATCGCCACCCGCCGCGGCTGGTACGCGGCCAGCCGCCCCAGCACCTCGGCCATCCGGTGGATCGCGTTGTCGCCGAGCCAGCTGCGCGCCGAGTGCGCCCGCTGGCCGGTGATCCTCACCTCCGCACGCAGGGTGCCCTGGCAGCCGCCCTCCACCACCGCGCTGCTGGGCTCCAGCAGCACCGCGAAGTCGCCCTGCAGCCACTCGGGGCGCTCCCGGGCCAGATGCCCCAGGCCGTTGCGGGAGGCCTCGACCTCCTCGCAGTCGTAGAAGACGAAGGTGAGGTCGCGGTTGGGATCCGGCACGGTGGCGGCGATCCGCAGCTGCACCGCGACGCCGGCCTTCATGTCGGAGGTGCCGCAGCCGTACAGCAGGTCGCCCTCCACCCGGGAGGGCAGATTGTCGGCGATCGGCACCGTGTCCAGATGCCCGGCGAGAACCACCCGCTCCGGTCGGCCCAGCCGGGTGCGGGCGACCACATTGTTGCCGTAGCGGTCCACGACGAGATGCGGCAGCGGACGCAGGGCCGCCTCCACGGCATCGGCGAGTGCCGCCTCGTCCCCGCTCACCGAGGGGAAGTCGACCAGCTGCGCGGTGAGTGCCCCGCCGTCGAGGCCGAGGTCAAGGGGGGTGCGAGGGGACTCAGGGGTGCTCATGGCCCACCACCCTAGCCAAGCCGGCGGCTGTGATCCTTGTTGTCCACAGGCTGTGCGGGCCGGCGGTTCCCCCGTCCGCTGCCCCGGCCGTCCGCACCCTCCGTTGTCCACAGGCGGGTGGACCCCAGGTGCCCGGAACCATACCTGCCGGTACCTTGGGTGCCCCACAGCACGGGAGGGACGGCGATCGATGGCAACGCGGTCGATGGCGGGGCGGGCATCCTCCGGGCGCACCCGGAGGTGGCGCTGGATCCTGCCCGCGGGGCTGGCACTGGTGGTGCTGGTGGCGACGCTGCTCTTCGTCAACCGCCGGCATGTGCTGCCGACCGAGGAGCAGTGCCACTTCGCCACCGCTGCGGGAGAGCTGACGCTGGATCCGCAGCAGGCGTCCAACGCCGCGGTGATAGCGGCCGTGGCCCACTCCCGCGCCCTGCCGGAGCGGGCGGTCACCATCGCGCTGGCCACCGCGCTCCAGGAGTCCCACCTGGAGAATCTGGACGGGGGCGACCGTGACTCGGTCGGCCTCTTCCAGCAGCGGCCCTCGCAGGGCTGGGGCACCGCCCAGCAGATCGCGGACCCGGTGTACACGACCAACAAGTTCTTCGACGGGCTGGTGAAGGTCCCCGGGTACTCCCGGCTGCCGCTCACCGAGGCCGCCCAGGCCGTGCAGAAGAGCGGCTTCCCCCAGGCGTACGCCAAGCACGAGACGGATGCGACCGTGCTGACCGCGGTGCTGAGCGGACGCGAGGCGGAGTCCATCGGCTGCACGGTCTCGGGTGCCGCCCCGGTGGCCGCCGCCTCACCGCGGACCGGCGCCGACGGCCTCACCGGGGACGCCCGGCGGATCGCCGACCAGGTGCGGCGTGACTTCGGCGCGACGGTGAAGGTGCACTCCGTCCCGGCCGCCGGCGGCCGGGCCGTACTGCTGGTCCCGGCCGGGGAGTCCGCCGCCGCCCGGCGCAGCGGCTGGGCCGCCGCCCACTGGGCGGTGGCCAGGGCTGCCGACCTGGGCGTGGCCTCGGTGGTCTACGACGGCAAGGAGTGGCGTACCGGGAGCTCCACCGGCGGCTGGCAGCAGCACCGCGGAACCGCGCCGTCCAACGGGGTGCTGGTCACCGCCGGGGGCTGACCACGGACTGGACACCCCGTCAGACAAGCCCGGCCAAAGAGGTGTTCGGCTGTCGGCCGGGTTGGCTACAGTCTGCTCGTGCGCCTGCCGGGCGCGCAGCACGGGGGGATGTACACGGGGGAAGCGGGGGACTGCGCCGTCAGGGGCGCGGCCACACACTTTTGTCCGACTCCGACCACCGCGCCGCGCGGGTGCACGCACCTGTCACCGCAACGAGGAGTCATCAGTGCAGTCTTCCTCCACCGGCGGCGTCCGCCGCACGGTCCGCCGCCTGGCCACCGTGGCCGCGGCAGCCGGTCTGGCGGCCGCCGTCACCGGCACCGCCACCGCTGCCGGGGCCTCCGGCCCGGCCGCCCCCGGCGCCGCGACCCGCGCCATCGCCGGGACCCCTCAGGGCGAGATCGCCGCTCTGTCAGCGCTCACCCGCGCAAGCACCAGCAAGGTCGCCTCGCTGCCGCTGAACGCCATCGACAGCAAGGGCAACCTCTGCAGCTGGAACCCGCTCACCTCGGCCGGCGGCGGTTTCGCCAAGGGCACCTGCTACAGCGGCTACGGCTGGGTCAACGGCGCCGTCGCCGGCTCCGTCAACAGCGACAGCACCGAGGACGTGTTTCTCCGCAGCAGCAGCACCGGCCACCTCTACGGTCTGGTCTCCGGTGTGAAGAACGGCATCGACGAGGGCCGCGGCTGGAACGGCTACACCTCGATCGTGATGCCGGGCAACCTGGGCGGCTCCGCGTCCGACGACATCCTGGGCCGCGACAAGAGCGGCGCGCTCTGGCTGCACCCGGGCAACTCCAACGGCCACCTCAGCGCCCGGATCAAGGTGAGCCCCGGCGGCTGGAACACCTACCGCGCCATCTTCGGGAAGTTCGACTACAACGGCGACGGCCGCACCGATGTCCTCGGGGTCGACTACCACAACGCCATCTGGGTCCACCTGGGCACCGGCGACCTGAAGCACCCCTTCAGCAAGCGGGTGCGCATCGCCACCAACTTCAACGGCTACAACTATGTGCTGTCCACCGGTGATGTGAACCGGGACAACCGCTCGGACTTCCTGGCCCGTGACAACAACGGTGTCCTGTGGCTCTTCCGCGGCTACAACCGGCTCAGCGGCCCGTTCGCGGCCCGCTACTCCCTGGGCTCCGCTCTCAAGAGCTTCAAGCTGATCTTCTGATCGGCCATCGGCTCGACCCCGGGCCCTGCCCGCCGCATATGCGGCGGGCAGGGCCCGCGGCTTTCACTGCGGCAGTCGTGCGACGCACTCAGGGGTGAAGCGTCTTTACACAGCTTGACGCGCCGCGGGCCGGCGCCGGGGGCTTTACACACACCGCCGCTCCATCGGCCCAAAACCCGGCCGACCTTGGGACGTATGGGGAGTGACGTTCCTTCGGGGGCCGCACAGCAGAGCACAATGTCCGCAATGCCACAAGAAGGCTGATACTACGTTTACCGAGTCTTTACCAAAGACGCCCGCAACCTTCCTGCTCCTGGAGCGGTAAACACCACGTCCGCCTGGCGGACGGGTCTTGTCCTCATCTCCGTTAGGAGCACCATGTCTCTCCCCCTCACGCGTCGGATCGCTCAGGCTGCGCTGCTCGTCGCGGCCGGGGCGGCCCCCGTGGTCGCGACGGTCGGCACCGCGTCCGCCGCGGAGCTGCCTCAGACGGCCGACCTGGGTGGGCTGACCCAGCTCGACAGCGACAGCCTCGCCGGACAGGTGCAGGACGTCGCCCACCAGGCCGGCAGGCAGGTCGGCAACTCCGGCGGCAGCACCGTCTCCTCGGCCATCCCCTCGGTGTCCGACACCCTGGGTGCGACCGCCGCCGCCGCGATCCCCGAGATCAACCGCTTCGCCGGCTCGGCGGCCGAGCAGGCCGGCGCCACCGCCGGCACGACCGGTGAGATGGCATCCGACGCGGCCCAGCGCACCGTGGCCCCGGTCGGCGGCGGCGGCCCGCTGAGCGCCCTCACCGGCGGCGGTCTGACCGGTGGCGCCCTGACCGGCGGCGGCCTGCCGACCGACCAGCTGGCCGGCGCCGGCCTGCCGCTCGGCGGCCTGGACCAGGCTGCGGGTGGAGCCCACCACCGCCTGGGCGGCCTGCCGGAGCTTGGCTCCCCCAACAGCGGCGGCCTCGGTGGCCTGGACTCCCTCACCTCGCTGATCGGCACCATCGGTGGCGCCGCCACCCAGGGCGGCGCCCAGGGCCTGTCCGGCCTCCACGGTCTGCAGAACGCCTCGCCCCTGCAGAGCCTCTCCCCGATCCAGAGCCAGGACGGCAGCACCCCGCTCTCGGGCCTGGGTCTGCCCCTCTGACACCCGCACCACTGTGCGGGCACACAGAAACGGCGGTGGGGCCGGGGAGTGCATCACCCTCCGGTCCCACCGCTCTGTGTCCGTCGCCTCAGCTGCCGAGCCGACGGACCGCAGCGTCCACCCGCTCGTCGGTGGCCGTGAACGCCACCCGCACAAACCGCTCCCCGGCCTCGCCGTAGAAGTCGCCGGGCGCCACCAGGATGCCCAGCTCTGCCAGTGCGGCCACGGTGTCCCAGCAGGCCTCGTCACGCGTCGCCCAGAGGTAGAGGCTGGCCTCGGAGTGCTCGATCCGGAAGCCGTACGCCTCCAGCGCCTCGCGCAGTGCGGTGCGGCGCCGTGCATAGCGCTCGCGCTGCTCGGCCACATGCGTGTGGTCCGAGAGCGCCGCGATGGCCGCCGCCTGCACCGGCGCGGGCACGATCATGCCGCCGTGCTTGCGCACCTGGAGCAGCTCCTGCACCACCGCACGGTCGCCCGCGACGAACGACGCCCGGTAGCCGGCCAGGTTGGAGCGCTTGGAGAGCGAGTGGACCGCCAGGATCCCGTCGTGGCTGTCCCCGCAGATCTCCGGGCGGAGCACCGACTCCGGGTCCGCGTCCCAGCCCAGCTCCAGATAGCACTCGTCGCTGACCAGCAGCACCCCGTGCTCCCGGGCCCAGGCCACCGCGCGGCGCAGCTCCTCGCGGCTGAGCACCCGGCCGGTCGGGTTGGAGGGCGAGTTGAGCCAGAGCAGCCGCAGTCCGGTCGGGTCCAGCTCCCACGGGTCGTCGTAGGGCACCGGCTCCGCGCGGGCCAGCCTGGCGCCCACCTCATAGGTGGGATAGGCCAGCCGCGGGAAGGCCACCCGGTCGCCCGGGCCCAGTCCCAGCTGGGTCGGCAGCCAGGCCACCAACTCCTTGGATCCCACCGTGGGCAGCACCCCGGCCGGCTCGGCGGCGACGGCCCCCAGCCGGTGGCGCAGCCAGCCCACGATCGCCTCCCGCAGCTCCGGCGTACCCCAGACGGTGGGATAGCCGGGTGTGTCGGAGGCGGCACCCAGTGCCTTCTGGATCAGCTCGGGCACCGGGTCCACCGGGGTGCCCACCGAGAGGTCGACGATCCCGTCCGGATGCGCGGCCGCGGTCGCCTTGTACGGCTCCAACCGGTCCCAGGGGAAGACCGGGAGAAGCTCCGAGACGCGCCGCGCCGCCCCCGAACCCGTCGGGAGCGGCGCGGGCGTGCTGTCGTTGGTGCTCACAGCGCTGGTGCCACCGATCGTCACGCCTGGGGCGGCAGTGCCGCGATGAAGGGGTGGTCCCGCTCGATCAGCCCGAGCTTGGAGGCGCCACCAGGCGAGCCCAGGTCGTCGAAGAACTCGACGTTGGCCTTGTAGTAGTCCTTCCACTCCTCCGGAGTGTCGTCCTCGTAGAAGATCGCCTCGACCGGGCACACCGGCTCACAGGCTCCACAGTCGACGCACTCGTCCGGGTGGATGTAGAGGGACCGCTGACCCTCGTAGATGCAGTCGACCGGGCACTCCTCGATGCATGCCTTGTCCTTGACGTCGACACAAGGCTGCGCGATGACGTAGGTCACGCTGTCGTTCCTCCTCGTAGGGGCTGGCTCTCGCGCGGGGGAGCGCGTCGTCGTCGATGCCCGCCCCTAGTATCGCGGGTCTATGACACTGGATGCACGGGAGGTGGCCGGGATGGCGGACAACCATCATGCACAGAAGCACTCAGAGATCCGGATCACCCTTTCTGACGTGGGACGACGTGTCTCGGTGCGGCGTGTCCTGGATATCGTCGGGGACCGTCCCGTGTTTGGCGACACGATAGGCGTGCTCACATCGTGGGACGCCGGAGTGCTGGTCGTGGTGGGCCGAAACGGCGAGTCGGTCGAGGTCAGGGAGGACCGTCTGGTGGCGGGCAAGCCGGTGCCGCCCGCGCCGCTGCGGCGGGTCCGACCGCCGTCCGCAGGACCGGTGGAGCTGCAACGGATCGCCGCCCGCGGCTGGCCCGCCACGGAGACCGCCGCCCTCGGCGAGTGGACCCTGCGGGCCGCCGGCGGCTTCACCCGTCGGGCCAACTCCGTGCAGGCGCTCGGCGACCCCGGGCTGCCGCTGGACGCCGCACTGGACGCCGTCCGCGACTGGTACGACGCCCGGGGGCTGCCGGCCCATGTGGAGGTCACCGCGCCCGGCTCCCCGGCAGGCCTGCGGGAGGAGCTGGCCCGGATCGCCTCCGAGGAGACCCCCACCCTCTTCCGTACGGCGCCGCTGGCCTCGCTCGCCCGGCTCGGCACCGCCGACCACCCGGTGCGGCTGGCCCGCACCGCGTCGGCGCAGTGGATGTCCTGCTACCGCCGGATCGGCGGCGACCCCTCGCTGGAGCGCAGTGCGCACGCGGTGCTGCACGGCGGCCCCTCGGTCTGGTTCGGCGCTGTGCCGTCGCCCGACGGCTCGGCCCCCGCAGCCATCGGGCGCTGCGTGGTGGACGGCGACTGGGCGGGATTCTCGGCCGTCGAGGTGCTCCCCGGGCACCGCCGCCGCGGCCTCGCCACCGAGATGATGGCGGCGCTGGCTGCCCGCGCCGCGGAGGAGGGCGCCACCGGTGCCTACCTCCAGGTGGAGGCGGACAACAGCGGCGCGATCGCGCTGTACGACCGGTTGGGCTTCACCACCAGCCACACTTACCACTACTGTCGCCTGCCGCGGAGTTGACGGACAGCCAGGCCGACCGACCGCAGCAGCCGATCCTGATCCGAACGGGCCGAACCAGTCGTGACCGAAGAGAGCCGGGCGAGGTTCCACGCCGAGGCCAGGGCCGAGTGCCCCGACCCGGTGCTGCTCTGCCTGCTCGCCGGGCTGGAGGCCGACCCACAGGCCGACCCGGACGAGGTGATCAGCACCGCCGGGGCCGTGCTGGACCGGCTCGCGGAAGCGGTGCGGCGTGCCGTGGACGAGCGCCGGCCGGTCGGCGCGGCGGCGCAGGCGGCGCTGCTGGCGGCGGTGCTGGCCGGCCGCGAGCGTTTCCACGGGAGGCCCTCGGACTACAACCGGCTGGACTCCTCGCTGCTGCCGGCGGTGCTGAAGCGCCGCAGAGGGCTGCCGATCATGCTGTCACTGGTCTGGGCGGCCGTCGCCGAGCGGGCCGGCCTCCCCGTCCACGGTGTGGCGCTGCCCGGCCACTTCGTGGCGGCGGTGGGCGAACCCGGGAGCGGACAGGTGCTGGTCGACCCGTTCCACGGCGGTCGTACGCTGACGCCCGAGGACGCCGCGCAGCTGGTCGCCGCCGCCACCGGA
Source organism: Peterkaempfera podocarpi (assembly GCF_042466665.1). Classification (GTDB taxonomy): domain Bacteria; phylum Actinomycetota; class Actinomycetes; order Streptomycetales; family Streptomycetaceae; genus Peterkaempfera; species Peterkaempfera podocarpi. The sequence goes on from NZ_CP162102.1 coordinate 3,521,422, forward strand.
GAGGCGTTCACCGACCAGATGCTCGCGCCGCCCGCGCCGCTCGACGTGGTGCTGCGGGTCCTGGGCAACATCCGCACCTGGGCGTCCTCCCGGCCCGAGCAGGCGCGTACCCAGCTGTGGGCCACCGAGCTCTCCCTGCTGCTCCCCCGCCACCCCGCCCAGCTGCGGCTGGAGCGGGCCGAGATCCTGGTGCGGGTGGGCGACTTCCTGGGCGGGGCCGCCGAGATGGAGTCCTATGCGGCGATCCTGGACGCCTTCGACCCGGATTCGGCGGCCCGGGTGCGTCTGGAGGCCAGGGCCGCACGCCACCGGCTCAACTGACCACCGGCCCACCTGACCACCAGGGCTCGGCCGACCAGCGCAGCGGTGGACCGGTGCGGCGCTACAGCCAGCCCTTCTCCCGGGCGATCCGCACCGCCTCGGCCCGGTTGCGGGCGCCGGTCTTCTGGATCGCCATCGACAGGTAGTTGCGCACCGTCCCCTCGGACAGATGCAGCCGGGCCGCGACATCGGCGTTGACCGACCCGTCGGCCGCCGCCTCCAGCACATCCCGTTCCCGGGAGGTCAGCGGATTGGCGCCCTCGGCGAGGGCGGCCGCCGCAAGCGTGGGGTCGATCACCCGCTCCCCGCGCAGCACCCTGCGCACCGCATCGGCGAGCTGTGCGGCGGGTGCGTCCTTGACCAGGAAGGCATCGGCGCCGGACTCCATCGCACGGCGGAGGTAGCCGGGGCGGCCGAAGGTGGTGAGCACCACGATCCTGGTCGCCGGACGGGTGCCTCGCAGCAGCGCCGCGGCCTCGATGCCGGTCATGCCGGGCATCTCGATGTCCAGCAGCGCCACATCCACGTCGTGCTCGACGGCGGCCGCCACCACCTCGTCGCCGCGGGCGACCTGCGCCACCACCTCGATGTCCCCTTCGAGGCTCAGCAGGGCGGCGAGGGCCTCGCGCACCATGGCCTGGTCTTCGGCGAGCAGCACTCTGATCACGGGTGCACGCTACCGGTCGGCGGGGTGTCCGGGGCCACCGGCGGGTTCTGGGTCCTGCGGAGCGGGACCCGGGCGCGCAGCCGGAAGCCCTTGCCGCGGGGCCCGGTTCCGGTCTCCAGCCGGCCTCCGGCGAGCGCCAGCCGCTCGTGCAGCCCAGCCAGTCCGCTGCCGCCGGGACCGCGCTGCGGTCTCCCGGCGCGGGCGGCACCGGGGCCGGTCCCGTTGTCGGTGACCTCCAGGACCGCCCAGAGCCCGTCCTCCTCCCACTCCTCGTCGAGCCCGACGGTGCAGCGGGTGGCGCCCTGCGCATGGCGGACGACATTGGTGACGGACTCGCGCAGTGCCCAGCCGAGGGCGCCCTCCTCCTCGGGACCGAGACCCGGCAGCCCCTCGGGGAGCAGTGCCGTGGCGTCGACCTCCACGCCTGCGGCGCTCAGCGCGGTGCGGGCGGCGGCGAGTTCCACCGCGAGTTTGGGGCGCCGGTAGCCGCCGACGGCTTCGCGGACGTCCACCAGCGACTGCCGTCCGACCCGCTCGATGTCCGCCACCTGCTGCCGGGCGTCGTCGTACCGCTCCTGCTCCAGGAACCGCCCGGCGAGCTCGCTCTTGAGGGTGATCAGTGACAGGGAGTGGCCCAGCAGGTCGTGCAGATCGCGGGCCAGCCGCAACCGCTCGTCGGCGGCGGCGAGGTGGGCGACCGCCTCGCGGGCCTCGCGCAGCTCCCGCATCGTTCCGACCAGGCGCTGGAGTCCGGTCATGGCGGCGCCGCCGAGGAAGGCGGAGAGGGCGATCCCCGGCAGGGAGTCCGCACCGGTGTGGACGGCGGCGCCCACCGCCACCAGCAGCGCGGTCACCCCGGCGACCCCGGGCAGGGCCCAGCGGACGGGCAGCACCGCGCCGACCGCGACCGACAGGTAGGCGAAGAGGGTCAGCCAGTCGTCGCCCAGGGTGAGGGTGGTGGCGAGGGCCAGCCCCAGCATCACGGCGAGCGCGGCGGTGGTTCCCCGCCGGGCGGCGGCGACATTGCGCAGGATGATCAGGCCGAGGTAGCAGGCGAGGAAGGCGGCGAGGGCGGCCGCGCCCAGGGCGGTGGCCGCTGCGCCGTGGTGGCCGCCCGTCAGGTCCTGGACCGGGTAGACCAGGTAGATCATCCACAGCAGCATCCAGCAGAGCTTGACCATCAGCTGGCGGCGGTTCTCCACCGGCGCACCGGGATAGGACGTATGCAGACGCCCCCGGTCGCCCTCCTCCCCGGCCGTCTCGGGCGGCGGGGCGGAAGGCGTCGAGGGCGTCGGCATGGCGGTCATCATGCCTGCTTGGTGTCCCGCTGGTACAACCATGCCGCGAGGCCCGCGAAGAGCAGGAAGTAGACGGCGAGACCGAGCAGCGTCCCCGTGCCCGGGGCGGTACCGGTCTGGCCGATCCGGCCGAGCTGGTTGTACAGCCCGGTCGGTGTGACCTCGCCGAGGTCCCGGATCCAGGTCGGGGAGTGGTCCAGGGAGAACCAGGTGCCGCCGAGCAGGGACAGCCCGATATAGGTGATCATCACCACCGGCTGCACCACGTCCGGACCGGCGGCGTAGCCGAGGGCGATCCCCAGCGCAGCGAACACAAAGCTGCCGATCCAGAGCGCCGCCACCAGCGCAGGCCACTGCCAGGCGTCCATCCGCACGTGCTCGCCCAGGCCGCCGAGCAGCATCACCAGCAGGATGGAGGGCAGGCTGAGGCTGGTCGCCGCGGCGAGCTTGGCAAGGACGTAGCCGTGGCCCGGCAGGGCGGTCAGCCGCAGCTGCCGCACCCATCCCTCCTTGCGCTCCAGGGCGATGCGCATGGCTCCGTTGAGCGCTGCGCCCACCGAGCCGAAGGTGGCCATGGAGACCATGAAGTACGTGGCGGCGGGCATCCCCGGGGCCAGGTCCTTGCCGCCGGCCGAACCGGCCATCAGCAGATAGAGCACCGCGGGGTAGAGCAGGCTGAAGAAGACATACCGTCGGTTGCGGAGCACCCGCAGCAGTTCGAGCCGGATCAGCGTGGTCATCGTGCGCTCTCCTCGGTGCCGCCCTGCTGCACGGCCGTCTCGTCGTGGGTGATGGCGAGGAACGCCTGCTCCAGCCCCAGGCCGGCGACCTCGAGGTTGCGCGGGTACAGGCCGGCCCGGTAGACCGCCGCCACGGTGGCGTCCGCGTCGGTGGAGCGGATCCGTACGGTGCGGCCGTGGACCTCCAGGGCGCCCAGCGCGGGGAGACCGCGCAGCACGGCGTCGCGCTCGGCGATGTCGTCCAGGTCGAAGACGATGCGGCGGGCACCGGCCCGGGCCTTGACGTCGGCCGGGGTGCCGTCGGCGATCAGCCGGCCGCGGTGCATCACCAGGACCCGGTCGGCGACCTGGTCCGCCTCCTCCAGGTAGTGGGTGGCGAAGAGCACCGTGCGGCCCTCGTCCGCCAGGCCCCGCATGGTGCCCCAGAAGGCCTGCCGGGCGGAGACGTCCATGGCGACGGTGGGTTCGTCCAGCACGATCAGATCGCTTGCCCCGGCGGTGGCGAGTGCGAAGCGCACCCGCTGCTCCTGTCCACCGGAGAGCTTGCCGACCCGGCGGTCGGCGATGCCGGCGACACCGGCGGTCTCCAGCACTCGGTCGACGGGGTAACCGCGGGGGTGGACGTCGCAGGCGAACTGCACCAGTTCGCGGACCTTGACGTCGCTCATCAGCCCGCCGCTCTGCAGCATCGCACCGACCAGGCCGGCCGCCAGGGCCTGCTGGGGGGTGGTGCCGAAGAGCCGGACCGTGCCCTGGTCCGGGTTGCGCAGGCCGAGCAGCAGATCGAGCGTGGTGGACTTGCCGGCGCCGTTGGGGCCGAGCAGAGCGACGGTCTCGCCGGGCCGCAGTGTCAGGTCCAGCCCGTCCACCGCCTTGACCTGGCCGTAGGTCTTGGTCACCGCGGTGAAGGCAGCCACCTCGGGCTCTCCGGTGTGCTGCTGCGGCATGTCGCGCGCTGACGCGGTCGCGGTCCTCATCCGTCCCTCTCCTGGCTCTCGGCCGTCTCTCGATCCGACTCCTCCAGGGTGGCCCGGCGGATGGCCCCGGGGTCAGTGCGACCGGTCGTGTTCTCCGCATGACGGATGTCACGGCGCGTCGGGTGCCGACGGTCCGCCCCACGCGTAGGCTTCGGCGGGTTCGGCGCACCCGAGCTGGGCATCCTCAGCTTGTGCGGTTGTGAACAGGGCCGCATGGACCGTGACGCGGAGGGGAACGCGGAGAACAATGCACGTCCTGCTCATGATCGCCCTGGCGGTGGTCACCGCCTCCCTGCTCCTCGGGGCCGCCTGGGCCGTCATCGGCTCCCGGCTGGGCGGAGGGCCCGCCGAACGGGAGCGAACGCTTCGGGAGGGGCCGACGAGCGCGCCCGGCGCCCCGGAACCCGGCCGGGAGGACCCACCCGCCGCCTGAACATCCGCCCGGCATCCCGGCGTTCGCCTGCCCCCTCGCGCGCCCGGGAACGGGGCCGCGCGAACACCGTCCGCGCACCGTTCCGGGGTGTGCGCCCGGGAGGGAGCGACCTCCCCGGCAACGCCTTCCGGGCGGCACCTTCCGGGCAACGTCATCCGGACAACGTCATCCGGGCAGCACCTTCCGGCCCGGGGATGCGGGTCTCCACAACCCCGGGCCGGGTGGTGTCAGAGGTTCAGGGAGCGCTTGAGGAAGTCGACCTGGAGCAGCAGCAGGTTCTCGGCCACCTGCTCCTGCGGGGTCATATGGGTGACACCGGAGAGCGGCAGCACGGTGTGCGGGCGTCCGGCGGCCAGCAGTGCGGAGGAGAACCGCAGGGTGTGCGCGGCCACCACGTTGTCGTCCGCCAGACCGTGGATCAGCATCAGCGGCCGGCTGAGCTCGGGTGCGTCCCCGATCAGCGCATGGGCGTCGTAGACGTCCGGCCGCTCGTCGGGGTGGCCCAGATAGCGCTCGGTGTAGTGGGTGTCGTAGAGCCGAAGATCGGTGACGGGCGCTCCGGCGACGGCGGCGTGGAAGACGTCCGGACGCCGCAGGACGGCCAGCGCCGCGAGGTAACCGCCGTACGACCAGCCGCGGATGGCGACCCGGTCGAGGTCCAGCGGGAACTCCTCGGCCAGCGCCTGCACCGCCTCCACCTGGTCGTCCAGGCTCACTCCGGCCATGTCGAAGGCGATGGCCTTCTCCCAGGCGGGACTGCGGCCGGGGGTGCCGCGGCCGTCCGCGACCACCACGGCGAAGCCCTGGTCGGCGAACCACTGCGAGGTCAGATGCGGGTTGCGGGCGGCGACCACCCGCTGGCCGTGCGGGCCGCCGTAGGGGTCCATCAGGACGGGCAGCAGACCGTCGCGGTCCCGGTCGTAGCCCGTGGGCAGCAGCATCGCGCAGGGGATGCCCCGCTTGCCCGCCGTCACCAGCCGCACATCGGCGCTGATCACCGGTGTCTCGGCGAAGGAGGCGATCTCGGCCACGGGGGTGGTGCCGCGCAGCACCCGGGCGCGGCTGCCCGAGCGGTCCAGGGAGGCGGAGACCAGCACCGTGGTGGGGCCGGAGCGGGCCGCGGTGTGCACACCGGGCTGTGAGGAGACGCGGACGGCGCCGGTGGAGTTCACCCGCAGCACATGGATCTGGCCGGTCTCCGGGTCGGCGGCCTCCTCGCCGGTGGAGGCGGCGACCAGGACGTCGTCCGGCCCGACGTCGAGGACCGAGCGGATGTGCAGAGCGGCACCGGTGAGCACCCGGTCCCCGACGGCCAGGACGCGGGCGCCGCCCTCGTCGGCGATCCGCACCAGACGCCCGTCGGGGGTCCAGCAGGGAACGCCCGGGAAGAGGTCCAGCCACACCGGGTCCTCGTCCACATGCAGGGTGCGGGTGGCTCCGGTGTCGGGGTCGACGGCGAGCACCAGCTGGCTGCGCTGGTCGCGGGCCTGCACCAGGAGCAGCGGCGGGCCGCCCGCGGACCAGTGCACCCGGGCCAGGTACGGGTAGCGGCCGCGGTCCCAGTCGATGTCGGCGCGGGAGCCGTCCAGGCCGAGGACGGTGAGGGTCACCTCGGCGTTGGCGGTGCCTGCGGCCGGGTAGGCGATCTCGGCGGGAGCGCTGTCCGGGTTGGCCGGGTCCGCGATCCACCAGCGGCGTACGGGGCTGTCGTCCACCCGGGCGGCGAGCAGCCGGTCGCTCTCGGGGGCCCACCAGAAGCCCCGGCTGCGGTCCATCTCCTCCTGGGCGATGAACTCCGCCTGACCCCAGGTCACCCCGTCGGCGTCGGGCTCGGCCAGCGCCCTGTCGGTGGCGCCGTCCGCGGTGACCACCCGCAGGTCGCCGCGGGTGGTGGCATAGGCGACATGGCGGCCGTCGGGCGCCGGCCGCGGGTCGATCACCGGGCCGGTCACCAGGATCTCGCGGGCCTCGCCGCGCTCCCGCAGGTCTGCGGTGAAGAGCCGCCCGGAGAGGGCGAATGCAGCGAGGTCGGCGGCCGCGTCGGTGGCGTACGCGACGACACCGGCCGATCCCTCCCTGCTGCGCTCCCGGCGGGCGCGCTCGGCCGCGGAGAGGTCCTCCTCGCCGCTGCCCAGCAGCACCGACGGGTCGGCGGCGATGTGCTCGCGACCGGTGGCCGCGTCCAGCACCCACAGGAGGTTGGCCCGGTCGGTTCCGGAGCGTGAGCGCAGAAAGGCCACCCGCTCGCCGTCGGGCGAGACGGTGAAGGACCGGGGTGCGCCCAGGGTGTAGCGCAGCGTCCGCGAGTACTGCCGGGGGAAGGAGATCTCCTTGGTCATACGAGTGACCCTATGCCGCGCCCGACACCCGGAGGGAGTACCTCCGATCGTCGTCTTGTCGCACCCGGAGGTGGTGCCGCCCTGCTCCCGAGGCCGTTCCGTGCGCGGACTTCAGGGTCTGTGCGCCCCGGCGGTGCATCTGTGCACCGGCATATGCGGGCTGACGGAAAGTAATGACAGGCTCACTGATCGGGTATGAAGGGATAGCCGGTTGGCCGCATCCGGCGCGGCGGAACCCACCTCCGCCGAGCAGTGACGCCCGTCCCCGCTGTCCCCGCTGGCCCCCGACCGCCGCCGCCTCGCGCGGCGCGCGCTGAGAGGTGTTGAACCGCCATGGCCCTGACGGTTTCCGCAGTCATCCTGTTGCTTGTCGTCGTGGTACTGCTGATCCGCCGCTCCGGCCTGAAGTTCTGGCATGCCATCGCCTGCACCCTGCTCGGCTTCTATCTCGCCTCCAGCTCGATCGCCCCGTCGATCCAGCAGGTGACCAGCAATGTAGCCGGAATGATCAACGGCCTGAAGCTGTGATGCGGCAGCACCGGTCCCGCCGCCGGGGAAGGCCGCCCGTACGCTGATCCCCATGAGCGACCTGCCGGAACCGTCCGACCACCCCCGATCCGCCGGTGCGGGCGGGGACGGCCTGCCGTCCCGCCGACTGCTGCTGGTGCACGCCCATCCCGACGACGAGTCGATCGGCAACGGCGCCACCATGGCCCGGTATGCGGCGGAGGGCGCCCTGGTCACCCTGGTGACCTGCACCCTGGGCGAGGAGGGCGAGGTGATCCCTCCGGAGCTCGCCCAGCTGACCGCCGACCGGGACGACACCCTGGGCGAGTACCGCATCGGCGAGCTGGCCGCCGCCATGAAGGAGCTCGGCGTCACCGACCACCGCTTCCTCGGCGGCCCCGGCCGCTACCGGGACTCCGGGATGATGGGCGTCCCCAGCAACGACCGCCCCGGCTGCTTCTGGCAGGCCGACCTGGACGAGGCCGCGGCCCATCTGGTCGAGGTGGTCCGCGAGGCGCGGCCGCAGGTACTGGTGACCTACGACGAGAACGGCGGCTACGGGCACCCGGACCACATCCAGGCGCACCGGGTCGCCATGCGCGGCTGCGAGCTGGCCGCGGACCCGTCCTTCCGGCCGGAGCTCGGCGCCGCCTGGACGGTCCCCAAGGTCTACTGGAACTGCATGCCGCGTTCGGTGCTGGAGGCCGGCTTCGCCGCGCTGCGCGCCGCCGGCGAGGCAAGCCCCTTCCCCGGTGTCGCCGGCCCCGCCGACGTCCCCGGAGTGGTGGACGACGCGGCGGTGACCGCAGCCGTGGACGGCTCCGCGTACTCCGCCCGGAAGGCCGCCGCAATGGCCGCGCACGCCACCCAGATCGTGGTGGACGGCCCGTTCTTCGCTCTCTCCAACGACCTGGGCCAACCGCTGCCCGCGATGGAGTACTACCGGCTGGTGCAAGGCGGCGCGGGTGCCGCCGACGACTGGGAGGACGACCTCTTCGCCGGGCTGGAGGCGGCCCGGTGAGCCCCGCCATGCCGGAGGACCCCCGCCCGGGCAAGCCCCTGCCGCCGCGCGCTCCCCGCCGCGGAGTCGCCGCGCTGATCGGCTCCCGGGCCGACCGGCTGGCGGAGGAGCCTCCGCTGCGCGGGGTACGGATCGCCGCCTATGCGGTGCTGCTGGTGCTGGGCGGGGTGACGGCGCTGGCCGGCTCCTTCGCCCAGTCGCTCTGGTTCCCCGGCGGGCTGCTGCTGGCGGTGGCGGCCACGGTGGCCCTGTTCTACGGGGGGCTGCGGTTCACCACCACCAAGCTGGGGGCCGGTGCGCCGCTCATCGGCTGGTTCCTGGTGCTGATGGTGACGATGAGTCCACGGCCGGAGGGTGACTTCATCCTGGCGAGCGGCTTCGGATCGTATGCGTACCTCTTCGCCGGGGCGGTGGGCGGCGTGATCTGCGCCACCCTGCCGACCCGCCTGATGTACGGATTCGGTGCAGGTGCCGCGACCGCGCGGCGAAGGTGAACCGACGGAACGCCTGATACGTCATCAACGGTGCCGGGGCGTGCGGGTACCCGGCGACGGGCCGTCAGCACGGTCCGCAGGGGCTGCCATAGGAGACGATTGGGACCAACTGGGTTCTATCGGAACCGGACCGCCGTCCCGGCGTTCCCAGTATGGTGGAGCGGCAGCCCGGCGATGGCCGGGCAGCGGGCAGGACCCTAGACTCTCGGCACCGGTCCGCGAGCCAGGAGGCACCGGCCACGCCCTCCGGGGCCGGGCCAGGGGACCGGTGCCGGCCACAGCCCACGTGCGGTGCACCGTGCGAGGGTCGATCCACAACCCGCGACTGGAGCCCCCGCGGGCGACAGAGGCGAACCCGGAGCAGCATTGAGCAGCCGCGATTCTGACAAAGCGTCCCCGAGCCCCCGCCGCACGGGCGCGGACGCCTATCCGTCGGGCACGCCCCCGTACGGGATCCCGCAGGCCACGGGCGCCTTCGGGCCGGACGGCCTGGGACCGGGCGGGGCGGCCGAGGAGCCTGCCCCCGAGGACGGGCCCAGGACCGAGACCACGCTCACCACGCGGATCCGTATCAACATCCCCGGCTCACGGCCGATTCCGCCCGTGGTGGTCCGCAGCCCGGTGAAGGAGTCCGGCGACGAGCCGGCCGCCGACACCCCGCCGGCGGCGCCCCCGGGGCCGGAGGGCGGCTCGCCCAGGCGCCGGGCCGCCGGACCGGCCTCCCCCGTGCTCGGGGTGATGGACGCCGAGAACCGCACCTCCACCCCGCCCAACCTCCCGCCGGAGTGGCAGGTACCGGAGGGCGACGGCGACGGTTCCCCCGCGCCGACCGACGGCTGGTTCCGGCCACGGAAGAAGTCCGGTCCCGCGACCCCCGCAGGCGGCACGGCGACGGGCGCGCCCGTCCCTGCTCCTGCGCCCCCGGCGTCCGGCGACGCCTTCACGCCCCCGCCTGCACCCGGGCTCCCGGCGTTCGACGAGCCGGTGCCCGCCCCCCGGCGCGACGGCGGACTTCCGCGCCGCGCTCCGGCCGGCGGCCCGGGCGCAGCAGCCCGGCCCGGTGGCCCCGGCCCGCAGGCGCCGCTCCCCGGGGGTGCCCCCGCTTCGCCCTTCGCGCCGGGCACGGCGACCGGACCGACTCCGCCCCCCGCACCGGGTCCGCTCGGCCAGGGCCCCGAGGACACCTTCCCCGGCACAGCTCCGGCGTCCTCGGTGAACCCTTTCCCCCCGGGGCTCGGGGTGCGCAGCAGGCCCGCTCCGGGCCAGGGCGGGGAGCAGCCGTTCGACAACGGCTTCCGCCCCGACTACGGCAGCAATCCCTTCGGCCCCCCCGGGGCCGACGACCCGTTCGGCGCGACCGAGGTCGGCGGCATCCCGCCGGTGGCCGACGCCGGACCGGGTGAGGCCACCGCTGCCTTCCCGGCCGCGGCCTTCCCGGCCGCCGACCCCTTCGCGGCCGACCCCTTCGCGGCCGACCCCTTCGCGGCCGACCCGTTCGCCCCGGACCCCTTCGCCGCGGCCCCCACGGAGCCCGCCGCGGCGAATCCCTTCGCCACCGGCTTCCGCGACGAGGACTTCCGCGCCCCCGTACCCCCCGCGGGTGCCCGGCCCTCGCCGGCCGCGGCGGCGGCCGGGACCGGTGCCGCGGACAGCGGCAGCGCGCCCGCCCCGCGCCGTCGGCGCGGCGGCAAGCTGGTGGGCTACGCCATCGGTGCGGTGGTCTGCGCGGGCGGGGTCGCCTATGGCGCCGGCCTGATGCTCAACCAGGCCGATGTCCCCAAGGGCACCACCGTGCTGGGCACCGACATCGGCGGCAGCAGCCGGGACGCCGCGGTGCACACCCTGGACGCCACCGTGGCCAAGATCGGCCGACAGCCCGTCCAGCTGCGGGTGGGCGACAGAACCGTCCAGCTGGACGCGACGGCCGCGGGTCTCTCCTTCGACACCACCGCGACCGTCGACGGGCTCACCCACCACAGCTACAACCCGGTGAATGTGATCCGTTCGCTCACCGGGTCGGCGAAGGCGGTCGCCCCCGTAGTCAAGATCGACCAACCCAAACTCCGTGCCGCGCTGCAGCAGCAGCTGGCCCAGGGGAGCGGGGGCCCGCGCGAGGGCTATGTCTACTTCAGCGCGACCGGGAAGCCGGTGGTGATGCCGCCCACCGCGGGCAGCGCCGTCGACATCGACGCGGCCGTGGCCGCGGTCCAGCAGAGCTACCAGGCACGCGCCCTCGGCCGGCGGACCGCGCCGATCAGCCTCAAGGTCACCGCCGCGCAGCCCAAGGTCTCGGCCGCCGCGCTCCAGTCGGCAGCGAACACCCTGGGCAAGAAGATCATCAACGGCGGCTTTGTCTACGTCCGGCGCGGTACCGCCGACGCGCCGGGGGTGCCCTTCGGCACGGGCACCTTCACCGCGGCCCTGGTACTCGCTCCTGACGCCAACGGCACGGTGGCGCCGAGGTTCAACCTGGCCAAGCTGCAGGCCCGTCTGAACGGGGCCTTCACGGGCTACCGGATGAAGCACGGCGCCACGGTGGGACCGGTGACCACCCAGGATGTCGCCGACGCCATCCTGTCCGGTCTCAACAAGACCGGTGCCGCCCGCACGGTGACCCTCCCGGTGACCACCGGCTGACCACCGGCCGCAGCACTGCCCGGAGACCGGGTCCTGACTCGTCAGGACCCGGTCTTTTTATGTTGTGAACACATCAATAACGTGCCCATGGATCGGCGCGGTGACGGCTCATTAGGCGCATCGAAATAACCCGATCGCAATACCGGTGGCCGATAGCAGATCACCGGGATGTTAACCGCCGCCGACCCGGCCAGAAACACCGACAATGGCGCCAGGGGCTGGCGACTTGCCGTCATGGCGAGTTTTGGCCAGGCTCCGACCGTCCGGATACCGGACAGACGCCAGACTCCACCCAAAAGTATCGGTAGTGGCAGAACGGACACCGGCACCCGGCCGGCGACCCCGGATCGACACCCGGCATCGAGTGTCCGAATACCGGGACTGCAAAGACCGTGTTTCGGGATTGTTAACGGACATATGACCGCTCTGTCCATAGATGTCCGTTTCACCAGGAGGATGTCAACCTCTTTCTGGCCACAACCTGATCGATCTTCCAGCACGATACCCCGTCAAGCGGGGGTAATACGTGCAGCTACTTGACGTTCGATAAACGACTTGCCAGAGTCCGTTCGTCAAACACTTCTTGCGGCCGCACACACCCCGAGCGGGAGCTTTCGCACCATGACCAACCCCACTCAGGCTCAGGCCGATACCGAGATCATCGGTTCGGCCGGCCCTGCCGACGCAGTCGATCCGGCGGCGGCCCCGGAGCTCAAGGGCCGTTCCCCCGGCCAGATCATGTGGCGTCGCTTCCTCCGTGACCGTACCGGCGTGATCAGCGCGGTGATCGTCGCACTGTTCCTGCTCGTGGCGATCTGCGCGCCGCTCATCTCGATGGTGTACGGCAAGAACCCCTCGGAGACCTACGGGCAGAACACCCCGGGCCTGCTCACCGAGATCGGCGGTCTGCCCACCGGGCCCAACGGCGGTATCAGCAGCGACTTCTGGTTCGGCCTCGAGCCGGGCCTGGGCCGCGACGTCCTGATGCAGCTGGTCTACGGCATCAGGACCTCCCTGCTGATCGCGGTGGTCACCACCCTGGCCACCACCTTCCTGGGCATCACCATCGGCATGATCGCCGGCTATGTGGGCGGCAAGACCGACTACTTCATCGGCCGTTTCATCGACGTGCTGCTGTCGTTCCCGTCGCAGATCTTCTTCATCGCCTGTGTGCCCGTGGTGGACTCGCTCTTCGTCTCCCCCGACGAGCAGACCCCGGTCTGGCTGCGCACCGTGACCGTGATCATCGTGCTGTCGATCCTGGGCTGGATGGGCCTGGCCCGCATCCTGCGCGCGGTCTCCCTCTCGCTGCGTGAGAGGGAGTTCGTGGAGGCGGCCCGGGTCACCGGTGCCTCGCCGATGCGGATCATCTTCAAGGAGCTGCTGCCCAACCTGTGGACGCCCATCCTGGTGCAGTCCACGCTGGCGCTGCCTGCCTTTGTGACCGCCGAGGCCGGCCTCTCCTACCTCGGCGTGGGCATCATCGAGCCCACCCCGGACTGGGGCCGCATGATCTCGATCGGCGCCAACTACTACCAGACCGACATCACCTACCTGTTCTTCCCCGGCGTATCGATGGTGATCTTCGTACTCGCCTTCAACCTCCTCGGGGACTCGGTCCGGGACGCTTTCGATCCCAAGACCAAGCGTTGACGGACGCACACCCAGAACTCCGGGGGGACCGCTCAGCCCGCCCCGGGCAACCCAGGAATATCCACTCCTACCTCACAGGCAGGACAGACATGACCTCTCGCAAGTCGCGGCACCTCGCCGCTGCAGTCCTCGTGGCCGGGGCGATGACCATGACCGCTGCATGCAGCAGCGGCCACTCCGACAGTGGTGCGGGCCAGCCGTCCGCCAGCGGCAGCTCCCAGGCTCCGGTCAAGGCTGCCGTCACCAAGATCACTGTGGGCACCGCCGCGGACTCGGCCGGTCCTGCCATCGCTCCCGCGGGCGCCAAGACCGGCGGCACGGTCACCATGCTCGACCGTGACGACTTCTCGCACCTCGACCCGGGTCGCGTCTACCTGAACTACAACTCCACCGCCTCCGAGCTGTTCACCCGCCAGCTCACCGGCTACAAGGAGACCGCCGACGGCACCAAGCTGGTCGGCGACCTGGCCACCGACACCGGTACCACCACCGATGGCGGCAAGACCTGGAAGTTCACCCTCAAGGACGGCCTGAAGTGGGAGGACGGTTCTCCCATCACCTCCGCGGACGTCAAGTACTCCGTCGAGCGGCTGTACGCGCCCTTCATCCAGGAGGGCCCGACCTACATCCAGCAGTGGCTGTCGGGCACGGACTACCGCAAGGCGTACGAGGGCCCCTACAAGGGCAAGGAGCTGGACGCGGTCCAGACTCCTGACGACAAGACCGTCGTCTTCAAGTTCAAGGACGCCCACCCGGACGCCAACTTCACCCTGGCGATGACCGGCTACGGTGTCGTGACCAAGGCTCACGACACCAAGGAGGCGTACGACAAGAAGCCGTTCTCCAGCGGTCCGTACAAGATCGTCAGCCACGTCACCGACAAGTCGCTGGACCTGGTGCGCAACCCGAACTGGGACGCCAAGACGGACCCGATCCGGAACGCCTTCCCGGACAAGTGGCACATGGAGTTCGGGTACCAGAACAAGGACACCACCCAGCGCTTCATGGCGGACAGCGGCGCGGACAAGACCGCCATGACCTTCCACAACTCGGTCGACACCGACCTGCTGCCGAAGGTGCTGGCCGACGCCTCGCTGAAGCCGCGACTGGTCCAGGGCCTGACCCCGTACGTGGACTTCTACTACATCAACAACACGCGTATCAAGGACAAGCGCGTGCGTGAGGCCCTCATCCGGGCCTTCCCGCACCAGCAGGCCCGTGCGCTCCAGGGCGGCACGACCTACGGCGACTACGCCACCGGTCTGATCAGCCCGACCGTCCTCGGCTACGAGCAGAACGACCTCTACGGGACGCTCACCAAGCCGCAGGGCGACCCGGACGCGGCCAAGAAGCTGCTGGAGGAGGCCAACGCGGTCGGCACCACGATCGTGTACCCCTACAACAACACGCCGACCCAGCAGAAGGTCACGGTCGTGATCCAGCAGGCGCTGGAGAAGGCCGGCTTCAAGGTCGTCACCAAGCCGCTCGACGCCAAGACCTACTACGACGCCATCGGCCTGGTGAACAACAAGTACGACCTGTACTGGGGCGGCTGGGGCGCCGACTGGCCGACCGGTCAGACCGCTGTGCAGCCGGTGTGGGACGGCCGCCTGATCGGCGACCTGCAGCCCAACTACGCGCACTACAAGAACGACGCGGTCGACGCCGCCATGGACGCGGCCGGCAAGGTCGCCGACCCGATCCAGCAGGGTGCTGCCTGGGCCGCGGTCGACAAGCAGATCATGCAGGACGCGGCGTCCATCCCGGACGTCTACCAGAGCTACATCGGCCTCTACGGCTCCGGCCTGGGCGGCGTGAAGCTCGACCCGCTGAACGGTGAGCTGTCCCCGCTGGACGTCTTCATCAAGTAAGTCCTCACGGTCTGCGGTGGGGTGCCGGCCACGGCGCCCCACCGCAGCCCCCGTGACGGCCCCTCGGGCCGCCCCACCTTCCCCGCCCGGCAACCGCAGACGGCGCCCCGACCAGGAGAGCCCGACCCATGCTCCGTTTCCTCGTTCGCCGAACACTCGGCGCGATCGTGATTCTGCTGATCATCAGCATCATCACCTACCTCCTGTTCTTCGCCATTCCCGCGGACCCCGCGCGGCTCTCCTGCGGCAAGGTGTGCACCCCTCAGAACCTGGCGCTGATCAGGCACAACATGGGCCTCGACAAGTCCGTGCCGGAGCAGTACTGGAACTGGCTCTCCTCGATCTTCGCAGGCCGTGACTTCCCCACCGGCCACTGCAGCGCTCCCTGCCTGGGCTACTCCTACGTCAAGCAGGAGATGATCACCCAGACGATCATGGACCGCTTCCCGACGACGCTCTCGCTGACCATCGGCTCGTCCATCGTCTTCCTGATCTTCGGCATCGGCATGGGCATGCTGGCCGCCTGGAAGCAGGGCAAGGCCATCGACAAGATCGCCAGCTCCTCCTCGCTGGTGGCCTCCGCGATGCAGATCTACTTCGTCGGCCCGGTCGCGCTGTACTTCCTCGTCTACCAGACCCACTGGCTGCAGCAGCCCACCTATGTGCCCTTCACCCAGGACCCGATCGGCTGGTTCACCGGACTGCTGGTCCCCTGGCTGGTGCTCTCCCTGATCTGGACCGCCAACTACACCCGGATGACGCGCTCCTCGATGGTCGAGCAGCTCTCCGAGGACTATGTGCGGACCGCACGGGCCAAGGGCATGTCGGGTATGACCGTCTTCCTGCGCTTCGCCTGGCGCGGCACGATCGGTACCATCATCACCATCTTCGGTGTGGACCTCGCCACCCTCCTCGGCGGCGCCATCATCACCGAGACGACCTTCGACCTGCACGGCCTGGGCCAGCTGGCCATCGGCTCGGTCATCGACTCCGACCTCTCCATGCTGGTCGGTGTGACCCTGGTGGCCGCCGCGCTGATCGTCGTCTTCAACATCATCGTCGACGCGGCCTACGCCTTCATCGACCCGCGGATCCGGCTGGGCTGACCAGCCCCGCGCCGACCCCGACCGCCGACCCCGACCTTCAGCACCGCACCGAGGAGCCCTGTCCATGACCACCCTGGCCAAGCCCGAGGAGGCCCCCGCGCCGTCCGGGGGTGCGTCCTTCCTCTCCGTCCGCGACCTGCAGGTGCGCTTCAGCACCGAGGACGGCGTGGTACGGGCCGTGGACGGCCTCTCCTTCGATGTGGAGCGGGGCACCACCCTCGGCATCGTCGGTGAGTCCGGCTCCGGCAAGTCGGTCACCAACCTGGCGATCCTCGGTCTGCACAACCCGGAGTCCACGGAGATCACCGGGTCGATCAACCTGGCCGGGCAGGAGCTGGTGGGCGCGCCCCGGCGCACCCTGGAGAAGCTCCGCGGCAACACCATGTCGATGATCTTCCAGGACCCGCTGACCGCGCTGTCGCCGTACCACACCATCGGCCGGCAGATCGGCGAGACCTTCCGCAAGCACACCGGTGCCAGCAAGAAGGAAGCCCGCGACCGCTCCATCGAGATGCTCACCAAGGTGGGCATCCCGCAGCCGCAGACCCGGGTGGACGACTACCCGCACCAGTTCTCCGGCGGTATGCGCCAGCGCGCCATGATCGCCATGTCCCTGGTGTGCGACCCCGACCTGCTGATCGCCGACGAGCCCACCACCGCCCTGGACGTCACCGTCCAGGCACAGATCCTCGACCTGCTCAAGGACCTCCAGCAGGAGATGGGCACCGCGATCATCCTGATCACCCACGACCTGGGTGTGGTCGCCAAGACCGCGCACAATGTCATGGTGATGTACGCGGGCCGGGCAGTGGAGCGGGGCACCGTCCGCGAGGTGCTCAAGGCGCCCCAGCACCCCTACGCCTGGGGCCTGCTGTCGTCGATGCCCAGCCTCGCCGGGTCGGTGGACGTCCCGCTGCGTCCGGTCCGGGGCACTCCGCCGAGCCTGATCAATCTGCCGACCGGCTGCCCGTTCAACCCCCGCTGCGACTTCAAGGAGGGTGTGATCGGCGACCGCTGCACCACCGAGCGGCCCGAGATCTCCCCCGAAACCGGCCACGGCTCGGCCTGCCACCTGTCCGTGGGACAGAAGCAGGACATCTTCATCGACCAGATCCAGCCGCGGCTCGGCTGAGGACCCTTCAACCGTCACCTTGGGGCGAACAAAGTGAACGATCAGCTGACCCTCAGCAAGGCCGACGGCCCGTCCCCGGCCACCCCCGCAGGGGAGCCGCTGCTCCAGCTCACCGGCGTGCAGAAGCACTTCCCGGTGATGGACGGCTTCCTCTTCAAGCGCCAGGTGGGCGCCGTCCACGCGGTGGACGGCATCGACCTCACGGTGGGCACCGGTGAGGCCGTGGGCCTGGTGGGCGAGTCCGGCTGCGGCAAGTCCACCACCGGCCGCCTGGTCACCCGGCTGCTGGAGCCCACCGGCGGGCAGATCTCCTACCAGGGCAAGGACATCACGCATGCCTCCCGCAGGGAGCTCATGCCGATCCGGTCCGAGATCCAGATGATCTTCCAGGACCCGTACTCCTCGCTCAATCCCCGGCAGACCGTGGGCTCCATCATCGGTGCCCCCATGGAGATCAACGGCATCAAGCCGGCCGGCGGCATCCAGAAGCGGGTGCAGGAGCTCCTGGAGACCGTGGGCCTCAACCCAGAGCACTACAACCGCTTCCCGCACGAGTTCTCCGGCGGCCAGCGGCAGCGCATCGGCGTCGCCCGCGCCCTGTCCCTGGAGCCCAAGCTCATCGTCGCCGACGAGCCGGTCTCCGCGCTGGACGTCTCCATCCAGGCCCAGGTCGTCAACCTGCTGCAGCAGCTGCAGAAGGACCTCGGCATCGCCTTCCTGTTCATCGCCCACGACCTGGCCATCGTGCGCCACTTCTCGCAGCGGGTCGCGGTGATGTACCTGGGCAAGATCGTGGAGATCGCGGACCGCAAGTCGCTGTACGAGCGCCCGCGGCACCCGTACACCCATGCGCTGCTCTCCGCCGTGCCCGAGGCCGACCCGGACGACAACCGCGAGCGCATCCGGCTGGCCGGTGACGTCCCCTCGCCGATCAACCCGCCGTCGGGCTGCCGCTTCCGCACCCGCTGCTGGAAGGCGCAGGAGAAGTGCGCGACCGAGGAGCCGCCGCTGGTGCAGCTCTCCGGCAACCTCGCCGGCCACCTGACGGCCTGCCACTTCCCGGAGGACCCCAGCATCGAGAGCGGCAAGGAGGTCGTCCTCGACCCGGCTCTCGCCGCCATGGAGGACGAGGTCTCCGTCGGCATCCCGGAGCCCCGCGACCAGCAGGACTGATCACCCCGGACACCGGTCGGCGGGGGTGCCTGGACGATACGTCCGGGCACCCCCGCCGTCGTCATGCGTGGGCGACGACGTCCTTCTCCTCGGCGAAGTGGCAGGCGGAGTCATGGGCGGCCTCGCCGCTGAGCCAGGACGGGGGCGCCAGCAGGGGTTCCAGCAGCGCGCACTTCTCCTGGGCCTTCCAGCAGCGGGTGCGGAACCGGCAGCCGGACGGCGGGTTGGCCGGCGAGGGCACATCGCCTTCGAGCAGGATCCGTTCGCGCTCCTCCCGGGCCTCGGGGTCGGGTACGGGGACGGCGGAGAGCAGTGCCTGGGTGTAGGGGTGGGTGGGGTGGTCGTAGATCTGGGTGTCGGTCCCGATCTCCACGATCTTGCCGAGGTACATCACGCCGACGCGGTCGGAGATGTGGCGCACGATGGACAGGTCGTGGGCGATGAACATGTAGGAGAGCTCGAACTCGTCCTGCAGCTTCTCCAGCAGGTTCACCACCTGGGCCTGCACCGAGACGTCCAGCGCGGAGACCGGCTCGTCACAGATGATCACCTCGGGCTTGAGCGCAAGCCCGCGGGCGATCCCGATGCGCTGGCGCTGGCCACCGGAGAACTGGTGCGGATAGCGGTTGATGTACTCCGGGTTCAGACCCACCACGTCCAGCAGGTCCTGCACCGCCCGGCGACGGTCACCCTTCGGCGCCACCTCCGGGTGGATCTCAAAGGGCTCACCGATGATGTCGCCCACCGTCATCCGCGGGTTCAGCGAGGTGTACGGGTCCTGGAACACCATCTGGATGTTCCGCCGCACCGCCTTCAGCGCACGCCCCGACAACCGCGAGATGTCCTCGCCCTTGTACAGCACCTGGCCCGACGTCGCCCGCTCCAGGTTCATCAACACCTTCGCCAGCGTCGACTTGCCGCAACCCGACTCCCCCACGATCCCCAGGGTCTCCCCCCGGAACAGATCGAAGGAGACCCCGTCCACCGCCCGCACCGCCCCCACCTGGCGGCGCAGCACGACGCCCTGCGTCAGCGGGAAGTGCTTGACCAGATCACGTACCTGCAGAATCGCCTCAGCCACGGACGGTCTCCTCCCAGAAGTGGCAAGCACTGCCCCGGCCGACGGACTCGGTGCCGTCCTGCTCGGTCACCGCGTAGAGCGGCGGCACCTCGACCCGGCAGATGTCCCGGGCCTGCGGGCAGCGGGGGTTGAAGGCGCAGCCCGGTGGGATGTGCAGCAGGCTGGGCGGCAGACCCTTGATCGCGTAGAGCTCCTCGCCCTTCTGGTCCAGCCGCGGGATCGACTGGAGCAGACCCTTGGTGTAGGGGTGTGCGGGCTGCTTGTACAGCTCGTGCACCGGGGCGGTCTCCACGATCCGGCCGGCGTACATCACCGCGATCTTGTCGGCGACGTCCGCCACCACGCCCAGGTCATGGGTGATCAGGATCAGACCCATGTGGAACTCACGCTGCAAGTCGGCCAGCAGATCCATCACCTGGGCCTGCACCGTGACATCCAGCGCCGTGGTCGGCTCGTCCGCGATGATCAGATCCGGCTCCAGCGCAAGCGCCATCGCAATCATGATCCGCTGCCGCATACCGCCGGAGAACTGGTGCGGATAGTCGTTCACCCGCTCCCTGGCGGCAGGAATGCGCACCCGGTCCATCAGCTCGATGGCCTTGGCCTTGGCATCCCGGCGCGACATCCCCTGGTGCACCCGGAACATCTCGCCCAACTGGTAGCCGACCGTCAGCACCGGGTTCAGCGAGGACAGCGCATCCTGGAAGATCATCGCCATCCTGGCGCCTCGGATCCGCCGCCGCTCCTTCTCGGAGAGCTTCAGCAGATCCTGCCCCTGGAACAGGATCTGCCCGTCGGTCACAAACCCCGGGGGCGAGTCCAGGATGCCCATCACGGCCTGCGAGCTCACCGACTTGCCGGAGCCCGACTCACCCAGGATGGCCAGCGTCTCACCGGCCCGCACGCTGTAGTTCACACCGTTGACCGCCTTGGCCACTCCCTCGCGGGTGCGGAACTCCACATGCAGGTCACGCACCTCCAGCAGCGGGGTGTCCGCAGCGTCCGTGGTGCCGTCACGCGGGGTCTCGTCGACGAGGTCGTAGATGTCGCTCAACGGTTCCTCCAACTCAGCGCAGCTTGGGGTCGAGGGCGTCGCGCACCGCGTCGCCGAGCATGATGAAGGCCAGCACGGTGATGCTGAGCGCACCCGCCGGATAGAGCAGCATGTGCGGGGCGTTACGGATGTAGCCTGCCGCCGCCGAGATGTCGATGCCCCAGGAGACCGTGGGCGGTTTGAGGCCCACGCCCAGATAGCTCAGGGTGGCCTCCAGGGCGACATAGGTGCCGAGCGCGATGGTCGCGACCACGATCACCGGGGCGATCGCATTGGGCAGTACATGACGAAGCATCATACGGGCGTTGCCCGCCCCCAGAGCCCTGGCCGCCATCACATAGTCGTTCTGTTTGGCGGTGATCACGGATCCGCGGGCGATACGGGCGACCTGGGTCCAGCCCAGCAGCACAATGAAGCCGACCACGGTCCAGATGGTGGTGCTGGGGAGGACCGAGAGCAGCACCAGGCCGCCGAGCAGGATCGGGATGCCGAAGAAGATGTCGGTGATCCGGGAGAGCAGCCCGTCCCACCAGCCGCCGAAGAAGCCGGCCAGGCCGCCCAGCAGGGTGCCGGCGACGGCGGCGCCCGCGGTGGCGCAGACGCCGACGGTGACCGAGGCCCTCGCACCGTAGACGGTACGGGTGTAGACGTCGCAGCCCTGGGTGTCGAAGCCGAACCAGTGGCCGGGGGCGGGGCCGTCCAGGGACCTGGCGAGGTCGCAGTCGAGCGGGCTGCGGGTGGCGATGACACCGGGCCAGATCGAGATGAAGACCAGGAAGAGGATCAGCAGCGCGGAGACGATGAAGATCGGGTTGCGCCGCAGGTCCTCCCAGGCGTCCTGCCACAGGCTCCTGGGTTTCCCGGCCGGCCCGGGTCCGGTGGTGCGGCTGTAGTCGGCGTGTTCGAGGGTGTCGGCCTCTCCCATGGCGAGGCCGCTGGGGTTGATACCGGTCCGGCCGGGCTCGTCGGGCTCGCCGTGGGGGCCGATGTCAGGCATACCGGATCCTCGGGTCCAGGACCGCGTACAGCAGGTCGACGAGCAGGTTGGCGATCAGAAAGATGATCACCAGGATGGTGACGAAGCCGACCACGGTCGGTGAGTTCTGGCGCAGGATGCCCTGGTAGAGCTGGTACCCGACACCGTGGATGTTGAAGATCCGCTCGGTCACCAGCGCACCGCCCATCAGGGCGCCGATGTCCGTGCCCAGGAAGGTCACCACCGGGATGAGCGAGTTGCGCAGCAGATGACGGCCGACCACCCGGTGCCGCGGCAGGCCCTTGGCGACGGCGGTGCGCACATAGTCGGCACGGGCGTTCTCCGCGACGGTGGTGCGGGTGAGCCGGGTGACATAGGCCAGCGACACCGCGGCCAGCACCAGACCCGGCACGATCAGCTCATTGAACGGCGCCTCGGCGGAGACCGTGGCGGGGGCGATCCCCCAGCGGACGCCCAGCAGCAGCTGGAGCAGATAGCCGGTGACAAAGGTGGGCACGGAGACCACCACCAGGGTGAGGACCAGCACACCGGTGTCCACCCAGCCGCGCCGGCGCAGTCCGCTGACCACTCCCAGCAGGACGCCGAACACCGCCTCGATGATGATCGCCACGATGGTCAGCCGGACAGTGATCGGGAAGGCGGTGCGCATCAGCTCGGTGACCGGCTGGCCGTTGAAGGCGGTGCCGAAGTTCCCCGTGAAGATGCCGCCCATGTAGAGCAGGTACTGCTTCCACAGCGGCTCGTCGAGATGCAGGTCGTGGCGGATCTGGGCGGCGGTGGCGGGGTCGGGCGCCCGGTCGCCGAAGAGCGCGGCCACCGGGTCGCCCAGCGCGTACACCATGATGAAGATCAGCAGAGTGGTGCCGATGAACACCGGGATCATCTGGAGCAGCCGCCGGATGATGTAGCGTCCCATGCTTCTTCCCTCCACGGGGGGCGGTGCGCGGGGCCTGGGCGGGGCGGCGGTGGTACGTCCCGGCCGCCCCGCCCGGCTGCTCAGCTCTTGACGGCGATCCGGTAGTAGACCGGCACGCTGAAGGAATTGAGCTTCACGCCCGAGACCTTGTCGGAGTAGCCGCCGACGGCGTTCTGGTACCAGAGCGGGATGGCGGGCATCTGCACGGCGAGGATCTTCTCCGCGTCCTGCCAGGTGGCCACCGCCGCGGCGGAGTTGGGGGCGGCGTTGGCCTGGTTGGCCAGCTTGTCGAACTGCGGGTTGCTGAAGTGGGCGTCGTTGGAGGAGCCGTTGGTGGTGTAGAGCGGCTCCAGGAAGTCCTGGATCAGCGGGTAGTCCATCTGCCAGCCGGTGCGGAAGGCGCTGGTCATCTTCTTGTCGGTGACCTGGCTGCGGAAGTCCGCGAAGGTGCCGATCGGGTTGCCCACACAGGCGTGGTTGTTGCCGAGCACGGTGTTGATGGAGTTGCAGACCGCGTCGACCCAGGTCTTGTGGTCGCCGTCGGCGTTGTAGCTGATGGTCATCTTCCCGCCGGGCAGGCCGCCGCCCTGCTGGATCAGGGTCTTGGCCCTGGCCGGGTCGTAGGTGCAGGCCTGGCCGCAGATGGTCTTGGAGAAACCGCCCTGCTGGCCGAGTACCGGGGAGGTCCAGTCGGTGGCCGGGGTGCGGGAGTTGTTGAAGATCCGCTGGGTGATCTGCGGGCGGTTGATCGCCATGGAGAGGCCCTGCCGGACCTTCTGTGCACCGGGCGTGGACCAGGCCGGCTGGTACATCGGGAAGGAGAGGGTCTGGATGATGCCGGCGGGCTGGTTGATGAAGCGGCCCTGCAGGTCCGACGCGGCGTTGGCCAGCTGGGCGGCCGGGATGATGTCGATCACGTCGAGGTTGCCGGCCTGGAGGTCGGTGTAGGCGGTGTTGGCGTCGGTGTAGACGATCAGGTCCACGCCGCCGTTCTGGGCCTTGTCCGGACCGGAGAAGTTGCTGCTCTTGCGGAGCTGCATCTTGGAGCCCTTGGTGTAGCTGTCGATGACATAGGGGCCGTTGCCGATGGGCTTCTTGAGCCAGGCGGCGGGGTCGCTGAAGAACGCCTTGGGCAGCGGGTAGTAGGCCGAGTACCCGAGGGTGTCGGGGAAGAGCGAGAACTTCTGGGTGAGGGTGACGGTGAAGGTCAGGTCGTCGACCTTCTTCAGGCCCTTCATCGTCCTGGCGGTGGCGCTGCCGGAGTTGGGGTGGACCGCCGAGTAGCCGTCGATGTACGCGAAGAAGGATGCGTTCAGCTGCTTGTTGTCGACCAGCGCGCCGAAGTTCCAGGCGTTGATGAAGGAGTCGGCGTTGACCGGCTCACCGTTGCTGAACTTCCAGCCCGGCTTGAGCTTGATGGTGAAGGTCTGCTGGTCGTTGGTGGTGATCGACTGGGCGACCTCGTTCTGGGCGGCGCCCGTGTCCGGGTTGTAGACCTTCAGCCCGCGGAAGATCATGTCCAGCACCTTGCCGCCCTGCACCTCGTTGGTGTCGGCGGGTTCCAGCGGGTTCTGCGGATCCCCCCAGTAGGCCCGAACCACTCCGCCGGGCACGGACCCGCCACCGCTGGAGCCTCCGCCGCCGCCCGAACAGGCCGTGGCGGCCAGGGCCACAGCGGCCGCACCGACGATCCAACTGATGTGCGCGGTTCCGCGCATGGGTGCCTCCCTCGACACGGGACGGCGGCCTGCCTGCCGCAGGCCGGACCTCTGCCCGCCATGCCTGATATAGGCGGTTTGGGCGCAAAGTCCACCATGACATCCACATCAGCGGCGGCCCGGAAAGACGTGCACCGCCATGCGGGTGACACAAACGGCCCGGCCGCGCCAACCTCAGGGGTTGGCGCGGCCGGGCCGTTGCGGTGGGCGAATCAGGCGGCGCCCACCACGTCCTTCTCCTCCGCGAAGTGGCAGGCGGAGTCATGGGCGGCCTCGCCGCTCAGCACCTGCGGCACCGCCAGCAGCGGCACCTCCTGCGCGCACTTCTCCTGGGCCTTCCAGCAGCGGGTGCGGAAGCGGCAGCCCGACGGCGGGTTGGCCGGCGAGGGCACATCGCCCTGCAGGATGATCCGCTCCCGGCCCTCCCGGGCCTCGGGGTCCGGGACCGGCACGGCGGAGAGCAGTGCCTGGGTGTAGGGGTGCGTGGGGTGGTCGTAGATCTGGGTGTCGGTCCCGATCTCAACCATCTTGCCGAGGTACATCACGCCGACGCGGTCGG
Source organism: Peterkaempfera podocarpi (assembly GCF_042466665.1). Taxonomy (GTDB): domain Bacteria; phylum Actinomycetota; class Actinomycetes; order Streptomycetales; family Streptomycetaceae; genus Peterkaempfera; species Peterkaempfera podocarpi. The sequence goes on from NZ_CP162102.1 coordinate 3,546,116, forward strand.
AGATGTGGCGCACGATGGACAGGTCGTGGGCGATGAACATGTAGGAGAGCTCGAACTCGTCCTGCAGCTTCTCCAGCAGGTTCACCACCTGGGCCTGCACCGAGACGTCCAGCGCGGAGACCGGCTCGTCACAGATGATCACCTCGGGCTTGAGCGCAAGCCCGCGGGCGATCCCGATGCGCTGGCGCTGGCCACCGGAGAACTGGTGCGGATAGCGGTTGATGTACTCCGGGTTCAGACCCACCACGTCCAGCAGGTCCTGCACCGCCCGGCGACGGTCACCCTTCGGCGCCACCTCCGGGTGGATCTCAAAGGGCTCACCGATGATGTCGCCCACCGTCATCCGCGGGTTCAGCGAGGTGTACGGGTCCTGGAACACCATCTGGATGTTCCGCCGCACCGCCTTCAGCGCACGCCCCGACAACCGCGAGATGTCCTCGCCCTTGTACAGCACCTGGCCCGACGTCGCCCGCTCCAGGTTCATCAACACCTTCGCCAGCGTCGACTTGCCGCAACCCGACTCCCCCACGATCCCCAGGGTCTCCCCCCGGAGCAGATCGAAGGAGATGCCGTCGACGGCCTTGACGGCGCCGATCTGCTTCTTGAGCAGGACTCCCTGAGTGAGCGGGAAGTGCTTGACCAGGTCGCGCACCTCGAGGATCGGCTCAGCCATCGAGGGTCTCCTTCCAGAAGTGGCAGGCGCTGCCGCGGCTGTCGGTCACGGGGTGGAGGACGGGGATGTCGGTGCGGCAGACGTCCTGTGCCATGGGGCAGCGGGGGTTGAAGGCGCAGCCCGAGGGGATCCGCAGCAGGTTGGGCGGCAGACCCTTGATCGCGTAGAGCTCCTCGCCCTTCTGGTCCAGCCGCGGGATGGAGTCGAGCAGGCCGCGGGTGTAGGGGTGTGCGGGCTGCTTGTACAGCTCGCGTACCGGGGCGGTCTCCACGATCCGGCCGGCGTACATCACCGCGATCTTGTCGGCGACGTCCGCCACCACGCCCAGGTCATGGGTGATCAGGATCAGACCCATGTGGAACTCACGCTGCAGCTCGGCGAGCAGATCCATCACCTGGGCCTGCACCGTGACATCCAGCGCCGTGGTCGGCTCGTCCGCGATGATCAGATCCGGCTCCAGCGCAAGCGCCATCGCAATCATGATCCGCTGCCGCATACCGCCGGAGAACTGGTGCGGATAGTCGTTCACCCGCTCCCTGGCGGCGGGAATGCGCACCCGGTCCATCAGCTCGATGGCCTTGGCCTTGGCATCCCGGCGCGACATCCCCTGGTGCACCCGGAACATCTCGCCCAGCTGGTAGCCGACCGTCAGCACCGGGTTCAGCGAGGACAGCGCGTCCTGGAAGATCATCGCCATCTTGGCGCCCCGGATCTTCCGCCGCTCCTTCTCGGAGAGCTTCAGCAGATCCCGGCCCTTGAAGTTGATCTCGCCCTGGGTGACGAACCCGGGGGGCGAGTCCAGAATGCCCATGATCGCCTGCGCGGTCACCGACTTGCCGGAGCCGGACTCACCCAGCACGGCCAGCGTCTCACCGGCGCTGACGCTGTAGTTCACACCGTTCACGGCCTTGGCGACACCGTCGCGGGTGCGGAACTCCACATGCAGGTCACGCACCTCCAGCAGCGGAGTGCCTGCCTTGTCGGCCTGCGGGTTCACGGCCTTCTCGGTCGTCGTGGTCATCGTGCCGCCCCTCTCTCAGCGCAGCTTGGGGTCGAGGGCGTCGCGCACCGCGTCGCCGAGCAGGATGAACGCCAGCACCGTGATGCTGAGCGCACCCGCCGGGTAGAGCAGCATGTGCGGCGCGTTGCGGAACGAGGACGAGGCGGACGAGATGTCGATGCCCCAGGAGACCGTCGGCGGACGCAGGCCCACACCCAGGAAGGAGAGCGTCGCCTCCAGCGAGATGTAGGTGCCGAGCGCGATGGTGGAGACCACGATCACCGGGGCGACCGCGTTGGGCAGCACATGGCGCAGCATCATGCGGGCGCTGCCGGCACCGAGGGCACGGGCCGCCTGCACATAGTCCTGCTGCTTGACGGTCACCACCGCGCCGCGCGCGATACGCGCCACCTGGGGCCAGCCCAGCAGCACGATGAAGGTGATCACGCTCCACAGGGAGCCGCCGACCAGCGACAGGAAGACCAGGCCGCCGAGCAGGATCGGGATGCCGAAGAAGACATCGGCCAGCCGCGAGAGCAGGGTGTCCCACCAGCCGCCGAAGAAGCCGGCCAGGCCGCCCAGCACACCGCCGAGGACGGCGGAGCCCAGGGTCGCGACGACACCGACGGTGATGGAGGCGCGGGCGCCGTACACCGTGCGGGTGTAGACGTCACAGCCCTGCTGGTCGAAGCCGAAGGGGTGGCCGGCGCCGGAGCCCTGCATGGAGTGCGCAAGGTCGCAGTTGCCGGGGTCGCCGGAGGTGATCAGGCCCGGCCAGATCGCGATGACGACCAGGAAGGTGATCAGCAGTCCGGAGATGATGAAGACCGGGTTGCGGCGCAGGTCGCGCCAGGCGTCCTGCCAGAGGCTGCGTGCCTTCTCGCGGACCGGCTCGGCCGCGGCAAGGGCGCCGGTCTCGGGGATCTCGGTCTCGACGGGGGTCTTGGTCAGCTCAGGCATACCGGATCCTCGGGTCCAGGACCGCGTACAGCAGGTCGACGAGCAGGTTGGCGACCAGGTAGACGATCACCAGCACGGTGACGAAGCCGACCACGGTGGCACTCTCCTGGCGCCGCACACCCTGCATGAGGTTGTAGCCGACGCCCTGGATGTTGAAGATCGTCTCGGTGACCAGCGCGCCGCCCATCAGGGCGCCCAGGTCGGTGCCCAGGAAGGTCACCACCGGGATCAGCGAGTTGCGCAGCAGGTGCTGGGTGACCACCCGGCGGCGCGGGAGGCCCTTGGCGACGGCGGTGCGCACATAGTCGGCGCGCAGGTTCTCCGCCACCGAGGTACGGGTGAGCCGGGTGACATAGGCCAGTGAGACGGAGGCCAGCACCAGGCCCGGCAGGATCAGCTCGTTGAGCGGTGCCCCGTAGGAGACGGTGGGGCGGATCACCGCCCACTTGACGCCCAGCAGGTACTGCAGGGTGAAGCCGAGCACAAAGGTCGGGATGGAGATCACGAGCAGCGTGAGCCCCATGGCCGCGGTGTCGGTGAACCGGCCCCGGCGCAGTCCGCTGACCAGGCCGAGGGCGATGCCGACGACGGCCTCGATGACAAAGGCGGTGAGGCCCAGCTTGAAGGTGACCGGCCAGGAGCGGGCCATCAGGTCGATGACCGGCTCACCGGTGAAGGCGGTGCCGAAGTCACCGGTGAAGATGCCCTTGAAGTAGAGCAGATATTGCAGCCACAGGGGCTTGTCGAGGTTGAACTCGGCGCGTATCTGCGCCGCGACGACGGGGTCCGGGGCCTTGTCGCCGAAGCGTGCGGCGATCGGGTCGCCGAGGGCGTGGACCATGAGGAAGATCAGCAGCGTGGTCCCGATGAACACCGGGATCATCTGGAGCAGTCTCCTGAGGACGTAGCGCCCCATGAGGCCTCCTGTGGCTTTGCGCTCCGGGTCGGAGCGGAGTGCTGGGCAGCCGGGCCCCGGGGCGGCGGCAGGGATGGGCTGCCGCCCCGGGGACTTCGGGCCTTACTTCTTGGTGATCTGCGAGTAGACCGGGACGCTGAACGGGTTCAGCTGGACGTTGCCGATGTTGGCGCCGTAGCCGGCGGTGGCGTTCTGGTACCAGAGCGGGATCACCGGCATCTCCTGGACCAGCAGCTTCTCGGCCTGCTGGTAGGTCGCCACGGCCTTGGCGGAGTCGGTCTCCGCGTTGGCCTCACCGACCAGCTTGTCGAACTGCTTGTTGCTCCACTTGCCGTCGTTGGAGGAGCCGGTGGTGGTGTACAGCGGCTCCAGGAAGTCCTGGACGGTCGGGTAGTCCATCTGCCACCCGGTGCGGAACATGCCGGTCATCTGCTTGTTGGTGACCTGGTCGCGGAAGGACGCGAAGGTGCCCACCGGGTTGCCCACGCAGGTGCCGTTGCCGAGCGCCTTGTTGATCGTGTTGCAGACGGCATCCACCCACAGCTTGTGGTTACCGCGGTCGGCGTTGTACGAGATGGTGACCTTGCCGCCGGGGATGCCGCCGCCCTGCTCGATCAGCTGCTTGCCCTTGACCGGGTCGTAGCTGCCGAACTCGCCGAGCATGTCCTTGGAGTAGCCGGCCTCGCCGAGGACCGGGGAGGTCCAGTCGGTGGCCGGGGTGTAGGTGCCGGCCAGCACGGTCTTGGTGATCGACGCGCGGTCGATCAGCATGGACAGGCCCTGGCGGACCTTGGCGGCCTGGGCGGTGTTCCAGTCCTTCTTGTACAGCGGGAAGGACACGGTCTGCACGATGCCTGCGGGGTGGTTGATGTAGCGGCCCTGCAGGTCCGACTGGGCGTTGTTGGTCTGCGTGGCGGGCAGCTGGTCCATCACGTCCAGGTTGCCGGCGACCAGGTCCTGGTAGGCGGTCTCGTCGCTGGTGTAGACCTTCAGGTCGACGCCCTTGTTCTGGGCCTTCATGTCGCCCTGGTACTCGGGGTTGGGAACCAGCGACATGCCCTGGCCCTTGGTCCACGAGGTGATCTTGTACGTGCCGTTGCCCACCGGGTTCTTGACCCACGCGGCGTGGTCGGTGAAGAACTTGGCCGGCACCGGGTAGTAGGCCGAGTAGCCCAGGGTGTCCGGGAAGGTGGAGAACTTCTGGGTCAGCTTCACCGTGAAGGTGAGGTCGTCGACCTTCTTCAGACCGGACATGGTCTTGGCGGACGGCTTACCGCTGTCCGGGTGGACCGCCGAGTAGCCGTCGATGTAGCCGAAGAACGACGAGTTGAGCTGGGCGTTGGTGGAGAGCGCGCCGTAGTTCCAGGCGTCCACGAAGGAGGAGGCGTTCACCGGCTCGCCGTCGCTGAACTTCAGCCCGGACTTGAGCTTGATGGTGTAGTTCTGCGCGTCCTGGGTGGTGATGGACTCGGCGGCCGCCAGGCGGGCCTTGCCGGTCTTGGCGTCGTACTCCTGCAGGCCCTGGAAGACCATGTCCAGGACCTTGCCGCCGTTGACCTCGTTGACGTTGGCCGGCTCAAGGGTGGTCTGCGGGTCGCCCCAGAAGGCCGTCACCACGCCGCCGTCGCCGCCGGAGGCCGAACCGGAAGAGGAACCGCCGCCGCTGCCGCAAGCGGTCGCAGCAAGGGCGACGGCGGCAGCCGCCATCACCCACTTGGCCTGGGTAGCACCGCGCATGGGATGCCTCCTGAGAGAGATGTCCGTCACGTGGAGGGCCGAACGACTCTGTCGGCCCCTCCTCGCTCGAGGTTCGGCGCGCACCCCTGCGCGTAACCCTGACCCGAGCACAACGTTCACCACTATCCGTCACTCAAACGGGCGACAACGCCCGAAATGTGTCTCGATTTGATTACGTGACCGATAGAACAATCCCGAAAGTCGGACATATCACACCTAGACAGACACCCATCAAACGGACAGTTGCCGTGGATGACGGACGGTGCGCTCCGTTATCCGTACATCGTGGATCACCGTGCGCTACGCGCGTCGACCACGGAGCGTGCAAAAGCCCCCGGTGGAGAGACCACACGGGGGCCTTGCACAGCGCTCACTGCCGAAAGGGCGTCAGCTCTTCTTGGCGCGCGAGGTCGCCCGACCGCGCTCCTTCTGGTCCAGCACCAGCTTGCGGATGCGCACCGTCTCCGGGGTCACCTCGATGCACTCGTCCTCACGGCAGAACTCCAGGGACTGCTCCAGGGAGAGCTTGCGCGGCGGCACCAGCGACTCGGTGACATCGGCGGTCGACGACCGCATGTTGGTGAGCTTCTTCTCCTTGGTGATGTTGACGTCCATGTCGTCGGCGCGGGAGTTCTCGCCGACGATCATGCCCTCGTACACCTCGGTGCCCGGGTCCACGAAGAGGGTCCCGCGCTCCTGGAGGTTGGTCATCGCAAAGGCGGTGACCGGGCCGGGGCGGTCGGCCACCAGGGACCCGCTGGAACGGGTGCGCAGCTCGCCGAACCACGGCTCGTGGCCCTCGAAGATGGAGTGCGCGATACCGGTGCCCCTGGTGTCGGTGAGGAACTCGGTACGGAAGCCGATCAGACCGCGGGCCGGCACCACGAACTCCATCCGGACCCAGCCGGAGCCATGGTTGGTCATGGTCTCCATACGGCCCTTGCGGGTCGCCATCAGCTGGGTGATGGCGCCGAGGAACTCCTCGGGACAGTCGATGGTCATCCGCTCCACCGGCTCGTGCACCTTGCCGTTGACCAGCTTGGTGACCACCTGGGGCTTGCCCACGGTGAGCTCGAAGCCCTCCCGGCGCATGGTCTCCACCAGGATCGCCAGCGCCAGCTCACCGCGGCCCTGCACCTCCCAGGCGTCCGGGCGCTCGGTGGGCAGCACGCGCAGCGACACATTGCCGACCAGCTCGCGGTCGAGGCGGTCCTTCACCAGGCGCGCGGTGACCTTGTGGCCCTTGCCGCCCTTGCCGACCAGCGGCGAGGTGTTGGTACCGATGGTCATCGAGATCGCGGGCTCGTCGACCGTGATCAGCGGCAGCGCGATCGGGTTCTCGGAGTCGGCCAGGGTCTCGCCGATCATGATGTCCGGGATACCGGCCACCGCGCAGATGTCACCGGGGCCGGCCTTCTCGGCCGGCTTGCGGGTGAGCGCCTCGGTCATCAGCAGCTCGGTGATGCGGACGTTCTGGATCGTGCCGTCGCGCTTGATCCAGGCGACCGTCTGACCCTTCTTGAGCTCGCCCTGCTCCACCCGGCAGAGCGCGATGCGGCCGAGGAAGTTGTCGGCGTCCAGGTTGGTGACATGCGCCTGGAGCGGGGCGGCGGCGTCGTACTCCGGCGCCGGGACGTGCTCCAGGATGGTGGAGAAGAACGGCTCCAGGCTGTCGCTGTCGGCCGGGACGGTGCCGTCCTCCGGCTTGGTCAGCGAGGCCACCCCGTCACGCGCGCACGCGTAGACGATCGGGAACTCGATCTGCTCCTCGGTCGCGTCCAGGTCCAGGAAGAGGTCGTAGGTCTCATTGACCACCTCGTCGATCCGGGAGTCCGGGCGGTCCGTCTTGTTGATGCAGAGGATCACCGGCAGCTTGGCCTGGAGCGCCTTGCGAAGCACGAAGCGGGTCTGCGGCAGCGGGCCCTCGGAGGCGTCCACCAGCAGCACCACCGCGTCCACCATCGAGAGGCCGCGCTCGACCTCACCGCCGAAGTCGGCGTGGCCGGGGGTGTCGATGATGTTGATGACGATCGGCTCACCGCCGCCCTTGGGGTGGTACCTGACCGCGGTGTTCTTGGCGAGAATGGTGATGCCCTTCTCGCGCTCCAGGTCGTTGGAGTCCATCACCCGGTCGTCCACGTGCTGGTGGGCGGCGAAGGCGCCCGCCTGCTTCAGCATGGCGTCGACCAGGGTCGTCTTGCCGTGGTCGACGTGGGCGACGATGGCGACATTGCGGATGTCATTGCGCGTGGGCATGCGGAGCGGAATCTCCCGGATCGGATCGTGGCGCCCCGGCCTGCTACCGGTCCACCTGCCGGGCCCGACAGGCCACGGCTGCCTTCCATGGTACGGGGAGAGGGTGAACCAAGCAGAAACGCCCAGGTACCTGCGCCGGGCGTGCCCCGGCGGGTGCCCGGCCCCCGCCCGGTACGGAAGGCGGGGGAGCCGGAGGCACGGCGGTCAGGAACTCCGTGGCGGTCAGGAACTCAGAGTGAAGCCGATGTCCTGGAAGCGGGGGGTCGCGAAGCCGAAGGCGCCGACCCCGGCCAGGTTGTCACGGACGGCGACGATCTCCGGGCGCTGGAACAGCGGGACGGAGTGGGCCTCCTGCCAGATGCGGATGTCGGCCTGCTGGGTGAACCGGTTGGCCTTCGCCGGATCCTGGGCGGCCACGGCCTCGTCCAGCAGCCGGTCGATCTCGTCGGTTCCGGTGCGGGCGTAGTTGAGGCCCACCTCGGGCACCCCGTCCGGTCCCGGCTGCGGCTTGGCGTACACCGGGCGCTCGTCCGCCACCGTGCCCGCACCCACCGGCCAGGAGAAGACCGCCAGATCGAAGTCGCCGGCCGCCACATGGTCGGCGAAGAAGCCCGCACCGTCCACAGCACGGGGCACCACGGCGATACCGACCTGCGCCAGCTCCGCGGTGAGGGCGTCGGCGATCCGCCGGGAGGTGGCCGAGCCGGCGGGGATGATCAGGTCCAGGGTGAGCGGCCGACCCTCCCTGGTACGGATCCCGGCCGGGAGCGGGGCCATCGGTGACGGCGAGGCGAGTCCGGCCGGCTGCGCCGAGGCGGAGGCCTGCGGGGTGGCGGAGGCCGAGCCGGAGGCCTGCGCGGTGGCCGAACCGGAGGCCGAACCGGAGGCCGACGGCAGCGCCGAGGGGGATGCCGCGGGGGTGACCGGGGCCGGTGAGGCGAGCACCGAAGGACCGGCCGCCTCGGCGGGAGCGTCGGCCTTCCAGCCGGCCGCCTCCAGCAGACGGGCCACCGCCTCCCGGTCGGTGCCGCCCAGCGCGGCGGTGTTGTCCTGGTAGCCGGCCTGGTCGCCCATGATCAGGTGGTTGCCCAGGGTCACCGGGGGCAGGCCGAGGGGCTTCAGCGCCATATCGGCGATCTGCCGCCGGTCGACCGCACGGGCCACCGCCCGCCGGACCCGCGGATCGGCGAGGGGGCCGTGCCCGCCGTTCAGGGTGAGCTGGGTGTACGCGGCGGCCGCGGCCCGGTGCAGCCGGTAGCCGGGCAGTGCCTCGGCCCGCTTGAGCGCGGCCCCGACCGCGTCCGCGGAGTCGGCTGCGGGCCGGGCCGTGCCGCCCGCCGGGGCGGCGTCCAGCGTGCGGTCCAGCGCGGCGACGTCCAGGGTGCCGCGGTCCAGTGCGTCCAGACGCTGCCCGACCGGGACCGCCTTCAGGACGATCCGGTCCAGCCGGGCGCGGTCTCCCCACCAGGAGGGGTTGCGCACCAGGGTGAGGGTGCCCGCCCGCCGGTCCGGTCGCTGCAGCCGGAACGGGCCGGCGGAGACCGCGAGACCGTCCCTGGAGCCGCTGTTGAAGACCTCGGCCGAGGACATCGCGGCGGCCGGGTAGAGCGGGGTGAACAGGCTGCGCCACTGCCCGTACGGCTGCTTGAAGACCACCTTGACCTGGTGCGGACCGGCTCCCGGGGTGACCGAGGCGATCGCGCCGTAGCCCGCCGCGCCGTTGCTCCAGTAGGCGGAGTCGGCCCCGGAGAGGGCCTTCCACTGCGCGGCGAAGTCCTTCACCGACAGCGGTGTGCCGTCGCTCCACCTCGCCCGGGGGTTGAGCCGGTAGACGACCGTCTGCCAGGGGTGGCCGTCGGCGGGGGCCGTGGAGTCGGCGGACGTCAGGAAGTCCGGGTCGCGAGTGGCGTGGGCGTGGTCGTCCAGCCGGAAGAGGGTCGGCAGGGTCGCCTGGGCCACCAGGGTGGCGGTGGGGTCCGCGCCGTTCTGGAAGACATTGAAGGTTGCGGGTACGGAGTCCACCGCCCAGCGCAGCGTGCCGCCCTGGCGCAGTTCGGCGCGGGTGGCCCCGGGCACGTCGGAGGCGACGGGGCCGGGCGGGGTGTCGGAGCAGGCGGCCAGACCCACACCCAGGGCGACGGTGAGGAGCAGCGCCGCGGTGCCGAGCGTCCGCTGGGCGCCCGGCCCAGGGGCGGCCGGGCCGTCCTGGACGTCCTGGATGATGGGCACGCTCTCCTCCTGGGGCCACGCCTGAGGCCGCGGCGCGGTCCGGCTGCGGCGCGCGCCACAGCCGGACCCTCACGGTCGGCGGATCACCCGGATGCGGGCACGGCGCGCGTCCACTGAAGAGCATCCGGGCCGGGGGACAGGGCGGGACACGACCGGAACGGTCCTGGGCCACTCGGATGGCGGACAGCGGCGGCGCGTCCACGGGGCGCCCGCAGCCCGCCCGGCGCGGGCGCGCAGTACCGGCTGCACGCCCGGCGACCGGGTCTTTCCACGCCAATCCTGGGCAGACCCTTCCCCTAGGCTGTGATCTGGGCCACACTCGCTGGCGCACAGGGACCGCTCAGGACGAGCGAGGGCTGAGTGGGCCGGGCGAGCGAGCCTCCACAAGGGCGAGCGAGCCGAAGGGCGCCGCCGCTGACGACAGCGCCGACACCGACAGCGATGAACGACAGCCGGAGCAGAGCGCATCGACAGCGGGGCACCGGGGCAAGCCGAGCCTCATTCCGACGAGAGGTGGTGCACCATGCCGCAGAACACCGCACGCGGAACGGCTGCGGAGGGCGACTTCGCCCGCAGCCGGCAGCTGACCGACGAGCTGGAACGCACCGTGCACGCCCTGGAGTCCCGGCTCGGCCGGGGCCTGGACGTGCGGCGGGTCCGGGCGGACCTGGACCATCTGCGGGAGAGCCTGGCCCTGCTCCAGGAGCTCCAGCAGGCCGCGGACGCCGGGGCCAGGGCGGCGGGCGGGCGGGGGGCGTCCTCGGTGATCGAGATCCCCGACACGCCGTACGACCCCACGCTCTGGCGGGACGCGGGCGACGAGGGCGTGGGATCCCGCTAGGGCGCGCCCCCGCCACGGTGCGGCCCGGGGCCGCGCCGGTTGGAGGCCGGTCCCCAGGCCCGGTCCGGATGAGATGCAAGGCCGATGCAAGCCGCGCCAAGGCGGCCGTCCAGGCTTAAGTCCAGGCTTAAGGAGAGCGTGTGACCACCGAGACCCGAGCGCCGCAGGGCGGGGCCGACCGTCCAGGTCAACCGGCTGACCCCCGGCCCCCGAGCGGCGAGCGGGGCGTGCACACCCCGGGCCGGGCCGCCGTCCCGGCCCGGCATCTGCGCGTCGACCGCTGGTGGGTGCCGCGCACGGCGACCCTGGTCGGCCTGCTGGCCTTCATCGGGTACTCGACCTGGCGTGCCTTCGAGGGTGCGAACTACTACGCGGCGCCCTATGTCTCGCCGTTCTACTCCCCCTGTCTGGCGAACAACTGCGAGCCGATGCGCGGCGGCGCCGACTGGGGCCTGTTCGGTGACTGGTGGCGGCTCTCGCCCGCGCTGATCGTGCTGATCTTCCCGCTGGGCTTCCGGCTGACCTGCTACTACTACCGCAAGGCCTACTACCGGGCGTTCTGGGCCTCCCCGCCGGCCTGCGCGGTCGCCGAGCCGCACAGCTCCTACAGCGGTGAGACCCGCTTCCCGCTGATCCTGCAGAACATCCACCGGTACTTCTTCTATCTGGCGATCCCGGTCGCCTCGATCCTCACCTACGACGTGGCGCTGGGCTTCCGCAACCCGGCGGGCGAGTGGGGCCACATGGGTCTGGGCTCCCTGGTGCTGCTGGTGAATGTGACGCTGATCTGGGCGTACACCCTCTCCTGCCACTCCTGCCGGCATCTGGTGGGCGGCCGGCTGCGGCACTTCTCCCGGCATCCCGTGCGCTACCGGGCCTGGCAGTGGGTCAGTCGGCTGAACGCCCGCCACATGCTGCTGGCCTGGCTCTCGCTGGCCTCCGTCGGCATCGCCGACCTCTATGTGTACCTGCTCGCCAGCGGCGCCTTCACCGACCCCCGGTTCTTCTGAGCGGATCACCGCCCGAGGTCCCGCCCCTCGCCCACGAGGGGTCCCGCACGTCAACCGCGAGGGCTTCCTGCTCGACAGGCGGCCGCCCCGTCCGGGAGGACTCCCGTTGAGGTCCCACACCGCCTCCGCAGGCAGCCGCGGCCGGTCCGGCCGTGGAAGGGCCCCGCACCGCGCGCGCGGCGCGGCAGCCCACCGCACCGCGGCCGGAGGCGCGCCCCCGGACGTCCGGTCGCGCCCCGCCGAAGGTCCGGGGGTGCCCGCCGGACCCTCGGGAGGACCCGGTCGGCCGCCCGGTCGAAGGGCGGGGCCCGGTCCCGGGGACCCGCCCGAGCCGCCGCGCCGTTCCCTGCGCTCCGTCACACCGACCATCCCGCAGCCCGGCTGCCGGCTCGACGGGGCGGCCGCCGCTCCGCCGCGGCTCCGCGCCAGGGCTGCGTGTCCTCTCCCGGCTGAGACCGCCGATATCCAGGCAAGGAGTTTCCGATGACCGAGGTGGAGCGCCACACATACGACGTGGTCGTGGTGGGCGCGGGCGGGGCGGGGCTCCGGGCCGCGATCGAGGCGCGCGAGCAGGGCATGCGTACGGCGGTGATCTGCAAATCGCTCTTCGGCAAGGCGCACACCGTGATGGCCGAGGGCGGCATCGCCGCCGCCATGGGCAATGTCAACAGCGGCGACAACTGGCAGGTGCACTTCCGCGACACCATGCGCGGCGGCAAGTTCCTCAACCACTGGCGGATGGCGGAGCTGCACGCCAAGGAGGCCCCGGACCGGGTGTGGGAGCTGGAGACCTGGGGCGCGCTCTTCGACCGCACCGGGGACGGGCGGATCTCCCAGCGCAACTTCGGCGGCCATGAGTACCCCCGGCTGGCCCATGTCGGCGACCGCACCGGCCTGGAGCTGATCCGCACCCTCCAGCAGCGGGTGGTCGCCCTCCAGCAGCAGGACTTCCAGGAGACCGGCGACTACGAGGCCCGGCTGCGGGTCTTCCAGGAGTGCACCGTCACCAGGATCCTCAAGGACGGGGCGAGGGTCTCCGGGGTCTTCGGCTACATCCGGGAGAGCGGGCGCTTCCTCACCATCGAGGCGCCCGCCGTGGTGCTGGCCACCGGCGGCATCGGCAAGTCCTTCAAGGTGACGTCCAACTCCTGGGAGTACACCGGCGACGGCCATGCGCTTGCCCTGCTGGCGGGCGCCGATCTGATCAACATGGAGTTTGTGCAGTTCCACCCCACCGGGATGGTCTGGCCGCCGTCGGTGAAGGGCATCCTGGTCACCGAGTCGGTGCGCGGCGACGGCGGGGTACTGCGCAACAACGACGGCAAGCGGTTCATGTTCGACTACGTCCCGGACGTCTTCAAGGGCCAGTACGCCCAGTCCGAGGAGGAGGCCGACCGCTGGTACGCCGATCCGGACCACAACCGCCGGCCGCCCGAGCTGCTCCCCCGCGACGAGGTGGCCAGGGCCATCAACTCCGAGGTCAAGGCGGGCCGGGGCTCGCCGCACGGCGGGGTCTTCCTGGACGTCTCCACCCGGCTGCCCGCCGAGGAGATCGTCCGCAGGCTGCCGTCGATGCACCACCAGTTCAAGGAACTCGCGGATGTGGACATCACCCGGGAGCCCATGGAGGTCGGCCCCACCTGCCACTACGTCATGGGCGGGGTGGCGGTCGACCCGGACACCGCGGCGGCTCCCGGCGTGCCCGGGCTGTTCGCCGCGGGCGAGGTGGCCGGCGGGATGCACGGCTCCAACCGGCTGGGCGGCAACTCCCTCTCCGACCTGCTGGTCTTCGGCCGCCGCGCCGGTCTGCACGCCGCCGAGTACGTCGCCGGGCTGGGCGCCCGGCGCCCCGAGGTGGAGCCCGGCCAGGTCGACCGGGCCGCCGCCGAGGCGGTGGAGCCGTTCGACGAGGCCCGCAGCGGCGGGACCGGAGCCGGACCGGTCGAGAACCCCTACACGCTCCACCAGGAGCTCCAGCAGACCATGAACGACCTGGTCGGCATCATCCGCCGAGCCGGGGAGATGTCCGAGGCCCTGGAGCGGCTGGCCGCGCTGCGGCAGCGGGCCGGACGGGCCGTGGTGGAGGGCCACCGGCAGTTCAACCCGGGCTGGCACCTCTCGCTGGACCTGCGGAACATGCTGCTGGTCTCCGAGTGCGTGGCCCGGGCCGCACTGGAACGCACCGAGAGCCGCGGCGGCCACACCCGTGACGACCACCCGGAGATGGACCGCTCCTGGCGGAGCGTCAACCTCTGTTGTTCGCTGGTGGACTCCGGCACCGTGGAGGTCGACCGAAGGCCCAACCCGCCGATCCGCCCCGACCTGCTGGAGCTGTTCGCGGCGGAGGAACTGGCCAAGTACCTCACCGAGGAGGAGCTGCCCGTGCCCGCCGCCCCCGTCGCGCCCGCCGCCGAGACCGGAGTCGAGTCATGAGCAACCTGACCACCTTCCGGGTCTGGCGGGGCGATGCCGAGGGCGGCCGCTTCACCACGTACGAGGTGGAGGTGAACGAGGGCGAGGTCGTCCTGGACATCGTGCACCGCCTCCAGGCCACCCAGGCCCCCGACCTGGCCGTCCGCTGGAACTGCAAGGCCGGCAAGTGCGGCTCCTGCAGCGCCGAGATCAACGGCCGACCGCGGCTGATGTGCATGACCCGGATGTCGACCCTGCCGCCCGGGGAGTCGGTCACGCTCACCCCCATGCGGACCTTCCCGGTGATCCGCGACCTGGTCACCGATGTCTCCTTCAACTATGCGAAGGCCCGGGAGGTGCCCGCCTTCGTGCCGCCGCCGGGGCTCGCCCCGGGCGAGTACCGGATGGCCCAGGAGGATGTGGCGCGCTCGCAGGAGTTCCGCAAGTGCATCGAGTGCTTCCTCTGTCAGGACGTCTGCCATGTGGTCCGCGACCACGAGGAGAACAAGCCGGTGTACGCCGGACCGCGCTTCCTGATGCGCGTGGCCGAGCTCGACATGCACCCCCTGGACGCCGCCGACGACACCGGCCTGGACCGCAGCCGCTCCGCCCAGGACGACCACGGTCTGGGCTACTGCAACATCACCCGCTGCTGCACCGATGTCTGCCCGGAGCACATCACCATCACCGAGAACGCCCTCATCCCGCTGAAGGAGCGCGCCGCCGACCGCAAGTACGACCCGCTGGTCTGGCTCGGTTCCAAGATCTCCCGCCGCCGGCCGGACTGATCCGGACGCCGCCCGGGCCACAGGCCGCCGTGCCGGTCCGCCGGCGCGGCGGACCGGGGCGCGCGCCCGGGGTTCACCGGCCGCGGATGCCATGGCGTCCGCGTCCGCGCCCCCGGGGGATCAGGCCCGACTGGGCGAGGCCTGCGGCAGGGCCAGCTCAAACCAGACGATCTTGCCCTTGGGCGTGCGCCTGCTCCCCCACCGCTCGGCGAGCAGGCTGACCAGCTGGAGGCCGCGGCCGCCCTCGTCGGTCTCCTGGGCACGGCGCTGCCGGGGCTGGGCGTAGCCGTTGTCCCAGACCTCGCAGACCACGGTGGTGTCGCGCAGCAGTCGCAGTCTGATGTCGCCACTGCCGTGCCGCAGTGCGTTGGTGGCCAGTTCGCTGACCAGCAGCTCGGTGGTGTCGACCAGATCGTCCAGACCGCGGGCCAGCAGCCAGCCAATGGCCAGCTCGCGGGCACGGGCCACCGAGGTGGGCTCCGGAGGCAGCCGCCAGTCGCCGACCGCCTCGTCCGGCAGTGCCTGGATGCGGGCCATGACCAGGGCGATGTCGTCCTCGCCGTGGTGCGGGTCCAACTCGCCGAGGACATGGTCGCAGAGGTCCTCCAGGCCGCGGCTGGGCCCGGACAGCGCCTGGCGGAAGGCCTCCAGGCCCTCCTCCAGCTGGTGTTTGCGGGACTCCACCAGGCCGTCGGTGTAGAGGCCGAGCAGCGCGCCGTCGGGCAGTTCGACCTCCACCTCCTCGAAGATCTCGCCACCGACACCCAGCGGCAGGCCCGGCGGCACGTCCAGCATCAGGGCGTCCTCGCCCGGGGCCAGCAGCACCGGGGGCAGATGGCCGGCGTTGGCGATGGTGCAGCGCCGGGTCACCGCGTCGTACACCGCATAGACACAGGTGGCCAGGTAGACCTCGGAACCGCCGCTCGACTCGCGTACGCCGGGGTCCGCGGGCACACCCTGCTGGCGGCCCATCAGCAGCGGCTGGTGCTGGCCGAAGGGCGAGGGCCCGCTGCCCAGGGAGAGCTGGGAGGTGCCGGAGCCGTCGCCCAGCCCGCGGGCGATCTCGTCCAGTGCGGTGAGCACCTCGGCCGGGTCCAGGTCCAGCATGGCCAGGGTGCGTACCGCGGTGCGCAGTTGGCCCATCGCGACGGCGGCGCGCAGACCGCGGCCCATGACGTCGCCGACCACCAGGGCGGTGCGGTTGCCGGGCAGCGGGATCACATCGAACCAGTCACCGCCGACCTCGGTGCCGCTGCTGCCGGGCAGATAGCGGCAGGCGATCTCCAGTCCGCTGGCCGCCGGGTTCCCGGGGGGCAGCAGACTGCGCTGCAGGATCAGGGCGCGCTCGTGCTCGCGGCGGTACAGGCGGGCGTTGTCGACGCAGACCGCGGCGCGGGCCACCAGCTCCTGGGCGATCACCACATCGCGCTGGTCGAAGGGCTCGCTGCCCTTGGCGCGGGACAGCTGGACCAGGCCCAGCACCACATTGCGGGCGACCAGCGGCACCACCAGGGTGGAGCGCACCAGCGGGTCGGGGTGGCTGTCGGGGATGACGCTGCGGCCGGTGCGCAGCGCCTTGGCGTGCGGGGAGCCGGGCGGGTAGCAGAACGTGCCGCCGACCCGGGCGGACTCCGCGGCGCGCGGCACCCCGGCGACCGCGGGAGCGCCGCCGACGGCGCTGGACACGGCGACCCGGCGCAGCTCACCGGCCCCGTCGGCGGGGCCGGCCGGTCCCCCCGTGCCGATGGGGGCGGTGTCGCCGGTCAGCAGCGCCGAGTAGAGGTCCACCGAGGCGACGTCGCAGAACCGCGGGACGACCACGTCGAGCAGTTCCTTGGCGGTGGTCTCCAGGTCGAGGGTGGACCCGATGTGGGCGCTGGCCTCGTTCAGCAGGGCCAGATTGCGGCGGACGCTGGCGGCCTCCCGCTCGTCGCGCTGGCGGCGGGTCACATCGGAGATCTGGCCGGCCACGCCCATCGGCCGGTCGTTGGCGCCGACCAGCCGGTACAGCGACACCGACCACTTGCGGGCGCCGTCCCGCTTCGGCGCGGGACCGGTGAAGCGCATGTCGACGACGGCTTCGCCGCTCTCCAGCACCTGCCTGAGGGCGACCGTGAGCCGGTCCGCCTCGGTTCTCGGGAAGATGTCGGAGGGCCGGAGGCCGTGCAGGTCCTCGGGGTTGAGGCCGATGCCTGCCGCGAAGGCGTCATTGACCCGCTGCAGCCGCAGGTGCCGGTCGAAGAGAAAGAATCCGGTGGGAGTCTGACCGAAAACAGCCTCTGATGCGGCCAGATCGGTCTCGATCCGCCTCAGCTTGCGCAGATCCACCGCCAGGCACACCGCCCCGCCGGCGTCGCCCTCGGTGCGGGACGGCATCAGATAGACCTCGGCGACGCCCTCGCCGCCGGCCGCCTCCCGGTAGGGAGCGGTGCCGACCCACTCCTCGCCCGCCAGGATGCGCTCCAGCTGCGCCCGCCCGGCCCGCCACAGCCCGCGCGGCATCAGCACGGTCACCGGATCGGCGCCCACCGCCTCCTCGGCGGCCACACCGAAGAACTCGGCGGCACGGTCGCTCCACTGGCTGATCAGGCCGTCGGCGCCGATCGCAAAGGCCGCCACCCGGATGTAGTCGTAGATGGAACCCGGCTCGCCCTGGCCCTGCTCGGCGTGCGCCCACGCCGGTTCCTCCGCCGCCGACGCCGGCCCGGGCACGCGCACCCCGGTCTGGGACCGCTCACCGCCGCGCACCGGCGTCCTCCTGCCCTTGTGCCCGCTCCGGCTCTGCTCCGCCCGGCCGTTCAGGCCCGGCAGCGCACCGCTGCCCGACAACGCATCCCGCGCCGGCATGTCGCTCAACGAACCGACTCCCCTTCGCCGGGCCGGACTCCACCGTCTCCCGATCGGCCAGGGCAGCCACCCGGGGGCCGGCACCACGAGTATTCATCATCGCGGCCGTGTCGCCCATGCCCTCGATGTCACAACATCAAATCGGGCGAGGGATTTTGCCCACGCCCCTCGCCCACCGCTGCCACCTGCCAACACTCCCCCGTCCTGGCCGTCCTCACGGCCCGGAGTACGCATTCCGCAGCCGTTCGGCTCACCGGCCCCCAGTGGGCCCCTACCACTCTTGCGTGCGGCTCACACCCGGCGGACCGGAAGGGGCAGTTCCAGCCACACGACCTTGCCGGGCCCCTCCGAACGGGTCCCCCAGCGCAGCGCCAGCCGCCGGACCAGCTCAAGTCCGCGCCCGCCCTCGTCCGTTCCGGCGGCCCGCCGTTCCACCGGCGGCTGCGGCAGCGGGTCGGAGACCTCCAGCAGCAGCGTCCTCTCACACACCATCAGCCGCAGTCCGATCGGCGCGGTGGCGTACCGCACCGCATTGGTCACCAGCTCGCTGGTCAACAGCTCGGCGGTGTCCGCCAGTTCCTCCAGCTCCCAGTCCTTCAGGGTGGCCCGGGTCAGCCGGCGGGCCCGGGCGGCCGCGCTCGGTTCCCCGGGCAGCGTCCAGCCGGCGGTCAGCTGCGAGGGACTGCGGCCCAGCCGGGCGAGCAGCAGCGCCACATCGTCCGGCTCACGGCCCTGGTCGACGATGCCCAGCACCGCCTCGCAGGCCTCCTGGATGGAGGCGTGCGGCTTCTCCAGCACATCCTGCAACCGGGCGAGCCCCTCGTCCAGATCCCGGTCGCGCGACTCCACCAGGCCGTCGGTGCAGAGCGCCAACAGACTGCCCTCGGGAATTTCCAGCTCCACGGACTCGAAGGGCACCCCGCCGACTCCCAGCGGCGCACCCGAGGGCAGATCCAGCACCCGGGTGCTGCCGCCCGGCAGCGGACCCGCCCCGGGGACGGTCACCACGGCCCCCTCGGCCGGCACCACCAGCAGCGGGGGGATATGGCCCGCCTTGGCCAGCACACAGCGCCGGGTCGCCGGGTCGTACACGGCATAGACGCAGGTGGCGATGAGCGCCTCGTCCGGTCCCTGCACCAGGTCGTCGGCGAGCTGGTGGACATGGTCGAGCAGCACCGCCGGCGGCAGGTCGAGGCCGGCCAGGGTCCGTACGGCGGTGCGCAGCCGCCCCATGGTGGCGGCGGCCCGCAGACCGTGTCCCATCACATCGCCGACCACCAGGGCGGTGCGGGCGCCGGGCAGCGGGATCACATCGAACCAGTCGCCGCCGACCTCGGCGCCGCTGCTGCCGGGGACATAGCGGTAGGCGACCTCCACCCCGGGCGGCTGGGGCACCTGCTGCGGCAGCAGGGTGCGCTGAAGGGTGACGGCCGCGGCCCGCTCGCGGGCGTACAGCCGAGCGTTGTCCAGCGAGCTGCCCGCCCGGTCCGCCAGCTCGACCGCGAAGGCCAGATCGTCGCGGTCGAAGGCCTCCCGGCGGCCGGCGCGGCTGACCACCAGCAGGCCGATGACGATGCCGCGGGCCCGCAGCGGCACCACCAGCATGCAGTGGATGCCGAGGTCCAGGGCGACCTGGACCCGCGGGTCGCCGGGATAGGTGCTGTTCTCCAGCTCCGCCGGACTGCAGAGCATCCGGGGCACACCGGTGCGCAGCGCCTCCCCGAAGACCGAGTCGTCGGTGAACTCCACCGGTGATCCCCGCCGCAGCATCGCCCGTACCTGCGGACCCTCCTCCACCGAGGCGACGCCCAGCTGCACCAGCGCGGTGTTGCGGCTGTGCTGGTGGCGGGGCAGGTCGTCGCCGGAGGCCACCGCCTGGAGCAGGATCACCCCGGAGTAGTCGGCCAGCCGGGGCACCACGGCCGCCGCCAGTTCCTGGGCGATCCGGGAGGCGTCCAGCAGGTCGCCGACCCGGGAGCCGAACTCGTTGAGCAGGGCGAGCCGCCGCCGGGCGTGCTCCACCTTGGCCACCGCCCGATAGCGGTCGGTGACATCCATGACCATGCCGGCGATGCCCAGCACCTTGCCCGAGCGGTCGGTCAGCCGGCTGTAGGAGATCGAGCGGTAGCCGGGCCGGCGGGCGCTGGGCGAGGCGACCGTGACATCGACGATGGGCTCGCCGGTGGCCAGCACCTCGCGCTGGATCGCGGACACCTCGTCGGCCGCGCGCTCGGGCAGCACCTCACCGGTGGTGCGCCCGATGTGCTCCTCGGGCGGCACCCCGTTCATCCCGGCCAGCATGGCGTTGACGCCGACATAGCGCAGCTGGGTGTCCAGCACCGCGATGCCCAGCGCCGCCTGCTCGAAGAGGGCGTCGCGGGTCGCCAGGTCCCGTTCCACCGCCTCCAGGGCGGCCGCCTCGGAGAAGGCCAGCTGGAGAAAGGGCACCCCGTCGCCGTCGACCAGCAGCGAGATCCGCAGGTCCACCGTGATCTCATTGCCGTCCCGGTCGCTGGCCGTGGTCCGGCCGCGCCAGCTGCCGGTGCGGATGGCGTGGTCGTACGCCTGGCGGGCACGGTGGGCCCGGTCGGGGGCGACCATCACCTCCTCCAGGCGGCGGCCCACCAGATGGTCGCTGGGCCAGCCCAGCAGCCGTTCGGCGGCGGGGCTCCACAGCACCACCCGGCCGGCCGTGTCCAGCAGCGCGACGGCGATCTGGACCACGTCGAGGAGCCCGCCGGCCGTCTGGGCGCCGTCGGTGCCGGAGGGCGTGACCGCGCCGGGGAACCGCGCCGGGGTGCGGCTGCGCACACCGGGCCCGGGCGGCGACTCCCGCCGGACACCGGCGGCCTCGGCCGGAGCGGGAAGACGGCGGGTCGCGGCGGGACCACCGCGGGCGGCACGGGCGCGACGCAGCAGGGCCCGCGCCGAGGCGCCGCCCCGCCGGTACGGGCGGCCGCCCGACCGCTCGCCCCAACCGTTGTCCGCGCTCGACACCGAAGGGCCCTCCGGCTCACTGAGGCACCGCCCCGACGCCAAGCTGCTGTTCGGGGCCATACGGATCGGATCCCGCGGCCGCAGACCCCCTGCATGCTGCGGCCAGATAGTGACATACCCGCCTCAAACCCGGCCTACCCAGGCGTACGGGTCATCTTTCGCCACCCGTCACAGTGGTGCTCCACCGCCCCGCAGCGATCAGGCCCTCCCGGCCGGGCACGACGACGGCTCCGGCCGACCAGTGCGGCCTGCGGCGGTCTCGGCCGGCACCGGCACCGGCACCGCGTGCCCGCCCGGCCCCTCGGCCTCGGGCAGGATCCGCAGGCGCTCCGCAGCGCCCGGTCGGCGCGCCGCACCGACGGGAGCCTGCCGTGTGCCGGTACGGCGAGCAGCAACTGATCAACCGTCAGAGACGGGTTCTGCTCCGGAGGCAGGACGCACATCCGGGGTGCGGCTCAGTCCAGTTCGCCCGCTGCCCTGAGGTCGTCGAAGAGCAGCTGGTCGACCGGGGGGACCCGGTCCCGGTCGGCATAGCCCAGCCAGGCGATCTCCTCGATCTCGCTGCTGGCGGCCGGCGTGCCCCGGTAGTCGCCGGCATAGCAGCTCATCCGCACCACCACGCCGTCGGAATGGCCGTGGGCCTGGGCCTCATAGGTGCCGACATGGGAGACGGTCTCCGGCAGCAGGGCCACCGCCAGCTCCTCCTCGACCTCACGCAGCAGAGTCTGCAGATCGCTCTCCGCACCCTCCCGCTTCCCGCCGGGGATGTAGAAGAGGTCCTTCCCCCGGGAGCGGGCGCAGAGGATCCTGCCGTGCTCCACCCGCACCCATGCCACCGTGTCGATCAGGACCGACATCGCTCTGCCCCCTCGTGTGCGGGAATCCGGTCACGCGGGACCCTACCCGCACCACGATCTTCCGAAGGACCACCAGGCGGGAGCGCGGCGACTCCTAGGACTGCTCCTCGGCGACCCAGTAGAGCTGCTTGTGCCCGCGGGCCTCGAAGACGTCGGCGAGCGCCTGTGCCTCGGCCCGGTCCGCGCAACGGGACACCAGGAAGCGGTTGCCGTTGTCGTCCTGCCGCATGACCAGCCAGCGGGCGGCGGGCCGGGGGTCCACGGGGGTGCCTCCGATGCGGTCGACATGGCCGATGTTCTCCCGGTCCTCGGGCTCCTCGCTCGGCCGGCCGTCGAACCAGGCGTCCAGGATCTCGCCGAGCAACGGGGTCGAGGTGAGCCGCAGGCCCAGCGCCAGCACATTGGCGTCGTTCCGGCGACGGGCGCGGGCGGCGGTGTACGCGTCGGCGCAGAGGGCGGCCCGCACGCCGGGGACCTTGTTGGCGGCGATGGAGGCCCCGGTGCCGGTCCAGCAGCAGACCACGGCCTGGTCGGCGCGGCCCTCGGCGACATCCCGGGCCGCGGCCTCGGCGCCGTACGCCCAGCCGGACTTCTCCTCGGGGTGCAGCGCACCGTGCGGGATGACCGAGTGGCCTCGCCGACGGAGCTCGGCGACCAGTTCGGGGGCGATGCCCTCGTCCATGTCGGAGGAGACAGAGATCCGCATGGGGCGAGCGTAGTCGGGGTCTTGATGGGCGATCGATAACCAGAGACCAATGGGAGCGCTCCCAAAGCCTGCCGGACCTCCGACGGACCGTCAAGAGGTGTGCCACAAGCCTGTGTACGACGGATTTTTTGCCGAAACATTCAACGCTCCAGGGCTGTCATGAACAGGCGACCACGGGCTACCTTGCTGCCGGACCAGTGGGAGCGCACCCACATCCCTGTGCACCTCACCACCCAGAGGAGCAGCTCTCATGCGAGCGCGCACCAGAACCATCATCGCCGCCCTGGCGACAGCCACGGCGGGCGCCGTACTCCCTGCCATCGGGCCGTGGGCCGGCGGCGCGGCGGCGGCCGACTTCGCCTGCGGCGTCACCTACTCGACCAACGACTGGGGCAGCGGCTTCACCGCCAATGTCACCGTGACCAACACCGGTACCGCAGCGGTGAACGGCTGGACCCTGACCTACTCCTACAGCGGCAACCAGAAGCTCCAGCAGGGGTGGAACGGCACCTGGTCGCAGTCGGACAACGTTGTCACAGTCAAGAGCCTCTCCTACAACGGCACACTCGCCGCGGGCGGCTCCGCCAGCGCCGGGGCCAACTTCTCCTACAGCGGCAGCAATGCCACCCCCACCTCCTTCAGCGTCAACGGCGTCGGCTGCAACGGCGCCACCACACCCCCGACCACGCCGCCCACCACCCCGCCCACCACGCCGCCCACCACCCCGCCGACGACCCCGCCGACGACCCCGCCGACCACCGGTGCCCCGCAGGTGCAGGTCTCCGGCAACACCCTGGTGGACGCCTCCGGCAAGGCGATCACCCTGCACGGCGTCAACCGCTCCGGCACCGAGTTCATGTGCGTCCAGGGCCGCGGGCTCTTCGACGGGCCCAACGACGCCGCCTCCGTCGCGGCGATCAAGAGCTGGCACGTCAATGTGGTGCGCGTCCCGCTCAACGAGGACTGCTGGAACGCCCTCTCCGACGTGGACGCCGCCTACAGCGGCACCACCTACCGCACCGCGGTGAAGAACTACGTCGACCTGCTGCACCAGAATGGCATCGCCGCCATCGTGGAGATGCACTGGTCGCACGGCGTCTACTCGGGCAACTCCTCCGCCTGCACCGACGTCAACGCCACCTGCCAGAAGCCGATGCCGGACGCCGACAACGCCATCAGCTTCTGGACGTCCGTGGCGCAGACCTTCAAGGGCGACCGCTCCACCGTCTTCGACCTCTTCAACGAGCCCTATGTGGACCGTGCGGTGTCCGGGTCCACCCAGGCCTGGACCTGCTGGCGGGACGGCGGCAGCGCCTGCCCCGGCCTCAGCTACTCGGTGGCCGGCATGCAGTCCATGGTGAACGCGGTGCGCGGCACCGGCGCGGACAACGTGATCATGCTGGGCGGGCTGGCGTACTCCAACGACCTGACCTCCTGGCTGACCTACAAGCCGTCCGACCCGCTGAACAACCTCGCCGCCTCCTGGCACTCGTACAACTTCAACACCTGCAGCAGCAGCTCCTGCTGGGACAGCCAGATCGCCCCGGTGGCCGCCAAGGTGCCGGTCGTCGCGGGTGAGATCGGCGAGAACGACTGCGCCCATGGCTATGTCGACACCCTGATGAACTGGCTCGACCAGCACAAGGTGTCCTACCTCGGCTGGACCTGGAACAACTGGGACTGCTCCTCCGGCCCGTCGCTGATCACCGGCTACGACGGCACCCCGACCGCCTACGGCCAGGGCCTGAAGAACCACCTCGCCACCCTGTCGTGACCGGTGGCCGCCGGGCCGGGGAGCAGCACACCCGGCCCGGCGGCCGCGCCGTCCGGCCGTATCGGAAATCCATTCACTGTATATCCGACAGGCATTCAGTTCATAAATTGAAAATGAAGACTTGACTGTTCTTTGACAACAAATTGCTGCGGCATTAGCCGCAACGCCTGGAATTTCTGCGAGGTTCAGCACTGCGTTTCCGTCCCGAAGCGCAGAGCCTTTGGCCGGCACCGCGCGCCGGCATCAGGAGGAGCCCTCGTGAAGTCCCGCCACCTCGCCGCCGCCGCGGCGGCCGCGCTGCTGCCCCTCAGCATCGCGGCACTGGGCACGACCCCCGCGTACGCCTCGGCCTCGCCGTCCGCGTCCGCGTCCCGCACCTCGCTGCCGCAGACCCTCTCGCCCGCCGTGGCCCGTTCCCAGGCCAAGGGCGAGGTCGCCGACACCCAGCAGATATCGGTCGCGGTCAGCCTGAAGCTCCGCAACACCGCTGAACTCGACCGCTTCATCACCGCTGTCAGCACCCCCGGTTCGGTGGAGTACGGGCACTATCTGACCCCGGCCCAGTTCGCCGCGAGCTTCGCGCCCAGTGCCTCCGATGTGGAGCAGGTCCGCAGCTATCTGCGCAGCCAGGGCCTGACCGTCACCGGGGTCAGCGCCAACCGCCAGGTCGTGGACGCCACCGGGCCCGCCACCAAGGTGGAGGGCGCCTTCGGCACCCGTGAGCGCACCTATGTGGACCCCGCCGCGGGCAACCGGCACTTCTTCGCCAACGACCGGCCGGCCAGCGTGCCCAGCGACCTCGCCCAGGTGGTCCAGGGCGTCTCCGGCCTGGACGACCACACCGTCCGCCAGGCCACCGCCGCACCGCACGCCACGCCCAGCGGCTACGGCCCGACCCAGTACGACGCGGCCTACCGCTTCAACCAGCTCGGCACGGACGGCACCGGTCAGACCGTGGCGCTGTGGGAGTTCGACGGCTACAAGTCGGCCAACCTCAGCACCTACAACACCCAGTACGGCCTCTCCGGCCCGGCCGCCACCACCGTCTCGGTGGACGGCGCCAACTACGACTCCAGTCCCGGCGACGGCCAGGGCGAGGTCGAGCTGGACAGCGAGATCGTCCGCGGTGTCGCCCCCAAGGCCACCCAGCTGGTGTACGAGGCGCCCAACAGCGACCAGGGCGAGATCGACATGGCCGCCAAGATCGTGTCGGACAACCGGGCCCAGGTGGTCTCCATCTCGTGGGGCTCCTGCGAGCCCGACACCACCCCGTCCTCGATGTCTGCGGTCAACAACTCCTTCATGCAGGCGGCCGCGCAGGGCATCTCCATCTACAGCGCCTCCGGTGACGACGGCTCACGCGACTGCACCCGCTCCACCAGCGGATCCGGTGTGAAGGCCGTGGACTTCCCCGCGTCCAGCCCGTACAACACCGGTGTCGGCGGCACCAACCTCACCCTCTCCGGCGGGGTCTACAGCTCCGAGCGGGCCTGGAGCAGCAGCGGCGGCGGTGTCTCCACCCAGTTCGCCAAGCCGTCCTGGCAGACCGGTACCGCCACCAAGCGGACCGTGCCGGACGTCTCCTCCAACGCCGACCCCAACACCGGCTTCGCGGTCTACACGGCCGGCGGCTGGCAGGTCTACGGCGGCACCAGCGCGGCGGCCCCGCTCTGGTCCGGCTTCAGCGCCCTGTACAACCAGAAGGCCGCGGCGGCCGGCAAGGCCCACCTGGGCGAGGCCAACCCCGCGCTGTACCAGGTCGCCAAGGGGTCCAGCTACTCCACCGCCTTCCATGACGTCACCAGCGGCTCCAACCAGGACTTCTCCACCGCCACCGGCTACGACCAGGTGACCGGCTGGGGCTCCCCGATCGGTGACGGGCTCGCCAACGCCCTGCTCGGCGGCACCGGCGGCACCGGCAACACGGTGACCGTCACCAACCCGGGCAGCCAGTCCGGCACCGTGGGCACCGCCGCCAGCCTGCAGATCGGGGCGTCCGACTCGGCCTCCGGCCAGACCCTCACCTACAGCGCCAGCGGGCTGCCCGCCGGTCTGTCGATCAACTCCTCGACGGGTCTGATCTCCGGCACCCCGACGGCGGCGGGCACCTCCACCGTGACCGTCACCGTCAAGGACGGCACCGGTGCCCTCGGCACCGCCTCCTTCACCTGGACCGTCTCCGGCACCGGTGGCGGCGGTTGCACCGCGGCCCAGCTGATCGGCAACGGCGGCTTCGAGACCGGCTCCGCCTCCCCGTGGACGGCCAGCAGCGGCGTGGTCGACAACAGCTCCGGCGAGGCCGCCCACTCCGGGTCCTGGAAGGCCTGGATGGACGGCTACGGCACCACCCACACCGACACCGTCTCCCAGTCGGTGACCATCCCCGCGGGCTGCAAGGCGACGCTGACCTTCTGGCTGCACATCGACACCAGTGAGACCACCACCAGCACCGCCTACGACAAGCTCACCGTCCAGGCCGGCTCCACCACCCTGGCGAGCTTCTCCAACCTCAACAAGAACACCGGCTACGCCCAGAAGAGCTACGACCTGTCGTCCTTCGCCGGCCAGACGGTGACGCTGAAGTTCACCGGCGCCGAGGACTCCTCGCTGCAGACCAGCTTCGTCTTCGACGACGCTGCCCTGAACGTCTCCTGACGCTCCAGCAATGACCCCGCCGGGGCAGGCTCCTGACTCAGAGGGCCTGTCCCGGCGGTACCACGTCCGGGCCGCGCACCGCCTTCCCGTTCAGGCCGACACCAGACCTCCCTTTGTCGTGAGCATTTTCATACCCTTGACGGGGTGACGCGGCAGGGCCATCTTGCGTACTGTCCGTCCCGTCGAGCGCGTCGGGGGAGGAGTCCGGATGGTCCCTCAGCAACTACCGGCCGGGCCGCCGCTGCGCCTGGTCGAGGACCCGGCCGTGCTGCGGCCGGTCCCCCCGCGCGCCACCGGCACCTTCGCCGAGACGCTGCACTCCGCCGTCGAGGCCAGCGGCCTCAGCCTGGACCGCATCCGGCACACCCTGGCGGCCCGCGGCGTCAGGGTCAGCGTCACCACTCTCAGCTACTGGCGGCGCGGCCGCAGCCAGCCCGAGCGGGCCTCCTCCATGCACGCCGTACGGCTGCTGGAGGACATCCTGGACCTCCCGGCCGGCACCCTCACCGCACTGCTCGGCCCGCCCCGCCCCCGTGGCCGCTGGGCCGCGGCCACTCCGCCGGCCCCGCAGCACCCCGAGGGCCTGGGGGTGGCCGAACTCTGGCCCGGCCAGCACTGGCTGGCCGATGTCTTCGAGGAGCTGGGCGCCACCCCGGGCGACGACCTGGAACGGCTCGCCATCCATGACACCTTCAGGGTGGACATCGCCCGCAGCGAATGCGTGCTGCGGATGAACCAGGTCGTCCGGGCCACCGCCAACGGCGTCTCCCGCTGCCTGGTGGTGCACAGCGCCGACGAGGACACCGACGACCTGCCGCGGATCGGCCCCGTACGCCACGCCCGGCTGGGCCGGGTCCGGCACCGCCCCGAGGCGGGGATCGTCGCCGCCGAGGTCATGCTGGACGCCCCGCTGGGCATCGGCGACACCGCCGTCTTCGAGTACGAGGTCCGGCTGCGCTCCCGCACCCCGGCCACCCAGTACGGACGCCGCTTCGCCGTTCCGGTCCGCCAGTATGTGCTCCAGGTGCAGTTCAACCCCGAGGAGGCCCCGCCGGCCCACTGCTACCGCTATGAGCGCGACCCGGGTGCCGAGACCGACAGCGACCGCCGTCAGCTGTGGCTGGGCTCCTCCCGCAGTGCCCATCTGGTCTCCCTCGACCAGCAGCCCGGCCTGATCGGGATCCGCTGGGAATGGAGCTGACCGGCCGGCCGCCGTCCCACGGGTGTGCGGTGGACCCGGCCGGACCCGCCGCTGTGGGCCGTCGGTGGCCAATCAGCCCGCGCACACGTGCGCCTGCCGCCGGACCGGCTCCGATGCGCTGAACAATCGCCCTGGTCAGGACGTGTGGACATGTCCCAACGGACCAGGAGGACGACCGATGGACAGTACAGGACATCCGGACCGCAGAACCCTGCTCTCCGGCGGGCTGGCCGCCGCCGCACTGGCGCTCACCGGATGCTCGTCGCGCAGCACCGCCCCGGCCGCGGTCGGCGTCCCCTCGGCGGCGGGCACCTCGTCGGCGGCGTCCGACGTCTCCGCGGAGGCGCGGCCCACCACGCCCGCCACGGCACTGGCGCGGCTGATGGAGGGCAACAGGCGCTGGGTGAGCGGAGACCTCCGGCATCCCGACCGGGATCCGACCCGGCGCCAGTTCGTGGCCCAGGAGCAGGAACCGTTCGGCGCGGTCCTGTCCTGCATCGACTCCCGGGTCCCGCCCGAGCTCCTCTTCGACACCGGGCTGGGCGACCTCTATGTGATGCGCACAGGAGGCCAGGCGGTCGGCCCGGTGGTCACCGGCTCGGTGGAGTACGGGCCCATGACCAGCGGCACCCCGCTCATCGTGGTCCTCGGCCACCAGCGCTGCGGCGCCGTCAAGGCGTCGTACACCTCACTGCGCGACGGCAGGCCGCTGCCCGGCAACCTGGAGGCGATCGCCAGAGCTCTGCGTCCGGCGTACGAGCAGGCGGTCAAGGAGGGCGGTGCCGACCCGGTCGAGACCATGACCCGCGCCCAGATCGAACTGACCGCGGCCGACCTGCGGGCCAACCAGGACCTGGCCCCGCTGGTGAGCAGGGGCGCCCTCGCGGTCGTCGGCGCCTACTACTCGCTCGACACCGGGACGGTGGAGATCCTGGCGGGCGCCCCGGCCTAACCCGACGGACGCACCCGGCAGGAGCATCCGGCGCCGCCCTCGCGCCGTGGCCACCCGTCTCGGCGGGGTCCAGGGCCGACCGGGCACGGCATCGGCCAAGGGGCCGGCCTCCGAGAGGCCGGCCCCTACTGATCCGCGCGAATGCCGGATCGGCGGTGCGGTGTCGGTACATCCGCTCACGCGTTGAAGCGGAAGGTTCAGCAGAGGCCCCGACCTGCTAAAACACGGTTCCCGGGGTCCTTGCCCAGCACCGATCCGGCACAGTACAGGTCTGTCCGGCACGTCCGGCCTGCGCGACTGCGGTGAGGGAAGGCCGCCCGTCACGACCGCATTGTGTACACATGCGACACTCGGTACTCTTGAGCGCATGACGCAGCCTCTGCCCACCGAGTCCATCCGAGACGTGCGCGCGCATCTCGCCGAGGTCGTGGAGCGCGCCGATCGCGAGGACGTGCCCACCGTGATCACTCGTCGAGGTAAGGAAGTCGCCGCGGTCGTCTCCATCGAGGTGCTGCGGAAGTACCAGGAGTGGGAAGAGCGCGAGATCAACCGGATCATCGACGAACGCATGGCCAACCCCGCACCCGGCATCCCGATCGAGGACATCATGAGGGAGACGCTGGCGCGCAGTGAGTGAGTACCGAACCGTCTTCCGCCCCGAGGCGCAGGCCGAGCTTCGAAAGATCCCGCGCGAGACGGCGCTGCGCATCCTGGCCAAGCTGACCGAGCTGGAAAGCGATCCGCTCGGCTTCAACACCACCGCACTCGTGTCCCAGCCAGATCGCCGGCGCCTACGGGTTGGCGACTACCGCGTCGTCTACACGATCGACAACGGGGAACTGGTGGTCTGGGTCGTTCACGTGGGGCACCGGTCCACCGTTTACGACACCTGACCACCGCTGACCACACGTCAGAATATCCAGCACCCATCCAGCACGGGGACGACGAAGGGGTCAGGCTCGACAGAGCCCGACCCGTTCTGACGTAACGAATGACGGCCGTCCCTGACCTGCGGCGGATTCCCATTCAGGGCTGTGACCAGGTAATTCATCGTTGGTATGCGTTGGATCCCGCCCGGCGCTTGCGGGTGTCCTGCGGACTGCCTGCGGACTGCCGCCCGGCGAAGGTCCACGCTCTGACGCATCTGCTCGCAGGGGGTAGCACCTGGTGGCACGCCGTGGCATGCCGGAGTACCGTGTGCCATATGGCAGCACAGCCCGAGATCACGCAGCGGGACCTGCGCAACAAGTCAAAAGAGATCATGGACGCCGTCCAGGGTGGGCAGTCGTTCACCGTCACCCGCGACGGCCACCGAATCGGCGAACTCATCCCGCTCCGCCGCCGCAGGCGGTTCGTCTCACGCAGGGAGTTCGCCGCGATGTCCCGCACTGCGCCCGACCTCAGCCTCGACGTGTTCCGCGCCGACCAGGAGGCCACCGCCGACCCATACCTGGGTGATCCCTATGACCGTTGAGCGCCCGAATCACGCCCAGGGCCTGCTCGACACCAACATCGTGATTCTCCGCCGGTGGGTGAATCCCGAGGAACTGCCGGACGAGATGGCGATCACCGCGATCACCCTGGCAGAACTGTCCGCGGGGCCGCACGAGGTGCGCCGGAACGACGAGCAGGGCGACTACGACGAGCACGCCGAACGCGGCCGCCGAATGGATGTGCTCCAACGCGCCGAAAACGAGTTCGACCCGATCCCCTTCGACGCTGAAGCGGCCCGCATCTACGGGCGGATCTGCGCTGCCGTGATCGCCTCCGGTCGCAAGCCGCGCCGCCGGGTGGCCGACCTAATGATCGCCGCCATCGCCATCGCGGAAGATCTGCCGCTCTTCACCACCAATCCCGAAGACTTCAAAGGGCTGGAAGATCTCCTCACCGTCGTACCTGTGTCCCGCCCTCAGGTGCCGCACGAAGGCTGAGAAGCCCGCCGTCATCACCGCCGAACTCGCAAGCTGCACAGCCGGCCTGACGGCGGTCACCCGAAATCCCGGCCCCGCTCCGCGGACCGTTGCGGACCGCGCCGCCGCCTGACCTGCATCAGTGCAGGTCAGGCGATGTCTGGCTGCTTAGTCACACGTTGAAGCGGAACTCCACCACGTCGCCGTCCTGCATCACATAGTCCTTGCCCTCCATGCGGGCCTTGCCCTTGGCGCGGGCCTCGGGGATGGAGCCGCACTCGACCAGGTCGTCGTAGGAGACGATCTCGGCCTTGATGAAGCCCTTCTGGAAGTCGGTGTGGATGACGCCGGCCGCCTCGGGGGCGGTGGCGCCCTTCCTGATCGTCCAGGCGCGGGCCTCCTTGGGCCCGGCGGTGAGGTAGGTCTGCAGGCCCAGGGTGCGGAAGCCGACGTGGGCGAGGGTCGCCAGGCCAGGCTCCTCCTGGCCCATGGACTGCAGCAGCTCCAGCGCCTCGGCGTCGTCCAGCTCGATCAGCTCGGACTCGATCTTGGCATTGAGGAAGATCGCCTCGGCCGGGGCGACCAGGGCGCGCTGGCTGTCCTTGAACTCCTCGTCGACCAGCTCGTCCTCGTCGACGTTGAAGACATAGAGGAACGGCTTGGCGGTGAGCAGGTGCAGCTCCCGCAGCGGCTCGGGGTCCAGGCCGGCGTGGAAGACGGTGTCGCCGGCCTCCAGCACCTTCTGCGCCTGCTCGACGGCGACGACGGTGGCGGCGGTCTCCTTCTTGAGCCGGGCCTCCTTCTGCAGCCGGGGCAGCGCCTTCTCGATGGTCTGCAGGTCGGCCAGGATCAGCTCGGTGTGGATGGTCTCGATGTCGTCCTTCGGGGAGACCTTGCCGTCCACATGCACCACATCCGGGTCGTTGAAGGCCCGGATGACCTGGCAGATGGCATCCGACTCGCGGATGTTCGCCAGGAACTTGTTGCCCAGACCCTGCCCCTCGGAGGCGCCCCGCACAATGCCGGCGATGTCCACGAAGTCCACGGTGGCGGGCAGCTTGCGCTGCGAGCCGAACACCTCGGCGAGCTTGTCCAGCCGCGGGTCCGGGACGCCGACCACGCCGACGTTGGGCTCGATGGTGGCGAACGGGTAGTTGGCCGCGAGCACGTCGTTCTTGGTCAGGGCGTTGAACAGGGTCGACTTGCCGACATTGGGCAGGCCGACGATTCCGATCGTGAGCGACACGTGGCGACTTCCCGTAGAAGAGGGGCTGGGATGCGGCCCTCACCGGACCGATCCACAAGTCTACGGGTCGGCGCGCAGACACGGGCCGCCACTCTTCGGGCGGCAGCGGGAGCCGTCCGTCGGCGTGGCGGGCGCCCCGTTCAGGTCCGGCTGTGCGCCACGCCGAGCGCACGGGTGACATGCGTTTCCGCAGCGTGTCTGTGACAGAGCGTGGCGTTCATGTGACCGTACGTTGGATCCGTGGAGCAGCAACGTACGCACAACAGGCCACCCCGCCCCCGCGGCAGCAACGCCCCCGTCCCCGGCCCGGCCGGGCCGCCGGAGCCGGCAAGCCGGGGGCGGCTGCGACTGCCCCGGGCCAGGCGGCAGCCGGACGGCAGCGGGCCGGGGCGCACCGGCGCCGCGCCCAAGCGGCGGCTCACCGCGGTGGGCACCGGGGTGGTGGCGCTGGCGGCGACCCTGCTGGGCGCGGTGGCGGACAATCTGCTGCTGGGCGGGCTGGGGGTGCTGTTCGGCGTGGTGTACATCGCCGTCTGCTTCCAGCTGGCGGTGCGGGTGCGGCCCGCCGATCTGCCGGCGGCGCCGATCGCCGGGCCGATCGCCTTCGCGCTGGCGCTGCTGGTGTTCGGGCCGACCTCGGGCCAGGGCATCGGCGGCCATGTGATGGGCCTGGCCGGGGGGCTGGCGACCCGCGCCGGATGGCTCTTCGCCGGGACCGGGCTGGCCGCCGCCATCGTGGCCGCCCGCCATCTGGCCAGGCGGCGCTCCCGTACCCGCTGATCCGCTGACCGGCTCATCCGCCGACCGACCGGGCTGCGGGCCCGGTCGGTCGCCGACCCGCCGCCGCCCCGCTCAGCCGAGCTTGGCGGCGGCCATGGCCGCGCCGACGATGCCCGCGTTGTTCTGCAGCTGCGCCGGGACGATCTCGGCGCGGCGCTGCTGCAGCAGCGGCAGGAACTTCTCGTGCTTGCGGCTCACCCCGCCGCCGATGATCACCAGCTGCGGGGAGAACAGCATCTCCACATGGCTCAGGTACTCGTCGACCCGCTCGGCCCACTTGGCCCAGCTGAGTTCGTGCCGCTCACGGGCCGCGGAGGAGGCATGCCGCTCCGCGTCCTTGCCGTTGAGCTCCAGATGGCCCAGCTCGGTGTTGGGGACGAGCACCCCGTCCACGAAGAGGGCGCTGCCGATCCCGGTGCCGAAGGTGAGGGTGATCACCACCCCGCCCCGGTCGCGTCCGGCTCCGAAGGACATCTCCGCGACACCGGCCGCGTCGGCGTCGTTGAGCAGCGCCACGGGCAGACCGAGGGCCTGCTCGAAGTGGTCCAGGGCATCCAGTCCTACCCAGCCCTCGTCCACATTGGCGGCGGTACGGGTGTGGCCGTCCACCACCACCCCGGGGAACGTGATGCCCACCGGGCCCTGACGGCCGAAGTGCTCGACCACCTCGCAGACGGCGTTCACCACCGCCGCCGGGACTGCGGGATGCGGAGTGAGCACCTTGTACCGCTCCTGGGCGAGGTCGCCCCGCACCAGGTCGACGGGCGCGCCCTTGATCCCCGAGCCGCCGATGTCCACGCCGAAGGACTCCACAAGCAACCTCTCTCCGACCACGGGCGGGAATGCGCCGCCCCGCTGCCGGTCTGATACCCGGAGCGGGGCGGCGCCATCCTGCCGATCAGTCCTGGTCGCCGACCTTGCCCGCGGCCTCGGCGCGCAGGTCGCGGCGGAGCTCCTTGGGGAGGGAGAACTGGAGGTGCTCCTCCACCGAGCGGACGGTCTGCACATCGTCGTAGCCACGCGCGGCCAGCCACTCCAGCACGCCCTGCACCAGTACCTCGGGCACCGAGGCGCCGCTGGTGACCCCGACGGTGGTGACGCCCTCCAGCCAGGCCTCGTCGACCTCGTCGGCGAAGTCCACCAGATGGGCGGCGCGGGCGCCGTACTCCAGGCCGACCTCGACCAGGCGCACCGAGTTGGAGGAGTTGCGGGAGCCGACCACGATCAGCAGGTCGGTCTCGGGGGCGATCTGCTTCACCACCACCTGGCGGTTCTGGGTGGCGTAGCAGATGTCGTCGCTGGGCGGGCTGACCAGGGCGGGGAAGCGCTGCTGGAGGCTCCCCACGGCGGCCATGGTCTCGTCGACCGACAGGGTGGTCTGAGAGAGCCAGACCACCTTGCTCTCGTCCCGGACCTGCACCGAGGCGACGTCCTCCGGCCCGTCCACCAGGTGGATCCGCTCGGGGGCCTCGCCCATGGTGCCGATGACCTCCTCATGGCCCTCGTGGCCGATGAGCAGGATGTCGAAGTCCTCCTCGGCGAACCGCACGGCCTCCTTGTGGACCTTGGTCACCAGGGGGCAGGTGGCGTCGATGGTGGCGAGCCTCCCCTGCCGGGCCTCGTCGTGGACGGAGGGCGCGACACCGTGTGCGGAGAAGACCACGATGGAGCCCTCGGGCACCTCCTCCGTCTCGTCGACGAAGATGGCACCCTTCTTCTCCAGGGTCTGCACCACGTACTTGTTGTGGACGATCTGCTTGCGGACGTAGATCGGCGCCCCGTACTGCTCCAAGGCCTTCTCCACCGCGATCACGGCGCGGTCGACACCGGCGCAGTAG
Source organism: Peterkaempfera podocarpi (assembly GCF_042466665.1). Classification (GTDB taxonomy): domain Bacteria; phylum Actinomycetota; class Actinomycetes; order Streptomycetales; family Streptomycetaceae; genus Peterkaempfera; species Peterkaempfera podocarpi. Next base: position 3,580,701 of record NZ_CP162102.1, read on the forward strand.
CCACGGGGGGCGGCGAGCAGGACGCGACGCTGTGCAGTTGCAGACATGGCTCCATGGTAGAGGGCGCCCTCGAACAGGAGAGGCGGCAGTGTCGTGCCCCGCCGCTAGGCTCGTGGGCATGGCCCTCGACACCTCTGCGGACGCGCCGATCCCGGTAGCCAAGGTCTCCACCCTGATCGGCGGCTGGGTCGACCGGCTGGGCGCGGTGTGGGTGGAGGGGCAGATCACCCAGCTCAGCAGGCGGCCGGGCGCGGGCGTGGTCTTCATGACGCTGCGCGACCCGTCGGAGGACGTCTCCATCACCGTCACCTGCTTCCGCAGCGTCTTCGACCCGGTCGCCGATGTGGTGGCCGAGGGCGCGCGGGTGGTGGTGCATGCGAAGCCGGAGTGGTACGCGGCCCGCGGCACCCTGTCGCTGCGCGCCGCGGAGATCCGCCCGGTGGGGCTGGGCGAGCTGCTGGCACGGCTGGAGCAGCTGAAGCGGCGGCTCGCCGGGGAGGGGCTCTTCGCCGCCGACCGCAAGCGGCCGCTGCCCTTTCTGCCGCAGTGCGTCGGCCTGGTCACCGGGCGGGCGTCGGCGGCCGAGCGCGATGTGCTCGAGAATGCGCGGCACCGCTGGCCCGCGGTCCGCTTCGAGGTGCGCAATGTGGCGGTGCAGGGCACCAGCGCGGTGGCCCAGGTGGTCGCCGCGGTGCGGGAGTTGGACGAGCACCCCGAGGTCGATGTGATCATCGTGGCCCGGGGCGGCGGCAGCGTGGAGGATCTGCTGCCCTTCTCGGACGAGCAGCTGGTCCGTACGGTGGCGGCGGCGCGCACCCCGGTGGTGAGCGCCATCGGGCACGAGCCGGACCAGCCGCTGCTGGACTTCGTGGCCGATCTGCGGGCCTCCACGCCCACCGACGCCGCCAAGCGGGTGGTGCCGGACGTCGGTGAGGAGCTGGCCCGGATCTCCCAGCTGCGGGACCGGGCCCGCCATGCGGTGCGCAGCCGGGTGGAGCGCGAGCAGGCGGGCCTGGCGGCGACGCTCAGCCGGCCGGTGCTGGCGGCCCCGCTTCGGATGGTGGACGACCGCGCGGCGGAGGCGGTGGCGCTGCTGGGGCGGGCCCGGCGCTGTCTGGGCCACCAGCTGGACCGGGCCTCCTCGGACCTGGAGCACACGCTGGCCCGGGTGCTGGCCCTCTCCCCCGCCGCGACCCTGCAGCGCGGCTATGCGGTGCTGCAGCGACCGGACGGTTCGGTGGTGCGCAGCGCCGCCGAGGTGTCGGCGGGCGATGCGCTGCACGCGCGGGTGGCCGAGGGCGGCTTCACGGTGGCGGTCACCGAGTCGGACTGAGTCTGTCGGCCCTTCCCCCTACGCTGGCAGGCATGGCGAACGAGGAGATCCCCGGCGGGCAGGCCCCGGTGGACGATGCGCTGGGGTACGAGCAGGCGCGCGACGCACTGCTCGAGGTGGTGCGGCGGCTGGAGGCCGGCGGCACCTCGCTGGAGGAGTCGCTGGCGCTGTGGGAGCGCGGCGAGCAGCTGGGCAAGGTGTGCCGCCGCTGGCTGGACGGCGCCCGGCAGCGGCTGGATGCGGCACTGGCCGTCGAGGAGGGTGCCGAGGCAGCGCCGGAGGCGTGAGGCAGGTCACCTCGGCCAAGGGGAATCTGTTGAACGTTCACCAATGTTGCGCCGGGGGAGAGCGGCACTTCCGGCCGCTCCTTTCCGGACAACCGAGGTGGAACCCCCATGACGACCGTCGCCCAGGACCTGCTTGCGCTGGACCCCGCTGCACAGGACCTGCTCTTCCGTGAGGCGAGGACGGCCAACACCTTCACCGACGAGCCCGTCACCGACGAGCAGGTGCAGGCCGTCTACAACCTGGTGAAGTACGCCCCGACGGCCTTCAACCAGCAGCCGCTGCGGATTCTGCTGGTGCGCTCGGCGGAGGCCCGGGAGCGCCTGGTGTCGCACATGGCGGATGGCAACAAGGAGAAGACCGCCAAGGCTCCGCTGGTGGCCGTGCTGGCCACCGACCACGAGTTCCACGAGGAACTGCCGAAGCTGCTGCCGCACTTCCCGCAGGCCAAGGACCTCTTCTTCAGCGAGCGTCCGGTCCGCGAGCACGCCGGCAGCTTCAACGCCGCGCTCCAGGTGGGCTACTTCATCCTGGGCATCCGCGCGGCCGGCCTGGCCGCGGGCCCGATGACCGGCTACGACGCCGCGGGCATCAACAAGGAGTTCTTCGCGGACGGCGACCACTCCGTGCTGGCCGTGGTGAACATCGGCCGGCCGGGCCCGGACGCCTGGTACCCGCGGAACCCGCGCCTGGAGTACGACGAGGTCGTCACCACCGTCTGACCCTCCAGCCGGCCGACCCTCCACCCGGCCGACCCTCCGCCGCGAGGTCTGACGTCCGGCCGGGCGTCATCAGGAGCGCGGGGAGCCACCCGACCGGCCCTCCTCGGAGGTGCCGGGTCGCGGCTCCCCGCGCCCCTGGGCGTTCAGCCCGGCGGGGAGCCACGCTCCCGCGGCTCAGGGCTCCGGGCTCCGGGCTCAGGGCTCCGGGAACCACGACCGCGGTTGTGAACGCACAACGGCCCCGCACGGCTCAACGTCCGTGCGGGGCCGTGCTCACTGCTTCAGCGCCTGCACCAGCCGGGCAAGCTCGGTGTAGCTGGCGGTACCGGTGACGGCCGTGGCTGCCCCGTCGGCGTTCCGTACCAGGGCCCGGTAGTGGTCGCCCCGGTAGCGGCTCCAGTCCGCGCCGTCGACGGAGGCGGAGCCGTCCGGCTCACCGCCCTCGACCTGGGCCCGCACCAGCCCGCCGACCGAGTCGTCGCTCTGCTCGATCGCCGCGTAGCTGCCCGAGGGGGTGATGAACCCCAGGTGCCAGGTGGCGTGTCCGTCGTCGTCGGCGCTGTACCGCACCGAGGTGGCCCGCCACTGGGCGGGCAGCCCCTGCGGCGCCAGCACGGGGTAGGGCGCGGCGCGGCGTGCGGTGGCCAGATCGGTGGTGTAGCCGACCGTCTTCACGGGGTCGCCGCCGGAGTGCGGGATGAAGAAGTACACCACCGCTGCCAGTGCGCCGACCGCCAGCAGCGACAGGATCATGTCCCGTACGGTCTGCCGGCCCCTCTTGGTGCTCGTATCGCTCGCCACGCACCCATGGTGACCCATGGCGGGCCGGGCCCCCGCATCCGGGGTGGCCCGGGGCCGGGCCGCAGACACGTCCCGTGCTGCGCGGATACGATCGGATCACCCTCATTTCGGCCGTCGCGTGCAGAGAGGTATCGCTGATGACCGCCCAGAACCACCACAATCTTCCCGCTCCCCTGGAGGTGGCCCCGGAGGCCCCTGACCGCAACCTCGCCCTGGAGCTCGTCCGCGTCACCGAGGCCGCCGCGATGGCCGCGGGCCGCTGGGTCGGCCGGGGCGACAAGAACGGTGCCGACGCCGCCGCCGTCAAGGCCATGCGCACACTGGTGCACACCGTGTCGATGAACGGCGTGGTCGTCATCGGCGAAGGGGAGAAGGACGAGGCCCCGATGCTCTACAACGGAGAGCGGGTGGGTGACGGGACCGGCGCGGAGTGCGACGTGGCGGTGGACCCGGTCGACGGCACCACGCTGACCGCCAAGGGCATGGGCAACGCCGTCTCGGTACTCGCGGTCGCCGACCGCGGCACCATGTTCGACCCCAGCGCGGTCTTCTACATGGACAAGCTGGTGACCGGCCCCGAGGCGGCCGAGTACGTCGACATCACCGCACCGCCGGCGGTCAACATCCGCCGGGTCGCCAAGGCCAAGGGCACCGCGGTGGAGAACATCACCGTGGTGATCCTGGACCGTCCGCGGCATGACGCCCTGGCCAAGGAGGTCCGCGAGGCTGGCGCCCGGATCAAGTTCATCTCGGACGGCGACGTCGCCGGCGCCATCATGGCGGCCCGCGAGAGCACCGGTGTGGACCTGCTGCTGGGCATCGGCGGCACCCCGGAGGGCATCATCGCGGCCTGCGCCATGAAGTGCATGGGCGGTGTGATCCAGGGGCGGCTGTGGCCCAAGGACGACCAGGAGCGGCAGAAGGCCCTGGACGCCGGCCACGACCTGGACCGGGTGCTGACCACCGACGACCTGGTCAGCGGGGAGAACGTGTTCTTTGTCGCCACCGGCATCACCGACGGCGAGCTGCTGCCCGGCGTCCGCTACCGCTCCGAGACGGCCACCACCAGCTCCCTGGTGATGCGGTCGAAGAGCGGCACCATCCGGGAGATCAACTCCACGCACCGGCTGTCCAAGCTGCGTGCCTACAGCGCCATCGACTTCGACCGCGCCAACTGAGCCCACCCTGGCGACCGGCGCGCACTGAGGGGCGCAACGCGACGGCGGGGCCCCGGAGGTATCCGCCTCCGGGGCCCCGCCGTCGCGTATGCCGGTCCCCGCCCGCCGTCACCGGTCACCCGGCAGCCGCGACATGCCCGCGCGGAACGCGCTGCACATCGGCGCGCAGCTCCATCTCGCGGCGCCTGCGGCGCGCCAGCACCACCCGGCGCTCGGCCGCGGTCAGTCCGCCCCACACGCCGTAGGGCTCGGGCTGGGCAAGGGCGTGCTCCCGGCACTCCAGCAGCACCGGGCAGCGGGCGCAGACGCGCTTGGCCGCCTCCTCGCGGGCCAGTCGGGCCGCGGTGGGTTCCTTGGACGGGGCGAAGAACAGTCCCGCCTCGTCGCGTCGGCAGGCGGCCCCGGAGTGCCAGGGGGAGTCGTCACCCGCGCCGTGCTGTCCGTTCTGCTGTCCGTGCTGGCTCGGGCTGAACTGCCCCGGAACGCTCTGGTCGGTGGCGCTCTTCGTGGACTCGATCGGGTGCAGCACGGCGTACTCCTGACGACGGCTCGACGGGGGCTCGTGTCGGTGTGCGTCCGGGCCTTCACGCTCCGCAGTTTCCCCTGGCCGACTTCCAGCCCCTGCGGAACCCCGCGGTCGCACAACAGACGATGTGGAGAGGGAACTACCCGGCCCCCCGCCGATTCATGCACACCGCACGCAGTTGCCGCCCAAGTCGTTGCACGGAATGTCAAGTAGGCGGGCACGGCGTGACGAGGCGTGTGCATGTGGCACATGCGCCGTAACGCGCCGCTCTACGCCCCACCCCGGCTCCAGCGATCTCCAACGGGCCGTTTCCGCAGGACAGCGGGGGCGCAGCGGACACCGCGACCGCCCCCGCGTCCCGGACTCCGCACCCGAGCGGGCCGGGAGAGCGCGGGGCGGCCCGCGCTGCGCCCCCGTGTCCGGCCGGGCCGGATCGTTTCTGCACACACGGCCGAGGCTGCCGGCCGGGCGTCGCACGCCCACCCGGCACCGCCCTGAGGCGCCCAGGGCCTGCCGGACAGGCCCTAGCGGTCCAGCTGCTTGCGGACCCACTCCTTGAGCTGCTTGCCCCGCTTGGGACGGGCCTCCACACCGCTGAAGACCGCCGCGCCGCGGATCCTCACCACGGGGGCGTACGGGTCGTCCGCGGTCTGCTCGCGCACATCGAAGGCACCGAAGACACCCGCGCCGGTGCCGTGCAGGGAGACGTTCTCCGGCACCTTGATGGCCACCCCGCCGAAGACCGCCGTGACGTCGATCAGCACCTCCGGCGACTCGAAGACGGCATCCGTCAGATCGAGTTCCACGCCGCCGAAGACCGCGACCGCCTTGAGGTGCGAGCCCACCCGCCAGCGACCCTTGCGGACGGCGCCGCCGAAGACCGCCACCGCGTTGGGCGAGTAGCTGCGGGCCGGCGGCAGCGGCGGACCTGCCGGGGCGGCCGCGGCGGCCGGCTTGGGGGCGTGCGGCGCCGTGTGCGCCGGCAGGTCCCGGGTCAGCGGTTCCAGCTCTCCGAGCGTCTTGGCGGCGTACGCGGCCTCGATCCGCTCGGCGTGCTCGTCCACATCGAGCCGTCCGTCGGCGAAGGCGTCCCGCAGGATGTCGGCGACCCGCTCCCGGTCGGCGTCGGAGGCGCGCAGCTCGGACTCCGCCGTGGCCGGCTTGGTCATCGGCACGGGCGACTGGGTGCGCTTGGCACTGGGGTCCGGGGCAGAGGAGTTGTCCACGGCCCAAGGGTAGTCAGCGGCGCGGGCGCCGAACAGCCGCCTGTGCGCCACGGCGTGACCCCGGTCACGCAGGCCCACCTCACCCCGGGGGCAGTCGCTGCGGGCATCTAACCTGGAAGGCGCTTCGTCGATGTCGCCGGACACACCCGCAGTCAGTGAGGACCACCCGCCGATGGCCGCCATGCCAGAGTTCGCCTACTCCGACCTTCTTCCGCAGGGTGCCGACACCACCCCGTACCGCCTGATCACCACCGAGGGCGTCTCCACCTTCGAGGCAGGCGGCCGCCGCTTCCTCCAGGTCGAGCCAGAGGCGCTGCGCCGGCTCACCGCCGAGGCGATGCACGACATCTCGCACTACCTGCGCCCGGCCCACCTGGCCCAGCTGCGCCGCATCCTGGACGACCCGCAGGCCAGCCCCAACGACCGCTTCGTCGCGCTGGACCTGCTGAAGAACGCCAACATCTCGGCCGGCGGGGTGCTCCCCATGTGCCAGGACACCGGCACCGCCATCGTCATGGGCAAGCGCGGCCAGCAGGTGCTGACCGCCGGCCGCGACGAGGAGTCGATCTCGCGCGGTGTGTTCGACGCGTACACCAAGCTCAATCTGCGCTACTCCCAGATGGCGCCGCTGACCATGTGGGACGAGAAGAACACCGGCTCCAACCTGCCGGCGCAGATCGAGCTCTACGCCACCGACGGCGACGCCTACAAGTTCCTCTTCATGGCGAAGGGCGGCGGCAGCGCCAACAAGTCGTTCCTCTACCAGGAGACCAAGGCCGTCCTCAATGAGAAGCGGATGCTGGCCTTCCTGGAGGAGAAGATCCGCTCGCTGGGCACCGCGGCCTGCCCGCCGTACCACCTGGCGATCGTGGTCGGCGGGACCAGCGCCGAGTTCGCGCTGAAGACCGCCAAGTACGCCTCCGCGCACTACCTGGACAACCTGCCGAGCGAGGGCTCCCCGACCGGGCACGGCTTCCGTGACCTGGAGCTGGAGAAGAAGGTCCATGAGCTGACCCAGCAGATCGGCATCGGCGCGCAGTTCGGCGGCAAGTACTTCTGCCACGATGTGCGGGTCGTCCGGCTGCCGCGGCACGGTGCTTCCTGCCCGGTCGCGATCGCCGTGTCCTGCTCGGCCGACCGCCAGGCGCTGGGCAAGATCACCGCCGAGGGCGTCTTCCTGGAGCAGTTGGAGACCGACCCGGCCAAGTACCTGCCGGAGACCACCGAGTCGCACCTGGACGACGAGGTCGTACGGGTGGACCTCAACCGGCCGATGGACGAGATCCGCGCCGAGCTGTCCAAGTACCCGGTGAAGACCCGGCTGTCGCTCTCCGGCACCCTCGTGGTGGCCCGCGACATCGCCCACGCCAAGATCAAGGAGCGGCTGGACGCCGGCGAGGGCATGCCGCAGTACCTGCGGGACCACCCGGTCTACTACGCGGGCCCGGCCAAGACCCCCGAGGGCTATGCCTCCGGCTCCTTCGGGCCCACCACCGCGGGCCGGATGGACTCCTATGTGGCGGAGTTCCAGGCGGCGGGCGGCTCCCTGGTGATGCTGGCCAAGGGCAACCGCTCCCGGCAGGTCACCGACGCCTGCGCCGAGCACGGCGGCTTCTACCTGGGTTCGATCGGCGGTCCCGCCGCCCGGCTCGCCCAGGACTGCATCCGCAAGGTCGAGGTGCTGGAGTACGCGGAGCTCGGCATGGAGGCGGTCTGGCGGATCGAGGTGGAGGACTTCCCGGCGTTCATTGTGGTGGACGACAAGGGCAATGACTTCTTTGCCGACACCACCGGCCCGGTGCTGACCATCGGCAGGCGCTGACCGCGACAGCGGGCAGGGGCGGCGGGCACACCCGAGGGGTGTGCCCGCCGCCCCTTGCATTTTCCACCAACTCGCCCGGTGCGGCGTGATTCGCCCGTAATATTCCACGGAAATACGCCCGAACCATACCCGAATATGACATTTCCGTCGTTCAAGCCGCCTTGGGCACACTTACTGAAATGGCGGGCAGGACGCCGTCCGGCAACGGAAATGAACGGCAATCGGCTCCGGGGCGCCTGGTGTAGCGTCTACGCCCGAAGCGACAAACCCGCAGGGGGAAGCAGGATTCTCCGCAGGACCTTCCCCGGAACCGCTGCACGTATGCACGGCGTGCCCGGCGTCCACCGGTGACGGACTTCGAAGTTTCCCAGAACGCGCAGACGCAAGGAGTCCTGGAATGACCACAGGCGCGCCTGCGATCCGCCGGCGGCGGATCGTTCTCGCACTGCCGAGCCTGCTCACCGCGCTGCTGCTGGTGCTCACCGTGTCCGTACTGCTCGCACCGGAGGCCTCCGCCGCCGTCTCGGTCGCCCCGATACCGGGCTCGCCGCTGGACGCGTACGACAAGAAGATCCCCTATGACATGGGATCGCACAGCATCGCCCGGCTGGCCGCGATCGTCGCGTATGCACTCATGGTGGCGACCGTGGTCTTCGGAGTGGTGCTGCGGCTGAGGTTCATGCAGCGCACCGTCAATCGGGCGACGATCTACGGCGCACATATGACCCTGGCCCTCTCCGCGCTGATCTTCGGGGCAATCCACGGCATCACCTTCCTCTATCAGCCGGTGTGGGACATCGGGCTGCGCGAGCTCACCGTGCCCTTCACCGGCGGTGTGCAGCGGATACCCGTCGGATTCGGCATTCTGGGCCTTGAACTCGCCATCGCGGTCGGCTGCTCGGTGTGGCTCCAGCGCCGCCTGGGCTACCACCGGTGGCTGCGCTTCCATCAGCTCGCCTATGCGGCCTTCGCACTGATCTGGCTGCATGTCTACACCGTGCACCCGGAGCCGCGGCATGTGAATCCGGTCGCCATCGGCATCGCCGGCGGGGCGGGGGCCTGCCTCCTCGCGTTCCTGATCCGCGCCTTCCCGTCCCGGTCCAGACTGCGGCAGCGCTCCGCGGCCCTCGGTGACGGAGCCGTCCGTTGACGACCCCCCCGGATGTGTGGCCGTGGCCCGCTCCGGACGGGGGCGGGCAACCGTCGCCGGAGACGCTGCCGTACCCCCCGCCACAGGCCGACACCGCTCTGCCTCAGCTGCCGCCGGCCCCGGGCTCGCCGTACCCGTCGGCCGGTCCCCCGCCGTACAGGGCAGCACCCGGCATCCCTCAGCCGCGGGATGCGATGCCCCACTGGCCCCTGCCCCAGACCCAGCCCCAGACCTCGGCGCCCGTCCCGTACCAGCCGGCGCCCGGGGTGCCGCGCGGCAGGCCCGTACCGGCATCCCCCCACCAGCAGGCACCGTTCCACCAGCAGGTACCGTTCCACCACCCCGTGCCTCTCCACCCGCAGGCACCTTCACCGCTCCCGCACCAGGCAGCGGTCGTCCACCACGCACCGGTCCCCATGCTGCCTGCGCCGGTCGAGCACCCGCCCGCGGTGCTGGCGGCCGAGTCGTTCGGGCCCGCGCGGCCGGTACTGGTGCCCGAGGCCGACCCCGTCCGCATCAGCGTGGACAACAACCGCTGCCACATCTACGGCATCTGCCAGCAGGAGGCCCCCGAGGTCTTCCGCATCTCCGAGGGCGGATCGCTGCACTACACCCGCAACGTGCCCGGTGAGTTCGCGGCGGCAGCCCGTCAGGCGGTGCGGTGCTGCCCGATGCAAGCCATCGCGATCCGCGGCGGCCGTATGCATCCCGGAGCGGCAGGGGGCGACCGTCGGCCGGCGCTGCCGCCGCGCAGCGGATCGGCCTCCCGGGCGAGCCGGCGGCGGATCGTGGTGGCGGGCGGCGGACTCGCCGGGCTCAGCGCTGCCACCAGGTTGCGGGAGCGGGGCTTCGAGGGTGAGTTGGTCGTGGTCGGCGAGGAGCCCCGGCTTCCCTACAGCCGTCCGCCGTTGTCCAAGCAGTTTCTCTCCGGTGCGCTCGGCGCCGATCAACTGGAGTTCCGCGCAGACGAAGCCCTGGAAGCCCACTGGCTGCTGGACACCGGCATGATCGGTCTGGACCTCGGCCGGCGGGCCGTGGAGCTGCGCGGCGGCGAACGGCTCCCCTTCGACGGACTGGTGATCGCCACCGGGGTCGACGCCAAACGCCTCCCCGAGGCGCCGGTGTTCAGCGACCGTGTGCGCACCATCCGCACGCTGGAGGACGCCGTGTCGGTGCAGCGGGCCATGCACACGGCACGCGCCCACCATGTGGTCATCCTGGGCGGCGGCTTCGTCGGCTGCGAACTGGCCTGCACCGCCCGCGAACACGGGATGGACGTCACCCTGGTGGTGCACAGCGCACCTCTGCTGCGCCGGGTCCTGGGATCCGAGCTCGGCGAGGTGGTCGGCGGAATCCAGCAGCGGGCCGGCGTCGATGTGCGGCTCTCCACCCAGATCACGGACTGGGTGGAGACCGGCAACGGTCTGCGGCTGCGGCTGGACGACGGCGACATCCTGGAGACCGACTTCGTGGTGCTCGGCCTCGGCAGCGTGCCGCGTACCGAATGGCTGCGCAACAGCGGCATCGAGGTGTCCGACGGAGTGCTCTGCGACCCGACGTGCCATGTGGTCGACCTCTCCGGCCGTCCTGTCCCGGGGATCGTGGCGGCAGGGGATGTGGCCCGCTGGCCCAACCCGCGCTTCGACGCGACACCGCGCCGGATCGAGCACCTGATCCACGCGGTGGAGATGGGCCAGCACGCCGCCGACTCCCTGCTGCGCGGCCCCGGCAAGGCCGGACGGTTCACCCCGGTGCCCCGGTTCTGGTCGGAACAGCACGGCACCCGCATCCAGGCGGCGGGCATCCCCGCCCTCGGGGAGCGGGTGGAAGTGGTCGAGGGCTCGCTGCGCTCCGAGCGCTTTGTGGCCCTGTACACCAGGGACACCCCGCACGGCCCCCAGACCGTGGCGGCGGTGGCCTTCGACATGCCGCTCGAGCTCCTGGCCTACCGGGATCTCATCGGCCACAGCCGGCCGCGCACGCGGTCCGGGAACAGGAGGAGGCGCCGTTGAGCCGCCGTGTCAACCGTAGGCGCCAGTCCGGCAGGCCGCCCTACGGCGGCCTGCTGCCGTGGCTGCTGAGCCTGCCCGCCCGCCTGCATCTGCGGTGGCTGCTGATCCTCGTGGTGATGCTGGTCGTCATGGGTGCGTACGGAAGGGCGATGGTCACCGCCGCGCCCATGCCCCCCGGGAAGGCACCCGCTGTGGAGCAGACCCCCGGCACGACCACCGCGCGGACCGCCTCGGCGCACTGAACGCACCGAACGCACCGAGCGCCGGCCGCCGCGGAGCTCCGCGGCGGCCGGCGCTCGACGCCCGGCTCGGGAACGCCAGGCTCGGGGACGCCCGGCTCAGCGGCTCTGCTTGGTGCGCGGCCGCGGCGGCGGGGTGGGGCCGTGCCTGGCCCGCCGGGTGGCGGTCATCTGCCGGATCAGCTGGTGGAAGGAGATCACCGCGGTGATGGGCGGCAGGCCCGCCACGATCACATCGGAGAGCGTCGCCGACGCCGAGGCCACGCAGAGGACCGCAGCCATGCCGGAGAAGATCCCCAGCACCACCCAGGAATGGGCGATCCGGCGGCGGTCCAGGGCGGCCCGCAGGATGGAGAGCGAGGCCACGAACCACGGTCCGTAGATGATGATCGGCCACAACTCGGCCAGTCCGCCGCTGACATGGGCGGAAGCCAGCTGCTGCAGCGGCGCATAGGAGAAGATCCAGCCCAGCAGGGAGACCGCGGTGACGGTGCAGGTGGTCAGCACCCCGAAGAGGGAGCTGGTGATCTGCGGCCAGCTGGCGAGCTGCGGCCGCGGGCGCCGCCGCCGGTGCGGCACCGGGCGGCGGGCGCGCGGCAGGTCGAAGCCGACGGCGCTCCGGGGGCCGTCCTCCTCCGGCGTCCGCTGCGGCGGGAGGAAGCCGCCGGAGGGGTCGCGCCCCGCGTCCAGCAGGTCGGCGATCGGGGTGAAGGAGGGCGGCACGTCCAGCAGCGGCTCCCCCAGGTACCAGCCGTCCTGCTGGTAGGTGGTGCCCTGCGGGTCGACGGCGTAGTCCTCGTGGCCGCCCATCCCCCCGTACGGGAGGTAGCTCTCCCTGGTGTCATACATGGCGTGTCCGCTCCCCTCCTGCGGTCTGCTTCACCCGTTGGGCCGCATCGTCCGGGCCCCGATGCGCCGGGTGAAGTCGGACTCGATCTGCCGGATCAACCGGGCGAAGTCGGCGACCAGCCAGGAGCTGTACTCCAGGCGCACCTGTTCGCCGCCGCGTTCCAGGCAGGCGACCGCTCGCCCGTCCTGGTCGTCCTGCGGCGGCGGCACGAAGAGCCACTCACCCAGGCGGGCGCAGCCGTCCTCGGGCTGCGGCATGCCGAGCGGCGGCGCGGGGATGAGATGTGGAGAGGTCACTCCTCCCCAACGACGCCCCGGCGCGCTCGGCATGTGCGGCATTCGGGGGTCCTTAGATATGCCGATCGACCCATTTGGCCTAACGCTTGGCGCATATGCCCTGCTCGGCCGTGGCCGGGGAACAGAGCGGGCGTCAACGGACGCTGGCCCAGGAGAGACCGAGAGAGGGAGGTTCAGGGATGGCAGGCGGCGAGGACGGGTACCGGATCGAACACGACTCCATGGGGGAGGTACAGGTTCCCGCGGCGGCTCGGTGGCGGGCGCAGACCCAGCGCGCGGTGGAGAACTTCCCGGTGTCCGGACAGCGGCTGGAGCGGGCGCACATCCAGGCGCTGGCCCGGATCAAGGCTGCGGCGGCGAAGGTCAACGCGGAGCTGGGCGTCCTGAGAAGGACACCGCGGAGGCGATCCAGGAGGCCGCCGACGAGGTGGCCGAGGGCCGCTGGGACGACCATTTCCCCGTCGACGTCTTCCAGACGGGCTCCGGCACCTCCTCCAACATGAACGCCAACGAGGTGATCGCCACCCTGGCGGGCGAGCGGCTCGGCCGTCCCGTCCACCCCAATGACGAGGTCAACGCCAGCCAGTCCTCCAATGACGTCTTCCCCTCCTCGATCCATGTCGCCGCGACCGCCGCCGTCACCGGCGACCTGGTGCCCGCGCTGGAACAGCTGGCGGCGGCGCTGGAGCGCAAGGCGGTGGAGTTCGCCCGGGTGGTGAAGGCCGGGCGGACGCATCTGATGGACGCCACCCCGGTCACCCTGGGTCAGGAGTTCGGCGGCTATGCGGCGCAGGTCCGCTACGGGGTGGAGCGGCTGCTCTCCTCGCTGCCCCGGGTGGCCGAACTGCCGCTGGGCGGTACGGCGGTGGGCACCGGGATCAACACCCCGCCGGGGTTCGCCGCGGCGGTGATCGCCGAGGTGGCGCAGGCGACGGGTCTGCCGCTGACCGAGGCCCGCAACCACTTCGAGGCGCAGGGCGCCCGTGACGCCCTGGTGGAGCTGAGCGGCCAGCTGCGCACGGTGGCCGTCGGCTTCACCAAGATTGCCAACGATCTGCGCTGGATGGGCTCCGGTCCGCGCACCGGCCTGGCCGAAATCAGCCTGCCGGATCTGCAGCCGGGTTCGTCGATCATGCCGGGCAAGGTCAACCCGGTGATCCCCGAGGCCACCGCGATGGTGGCGGCCCAGGTGATCGGCAATGACGCCACGGTGGCCTTCGCCGGAGCGTCCGGCTCCTTCGAGCTCAATGTGATGATGCCGGTGATCGCCCGCAATCTGCTGGAGTCGGTGCGGCTGCTGGCCAACATCGCCCGGCTGCTGGCCGACCGCACCGTCGACGGCATCACCGCCGACGAGGCCAGGCTGCGGGAGTACGCCGAGTCCTCCCCCTCGGTGGTGACCCCGCTCAACCGCTACCTCGGCTACGAGGAGGCGGCCAGGATCGCCAAGCAGTCCCTGGCCGAGCGCAAGACCATCCGGCAGGTGGTGCTGGAGCGCGGCCATGTCGCAGCAGGCCGGATCACCGAGCAGCAGCTGGACGAGGCCCTGGACGTGCTGAGGATGACCCACCCCTGACGGCGGGAGTCGCCCGTGGCGTGTGGTTCGCTAGGAGGCGACCCCGGGAACGACGTCAACGGTGACGAGCCGTGCCCCGGCACCGCCCGCAACTCACCCCGGAGCGTTCCGCCATGCCTCTGGCGCTCGTCGCCCTGGCCATCACCGCCTTCGGGATCGGCACCACCGAGTTCGCCGCGATGGGACTGCTGCCGCAGATCTCCGGCGATCTGGGGGTGTCGATCCCCCGGGCCGGCTGGCTGATCTCCGCCTATGCGATCGGGGTCGTCATCGGTGCGCCGCTGCTGACCGCGGCCGCCGCCCGACTGCCCCGCAAGGCCGTGCTGATCGGCCTCGCCGCGCTCTTCACGGTCGGCAATCTGCTCTGCGCCGTGGCGCCGGGGTTCTGGTTCCTGGCCGCGGCGCGGCTGGTGACCGGGCTGCCGCACGGCGCGTTCTTCGGTGCGGGCGCCGTGGCGGCCGCGGATCTGGCCGCGCCCCATCTTCGGGCGCGCGCCTTGTCGGTGATGTTCGGCGGACTGACCGTCTCCAACATCGTCGGCGTACCCGCGGCCACCCTGCTGGGCCAGCACCTGGGCTGGCGGGCCACCATGCTGGTGGTGGTCGCCATCGGCGCGCTGGGCACCGCCGCCATCGCCCGGCTGATGCCGGCACTGCCCAGCCATGAGCACGCGGGGCTGCGCCGGGAGCTGTCCACGTTCCGCAGCGGGCAGCTGTGGCTGGCGCTGGCCACCGTGGTCTTCGGCTGCGGCGGCTTCTTCGCCTGCTACAGCTATATCGCGCCGCTGATGACCGAGGTCGCGGGCTTCGCCCCGGGCTCCATGACCCTGGTGCTGTCGCTCTTCGGGGTCGGTATGACCATCGGCAACGTGGTGGGCGGCTGGGCCGCCGACCGGGCGCTGCGCCCGAGCGTCTGCGCGGCGTTCGTGCTGCTGGCGCTCACCCTGGCGGCATTCGCCGTGACCGCGCACGCCGAGTGGTCGGCGGCGCTCACGGTGATGCTGGTGGGCGTCTTCGGCTTCGCCATCGTGCCGACCGTGCAGACGCTGGTGATGGAGAAGGCCAGGAACGCGCCGACGCTGGCCTCGGCCACCGTGCAGGGGGCGTTCAACGTGGCCAACGCCCAGGGTGCCTGGCTGGGCGGCGCCGCGCTCTCCGCGGGGCTCGGCTGGACGTCCCCGACCCTGGTCGGAGCGGGCCTGGCCGCTCTGGGGGCGGTGCTCGCGGTGGTCTCCTGGGCGGTGGACCGGGCGCCGGGCAGCGGCTCGCGACTGGTGGCCGGATCGGCGCCCCGGTCGGCCGGCGAGCGGACCGCCGCCGACTGCTGACCGCCGCCGGACCACGCCCGAGGTCTGCGGCCCGATGTGCTCAGTCCGCCCCTGCGACCGCTGCGGGCGTGATCAGTGCGCCTCCACGACCGCTGCGGGCGTGATCAGTGCGCCTCCACGATCCGTACCGGCAGCTTCCGCAGCGCCTCCCGCAGGGAGGCGGCGAAGCGGTCGTACTCGGCGGCGCGGGCCGTACCCGCGCGGGCGGCCAGGCCGATCCGGCGGCCGGGGGCCGGGTCGGCAAAACGGGTGGCGGCCAGCCGGTCGGAGCGTCCGGCCTCCACCTCCAGCGCGGTGGCGGGCAGCAGGGTGACGCCCAGACCGCCGGCCACCAGCTGGACCAGGGTGGAGAGCCCTGCGGCGCGGGTGGTGCCGGCGGCCGGGTCGGCGCCCACGTCGCGGCAGATGTCCAGCGCCTGGTCACGCAGGCAGTGGCCCTCCTCGAGCAGCAGCAGGTCGAGGTCGAGCAGGGCGTCGCGGGGCACTCCGGCGCGTCCGGCGAGCGCATGGTCGGCCGGGGTGACCAGGACGAAGTCCTCGTCGAAGAGCGGGATCTCATGGAGCGGCACGGACCCGCCGGCGGGCAGCGCCATCAGCAGCAGATCGAGCCGGCCGCCGGTCAGGCCCTCCAGCAGCGAGGAGGTGCGCTCCTCGTGGACGTGCAGCTCCAGATCCGGATAGCCGTCCCGGACCAGCCTCAGCACGGTGGGGAGCAGATACGGGGCGGCGGTGGGGATCACACCGAGGTGCAGCGGCCCGGTGAAGGGGCGCCGGGCGGCTTCGACCTCCTCGGTGAGCGAGTGCAGCGAGGCCAGCACCCGGCGCGCGTGCTCGGCGACACGCTCGCCCAGTGGGGTGATGATGACCTTTCGGGTGGTGCGCTCCACCAGCTGCGCGTCCAGCGCCTCTTCCAGCGCTGCCACCGCCCCCGAGAGGGCGGGCTGGCTGGTGCCGATGGCCGTGGCCGCGTCCCGGAAGTGCCGGTGGTCGGCGACCGCCGCGAACGCTCTGAGCTGGGCGACCGAGGGGGTGCGGGCGGCACGCGGAGCTGTGGGCTTCACCACACCGTGGGCGGGCTTGCCGGCGCGGGCCCCGGTACTGCCGGGCTTTCGAGTACTGATAGCCACCTCCGATCAGATGCTTCGATTCTAGCTATTTCACGGATCAAACATCCTCGTGCGAGTGTGGATCGTGTCCAGACGGTGCGGAACCACACGCAACCCGGACGAAGACCCTCAACGAGCTCAAGGAGAAGCGAACGTGCTCACCATTGGTGACAAGTTCCCCGCGTACGATCTCACCGCTTGCGTCGACCTCGACCCGGAGAAGGCGTTCGCCCAGATCGACCAGAAGACCTACGAGGGCAAGTGGCGCGTGGTCTTCTTCTGGCCCAAGGACTTCACTTTCGTCTGCCCGACCGAGATCGCCGCCTTCGGCAAGCTCAACGAGGAGTTCGCCGACCGCGACGCCCAGATCCTCGGTGTGTCCGGCGACTCCGAGTTCGTCCACCACGCCTGGCGCAAGGACCACCCCGACCTGCGCGACCTGCCCTTCCCGATGCTCGCCGACCCCAAGCACGAGCTGATGCGGGACTGCGGCGTGGAGGGCGAGGACGGCTACGCCCAGCGTGCCGTCTTCATCGTGGACCCCAACAACGAGATCCAGTTCGTGATGGTGACCGCCGGCTCCGTGGGCCGCAACCCCAAGGAGGTCCTGCGGGTGCTCGACGCCCTGCAGACCGACGAGCTGTGCCCCTGCAACTGGAACAAGGGCGAGACCACTCTCGACCCGGTCGCGCTGCTCGCGGGCGAGTGACACCGTGGCTCTCGACGCACTGAAGGCTGCCCTCCCCGACTACGCCAAGGACCTCAAGCTCAACCTGGGCTCGGTCATCGGCAACTCCGGCCTCCCCGAGCAGCAGCTCTGGGGCACCGTGCTGGCCTGCGCGATCGCCTCGCGCAGCGCGCGGGTGCTGACCGAGCTGGAGCCGGAGGCGCGGGAGCACCTCTCGGAGCAGGCGTACACCGCCTCCAAGTCCGCTGCCGCGATCATGGCGATGAACAACGTCTACTACCGGACGCTGCACCTGCTCTCCGACAAGGAGTACAGCACCATGCGGGCCGGTCTGCGGATGAACGTCATCGGCAACCCCGGTGTGGAGAAGATCGACTTCGAGCTCTGGTCGTTCGCCGTCTCGGCGATCAACGGCTGCGGCATGTGCCTGGACTCGCACGAGCAGGTGCTGCGCAAGGCCGGCGTGGAGCGGGAGACGGTGCAGGAGGCCGCGAAGATCGCGGCGGTCGTCGCCGCGGTCGCCGCCACGCTGGACGCCGAGGGCGCCCTCGCCTCCGAGTGATCTCTGCCGCCGTCCCGGGCGGGGAATCCCGGGGCGGCGGCGGTACGACGGCGGCCCCGGCCGGGCCGGCTGCACACGACTCCCGCAGCCGGCCGTCCCCAGGTCCGGCAGGACGCCGTCGAGCTCAGGAATCCCCCGTACCGGACTGCCCGGACGGGGGATTTCCGCTTCCCCCCGCCTCCTCCGGCGCCGTGCCCCGGTCCGTACCGGCGGCGTCCGCCGCAGTGGCACCACCTGTCGCCTCGGAGGGCTCGGGGCGCGGGTACCCCAACTGCTCGTCCTGTGCCGCCTCCAGCGCCGAGAAGACCTCGTGCCCTGCGGCGTTGCGCCTGCGCAGATAGCCGACCACCGTGTTGGTCACCGCCACCAGCGGCACCGACACCACGGCTCCGCCGATCCCGGCGACGATCGAGCCCGAGGCCACCGCCAGCACCACGGCCAGCGGATGCACCCGCACCGCCCGTCCCAGGATCAGCGGCTGCAGCAGGTGACCCTCTATCTGCTGCACGGCCACCAGCACCACCAGCACCATCGCGGCGGTGAAGGGCCCCTGGGTGACCAGCGCGATCAGCACCGCGACCGTTCCGGTCACCAGCGCTCCGACCAGCGGGACGAACGCCCCCAGGAAGATGATCACCGCCAGCGGTACGGCCAGCGGAACGTTCAGCAGCTCGATGCCGATACCGATGCAGACCGAGTCGATGAACGCCACCAGCACCGTGCCCCGCACATAGCTGGTGAGCGTCGCCCAGGCCCGCGGTCCCGCCCCCGCCATCGCATAGCGGGAGTGGCGGGGCAGCCCCCGCAGCGTCCACTGCCAGATCCGCTCGCCGTCGTAGAGCAGGAAGAAGGTGCAGAAGGCGGCGAGGACCACACCCGTCAGCACCTCGACGGCGATGGTGACCCCGGTGAAGCCCGCCGAGGTTATGGCGTCGGAGTTGGTGCCGATGGCCTTGGAGATCTGCTTGGCGAAGTCGCTGATCTGCTTGTCGGTCAGATGCAGCGGCCCCTTGACCAGCCAGTCCCGCAACTGGTCCACGCCCTGCTGGACCCGGCTGGTGACCGACTCCAGGTTGGTGGTCACCTGCCACACCACGAACCAGCCGACCAGCCCTATCCCCACCAGGCCGCTGAGGAAGGTCAGTGCCGCGGCCAGCGCCCGCGGCAGGCCGTGCCTGCGCAGCCAGGCCACCGTGGGTTGCAGCAGGGCGGCGATCAGCAGCGCGGCCATGAAGGCCAGCGCCACAATGCGCAGCGTGGTGACCACCCGGAAGACGACATAGAGGGCCGCGCCCAGCAGCAGCAGCCGCCAGGTGGACTCGGCGGCAACCCGCAGCGCCCACGGCACCGCCTCGGCGGGTGTCGCGGGCCGGCCCAGATGGGACTCCCGGTGGTAGGAGGAGGAGGAGGCAGGGGTCGGCGGGGTGCGGACCTGGGGGTCGGCGGGCACCGGTGGTGGTCCGGGGTGCTGCGCCTCCCGCCTGAGCAGTTCCTCGGCCTCGCGGCGGCGCTCCTCCATCCGCGCCGCCGTGCGTGCGGCAGCAGACTTCCCCCAGGCGACAACACCCCATCTGCCGACCCGCGACATTCGAGACACCGTCCCTCTCCCCCTCGTCCTCCGCGGCCCGCGATCCGCGGCGCGCCCCCGGCTCCGGTGCCGGTTGTGTGCTCGACCGTACCCGCTGGCACCGCGGACGATCCCCGCAGCCCGCGCCCACCTCGGACGGGATGCCCTGCGCTTTCCGCCCAAAAGCGGTGAAGTCGGCTCAATTTGCTGCTGCTCCAGGCAGGAGCTGCCGGGACGGTACCCCGGCGGAGGACCCAGGGCCGCTCCGCCCCGGCCGCACACACAGGTACGCCCCCGACCCGGAAGGGGTCGAGGGCGTAACTCGGAGCAGCCCGCGAGGGGCTGCGCCTGGTCCCCGCTGTGGTGCGTGGGTTGTGCTGTCGCTGCCGCCCGGAGGGGCGGTCTCGCTCAGTACCAGTTGTGCGCCTGCCAGAACGACCAGGCACCGCAGGGGCTGCCGTACCGGGAGTTCATGTAGTTGAGGCCCCACTTGATCTGGGTGGCCGGGTTGGTGCGCCAGTCGGCACCCACGGAGGCCATCTTGGAGCCGGGCAGCGCCTGCACCAGACCGTAGGCGCCCGAGGAGGCGTTGGTGGCGGTGTAGCGCCAGCCGCTCTCCCGGGTGACGATCTGCGAGAAGCACTGGAACTGCGTGTCATTGCCGATGATGGAACGGGCCAGCGCCTGGACCGATCCCGGGGACACATCGATGGGCGCAGCCAGCAGCGAGCGCGCCTTGGCCCGGCTGGCAGCCTCGGCCTTGCGCTTGGCCTCGGCCTCCTTGGCGGCCCGCTCGGCGTCCGCCTTGGCCTGGGCGACCTGGGCGGCCTTCTTGCGGGCGGCCTCCTCCGCAGCCTTCTTGGCCGCGGCGTCGGCGGCGCTGGCCTGCGCGTCCGCCTGCCTGCCGATGTTGTCGCTGATGGTCTGCGCCTGGGCGCCCGAGGGGATGTCAGCGAGCAGAGTGGCGCCGGCAACATCGACCGTCTGCGTGGTCGTGCCCTCATTGCCCGAGGCCACGCCTACGACGGCACCGACAGCGGTGACGGCGGTGGCGGAGGCCACAGCAACTCCCCGGACCGAGATCCGAGTCACATGGTTTCCTTCCAGCATCATCCGCGCGTGACCGTGCGGACGCGACCTACCCCTGTCGCTGGCCTCCACCGGTGCTGGTCACGGGAGGCGCGGGCCCGGTTCCCCGGTGGGACGGGGGTGGTGGATCTCGGGCGGCGTACGGCTTCACCGGTTTTCAGTTGTTCGCACACACCGTCACCGTGAAGGTGGCGTCGCCGCCAGGGGAGGCGGCTTGTCACGCCGTACGCGGGGCCTGACAGAACCCACACCATGCCCGACGAAGACCTGTCCACGCAATTCTCTGTTGCGTGTCGAAATTCACAGGCGTTGCCGACCAGGAACTTTGCCGTTCCCTCGGCAGCAGCCTTAAGGCGGAGTTAGGCTCCGGGCACTGTTGCCCTGCCCCACCGCCGAGTTGGGACAGAGGCTGCGAAAAGGGGGCGAGCCCGGAGGCTCGACCCCTTTTGCGCGGAATTAACCGCCTGAGTCCGTTTCACACGCTTTTATGGCTGAACATCCTCCAGCATCTCGGTCACCAGCGCGGCGATCGGCGAACGCTCGGACCGGGTGAGCGTGATGTGGGCGAAGAGCGGGTGCCCCTTGAGCTTCTCCACCACCGCCACCACACCGTCGTAGCGGCCAACCCTGAGGTTGTCCCGCTGGGCGACGTCATGGGTGAGCACCACCCGGGAACCCTGTCCGATCCGGGACAGCACCGTGAGCAGCACATTGCGCTCCAGCGACTGCGCCTCGTCCACGATCACAAAGGCGTCGTGCAGCGACCGGCCGCGGATGTGGGTCAGCGGCAGCACCTCCAGCATCCCGCGGGAGACCACCTCCTCGATCACATCCGAGGTGGTCACCGCCGAGAGGGTGTCGAAGACGGCCTGCGCCCACGGGCTCATCTTCTCGGCCTCGCTGCCGGGCAGATAGCCCAGCTCCTGGCCGCCGACCGCGTACAGCGGCCGGAACACCATCACCTTGCGGTGCTGTCCGCGCTCCAGTACGGCTTCCAGCCCCGCACAGAGCGCCAGCGCGGACTTGCCGGTGCCGGCCCGTCCGCCCATCGACACGATGCCCACCTCCGGGTCCAGCAGCAGATCGAGGGCGATCCGCTGCTCGGCGCTGCGGCCGCGCAGGCCGAACGCCTCCCGGTCGCCCCGCACCAGCCGAACCCGACCGTCACCGGTGACCCTGCCCAGAGCGCGCCCACGCTCCGAGGTCAGCACCAGTCCGGTGTGCACGGGCAGGGCGCGGGCCTGCTCGATGTCCACCGTCTCCTGGCCGAAGAGTGCGTCCACCTCCTCGCCGGAGACCGAGAGTTCGGACATCCCCGTCCAGCCGGAGGTGATGGCCAGCTCCGCGCGGTACTCCTCCGCGAGCAGGCCGACCGAACTCGCCTTGATGCGCATCGGCAGGTCCTTGGAGACGACGGTCACGTCGTACCCCTCGGCCTGGAGGTTGCGGGCGACCGCGAGGATGCGGGTGTCGCTGTCGCCGAGCCGGTAGCCGGCGGGAAGCACGGAGGGGTCCGAGTGGTTGAGCTCGACCCTGATGGTGCCGCCGATCTCGCCGACCGGGATGGGCTCGTCCAGCCTCCCGTGCCGGATCCGGAAGTCGTCCAGGAGCCTCAGCGCCTGGCGGGCGAAATAGCCCAGCTCCGGGTGGTGCCGCTTGGCCTCGAGCTCGGTGACCACGACCACCGGGAGCACAACCTCGTGCTCCTCGAAACGGGTCATGGCCATCGGGTCGGCCAGGAGCACGCTGGTGTCGAGAACGTACGTGCGCCGGTCGTGCATCCGGCGGCTCTTGGAACTGACCACAAGGCCTCCCGGGCGGGTGACCCGACGTCACCCGCGGCTCACCGGTCCCCGCGGCCCCGGTGGCCGAGGTCCCGGTCTGGTGCGAGTATTCCCTCGCCTCGCCTCTTGCATGCCGCCGATGCCCAACTGACGGATCATCTTCAGCTGGCGTTTGCCCTTGTGGGAGGGGGGTATCGCACTCTTTCGGCACATGCCGCGGTCAGTCGCGGAAGCATCAGGTCATTTCCGACCGTTCACGACCCAACTCAGGTCGGTCGCCCGGCCGGGAGCAGGGGGCGGCCGGGCCGCCTCCTCGTCCGTCAGCCGCCGAAGCGGCGGTTCCGGGCCGCGTAGTCCCGCAGCGCCCGCAGGAAGTCCACCTTGCGGAAGGCCGGCCAGTAGGCCTCACAGAAGTAGAACTCGCTGTGGGCGCTCTGCCAGAGCAGGAACCCCGAGAGCCGCTGCTCCCCCGAGGTACGGATCACCAGGTCGGGGTCGGGCTGGCCGCGGGTGTAGAGATGGGCCGCGATGTGCTCGGTGTCGACGGTGTCCGCCAGGTCCTCCAGGCTGGTGCCCCGGGCGGCGTGCTCCTGGAGCAGCGACCGCACCGCGTCGGCGATCTCGTGCCGCCCGCCGTAGCCGACCGCCACATTGACCAGGATGCCGTCCACGTCCATGGTGTCCTGCTCGGCGGCCTTGAGGACGGCGGAGGTGCTCTCGGGCAGCAGATCCAGTGCCCCTACTGGGTGAACCCGCCAGCTGCGGGCGTCGGCCAGGCCCTGCACCGCGTCCTCGATGATGCCCAGCAGCGGCACCAGTTCCTCGGCGGGCCGGCTCAGGTTGTCGGTGGAGAGCAGCCAGAGCGTGACCACGCCGACGCCGGTCTCGTCGCACCAGCCCAGGAACTCCTGGATCTTGTCGGCGCCGTGTCGGTGGCCGTCGGCGGTGCTGATCCCGGCGGCGCGCGCCCAGCGGCGGTTGCCGTCCAGCATCACTCCGACATGGCGCGGGACGCGTGCGGGATCGAGATGCGCCTCGACCCGGCGCCCGTACACCCCGTAGACCAGGTTCCGCAGACCCGGCGTGCGATAGACCAGATCGCGCAGACCCATGGTGCTCAGCCCCTCCGTGCACTTGCCCGAGTGCAGGGTACTCCGGTCGGCCGTACGTGAACGAAACTCGCTGGTGAACGCGCAGAAATCGCGGCGTATCGTCTCCGCGAACAACAAACTCGAAAGGCATCCGGACGATGACCCCTGCTCCCTACCGGGCCGCGGACGACCGCTACGACGGGTCGATGCGGTACCGCCGCACCGGCCGCAGCGGACTGAAGCTGCCCGAGATCTCACTCGGCCTGTGGCACAACTTCGGCGACGACAAGCCGATGGAGACCCAGCGGGGGATCCTGCGCCGCGCCTTCGACCTCGGCGTCACCCATTTCGACCTGGCCAACAACTACGGCCCGCCCTACGGCTCCGCCGAGGCCAACTTCGGCCGCCACCTCGCCGCCGACTTCCGCCCCTACCGCGACGAGCTGGTGATCTCCACCAAGGCCGGGTACGACATGTGGCCCGGCCCCTACGGCGAGTGGGGCTCCCGCAAGTACCTGCTCTCCAGCCTGGACCAGTCGCTGACCCGGATGGGCCTGGAGTACGTCGACATCTTCTACTCCCACCGGTTCGACCCGGAGACGCCGCTCGAGGAGACCATGGGCGCCCTGGCCTCCGCCGTGCAGCAGGGCAAGGCGCTGTATGTGGGCATCTCCTCCTACAACGCCCAGCGCACCAGGGAGGCCGCCGCCATCCTGGCCGACCTCGGTGTCCCGCTGCTGATCCACCAGCCCTCGTACTCCATGCTCAACCGCTGGCTGGAGGAGGACGGGCTGCTGGACGTGCTGGAGGAGACCGGCACCGGCTGCATCGGCTTCGCGCCGCTGGCGCAGGGCCTGCTCACCGACAAGTACCTCGGCGGCATCCCGGAGGGCTCGCGCGCCACCCAGGGCAAGTCGCTGGACCCGGGGGCGATCAGCGAGCAGACGGTGGGCAAGCTGCGGGCGCTCAACGGCATCGCCGAGCGCCGCGGTCAGACGCTGGCCCAGCTGGCGCTCACCTGGCTGCTGCGCGACGAACGGATCACCTCGGCGCTGATCGGCGCCTCGTCCGTGGCGCAGCTCGAAGCCAATGTGGCCGCGGTGCGGGGTCCGCGGCTCACCACCGAGGAGCTGGCGGAGATCGACGAGTACGCCACCGACTCCGGACTCAACCTGTGGGCGAGGTCCTCCGAGGGCTGAGACCGTCCACGACCCCGCACCACCCACGACCCCGCACCACCCGCGACGCCGCAGATCGGCAGATCCGCGGATTCGCAGCTGAGAGCCTCCGTCCGAGCCCGGACGGGGGCTCTCGGCGTGTCCCAAGCCGCCCTGATGCCTTCCTTAAGGGACCCGTAAGCCGTTGTCCGCCGTCTTGACGGCCCTCATTGGTCTAGTCCACCGTTTGGGGCACGCAGCATCGCGTGCCCTGGGAGCAGGGACGGGCCGCGCCGTGCCGCAGGCTTCACCCTTCCCCCTCACCGGACCGCCGCGTTCCCCCCGACGCGGCGGTCCGCCCTCCGCGCAAGGGAGTCACAGACCCATGGCACGTGCTGCACACAGACGGCACAAGCGCACCATCGGTGCTCTCGCCGCCGGCGCCACCGCCCTCGGCGCCGCCGCAGCCGGACTCGTCCTGCTGCCCGGCGGGGCCAGCGCCGCAGACGGCAACCTGACCGTCAACGGCGGCTTCGAGACCGGCACCAAGGCCAACTGGACCTGTTCCGGCACCTCGAGCATCGTCACCTCGCCCGCCCACTCCGGCTCCTACTCGCTGCTGTCGACGCCCAGCGCCTCCGACACGGGGCAGTGCGAGCAGAAGGTGTCCGTGCAGCCCAACTCCAGCTACACGCTGAGCGCCTGGGTGCAGGGTCCGTACGTCTACCTCGGCACCACCGGCAACGGCACCACCGATGTCTCCACCTGGACCACCTCGTCGTCCTGGAGCCAGCTGAGCACCACCTTCCAGACCGGTGCCTCCACCACCAGCGTCACCGTGTACGTCCACGGCTGGTACGGCCAGGGTGCCTTCAACGCCGACGACATCACCCTCACCGGCCCCGGGGGCACCACCCCGCCGACCTCGCAGCCGCCCACGTCGCAGCCGCCGACCTCCCAGCCCCCGACCTCGCAGCCGCCCACGTCGCAGCCGCCGACCTCCCAGCCCCCGACATCGCAGCCGCCCACCTCGCAGCCGCCGACCAGCGGGCTGCCCAAGCACGCGGTCACCGGCTACTGGCAGAACTTCGACAACGGCGCCACCGTGCAGCGGCTGCGCGATGTGCAGAGCGCGTACGACATCATCGCCGTCTCCTTCGCCGACGCCGACCCGTCCAAGCCCGGCGGTATCACCTTCACCCTGGACTCGGCGCTCGCCTCCAAGCTCGGCGGCTACACCGACGCCGACTTCAAGGCGGACATCGCGGCCAAGCACGCGGCCGGGAAGCGGGTCGTGCTCTCGGTCGGCGGCCAGAACGGCACCATCTCGGTCGCTGACTCCACCGCCGCCGCCAACTTCGCCAACAGCGCCTACTCGCTGATGCAGCAGTACGGCTTCGACGGCGTCGACATCGACCTGGAGAACGGCGTCAACGCCACCTACATGGCGCAGTCGCTGCACTCCCTGGCGAGCAAGGCCGGCTCGGGCTTCATCCTGACCATGGCCCCCGAGACCATCGGGATGTACAACACCAGCGGCGCCTACTTCCAGCTGGCGCTGGCCGTGAAGGACATCCTCACCGTGGTGAACACCCAGTTCTACAACTCGGGTTCGATGAACGGCTGCAACGGCAACGTCTACTCGCAGGGCACGGTCGACTTCATCACCGCCCAGGTCTGCACCCACATCCAGGGCGGCCTGCGACCCGACCAGGTCGGCATCGGTGTCCCCGCCTCCAGCCGGGCCGCCGGCAGCGGTTATGTCGACCCCTCCGTGGTCAACAACGCACTGGACTGCCTCGCCACCGGCACCCACTGCGGTTCCTTCGTCCCGCCGGCGAAGTGGCCCACCATCCGCGGCGCCATGACCTGGTCCACCAACTGGGACGCCGCCAACGGCAACGCCTTCTCCAACACCGTCGGCTCACACGTCCACTCGATGCCGTAACGATCCACTGCTCAGCCGGGGCCGTTGCCCGGACCATCCGGTCCGGGCAACGGCCCTCCTGTGTGCGTGCCATGGACGGCGACGAGCGCCAAGGCCGGATCCGAACGCTCAGGCCCCACACCGCTCCATGGCGACAGGGACTCCCAGGCCTTCGCAGCGGCCACCGGTCACTCGGCCCGGTGGAAGCCGCCCGCCTTCACCTCGGACACAAAAGCGGCCCAGGCCTCCGCCCGGAAGACCAGCGCGGGGCCATGGGGGTCCTTGCTGTCCCTGACCGGCACCGCCCCCGGGAAGCCGTCGGCCACCTCGATGCAGTCGCCGCCGTCACCGCTGCTGTAGCTGCTCTTGCGCCAGGCGACCAAGGCCGACTCCCCCGCAGCAATCATGACTTCAAGCCCTCCGTCGCCGACTCGATCAGCGTGAGCGAGGCCCCCGGCGGCAGCGCGGCAGCTCTCGCCTGATCGTAGGACAGCCGACAAGCCCTTATCGCCTCCGGCGAGTCCAGAAGTTGTCCGGAGTGCGGCCCCTCCGTATAGGCCACCACGGGTGCGTTCTCAAAGGACAACAGCCTGAGAGAGCCGACCATCAGCGCATGCATGCCCACGCTGTAGGGCAGCACCTGCACCACGATCCGCCGCGACCGCACCAGATCCGCGATGTGCTCCAGCTGTTCCCGCATCATCGTGGGGTCCAGCCCCGGTCTTCTGATCACCGCCTCGTCGAGGATCGCCCACAACTCCACGCCTGTTGGGTCCTTCAGCAGCTCGGCACGCGACAGCCGGGCCGCCACCATCTCCTCGATCCGCTCCTCCGGCGTGTACGGCCACACCGCGCGAAACGTCTCCCGTGCGTACGCGGCGGTCTGGAGCAGCCCCGGCACCAGCTGCGCCTCGAACGACTCGATCTTCACAGCCGTCTTCTCCAGCTCCGCGAAGCTCGCGAAGAACGGCGGATGCTCCCTGCTCCGCTCGACCATCTCGTACAGCCGCACGAAGTGGCCCTCACCGCCCAGTGCCGTGTCGAGCCGCACAGCAAGCTCCTGGTTGGGAGAGCGCGTCGTCGCCTCGATCTGGCCCACATACGCGCCCGAGACATAGATCTTCGCCCCCAGCCCCTCCTGCGTCAGACCTGCGGCGATACGCATCCGCCGCAGCTCCGCGCCGAAGAACGCACGCGGACTCGCCGCCCCGTCGAGATCCTTCGTCGCCGCCATCGCGAAAGCCCCCCGTCCTGCACTTGAGCAGCTGAACCTCCAACCCTCGCAAGCGTAATAGCAACCAGTGACACTCGACTCACGATCAGTCACAAGAGGAAGGCGGGCCGATGCCCCCGGCAGGAACGTCCCCCAGCCGCCCCGGCGAGTTGGAGTCCCGCCTCACCCGCCATCCGGCGTCGGTCGCAAGGGGCCGCCGCCTGTTGCGCCACTTCCTCACCATCTGCGAGGCCGACCACTATCTGGACCCGGCCGAGTTGGTCCTCAGCGAACTGCTCACCAACGCCGTACGCCACGGCCGCGGCTCCCCCGGCCGTGAGATCCGTACCCGCTTCGAGCTCACCCCGGCCGGCCTTCGCATCGCCGTCTCCGACGCCGACCCCGACCATGTCCCCGAGCCCCACGCCTCCGACGACCCCCTCGCCGAATCCGGCCGCGGCCTTCTCATCGTCCAGGCCCTCGCCGCCACGTGGGGGTGCGACCCCCGCCCCCACGGCATCGGCAAGACCGTCTGGGCCCTCGTCCGGCACGGACCCGCGGACCCGCCCTGAGCCGCACCCACCGATGGCGTCCCCCTGGCTGCGTGCGGTCGCGGCCGCGCCCCACGCGCCCGGGTCAGGCCGCCAGCAGCACCGCTGCCAGCGCCCCCAGCAGCATGAACGGGCCGAAGGGCAGCGGGTCGCCGCCGCGGGCGCGGCGGGTGAGCAGGAGGGCCGTGCCATAGAGGCCCGCGAGCAGGAAGCCGAGGAAGAGGCCGGCGAGGACGGCCCCCCAGCCGTACCAGGCGAGGAGGGCGCCGAGAGTGGGGGCGAGTTTGGCGTCGCCCAGGCCGAGGGGGGCGATCAGGGCCATGGCGCCGTAGAGGGCGCCGAGGGCCAGTGCGGCGAGCAGGCAGCGGATGAGCACGCCCGGGCGGCCGTCCAGCACGGCGGCCGCGCCGAGCAGCAGGGCCGTTCCGGCGAAGGCCGGGAGGGTGAGGGCGTCGGGGAGGCGGTGCTCGGCGGCGTCCACGAAGGCCAGCGCCACGCCCAGCAGGGCGGCCCAGCCCAGGGCGGCGGCGACCGGTGTGAACCCGGTGGCGGCGCCGAGCAGCGCGAGGGGGACTGCGGCCGCGGCCTGGAGCAGGGGAAGCCGTGGCGCTGCGGTGTGCCGGGAGACGGCGCTGCGCAGTGCCGGGCCGGCCGCCGCCCCGACGACCGCTCCGGTCAGTGCGGCGGAAAGGTGCGTGAGTGACATGGCCGGCTCCCCCCGGTGACGCCCCGCAGTCTAGTGCCGCCCCCGCCAACCTTTGCCCTGCCGCGACGCCTGGCACGCACGCTCGCTGCGTTGGCCGAAAGCCCAGGTACGACCCAGTACAAGGGCTTCCGGCCGCCTTGCGATCGCACGCACCAGACGCCGCGGCGTGGGGGCACCTCCCGGCCGCCAGGCTGGGGGAGGGCAAACGTTGGCGGGGGCGGCGCTAGGCGTCACGGGTGAGATCAGGTCCACGTGGTGAACACCACGGGGCGGGGGCTGTGGAGGGCCCGTAAAGTGACCGGCATGCAGGTGATCCAGTCCAGCAAGCTTGCCAATGTCTGCTACGACATCCGCGGGCCGGTGCTCGACGAGGCCATGCGGCTGGAGGACGAGGGCCACCGGATCCTCAAGCTGAACACCGGCAACCCGGCGGTCTTCGGCTTCGAGGCCCCGCCGGAGATCCTCCAGGACATCCTCAAGAACCTCGCCACCGCGCACGGCTACGGCGACTCCAAGGGGCTGCTGGCCGCCCGGCGGGCCGTGGTGATGCACTACGAGGAGCGCGGTCTGCACGGGCTGAACGTGGAGGACGTCTACCTCGGCAACGGTGTCTCCGAGCTGATCCAGATGTCCATGCAGGCGCTGCTGGACGACGGCGACGAGGTGCTGGTCCCGGCGCCGGACTATCCGCTGTGGACGGCCTCGGTGAGCCTGGCCGGCGGTACGGCGGTGCACTACCGCTGCGACGAGCAGGCGGAGTGGTACCCCGATCTGGCCGACATCGAGGCCAAGGTCACCGACCGCACCCGCGCCATCGTGGTGATCAACCCCAACAACCCCACCGGTGCGGTCTACCCGGTGGAGGTGCTGCAGGGGCTGGTGGAGATCGCCCGGCGGCACCGGCTGGTGGTCTACTCGGACGAGATCTACGACAAGATCCTCTACGACGGCACCACCCACACCCCCACCGCCTCGCTCGCCCCCGATCTGCTCTGTGTGACCTTCAACGGGCTGTCCAAGGCCTATCGGGTGGCAGGGTTCCGCTCCGGGTGGATGGCGCTGTCAGGGCCCAAGAAGCACGCCACCAGCTATATCGAGGGCCTGTCGATCCTGGCCAATATGCGGCTCTGCGCCAATATGCCGGCGCAGCACGCGGTGGCGGCGGCGCTCGGCGGACGGCAGTCGATCAAGGACCTGGTGCTGCCCGGCGGCCGGCTGCTGGCCTCCAGGGATGCGGCGTGGACACTGCTCAACGACATCCCGGGCGTCAGTTGCGTCAAGCCCCGGGGCGCCCTGTACGCGTTCCCGCGGCTGGATCCCAAGGTCTACAAGATCAAGGACGATGCGCAGATGGTGCTGGACCTGCTGCGGTCCCAGCACATCCTGGTGGTGCAGGGCAGCGGCTTCAACTGGCAGGAGCCCGACCACTTCCGGCTGGTGACGCTGCCCCGGCCGGAGGACGTCACCGATGCGGTGCACCGCATCGGCACCTTCCTGCAGGGCTACACCCAGCCCTGACGGCATCCCCGCGGCAACCGCTGCGGCCGGTCCGGTGCGATGATGCGGCCATCCGACGCACCCGCAGGAGCCGCCATGTCGTGGACGCCCCGCCCCGAAGCCGGCTGGGGCCGGCGGCCCCGCCCCGGGAGGGGTGGGCTCTGGCGCGGCGTGGGCATCCCGCTGCTGGTGCTGGCGGCCGGCGCGGGTGTCACGGCACTGGTCGCGCTCCGCTGGGGTGGAGCGGAGTGGCCTGTGGCGATGACCGTGACCCTCACGGCGATCGCAGCCGCCGTTCCCGTGGCGCTGGCCGGCGGTGGCAGGCCCTCCCAGATCGTCGTGACGCTGCTCTGCCTCGTCGTCGGCCTGGTCGGCAGTACGGCACTCACCGACCAGGCACTGGTCCGGCGGGGAGAGCAGGTCGAAGCGCTGGTGGCGTCGGTGCAGCAGAGTGCGGGCAGGGACCATCTCAGGAGCTGCACCCTGCACCGGCTGGACGGCCGGAGCATCCCCGGCTCCCTGAGCCCCTGCGACCGGCACCAGGTGGGGGACCGTCTGCGGGTGCTGGTCGATCCGCTGGGCCGGCAGGCACCCGAGGAGGGGAGCCGCGGTGATCTCGCCCCCATCGATGAGGCGGAGGTGGCGCTGGGCGCGTTCGCCCTGCTCGCCCTTGTCCTGGTGGGCAGTGCGCTGCGGACCGCGCGCCGGGCCCGGAGCCTCCGCTTCACCGTTCAGCCGCGTTCGTCCTGACGTACCGCGTCCCGAGATCCGGCCCCACCATGGCCTGACTTCCCGCGGCGACTGATTTAGACTTAGTCCAAGTCCAAGTTAGGATGCACTCACGGTAAGGAGGGCGCCCATGTACGAGCCGATACGGCACAAGTCCGTGCACACCCCACGGGAGTCCGCCGCAGTGGCCACCGCACACCCGCGCCCGTCCCACCACAACAGCAGCGAGCACACCGCCGCCCGCCCCGACCGTCCCGCCCACCTGCGGGAACAGCTGGCCGGGCACCTGGCCGCACTGCTGGCCGCCACCTCCGAGCTGCGCCGAGCCACCACCGCCGCACTGGAGGCGGCCGGGCCCGACGAGGCGCTCGCCGCCCAGCGGGACGACATCGAGAGCGCCGCAGCGCTGATCACCGACCGGATCGAAGACCTCTCGCCGTCCGGGGCGCGGGTGCGGCTGCGCCGTCGGCCGGGCACGGACACCGGCGGCACGCTCGCCGAGCTGCATGCGCACGCCCACACGCTGGCCGGGCGGGTGCTGGTGGTCGCCGCCGCCCAGCAGGACACCGCCACCGCGATGCTGGCCTGCCGGCGCATGGACGCCCATGACTCGGCCTGCCGGGTGCTGCGCGCCGACTGAACGGCCGCACCCCGCACCGTCCCGCGCCGGACATGCCGACGGCCGGAGTCCAGGTCCAGGCGATCGGTGGTCGGGGCGATCGCCTGGCCGGGGCTCCGGCCGTACGGTGACGGATCAGTGACGGTTCGTCAGCCGAGCCGCTCCACGAGCCTGTTGTACTCGTCCCACAGCTCGCTCGGCGTGTGCTCGCCGAAGAGCTCCAGGTGGGACGGGATCAACGCGGCCTCCTGCTTCCAGATGTCCCGGTCGACGGAGAGCAGCAGCTCCAGGTCGTCCTGGGTGAGGTCGAGGCCCTTGAGGTCGAGGGTGTCCTCGGTCGGCAGGATGCCGATCGGGGTCTCCACGCCCTCGGCGGTGCCCTCCAGGCGCTCGACGATCCACTTCAGCACGCGGCTGTTCTCGCCGAAGCCCGGCCAGACGAACTTGCCGTCGGCGTTCTTGCGGAACCAGTTCACGTAGTAGATCTTCGGCAGCTTGGCCGGGTCGGCCTGCTTGCCCAGCTTCACCCAGTGGCCGAAGTAGTCGCCCATGTTGTAGCCGCAGAACGGCAGCATCGCGAACGGGTCGCGCCGCAGCTCGCCCACGGTGCCCTCGGCCGCCGCGGTCTTCTCGCTGGCCACGTTGGCGCCCAGGAAGACACCGTGCTGCCAGTCGAAGGACTCCGTGACCAGCGGGACGGCGCTGGCGCGGCGCCCGCCGAAGAGGATCGCCGAGATCGGGACGCCGGCCGGGTCCTCCCACTCCGGGGCGATGGTCGGGCACTGCGACGCCGGGACGGCGAAGCGGGCGTTGGGGTGGGCGGCCGGGGTGCCGCTCTCCGGCGTCCAGTCGTCGCCGCGCCAGTCGGTGAGGTGCGCCGGAGGCTCCTCGGTGAGGCCCTCCCACCAGACGTCACCGTCGTCGGTCAGCGCGACGTTGGTGAAGACCGTGTTGCCCCACAGGGTGTCGATGGCGTTGGAGTTGGTGTCGCGGCCGGTGCCCGGGGCGACACCGAAGAAGCCGGCCTCCGGGTTGATGGCCCGCAGCGTGCCGTCCTCGCCGAACCGCATCCAGGCGATGTCGTCGCCGATGGTCTCGACCGTCCAGCCCGGGATGGTGGGCTGGAGCATCGCCAGGTTGGTCTTGCCGCAGGCGGACGGGAAGGCCGCCGCGACATAGCGGGGGGCGCCCGTCGGCGGGGTCAGCTTGAGCACCAGCATGTGCTCCGCCAGCCAGCCCTCGTCACGCGCCATCGTCGAGGCGATGCGCAGGGCGTAGCACTTCTTGCCGAGCAGCGCGTTGCCCCCGTAGCCGGAGCCGTACGACCAGATCTCGCGGGTCTCCGGGAAGTGCGAGATGTACTTGGTGGAGTTGCATGGCCAGGCCACGTCTGCCTCGCCCGCGGCCAGCGGGGCGCCGACGCTGTGCACGGCGCGGACGAAGTCGCCGTCCTCGCCCAGGTGGTCCAGCACGGCACTGCCCATCCGGGTCATGACGCGCATCGACACCGCGACATACGCGGAGTCCGTGATCTCCACACCGTAGGCGGCGAGCGGGGATCCCACCGGGCCCATGGAGAAGGGCACCACGTACATGGTGCGGCCGCGCATGGAGCCCTGGAAGACCTCACCGAAGATGGCCCGCATCTCGGCGGGCTGCTTCCAGTGGTTGGTCGGACCGGCGTCCTCCTCCTTCTCGGAGCAGATGAACGTCCGGTCCTCCACGCGGGCGACGTCGCTGGGGTCCGAGGCCGCGTAGTAGGAGTTGGGCCGCTTCTGGGGGTTGAGCCTGGTGAAGGTGCCCTTTTCGACCAGCAGCTCGCACAGGCGCTGGTACTCCTCCTCCGAGCCGTCACACCACTCGACACGATCGGGCTGGGTGAGCTCCGCGATCTCATTCACCCAGGCCAGAAGTCGTTTGTGCTTGGTGGGGGCGGAGTTGTTGAGGGCAGAGTTCTCGTACGGCACGATCGCTCCGTTTCACGCCGGTTCGTCCTTGAACCGGCGTCGGGGTTGAGGGTTGTCGGCAGGGTATCCCCGCAGGCCTCAATGCGACATACCGCCCCTCACGCCGAAGGGGGTTCCCCCGTGACATTCCGGTGATCAAACGGGCGACGAACCGGAAAATCCACCGCATCGAAGGCATCCGACCACGCTGATTACGGCAACAGCACCGGCCGGGGAGTGACCATCGCCACGTCATACCTGACGGTAACCTACGGTCGCGTAGGTAGCATGTCGACCATGACTGCGGAGGACATCCCGAACCCCGCGACCGCCCCGGCGGACGCCACTGCCCCTGCCGCGCCCCCCGCCACCGCGGAGCGCGCCGCCGAACCGGTCGCGGCGGCCGTGCGCCCGCTCAAACCAAAACTCCGCGGCTGGCTGCACGCGGGCATGTTCCCCGCCTCGGTGGCCGCAGGCATCGTGCTGATCTGCCTGGCCCGCACCCCCGAGGCCAGACTCGCCTGCACCGTCTACTCGGTGTCGGCCTGGCTGCTCTTCGGCGTCAGCGCGGTGTACCACCGCTTCACCTGGGGGCCGCGCGGCGAAGCGGTGCTGCGCCGCCTGGACCACGCCAACATCTTCCTGATCATCGCAGGCACCTACACCCCCTTCACCCTCCTGCTGGTGCACGGCGGACGGCGCGAGGTGCTGCTCTGGCTGGTGTGGGCGGGTGCGCTCGCCGGGATCGGCTTCCGGGTCTTCTGGGTGGGTGCGCCGCGCTGGCTCTACACCCCCTGCTATCTGGCGCTGGGCTGGGCCGCGGTCTTCTTCCTGCCGGACTTCCTGCGGACCGGCGGGGTGGCCGTGCTGGTCCTGATCATCACCGGCGGTCTGCTCTACAGCGTCGGCGGCGTGGTGTACGGCCTCAAGCGCCCGAACCCGTCACCACGCTGGTTCGGTTTCCACGAGGTCTTCCACTCGTTCACGCTGGCCGCCTTCATCGTCCAGTACATCGGAGTGTCGATCGTGGCGTACTCGGCGACCGCCTGACCCCGGCCTGCCCCCTCGGCAGGCCTCCGCGGCCTCCCGCGCCCGGCGGCAGCGCTCGCAGTGCTCCACCGACCGCCCCCTGACCACGCCGGCCCCGGCAGCCGCCCCGCGCGGCGCCGGGGCCGCGCGCTGCACCGGCCCGCCGGGCCGGCTCCGCCCCGACCAGGTGCGGGCCACATGGAACATCGCCCAGAGCGCGCCCACCGACGCCACGCCCAGCACCAGCAGCGGCCCGCCGAGCAGGTAGGCCCCCACCACGGCGACCACCGCTCCGGCCGCCGCGGCACCGCCCAGGATCCGCACCGCCATCACGCTCTGCCTCTCCATGACCCGCCCGTCACACCGTATCGACCCACGGTGACATGACGGCGGATCAGGGAGGCGAACAGGACCTCAACATTCGGGCAATTCGCCATGGAGGGCACCGTTCCGGTGCCTGCGCCGTCAGACCGCGAGGCCCAGCACCAGACGGTCGCCGACCGGCCGGTAGCCCAGCCGCTGGTACAGGGCGTTGCTGGTGGGGTTGGCCAGATCGGTGAAGAGCAGCACCTCGCGGGCGCCGTCGGCCAGCGCCTGCGCGGTGGCGGCGGCGGTGACTCCTGCCGCGTACCCGCGGCGACGCGACTGCGGAGGCGTGTAGACGGGGCCGATCCGCACCATGCCCGCCGCCTCGTTCGCACCCGCCAGCGCCACCGGCCGGCCGCCGTCCTCCCAGAGGTGGAACCCACCGCGGGCGATACGGCGCGCGACCCCGTCGGTGAAGTCCCGCAGCAGCGTGCCGGCCTCGCGACTGAACGCCTCGTGCCACTCCACGATCAGCGCCTGGTCCTCCGGCCGGGCGACTCTCGCGGCACCGGGCGGCGCCGGTTGCGGGCCGGTGAGGGCAGCAAGACGGTAGAGACGCTCCCGCCGACGGATCTCCGTCCCTCCACCGGTGACGGTCCGCCAGGCCCCGGCGAAGGCGGTCGCCGCCCCGGTGGCACCGCCGACGGCGTCGACCGCCTCATCCCGGCCCACCAGGACCGCCGCGAGCTCCTCGGCTGCGATCCCCGGCATCCGGCCGAGGGCCACCGGGAACGGGGGCGTCCGCAGACAGGCACCGGCGACCGCCGCCCCGTCCGCCGGGGACCACCAGCCGTACCAGGGTGACGACCCGCCGAAGGCCCGCGGCCCCAGACCGCGGGCCGCGTCCGCGACGGTCAGCAGCACGGTGTTCTCCGCCGGGTGCGCGGCCAGGAACCCCCCGGCGGAGCGCAGAAATGTGTCCAAATCATCGGTGAGGTGCCAGCTCATGGCTCATCGTTCCGCGCCGAAACGGCACAGCGCCACCGAGTTTCGGCACCGCCCGGCGGTCACTGCACGTGGTCACCGAGGGCGGCGGCAAGCCGGGCGGGGTCGTCGGTGGGGGCCTCGCAGGTGAAGCGCCGGCAGACATAGGCCGCGGGACGGCCGTCCAGCAGCGGCCGGTCGGCCAGCAGCGGAACCTCGGCGGCACCGGGCTCACCCACCGCGACCACCGCGCCGGGAGCCGTGGTCAGCAGCGCGGTACGGTGCAGCACCGCGGTGCCCGGGTCGTCGGCCGGGCCCACCACGGCGATCTCCCGCGGGCCGTCGGCATACGCCTCGGCGGCGGCCAGCCCCCAGCCGATGAAGCGGGGCGCACGCCCGGCCAGCGCCCCGACCACGCCCAACGCCCGCTCCGCGGCGGTGCGGTGACGCTCGGAACCGGTGTAGGCGGCATAGCCCAGCAGCGCTGCCGAGGCGGCGGTCCAGCCGGAGGGGGCTGCGTTGTCCGTGGGGTCCTGCGGGCGGCGGATCAGCTTCTCGGCGTCGTCCGCGGTGTCGTAGAGGGCTCCGCTCTCCGGGTCGATGAAGTGCAGCAGCACGGTGTCCAGCAGACCGCCCGCCAGGTCCAGCCACTCGGCGTCGCCGGTGACCGCGTAGAGGGCCAGGAAGCCCTCGGCGACATCGGCGTAGTCCTCCAGCACCCCCGCGTTGGGGCCGGGACGGCCGTCCCGCGAGGTGCGCAGCAGCCGCCCCTCGGGGGTGAGGTGGACGGCCAGCAGCAGAT
The DNA here is from genome assembly GCF_042466665.1 of Peterkaempfera podocarpi. GTDB lineage: Bacteria > Actinomycetota > Actinomycetes > Streptomycetales > Streptomycetaceae > Peterkaempfera > Peterkaempfera podocarpi. The sequence continues at coordinate 3,617,398 of NZ_CP162102.1, forward strand.
CGGCGGCGGCCGTCGCCGCGGCCACCAGCTCGGGCTGCTCCAGCAGGGCGCCGGCCTCCGCCAGGGCGGCGATGGCCAGGCCGTTCCAGGCGGCCACCACCTTGTCGTCGCGGGCCGGCCGGGGGCGGCGCGCGCGGGCGGCCAGCAGGCGGGCGCGGACGGACTCGTACCAGCGCAGGTCGTGGGGGTCCTCGGGGAGCCGGAGGACGGAGCGGGAGTGCTCGAAGGTGCCCTCCCGGGTGACCAGGAAGAGCTCGGCGGCCCGGTGGCCGTCCTCCTCGCCGAGTTCGGCGACCAGTTCCTCGGGCGTCCAGGAGTAGTAGGCGCCCTCGGCGGGCTCTCCGGTGACGGGATCGGCGCTGTCGGCGTCCAGCGCGGAGGCGAATCCGCCCTCGTCGGTACGCAGCTCCGCCAGCAGGAATCCCGCCGTGTCCAGGGCCACCCGGTGGGCCTGCTGGGAGCCGGTGGCCCGCCACAGATGCAGATAGGCCCGGAGCAGCAAGGCGTTGTCGTAGAGCATCTTCTCGAAGTGCGGCACCGTCCACTCGGCGTCCACCGAGTAGCGCGAGAAGCCGCCCGCAAGCTGGTCGTGGATGCCGCCGCGGGCCATGGCGTCACAGGTGCGCTCGGCCATCTGCAGGGCGGCGTCGGAACCGGTGCGCGCATGGTGGCGGAGCAGGAACTCCAGCACCATGGACGGCGGGAACTTCGGCGCACCGCCAAAACCGCCGCGCTTCTCGTCGAAGTCCCGCGACAGGCTCAGCAGGGCCTGGTGCAGGTCGTCCTCGGTGGGAGCGGCAGGACGGCTCGCGCCCACGACCGAGGCGCGCTCCGCCAGATCCGCGGCGATCCGTCCGGCGACCTGGTCGACCTCGTCGCGCCGGTCGCGCCAGGCGGCGGCGACCCCCTCCAGCACCTGCCGGAACGACGGCATGCCGTGGCGGGGCTCCGGCGGGAAGTAGGTGCCGAAGTAGAACGGCTCGCCGTCCGGGGTGAGGAAGACCGTCATCGGCCAGCCGCCCTGGCCGGTGGCCGCCTGCACCGCCTCCATGTAGACGGCGTCGACGTCCGGGCGCTCCTCACGGTCGACCTTGACGGCCACGAAGTGCTCGGCCAGCCAAGCGGCGACCGCCTCGTCCTCAAAGGACTCGTGGGCCATCACATGACACCAGTGGCAGGCCGCATAGCCGACGCTCAGCAGCACGGGCACCCCGCGGCGCCGCGCCTCCTCGAAGGCCTCCGGCGACCAGGGCCACCAGTCGACCGGGTTGTCGGCGTGCTGAAGCAGGTAGGGCGAGGTTGCGCTACCGAGTCGGTTCACCCGGCCAGCTTCTCATGCAGCGGCCGGGGAGACCGGTCGATCATCCCCCCTCCGAAGCGGCGAAAAGTTTTTCCACCCCGGGTGTCGATCCGGCCGCCGCCCGATCGACGCGTAGGCAGGGGGCGGGGAGAAGCCCCCGGCGGAACCCGCGGCGAGCCCGCGGGCGACGGCGGTGCAGAAGCCCCGTGACGACCCCCCTCAGAAATCCTGTGAAGAACCCCGTGGGAAGGACCACACCGTGCGTTTCATGATGCTGCTCAAGCTGGACCCGGCCAAGGCACCGCACAACGGCCCCAGCCCGGAGCTGATGGACGAGATGGGCAAGCTGATCGAGGAGATGACCAGGGCGGGCGTGCTGCTGGACACCGCCGGCCTGCGCCCGTTGGACGAGGGCACCCGCATCCAGCTCTCCGGCGGCAAGCTGACCGTGGTCGACGGCCCGTTCGCCGAGGCCAAGGAGGTCATCGGCGGCTACGCCCTGATCCAGGCCAAGTCCAGGGAGGAGGCGGTCGAGTGGGCCTCGCGCTTCCTGGCCATCCACGGTGACGAGTGGGAGATGGAGTCGGAGATCCGCCAGGTGGAGGAGCCCGCGTAACCGGCCGCTGCGGCTGCGGGGCGCCGGCCTGGCGCCGGCGTCCCGCAGCTGCTGAGATGTGTGGTCGTGAGCACCAGCGACAAACGGACCCGGCGCACCGTCGAGGCGGTCTGGCGGATCGAGTCCCCGCGGCTGGTCGCCGGGCTCACCCGGATCGTCCACGACCTGGGCACCGCCGAGGAGCTGGCTCAGGACGCCCTGGTCGCAGCCCTGGAGCAGTGGCCGGAGTCGGGCGTCCCACGGAACCCGGGCGCCTGGCTGATGACCACCGCCAAGCACCGGGCCATCGATCTGCTGCGCCGCAACGAGCGCTATGCCCGCAAGCTCCGGCTGCTCGGCCATGAGCTGGAGACCGAGCAGCGGCAGCTGGGCGCCGAGCCGCCGGAGGGTGCCGGGCTCGACGAGGACATCGAGGACGACCTGCTGCGTCTGGTCTTCACCGCCTGCCATCCCGTGCTGTCCCGGGAGGCACGGGTGGCCCTCACCCTGCGGCTGCTCGGCGGTCTGACCACCGAGGAGATCGCCAGGGCGTTCCTGGTCGCCGAGTCCACGGTCGCGCAGCGCATCGTCCGCGCCAAACGCACCCTCGCCCGGGAGCGGGTGCCGTTCGAGGTGCCGCAGGGACCGGAGCTCGCCGAGCGGCTGGCCTCCGTGCTGGAGGTCGTCTACCTGGTCTTCAACGAGGGCTACTCGGCGACCGCGGGCGACGACTGGCTGCGCCCGGCGCTCTGCGAGGACGCGCTGCGGCTGGGACGGGTGCTGGCCGGGCTGATGCCCGAGGAGCCCGAGGTGCACGGGCTGATCGCACTGCTGGAGATCCAGGCGTCCCGCTCCGCCGCCCGGGTCGACCGCTCGGGTGCACCCGTCCTGCTGCCCGACCAGGACCGCTCACGCTGGGACCAGTTGCTGGTCCGCCGCGGCTTCGCCGCCCTGGCCCGTGCGCAGGAGCTCGGCCGCTCCCGCGACGACCCGCCGGGCGGTTATGCGCTGCAGGCCGCCATCGCGGCCTGCCATGCCCGGGCGCTCACCGCCGAGGAGACCGACTGGGCGCGGATCGCCGAGCTGTACGGCGCGCTGGCGGCACGCACGGCGTCACCGGTGGTGGAGCTGAACCGGGCAGTCGCCGTGGGAATGGCCCAGGGTCCGGCAGCCGGGCTCGCCGTCGTGGACGCGCTGGCGGCCACCGGCACACTCCAGGACTATCACCTGCTGCCGAGTGTGCGCGGCGATCTGCTCGCCAGGCTCTGCCGCCATGCCGAGGCCCGCGAGGAGTTCGAGCGCGCCGCCGCGCTCACCCGCAACGGCGCCGAACGGGCCCTGCTGCTGGGGCGCGCCGCCCGCTGCGCGGCGGCGGCAGCGGATCCGTCGGGGCGCTGAGTCCACGGCCCGGCGCTGTGTGCGGGGACGGACGCCCGCCGCTCAGGCGGTGCGGGAGTCCTCGGGCCGGCGGTCCGCGGCGGCCCGGGAGGCGTCCTGCTCCGGCTCCTCCACGAAGTCCACCTTCTTGAACTGCTTGTTCATGCTCTTCAGCAGGAACCAGGTGGCGGCAGCGAGGACGGCGAAGACGATGAAGCCCAGCAGGCCCGGGGTCACCTTGTCGGGGTTGACCGCCAGGGTGACGAGGGCGGCGGGGTCGCTCATGGGGGTGCTCACCTCTCCATAGTGGCCCGGTCGCGCTGCGACCGGGCCACCGGGGTGGGAAATTCACACGGTTCAGACCGAGACGTCGGCCGTGATGCCCGCGAACAGGTCGTCCTCCGGCAGGGAGGTGTCGACCAGGGAGCGGGCCAGTTCGTAGTCCTCGGTGGGCCAGACCTCGCGCTGGACATCCAGCGGCACCCGGAACCACGGGCCGTCCGGGTCGATCTGGGTGGCGTGGGCGATCAGCGCGCGGTCGCGGACCTCGAAGAAGTCGCCGCAGCTCACCCGGGTGGTGATCTCCCGCTCCTCGCGGCCGCTCTTCTCCCAGCCCTCGATCCACTCGCCGTACGGGGAGTCGTGCCCGTGCTCGGTGAGGTAGGCGTGCAGCGCCCGGATCCGGCCCATCGGGAACCCGTGGTTGTAGTAGACCTTCAGCGGCTGCCAGGGCTCCCCGGTGCCGGGGTAGGCATCCGGGTCGCCGGCCGCCTCGAAGGCCGCCATGGTGATCTTGTGGGTCATGATGTGATCGGGGTGCGGATAGCCGCCGTTCTCGTCGTAGGTGGTGATCACATGCGGACGGAACTCGCGGATCAGCCGCACCAGCGGCTCGGCGGCCTTCTCCACCTCCTGGAGGGCGAAGCAGCCCCCGGGCAGCGGCGGCAGGGGGTCGCCCTCCGGGAGACCCGAGTCGACAAAGCCGAGCCAGGCCTGCCGCACACCCAGAATCTCGCGCGCCGCGTCCATCTCCTTGCGGCGCACCTCGTGAATGTTCTCCTCCACCCAGGGATCACCCTGGAGCTTGGGGTTGAGGATGGACCCGCGCTCTCCCCGTACAGGTGGCCACCAGCACATCCACCCCACGGTCGACATACATGGCCATGCTGGCGGCGCCCTTGCTGGACTCGTCGTCCGGGTGGGCGTGTACCGCCATCAGTCGCAACTGCTCAGTCAACGCCTGTTTCCTTCCGCATCCATCCCGTGCCGCCCCGCCGCGTCCGGCCGGGGTCAACCACTCCTATAGTGACGGACTGGAGGGCCGGTACATTCCTCGGCCGTCCCGGGGAAGGAATGATTCGGATGAGCACCACAGCACCCGGCCTGCCCGAGGGCCGGTACGGCGGGGTCGGCCGCTTCGGCGGCGACGACCGCAAGGCGGACCGGCGGCTGCGGGTGGCCGGCGCGGTCTGCGGAGTGCTCTTCCTGGGCCTGATCGCCTGGCTGGGCGCCTCGTACCTGCTGCGGGAGACCAAGCTGCACGGGGAGGTGCCGACCTTCCAGGTGGTCTCCGACACGGCGGTCAAGGCCCATCTGTCGGTGCAGAAGCGGAGCGGTGTGAGCGGGGTGTGCACCCTGCGCAGCGAGTCCCCGGACCACACCGTGGTCGGTCAGCTCGATGTTGCCGTCCCCGCCGCAGGCAGTACCTTCGATAAGGACGTGACCATCCGCACCACCGCGGCCGGCACCACCGCCGAGTTGCTGGGCTGCGTGGCCCACGGGTAGTGGGAGTGCAGGGGGCGCACGACATTCCGCGAGCGCGGAGCGTTCCGATTGTCACACCTGTCGGGCATATTCGACGGTGGGATCGGGCATGCGCACCGCAGCCGACGGGTAGCAGTGCGCAGTCAGCCACTCCCCTCACCCCCGAGGAATTGTTACGCTCGTGGTTTCGCCCCTTCCGAGCCGGCCGGCACGGGAGCGGGCGTTGCTTTGTAGTACAGCCGAGTACCGACGAGGAGCACCTGTGACCCAGACCAGCGAAAACGTCACCTGGCTCACCCAGGCGGCGTATGACCAGCTCAAGACCGAGCTGGACTATCTGTCGGGTCCCGCACGCGTGGAGATCGCCAAGAAGATCGAGGCAGCCCGTGAAGAGGGTGACCTGCGCGAGAACGGCGGGTACCACGCGGCCAAGGAGGAGCAGGGCAAGCAGGAGCTGCGCATCCGCCAGCTCACCCAGCTCCTCGAGAAGGCCAAGGTCGGCGAGGCTCCGTCGGACTCCGGCGTGGTCGCTCCCGGCATGGTCGTCACCGTGGCCTTCGACGGCGATCCCGATGACACCATGAGGTTCCTGCTCGGTTCGCGCGAGGTGGCCGGGGACGACCTGGACATCTACTCCCCGCAGTCGCCTCTCGGCACCGCCATCAACGGCAAGAAGGTCGGCGAGGACGCCACGTACGAGCTGCCCAACGGCAAGAAGGCCGCCGTGAAGGTCATGGAGGCCAAGCCCTACACCGGCTGAGCCGTCCCCACGGGACACACACGGCGAGGGCGGCCGCACCGATCGGTGCGGCCGCCCTCGTCTTGGTACTGCCGGTCGGCGTCCCCCTCCCGGCGGACGGCTCAGCCGTTGGCGTTGCGGTACTTGCGCACCGCGAGCCAGGAGAAGAGCACCAGGATCAGCAGCGACCAGGCCAGCGACGCCTCCACCGGGTGCTGCATCGGCCAGACGTGGCTGGGGTCCACACCCGGGTTGCCGAAGAGCTTGCGGCATGCCTGCACGGTGGCGCTGAACGGGTTCCAGTACGCGATCGCCTGCAGCCATCCCGGCATGGTGCCCACCGGGACAAAGGCGTTGGACAGGAAGGTCAGCGGGAAGAGCCAGATCAGCCCGGCCGAGGTGGCCGCCTCGGGGCTGCGCACCGAGAGGCCGATCAGCGCACCGATCCAGGAGAAGGCGTAACCCAGCAGGAGCAGCAGGAAGAACGCCCCCAGCGCCTTGAACACGCCCTCATGGATCCGCCAGCCCACCAACAGCGCCACCGCGGCCAGCACCAGCACGGTGAAGGCGGTCTGCACCACATCGGCGAGGGTGCGGCCGACCAGCACCGCGGACCGCGCCATGGGCAGGGAGCGGAACCGGTCCACCAGGCCCTTGGTCATGTCCTCCGCGATGCCGGCCGAGGCCCCGGCCACCGCGAAGGTGACCGTCTGGGCGAAGATGCCGGCCATCAGGAACTCCCGGTAGGCGCTCTCGCCCGCGGAGCCCGGGACCTTGATCGCCCCGCCCATCACATAGGAGAAGAGCAGCACGAACATCACGGGCTGCATCAGGCCGAAGACCACGATCTCCGGGATCCGGGTCATCCGGCGCAGATTGCGCTTGGCCACGACCCAGGAGTCGCGCAGCACCTGCACCGCGCCGCCGCGCGGCTGCGGGATCGCGTGCCCGATCGCCGTCGGGGTGATCGCCGCCATGTCATGCGTCCTTTCCGGTGGTGACGGTGCGGTCGTCGGCCGCCTCTGCGCCCTCCGCCGCCTCCGCCTCCGCCTCTTCGGCCCCATGGCCGGTGAGGGAGAGGAAGACGTCGTCGAGGGTGGGGCGGCGCAGGCCGATGTCGTCGATGAGGATGTCCCGGCCGTCCAGCTCGCGGATCACGTCCGCCAGCACACGGGCGCCGCCGCTGACCGGGACGGTGATCCTGCGGGTGTGCTTCTCGATGGTGGGCTCACCCTTGGCGTACGGGGTCAGCGCCTCCACGGCGGTGCCGATGAGGTCGCGGTCGTGCACCACGATCTCCACCCGCTCGCCGCCGATCTGCGCCTTGAGCTCGTCCGCGGAACCGCGGGCGATCCCGGCCGTGGTCGACCACGGCGATGTCGTGCGCCAGCCGGTCGGCCTCCTCCAGGTACTGGGTGGTGAGCAGCAGGGTGGTGCCCTGCTCGACCAGGGTCTCGATGACCTCCCACAGCGCCATCCGGTTGCGCGGGTCGAGACCGGTGGTGGGCTCGTCCAGGAACATCACCGGAGGGCGGACCACCAGGGCGGCGGCGAGGTCGAGCCGTCGGCGCATACCGCCGGAGTAGGTCTTGGCCGGGCGGTCGGCGGCCTCGGAGAGGTTGAACCACTCCAGCAGCTCCAGGGCCCGCACCTTGGCGTCCCGGGACTTCATCTGGTAGAGCTCGCCGACCATCTGCAGGTTCTCGCGGCCGGTGAGGTACTCGTCCACGGCCGCGTACTGGCCGGACAGCCCGATCAGGCTGCGGACCTTGTTGGGGTGCTTGAGCACGTCCACCCCCGCGACGACGGCACGGCCGGCGTCCGGGCGCAGCAGGGTGGTGAGTACCCGTACCGTGGTGGTCTTGCCCGCCCCGTTGGGGCCGAGGAGGCCGAGCACCGTGCCCTCGGGTACCTCCAGGTCGACCCCGTCGAGGGCTCGTACGTCGCCGAAGGTCTTCACCAGTCCTTCGGCTGTGATGGCTGCCGCCATGTGGCTCTCTCTTCTCCGTGTGGTCCCCCGGGCGCGCGCAATCCGCGCATGGCCCACGCCGGGGCGGGCAAAGGCGATGCATCGCGACAATGGCAGACGCGATGTATCGCGTCAAGGCCGAATGCCCCCATGACCCGGCCCATGCGTCGTCCAGTCGACGATGCACCCGCCAAGCATGACGGGTGCCACTGACAACGGCCCCCGATTTACGTCCGGACCAGGCACCGCACGGCCGCCGCACGCCCGCGCGGCATCTGCCCCGCGCCCGGGCCGCCCCGTCGGCTCAGCTCTGCCGCAGCACGGTGTAGCCCGCCTCCCGCAGCTCGGACACCACCGCGGCGCAGTGGTCCGGCCCCTTGGTCTCCAGATGCAGGTCGACCTCCGCCTCCGCCACCCCCAGCTCGGGCGCGGTGCGCACATGCGCCACATCCAGCACATTGGCGTCCGCCCGGAAGAACACCCCCAGCAGTGCCGCCAGGGCACCGGGCCGGTCGCTCAGCAGCAGCCGCAGGGACAGATAGCGCCCGGCCGCCGCCATGCCGTGCCTGAGCACCCGCTGCAGCAGCAGCGGATCCACATTGCCGCCGGAGAGCACCGCCACCACCGGGCCCTCGGCCACCCCCGGATCCTGCAGCAGCGCGGCGATCGGGCTCGCGCCGGCCGGCTCCACCACCAGCTTCATCCGCTCCAGGCAGAGCAGCAGGGCCCGGGACAGCGACTCCTCGCTCACCGTGCAGACCCCGTCCGCAAGCGCATTGATCACAGCGAACGGCACGTCGCCGGGCCGCCCGACCATGATCCCGTCGGCCATGGTGGAGAACGACTCCAGCCCCACCGGACGCCCGGCCGCCAGCGACGGCGGATAGGCGGCGGCACCAGCCGCCTGCACCCCCACCACCCGGACATCCGGACGCAGCGGCTTCACCGCGGCGGCGATCCCGGCGAGCAGCCCGCCGCCGCCCACCCCGGCCACAATGGTGCGCACCTCGGGGCACTGCTCCAGGATCTCCAGGCCCACCGTGCCCTGGCCGGTCACCACATCGGGGTGGTCGAAGGGATGGATGACGACCGCTCCGGTGGTCTCCGCGAAGTCCCGCGCCGCCCCCAGCGCCTCGTCCACATTCATCCCGTGCAGCCGTACCTCGGCCCCGTACTCCCGGGTCGCCGCCACCTTGGGCAGCGGCGCGGCGAGCGGCATGAAGACGGTGGAACGCACCCCCAGCAGCGAGGCCGCCAGCGCCACCCCTTGGGCGTGGTTGCCCGCACTGGCCGCCACCACCCCGGCGGCCCGCTCCACCGGGGAGAGCCCCGCGATCCGCACATACGCCCCGCGCAGCTTGAACGAACCGGTGCGCTGCAGGTTCTCGCACTTGAGATGGACCGGCGAGCCGACCAGCGAGGAGAGGTGGCGGCTTCCCTCCATCGGGGTCACCCTGGCGACCCCGGAGAGCATCTTGTGGGCACCGCGCACGTCGTCGACGGTGATCGGCCAGCTCTGCATGATCCCAGCGTAGGGTGCGGCCCCCGGCCCGCCCCGCGACCACCGCGCGGCACGGCGGGGCGAAAGTCCGCGTCGTCCGAGGCGTTACATGCGAGTGCCGGACACGCGTACCCTCAAAGTCGCCCGGCCCGCAGAGGTCCGGCACACCAGGTACCGACTGCACACCGCTGAACACCGCGAGCCGCCATGACCACGGACCACAACCTCCACGACCGCCTGCAGTACCAGGTGGCGATCTTCGCCCGCCGGGTCGAGCAGGTACGCATCGGCGGCGTCGGCTCCCAGCGCAACTCCATGGACCGCGCCGCGTTCCTGCTGCTCAACCGGCTGGGCTGGCAGGGCCCGACCGGCGTCAAGGCGCTCGCCGACGCCCTTGGCATCGACTCCTCCACCGTCACCCGGCAGGTGGCGCCGCTGGTCGACGGCGGCCTGGTCGAGCGGGTGCAGAACCCGGACGACAAGCGCGCCGTCTTCCTGGACCTCTCACCGCTCGGCCGGGAGCGTCTGGAGGAGGTGCGCAGCAGCCGCCAGGAGCTGGTCCGCCTGCTGGTCGCCGACTGGCCGCAGGAGGACCAGGAGGCGTTCTGCGAGCTGCTGGCCCGTTTCAACCTCTCCATGGAGTCCTTCGCCACCGGCGGCCGCAGCGGCACGGCGGACGAGCAGGAGGCGGTCCCCAGCCGCTGACCGGCTGCCGGGAGCCGCCCCCTGATGATCCGTCAGCCGAGCGCCTGGGTCAGGTCGGCGAGCAGGTCGTCCACCGACTCGATGCCCACCGACAGCCGCACCAGATCGGCCGGCACCTCCAGCGCCGAACCGGCGGCGGAGGCGTGCGTCATCCGCCCCGGGTGCTCGATCAGCGACTCCACACCGCCCAGCGACTCGCCCAGGGTGAACAGCTGCGCCCGGTTGCACACATCCACGGCCGCCTGCTCGCCGCCGGCGACCCGGAACGACACCATGCCGCCGAATGCCTTCATCTGCTTGGCCGCCACCTCGTGCCCCGGGTGCTCCGGCAGCCCCGGGTAGAGCACCTGCACCACCTTGGGGTGGCCGGTGAGCAGCTCGGCGACCCGGGTCGCGTTGTCGCAGTGCCGGTCCATCCGCACCCCGAGGGTCTTGATGCCGCGCAGCACCAGCCAGGAGTCGAACGGTCCGGCCACACCGCCCATGGCGTTCTGGTGGTACGCCAGCTCCTCCCCCAGGCCGGCGTCCGCCGACACCAGGGCACCGCCGACCACATCCGAGTGACCGCCCATGTACTTGGTGGTGGAGTGCACCACCACATCCGCGCCCAGCGCCAGCGGCTGCTGCAGATACGGGCTGGCGAAGGTGTTGTCGACCACCAGCAGCGCCCCCGCGTCCCGGGAGATCTGCGCCAGCGCGGCGATTTCGGCGATCCCCAGCAGGGGGTTGCTCGGCGTCTCCACCCAGACCACCTTGGTGGTGGTACGGATGCCCGCCCGCACCGACTCCGGCTCGTGCATGTTGGCCACCGACCACTCCACGCCCCAGCGCTGGAGCACCTTGGAGAACAGCCGGAAGGTGCCGCCGTAGGCGTCGTTGGGGATCAGGATGTGGTCGCCGGGCTTGAGCACCGTACGCAGCAGGCAGTCCTCTGCGGCCAGGCCTGAGGCGAAGGCCAGCCCCCGGCGGCCGCCCTCCAGTGCGGCGAGGTTCTCCTCCAGCGCGGTGCGCGTCGGGTTGGCGGAACGGCTGTACTCATAGCCGCCGCGCAGACCGCCGACGCCGTCCTGCTTGTAGGTGGAGACCTGGTAGATGGGCGGGACCACCGCCCCTGTCTGAGGGTCGGCCTCCTGGCCCGCGTGGATGGCAAGGGTCTCGAAGGCGTACTGCTGCCCGTACTGGTCGCTCATGGTGTCCGAGCGTAGCCCTCCGGCGCTCCGCCACGCCGGGACGCACGCCGCCCCCGTGGGCCGCAGCGCAAAACTCCGGCCCGACCCGGCGGGCGCCCGGCCGGGGACCGCTCCCCGGCCGGGTCCGGCCGCCGTCGGCGGCCTGCTGCGGTCAGCCCTCCGCGCGGGTGGGCAGCCGCCACCCCGGGCGCGGGAAGTGGCAGGTGTAGCCGTCCGGGTAGCGCTCCAGGTAATCCTGGTGCTCGGGCTCGGCCTCCCAGAACGGGCCGACCGGCTCGACCTCGGTGACGACCTTTCCGGGCCACAGTCCGGAGGCGTCCACATCCGCGATGGTGTCCTCGGCGATCCGCTTCTGCTCGTCGTCCACGTAGTAGATGGCCGAGCGGTAGCTGAGGCCGATGTCGTTGCCCTGGCGGTTCCTGGTGCTCGGGTCGTGGATCTGGAAGAAGAACTCCAGGAGCGAGCGGAAGTCGGTCAGCTCCGGGTCGAAGAGGATCTCGATGGCCTCCGCGTGGGTACCGTGGTTGCGGTACGTCGCATCGGGCACGTCACCGCCGGTGTACCCGACCCGGGTGCCCGTCACCCCCGGGAGCCGGCGGATCAGGTCCTGCATCCCCCAGAAGCACCCGCCCGCCAGCACGGCCCTCTGTGTCTGCGCTGCCATTGCCGCCCCTCCAACTGTCACCTCGGTCATACGGACTGCACGGCTCGCACACCGCCGGCGCCCCTGTCGCCTCCTTCAACGCGTGAGGGTTCCGGGCGATTCCGGCCCTGAGGTGCGCAAAGGCCGGAGAGGGGCGCGCCACCGCGGGAGGTGCCGTCGGGCCGGGTGCTCTCAGAGCCCGCGTGCCGTCAGAGCCCCCGTGCTCTCAGGGCCCGCGTGCCGTCAGGGCCCGCGTGCTGTCAGGGCCGGGTGGCCAGGAAGGCGGTCGTACGCACCGTGTCGTCGCACTCCGCGAAGTTGCCCCCGCCCTCCATGCCCAGTTGGAGCTTGCCGCCCCCGACGCCCAGCACGAGCGACGGCGCCGCCAGGGGGGTGGCGCCGGAGGGGCAGTAGCCGTCCGCCTCGCCCAGGACCTGCCGGAAGGTGAGCCGCACCCAGGCCCGCCCGCCGACGGCGAGCTGCACCGGGTGTGCGACGCCCTCGGTGGTGACCTTCAGCGGCCGGTTGCGCTCGGGCGATCCCTGGCCGGCCAGGGCCACGGTGGGGAAGCCCTTCAGCACACACGGCTGGGGCCCGTCATTGACCAGGGGCACCCGTACCGCCCAGGTCCCCTTGGGTGTACTGGACGGCAACTGCTGGGCCGCGGAGGCGACGAGCTGGGTGTAGCCGCAGTCGGCGGTCGCGGCGCCCTGGGCCACCGGCGTGGGCGAGGCCTGTCCCCGCGCCACCGTCCGCGGGGAGTCCCCGCCCGTCGGCGTGGCCGTGCCGCCGCAGCCCGCCAGCAGTCCGCCCGCCGTCGAGAGCAGCAGCGCGAGCACGGCGGCCCGGCCCGTCCCTGAACACCTCATGGCCCGTCCTCCGGGATCACCTCGTACCGCTCCCGCGGCACGGCACCGACTGCCCGCGGCGGGACGGCGCAGGTATCGGCAGCCGCACCGGTCCCGTCCCGCCGCGCCCCGCGACGGGGACGTCACCCACCACAGTGCCGCAGGACGGGTGCGGCCGCCTGTCCGCTGGGCCGTACGCAGGAGGCGCAGAAGGTCACGGGAGAGCAGTTCGAGGGTGTGCGGTCCCGGTGCCGGCGCACTGCTCCCGGGCCGCGCCGTGGATCGCTTCGAGCGCGGGCAGCGCACCCCTCCACAGGTTCGACCATTATGTATTAGTGCAGAACCTGCTTGACGCTAGTTCAATGGCCCCACTAGCTTCTCCCCCATGCTGATGAGGACCCCGAGCTCCACCGAGGTGCGGGCATGACCGTCACCGTCTCCCCGGCCCGGCCCGAGGACCGCGCACGATGGAGTGAACTGTTCGTCGGATACGCCGAGTTCTACGAGGTCGGGCTCACCCCCGCCGACCTCGACCGGGCCTGGTCGTGGATCCACGACCCCGCGCGTACGACCTGCTGCCTGCTCGCCCGCGCCCAGGACGGCACCCCGGTCGGCCTGGCCCACTACCGCGCCGAGGACTCCCCGATGCACGGCACCCGGGGCTTCCTCGACGACCTCTTCGTCGACCCGGCGCACCGCGGCGGCGGCGCGGTCGACGCCCTCCTCGGCGAGCTTCGGCGGATCGCCGCCGAGCAGGGGTGGCCGTCGGTCCGCTGGCGCACGGCGGAGAACAACTACCGCGCCCGGGCGGCCTACGACCGCCACGCCGTCCGCACGGCCTTTCTCACCTACGCCATGGATACGGTCCGCTGAACGGGCCGCCACCCCGGACCGGCGGCAGCACCTCGCCCCGCCGGTCCGGGGTGCCGGACCGGCGGGGCGAGGGTGCGGGCGGTGTCGGCCCGGGGTGGCCGGGTCAGCCCAGGGTGAAGGCGTCCAGGGTGAAGAGGTCGCCGCTGCCGCCGGTGAAGACGAAGTACAGCGAGTGCGTCCCACCCGGGTCGGTCACCGCAGCGCTGGTCGTCGCATAGGCGCCGGCCGTGTCACCGACCGCGGCGGACCCCAGCAGCGGGCCGTCCGGTGCGTCGGCGTGGACCTCGATGGTGCCTCCGGGACCGCCGGCCGCGGTCGCGGCACTGAAGTCGATCCTGGTCACACCCTGCAGGTTGTACGGGTCGAACTCGATCCAGTCCCCGTTGCCGATCCCGCTGACCGTCTGCGCCCCCTGGGCACTGGAGTCCGCGGTGGTCTGCACACCCGACTGGTCGCGGTAGAACTCCGCCTGACGGGCATCGGGCTGCAGCACGATCTGGGTGCTGCCGGTGAGGTCCGGCACGCCCGACGTCGCGGAGGTGTCGGTGTAGCTCGCCGTGAAGATGCCGTAGAAGTCGTCGGTGGCCGTGTGACCCGCCGCGGTCATGGTGAAGCTGCCGCTGCAGCCGGTCGCCTGGGCCAGGTTGTGGGAGTGCTCGTCATGGCCGAGGGAGTAGCCGACCTGGACCTTGGAGCAGTCCACCGGGGTGCCGTCCGGGTCGGTGACCGCGACCTGCCAGTCGACCACGTCGCCGTCCTTGAAGACCTTTCCGTTGACCGGCGAGGTGAAGTGCAGCTCCGGTGCGGTGTTGCCGACCGTCACCAGCGCGGCGGCGCTGCCCGACTTGCCGCTGGGGTCGGTCACGGTGAGCCTGGCGTGGTACTGGCCGTTGTCCGGGTAGGCGTAGGTCGGGTCGGCGCTGGTGGAGTCCACCGTGCCGTCGGCGTTGAAGTCCCAGGCGTAGCTGAGCTGGTCGCCCTCGGGGTCGGTGGAGTCCGAACCCTTGAAGTGGACCGTCAGCGGCGCCTTGCCCGAGGTCGCGTCCGCGGTGATCTGCGCGGTCGGGGCCTTGTCGCCCGGGGCGTACTCGATCTTGTAGAGCGCGGCGTCCAGCGAACCGCCGAACCAGGCGCTGCCGTAGTCCAGCACATACAGCGAACCGTCCGGGCCGAACTGGGCGTCGATGGGCTCCACCAGGTGGGCCCAGTCATGGCCGCTGGTCAGTGTGTCGATGGCCTGGACGGCGCCCTTGCCGTCGGAGGTCACCGGCTTGATCCAGGCCTGGCTGAAGTCGTAGGCGAAGAACTTGCCGTCATAGCTCTTGGGGAACTTGACCGACGAGTCCAGCCCGGCGTTGTAGTGGTACACCGGCCCGCCCATGGGGGCTCCCTGCCCGCCCAGCTGCGGGAACTCGGGGTTGCCCGCGTAGTGGTTCCAGATCCAGGCCGGCTGCGCGGGCGGCAGGTCCACCAGGCCGGTGTTGTTGGGCGAGTTGTTCACGGGGTGGGCGCAGTCGAAGAGGTCGCCCGAGGTGCCGGTGGCGAAGTCGTACTGGCGGTAGGGGGTGTTGTCGCCGATGCAGTACGGCCAGCCGAAGTTGCCAGCCTTGGTGATGCGGTTGTACTCGACGGTGTTCTCCGGGCCTCGCTGCGGGTCCGCGGCTCCGGCGTCCGGCCCGTAGTCGGCCAGGTAGACCACGCCGGTCTTCTGGTCGATGCTGAACCGGAACGGGTTGCGGAACCCCATCGCATAGATCTCGGGGCGGGTCTTGGCGGTGCCGGGGCGGAACAGGTTGCCCTTGGGGACGGTGTAGCTGCCGTCCGGCTTCACCTTGATCCGCAGCAGCTTGCCCCGCAGGTCGTTGGTGTTTGCGGCGGCGCGCTGCTCGTCATAGGCGGGGTTGCGGCCGGGCCGGGAGTCGATGGGGCTGTAGCCGTCGGAGGAGAAGGGGTTGGTGTCGCCACCGGTGGACAGCAGCAGATTGCCCGCCGAGTCGAAGTGGATGTCGCCTGCGACATGGCAGCACTGGCCGCGGTCGGTGGCCACCTGCATGATCTTCTGTTCGCTGCCCAGGTCGAAGGTGCCGCCGGAGAAGGTGAACCGGGAGAGCTGGTCGTAGCCTGTAGGGGGCGAAGTCCGCGGCGGTGCCGTCGTCCGGGGCGTTGCTGGTGGGGGTGGACAGCGGGGGTGCGTAGTAGGCGTACACCCAGTGGTTGTGGGCGAAGTCCGGGTCGAGGGCGATGGTCTGCAGGCCGTCCTCGTCATGGCTGTAGACCGGCAGCTTGGCCACCACGTCGGTGAGCCCGTCGGCGGTGGTGTAGTAGACGGTGCCGTCGCGGGAGTCGTGCAGCACACTGCCGTCGGGCAGGACGGCGAAGGACATCGCCTCGCCGACCTGGTCCGGCCCCTTGGCCAGGGTCACCTGCTGGAAGTCGGCCGTCGCGGCGGCAGTGGCGGTCGGCGCGGACACGGTCTGCGCGGACACGGTCTGCGCGGACACGGTCTGGGCCTCGGTCCGCGCCTGCGCGGATGCCGGGCCTGCTATCGCCACGGCCATGCCGAGCACGGTGCCCAGCGTGGCGGTGAACAGGCGCTTGAGTGGTATTCGCACGTGCAGTCAACCTCTCTCAGGGGGTGGGTTCCTGTGTGTCGGGCTGTCGTGTCGTGCTGTGCCGGGCGGGCCCTGCCGGGTCCGTGCGGGGCCGAGGCGGCGGGAGGTCAGCCGGCTGCCCGGTGGTTGGGGCCGCAGGGGAAGGCCGCGGTGCCGGCGGCCATCCTGATGCCGCCCAGCAGCTGGCCCAGGAAGAGCGGGTCGCTGTAGCTCTCGATGGTGTGGCCCATGCCCGTGTACCAGGCCCGACCGCCGTCGTAACGCTGGCACCAGGTGATCGGGTGGTCCCCCATCACGTCCGCGCCGTCGTCGTAGGTGGACTCGTCCAGCGTGGCGAGCACCCGCACCCCGGCGTCCCGCGGGTTGGTGCGGTAGTTGTACCACTCGTCGAAGCGGGTCCACTTGTCCGGCAGTCCGCGGGTGGAGACGGTCCGCGGACCTGCGATGTCCACCGTGGCGTTCTGCTGCGCCGGGTGGTTCTTGAAGTAGGCGCCGACCAGGCCGCCGTACCAGGCCCACTCATAGCCGGAGTCCGCTGCGGCATGGACTCCGACATAGCCGCCGCCGTGCTCGATGTAGCGCTGGAACGCGGCCTTCTCCTCGGGCTGGTCCACCGGGTCCCCGGTCGAGGAGAGGAAGACGACGGCGCGGTACTTCGCCAGGCCGGCGTCGGTGAAGACGGTGGCGTCCTCGGTCGCGTCGACGGCGAAGTGGTGCTCCTGGCCCAGCTTCTGGATCGCCGCCACACCTGCGGGGATCGAGTCGTGCCGGAAGCCGGTCGTTCTGGAGAAGACCAGCACCCGGAAGGAGCCGTCAGCGGCCGTGCCGGTCTGCGCATGGGCTGCCGCTCCCAGCGGCAGCACTGTGGCCAGTGCCATCGCCGCTGCGGCGATACGTGTACGAAGCATGAGGGACCTCCATCGCGGTGCACGGGTGGGATGCAAGAGCCGGAGACTCGCTCGGGCGGCGTTCGGCAGACGGCGGCGCGGATCGCAGACGACGGGGAGCCGGCCCGCGGGCAGCGGCAGGCAGGGGACGCCATGGGTCCGGCGGCCCGTCAGGGGGTGATGAAGTGTCATGAGCGTGCCCCTGGGCCGGGAAGCCTGTCAAGGGACTATCGGCGATCCCATCTGAATAAACCTACGTTTTGCCGAATCTTTTGTTCTCTCAGATAAAAGATGAAGGCGTCCGATCCGAACCCCTGGACAGGCCACCGTCCGGCTCCTACCGTTGCGCCGGACAGCACCCGGGCGCGGTCCAGGACCCGCCTGCGGGAACCTGCGGCAGCCGTCGACAACTCCCGCCCGGGGAAGCACCGGTGGGCGACCGCCGCGGCTTGGCCCCGCTGCGCCCGCGTCGCGGCCGGCAGGGTCGGCGCGGCGGCGGACGCACCCTCCGATCCGGTGGCCCTCGGGCGCGGACGGGCGCTAGATTCCGGCCGTGACCGATGACGGAACGGTGGCGATCCGCCGCGCACGGACGGCCGACGCGGCAGCGGTCGCCTCGGTGCACATCCCGGCATCCCGCGCCGCGGCGATGCCCTATCTGCCCCCGCAGCGGCGGACCCATGAGCAGGTGGCCGACTGGGTGCGGAAGGTCCACCTCCAGGAGACCCTCACCTGGGTCGCGGAGTACCGGGGGGAGGTGGTCGGCTACGCCTCACTCGCGGAGGGCCTGCTCCACCATCTCTATCTGCGGCCGGACATGCGTCGCCGGGGCATCGGCACCCTGCTCCTCGACGAGGCCCGGCGGCACAGCCCCGCCGGGCTGTCGCTGCATGTCTTCCAGCAGAACACCGACGCCCGCGCCTTCTACGAGCACCATGGCTTCACCGTCGCCAGGACGGGCGACGGCAGCGGCAACATGGAGAACCTGCCGGACCTGACCATGCGTTGGGAGCCAGGGAGCGCGGTCTGACCCGCCCTCCCCGGCTCCGCGGTCAGTCGGTGCGCTCGGCCGCGGAGCGCTCCACGCAGAACTCATTGCCCTCGGGGTCGGCGAGCACGGCCCAGCCGGTGCCGTCGGCGCGGCGGTGGTCGGCGACCAGGACGGCGCCCAGCGACAGCAGCCGCTCGACCTCCTCGTCCCGGGTGCGGTCCTGGGGCTGGAGATCCAGGTGCACCCGGTTCTTCACGGTCTTGTGCTCCGGGACGGTGATGAAGAGCAGTCCCA
The DNA here is from genome assembly GCF_042466665.1 of Peterkaempfera podocarpi. Taxonomy (GTDB): domain Bacteria; phylum Actinomycetota; class Actinomycetes; order Streptomycetales; family Streptomycetaceae; genus Peterkaempfera; species Peterkaempfera podocarpi. Next base: position 3,635,686 of record NZ_CP162102.1, read on the forward strand.
CCCCGGGTGCCCGCACCAGCGCCTCGGGATCCCCGGGCTTGTCGTCCTCCGCGAGGGAGGTGTCGAGCACCTCGGCCCAGAAGGATCCGAGGGTGTATGCGTCGGCACAGTCGATGGTCACATGTCGCACAGCGGAAGCCATGGTCCGGACCCTGGCCGACGGACCCGCCCCCCGTCAATCACTTTCCACCGGACGGGGTTCACCCCGAGGCGCCGCGGAACTCCGCGGCCTTGCCCGCGGCCGTGTGCCCGGGGCCCACTCCCTCGACGAGGATGGTGTCGCCCTTGATGTGGTCGGTGCGCAGCCGGAGGATGGCGCGGTAGGCCGGCGAGTCGTACCAGGCACGGGCGGCCGCCAGGTCGGGGAACTCGATCACCACGGTGGCACCGGGCCAGCTGCCCTCCAGCACCTGTGTGGCACCGCCGTGGACGACAAAGCGGCCGGCGTGCGGGGCGAGGGTGGCGTCGATGCGGTCCAGGTACTCCAGCACCTCGGGGTGTCCGGGCTTGGGGTCGTGCAGGTGGGCGATGGCATAGGCGGTCATGGTGCCTCCTCGGTCGCGGATCGGTGCCGCGGATCGGTGCCGCGGGCCGACCGGCGGGGGCCGGCGGCCTGCGATGCGGTGGCCGGTGCGATGGTCCGATCGTTCCGGAGCCGGCCCGGGGAGTCGATGACGTCCGGGGTCATGCAGCGTTCAGCCTGCGCTGCGCCGATGCGACCCCGATGCGGCGCCGCCCTCGCCCTCGTCCGCGGCGGCCCGGCCCGGAGGCCGGGCCGCGGGAACGCACACGGCTTCAGGCCGCCGCGGTCACGTCCCACAGGTGGTGGACGGGATCGTGGATGAAGTAGCGCGCGATGCTCCCCACGGTGAAGTGGGCGCCGTCGCTGCGGGTTCCGGTGCGCTGCCACTGCTCACCCTCGACCCGGTCGAAGGCGGCGGCCAGGGTCTCGGCTGCCTCGGCGAGGTCGGCGGCGACCCGGGCGGGGTCCTGCTCGGAGTAGCGCTCGGCCACCGCGGTCTCGTCCTGGTCCCAGTTGGGGAAGAGCGGGCCGTCCTGGGTGAGCATCAGATCGAGCCGTACGGCGAAGATCCTGAAGACATCCCGGACATGGCAGGCGTACTCCAGCGGCGACCAGATGCCGGGGCTCGGGCGGCGACGCAGCTCGACAGGGTCGGCGGCCAGCACACCGGCCCAGGCGGCGGCGTTGTCGCGGAGCAGTCCGGAGACCGCCGTGCCGGTGACGGAGGGGGTGTCGAGGCCGCAGTCGGCGCAGGGGCGCTGCAGCACCCAGGTCCAGTCCTTGGTGTCCGGTGTGATCATGGATCAAGGATGGACCGGACCGGGCGCCCCACCCAGTGGCAGCAGTGACAGCCTGCGTCGAAATCCTGCCATCCCGGGCCGCTGCTCAGGGCAGCAGACCGGCCCTGATCCGCTCCTTGAGCGGCGGCCACTCGGGGGCGAGCAGCGAGTAGACCACGGTGTCCCGCCAGCTGCCGTCCAGCCTGCGGACATGGCGGCGCAGCGGGCCCTCGCGGCGGCCGCCGATGCGGGTCATCACGGTCTGGGCGGTGTAGTCCTGGTGGTCGACCTGCCACTGGACCCGTCCGAAGCGGAGCACCTCGAAGGCGTGGTAGAGCAGCAGCAGATGGGCTTCGACCGCGACGGCGGTGTTGCGGTACGGGCGGGCCACCCAGTCCCAGCCGATGTCCAGACGCTCGTCGGGGACCGAGATGTCGAGGTAGGCGATCCAGCCGACCGGCCGGAAGACGCCCCGGGGGATCACGGCGAAGAGCACGGCCTCGCCGGCCGCCTGCTGGGCGAGGCGCTGCTCGACCAGGCGGCCCATCTCCGCCTCCGAGCGGGGGGTGAGGGCGGGCAGCCACCGCCACACCTCGTCGTCGTTGCCACCGGCCAGCTGGAGGTCGGGCACATGGGCCGGGACGAGCGGCTCCAGCCGGATGTGCCGTCCGTCCAGGACTACGGGGGCAGGCGGTTGCGAGGACATGCGGGCACGGTAGCCCGAGATCCCGCTTTGGGGGAGGTATTCGAGAGAGCCCAGGTCAGAGGGCGCTGCCGGCCTTCCACTGGGCCCAGGTCAGGTTCCAGCCGTTGAGGCCGTTGGAGGGGCTGACCGGGCGGTCGCCGGAGTTCACCACCTCGACCACGTCGCCGACCATCGAGGAACCGTAGAACTCGGCGGCGGGGGTGGCGGGATCCGCGGCGCCCTCGGTGTCGAGCAGGCCGATGCAGCCGTGGCTGACGTTGTCCTGGCCGAAGACCGGGGGCGGGGTCCAGTAGTTGCCGTGGATGAAGGTGCCCGAGGCGGTGAGCCGCTGGGCGTGCGGGACGTCGGCGATGTCGTACTCGCCGCCCAGACCGACGGTGCGGGAGTTCATCCGGGTCTGCAGGAACTGCTCGGAGATCACCATCCGGCCGGACCAGGTGGTGTGCTCGGGACCACCGCCGGTGATCGCGTAGATGGCGGTGGGCAGACCGTCACGGCTCACCGCCATCTGCCTGGTGGCCAGGTCCACCACGCTGACCTGGCTGCGGCCGATGGTGAAGTGGACATCCTTGGACTGGACCCCGTAGACGCCCTTGGCCCCGGCGACGTCCTTGAGCCGCAGCCGCAGGGTGATCCGGGTGCCGGGGGCCCAGTAGTGCTCGGGACGGAAGTCCAGCCTGGTGGCGTCGAACCAGTGGCCGACGACCTCCACCGGCGGGTCGGTGTGCACGGTGATGGCCCGTTGGACGGCCTTGCGGTGGGTGATGCCGGTGGTGAAGTTGATCGACACCGGCATGCCGACGCCGGAGGTGGAGCCGTCCTCCGGGGTGAAGAAGCCGACGAAGGTGTGGTCCGGGGCCTTGGTGGTGAAGGCGGTGTTGGAGTCCGCGGGCAGCTTCCGGCCGTCCACGGCGCCCACCGCGACGGAGTAGCGGGTGGACAGGCCGAGGGTGCCGGTGGACGTCCACCTGGTGGAGTCGGCCGAGAAGGCTCCTGCCAGCTGCTTGCCGTCGTCGTCCCTGACCTTGACGGAGGTGAGCCGGCCGTGGGCGGCGGTGACCGTGACGCCCTTGTCGAAGTCGGCGTTACGGGTGCCGTCGGGCGGGTCGACGGTGATTCTGACGGCGGAGACCCTGCCGCCGTCCGGCAGGTCGGGGTGGCCGGGACCGTCCGAGTCGCCGGTGCAGGCCGCGGCGAGTGCGGCGGGTGCCGCCGCGAGTCCGGCCAGCACTCGCCGTCTGGGCCATTCGGGCCGGGTGGTGGGGCGCTGCCTGCCGGGTGCCGTCACGATGCCGTCTCCCTCGCTGCGCTCCACCTTTCCGGGGCGCACCGTCACAACATATGACGAATCAGACCCTCCCGCCCCCAGAGGCGGGAGGGTCCCGGGCTCACTCCTCGGTGGCGCCGTCGCCGCTGCCGGCGTCGGTGTCGTAGAGCTCCCAGTCCTCGTTCTCGGGGTCGAACTCGGTGTGCGCGGACTCCCAGGTGGCCTGGGCCAGCTCCACGCCCGGGACGTCCCCGAGCAGCTGCAGCGGGTCGATGAAGTGGGCGAGCGAGCCGGACGGGTCGAGCTCGATGGCCTCCACGGCCTGCGCCCGCTCGTCGTCGTCCATGTAGTCGTCGTGCTTCACCTGCTCCAGGGCCGCAGCCTTGAGGGCGGTCTCGTCGGTGATCTCCGCGACGAGTTCGATGTGCAGACGGACGTAGCGGGGCTCGCCCTCGCCGGTGATGTCGGTGCTGGTCATGCCAGTGAGCGTAGGGCAGCGGAGGCCGCATCGCGGTACCGGCACTGGCCTGCGGCGCTACCCAACGGCGGCGGGGCTCACTACCATCGGGCGCACAACCCGGCCGTTGACACCCATTCGCGGGATCCGGCCCGGGAGCGACACGACGCCGGCGACGGCAAGAGGAGGCCCGGTGGGTACGCGGAAGGCGGACCAGCGCAGCCCGCTGGCAATAACGGCCGCGTCGGCGGGCGGCGCGGTGGCACTGGCGCTGATCCTGGGGCCGGTCGCCTCGGCGGCCTCCTCCGACGCCTCGTCCGAGGTCGTGGCGGCCCGGCAGGACAAGGCCTCCATCGCCCGGCAGGCGGCGGTCGAGCGGTCGGCAGCGGTGCGTACGGCCGCCCACGATGCCGGTGTGGAGGCTGCGGCCGGTCTCAAGCTGGCCGAGACCGGAAGCGTCAACACCACGCCCTATCTGCTGGGCGGCACGGTCTTCCTGGTCCTCGGCAGCGGGATGCTGGTGGCCCTGCGCCGCCGGCAGGCCCAGTATTCGGACTGACTGACATGCGGACCGACTGACCCGCGGGCGGCCCCGTACGACCGGTCCCGTGCCCTGACGGCGCGGGACACGGCCGGCGCGGTGCGGGCCCCGTGGACACGGACACATGCGGAAGGGCCGGCCCTGGATACCAGGACCGGCCCTTCCGTCTCCGTTCCGCTCCCCCACCCGGGAGCACGGAGTCGCGCGCCTTGCGGCGCACTGTGCCGCAGGAGCCGCCGCACCCTGATGGTCGGTCGAGACCGCCAGGGGCGGGACGACGGCGGCCCCTGCGGGCGGGACGCGGTGGGCCGGGTCAGGGCCGACCAGCGCGTCCTCTGGTGGCTGCGGTTCAGGGGAGCCGCTCCCGTCATCCGCTGCCACCACGCTCGGCGTCTTGCCGTGACCACTACGATGCCGGTCGCTTGTTAAGGACGTGCTGCGTGGACGTGACGCCGGTGTACCACTTCAGCGGCGGAAGAGTGCCTGCCGGATGGCTCAGTGCGTCCGGTCGGCCAGGAAGGCCAGCAGGTCCTGCCGGGTGACGATGCCCTGGGGCTTGCCCTCCACCAGCACCACCGCGCCGTCGGCCTGCTCCAGCACCGCCATCAGGCAGGTGACGGACTCCCCGGAGCCCACCACCGGAAGCGGCGCCGACATGTGCTTGTCCAGCAGGTCGCCCAGCTGCACCCGCTGGGTGAAGAGCCCGTCGAGCAGCTCCCGCTCCACCACCGAGCCGATGACCTCACCGGCCATCACATCGGGGTGCCCGGCACCGGGGGAGACCACCGGCATCTGGGAGACCCCGTACTCGCGCAGCACCTGCACCGCCTCTCCGACGGTCTCGCCCGGGTGCATGTGGACGAACTGCGGGATGCCGCCGTGCTCCACCGCGTCCTTGCGGGCGAGCACATCGCTGACCTTGGCCTCCTCGGTCGGCGAGGAGAGGAAGCCGTAGTCGGCCATCCACTCGTCGTTGAAGATCTTGCTCAGATAGCCGCGGCCGCCGTCCGGCAGCAGCACCACCACGACGTCCTCGGGTCCGAGCCTGCGGGCCACCTCCAGGGCGGCGACCACCGCCATCCCGCAGGAGCCGCCGACCAGCATCCCCTCCTCCTTGGCGAGGCGGCGGGTCATCTGGAAGGAGTCCTTGTCGGAGACGGCCACGATCTCGTCGGCGACGGTGCGGTCGTACGCCTCCGGCCAGAAGTCCTCCCCGACGCCCTCCACCAGGTACGGGCGGCCGGTGCCGCCGGAGTAGACCGAGCCCTCCGGGTCGGCTCCGATGACCTGCACCCTGCCCTCGGAGGCCTCCTTGAGGTAGCGGCCGGTACCCGAGATGGTGCCGCCGGTGCCCACACCCGCCACGAAGTGGGTGATCCGGCCGTCGGTCTGCTGCCACAGCTCGGGGCCGGTGGAGTGGTAGTGCGAGGCGGGGTTCTCCGGGTTGGAGTACTGGTCCGGCTTCCAGGCCCCGGGGGTCTCCCTGACCAGGCGGTCGGAGACGTTGTAGTAGGAGTCCGGGTGCTCGGGGGCGACCGCGGTCGGGCAGACGACCACCTCGGCGCCGTAGGCCCGCAGAGTGTTGATCTTGTCGGTGGAGACCTTGTCCGGGCAGACGAAGATGCAGCGGTACCCCTTCTGCTGCGCCACGATCGCCAGGCCGATGCCGGTGTTGCCGGAGGTCGGCTCGACGATGGTGCCGCCCGGCCGGAGCGCTCCGGACTTCTCTGCGGCCTCGATCATCCGCATCGCGATCCGGTCCTTCACCGAGCCGCCGGGGTTGAAGTACTCCACCTTGGCCAGAACGGTCGCCGCAATGCCCTCGGTGACCTTGTTGAGCTTCACCAGGGGTGTATCGCCGACCAGCTCGATGATCGAATCGTGGTACCGCACGGGGGTCCTCCCGGGGATGTGGAACGGCTGCGCACGGGTGTGTGCCGCGAGGGTCTCTGTACCGGTCAGGGTAGAGGTGCCGACCCCCCGGCGCCGACCGCCACCGCCCCGGCGCCGATCGTCCGGCCGAGGGCGGGCGGTAGCCGACCCCGGCGCTGGGTATGGAGGCTGTGAGGGATCGGTCCGGGACCGGGATGAGGGGGTCGTTGCATGTCTCGCGCACGGGTGGCTCGGCGTATCGCGGCTGCCGCCGCGTACGGCGGGGGCGGGATCGGGCTGCTGGGCGTCGGGGTGGTGGGCCTGCTGGTGACCGAGGCCAAGTTCGCGGAACGGGCGGTGGGGGCGCTCGGCGCCGATCCGCCCAAGGCCGACGGGGTCTACGGCGGCGCCTTCGCCGACGGGACCGCCGGCTCCGCGCCCCCGCTGGTGCTGGCCTTCCTGGGCGACTCCACCGCGGCCGGCCTGGGGGTGCTGCGCGGCCACGAGACACCGGGGGCACTGCTGGCCGCGGGGCTGGCGTCGGTCGCCGAGCGCCGGGTGCGGCTGGTGAACGTGGCCCTCTCCGGGGCGCGCTCCGGCGATCTGGAGCGCCAGGTGGACCTCGCCCTGGAGACCGTCCCCGAGGTCGCCGTGATCATCATCGGGGCCAATGACGTCACCCATCGGATGCCGGCCGTGGAGTCGGTGCGGCTGCTCGGCGAGGCCGTACGGCGGCTGCGCGGAGCAGGGTGCGAGGTGGTGGTCGGGACCTGCCCTGATCTCGGCACCATCGAGCCGGTGCGGCCGCCGCTGCGCTGGGTGGCCCGACGGCTGAGCCGGCAGCTGGCGGCGGCGCAGACCATAGCGGTGGTGGAGGCCGGGGGCCGCAGTGTGTCCCTGGGTTCGCTGCTGGGGCCCGAGTTCGCCACCCGCCGGGAGCTGTTCGCCGCGGACCGCTACCACCCCTCGGCCCAGGGCTACAGCACCGCCGCGATGGCGGTGCTGCCGTCGCTCTGCGCCGCGCTGGGCCTGTGGCCGGAGGAGGAGCGTCCGGACGCGACCCGCGGCGAGGCCGTGCTCCCGGTGGCGGAGGCCGCCGCCGAGGCCGCCGGGCGGTCCGGTACGGAGGTCGCCGCGGCGGCGCCCGACGGCACGGCCGGGGTGCCCGGCCGCTGGGCGCTGATCAGGCATCGGCGGCGGCGCAGGCTGCCGGAGGAGACCGAGCCCGCCCCGGCGGTGGGCTCCGCGCTGGGAACGTCGTCCAGCTCACATGCCGGTATGGGTGACGGCAGCAGTACTGAGCGGTAGCTTACGAGCCTGGGGGACGATCTGTCGTGCCGGCTGCGGCCGGTGCGGGGCTGCTCGCACGGCTTCCCGCACCGCTCGGGCGCTGCCTGGCGCCCGCGCCCGGTGCGCTCACGGCCGCGCGGGCCGCTCCCGCCGCCCGGCCGCCGTACATTCCCCCATATGCCCCGCCCGTCCGTCGAGGAGCCAGCCATGCCCGAAGCCGTCATCGTCAGCGCCGCCCGTTCGCCGATCGGCCGGGCCTTCAAGGGATCGCTGAAGGATGTCCGTCCGGACGACCTCACCGCGCACATCATCCGCACCGCCCTGGACAAGGTGCCGCAGCTGGACCCGCGGCAGATCGACGACCTGATGCTGGGCTGCGGCCTGCCGGGCGGCGAGCAGGGGCACAACCTGGGCCGGATCGTCGCCGTCCAGCTCGGCATGGACCACCTGCCCGGCTGCACCGTCACCCGTTACTGCGCGTCCTCGCTGCAGACCACCCGGATGGCGCTGCACGCCATCAAGGCCGGCGAGGGCGACGTCTTCATCTCCGCTGGCGTGGAGACGGTGTCGCGCAGCATCAACGGCACCTCCGACGGGATGCCGGGCACCCACAACCCGCTCTTCGGGGACGCCGAGGCCCGCACCGCCCGGGTTGCGGCCGAGGGCGGCGACGAATGGCACGACCCGCGCGAGGACGGGCTGCTGCCCGACGCGTACATCGCCATGGGCCAGACCGCGGAGAACCTGGCCCGGCTCAAGGGGATCACCCGCGCCGAGCAGGACGAGTTCGGCGTCCGCTCGCAGAACCTGGCCGAGAAGGCCGTCAAGGACGGCTTCTGGGCCCGCGAGATCACCCCGGTCACCACCCCGGACGGCACCGTGGTCTCGGCCGACGACGGCCCGCGCGCCGGGGTGACGCTGGAGGGCGTCTCCGGGCTCAAGCCGGTCTTCCGGCCCGACGGGACCGTCACGGCGGGCAACTGCTGCCCGCTCAACGACGGCGCCGCCGCCCTGGTGATCATGTCCGACACCAAGGCCCGCGAGCTGGGCATCACCCCGCTGGCCCGGGTGGTCTCCACCGGCGTCTCCGGACTCTCCCCCGAGATCATGGGCTACGGCCCGGTCGAGGCCTCCAGGCAGGCGCTGCAGCGCGCGGGCCTGTCCATCGGCGACATCGACCTGGTGGAGATCAATGAGGCCTTCGCCGCCCAGGTGATCCCCTCCTACCGCGACCTGGGCGTCGACCTGGACCGGCTGAACGTCAACGGCGGTGCCATCGCGGTGGGCCACCCCTTCGGCATGACCGGCGCCCGGATCACCACCACCCTGATCAACTCGCTGCAGTGGCACGACAAGCAGTTCGGTCTGGAGACCATGTGCGTCGGCGGCGGCCAGGGCATGGCCATGGTCGTCGAGCGGCTGAGCTGAGCCCCGGCGGCCCGACCGGAAGAAGCGGAATCACCCGTTTGGAGTGACGGATCGTGTTTGAGGGCTGGATCACATGGAGAGGCTGATCCAGCCCTCGGCACACCCGCCGAACGGCGTTCGATCGACGGCCCGCAATCAACCGACTGCGCCCCGTATACCACGTCCACCTGCATCAATATGGCCAAGGTCACAGCTCACTCACGAAGGTGACTCCTTCCCCTGACGTCACATGCACCCATACGGCACTGTGGTGGTGATCCCCCGTTCAGCTCCGTGCGAGGAGTACGTTCCGTGAACGCCGTGTACACCGTCCTGCTGCTGCTCCTGCTGGTTCTCACCGCAGGAGTACTGGTCCATGTACGCGCACTGACGCGCCGCCTCGACGCGGTGGCCACCCGCCCGGCCCCGGCGCCGCCCGCCGCCGCGGTGGACGACGCCGCGATACAGCGCGCGGTCGCCGCGGCCCTCGCCGAGGACCGCGAGCGGGAGATCGCCGAGGCCCGTGCCTTCTGGGCCGAGCAGGAGGCCCGTACCGCCGAGGACGCCCCGCTCTTCGACACCCCGTTCAACGGCGCCGACCCGGTGGACGGCTGGCCGCTGTACTTCCCCCGGCCGACCGGGCCCCAGGACGCCCCGGAGAGCGCTGAGGACTTCCCCCGCTCCACCGCCGACCGGATGGATCCGGAGTTCGCGGACGCGCTGCGCACCGCGCTGGAGGAGCTGATCGCCGAGGGCAACGGGATGCGTACCGGCCACCCGGTGCAGAGCGGCGGAGGCGCCCCCGGCGCCCCGGCCGACCTGGAGGTGCAGTCCGGTCTCGAGGTGCAGGCCGAGCCTGCATCCGCCCCGGCCGTCCCCGACCCCCGCCGCCACCCCTCGCACCCGGACTTCGTCCCCAGCCAGGCCCCGTCCCGCGAGTGGACCGACTCCACCCTGGAGCGCCTCGCGGACGACGGCACCGCGCTGACCGATGTGCGGCCCGGCCCGCTGGGCACACTGGACGTCTACGCCTTCGCCGACGGCACCACGCTCTGCGTCGCCCCGGGCGACCGGGAGTCCGCGGAGCGGCTGATCGACGCGGTGCGGGCCGGTGACAAGGTGCGGCTGCTCGGCGGCTCGCGCTTCTCCGGTTCCTACTCGCTGACCTTCGCCACCGGTGAGGGCACCGTGTATGTGCTGGCCGACCGGGTCGTCGCCAGCCTCTGACCGCGGGCACACACCCTCGTCACACCAGCTCTGCCAGGGCTTCCAGCGACGCGACGGCGCCCGCCAGGACGTGGTCCGCGGCAGAGCGCCCACCGCTGCGGGTGGCGACCGGACTCCCGGCCGGGTGCGCCGCCAGGGCGGCTGCGAGGTCATGGCCGGCCACCGCGAGCTGGTCCCCGGCGGCGAACGGCCCGGCGTCCGGCAGCTGCCGGTTCGGCGCCGCCCCGTCCTGCTCCACCGCCTGGGCCTCGGCGGCCAGTCGGCGGGCCAGCTCCAGTGCGGCTGCCGCCCGTGAACCATGGCCTGGCACGGGTGCGACCAGCTTGCTCTGCGGCATCGAGCGGAAACGGTCGGCGAGCCGGTCGACGGTGGCGAGCAGCGGGGCGCAATCGAGCATGGGGTGAGCGTATCCGGGCAGCTGGGGGACTTACCGGAAGCACAGGCGTCAACCGGGCGGATGGTGGGTAAAGACGCGGCAACGAGGACCGTCCCACCCTCATCCGACCATCGCCCCGACGGCGAGTGTTGCCAAGGGTTCAGCTCTCAGGCACGGTGGGAGGACGGACCGCTCTACCGGAGGCGCTTATGTCCCTGATGTACTCCGCAGCGACCCACCAGAACCTCCTCTCCAGGATCCCGGCGGTCACCGGCCGCGAGATCAGCGACTGGCTCAAGGCGGTCGACGACGGGCCCGGTCTCACCCGCTGCGAGGAGAAGATCGACTGGCTCCGCCGCGAGTACGACATCTCGTACGGCTACGCCAAGGCCATCGTGCATGAGCACGACCTGCGGAGGGCCGCACGCAAGCTCGCCTGAGCAGCGTGCACCGTCCGAACCCCCGTTACCCCCCGACCTGCGTGTCTTCCTTCCCCCATACGCCCGAGGGCCCGGGAGCTGCCGGCTCCCAGGCCCTCCGAGCTGACCGGCGACGGGGGCCGGACGGTGACGGTCAGTCGTCTCCGCGCAGGATGGCGATCAGCCGCAGCATCTCCAGGTAGATCCAGACCAGGGAGAGGGTGAGGCCGAAGGCGGCCCGCCATGCCTCGCGCTCGGGCGCGCCGCCGCGGATGCCCTGCTCGATCTCGTGGAAGTCCAGCGAGAGGAAGAAGGCACCCAGGCCGATGCCCAGGAGGCCGACCACGATGCCGAGCGGGCCGGAGCGCAGGCCCATGTCGGCTCCGAACAGGGCGGCGACCAGGTTGACCACCAGCAGCAGCAGAAAGCCCGCCGCCACGGCCAGGCCGATCCGCTGGTACCGGGCGGTGACCCTGATGCGGCCGGAGCGGTAGGCGATCAGCATGCCCGCGAAGACGGCGGCGGTGCCCAGCACCGCCTGGACGGCGATCCCGGAGAGATAGGTGTTCAGCGCCTTGCTGATCGCGCCGAGGAAGACGCCCTCAAGGCCGGCGTAGGTGAGGACCAGCGCCGGGTTGACGCTGCGCCGGAAGCTGATCACCAGGCCGACCACAAAGGCGGCGAGGGCCGCGACCATCGGGATCCCGAAGCCGCCGGCGGGCAGGGCGAACCACGCCACCGCGCCGCCCGCGACCAGGGTGAGCAGCGTCATGGCCGTACGGGCCACCACGTCGTCCATGGTCATCCGGCCGGTGTCCAGCGGACCGGCGGGCGGGGCCTGGTACATCTGCTGCAACTGCTCGGCGCTGAGCGGCTGCTGGTCGTGGGGGTAGCCGGTGTGGGGGGTGTGCGCCCCGGCGGACTGCGACGGGCCGAACCCCGCGTAGCCGGTGTCGCGGGTGAAGGCTCCCTGCCGCGAGAAGACCGGGTTGCTGCTCCTCATGTGTTTCCCTCCAGGGCGGCTCGCTGCCGCCCGCCATGGCAATGGTAATGCCCTGGTAAAGGGAAGGTCATGCACCTCGCGGACGATCTCTCTCCGGCCGCCCGACCGGGCCACCGCCGGTGCGGCGGGAGCGCGCCGGCGGCCCAGGTCACCACGGCGTCGCGCACGGGCCCACGGTCTGCCGGGTCGACACCGGCGAGCTCCCCGAACCCGTGCAGGGCGGGGAGGCGCCCTGCGCCTTGAACCCACGCCCGGCCCGCCCCGGGCCGGCGGCCACGAAGGTGCGACGGCCCGCCGCTTGCCGTCCTCGCCCGGCCGCCCGGCCGCCCGGCCACGGCTCGACCGGCCCATGGCGCGCCTGCACCGCCGTCCACGGGTGCCGCAGGCCGTACGGCGCCGGGCGCCTGCCCGGGTCGAGGGGGCCGGCCCCTTCGCCTACGCGACGGCCGCCACCCACCCTCGCCGACTCCTCGCCGGGACCGCTCCGCGCGGGCCGGACCCGACCGTGTGCCGCCAGGGTGCCGCTTCAGCCATCAGCCGGTGATGTCGCCCGCCTTGTTCCTGCGGGGGCCCACCGGCGCCATACGCCGCGCGCCGGGGCTGCGCGTTCCCCCGGTCTTCCCGAAGCCGGAGGGAATCACCCGGAGGGTGAGGCACCGTGCCCGGCAACGGGCCGGTCGGCAGGGGTGCCCGGAGCCGGATTCGAACCGGCACGACCTCTCGGCCAAGCAGTTTTAAGCTGCCCGTGTCTGCATTCCACCATCCGGGCGCACACCCCGCTTCCCCCCGTTCGGGGACAGCATGAGCCTAGTGCGGCACACCACGGCCTGCATGCCCGCAGCCATGGAAGTTGTCTTGTTTTCATGTGATCTGACGCATCATTAGCGCATCGCGGGGCCCAACGGCTCGAACAGCGCCCTGTCGCAGCGGCTCCGACGGCCGTGCGGACACAAGGAAGAAGCCCCCCGGTCGACGGATGTCGACCGGGGGGCTTCTTCCACGCCCGCGATACGCGGGGCGGCTCCGCCCGGCACCAGGGCCGGCTGAGCACCACGGAGGTCGTGGTCCGGCGACGCTGCCGGGCGGAGGGCCTCCGAACTACCGCGAGGTCAGGACGCCTTCTCGGCGAGGGCCTTCTCGCTGCGGGGGGCGGGCACCGGGGCGGCCGCCTCGAAGAACGCCTCGCGCGGGTTCTCCATCTGCGACAGGCCCACGGTCTCGCGCTTGAGGAACATCGCCAGCGTCCAGTCGGTGAAGACCCGGACCTTGCGGTTCATCGTCGGCACCCGGCTGCCGTGGTACAGGCGGTGGAACCACCAGGCGGGGCGGCCCTTCAGCTTGTACTTGCCGAAGAGGATCGCCACACCCTTGTGGAGGCCGAGGCCGGCCACCGCACCCAGGTTCTTGTGCTTGTAGTCGGCCTGCGGGAAGCCGCGCATCCCGGACACCACGTTGTCGCCGAGCACGATGGCCTGGCGCACCGCGTGCTGGGCGTTCGGCGGGCACCAGGCACCCTCGCCGACGGCCAGGTCGGGCACCTGGGCGTTGTCGCCGGCGGCCCAGACGTAGTCGAAGCCCTTGACCTGGAGGGTCGGAGCGGTGTCCACATGGCCGCGGGGGCCCAGCGGCAGGCCGAAGTCGGCAAGCACCGGGTTGGGCTTGACGCCGGCGGTCCACACGATGGTGGAGGCGTCGGCCTCCACGCCGTTCTTCAGCACCACGTGCTTGTCGACGCAGGAGTCCATGGAGGTCTCCAGGAAGACCTCGATGCCGCGCTCCTCGAGCTTCTCCTTGGTCCAGACGCCCAGGTCCGGGCCCATCTCGGGGAGGATCCGGTTGGCGGCCTCGACCAGGATGAACCGCATGTCCTCGCGGCTCACCGTGTTGTAGATCTTCGCCGCGTCACGGGCCATGTCCTCGACCTCGGCGATGGTCTCCACGCCGGCGAAGCCGCCGCCGACGAAGACAAAGGTGAGGGCCTGGCGGCGGACGTCCTTGTCCGTGGTCGACTCGGCCTTGTCGAGCTGCGCCATCACATGGTTGCGCAGGCCGATGGCCTCCTCCACGGTCTTCATGCCGATGCCGTGCTCGGCCAGACCGGGGATCGGGAAGGTGCGGGAGACCGAACCGGCCGCCACCACCAGGTAGTCGAAGGGGAGTTCGTAGGCGTCGCCGGCCAGCGGGGTGACCGTCGCGACCTTGCGGCCGTGGTCGATCCCGGTGACATGTCCGGTCAGCACCTCGGCCTTCTGCAGGACGCGGCGCAGCGGCGCGACGAGGTTACGGGGGGCGACATTGCCGCCCGCGGCCTCCGGAAGGAAGGGCAGGTACGTCATGTACGACCGCGGGTCGACGACTGTGACAGTCGCCTCGCCGTAGCGCATCTTCTTGAGGATGCGCATCGCGGCATACAGGCCGACGTAACCACCGCCGACGATGAGGATGCGAGGACGCTCCGTGGTGCTCATATCCGAAAGTATCCAGCACGCTCTGGAGGTCCCCTCGTGAGCCCGCTCACAAGCCTCTGGACATGGTGTGCTATATTTCGCGGCCCACATTCCGGGGGCCGCAGGGCCGTGCGGGGCAGGCCCTGGCAGGGCCGGACGGCCTGCGGCGCCGACCGCGCCGGACCACCGCTGTGAGCAGCAACGATCCCCGGAAGGCTGCGGTTCCCGGCACAGTCTTTCGATTCTCTGCATGGATCGCGGGCTTGGCCTGGGATCCACACGCCAGGGCGGCCGACGACCTTCGTCCCGCATATCGGACGTCGACTACGGTCGGCGGCACCGAAGCACGGGAACTCCATGTGAAGAAATTCACGAAGTTCGTCGGGCCGCCCGGGCGCGTGCCCCCCGGACGGGCCTCAGCCGGCGATGCTCCAGGCGATTCCGTCCAGAATGTCGTGCTCGCTGACGACCACCTCGGAGGCGCCCAGGCGCTCCATCAGGGCCAGCAGCACCAGTGCCCCCGCACCGATCACATCCACCCGGCCCGGATGGATCACCGGGCTCTCGGCGCGCTCGGCGTGGGTCGCGGCCAGCAGCCGCCGGGTCACCTCGCGGACCTGCTCCAGCGGGATCCGGGAGTGGTGGATGCGCGCCGAGTCGTACTCGCTGAGCCCCAGCGCCATCGCGGCCACCGTGGTGACCGACCCGGCCAGCCCCACCAGGGTGCGGGCCTCACCCAGGGCGACCGTCCCGGCTGCGGTGTCCAGGGCGCGCTCGATGTCTGCCCGGGCCGCCTCGATCTGCTCGGCGGTGACCGGGTCGGCGCCGTGGAAGTGGCGCTCCGTCATCCGTACACAGCCCACATCGACCGAGCGTGCGGCGCGCACCGCGTCGTCGCCCAGCACGAACTCGGTGGAGCCGCCGCCGATGTCCGCCACCAGGAACGGCCGCTCCAGGTGCAGCCGGGCGGCGGCAAGCTCACGGGTGGCCCCGGTGAAGGAGAGCTGCGCCTCCTCGTCCCCGGTGATCACCTCGGGCTCGACGCCCAGGATCTCCACCACTCCGCGGACGAAGTCGTCGCGGTTCTCCGCGTCGCGGGAGGCACTGGTGGCGACGAAGCGGGTGTGCTCCGGCCCGACACCGTGCTCATGGACGAGTGCCGCGTACTCCCGGCAGGCGGCGAAGGTCCGCTCCAGCGCCTCCGGTGCCAGCCGGCCGGTGCGGTCCACGCCCTGGCCGAGGCGGACGATGGTCATCCGGCGGTCCAGGTCCTTGAGCTCGCCGGTGTCCGGGTCCAGGTCGGCGACCAGCAGACGGATCGAGTTGGTGCCGCAGTCGACCGCGGCGACACGGGTGGTGCTCACTTCTTCTTTCCCTCTTCCTCGGCCCCGGACGCCGCGCAGACGCAGGGGCCCTTGCGCCACCACTCCGGCAGCATGTCCAGCGCCTCGTCGCCGAGCGGGTTGACGCCTCGACCCGCCGCCAGTGAGTGGCCGACCAGGACGTGCAGGCACTTCACCCGGTCCGGCATACCGCCGGCGCTGGGGAAACCCTCCAGCACCTCCACGGCGTCCCGCCGGGCCAGGTAGTCCTCATGGGCGGCGCGGTAGCCGGCCGCCAGCTGCTCGTCCTCGCCCAGCCGGGCGGTCATCTCCTTCATCACGCCGTCGGCCTCCAGGGTGCCGATCAGCGAGGCCGCCCGGGGGCAGGTCAGGTAGTAGAGGGTGGGGAACGGCGTGCCGTCCTCCAGCCGGGGGGCGGTCTCCACGACGTCCGGGAGGCCGCAGGGGCAGCGGTGGGCGACGGCGCGCAGTCCGCGCGGCACACGGCCGAGCTGCTCGGCGATCGCGGCGATGTCGGCCGGGTCCACGGCCTGGGCGGCGGCGTCCTGGGTGGGCTGGGCGGGGTGTTCGGCAGAAGTCATGTGGGGTGCTGTCTCGTGGGGGGAGGTCAGGGTCGGGGGGGCGCGCTCACGGCGCGGTCGGCGGTGTCCACGGAGTCCCAGACGCTGGCGTACCAGGGCTGCCGGGCGCCGCCGCGGGTGGGGGCCGAGGCATCGGAGGAGCGCTGTCCGGCCGACGGGTCCACCGAGACGTACGGTGTCTCCCCCGGCATGGCGTAGTGCAGGCGCTCACGGGCCTGGGTGCGCACATAGGCCGGGTCCTGCCAGCGGGCCTTCTCCCGCCGGAGCTCCTCGACCCGGGCGCGGGCCTGCTCGGCGGCAGCGCGCTGGGCGGCGATGTCGGCGCGCTGGGCGATGAACTGCCGGGTGGGGTAGGCCAGCGCCGCGATCAGCGAGCAGAGCACCAGAGCCAGCATCGCGGCCCGGCCGGTGAAGCGCGGCCGGGACCCAGCTGCGGACGCCGTCCGGATCGCCATCTGCTCCGTCCCCTCGTCAGTCGTGCGGGTGCCCCGCTGCCCACACCCTAGGGCGTGGGCAGCGGGGCACCCGGAAAAGCCGCGACTCAGCCCTCGTACTTGTAGCGGGGGAAGGCACCCCGGCCGGCGTACTGGGCGGCGTCGTCGAGGATCTCCTCGATGCGCAGCAGCTGGTTGTACTTGGCGACGCGCTCGGAGCGGGCCGGGGCGCCGGTCTTGATCTGGCCGCAGTTGGTGGCGACGGCCAGGTCCGCGATGGTGACGTCCTCGGTCTCGCCCGAGCGGTGCGACATCATGCAGCGGTAGCCGTTGCGCTGGGCCAGCTCGACCGCGTCCAGGGTCTCGGTGAGCGAGCCGATCTGGTTGACCTTCACCAGCAGCGCGTTGGCGGTGCCGGACTCGATGCCGCGGGCCAGGCGCTCGGGGTTGGTGACGAAGAGGTCGTCGCCGACCAGCTGGACCTTGTCGCCGAGCTTCTGGGTGATGGTCTTCCAGCCGTCCCAGTCCTCCTCGTTCAGCGGGTCCTCGATGGAGACCAGCGGGTACGCGGCGACCAGCTCGGCGTAGTAGTCGGTGAGCTCGGCGGCGGACAGCGCCTTGCCCTCGAACTGGTAGGCGCCGTCCTTGTAGAACTCGGAGGCGGCGACGTCCAGGGCGAGCGCGATGTCCTTGCCCGGGGTGTAGCCGGCCTTCTTGATGGCCTCGACGATGAGGTCCAGGGCCTCGCGGTTGCTGTCGAGGTTGGGCGCGAAGCCGCCCTCGTCGCCCAGGCCGGTGGAGAGGCCGCGCTCCTTCAGGACGCCCTTCAGGGTGTGGTAGACCTCGACGCCCCAGCGGACGGCCTCGGAGAAGGACTCCGCGCCGATCGGGGCGATCATGAACTCCTGGATGTCCACATTGGAGTCGGCGTGCGAGCCGCCGTTCAGGATGTTCATCATCGGGACCGGCAGCACATGGGCGTTGGGGCCGCCGATGTAGCGGAAGAGCGGCAGGTCGGACGCCTCGGAGGCGGCGTGCGCGACGGCCAGCGAGACACCGAGGATCGCGTTGGCGCCGAGCGAGGACTTGTCCGGGGTGGCATCCAGGTCCAGCATCGCCTGGTCGATCAGCCGCTGCTCGGTGGCGTCGTAGCCGACCAGCTCCGGCCGATCTGCTCGATGACGGCGAGGACGGCCTTCTCCACGCCCTTGCCGCCGTAGCGGGACTTGTCTCCGTCGCGCAGCTCCAGCGCCTCAAAGGCGCCGGTGGAGGCGCCGGACGGCACCGCCGCACGACCCGTGCTGCCGTCGTCGAGGCCGACCTCGACCTCGACCGTGGGGTTGCCTCGCGAGTCGAGGATCTCCCGGGCTACGACGACATCGATGGACGGCACGAGGCATCTCCTTAGGGCGGATATGGATGCGTTACGACCAGAGCCTAACCGCACCGGCGCCCGGGGCCATCGCTGCCCGGGCCCTGTCTCGCCGATCGAACACCCTTACCCACCGGTAGTTCACCCGCCCGTTCCCGGGCGGCCGGATACGCCAGGGGCCGGACCGGGCCCTCCCGGTCCGGCCCCTGGCCTGCGGTCAGCCGAAGTTGAGCACCTGTCCGGGCAGGATCAGGTCGGGGTCGCCGCCCACCGTGGAGCGGTTCTCCTGGTACAGGTGCTGCCAGCCGCCGTGCACCTGGTGGGTCTCGGCGATCTGCGACAGGGAGTCGCCGGTCCGGACCGTGTAGTCGCCGTCGTCCGAAACCGGGGCCGCATGCCGCCCCGTCGTCCGGCCGGTGGGGGCCGCGGAGTCGGTGTGCGGCTGGGCGATGTGCTGCTGGTACACGTCGCGGTGGCTGGTCCAGTGCCAGGAACCGCCCTCCTGGTACCAGTAGACGCCGTCCTGGGCGTCCCAGCCGTCCTTGCCGTCGAAGCTCGGGCCCTTCTCGGACTGGGTGGCGTCGGCGGCCGGCGCCGTGCTGTCGGAGGAGGTGTCCAGGGAGCCGCGGTCGCTGTCCCGCGAGGCGGCGCCCTCGGACGCGCCGTCGACGGTGGAGACGGTGCTGCCGGTGTCCACCACCGCGGCGGCGCCGCCGGCCGACAGACCGGCAGTCACCGAGCAGACCGGCCAGGCCCCGGCGCCCTGTGCGTCCAGCACCTTCTCGGCTATGGAGATCTGCTGCCCCTTGGTCGCCAGGTCGGCGCGGTCGGCGTAGGCGCTGCCGCCGTACGCGGCCCAGGTGGACTGACTGAACTGCAGACCGCCGTAGAAGCCGTTGCCGGTGTTGATGGCCCAGTCGCCGCCGCTCTCGCACTGGGCGACCTTGTCCCAGGTGGAAACGGAGGCGGCGGAGGCACCGCCCGCGGTCAGCAGCGGCAGCGCGATGCCCGCGCCGGTCACCCCGGCCGCGGTGACGAACTTCTTGGTCTGGCTGGGGCGGGGGCGGCGGTGGCGGCCATTGCCGGAAAGCACCATGAAGGGGTCCCTCTCCGACGCCTGCGAGGTGAGCTGTCGGGTTCGGGCCGGGAGGCTGGCCCGGCCGTCCTTGCGGACGGCTTCACCCCGAGCCGCGCAGCGTGGCGTGCGCGGCGGCTTACCTGGTTCCCCCGCTCCTGTCCGCAAAGTCGGTCGACGGTGACCCGGCGCACGGTGGACAGGACTCGGCGTCCCGCACGTCGGGATCCGCAAGAGCGGACGCCCGGAGCGTAGTCAGATCATCTGACCCATAACAACCCGGCATCACAAACATCACACAAAGGCAGACCCACTGTCGCCGGACGCCTACGCGCGGTCGCTGTCCGCCCCTGAAAAACACCGGACTGAACAGCCGTCAGGCAATTGCGGTCAGGCGCCCCGCTCCGGGGTGAAGCCCACCGGGAGGGTGCGCAGACCCCGCATGATCAGACCGCCCCGCCAGCGGAGGTCGTCGGGGGCGGCGGCGAGGTGCAGATCGGGGAGGCGGGTGAGGAGCGTGGCCAGCGCGCACTGGGCCTCCAGCCGGGCCAGCGGGGCGCCGATGCAGTAGTGGATCCCGTGGCCGAAGCCCAGATGGGGATTGTCTCGGCGGGCGAGGTCCAGGGTGTCGGGGCCCTCGAAGCGGTCCGGGTCGCGGTCGGCCGCGGCCAGCACCACCAGCACCGGGTCCCCCTCCGGGATCGCGACGCCGCCGATGTCCAGCGGGGTGGTGGCGAAACGCCAGGTGGCCAGCTCCACCGGGCCGTCGTAGCGCAGCAGTTCCTCCACCGCCGTGGCCAGCAGCGAGGTGTCGCCGCGCTGGACGGACTCCTGGAGCAGGGCGCGCTGCTCCGGGTTGCGCAGCAGGGCGTAGGTACCGTTGCCGATCAGATTGACGGTGGTCTCAAAACCGGCGAAAAGCAGGATGAAAGCCATCGCGGCGGCCTCGTTCTCGGTGAGGTGCTCCCCGTGGTCGCTCGCCCGGATCAGGCCGGAGATCAGATCCTCACCGGGCAGCGGCTGCGCGGTCAGCTCCGAGCGCTTGCGGTGGATCAGCTCGGCCAGATACGTGCGCATCCGCTTCACCGCCCGGGCGACGCCGCCGCGCGGACCGCCGCCGTGCCGGATCATCATGCCCGCCCAGTCGCGGAAGTCGTCCTGGTCCTCGGGCGGTACGCCCAGCAGGTCGCAGATGGCGTAGATGGGCAGCGGGAAGGCGAACTCATGGATCAGGTCGGCGCTGCCCCGCTCCGCGAAGGAGTCGATCAGCCGGTCGGTGAGCTGCTGCACCCGGGGCCCGAACTCGGCGACCCGGCGCGGGGTGAAGGCCTTGGAGACCAGCCGGCGCAGCCGGGTGTGGTCGGGCGGGTCGATGTTCAGCAGGTGTGTCATCAGATCGGCGCTGCGCTCACCGGGGATGCCGACCCTCCCCGAGCGGTGCGCCTGCTCGCTGTGGTGCACCGGGTTCTTGGACAGCCGGGAGTCCGCCAGCGCCTGCCGGGCGTCCGCGTAGCGGGTCACCAGCCAGGCGTCCACGCTGCTGGGCAGCGTGGTGCGGTGCACCGGGGCGTACTCCCGCAGCCAGGCGTACGCCGGGTAGGGATCGGCGGCGAACTCGAAGGTGAACAGGGCGGGGGCGTGCGGTACCGGCATCCCTCGAACCTAACGCCTGGCCCGTCGACGTGAGTCTGATCACCTACCGGACATGCCCTGTCGCAGCGGGTCGTGCTGAGCTTACGATCCCGGGCAGTGCCGTTCAGCGGCCGCTCAGGGCGGAGAAGGCCGCGGGGAGGAGCAGTCCATGCAGGTACGAGGTGCGGTGGTGGTCGTCACCGGCGCAGCCGGCGGCATCGGCGCGGCGCTGGCCCGCCGCTTCGCGGCGGAGGGCGCGGCAGGGCTGCTGCTGGCGGACCTGGACGCCGCCGCGGTGGAGGATCTGGCGGGCGAGCTCGACCAGGGCGGCTGCCGGGCGGTCGGCGTCAGCAGCGACGTCTCGCAGGAGAGCGATGTGCGGACGCTGGTCGACACCGCGGAGAAGCACCTCGGCCCGATCGACCTCTTCTGCAGCAACGCCGGGGTGGGCACCGCCCAGGGCATCGAGGCGCCGGACGCGCTCTGGCAGAGCTGCTGGGACATCAACGTCATGTCGCAGGTGTACGCGGCGCGGGCGGTCGTCCCCGGGATGCTCTCCCGGGGCCGCGGCTGGCTGCTGAACACCGCCTCGGCCGCCGGACTGCTCACCATGCCCGGGGACGCCCCGTACAGCGCCACCAAGCACGCCTCGGTGGCCTTCGCCGAGTGGCTGGCCGTGACCTACGGCTCGCGCGGCATCGGGGTCAGTGTGCTCTGCCCGCAGGGCGTACGGACCCGGCTCATCGAGGACCCGGGTGTGGAGGCGGTGCTCGGCGCCTTCGGCTCGATCCTGGAGCCTGCCGATGTCGCCGAGGCGGTGGTCTCCGGGCTGGCCGAGGAGCGGTTCCTGATCCTGCCGCACCCCGAGGTCGCCCGCTACGAGCAGCGTCGGGCCGGCGACCGCGACGCCTGGCTGGCCGGGATGCGTGACGCGGTCGAGAACCTCGGCCGCCCCCAGCCCACCGCCTGACCACCGGGCCGCCTGACCACCGGGCCGCACCGGTCCCCCGCCCAGGTGTGCGGGGACCCCTGGGCAGTGCACGGCCGGCCGGCCCGCTCCGCCGTGGAGCGCGGCACGCCGGAGCGGGGAACGGCAGAGCGCGGCACGCCGGAGCGGGGAACGGCAGAGCGGGACGGTGTACGGCTGGGTGACGCGGTCCGGGTCAGCCGGCCCGCTCGGCGTCGCGGACGGCGTCCCGGTAGCGGCGCGCCGCGGCCCGCAGTGCGGCCTCGGGGTCGATCCCCCGGGCCTGGGCCATGGCGGCGAGGCCGAGCAGGGTGTCGCCCACGGTGGTCTCGTCGGTGCCGCCGGGCAGCGGTTGCGCGAGCGTCCCGGCCGGTACGTCCAGCCCGGCCTTGGAGGCTCTGGAGACCAGCTTGGCCGCCAGCGCGAGGGCCGGCTGCGCCAGCGGGACGCCGTCGACGGAGGAGTCCCGCTGCTTCTCGGCGGCCTTGAGCTCCTCCCAGTTGGCCTCGACCTGCGCCGGGGTGTCGGCGTCCACGCTGCCGAAGACATGGGGATGCCGGTACATCAGCTTCTCCACCAGTCCGGCGGCGACATCGTCGACGGAGAAGGGCTCCTCGGGGTCCTCCTCGGCGATCCGGGAGTGGAAGACCACCTGGAGCAGAACGTCCCCCAGCTCCTCGCGCAGTGACTCCCGATCGCCCTCCTCGATGGCCTCCACCAGCTCAAAGGCCTCTTCGACCAGGTACTTCACCAGCGTGCCATGGGTCTGCTCGGCGTCCCAGGGGCAGCCGCCGGGCGAGCGCAGCCGGTCCATCACGGCCACCAGGTCGAGCAGCCGCGCCCCGGGCAGGTCATAGGAGCCGGGGAGCAGTTCGATCTCGGGGACCGGGTCGAGGCCTCCCTCGACGGCCAGCCGGGCAAGGGCGTCGGTGAGGCCGGGGTCCCCGTCGGCGCCGCCGATCCAGACCAGGGTGCGGCCGGGGACGGCGGCGGCCTCGGCGAGGCTGCGGGCCAGGGACGGCACGGTCGGCGCGGAGTGCTGCTCGACCTGTACGCCCGCCTGCCGTACGGCGGGCAGCTGCGGATGGCCGGGATCGCCCACCAGGACCAGGTCGGCGCCGCGCAGGGTCTCCCAGGCAGGCCAGGAGAGCAGTCCGGGGGCGACCCGGTGGGTGGTGGTCAGCAGGACGAGGCGGCCGGCCGGTGCGGACGCGGGTTCGGGCCGGGGCTGCTGCGGGTGCTCACTGATCGATGCCACGGCATGAACCTACCGCCCTCCGGTGCCGGGGCCCCGGCGGGTCGTCAGGGGTGACGCGCCCGGGCTCAGTGCGCCGGGCCGCCCGGCTGCCGGCCGCGGTCCCCGCCGGTGTGCTCCTCGGGGTGCTGCTCCTGCTGCCGCTGGTCCCGGGTTCCCCAGGACTCGCTGCCCGGGCCGTGCGACACCGGCGGCGGCGGCTCGTCCTGCTTGCGCCGGTAGCCGACGATGAAGGCCGCGACCAGCGCCACGACGAGCAGGACACCGATCACGACGACCACGACCACGGCGGGCGTCACATCGCTGACCACTACTGCTTCCACTGGCATCCGCATGACCTGCGCCTACCCGTGCCCCCGCCGTGCACACCGGACGCCACACGCCCGGCGTACACGGCGGGGCCGCCGGTCAGGAGGCCTTGGTGCTCCCGGTGCGCAGCCAGTTGTCGGCGTCGTCGGAGAACGTGACCTTCTGCGGGTCCCAGGTGCCGTACCGGGGGTTGATCTCCACCTTGAGGTCCTTGGCCGCATCGGCCAGCGTCTTGCGGAGCGCCTCGCTGCCCTGCTCGGTGTTGGGGTCGGCACCAGTGAGGGCGGCGAGCTTCTGCATGCCCAGCACCCGCCGGTAGAAGTCGTCCGTGGCGGAGGGGGCGACGCCCTTCTGCTCCAGCAGGGCGCGCGTGAGTGCCGTCTCGCCGCCCAGCTGGCCGGCGTCGGAGGCATGCGCCTGCTGGACCTCCTCGGCGCTGACCGAGAGCTGGTGCTCGGCCAGGGCGTGGGAGACCAGGTCCGAGAGGATCATGTCGCGCACCGTGTTGCGGACCAGCCCGCCGTTCTCCGCCTGGGCCTGGCCCTGGCTCTCGTCGGCGACCGCGTCGCGGAAGGCGGTCACCCGCGCCTCCACGGCGGAGGTGGTGATCCGGTGGTCACCGACGACGGCGGCGGCACCGGGGTGCGCGGTGGATCCGCAGGCCGTGAGCGCGGCTGCGGCGAGCACCGCCCCGGCGACGGCTGCGGCCCGCCTGCGGACGGGCGCCGCGGTGCGGTCGGGGACGGAGTTGCGGATCACTGAGCCTCCCGGCGGTGGCGTGCTGTGTGTCCCGTGCAATGTCCTGTGCTGTGTGTGCTGCCGGGAGGCAGGATAGGGAGGAGCCGGGCGTCATGGCCATGGCTTCGACTGATCAAGGCCGGGCGACCACCCGAAAAGCCCTCATTCCGCCCCCGACCGGCGGGCGCGGACGCCCTCACCAGCCGGACGGCTGCGTCCCGGATGCATAGGGGTTGCCGGGCACCGGGCCTCGCGGGGCCGCCGCCCAGGAGCCGCTGCGCGGGTCGGGCGGCGAGCCGGCGCCGCCGGGGGCCGGGCTGCCGCGCCGCAGCCAGTCCAGCTCGAACCGCAGCTGCGCCGCCTCACGGTGGTGCGGGCCGTAGCGGCGCTCCTTGTCGGCCAGCAGCGGCAGCAGCACCTCCTGGGCGCCCCGCAGGTCGCCGTCGGCGGCGAGCAGCTTGCCGATCCGCTCCCGCAGATCGAAGACCCGGTCCTGGTCTCCCCCGCCGGGCTGCCGCAGTCCGGCCTCGAACAGCGGCAGCAGATACCGGTACTCGGCCAGCGCCGCCGCCGTCTCGCCCAGCTTCTCCAGGCAGATGGCGGCCTCCCGCCGGCACTCCAGCGCCTCGGGGTCGCCAGGTCCGCGTTCGGCGGCGGCCGACCGGGCCAGCGACTGCCACTCGGGCAGCGCCGTCCGGTACCGGCGCTCCACCAGCAGGGTGCGGGCGTAGACCCGGCGCAGGGTGTGCACCATCGGGGCCTGGTCGCCGTGCTGCCCGCGGGCGTCGGGCAGGACCTGGGCCACCAGGTCGACGACCTCGCTGAGCCGGCCCGCGTCCAGGAGTTCCGGCACCCGGCGGCAGGCCTCCGCCAGGTCCGGCGGAGCAGCCGGGCGGGCGGCGGCCGCGGGCACGGGTCCGGCCCCCGGTGCCGGAGCGCGGGCCGGGAGCACGGGCTGCGGTGCCAGCGGATGGCGGTACGGCCTGGCGGGGTCCGGCAGCGCTCCGTACGGGCGGAGCGCCGCAGCGGGGTCGGACTCGGCGGGCGGCAGCAGCGGCAGCAGCCGCCGGTAGACCTCCTGGGCGTCGGCGGGGCGGTCCTTGGGCTGCTTGGCCAGCAGGGCCAGCACCAGGTCCTCCAGCGCGGCCGGGACGTCCGGGCGCAGCGTCCGCAGCGGCACCGGCGGCTCGTCGGCGTGCCGCTGCATCACGCCTAGCGCGGTGGGTGCACGGAACGGGGGCTCTCCGGCGACCATCTCATGCAGCAGGCAGCCCAGCGCATAGAGGTCGCTGCGGGGGTCCACGGTGGTGGAAAGGGCCTGTTCGGGAGCCATGTACGGGGGGCTGCCGACCACCCCGCCGGTGCGGGTGATCCTGGTCGCCCCGGTCTCCAGGACGGCGGCGATGCCGAGATCCAGCACTACCACGCGGCCGTCCTCACGGACCATCACATTGCTTGGCTTGAGGTCCCGGTGGACCACCGGGACGGCGTGCACGGCAGCGAGTGCCCCGCAGATCTGCGCGGCCACCGCGGCTGCCCGGGCGACCGGGAGCGGGCCCTCCTCGGCGATCAGGTCGGCGAGGCTCAGGCCGGGTACCCGCTGCATCACCAGGTAGATCTCCTCGCCGTCCTCCCCCGCGTCATAGACGGTGACCAGGCCCGGGTGGTCGAAGCCGGCGGTCACCCGGCACTCCCTGCGGAACCGCCGGCGCAGTTCGGAGCGGCCGGTCTCGGAGCCGTCGCCGGCGGCCAGGGCCAGGTCGGTGCGGAGCAGCTTCACCGCGACCCGGCGGTCCAGCTGCTCGTCGTAGGCGGTCACACCTGGCCCATGCCACCGTGGCCGATCTTGTCGGCGAGGCGGTAGCGGCCGCCGACCAGCCGCTCACGGGCTGTCACCGGCCGCTTCCCGGCCGGGGGTCGGGGGCTTCGCCGCCGGCCGCCTGGCGGCGCAGCAGCTCTCCGAGCTCGCGCAGCTCGGCCCGGGCGGCCTCGTCCGGCTGCGCGGCCTGCGGCTGCGGTTGGACCTGGGGCTGGACCTGCGGTTGGGGCTGGACCTGCGGTTGGGGCTGGACCTGCGGTTGGGGCTGGACCTGCGGTTGGGGCTGCGGCTGGGAGTGCAGATACGGCTGGGGCTGGTACGGCATGGGCTGCTGGTACGGCGCCGGGTATCCATAACCCGCGTACGGCGGCTGGGACATGCCCTGCGGCACGGGGGCGGGCTTGCCGTACCACTCCCGCGCACGGTCCATCAGCAGGAAGTGCACAGGGCCGAGCAGACAGCCGACGCCCAGCGCGGTCATGCCCACCGCATCGCCCGCGTTGTACGGCCGGCCGGGATCCGCAGCCAGCTGGGTGGCGACCACCAGGGCCGCCGAGACCCCGGCGAAGAAGACCACCCCTGCCCAGTCCCGTGCCCGCCTGCGGCGGACGGCCAGATAGACGGCGGGAGCGAAGGCCAGCATCGAGCAGGAGAGCAGCGGAACCAGGGCCCAGAGCACCTTGACCACCGGCCGCGAGGGCCCGGGAGCGGCGGGGGGCAACGGGGGCGTAGCGGGCTGCCGGCCGTACATGGCTGCTCCTGGACGGGACGGTCGGGATGGCTGAGCAGATGCCGCGATCACCGTATCGCCCCGGACCGACGGCCACCCCTGCCCCCGGGCAGCCGAAGCCAACCCGAGACAACGTGAACGCCAGATGCATCGTGAATCGTGTTGACCTAGTTCACAGCTTCTGCTGTCATTGACTCACCGAACGAACTGAACCCAACGTCACAAACGGGGAGACACCCATGTCCCGCACCATCCGCACCGCCGCCGTCCTGCTCTCCGCCGCACTGGTCGCCGCCGGGGCCACCGCCTGCAGCTCCACTGCCGGCAGCTCCGTCGCCACCGCGCCCAAGGCGGGCGCCGCAGCCGGGGGTGACGCCACGTCGTCCGCGCCGAAGAAGGACCAGCAGCCGCAGAAGAAGGCCGACGCCAAGGTCGGCGACACCATCTCCCTCAAGGGCATGGACACCAAGGCCGACGTCACCGTGCTGAAGGTGGTCGACAACCCCAAGGGAGCCGACGAGTTCACCACCCCGGAGAGCGGCAAGCGCTTTGTCTCCGTGCAGTTCCGGATCAGGAACACGGGCAGCAAGGCCTACAACGACACCCCCTCCAACGGCGCCAAGATCCTCGACACCGAGGGCCAGGGCTTCGACTCCTCGCTCTCCGACACCGCCGCGGGCCCCGCGTTCCCCGCGGATGTGACCATCGCCCCCGGCGGCACGGCCAAGGGGTTCATCACCTTCGAGGTGCCCAAGGCGGCCAAGCTGGACAAGCTGCAGTTCGGGCTGGACAGCGGCTTCGCCGACCAGACCGGCCAGTGGAACCTGCGCTGACCCCCGGTCTCAGACCGGCAGGGCGGCGTGCAGCGGCAGCCAGGTCGCGCCGGGGCAGCGCAGCGGCACCTCGTCCCGCTCGACCCATGCCGCCTCCACGCACTCCGACTCCGGGTGCGGGCGGGTGGGGGCGCCGCGGCCGTCCAGCCGCACCGTGTAGAACGCCATGAAGGCCCGCTCCGGGTAGCCGTAGCCGGCCGGCGGGTCGGTGAGCAGGGTGATCCGCTGGCCGCCGAGCAGCACCAGCCGGGCGGCGGGCACCTCGAGACCGGCCTCCTCGGCGAGCTCCCGGGCCGCCGCCGAGCTCGGCGACTCGCCGGGGTCCAGATGCCCGCCCGGGACCTCCCAGCCGCGGCCCGGCCGGTCGACCCGGGTCAGCAGCGTCCGGCCGTCGCCGTCCACCGCGAGAACAAAACCGGTGGTGACCGTGTACCCCTCCGGAATCCCGTCCGAGAGCAGCAGATCCATCCGGTGCGGAGTGTGGATCCAGGGAACGGTCACAGTGCCGATCACGGTCGAGGCCATGGACCGATCCTCCCAGACCAGGACGGCCCGGGGCCTCTGCGACAAGCCCTAGCCCGGCGACGCCTCCGACCCGCCGACCTCCCCGAAGCGGGCCAGGGTCAGTGCCCCCGCCACCGCCACCATGAAGCCCGCCACCGCCGCCGGGCCCATGCCGTGGCGGGTCCCGTCCCCCAGCAGCAGCACGCCCAGCACCGCCGGCACACCGGTCTCACCCAGCACCATCCCGGCCGTGGCGGTGGTCACCGATCCGCCCCGGACCGCCTCGGTGAGCAGGACGAACGCCGTCGCGCCGGCACCGAGCAGGGCATACAGGGCCGGGTCGCCCAGCAGCGGCACCACATCCGGCAGGTCCACCCCCGGCAGCACCCGCACCGCCAGCCCCACCACCCCGAAGCCGAAGCCGCACAGGAGGCCCAGCACACCCGCCCGCAGCGGCCCCCGCAGCCGCCAGGCGGCGGCACCGCACAGAACCAGTACCGCCGCGGCCACCAGCAGCCCCCAGTGGAAGCCCGCGCCGGGCCGGCGGTGCCCCTCCCGCCCGGCGGCGGCCCCGAGCAGCGCCAGGCCACCGCACACCGCGGCCACTCCGGCCCACTCGGCCCGGCCCAGCCGCATCCCCAGCAGCAGCGCCCCGGTGACGGCGGTGACGGCCAGCGCACCGGCCAGCGCCGCCTGCACCACGTACAGCGGCAGCGACCGCAGCGCCACCAGCTGCGCCACAAAGCCCAACCCGTCCAGCGCCAGGCCGGCGGCGAACGGCGGATTCACCATCGCCCGCAGGGTGCCGCCGACACCGCCTCGGGTGGTCGCCCGGGCGCCCAGTGCCTGCAGCACCGTCGCCACACCGAAGCAGACGGCCGCCGCCAGCGCCGCCACCAGACCAGGAATCACCCCACGACCCTAGTCCCGGCCCGCCGCCCGCCCGTTCACCCCCGCGGGGCGACGTCGGTGGGACGGCGGATGAACGATGGGTAAAGCTTCCCTCGCCGCCCTGTCCGGCCCAGGGTTGGAGCTGCTTGGGTCGTCGCCATGCCCTCCCTGCTGTCCTCCGCTCCCGCCCGCCGCGCGTTGCGCCCGGTCACCGCCCGCATCGACCGCCGTATCGAGCGGGCCCTGTCACAGCGGGCACGGTCCCAGAAACCCCAGGTCACCCGAGGCGACCTGGCAGCCGTGCAGACGGAGCTGGCCGAGCTGCGCGCCGAGTCCGGCCGGCTGCGGGAGACCCTCGGCCAGGCCGAACAGCGCCTGTACGCCATGGAGCTGCTGCTCGGCCGGGACGGGCGCGGCGCCGGCGACCGGCTGCCCCGCAAGTCCCAGATCATGGAGCTGTGCCGGCAGATCACCGAGGTCACCGGCCACACCAAGCCGTACGCCCAGGTGGCGCTGGCCTACCGCACCCTGGTGGAGCTGGAGCTGAGGGGTGTGGGACGGCTGGCCGGCTCCACCTCGAACATCCTCGGCAAGCTCACCACCACTCCGCTGCTGGCGCCGCCCGACGGCACCGTGCTGGAGATCGGCACGCTGTACGGGCTCTTCTCCGGCGGCCTGGCCCGCCAACTCGCCCGCCAGGGCATCGAAGCCGATCTGACCATCGTCGACCCGCTGGCCGACATCCAGCTCCAGCCCGACCGCGCCCGCTTCGGCAGCGACCCGTCCGGCAGCCCGGTCAGCGAGACCGTCGCCCGCACCAACCTGCGGCTGGCGGGCGTCGACCCGGCCAGGCTCCGGCTCCACCGGGGCTTCTCCACCGACCCCGAGGTGCAGAAGGCCGTCTCCGACCGCAGCTACGGCGTGGTGATCATCGACGGCGACCACTCCGAGGAGGGCGTCCGCAAGGACCTCGCCTGGGCCGAGGAGATCACCGCTCCGGGCGGCATCGTGGTGATGGACGACTACGGCGACGACGGCTGGCCCGGGGTGCAGGCCGCCCTCGACGGCCACCTCGCCGCCGGGGGCAGCCGTCTGGAGCTGCTGGGGACCGTCTCCACCAGCGCCTTCCTGCGGGCCCGCGCCGCCGGGTAACCGGCCCCGACAGCAGCCCGGCCGGGCCCGCCTCCGCGGGACCCGGCCGGTCGGCTTCAGCGGGCGGCGTTCATCTCCTCGAACATGGCGGTGAGGAACTCCCGGCTCCAGGCGAGGAGTTCACGCCCCACCACGGGCTTGCCGCCGATCCGGCCGGTGGTCGGCCGCGGCACCAGCAGCTGCCTGGTGGCGCCCTTGACCAGACTGCGCGGGTAGAGGCGGTTCAGCCGCAGCTGCTGGGACTCGCGCAGCTCCAC
Organism: Peterkaempfera podocarpi; assembly: GCF_042466665.1. GTDB lineage: Bacteria > Actinomycetota > Actinomycetes > Streptomycetales > Streptomycetaceae > Peterkaempfera > Peterkaempfera podocarpi. Next base: position 3,665,892 of record NZ_CP162102.1, read on the forward strand.
CGGCCCGAAGCGGACGTTGGCGCCCTGCAGGGTGATGTCGCTGATCCCGCAGCGGCGGGCGAACAGCCGCAGCCCCGCCACCAGCAGCAGGTTCTCCACCGGCTCCGGCAGCTTGCCGTAGCGGTCGGTGAGCTCCTCGCGGACCTGGACGATGTCGTCCTCGGAGTTGACCGCGGCGATGGAGCGGTAGGCCTGCAGACGGAGCCGCTCGCCGGGCGCGTAGTCATGGGGGACATGCGCGTCGACCGGCAGCTCGATCTTGACCTCCAGCGGCTCCTCCTCCGGCTCGCCGCCCGTCTCCAGCTGCTCCCGGAACTCGGCGACCGCCTCGCCCACCATGCGCATGTAGAGGTCGAAGCCGACACCCGCGATATGGCCGGACTGCTCACCGCCGAGCAGATTGCCGGCGCCGCGGATCTCCAGGTCCTTCATCGCCACATACATGCCCGCGCCCATCTCGGTGTGCTGGGCGATGGTGGCGAGCCGCTCGTGGGCGGTCTCGGTGAGCGGCTTCTCCGGCGGGTAGAGGAAGTAGGCGTAGCCGCGCTCGCGGCCGCGGCCCACCCGGCCGCGCAGCTGGTGCAGCTGGGAGAGGCCGAAGGTGTCGCCGCGCTCCACGATCAGGGTGTTGGCGTTGGAGATGTCGATGCCGGACTCCACGATGGTGGTGGAGACCAGGACGTCGAACTCCTTCTCCCAGAAGTCGACCACCACCTTCTCCAGATGGGTCTCCCCCATCTGCCCGTGGGCGGTGGCCACCCGCGCCTCGGGGACCAGGTCCTTGAGCCGTGCGGCGGCCTTGTCGATCGACTCCACCCGGTTGTGGATGTAGAAGACCTGCCCCTCGCGCAGCAGTTCACGGCGGACGGCGGCGGCGATCTGCTTGTCGTCGTACGGGCCCACGAAGGTCAGCACCGGGTGGCGCTCCTCCGGCGGGGTGGTGATGGTGGACATCTCCCGGATCCCGGTGACCGCCATCTCCAGGGTGCGCGGGATGGGGGTCGCGGACATGGTGAGCACATCCACATTGGCGCGCAGCTTCTTCAGCTGCTCCTTGTGCTCCACACCGAAGCGCTGCTCCTCGTCCACGATCACCAGGCCGAGGTCCTTGAACTTGGTCTCGGAGGCGAAGAGCCGGTGGGTGCCGATGACCACGTCCACCGAGCCCTCGCGCAGCCCCTCCAGGACGTTCTTCGCCTCGGAGTCGGTCTGGAAGCGGGAGAGCGCCTTCACCGAGACCGGGAAGTTGGCGTACCGCTCGGAGAAGGTGGAGAAGTGCTGCTGGACCAGGAGGGTGGTCGGGACGAGGACGGCCACCTGCTTGCCGTCCTGGACGGCCTTGAAGGCGGCCCGCACCGCGATCTCGGTCTTGCCGTAGCCGACGTCGCCGCAGATCAGCCGGTCCATCGGGACCGACTTCTCCATGTCGCCCTTCACCTCGGCGATGGTGGTGAGCTGGTCGGGCGTCTCGGCGTAGGGGAAGGCGTCCTCCAGCTCCCGCTGCCAGGGGGTGTCGGTGCCGAAGGAGTGGCCAGGGGCCGCCATCCGCGCCGAGTAGAGCTTGATCAGGTCGGCGGCGATCTCCTTGACCGCCTTCTTGGCCCGCGACTTGGTCTTGGCCCAGTCCGCGCCGCCGATCCGGTGCAGTGAGGGGGCCTCACCGCCGACGTACTTGGTGACCTGGTCCAGCTGGTCGGTGGGGACGAAGAGCCGGTCGCCGGGCAGGCCGCGCTTGGCGGGGGCGTACTCCAGCACCAGGTACTCACGGGTGGCGCCCTGCACGGTGCGCTGCACCATCTCCACATAGCGGCCCACACCGTGCTGCTCGTGCACCACGAAGTCGCCGGCCTGGAGGGCGAGCGGGTCGATGGCGTTGCGGCGGCGCGACGGCATCCGCCGCATGTCCTTGGTGGAGGACTTCTGCCCGGCGAGGTCGGTCTCGGTGATGACGGTGAGCTTCAGTGCCTCGTCGACCAGGCCGTTCTCGATCGACCCGCAGGAGACATGGACCAGACCCGGCTCCGGTGTGCCTGCCAGGTCGGGGACCAGCCGGGCGGCGATGCCCTCGTTCCCCAGCATCTCGGCGATCCGGCTGGCCGGGCCGTGGCCCTCGGTCACCATGACGACCCGCCAACCGTCGGCCAGCCGCTCCTTGGCGTCGGCGATGGCGCGGGCGGTGTCGCCCCGGTACGCCTCCACGGCGTGCATGCCCAGGGTGAGCGTGTCCGGGTCGGAGTCCAGCCGGGTCTCGAAGGAGTCCGCGGAGTCACTGGTGGCGAACGGGCTGACGGACCACCAGGGCAGCCCGATCTCGTCCGCGTGCTCCCGGATGTCCGCCAGCGACCAGAGGGAGGCGGCGGAGACGTCGATCGGCGCCAGGTCGATCGGCCGGTCCCCGCCGGATGCCGCCGCCACCCAGGAGGCGTGCAGGAACTCCTGGCTGGTGGCCACCAGGTCGGCCGCCCGGGTGCGGACCCGCTCGGGGTCGCACACCACCGAGACGCTGCCCTGCGGCAGTACGTCCAGCAGCAGTTCCATGTCGTCCACCAGCACCGGCGCCAGGGACTCCATGCCCTCCACCGCGATGCCCTCGGCGATCCTGTCGAGGATCTCGGCCAGTTCCGGGTGGGCGGCCGCCAGTTCGGCCGCACGGGCCCGTACGGCGTCCGTCAGCAGCAGTTCACGGCAGGGCGGGGCCCACAGACCGTGCTCGGCGATCTCCAGCGACCGCTGGTCGGCGACCTTGAAGTAGCGGATCTCCTCGATGTCGTCGCCCCAGAACTCCACCCGCAGCGGGTGCTCCTCGGTCGGCGGGAAGACGTCCAGGATGCCGCCGCGCACGGCGAACTCTCCGCGCTTCTCGACCAGTTCCACCCGCTGGTAGGCGGCCGCGGCCAGCCTGCGGGCGACGTCCTCCAGGTCGTGCTGCCCGCCGCGCAGCAGCGACACCGGCTCCAGTTCGGCCAGCCCCTTGACCTGCGGTTGCAGCACCGACCGCACGGGTGCCACCACCACCTGCACCGGTCCCGCCGCCGGGTCGTCGGCCCTCGGGTGGGCGATGCGGCGCAGCACCGCGAGACGGCGCCCCACGGTGTCCGAACGCGGGGAGAGCCGCTCGTGCGGCAGGGTCTCCCAGGCGGGGAACTCGGCCACGGTGTCGGGGGGCAGCAGCGAGCGGAGGGCGGCGGCCAGGTCCTCGGCCTCACGTCCGGTCGCGGTGACGGCGAGCACCGGGCGGCCCCGGTCTCCGGTCGCCCTGGCGGCGAGCGAGCGGGCCAGGGCCGCGATCGCGAAGGGTCTGGCGGCCGGCGGGCCCACCAGGTCGAGATGCCGGCGGTTCCCGGTGGCTGCGGCCTCGACGGCCTCGGCGAGTGCGGCGTCCTGGGCGACGACATCGAGCAGTCCGGTCAGGGTCATGGGTTCTTCTTGTCCCGTGCTTCCGGTCAGTGGTGGGGTGTCGGGTCTGTCAGCGGGCTGGTGGGGCGGGTGGCGCCTGCTGGGCGCGCAACGAGAACCACCCGGCACGCACTGCGGGCCGGGGGTTCCAGACTACGCCCGGGCCCGCCGGGCCGCCGTCCGGCGGGGGGTACGAGCGGTCCTGCGACGGTATGCCGTACTTGGTACAGGCAACGGCCATCCGCTGGTCGCCGTCCGTCCATCGGCGCTGGCAAGCATGGGGCTCGCGCCGCTGCCCGACCGTGGGGGGAGGACGGTGGCGCGACGGCCGCCCGACGAGGGCGGGCGGCATGCGCGGGCTGCCGGGTGGGGTGGTCCGCGCGACAGACGGCCGGGGCCGTGCCACCGCGGGGGTGTCGCGGACCCCGGCCGTCTGCCTCTCCTCACCCGGAGGAGTCCCGCGGCGACGCCTGTACGGAAACGCCTCCGCGCCGCCTTCCGGCTCTCTACGCTGAATTGTGAAGGCAGCGTGGAGACGACGCTGCCACGAGGGGGGTGGGGACCACGATGCGCGTGGTGATCGCAGGACAGGGATATGTGGGACTGCCACTGGCGGTCCGGGCCGCCGAGGTGGGGTACGACGTCGTCGGCTACGACGTCGACGAGCGGCGGATCAAGAAACTCGCGGTGGGCGAGTCCTATGTGGAGGACATCCCGGCCGAGCGGCTGCGGCCGCTGCTGCACGCCGGCTCCTACACACCGTCCACCGATCCCAGGGACGCGGCCGGCTTCGACATCGCGGTGATCACGGTGCCGACGCCGCTGCGCGACGGTGCACCCGACCTGTCGTACATCGAGGCGTCCGCCAGGATGCTGGCCCGCTTCCTGCGGCCGGGGGCCACGGTGGTGCTGGAGTCGACCACCTACCCGGGGACGACGGAGGAGCTGCTCGCCCCGCTGCTGGAGGAGGGCTCCGGGCTCACCGTGGGCCGCGACTTCCACCTGGGCTACAGCCCGGAGCGGATCGACCCGGGCAATCCGACCTGGCGCCTGGAGAACACCCCCAAGGTGGTCTCCGGAGTGGACGCCGGCTCACTGGCGGCCGTCGAGGGCTTCTACGGTCAGCTGGTGGAACGCACCGTGCCGGTGTCCTCCTGCAAGGAGGCGGAGCTGACCAAGCTCCTGGAGAACACCTTCCGGCATGTGAACATCGCCCTGGTCAACGAGCTGGCGATGTTCGCCCACGATCTGGGCATCGATGTGTGGGAGGCGATCGACGCGGCCTCCACCAAGCCGTTCGGCTATCTGCGGTTCACCCCCGGACCGGGGGTGGGCGGGCACTGCCTGCCGATCGACCCGTCGTATCTGTCCTGGCGGGTGGAGCGGGCGCTGGGGCACCCGTTCCGGTTCGTGGAGCTGGCCAACGACGTCAACAGCCATATGCCGGACTATGTGGTGCGCAGGCTGGTGGAGGCGCTCAACGAGCGGCAGCGGTCGGTGAAGGGTTCGCGGGTGCTGCTGCTGGGCCTCGCGTACAAGAAGAACACCGGCGACGCCCGGGAGACCCCGGCCGCCCGCATCGCCGAGCTGCTGGACCGGCTGGGCGCCGACGTCCGGGCTGCCGACCCGCATGTGGTCGCGGGGGTGCATGTGGACGAGCCACCGATGGACGCCGCCGCGGTCCGGCAGGTCCCCGGACCCCGGCCGGGCGCCGCGGGGGGCGGCCACGGAGACGCGCTGGCGACGGTTCGGCGGGTGGAGGCCACCCCGGCGGAGCTGGCGGCGGCCGACGCCGTGGTCCTGCTGGCCGACCACGACGACTTCGACTTCGAGGCGGTCACCGAGCACTCCCGCTATGTGCTGGACTGCCGCCGCCGCCTCAGTGGGGCATCCGTCGAAGTCCTCTGACCCGGCCCGCGGGCGGCCCGGCACAGCAGGCCCCGGCGGTCGAGGGGCGCGGGGAACCATCCGAACCGTCCCGCGCCCCTCATCGGGCTGCCGTCCGGCGGCCGGGTCCGCGGCGGCCGGTGGCGGTGCTCAGCTCGCGCGCCGGTCCTCGTCGAAGGAGCCGGTCCGCTGCGCGGGCGGCGGAGTGATCTGCACCGGCAGCTCGGTGGTGTCGTCGTCCGGGTCGGCGGCCGGGGCGGGCCCGAACACCGCGCCCGGGGCCGGGGAGGGCCCCAGGACGGGCTCGGCGGCCGGCGCGGGGACGGAGAACGAGGGTGCGGTGCCCGCACCGTGCGAGGTCGGCATATTGGTGAGCGCGGCCAGGGTCTGCCGGATGTGGTCCAGGTGCACCTGCACCAGTTCCTGGCGCTCCGCGTACGACCGCTGCTCGCGCTCCGCCGCCGCGGCGATCCGCTCCGCCTCGTGCCGGGCCCGCTCCAGCAGCCGGTCGGCACGGACCCGCGCCTCGCGGTCGATCTCCTCGACCCGGGACAGCACGGTCTCGCGGTGCTGGGCGGACTCGCGGTCCCGCCGCTCGCCGATGGCCGTGATCCGGTCCTCGACCTCCTGCTCACGGGCCAGTGCCGCCGCGGCCTCCTCGTCGGCGACCTGCTGCCGGGCCGCGAGGTCGGCCCTGGCGCGGGCCCGCTCCTGCTCGCCCTGCTCACGCAGCCGGGACAGCTCCTGCTCCGACTTCGCCCGGATCTCCTCGGACTCCCGCTCGGCCTCCTCGACCGCGGCGGCCGCGGCGGACCGGGCCTGGTCCAGGATCTCCTCGGCGTCGCAGTCGGCTCCGATACGGGCCTCCTCGGCGGACTCCGCCGAGTGATCCTCCTGCCGCTGCGCCTCCTGGACGGCCAGCCGCCGCAGCTGCTCGGCGGCCTGGGCGGCCTCCTGGAGCACCGCCGCCGCCTCCGCCTCCGCGGTGGCCAGCAGCCCCGCGGCACGTCGACTCAGCACCCCGTAGTCGGGCGGCGGGGCGTCCTCCGCGGCCTGGACGGCATCGGCAAGCGCGATCTCCAGCTCCCGGATGGTCGAACCCAGGGTGCCCAGCCGCTGCCACGCCTCGTCCCGCTGCGTGACCAGCGCCGTGACGGCCCGCTCGACCTGCTCCGGTGCATAGCCGCGCCGAGCGGTGGTGAAGTCGTACGCGGAGACGGCGTCGCTCATCCGTGCTACTCCCGTTGTCGCCTGCGATCAGGAGAGGACCTGATCACTTTTGATCCGTTTTGCCCACTAACCTACCTTCTTCGTTTGCTCTCGTACCCGAACCGCCACAGGCGATCCGCAGGGAAAGACCCGCCCGGAGACACGCCGAGGGGCGCCCCGGATCACTCCGGAGCGCCCCTCGCCCTGCCTCTGACCGCTAGAGCAGCCCGTCCCAGAACTGCTCCAGGAGCACCGCCCACCAGGTGTCCGGCGACTGGAGCGCCGCCGGGTCGACCGCGGCCAGCTGCGCCTGGAAGTCGGTGGTCCAGCGGCCTGCCTGCTCCGGTGTGAGACCGAAGCGGAACCGCCACATCCGGCCGAGCAGCGCCATGCAGCGGACGAACTCCGGGACCCCGGAGTTCACAAACCGCGGCTGGCTCTGCTCCGGTCCGGGCTCCATGTCCACCGCGACCACGGCCGCCGTGCCGAACTGCACACAGAGCTGACGGCCGTAGTCATTGCCCAGCACCAGATAGCCGCCCGCGTCCGGGGCGGCCGGGCGGCCCCGCTCGGCTGCCAGCTCGGCCAGCGTCGGGATCGGCCTGCCCGGCTGGGCCTGCGCCCAGAAGAAAGGCCCGAACTCCACCGGAAGACCGGCCCAGACCAGCGTCTGCGCCACCGGCTCCGGCACACCCTGACGGGAGACCGCACGCTGCTCGTACCGGAACACGGCGGGCCCGAAGGCCTGGCTGAGCTCGCCGGCCAGCTGCTGCGGAGCCAGCGGCGGCAGCTTGGGCACCGCCCCCGGGTCGGGCAGCGGCACCCGCACCGGCTTGGGCCGGGCCGGGCCGGACGCCAGGGCGTGCAACTCGTCCAGGTGCTCCAGCAGATGCCGCATCCCGGACTGCCGTGCGGCGTGGTCGCGGCCGTACCCGGCGGTGTGGGTGATCCGGACGTTGGGCCATGCCTCCTTGACCATGCGCGCGCAGTAACCGGCCGGGAGGTCGCAGCACTCCAACTCGGTGTGCAGTTCCAGCACCTGGTCCGGAGGGACGTTGAGGCGGCGCAGCTCCTGGAGGATCTTCCACTCCGGGTGCGGGGTGCCGGGCTCGCTGCGCTGCATCACCTTCTGCTCGGAACCGTCGGGACCGCGGTAGCTGAGCACCGCCAGATAACCCGGCCCCACGGTGGGCAGGCTGGGAGCCCCGGGCACCCCGGGGGCCATGGGCTGGGGCGGCATCGCACCTACTGGCGGAGGCGGCATGGCGCCGATAGGCGCAGGGGGCATCGCACCGATGGGCGGAGGCGGCATCGCACCGATAGGCGCAGGGGGCATCGCACCCACCGGCGGAGGCGGCATGGCGCCTACAGGCGGAGGCGGCGGTGGCCCGGGCTGGAAGGGCGCCGGCGGGAAGGGACTCGCACCCGGCACACCCGGCGGAGGCGGCAGCGCCGCCGCCTGTGCCCCCACGGGCGGGGGAGGCGCGGCCGGGCCCGGCGGAGGCACGGCCTGGGCAAGCTGCGTCGGTGCGTGGCCGATCTCCGCAGCGGACGGCGGCGGCGTGCCCTGCGGGCCCCCGCGGCGGCCTGCCGGTCCCGGCACCCGAGAGGTGCGCTCGTCCGCGATGTCGCCCGCAGCCGGCGCTCCGCCCAGCAGTCCCGGTGGGGGCGGGGGCGGCGGTGCGCTGCCTGCGGAGCGGCCGCCGGCACCCCCGGCTGCACCGGAGGCTCCGCCCAGCACGCCCGGTGGGGGCGGCGGAGGCAGTGCGCCGGCGCCGCGGCCGCCCCCGCTTCCTACGGGAGCGGAGGGCGCGCCGAGCACTCCGGGCGGGGGCGGCGGAGGCGGCGTACCACCGGAGGCCCGGCCTCCGGCCGAAGGGGCTCCCGGGCCTGCGGGACCGCCGGGCATGCCGAGGCCGCCCGGGGACGCAAGCATCGTCGGGGCGTGGTCGAGCTGGGGCGGCGTACCGGGCGAACCCGGGCCGCTGTCAAAGGGGTTCGGCGGAGGCGCGGGATATCCGTACCCACCCCCTGCACCCACCGGCGGCGGAGGCGGCGGGGACGCCGGACCGGCCCCCGACGTAGGCGGAGGCAGCGGCGCACCCTGCATCCCCACCGGCGGGGGCGGAGGCGCGGGATACCCGTATCCACCCCCCGCGCCGACCGGCGGCGGAGGCGGCGGCGGCGCGGGATATCCGTACCCACCGCCCGGACCCACCGGCGGCGGAGGCGGCGGGAACGCCGCACCGCCCGGCCCGAAGCGGTCGCCGCCCAGCGGCGGAACGGGGCCGGCGCCCACGGCCGGAGCCGGCGGCGGCTCCTCGACCGCCGAGGGCCTCCGGGCCGGGGCCCGGTCCGGCGGGGAGAGCATGGTCGGCACATCGCCGGGCGGCCCGTCCCCCACCGGCGGGGCGACCATCAGCGAGGGTGTCTCCACAGCCGGTGCGGAGGGGACCGGAGCCGGTCCGCCCCGCTGCCCGGCCAGTTCGGCCGCCTCGGCGGCGAGCGCCGCGGCGCCTGCCTCGTGGAGCCACTGCGGCGGGCTGAGCAGGAAGGAGGTGGCCTCGGCGAAGTCCCGGGCGGGCGGTGCGGGGGTCGATGTCGGGGTGGCCCCCGAGGGACGGCCGTAGGCCTCCTCGTACCGCCGGACCACCTCATTGACCGGCAGCGGCGGCCAGAGCGTGGTCGCCCCGCTGTCGCGTGCGATGACCAGCCGGACCTCCCCGCCGTCCGAGGACGGACCGTCGGCCCGGTCCACGGCCCAGCAGACGAAGCCGAGGTCGAACTCCCGCACCCGCACCTCGCGGCGCTGGAAGTGCGGCACCCCGCCGTTGATCCAGTCCTCGGCGGTCTCCTGCGCCTGCGCGTACGTCACCACGGCCGGATCACCCCTGCCCCTTCACCGGGACGGCGCGGGCGAACCCGCCGTCCACCATCAGCTCGGCCACCGTCTGCAGCTCCGGCGGGCTGCCCGCCAGCCGCAGCAGAAACGCGTCGAAGTCGTCACCGCAGGGCAGCAGCAGCCGCTCGCAGCGCTGCTCCGGCGGTTCGTCGCCGCCCCCGTCACGGGCGTCGTCGTACGGGCAGAACCACATCGAGCCGATGCCCGCGCCGCGCACCTTGAGAGCCAGCAGGCCGCCCTGGGTGTAGGCGACGGCCAGGTAGTCCTTGGTCAGGTGGTCGCGTACGCACTTGTTGACATAGACGAGGTCGTCGAGCTCATAGCCGTCGCGGACCCCAAAGAACGGCTGGTCGACCAGCAGCCCCAACTGGGTGTCCAGGGCCACCCCCACGGGAGCGCGGCCACCGGCGACCTTGAGGAAGCCCCGGTAGGCGCCGGGCAGCCGGTAGCCCAACCGCTCCTCGACCCGCTGTATCTGACTTTCCGTCACCGTGACCGGGTCACTGCCGTCCTTGGCGAGGGAGAAGTGGGCGGGCCGGTGCTCCTGGAGCGGACGGGTACCGCGCCGGGCGTGGTCGGCGGTGGAGAGCGCCAGGCCGCCGTGGTGCCGCAGCAGCGCCTTCACCTCGACGGGTACCAGCTCCAGGCGGCGACGGCCCGCCGGTGCGCCGCCCACGGCGTGGTGCCAGGTCCAGCCGTGCGGGGTGGCCACGGCGCAGTCGAGATCGGCCCAGAGTTCATGGCCCTGGCTGTAGAGGGCCGCGTTGGCGGAGACGAAATCGGTGAGCCGCAGCTCGTCGACGCCGAAGCCGTCGGGCGGGTCGGCCACTTCGGCGGCCGCGGCCGCGAAGTCGCCGAAGTCCGGGTACCCCTGCTCATCCACCCGCATGCCCGCCGGGTAGCGCTCCGCCCGTACGGGATCGGGGAACTTCACCGCCTGGCCCGCATAGGCGGCGCCAGGCGCCTGCGCCCTGCCCGCTGCGGCGGGCGCCCCGGGCCGACCTGTCGTCATCGAGATGCCCCCAGTGGCTCAGCTCCGACTTCTCCGTCCCCAAGCCTAGGGGGTGGACGCCGATGCGGTTCTTCCCGGTCACAAGGCCGTCGCCACGGCGCCCCGGGCCCCCTGGCGCGGTGCGGCGCCGCCGAGCAGGATGGGACCCGGCCGCCCGCGCCCCGGCGCGGTGCGGCAACGAGGGAGAGGGACGCCGCTGTGGCCGGACCTGAGGTTTCTGACGCGGGGGGACACACCATCCAGGGCCTGCTGATCGCACTCGCCGAGGAGGGGCCGCGCGGGGGCTCCTGGGTCATCGACGGCGGGACGCTGACCATGACGTCCGCGCCGAGAACCGACCTGTTCGCCGACCCGATGGGCCGCGAGGGGGAGCAACTCCCCGATGCGGCACGGCTGGTGGGGGTGCCGCCGGAGGGGGACTTCACGCTCGCCGCCAGGGTCACCGTGGGGTTCCGCTCCACCTATGACGCCGGGGTGCTGCTCCTCCACGCCGGGGAACGGCTCTGGGCCAAGCTCTGCTTCGAGTACTCGCCGCAGGGCAGGCCCACCGCGGTCACGGTGGTGACCAGGGGGACCTCCGACGACGCCAACGCCCATGAGGTGACGGGCGAGCAGATATGGCTGCGGATCACCCGTACCGGGGCGGCCTTCGCCCTGCACTCCTCGGCGGACGGCGACCGCTGGCGGCTGCTGCGCTACTTCACCCTCGGTGCGGAGGCTGCGAACCGGGTGAAGGTGGGATTCATGGCACAGTCTCCTCTGGGCGAGGGCTGCACCGCGGTCTTCGACCGCATCTCCTTCCGGCGCGAGGCCCCCAGGGATCTGCGCGACGGAAGCTGAGACCACGTCGGCCGAGCGTACAAGGGACCAGATCATGCGTGTCTTCCTCGCCGGGGCGACCGGTGCCGTCGGCCGGATCCTGCTGCCGCTGCTGCTGGACGAGGGGCATCAGGTCGTCGCGGCGTCCAGGACTCTCGCCGGAGTGGAGCGGCTGCGCGGTCAGGGCGCCACCGGGGTGCTGCTGGACGTCCTCGACCGGGACGCGGTGGCGGAGGCGCTGACGGCGTCGGCACCGGACGCGGTAATGCACCAGCTGACCGCGCTCTCCGACTACGACCTGGCCGCGAACACCCGCATCCGCCGGGAGGGCACCCGCAGTCTGGTGGACGCCGCCCGCAAGGCCGGAGTTGAGCACTTCGTCGCCCAGTCGATCGCCTTCGCCTACGAGCCGGGCGACACCCCCGCCGACGAGTCCACCCCGCTGGACCTCTCGGCGCCGGAGCCCCGGGCCACCACCGTCGCCGGGGTACGGGCGCTGGAGGAGGCGGTCGCCGAACTCCCGCACCATGTGGTGCTGCGCTACGGGGCCTTCTACGGGCCGGGCACCTGGTACGCCCCCGGCGGGCTGATGGCGGACCGGCTGCGCGCCGGTGGGCTGCGGGCGGACGACGGCATCAGCTCGTTCGTCCATGTCGAGGACGCGGCGCGGGCCGCGGTGGACGCCCTGGCTTGGCCGAGCGGGGTGGTCAATGTGGTGGACGACGAGCCGGCAGCCGCCCGGGAGTGGATCCCGGTGCTGGCTGCGGCGCTGGATGTACCGGCCCCGGCCCCCGTCGGCGGCCGCGCGGGCTGGGAACGGGGTGCCCGCAACACCGCTGCCCGTGCCCTCGGCTGGCGGCCCCGCCACCCGACCTGGCGCACCGGCTTCGCCGCTCAGGCCTGACCACCCATCGGGTCACCCCCGGCTGCTCACCGGCTCGGCGTCGCCCCGGCCGTACGCCGAACCCGGCCAGGCACACGGCCACCGCCGAAGGGGAGACAGCTCTGGACGAGTCCGCCACGAGGCTGCGGCAGGGGCCCGTCGGGCGCGGCCCTCGGGGGGCGACGGTGATCTCCTGCCCGTCTCCCCGGCCGCCTGCGGCTGATGGAACCGGCACCGGATCACGCGACGGCGGCCCGTGCCGGCAGCATGACAGCGACCGACAGGGCGACCGCACCCTTCGAAAGCCCGGGCGAGGCATCCCCTCGACCGGGGCAGCGCGCGGAGGCGTCCGCACCTCCCTGGCCTCCCGATCGATGAAGAGGCGCTGAGGAGCGGTCAACCGGCCCGCCGGGCCGATGGGTGCGCCTGCCCGCGTCAGGCGGTTGCTCTGGCCACCGCCTTGGCCAGGGCCTCGGCGACGCGGGCCTGCTGGGATTCGGTGATCTGGGGGAAGAGCGGCAGGGTGAGCAGCTCCCGGGCGGCCTGCTCGGCCACCGGGAAGGAGCCCTCGCCCCGGCCCAGGGAACGGAACGCGGGCTGGAGATGGACCGGCACCGGGTAGTGGATGCCCGCGCCGATGCCCGCCTCCTGGAGCGCCGTCAGTACGGCGTCACGGGAGCGGCCGGCGCCGATCCGCACCGCATAGAGATGCCAGACGTGTTCATTGCCCGGCAGGGTGCGAGGCAGGGTGATGCCGTCGATGTCGGAGAGCATTGCGTCGTACCGGGCGGCGGCGGCGCGGCGGGCGGCGTTCCAGGCGGGCAGCCGCCGCAGCTTCGCCCGCAGCACCACGGCCTGGACGGTGTCCATCCGGGAGTTGAAGCCGAAGCGGTCATGGACGTACTTGCGCCCCGACCCGTGGTCGCCGATCAGCCGGACCGCGTCGGCGAGGGCGTCGTGGGAGGTGGTGACGGCCCCGGCGTCGCCGTAGGCGCCGAGGTTCTTGCCCGGGTAGAAGCTGGTGGCGGCGATCCGGCCCCAGGAGCCGGACGGCCTGCCGTGCTGGGTGGCGCCCTGCGACTGGGCGGCGTCCTCGACCACGGGGAGGCCGTACTGGGCGGCGAGGTCCAGCAGCGGGTCCATGGGGGCGAGCTGGCCGTTGAGGTGGACCGGCAGCAGGGCCGTGATCCGGCCGGGCCGCCCGTCGCCGCCGGCCGCGGCGACCGCTCCGCCGTCGGCGGCCAGGACCTCGGCGACCCGGGCCGGGTCGATCAGCAGATGGTCGGGGTCGGCGTCGACCAGGACGGGCTGCAGGCCGGCCCGCACCACGGCCTCGGCCGTGGCGACGAAGGTGTTGGCCGGCAGCACCACCTCGCCGCCGGGCGGCAGCTCCAGGGCGCGCAGTGCCAGTTCCACCGCGTCGGTGCCGTTGGCAGTGCCGACGCAGTGGCGGGTGCCGGCGAACTCGGCGTACTCCCGCTCGAAGGCGGCGACGTCGGGGCCCTTGATGTAGGCGCCGGCGGCGAGGACCCGGTCGATCCCCTCCTGTACCTCCTCGGCGACCTCCGCGTGGGCGGCCCGCAGGTCGACCAGCGGGATCGGGGCGTCTGCGGGCGTGCTGGCGGTCATGGCGTGCGGTCCCCCGGGGGTGGTGTGGGTGGCGGCGGTACTCAGCCTGCGGCGCCGAGCAGCGCCACGGCGACCTGGTCCTGCTGCTGCTCCGTGAGGAAGTGGTGCAGCGGCAGGATCAGCGAATTGCGGGTGAGGTGCTCGGTGACGGGCAGCGGGACCCGTGCGCTGCCCGCGTAGGGGGCCTCCAGATGGGCGGCCATGATGCCGCGCCGTGCGGAGATCCCGGCGGCGGCGAGCTTGCCGAGCAGGTCGCCCCGGGGGATCGGGAAGCCGTCGGGGAGCAGCAGCCAGCAGGACTGGTAGTTGGTGGTGCCATGGGGCGGGTCGGCGACCAGCCGGGCCCCTGCGGCGATGAGCGGGGCGAGCAGGATGCGGTAGCGCTCGGCGAGGATGCGCCGCCGCTCCACCATGGCGGGGAGTTTGCGCAGTTGCACCAGGCCGATGGCGGCCTGGATGTCCGTCATCCGGTGGTTGAAGCCGATCTCGTCGTAGGTCTCCAGCATCGCGGCGCCGCCCGCGGAGGCGTGCCGGTCCGCCGCGGAGACGCTCATGCCGTGCTCGCGCAGCCGGCGCAGGCGCACGGCGACGGCGGCGTCCTGGCAGGTCACCATGCCGCCCTCGCCGGTGGTGAGCAGCTTGCGCGGGTGGAAGGAGTAGGCCGCGAGCACCGCGTCGCGGCCGGCGGGCGCGCCCCGGTAGGTCGATCCGGCGGCGCAGGCGGCGTCCTCGACGACCGTGATGCCGCGCGGGTCTGCCAGGGCTCGCAGGGCGGCGAGGTCCACGGGGGAACCGCCCTGGTCGACCGCGACCACGGCCCGGGTGCGCTCGGTGAGCAGCGGCTCGACGGTCGCCGCGGTGAGATTGCCGTCGGCCGCGTCGACGTCGGCGAAGACGGGCACGGCGCCGACGTAGGTGGCGGCGTTGGCGGTGGCGATGAAGGAGAAGGAGGGGACGACGACCTCGTCCGCCGGGCCGACCCCGGCCCCGATCAGGGCGAGGTGGAGGGCGGTGGTGCAGGAGGAGACGGCGACGGCGTGCGGGACGCCGAGGTGCTCGGCGAAGGCCTGCTCGAAGGCGGCGACACGCGGCCCCTGGGCGACCCAGCCGGAGCGGACCGCCTCGGCGGCCGCCTCGGCCTCCTCCTCACCGAGCCAGGGGATCATCACGGGGATGGTCATGCGCCGCCCTCCTCGGCCGGCGCGGAGGTCTCCGCGGTGGTGCGGCGCCACCAGGCGACCAGCCGGCGCAGGCCCTCGTCCAGTCCCAGCTCCGGCTTCCACCCGAGGTCGCGCTCGGCGGCGCCGATGTCGGCCAGACGCCGGGTGACACCGCCCGCGGTGTCACGGGCGGGGCCGTGCTCGACACCGAGGTCGCCGCGGTCCATGGCCTCCAGCAGGGCGTCGGCCAGGCCGCGCAGCGAGATCTCGGAGGCGCTGGCGATGTTGTAGACCCGGTCGGTGACCGGCGCCCGGGCGGCGAGCAGATTGGCCCGGGCGATGTCCTCGGTGTAGACGAAGTCCATGGTCTGGGTGCCGTCGCCGAAGATCAGCGGCTGCCGGCCGTCGGCGATCCGCTCCATCCAGCGGATGAAGACCTCGGTGTAGCGCCCGTGGACGTCCATCCGGGGCCCGTAGACGTTGAAGTAGCGCAGGGCGACGTAGTCCAGGCCGTTCATGGCGTGGAAGCTCCGCAGCAGGCCCTCGTTGAAGGTCTTGGCCGCGCCGTAGAGGGTGTCGTTGTGGTACGGGTGCTGGGTCTCCGGGGTGGGGAAGGTGTCCGCCAGGCCGTAGACCGAGGCCGAGGAGGAGGCGACGACCTTGCGCACCCCGGTCTCCACGGCGGCCTCCAGTACGTCGAAGGTGCCGTCGACCAGCACCTCCAGGGCCAGCCTGGGCTCGGTGGCGCACTGGGTGATGCGGATCGCCGCCAGGTGGAAGAGGACGTCGGTGCCCGGCCCCAGCAGCTCGCGCAGCAGCGCCCGGTCACGGATGTCGCCGTCCACCACCCGCAGCCGCCCGGGTGCGTCGGCGGTGAGCTGCTGGGCGTGGGCGAGGTTGGCCATCCGGCCGCGCACGAAGTTGTCGAGGACGACGACCTCTCCGGCACCGGCCTCCAGCAACTGGTCGACGACGGTGGAACCGATGGTTCCGGCACCGCCGGTGACGACGCATCGGGCGCCGCTCAGTTCGACGGAGGGGGTGGCGGTCATCTGGAGGCGGCCCTTTCGTGGAGGCTGTCGGCCCGCAGGCCGGCGGTGAGGACGTCGGTAGGGGAACCGGATCCGACCGGTACGGTGACACCGCCCAGCTCAAGGCTGCGGGAGGCCGCGTGCAGCAGCCGCAGCACCCGCACCCCGGCCCGGCCGTCGGTGAGCGGGGTGCGGTCCTGGGCGATGGCGGAGGCGAACTCGGCCATCACATTGCGCAGCGCCTCCTGCTCCACCAGCGCGGGAGCGACCATCTCGCCCACCCGGTAGGAGATCAGCGCCTGGTGGCGGATGGCGTCGGTGAGCTCGTCGGGCGGGGTGAGGTCGACCCCTCGGTCGTAGACCGACAAGCGGGCCTGCGGGTTGAGGTCGTCCCAGACCAGAGTGCGGCGGGAGCCGCCGATCATGGTGGTGCGGACCTTGGTCGGTGACAGCCAGTTGACGTGGCAGTGGGCGAGCGCACCGCTGCTCAGCCGGACAGTGAGATAGGCGACACAGGCCCGCCCCGCGCCGATCGGGTCGGCGCCCTGGGCGGAGACACCGACCGGCTCGACGCCGGGTGGCAGCACGAAGTCCAGGATGGACAGGTCGTGCGGGGCGAGGTCCCACAGCACGTCGACATCCGGCTGGACCAGCCCCAGGTTGATCCGCACCGAGTCGAAGAACTGCACCTCGCCCAGGTCCCCCGCGTGCACCATCTCCCGGATCCGGCGCACCACGGGGGTGTAGCAGAAGGTGTGGTCGCACATCAGCACCCGCCCGTGCCGCTCGGCGACCTCGACCAGCTCCGCGGCGTCGTCGGCGTCGGTGGTGATGGGTTTCTCCACCAGGACGTGCTTGCCGGCCTCCAGCGCCTGCCGCACCAGTCGGTAGTGGCTGGCGGCCGGGGTGGCCACGGCGACGGCCTGCACCTGGTCGTCCGCCAGCACCTCCTCGTACGAGGTGGTGGCCCGCACCGTGCTGTACTCACCGAGCACCCGGCGGGAGCGGGCCTCGTCCAGGTCGCAGAGCCAGCGCAGTCTGAGCGCGGGTGTCTGCTGGGCGTTGCGGACCAGGTTGGGCCCCCAGTACCCGGCGCCGATCACGGCCAGACCGATGGGTCCGGTCGCCGGCATGGTCGGCGGGCCCGGCACCGGCACATGCTCCCCCGGTGCCTCATGGGCCTCGGCGGCCCCGGCAGCTCTGCTGCCCTCTCGCTGCGGACGCGTCATGGCATCGACCCCCCAATGCTTTCCGCGCGGCGTCGTTGCCCACGCGGCTGACACCACTCGCTCCCGGCACGTGTACGCCCGGTGCCGTCCCGCTCTCCCCTGCGGTCGTGGCGCCGCGCACACCGCCTCCGGTGTCGCTGCTGGAACGCTACCGCCGCCCCTCTCCGGAAGGGGGCCGAATGCGGAAACCTCGCCAGCATCCTGTGGAAATGGTGTGACGATCAGACTGGCGCGCACCGCCCATCCAGCGCGCGCCCCCAAGTGCGCCCCCCGCATACCGTCAAACGCCCCCAGCTGACCGGCAAAAGGGGACACACCACAGCGAAACGCCCCGCCGAATCGACCCCGGATTAGTGATCACTGACGGCATTTGGCAGTCTGACCTCTGCACTTCGCCGACACCGCTCGGCCCTGCGGAGGAACGGGAGGAGAGACGTTGGCCATCGGAGACCGAATACCGGCCCCCACCGCGCCGCCGCTCGCCGCCCCCGCGGGCCCCCCGGACGGCCCCGCCGCGGCGGCCGGTGCGCATGCCCCCGCGCCGCAGCTCCGCCACGACCGGGACAGCCTGCTGCCTGTGGTGGCGGCCGCCCTGTCGGTACGCGGCGACACCCACACCCACCCCGGGTACAAGGACGACCCGCCGCCCCAACTGCACCCGCTGGTGGCCGAGTTCCTCACCGGGCTGCCGCTGGAGAGCCGCGAGCGGTTCACCGGCCGCTGCCCCGAGGCGCTGCTGCTGTCGCAGTATCTGGCCGGCGTGGAGGCCAACCGCTCCAAGCGCGCGGCCCGCAAGCCGCTCGGCATGTCCGAGGCCCGAAAGGCGCTCAAGGGTGCCAAGCTGACGACGGTACGGATCCGCGAGGAGGGCGACCCGGCGCACGGCACGCACCAGCCGCCCTGCCGCTCCTGCGCACCGATGCTCGAACACTTCGGCATCCGAAGTGTCGCCGTCGCCCCGTCGGCCGACACCGGCTGAACCACCGTGCGGCCGCGCCGCACCACGCCCTGTCCGCTGACCGAGGAGCCCCCTGCTGAACGCGCGTTTCCCCGCCGAGGTCGCCGCCACCCTCAAACACGCGGGCTGGCACCCCGGCCGCTGGCAGATCCGTCAGGCCGAGGCATGGGCCGACACGCTCGCCGCACACGACTCCCCCGACGGGCACCGCCACAGTGTCTTCCCCGCCGCCGTGGAGGCCTGGGCCGAGTTCGGCGGCATCGGCATCGACCTGGCCGGCGCCGGCGAGAACCAGGCCCGCACCCCGTTCATCATCGACCCGCTGCGAGGGCTCCACCAGCCCCGCACCCTCGCCGACCTCGGACGCGCCCTGGACAGCCCGGTCGCCCCGCTCGGCGAGGAGAACGGCGGCCTGGGGCTGCTGGCGATCGACGCCCTCGGCCGGGTCTACAGCCTCGACCACAGCGGCGAGTGGTACCTCGGCCAGAATGTCGACCATGCGGTGACCACTCTGGTCATGGGCACCGCACCGGAGCGGCTGCGCACCGCGGCGCATCCCCTCTGAGCTGTACGGGATCCCCCCGGCCCGGCCGTCCGACAGGCCGGGCCGGTGAACCGCGCGCCGCCTCCCGGCGTACCCCCCGGCGGACAGCACCGGCCCCGCAGCAACCGCCCCGGGAGGCACCCCCATGAACCGTCCGACCGCTTCGCGCCGCATGCCCGCCGTGCACCCGCGGGCCGCAGCCGGTGCAGTCGTCGCCGTGACCGTCCTGCTGAGCTCGGCCGTCGCCTGCACCGCCAGCAACCATGTGGGCAGCGCCAGCAAGGCCAACCCGGGCGCCGTGCAGAACGCCTCCGGCCAGCAGTGGCCGGCCGGTATGCAGACCATGCAGGGCGTCCCCAACGTCCCCGCCGGGCAGGCCGCAGGGCAGAGCCAGGCGGCGGGCAGGGCCCCGGTGGCGCTGAGCGGCTTCGGCGCCGCCACCGGCTGCACCGCCGCGGCGCCCCCCGCCGGCCAGCAGATCAAGCAGACCACCTGCACCACCCGGCAGGGCTCCCGCTTCGCGGTCACCACCTTCGCCAGCCAGAACGACCAGCAGCAGTGGCTGCAGGCCACCCTCGGCGGCGGCAGCTTCCTGGTCGGCGACCGCTGGGCGGTCGGCGCGGACGGCGCCACCCTGCAGGCGCTCCAGCAGACGGTCGGCGGCACGATCTCCACCGCCTGAGGACCCACCGCCCGGTCCCCCGCCCCCAGGGCCCCAAAGCCCCACCGTCCGACCCGGCGGCACGCGCCGCCGCACCGGCCGAAGGAGCGGGGCGGGGCCCGCGCACGCGGTCCCCGCCACTGCCCGGCCCGGCTGCTCAACCGGGCCGGGCAGCCGACTCAGGCCGACTCGGCCCGTTCCCCCAACAGCGGCACGGCCTGCACCGCCAGCCGCGACGGCAGCACCGCCTCCACACGGAACCCGCCGCCCTCGGCCTCGCCCGCGGCGAAGGTGCCGCCCAGCGCCGCGACCCGCTCCCGCATCCCCAGCAGCCCGTTGCCACTGCCCGGCAGCGGCGGCTCGCCGTCCGGTCGCGGCCGCTCCCCCGGACAGGCGTTGGCCACCGTGACCCGCACTCCGTTGGGCACATAGGCCACCGTCACCAGGGTCTCCGCCCCCCGCGCGTGCTTGTGCGCATTGGTCAGCGCCTCCTGCACCACGCGGTACACGGTGTGCTCCGCCTGCGCCGAGAACGCCCGCCTCGCCCCGCTGACCTGGAGCCGCACCGGCAGCCCGGCCGAGCGGGACTGCTCCACCAGGCGGACCAGATCCGCCAGCCCCGGCCCGGCCGCCGCCTCGGCACCGGCCGGCGACACCTGCGGCGGCACCAGGGCCCCGCCGTTCCGGACCGCCGCGGCCCCCGGCTCCCCCTCGGACATCCGCAGCACGCCGAGGATCTGCCGCAGCTCGTCCAGCGCCTGCCGCCCCACCTCGCCCAGCAGCCGGGCACTCTCCGTCGCCCGCTCCGGGTCCTTGGCGACGATCCGCTCCAGCGCCGCCGCATGGACCACCATCAGACTCACCCGGTGCGCCACCACGTCGTGCATCTCCCGGGCGATCCGGGTGCGCTCCTCCATCCGGGCCCGCCGCGCCCGTTCCTGCGCCTGCTCCGCGAGCAGCCCCAGCTCCGCCTCCAGGCCCTCCGCCCGGTCCCGCAGCGACTCCACCAACCGCCGCCGCGCCCCCACATACAGGCCCAGCACCAGCGGCGGCACCGTCAGCCCGACCGAGACCAGCACCGCCAGGAAGCCCAGCAGCCAGCGCGGCGGCACCTGCCCGTCGGCGCCCGCATCGCCGAGGAAGGCCACCAGCACCATCCCCAGCGTCTCCACGAAGACCAGCGCGGAGAGCGCGGTCACCGTCGCCCGCCGGGCCCGCCAGTCCCGGCAGGCCGCCAGCGTGTACAGCGACACCACCAGCAGCACCACGCCGACCATGCCGGGAACGAACACCAGCGCCGCCACCACCGGCACCACCGGCCACCGCCGCCGCACCACCAGGGTCGCGCCGGCGAGCGCCCCCAGGACGAAGGCCACCACCGGCAGCACGCCGTGCCAGTGCATCCGCCCGGCGACAAACGCCGCCGCGCCGGTCCCGCACTCCACCGCCGCCGCGGCGGCCACCAGCACGTCCAGCGCCATACTGCGCCGCCGTGCCCACCACCATGGGCCGGTACGCGCCCGCGACCGCCCGCCCTCGAAACGCCCCGCGGCCGGTGGTGCCGGTACCGGCACCTCACCCCGCTCTGCGTCCTCCCCCGTCGACATGCTCATGGGCTCCAGCGTAGGCGTCCCCGCCGGCCGGCTCGCCTCCCGTACCGCAACCCGCCCCGCCCGCACCCCGACCGCCCCGGCGGCCCGGCGCGCCGTGTCCGCCATGCGGCCTCCTCGGGCTGCCCGGCGACCCGGCGACCTATGCTGGGTCGCGTCGGACAGCGCGGTCCGCACCGGCTGCGGCGGAGCACTCCGCCCCGGCCTGCACCTCCGGACTCGGCCGAGGACCCCGCGCCGGGCAGGCGCCGCCCACCAGGGCGGGCCTGCCGCCCTCCGCGGAGACCACGGCCGTGCCCACACCGTCCCGTAGCCGTAACCGTGAGCAAAGGGAGCCCGCCGTGACCGCACCGGTCCCCACCCCGGCCGACCGCCCCGCGGCAGAGCACGACACCGCCGACGAAACCGCACTCGCCGCCAACGCCGCGCTGCGCGCCGACATCCGCCGCCTCGGCGACCTGCTGGGTGAGACCCTGGTCCGCCAGGAGGGCCAGGAACTGCTGGACCTGGTCGAGGAGGTCCGCCGCCTCACCCGTACCGACGGCAAGGCCGCCGCCCAGCTGCTGGAGCAGACCGATCTGGACACCGCGGCCAAGCTGGTCCGCGCCTTCTCCACCTACTTCCAGCTCGCCAATGTCACCGAGCAGGTGCACCGCGGCCGTGAGCTGTCGGTCCAGCGCACCCGCGAGGGTTCCACCATCTCCCGCACCGCGGACCGCCTCGCCGGGACCGACCCGCAGCACCTCGCGGACACCCTCGCCCATCTCGCCGTACGCCCGGTCTTCACCGCGCACCCCACCGAGGCCGCCCGCCGCAGCGTCCTCAACAAGCTGCGCCGTATCGCCGAGCTGCTGGACAAGATCCACCGCCAGCACACCGTCTCCGGCCTCGCCGAGGCCGACCCGGCCCGCCACAGCTCCGCCCGCCGCCAGGCCGACCGGCGCCTCGCCGAGGTCATCGACCTGCTGTGGCAGACCGACGAGCTGCGGATCGCCCGCCCCGAGCCGGCCGACGAGGCCCGCAACGCCGTGTACTACCTGGACGAGCTCTACCGCCAGGCGGTCCCCGAGGTCCTGGAGGAGCTCCACGAGGAGCTGGCCAGGGTCGGCGTCACGGTCCCCGAGGGCGTACGACCGCTCACCTTCGGCACCTGGATCGGCGGCGACCGCGACGGCAACCCCAACGTCACCCCGGCCGTCACCCGCGACGTCCTGATCCTCCAGCACGAGTACGGGATCAAGGACGCCCTGGAGACCGTCGACGACCTGCGGGCCACCCTCTCCACCTCGGTCCGTCTGGCGGGCGCCTCCACCGAGCTGCTCGACTCCCTCGCCGCCGACCTGGAGGCGCTCCCCGAGCTCAGCCCCCGCTACAAGCGGATGAACGCCGAGGAGCCCTACCGGCTGAAGGCCACCTGCGTCCGGGAGAAGCTGCTCAACACCCGCAAGCGGCTCGCCGCCGGCACCGCCCACCAGCCCGGCCGCGACTATCTGGGCACCGGTGAGCTGGTCGCCGACCTCAAGCTGATCCAGGAGTCGCTCCGCTCCCACCGCGGCGGACTGATCGCCGACGGCCGCCTGGCCCGCGCCGTGCGCACCGTCGAGGCGTTCGGCCTGCAGCTGGCCACCATGGACGTCCGCGAGCACGCCGACGCCCACCACCACGCCCTAGGCCAGCTCTTCGACCGGCTCGGCGAGGAGGCCTGGCGGTACGAGGACATGCCGCGCGACTACCGGCAGAAGCTGCTCGCCCGCGAGCTGAAGTCCCGCCGCCCGCTCGCCCCCACCCCGGCGCCGCTGGACGCCGCCGGCCAGAAGACCCTCGGTGTCTTCCAGACCATCCGCGAGGGCTTCGAGCGGTTCGGCGACGAGATCGTGGAGAGCTACATCATCTCCATGTGCCAGGGCGCCGACGACGTCTTCGCCGCGGCCGTCCTGGCCCGCGAGGCCGGGCTGATCGACCTGCACGCCGGGGTCGCCCGCATCGGCATCGTGCCGCTGCTGGAGACCACCGACGAGCTCCAGCAGGCCGACCGCATCCTCGACGAGATGCTCTCCGACCCCTCCTACCGGCTGCTGGTGTCGCTGCGCGGCGATGTCCAGGAGGTCATGCTCGGCTACTCCGACTCCTCCAAGTTCGGCGGCATCACCACCTCCCAGTGGGAGATCCACCGCGCCCAGCGCCGGCTGCGCGACGTCGCCAAGCGGTACGGCATCCGGCTGCGCCTCTTCCACGGCCGCGGCGGCACCGTCGGCCGCGGCGGCGGCCCCTCCCACGAGGCGATCCTCGCCCAGCCCTGGGGCACCCTGGACGGCGAGATCAAGGTCACCGAGCAGGGCGAGGTGATCTCCGACAAGTACCTGATCCCCTCCCTCGCCCGGGAGAACCTGGAACTCACCGTCGCCGCCACCCTGCAGGCCTCCGCGCTGCACACCGCACCGCGCCAGTCGGCCGAGGAGCTCGCCCGCTGGGACGCCTGCATGGACACCGTCTCCGGGGCCTCCCACACCGCCTACCGCAAGCTGGTCGAGGACCCGGACCTGCCGAAGTACTTCTTCGCCTCCACCCCGGTCGACCAGCTGGCCTCCCTCCACCTGGGCTCCCGCCCGTCCCGCCGCCCCGACTCCGGCGCCGGTCTGGACGGCCTGCGGGCCATCCCCTGGGTCTTCGGCTGGACGCAGTCCCGGCAGATCGTCCCCGGCTGGTTCGGCGTCGGCTCCGGCCTCGCCGCCGCCCGCGACGCCGGTCTGGGCGACGTCCTGGACGAGATGCACGGCGAGTGGCACTTCTTCCGCAACTTCCTGTCCAACGTCGCCATGACGCTGGCCAAGACCGATCTGCGGATCGCCCGCCACTATGTCGAGCAGCTGGTCCCGGACGAGCTGCGGCATGTCTTCACCGCCATCGAGGCCGAGCACCACCTCACCCTCAAGGAGGTGCTGCGCCTCACCGGTGAGAACGAGCTGCTGGACCACAACCCGGTGCTCAAGCAGACCTTCAACGTCCGCGACGCCTACCTGGACCCGATCTCCTACCTCCAGGTGGCGCTGCTGCGCCGGCAGCGGGAGGACGCCGCCCGCGGCGCCGAGGAGGACCCGCTGGTCTCCCGGGCGCTGCTGCTGACCGTCAACGGCATCGCGGCCGGTCTGCGCAACACCGGCTGACACCCCCGGCCGGAAACGGCGGAAGGCCCGCCCGCATCGCTGCTCGCGATGCGGACGGGCCTTCGCCGTGTACGGGTGGTGATCCGGCGTCAGTGGCGGGCCGTACGGCCGCGACGGACGAAGAACAGCACCGCGCCGCCGATCACGGCGAGCGCACCCGCGAGACCGGCCATCGTGCCGGTGCCGCTGCTGCCGGTGCTCGCCAGAGCGGCGCCACCGGTGGACGCGGCGGCGACAGCCGACGAGGCGGAGACCGCGGTCGGCGCGACCGAGCCGGACTGGCTGGGGACCGCCGACGCGGAGGCGCTGGGCGAGTCGGAGGCCGGGGCGCTGGTGGACGGGGTGCCACCAGTGGTGCCGCCGGTCGTGGTGTCACCGCCCGTGGTGGTGTCACCGCCGGTCGTGGTGTCGCCACCCGTCGTGGTGTCACCGCCGGTCGTGGTGTCACCGCCGGTCGTGGTGTCGCCACCCGTGGTGGTGTCACCGCCGGTCGTGGTGTCACCGCCGGTCGTGGTGTCGCCACCCGTGGTGGTGTCACCGCCGGTCGTGGTGTCGCCACCCGTGGTGGTGTCACCGCCGGTCGTGGTGTCGCCACCCGTGGTGGTGTCACCGCCGGTGGTGGTGCCGCCCACGGTGGTGCCCGGGGTCTGGGTGCAGTCCTTGGTGCCGCCGTTCCAGGACGAGATCAGCTGGTCCTTGATGACCGCGTGGTCCGGACCGTTGGGCAGGTCCCCGTGGTTGAGGCCGGGCTGACCGTCGTACTGGGTCTTGCCCTTGTAGAGGTCCACCTGGGCGAAGCAGCCGGCGTCCGGCACGATGACGTTCAGCGTGTCGGTCTTGAAGTTGGTGCCCTCGCCGACGCTGACCGAGTCGAAGTCGACGAAGGTCTGCAGACCGGAGGTCTCCCAGGTCGGACCGTGCGTCATGTACGAGGCCAGCGAGACGGTGCAGGTGCCCCAGTCCGCCTTGACCTTGATGTGGACCTTGCCGTCCGCGGTCGGCTTCAGGGTCTGGTCGTCCACCTTGACCGTGGAGGACCAGGTGTTGCCGTCGTCCAGCGAGAACTGGCAGGCGTCGCCGTCGCTGTGGTTGCCCGGGTGCGGGTGCAGATTGACGGGGTGGTTGCCCCAGTTGTCGCCGCCCTGGCCGGTACCGTGCGCACAGGCGAGCGCGGGTGCGGCGCCCGCCACAGTGAGCGCGACCGCAGCGGCGCCGACGCTCAGCAGGCGCGTCGGGCTGACGCGGAGTGATATGGACACACGTTCCCCTTATATGAGTTTGCGGACCCTGGGCGGGCGGTAAGCGCGGGCGGAGCGGCGCATCGGCGGCGTAGGCCGGGGCTCGACAGCATCACGCGGTCACACGGGACCCAGGTGCATCACGAATCGTTCACGTTTTCAGAGACACTTGTCAATGGGTACGACCAACGGGTAAGGGTTCCGTCCGCGCCGAAAAGCGGCGCGGACGGAACTCCTGTGACGATACGTCAGTTCAGTCAGTGACGAGCAGCCTTGCCCCGACGGGCGAAGAACAGCACCGCACCGCCGAGCACCGCGAGCCCGCCCGCGATGGCGGCCATCATGCCAGTACCGCTGCTGCCGGTCTCAGCCAGGTCCCCGTTCGCGGCAACGGCCGAGGCAGTGGAGCTGCCGGTCGGTGTGGCGGTGGGCGTCACATCGGGGCCGCCGGGGACAGGGGTGCTGGTGGCCGGCGGCGTCTGCACCGGAGCGGTGGCGACCGGCGGCGGGGTGGAGTCGGACGGAGCCGCGCTCTCACCCGGGGCCGAGGAGGTCGGCGCGGGAGAGGTGGTGTCCGGCGCGGGCGAAGTCGCGTCCGGTGCAGAGGTGTCCGGGGCCGGCGAGGTCTCGTCCGGAGCAGAGGTGTCCGGCGCCGGCGAAGTCTCATCCGGAGCGGACGTGTCCGGCGCGGGCGAAGTCGCGTCCGGCGCAGAAGTGCCCGGGGCCGGCGAGGTCTCATCCGGTGCAGAGGTGTCCGGGGCCGGCGAGGTCGGCTGCTCGTCGGAGCAGTCCACCTTGAAGACCTTGTGCTTGGCCTCGCGATAGTCGCCCGGGTCGTTGCCGTTGTCTCCCTGGACCACCCAGTACAGCTTGTAGTGGCCGTCGGGCAGCCGCATGTCATCGGTGACGACATGCCCGGAGGTGTCGGTCTGGATCAGACCCTCGGCCGCGTCCCGGCCGGTGGGGCTCGGGTCGTCCTCGATCCACCAGATGACGTTCTGGCCGTTGTCGAAGCCGAAGGCGTCGAGGTAGAAGGTGCAGACCTTCGGCTGGTTCCGCTCGTCGTACTCGTCGCCGGTCACGGCGTCATGGATCTTGACGGTCCCGTTGTTCCCGGCGGGGCCGCCGTTGCCGTTGCCCCCGTTGCCGTTGCTCCCGCCGTTCCCGTTCCCGCCGTTGCCGTTGTTGCCTCCGTTGCCGTTGTTGCCTCCGTTGGCGTTGTTCCCGCCGTTGCCGTTGCCGCCGTTGCCGCCATGCCCCTTGTCGGTGGCATGGGCGACGGGCGCAAGGAAGAGAGCGGCGGCGGTCGGCACGGCAAGGACCGCCGACAGGAGGGCAGGACGTCTACGCATATGAACGACCCCAAGAATCGGCATGAGAGAGCCGCTGCATCCGGCGTGAGGGCCTGAGGCCGCTCCGTCACCGTCGAGCCGAGCGGCTGGATCGTCTGAGAATCTGTCGTGCCTCGAGACGCCAATCAAGTCGCACGGAAACCAAAGTGACCGCATATCCACAGTTGCTCCACAATTGTGAAGGACAACGATTCGGTCACTCCGGCCTCAGGACCTCCAGGTCAGCCGGCCTGCTCCTCGCGGCGCCGCACCGCCCACAGCGCACCTCCGCCGGCGGCCACCAGCAGGCCCGCATAGACGACCAGCAGACCCGTGCCCCGGCTGCCGGTGTCCGCCAGCAGCGGCGCCATCGGCGCAGAGGCCGGGGCAACACTCGGCCTCGGGCCGGGCGCCGCACCCGCCGAGTCGGCCCACGCCGCGCCCGCGCCACTCAGGACGGCCGTCGTGGTGAGCGCCGCAGCACCGAGAAGCTGCGCCGCACGGTTGCGCCCCGACTTGGACACACGCACCCCTTTGAATCCGGTGACACGGGGCGCGGACAGCGTGATCAGGCGGCATCCGGCAGCGGCAGACCCGAGCGGGCGGCTCTGAGCACGCCCGGCCCAGGAACATCACCATCGTCATCAGGCCCATGCGCGAAATCAATTCGCCGCAGACACGGCAAATCCGCCAGACCGGGCCCCCAAAGCCACCCCAACCAACCGAAGCCGGACGCCACCCCCCGCGCGGCCGTCCGATAACACTTCGGCGACGTCGCTCACATCCCCTGCACGATCAAGGGCCGTGCAGTACCGCACAACTGATTGTTCATCAGCTCAGCTGACGGAGTTCAGCACAAAGGCACCGGACAGCAGCGCCACCCCCAGCACCGCCCCGACCCACGCCGTACGCCGCATCCGCAGCGCCACACCCAGCACCACGGACGCCAGCAGCAGCGCCCCGCCGAAGGGGATCCAGCCGTGCAGCACACCCGCCCAGCCGGTGCGCACCGCATCCGAGGTGTCCGGCCGGATCGCCACCGCGAGCCGCTCCCCCGCCTTGCCCCCGTCCCGCGCGGCGGAGCGGCTGATGGTCACCACTCGCGAGGCGCCGTCCGTGCCCGTCGGCACAAAGGTCCCCCGGCACACCGAAGGGTCACAGGAGTCCACGGTCAGCGTGCCGCGCTCCCGGCCGCCGAGCACCGCGTCCTGGCTGCTGTGCCAGCTCCCCCACGCGGCCGCTCCCAGCAGCACCAGCACCGCCCCCCAGACCAGCAGCAGGCGCAGCAGCAGGGCCATCCCCACCATCCGCTCGCCCGCCCGGCGTATGCCGCTGCGCCGCCCCTTGAAGCGCGGGGAGGCGGCCACCCGCTGGCCGGCCGGGGTCGCCGCCGTTCTGGCCACCACGCGGGCCGCCACAGCCTTTCGATCGGCCGTCTTCGCCACCATGCGCACTCCCGAGGACTCGACACGAAAGGACCAGATGCCGACAGCCCCCGCCCTCCGGCTCCACGGCGCCGCACGCTACCGCTGGGAGACCCCCGTGCACCAGTGCCGATGCCTCCTGGTGCCCCGCGGGCGACCGCGGGATCCCCCGGGCCCGCACCCGGCTCCTCAGGAGTTGCCTCAGGAGTTGCCTCAGGAGTTGTACGACTGCTGGGCGCGCTCCAGGCCCTCGCTGATCAATGCCTCGACCGCATCGGCCGCCCGGTCGACGAACCAGTCCAGCTCCTTGCGCTCCGCCGCCGAGAAGTCCTTGAGCACAAAGTCCGCCACCTGCATCCGGCCCGGTGGGCGGCCCACCCCGAACCGCAC
Source organism: Peterkaempfera podocarpi (assembly GCF_042466665.1). GTDB lineage: Bacteria > Actinomycetota > Actinomycetes > Streptomycetales > Streptomycetaceae > Peterkaempfera > Peterkaempfera podocarpi. The sequence continues at coordinate 3,694,369 of NZ_CP162102.1, forward strand.
CCGGTGGTAGTCCGGCCCCAGTGACTTGGTGATCGACTTCAGCCCGTTGTGGCCGTTGTCGCCGCCGCCGAGCTTCAGCCGCAGCACACCGAAGTCGATGTCCAGTTCGTCGTGCACCACCACCAGCGCGGACGCGGGCGCCTTGTAGAAGTCCCGCAGCGCGGTCACCGGACCGCCCGAGAGGTTCATGTAGGACATCGGCTTGGCCAGCACCACCCGCTGACCCGACAGCCGGCCCTCCAACGCCTGGTTGCGGCTCTTGTGCGCCTTGAACCGGCCGCCGACCCTCTCGGCGAGCAGGTCCGCCACCATCCAGCCCACGTTGTGCCGGTTGCGCGCGTACTGGTCGCCCGGATTCCCCAGGCCCACCACCAGCCACGGACCCGTGTACCCGTCGCCACCGCTGCTCATCGTCTGCTCCGCTCCCGACATCGAAGACCGCCCTCGGACCATCATCGCCGCACCCTGCCACCCCGTCCGGACGCACCGCTGCCCCGGCCCGCCGAAGCGGGCCGGGGCAGCGGTGGACAGCGCAGTCCGCGGCCCTGGATCAGGCCTCGGCGCCCTCGGCGGTGGCGGCGGTCTCCTCGCCCTCCTCCGCCTCCTCGGCGACGGCCTCGACCTGGGCGGCGACGACGTGGAGCACCACGGCGTCCTCGTCCACGGCCAGGGTGGTGCCCTTGGGGAGCACGATGTCCTTGGCGTGGATGGAGGAGCCGGCCTCCAGGCCCTCGACGGAGACGGTGACGTTCTCCGGCAGGTGGGTGGCCTCGGCCTCGACCGGCAGAGCGTTCAGCACGTGCTCCAGCAGGTTGCCGCCGGGGGCCAGCTCGCCCTCGGTCAGCACCGGGATCTCCACGGTGACCTTCTCGCCGCGCTTCACCAGGAGCAGGTCGACGTGCTCCAGGTTGCCCTTGATCGGGTCACGCTGCACGGCCTTCGGCAGCACGAACTCGTTCTTGCCCTCGATCGGCAGGGAGATCAGCACGTTCGGGGTCTTCAGGGCCATCATCAGGTCGTGGCCCGGCAGGTTCAGGTGGACCGGCGCCTGGCCGTGGCCATAGACGACACCGGGGACCAGGCCGGCGCGACGGGCGCGGCGGGCAGCACCCTTGCCGAACTCGGTACGGGGCTCAGCGGCAAGACGGACCTCGGACACGACAGCACTCCTCGTGGCATACGCGGGGTGCGGACGGAACAACAGAAAGCCGCCGGGACCACACCCTCGGAAATTCGGGGCAGATCACTCGGCGGCAGCACGTACGGATATCGCAAACCGCAGCGCGTCGATCACGGAAGCAAAGCCCTCGCGAGCCGTACGGCTTCCCTCGCCGAGCAACCCCACGAGTCTACCCGCCAGCCGCTCCACCACGAAATCGACCCGCCGCCGGCGGATGCCGGCGGCGGGTCGACCCAGCGGGAGGTGCCGGCGGGAGGTGTCAGTGCACGCCCTCGAAGAGGCTGGTCACCGAACCGTCCTCGAAGACCTCGCGGATCGCCGCGGCGATCGAGGGCGCGATGGACAGCGTCGTCACCTTGTCCAGCTCCAGCGAGGCCGGAGTCGGCAGGGTGTTGGTGAACACGAACTCGCTCACCCGGGAGTTCTTCAGCCGGTCCGCCGCCGGACCCGACAGCACACCGTGGGTGGCGGCCACGATCACATCGGCCGCGCCGTTGTCGAACAGTGCGTCCGCCGCCGCGCAGATGGTGCCCGCCGTGTCGATCATGTCGTCGACCAGCACACACACCCGGCCGCGCACATCACCGACCACCTCGGCCGACATCACCTTGTTGGCCACGTTGGGGTCGCGCCGCTTGTGGATGATCGCCAGCGGGGCGCCCAGCCGGTCCGACCACTGGTCCGCGACCCGCACCCGGCCCGCGTCCGGCGACACCACGGTGAGCCGCTCCGGCGCCACCCGGGTCGCCACGTAGTCCGCCAGCATCGGCAGCGCGAAGAGGTGGTCCACCGGGCCGTCGAAGAAGCCCTGGATCTGCGCGGTGTGCAGGTCCACCGCCATCAGCCGGTCCGCACCGGCCGTCCGCAGCAGATCGGCCACCAGCCGGGCCGAGATCGGCTCCCGGCCCAGGTGCTTCTTGTCCTGGCGCGCATATCCGTAGAAGGGCAGGATCGCCGTGATGCTCCGGGCGGAGGCCCGCTTCAGAGCATCGATCATGATCAGCTGCTCCATGATCCACTGGTTGATCGGCGCAGTGTGGCTCTGCATCACAAAGCAGTCCGCGCCACGCGCCGAATCCAGGAACCGGACGTAGATCTCCCCGTTGGCGAAGTCGAAGGCCTTGGTCGGGACCAGCTCGGTCCCCAACTGCTCGGCCACCTCGCTCGCCAGCTCCGGGTGGGCCCGGCCGGAGAAGAGTCGAAGGTTCTTCTCACCGGACGTGGTGATGCCGGTCACTGCACCGTCTCCTCGGTCGCTGCCGCCCACGGATCCACGCTCAGGAACCCGACGACTGGCCGTTCAAAAAGGGAAACGCCACCACGGTCCGGGCATCGGGCCCGCAGCGCACGCATGTCCACCAGGTTACGCGCCCGCGGCGGAACCGTCCGCCCCGGGACCGCCCGCCGCGGCCTCCGCGGTAGCCTCCGCCGCGCCCCGGGCGGCCGCTGCGGCCCGCGCCGAATCCGTCCCCGAGCGGCGCCGCTCCACCCAGCCCTCGATGTTCCGCTGCGGGCCCCGCGCCACCGCCAGAGCGCCCGCCGGGACATCCCCGGTGATCACCGAGCCGGCGGCCGTGTAGGCCCCGTCCCCGACCGTCACCGGAGCCACGAACATATTGTCGGAACCCGTGCGGCAGTGGGCCCCCACCACGGTGCGGTGCTTGTTGACACCGTCGTAGTTCACCGTCACCGAGGCCGCGCCGATGTTGGTGCCCTCCCCGATCTCCGCATCGCCGATGTACGACAGATGCGGCACCTTGGCGCCCTCGCCCAGCTCGGAGTTCTTGATCTCCACATAGGTGCCGGCCTTGGCCTTCCGGGCCAGCCGCGCCCCCGGCCGCAGATACGCGTAGGGACCCACCGAGGCCTCCGGACCCACCTCGGCGCGATCGGCAGTGGTGTTGCTCACATGCGCCCCCGCGCCCACCGCGGTGTCCCGCAGGGTGCAGTTCGGCCCGACCTCAGCGCCCTCACCCAGGTGCGTGCGCCCGTACAGCTGCGTGTTGGGCAGCACCACCGCGTCGGGCTCGTACGTCACCTCCACGTCGATCCAGGTCGACGCAGGGTCCACCACCGTCACCCCGGCCCGCATAGCCCGCTCCAGCAGCCGGTCGTTGAGGATCCGCCGCGCCTCCGCCAGCTGCACCCGGTCGTTGATCCCCAGGGTGTCCCGGTAGTCCGACGCCACCACGGCCCCCACCCGGTGCCCGGCGGCACGCAGGATCTCCAGCGTGTCCGTGAGGTACTCCTCACCCTGGCTGTTGTCCGTGCGCAGCAGCCCCAGCGCCTCCGCCAGCAGCTTCCCGTCGAAGGCGAACACCCCGGAGTTGACCTCCGGGACCGCCCGCTGCTCCTCGGTGGCGTCCTTGTGCTCCACGATCGCGGTCACCGCACCGTCCGCATCGCGCAGGATCCGGCCGTACCCCGTCGCGTCCGGCACCACCGCGGTCAGCACCGTCACACCGTTGCCGCGGGCCGTGTGCTCCTCGGCCAGCGAACGCAGCGTCTCCCCGGTCAGCAGCGGGGTGTCCCCGGTGGTCACCACCACCGTCCCGTCCACCGTCACGCCCTGCGCGGCCAGCGACTCCAGCGCCACCCGCACCGCGTGGCCGGTGCCGTTCTGCTCCTCCTGCACGGCGATCCGCACCCCGGGGTCGACCTCGGCCAGATGCGCGGCGACCTGCTCGCGCTGATGTCCGACCACCACCACCAGCTGCTCCGGCCCCAGCTGCCGCCCCGCCGCCACGGCATGCCCCACCAGGCTCCGCCCGGCCATCTCGTGCAGAACCTTGGGCAGCGACCGCGACTTCATCCGGGTGCCCTCGCCCGCGGCGAGAACAATGACGGCAGCAGGAGAGTGTGCGCTCACGCGTGAGGCTCCTCGGCATCGGAAGGTGTGGGGACGGATCCGGGAACGCACATCCACACAGGCGGGCCCGAACGCCTTGAGAATAGCCGCGGCCGGAGCGTCGGCCACTTGGGAGCACCCACAAACGGGTATGCACGGGGCTCCGCCGCTAGGACTCGAACCTAGACAAGAGCTTCCAAAGAGCTCTGTGCTGCCATTACACCACGGCGGAATAAGTGTCAATCGACGAGGCGGTCGACCCGTCTTTTGACATCCAACACTATGCCGCACCGGAAGCCTTCAACGCGACGACAAAGGCCTGTCGGGTCGACCCCTTCTTCCGCGATCCCCGACCGCTCTCCAGGGCGCCCGGCGTCGCCGCCGGGCGGTTCCGGCGTTCGGCGGATTACCCATGGATCAGATGTTCGAGCGATTCCACTCCGCTCCCCCGTCCGGCGGCCATGGCCTTCCCTAGGTGAGCCAAGCCAACCTACGATGCCGTAAGTTACGCAGCCGTAGGCGTACCGAGCCCCCCTCCCTCCCCGACAGCAAGGGACGCCCATGACCGCTCAGTCCACCGAGAAGCGCCCGCACCCGCCCGGCGAGGAGCCACTGCCCCTGGCCACCATGGGCGGCGACACCCAGGGCATCGCCGAACGGGTGGCGCTCACCGCCTTCATCGTGGTGCCGTTCGTGGCCCTGATCGCCGCCGTTCCCGCGGCCTGGGGCTGGGGACTCGGCTGGCGGGATCTGGTGATCATGGTGGCGATGTACTACATCGCCTGCCACGGCATCACCATCGGCTTCCACCGCTGCTTCACCCATGGCTCCTTCAAGCCCAACCGCCCGCTGAAGATCGCGGTGGCGATCGCCGGCAGCCTGGCCGTGGAGGGTCCGCTGGTCCGCTGGGTGGCCGACCACCGCCGGCACCACCGGTACTCCGACAAGGACGGCGACCCGCATTCGCCGTGGCGTTACGGGGAAACCGTCCCCGCCCTGCTCAAGGGCCTGTTCTGGGCGCACCTGGGCTGGATGTTCGACGAGGAGCAGACCGACCAGCGCAAGTACGCCCCGGATCTGATCAAGGACGACGACATCCGCCGCATCTCCCGGCAGTTCGCCCTGTGGACCGTGGTGTCGCTGGCGATCCCGCCGCTGCTGGGCGGCCTGCTGTCGTGGTCGTGGCAGGGTGCGCTGACCGCCTTCTTCTGGGGATCGCTGGTCCGGGTGGCGCTGCTGCACCATGTGACCTGGTCGATCAACTCCATCTGCCACGCGGTCGGCAGGCGCCCGTTCCGCTCCCGCGACAAGTCGGGCAACGTCTGGTGGCTGGCGGTGCTGTCCTGCGGCGAGTCCTGGCACAACCTGCACCACGCCGACCCCACCAGCGCCCGCCACGGCGTGCTCCGGGGCCAGCTGGACTCCTCGGCCCGGATCATCCGCTGGTTCGAGCTGGCGGGCTGGGCACATGATGTGCGCTGGCCGAGCACGGAGCGGCTGGAGTCTCGCCGCGCGGAATGACGGCCCGAGCGCCTCGGCGGTTGCATAAGAATGGAGGCGTGAGCGGGAGCAGCGGCGGCAGCGCAGACGGTACAGCCGGCCCGGCCGGTCGGGAACGGCGGCCGGTGCGGCGTGGCGGCCGGGTGCGGATGACCGGGAAGCAGCGACGGGAGCAGCTGCTGGACATCGGTCGGACGCTGTTCGCGGAGCGTGGTTACGACGGCACCTCGGTGGAGGAGATCGCGGCCAAGGCCGGGGTGTCCAAGCCCGTCGTGTACGAGCATTTCGGGGGCAAGGAGGGGCTGTACGCGGTCGTGGTGGACCGGGAGATGCAGCTGCTGCTGGACATGGTCACCGGGGCGCTGACGGGCGGGCATCCGCGGGTGCTGCTGGAGGAGGCGGCGTTCGCGCTGCTGGACTACATCGAGACGTCGACGGACGGATTCCGGATTCTGGTGCGGGATTCGCCGGTGGCCCAGTCCACGGGTACGTTCGCTTCGCTGATCAGCGATATCGCCACACAGGTCGAGGACATTCTGGGGCTGGAGTTCAAGTCCCGGGGCTTTGATCCGAAGCTGGCGCCGATGTATTCCCAGATGCTGGTGGGGATGGTGGCGCTGACGGGTCAGTGGTGGCTGGAGGTGCGCAAGCCGAAGAAGGCGGAGGTGGCGGCGCATCTGGTGAATCTGGCGTGGCACGGTCTGGAGGGCATGGAGCGGCGTCCCCGGCTGATGGGCGACCGGAAGAACTAGTGCCGCCCCCGCCACTAGTGTCGCCGGGGGCCTCGTCGTCGATCCGGCGGACGACGGGCACGAGGTGGTTGAGCAGCGCCAGTGCGGTGAAGGTCGCAGCGATGCCGAGCAGTGGCACGGTCGGGGTGAACCGGTCGGCGAGCAGCCCGCAGAGCAGCGGTGCGGGCCATTTCAGCAGCTGGGAACCCATGGAGCCGGCGATGATCACGCGGCCGGTGAGGGCATCGGGGACGACCTGCATCATGTGGGTCTGGAAGACGACGTTCAACGGTGTGACGAAGACCAGCAGGCTGCCGAAGCAGAGCGCGGCGATCCAGGGCCGGGAGGGCAGCAGGGCGACGCCGACGGTCCCGGCGACCATGCACCAGGAGAGCGCCAGGATGAGCCGGTGACCGGACACTCTGCGCAGGATGCGGCCGGCGGCGAGCGCGCCGAGGAGGCCGCAGGCGGCGATGACGGCCTGGGCGCCGCCGATGACGGAGGGCTGGGCCCCGTGGTGCCGGATCGCGACGACAAAGGTGAAGCCGAGGCCCGCGAGGGCGCTGTTGGTCACGGCGGCCCAGGACATGGCGAAGCGCAGGAAGGGGCTTCGCCACAGGAAGCGGAGCCCCTCCCCGAGGTCGTGGACCACGGTGCTGCGTGAGGTGTGCGCGTCCGGGGTGCGGTCGGGGCCGAGGGGGCTGCGGATGAGCAGCGCGGCGAGTGTGGTGCAGAGATACGAGGCCGCGTCGGCGGCGAAGGGGATCCAGCGGCCCGCCGCATAGAGGAGGCCGCCCAGCGGGGGTCCGGCGAGCTGCGCTCCCATGCCGCGGGCGTGGTCGCGGGCAAAGGCGGTGCTGAGCTGGTGCGGTGCGACGATTCTGCGCAGCGCCGGTGTCTCGGCGGCTTCGTGCAGCGCCGATGCGGCGCCCTGGAGCAGGGCGCTGACCGCGATCTGCGGGATCCAGACGTGGCCCTGGAAGACCGCGGCTGCGACGGCCGCCATGGTGATCAGCTGCGTTGCGGAGGCGAGTACGAGCAGCGCGCGCCGGGATCTGCGGTCGGCTGCCACTCCGGCGGGCAGCGATGCGGCCAGGAAGCCGACATTGGTGCAGGCTGCGACGACGCCCGCGCTCGCGGCCGATCCGGTGGCGGCGAGGATCAGCAGCGGGTAGGCCAGCTGGCTGAGGCTGCTGCCGAGCTGGGAGACGGCGGAGCCGGACCACCAGAGGTTGTAGTCCCGGTTGCGCCGGAGCGGCGGTGTCCGAGGGGCGCTGTCGAGGCTCATGCGCGGTGAGTCAACCGTGGACGGGCCGGGGAGGGCCAGGGTCAGAATTCCGGCGGAGCCCCGCAAAGGGGGCTCCGCCAGGAAGTGGCTACCGTGATTCCGGTTCCGGTAGCGACTGTGCCGGCTCCGGGTCCGACCCGGAATCCGCATGCGACTCCAGGAACTCGATGCGGTTCCCGGCGGGGTCCCAGGAGTAGAAGCGCAGCAGCCCCGGCAGATTGTTCTCCCACTGCACCCTGGCCCCGCGCCGGCTGAGCTGCTCCGCGTACTGCCTGATGCCGGTGACCCGCAGCGCGGGGTGGGCCTTGTCGGACGGGGTGTGACCGGCCTCCATGCCGAGGTGCAGTTGTACGGCGCCGGCCTGGAACCAGCAGCCCCCGTTGACCGCGAGCACGGCGGGCTTGGGGATCTCGGTCATGCCGAGGACGCCCGTGTAGTAGGCGCGGAGGGTGTCCTCGGTGCCGGGGCGGGCGGCGAGCTGGACGTGGTCGACTGCGGTGATCACGAGTTCCTCCGGGCGACGGCGAAGATACGGCGGAAGGGGAAGACGGTGCCCTGGGGGCCTGCGGGGTAGGCCTGGCGCAGAAGGCCGCGGTACTCCTCCAGGAAGGCGTCGCGGTCCCCGGCGTCCTGGAGCCGGGTGAGGACGGGGCGCAGCGCGGTGCCCTTCACCCATTCCAGGACCGGGTCGTCCCCGCCGAGGAGCTGGTGGTAGGTGGTCTCCCACACGTCGGCGGTGCAGTTCTCGCCGGTGAGCAGTTGCAGGTAGTCGCCGGGTTCCGCGACGGCGGCGTCGCGGCGGGCGCCCTCGCCGAGGAGGTGCTTCCAGCGGGGGCTGGTGCGCAGCTCGGCGAGCAGGGCGTGGCTGGGGGCGTCGAAGTTCCCGGGGACCTGGAAGGCGAGGATGCCGCCCGGGGGCAGGGCGCGTGCCCAGCGCGCCAGCACCGCGGTGTGGCCGGGGACCCACTGCAGCAGGGCGTTGGAGATCACCAGATCGGGTGATTCCGGGGCCGGGTCGTAGGTGGCGGCGTCGGCGTGGGCGTAGTCGGCGGTTCCGGTGCCGCCCGGGTTGGGGCCGGAGTGCTCCGCCCGGGCTCTGTCGAGCATCTCCGGTGAGTTGTCGAGGCCGGTGATGTGGGCGTCGGGCCAGCGCTGCCGCAGCGGTGCGGTGGAGTTTCCGGGGCCGCAGCCCAGATCGAGGATGCGGCGGGGTGCAGTGCCGGGGTGGACGCGGCCCAGCAGGTCGCGCAGAGGTCGGGTGCGTTCGTCCTGGTATCGGAGGTACTGGGCAGGGTCCCACCGGGTCATGGCCACTCCTACTATCTCGACGTCAAGATATATGGAAAGCCTGCGCGTAACCTTTCTCGATGTCAAGAGACTTCACATCGACACATCTGCCACTACACTGATCACCATGGAGGACGAGGTCGACCGCCTGGTGGCTGCGTGGCGACGAGAGCGCCCTGACCTCGACGTGGAACCGCTCGAGGTACTCAGTCGCGTCAGCAGGCTGGCACGCCACCTCGACCGGGCCCGCCGGGCCGCCTTCGCGGAGCACGGGCTGGAGCCCTGGGAGTTCGACGTGCTCACCGCGCTGCGCCGAGCCGGCGCGCCCTATCAGCTCTCCCCCGGCCAACTGCTCACCCAGACACTGGTGACCTCGGGCACCATGACCAACCGCATCGACCGGCTCACCGGCAAGGGCCTGGTGCAGCGGCTTCCGGATCCGGGTGACCGCCGCGGTGTGCTGGTGCGGCTCACCGACGGCGGCCGCAACCGGGCCGACGAGGCCCTGGCCGGCCTGCTGGACCACGAACGGGCGCTGCTCGCCGAGCTGGCACCGACGCAGCGTACGGAACTCGCGGACCTGCTGCGCCAGTTGGTGGCCCCCTTCGACAACGTCCCGAGCTGACCAAAACCTGCACGGGTCTTGCCCGCTACCCGACGGTAGTAGGCATACTCGGCTGCCCGCTGCCTCCCAGGTGCGGGCAGAAGGGGGGACACATCCGTGTCCGCACGACTCCACCGCCCCTGGCGGGCCGCCGGCCGGCTGCTCGCGGCGGCCGCCACCGCCGCCGCCCTCACCGCGGGGGCCGCCGCCCCGGCCTCCGCCCACGGCCGGGACGACCACCGCACCACCTACTACGTCTCGCTGGGCGACTCCCTGGCCGCCGGCTACCAGCCGGATGTGCACCAGGACACCGACGTCTCGTACACCGACAAGCTGTACACCAGGCTCAGACAGCAGGACCCGCATCTGGTCCACATCAAGCTCGGGTGCAGCGGCGAGACGACCACCTCGATGATCAGCGGCGGCAAGTGCACCTACCCCGGTGCACACTCCCAGCTGGACGCCGCCGCACGCTTCCTGCGCGAGCACCGCGGCCAGGTGCGCTATGTGACGGTGGACATCGGCGCCAATGACGTCGGCAGCTGCCTGGCCGGCGGCGCCATCGACACCACCTGTGTGGCAGGCGGTCTCAACACGGTCGCCCGCAACCTCCCGCAGATCACCCTGCGTCTGCATGCCGCGGGCGGCGGCCGGCCCACCTACGCGGGCATGTCGTACTACAACCCCTATCTGGCGCTCTGGCTCACCGGCGCCGCTGGGCAGCAGACGGCCCGCGACTCGGGGCCGCTGCAGGACCGGCTGAACTCCACCCTCTCCTGGGAGTACCGCCTCACCGGCTTCCGGGTGGCGGATGTGGACGCGGCCTTCTCCAGCGAGGACTTCGACACCCAGGTGAGCGTGCCCGGGCTCGGGCAGCTGCCGTTGAACGTGGCCCGGATCTGCCAGTGGACCTGGGAGTGCACCCCGTACCGGGACATCCACGCCAACCCCACCGGCCACCAGGTGATCGCCGACACCTTCGCCGCCGTCCTCGGCCGTCGCCACTGACAGTGCGTCTCGGGGCGGCGGCACCGCCGCCGCCCCGAGGAGTCGCAGACGCCCTGGCGGGTGGCGTTCTCCCAGCGGATGTCCGGACCGCCGGTGCCCCGGGGCTCCGTCAGAAGCCGTCCGGATAGGGGGCGGCGACCGCCGCGGCCGCAACCGGCTCCGGCGTACGGTAGCCCGGCAGCAGCACACCCAGCCGCCGCCGCACCTCCTCGTCCGCATTGCCCTCCGCCGAGCGGTACAGGCCGGTCAGCCCGCCCGCCAGATCCTCCGGGCCGGAACCGGCGCCGCCCGGCACCGTGGCGAAGATCCTGGGGTGCTCGGTCGGCAGCTGCTCCTCCCCCTCCGAGAAGAGCGCCTCATTGAGCTTCTCCCCGGCCCGCAGCCCGGTGAAGCGGATCTCCACGTCGTCCACGTCCAGGCTGACCTGACGGGCGAAGTTGTGCACCAGGTCGACGATCCGCACCGGCTCCCCCATGTCCAGCACGAACACCTCCCCCCCCTGCGCCATCCGGCCCGCCTCCAGGACCAGGCCGACGGCCTCCTCGATGGTCATGAAGAACCGCGTCACATCCGGGTGGGTTATGGTCACCGGCCCGCCGCTGCGCATCTGCTCCGCCAGCACCGACAGCAGCGACCCTCTGGACCCCAGCACATTGCCGAACCGCACCGCGGAGAAGACCGCCGTACCCAGGTTTCTGGCATCACGCGCATTGGCCTGGACGATCAGCTCCGCCAGCCGCTTGCTGGCACCCAGCACCGAGGTCGGGTCGGCCGCCTTGTCGGTGGAGATCAGCACAAACCGCTCGACGCCGGTGGCCAGCGCCGCCTCCACCAGATGGTCGGTGCCCAGGACATTGGACTTCACCGCCTCCGACGGATGGCGCTCCAGCAGCGGCAGGTGCTTGTGCGCCGCGGCATGGAACACCACCTCGGGCCGCAGGTCGCGGAAGATCTGCTGGATCCGCGGCCGGTCCCGGATGTCGGCGATCACCAGCGACTCGTCCGTCAGCAGGGCCTCGCCCCAGATGTCCAGCTGGAGCCGGTGGAGGTTGGACTCGTCGTGGTCGAGCATGTAGAGCGCACTCGGCTCGAAGGCGTGCACCTGCCGGCACAGCTCACTGCCGATCGACCCGCCCGCACCGGTGACCAGCACCCGGCGGCCGGCAATCACCGAGCGCACGTCCGGCGAGGCCACATGGACCTCATGACGCCCGATCAGCCGGTTCACATCCAGGGTCCGCATGTCGGAGCCGACCACCTCGCGGCGCAGCGCCGAAAGGAAGGACGGCAGGTAGCGCACCGAGGCGCCGGCCGCGCCGGCCGCGGTGGCCAGCTTGCGCACGGTCTGGTGCGGCAGCCCCGGGATGGCCAGCACCACCACATGGGCACTGTGCTCCAGCGCCAGTTCGGTGAGCCGGTCCAGCGGGCCCAGTACCGGGACCGTCCGTTCCCCGGCGGGCAGCCGTGTGTCGATCTTGCCCGGATCGTCGTCGAGCACACCGACCGGGTCCAGCCCGAACTCCGGGGTGCGGACCAGGTCCCTGACGAGCGCGGTACCGGCCGCGCCGGCGCCGACGACCAGGGTCCGCAGGCCCCGGTCCCCGCTCAGACTGCTGCGGCCACTGGTGTATGGCGACATGTGTCCTCCGATTTCCTGACCTGACGGAATTTTGGCGGCGGAGGTCAGCGGACCGCGGCGGCCTCGGCAGGACCCAGGCCCGCCCGCCGTGCCAGTGCCACCGCGGCCAGCGTGGAGTGCACGCCGAGCTTGCCCAGAACGTTCTGCATATGGGTCCGCACGGTGTGCGGTGAGAGATAGAGCCGGTCGGCGGCCGCCTGCCTGCCCAGGCCCGCCACCATGCAGCGCAGTACCTGCTTCTCGCGCGGGGTGAGCGACTCGACGAGACGCTCGCTCTCGGTACGGTCCCGGCGGGCCGCGGTCAGTTCCCTGACGACTCCGGTGAGCAGCGCGGGCGGGAGGTGGGTCTCGTCCCGCAGTACGCCGCGCACCACCGTCAGCAGCCGGGTCAGCGAGCAGTCCTTGGCCACCCAGCCGCCCGCCCCGGCCTGCAGGGCGCGGACGGCCCGGCGTGGGTCGTCCTGGGCGGCCAGCACCACGAACCGAAGCCCTGGATGGGCTGCCCGGCATCGTGCGGCTGCGGCTATTCCGTCCGCGGTGTCGCCGAGATCGGCGTCGACCAGCAGCACCTGGTAGCCGCGGCCCTCGGCCGCGGCGCGGTCCAGTGCCCGCTCCGCCGCCGGCCCGCTCCAGGCCACGGCGACCTCGACATCTGGCTCTGCGGAGAGTGCCGCGGCCAACGCCTCGGCGAAGATACGGTGGTCGTCGACCACCAGGACACGGATCCGCCCCACGGTTATCCCCCCAGACTCGGGGCCGGACATCCGCAGGCTGCCGAGCAGCCCTGTCCGCCCCCCGGCGCCGGCCCCCACCGGCACCGGGAATCAGCGTAGGGCACGACCCCCCCGTTGGTGGGGATTCTGTAAACATCTCCACCGGTCGCGCACGCACTATGGAGGACACCCAACTCCCGCCCCCGTAAAGGCGCTGGCCGCATCACCCACGGGTAGCACCGGGGCGCCAGGGCCTCGCGGGTACGGCCCCGGCCAACGGGGATGCGTGCACCCCCGGGGCCGGATACGGGAGCCGCCCAGCGGCGCGGGATGCGCGGGCAGCGCGGGATGCGGCCGCGAGGCGCTACGCCAGGCGGCGCGCCCCGTCACCCGGGACTGCGGTGAACGCCCGCGGGGCGCCGTAGCCGGCCGCCGCGAAGGCGTCCGCGACCGCCGCCGCGACCGGCTCGACCCCGTCGTGCGGAACCAGGGCCACCACGGAGCCGCCGAAGCCGCCACCGGTCATCCGGGCGCCCAGCGCACCCGCCTCCACGGCGGCCGCCACGGCCAGATCGGTCTCGGCGCAGGAGACCCGGAAGTCGTCCCGCAGCGAAGCGTGCCCGGCGGTGAGCACCGGCCCGACCGCCCGCAGGTCGCCGGCCTCCAGCAGCCCGATCACCTGCTCCACCCGGGCGTCCTCGGTGACCACATGCCGTACCAGCGCCCGCAGCTCACCGTCCGCCCCCAGCTGCTCCAGGCGGTCCAGGGCCGACTGGAGCTCCGCGTACGGCACATCGCGCAGCGCCCGCACCCCCAGCAGCTCGGCCGCCCGCTCGCATCCGGCCCGCCGCTGGGCGTAGGCGCCGTCGGCGAGGTCGTGCTTGACCCGGGTGTCGAGGACCAGCAGCCGCAGCCCCGCACCCGCGAGGTCCAGCGGGACCTGGCGCTGCGACAGGTCCCGGGTGTCGAGGAAGAGCGCACCGCCGGCCGCACAGCAGGTGGACGCCATCTGGTCCATCACCCCGCACGGCACCCCCACGAAGGCGTTCTCCGCCCGCTGGGCCAGCACCGCAAGCTGCGCGGCACCGAGCCCGAGCTGCCACAGGTCGTTGTACGCCACCGCCACCGCGCACTCCAGCGAGGCCGAGGAGGACAGCCCGGCGCCGGTGGGCACATCGCTGTCGATGTGCACATCGGCGCCACCCACCGGATGTCCGGCCTCACGGAGCGCCCACACCACACCCGCCGGGTAGGCGGCCCAGCCCTGGACGCCCCCGGGGGTCAGCCCGGCCACATCCAGGGCGACCACCGCGCCGTCGCCCTGGGCGCTGTGCAGCCGCAGAACGCCGTCGTCGCGCCGGCGGACCGCCGCGACCGCCGCGTGCGGCAGGGCGACCGGCAGCACGAAGCCGTCGTTGTAGTCGGTGTGCTCACCGATCAGATTGACCCGCCCGGGTGCGGCCCACAGGCCGTCCGGGTCGGCACCGTAGTGGGCGGTGAAGTCCTTGGCGGTTCGTTCGGCGTGTGTGGCGGCGGTGTCGGCGGTGGTCACGGTTGCTTCCCCTCCAGGGCGAGTGTGAACTTCCAGGCGTCGGCGACGATCCCGTCCAGGTCGGTGCGGCTGGGCCGCCACCCGAGGATGTTCCTGGCCCGCTCCGCCGAGGCGACCAGCACCGCGGGATCGCCGGGGCGGCGCTCCGCGGTGACGGCGGGGATCTCTTTGCCGGTGACCCGGCGGACGGCCTCGACGACCTCCTTCACGGAGAAGCCGTTGCCGTTGCCGAGGTTGCACACCAGGTGCTCCCCCGGGCGGGCCGCGTCCACCGCCAGCAGGTGGGCCTCTGCGAGGTCGGCGACATGGATGTAGTCCCGGATGCAGGTGCCGTCGGGCGTGGGGTAGTCGTCGCCGTAGACCGAGATGTGCGGTCGCCGGCCCTGCGCGACCTGGAGCACCAGCGGGATCAGGTGCGACTCGGGGTCGTGCCGCTCGCCGTAGCGGCCGTAGGCACCGGCCACGTTGAAGTAGCGCAGCGACACGGCCGCCAGCCCGTGGGCGGCGCACTCCCCGGCGATCATGTGGTCCACGGCCAGCTTGGTGGCGCCGTAGGGGTTGGTGGGGGAGGTCCTGGCGGTCTCCTCGATCGGGACCTGCTCCGGCTCGCCGTAGGTCGCGGCGGTGCTGGAGAAGACCAGCCGGCCGACGCCCGCCTTGCGCATCGCGGACAGCAGCTCCAGCGACCCGGCGACGTTGTTGCGCCAGTACTTCTCCGGATCGGCGACCGACTCGCCGACCTGCGAGGAGGCGGCGAAGTGCAGCACGGCGTGGAAGGAGGAGTCCAGCACGTCCCCGGCGTCCTGGACCCGCCCGTGGACGAACTCGGCGCCCTCCGGGACGCCCGCCGCGAAGCCGGTGGAGAGGTCGTCCAGCACGGTCACGGTGTGACCGGCCTCCAGCAGGTGCGCGGCGACCACGCTTCCGACATACCCCGCACCCCCGGTGACCAGGTACTTCCGTGTCGGCTGAGTCATGGTGCGACCTCCCGCAGGCGCTGCGCCGCCCGCTCGGGCGACACGTCGTTGATGAACACGTCCATACCGGACTCACTGCCGGCCAGGTACTTGAGCTTGCCCACCGTACGCCGGATCGTGAACAGCTCCAGGTGCAGGGCCAGCTCGCTGTCCGCGCGTCCGGCCGGCGCCTGGTGCCAGGCCGCGATGTACGGCGTGGGCGAGGTCTGCACAGTCTGCCCCTCCTCCAGGAAGAGCCGGTCGAAGCGCCGCAGCAGGTCCAGGTAGATCGCGGGGAACTCGGCCCGCTCGGCCTCGTTCAGGGCGGTGAGGTCGGGCACCCTGCGGTGCGGGTAGAGGTGCACCTCGTAGGGCCAGTGGGCGGCGTAGGGCACAAACGCCGTCCAGTGGCTGCCCGCGATCACCACCCGCTCGGGGGTGGCCCGTTCGGCGGCGAGCAGGTCCTCGAAGAGGTTGCGTCCGGTGCGGGTGCGATGGGCTGCCGCGGTGGTCAGCATCCGCGCGGTGCGCGGGGTGGTGAAGGGGTAGGCGTAGATCTGGCCGTGCGGATGGCCGAGGGTGACGCCGATCTCCGCGCCGCGGTTCTCGAAGCAGAAGACCTGCTCCACCCCCGGCATGGCGGAGAGCTCCGCGGTGCGGTCGGTCCAGGTGTCGAGGACCAGGCGGGCCCGCTCCTCCGTCAGATCGGCGAAGGCGTGGTCGTGCTCCGGGGTGAAGCAGACCACCTCGCAGCGGCCGACGCCGGGCCGCCCCCGGTGCGGCAGCGGGCCTTCGGTGCGTCCGCTGCCGGTGCCGTCGTCCCCCTCGTAGTGCGCGGCGGCGTCGAAGGCCAGGGACGGGAAGCGGTTCTCGAAGACGGCCACCTGATAGTCGGCCGCGGGGATCTCGCTCTGCCGGCCGTCGCGGGAGGGGCAGAGCGGGCACTCGTCGGCGGGCGGGTGGTAGATCCGGCCCTGCCGGTGGGCGGCGATGGCGACCCACTCGTCCAGGACGGGGTCGTGGCGGATCTCGGAGAGGCTGGAGGTGGGCTCCAGGGGCCGGGGGTCGGCCGTGTCGCGTACGACGGTGTCGTCGGCGTCGTAGTAGATCAGCTCGCGTCCGTCAGCCAGCTTGGTCGTCGTCTTCTTCAAAGCCGCCACCTCTCACGACACCCCGATCACAAACATAATCAAACACAAGGCATCATCAGTCAACAGCGCGCAGGTCGTTGAGGGCAGGGTGGGCATGGCCGATTCCGGCACCCCGGTGGATCACAGGTCCACGGGGGGACGGCCCGAGGCAACAGGAACACACAGCAGATCCCGGGCGGGCCGCCCGCGGCAGGTCCCCGGGCAGGCCGCCCACGGCGGGAACCTGGGCGGTGGGGCGGGTGGCGGGCGGCAGCTGCCGGGCGTCGGGGGTCGAGGATCAGGGGTCGGGCAGCCAGGGCCGGCCGTCGGCCACCAGGCGGCGGGGGACGGACGTTGACGGCCGCCGTGCGCCGGGGCCGCGCTCAGTCGCCGGGGCCGCGCTCAGTCGTTGGGGCCGCGCTCAGTCGTTGGGGTCGGACAACGGCCGCCGGGAGTCGAGAGACGGAGGTCGGTGTCGCCGCCGACCCGGCCTACGGCTGCGACCCGCCCGCCACCCGCAGCAGCAGTCCGGTGCGGGACGCCACCGCAGCCGCCTCAAGCCGGGTCCTTACGCCCAGCTTCACCAGGACCCGCTGCACATGGGTGCGCGCGGTACTGGGCGCTATGCCCATCCCCGCCGCGATGGCCCCGGTGTCCTCACCGTCCGCGATCCGGACCAGCACCTGCACCTCACGGCGGGTCAGCACCCGCAGCAACCGAAGCACCTCGTCGTCCGGCTCCGGAACCGGCTCCAGCATCCGCTCGAACGCGGCCTGCATCACCTCCGGCGACATCGCCACCTCCCCCGCACGCACCCGAAGCAGCCCCCGCTCCACCACCTCGATGCGCTCGTCGCTGCGGACGAAGCCCGCCGCCCCGGCCGCACACGCCGCGGCGACCCCCCGCGGATCCGCGACCGGCCCCACCACCAGCACCGGCACCTCCGGCCGCTCCCGCCGGATCCGCCGCACCGGATCGAACGCCCCCTGCCCCGCCGGTCCCGCCACCCCCAGCAGACACACCTCCGGCCGGCGATGGATCACCAGCTCCGCCGCCACACCCGACGGCGCCCCCACCGCCAGCACCCGGTGCCCGCGCAGCTGCAGCGCCGCCGCCAGCGCCTCGGCCAGCAGCCGGTGGTCGTCGACCACCACAAGCCGCACACCCATGGCACTCCTCCCCCTTCGCGGACCCCACCCCCGGGGGCGTGACGCGTACCCCCACGCGCCCCCTGACTGACGCCCCATCACATCGCATTCCGCACGAGGCCGCCAGCGCCGCTCACGCTCTGTGCCGAACCCCACACACCCCGCACCCGACCGTCCGCCGACCGGCCGAAGCGGCCATGCTGTCCCCATGCAGCAACCCGCCCACCCCGCCAGCGACACCCTCGACGGCCTGCTCACCGACGCCCTGCGGCTGCCCGGCCCCCGCGCCCTCCTCGGCCTCGCCGGACCGCCCGGCGCCGGCAAGTCCGTGCTCGCCCGCGCCCTCGTCGCAGCGGCCTGCGAACGGCTCGGCGACGGAGCCGCCGCCTACGTCCCGCTGGACGGCTTCCACCTCTCCAACACCCAGCTCGACCGCCTGGGCCTCACCGACCGCAAGGGTTCACCCCCGAGCTTCGACGCCCATGGCTATGCCGCACTCCTGGACCGCATCACCGGCACACCGGCGCACGACATCTACACACCCGATTACGACCGCACCCTCCATGAACCGGTCGCCGCCCGCCACACCGTCCGCCCGCACTGCCGTCTGGTCGTCACCGAGGGCAACTACCTCGCCCTGGACGCCCCCGGCTGGCGCGACGCCAGGGCCCGGCTGCACGCGCTCTGGTACGTCGAAGCCCCGGACGAGCTGCGCGAGGACCGACTGAGGCGGCGCCACCTCGGCAACGGCTCCTCCCCCGAACGCACCGCCGCCCGCATCGCGGGCAACGACCACCCCAACGGAGAGGCCGTCAAAGCCGCCCGGACGCGCTGCGACCGCACCGTACAGGCCCCGCCGCTTCCCTGAGAACGCCGAAGGCCCCCGCCGTGACGGCGGAGGCCTTCGTCCTCACAGAGCCCCAATACGGAATCGAACCGTAGACCTTCTCCTTACCATGGAGACGCTCTGCCGACTGAGCTATTGGGGCGAGCGAGGAAGACATTACATGGTCATCGGCGCGAACACGAAATCGACGCCGCGACGACCATCCACTACTGCGGCGGACCGAAGCTGCCACCCGGCGGCGGGGCCTGGTACGGCGGCTGCGGCGCCCCGTACTGACCACCGTGCTGACCGCTGTACTGGCCGCCGCCGAACCCGCCCGAGGGCGGGTTGCTGCCGCCTCCACCGCCACCGCCACCACGGCCCCGGCGCACCAGCACGACCACCACGATCGCCGCGACGACCAGCACCGCGGCACCGATCCCGATCCACATCCCGGCCCCGCTGCCGCCGTCGTCCGACGAGGCCGCCGGAGCGGGCGTGGGGGCCGCCGACGAGGACGGCGTCGCGGCATCCCCGGGCGCCTGCGAAGCGTCCGCCGTGGACGGCGAGGCCGCCGGGGCGGAGGAGCCCGGTGCCGCCGACTTGTCGGACGCCGCCAGCGGATCCACACCGGCCGGCCCGGGGTCACCCGGAGTCGTCAGCGCGACCCGGGGTCGCACCACGCCGTAGCCGAGGAAGTCGCTGTGCCCGCTGCCGTCCTTGCCCGCGGTGTTGACCAGCACCCGCAGCACCTGGTTGGCGGTCCAGGACGGGTGCTGGGCCCACACCAGCGCAGCCGACGCGGAGACCAGGGCGGCGGAGTCACTGGTTCCCTGTCCCTTGCAGTAACCCGAGGCGCTGACGCAGGGCCTGGCGATGTCCACACCCGGGGCCGCCAGGTCAACCTGAGGCCCTCTCTCGGAGAAGGCAGCGACCTGACCGTTGCGGTCGACGGCGCCGACGCCCACAACCCCGCTCAGGGCTGCCGGGTATTCGACGAGGTTCCCCTGCTCGGCCTCGTTACCTGTGGCTGCGACAACCAGCTTGCCCTTGCTCCGTGCGTAGTCCACGGCCTGCTGAAGCTCGGGGCTGGTCCGGGTGCTGCCCTGGGAGATGTTGATGATCTTTGCATCGCTGTCGGCAGCGAAACGAATGGCTGCGGGGAGTTCCTTGAGGAACTCCGAGAGATTGGAGGCCTCGTTGCCGGTGATCGCGCCAATGCGAATCGGCAGGATCTTCGCGCCGGGTGCCAACCCCACAGCGCCCTTGCCGCCCAGCCCCTTGCCCGTACCGGCGATGACACCGGCCATACCGGTTCCGTGGCCGTCGGCATCCGCTGTCGCACCGCCGCCGAGCTTGGAGAAGTCCCGCCCGGGCAGCACCTGGCCCGCAAGGTCAGGGTGATTCGCCCTGACCCCCGTGTCAATCACGGCGACGGTCACACCTCTGCCTGTCGATGTCTGCCACATCTGTGCGGCTTTCATCGCGTCCAGGTACCACTCCTGGGACCTGACATCCAGGGAAGCCGCCGAGGCCGGTGTCAGTGCGCCGCCGAGCAGGAAGACGCCCACTGACGCCAACGCAGCCGTGATGCGGCGTCGCATCCTCGCGCCCGACTGAAGCATTGCTCTCTCCTCTTGGGGCTGGTGACTCAGACGACTGCCCGGCCCCGAAGAGATCCGGGCCGGGCAGTCTTCTCCGGGTTGCTACTCAATCACGGTCGGATTGGAGTCGGCCGCACCGGACATCCAGGACTCTTCGTCCTCAACCAGATAGTCCGGGCGCTGACCGCGCTTCTCCTTGGACTTACGGTTTCCGGCCGAGCCGCCGGGCATGCCTCCCTGGCCCTCCAGCTCGTTCGCGGCTCCGCCTCCGCGAGCGCGCAGGCCCGAGCCGCCGGGGGTGAACTCACCGGAGGCGCCGCGTCCGCGGCGGCCGCCGACCATGCCGCCCTCCTCCGTCGTCAGGCGACGGCCGGAACCTCCGCGTGCGCCACCGCGAGCGCCACCACCGGCACCGCCGTGCGCACCGCCCGCGGCTCCGCCGTGGCCCTCTTCGAGCTCTCCGAACGCACCGGAACCGGCACCTCGGGACCCGGCACGGCTGCCGCCCGGCGTACGCCCGGTACCGCCCGCGTGCGCGCCTTCCTCCGCACCGACGGTCGTACCGCCGTACCCGGGTCGACGGCTGGAGCCGCCCACCAGGCCGGTCTCGCCCTCCCCCACGACGCCGCCCTTGTACCCGGGCCGGGGCTTGCCGCCGCCGAGGCCGCCAAGGCCGCTGCCGCCTCCCGCAGGGAGCTTGCCGCCCTGGAATCCGCCCGCGGGCGGCGCATAGCTGCTGCCACCGCCACCAGGTCCGTTCGACACCGGCAGCGCAGGGCTGTTGTTGGTCGGTGAGGTGGGGGCCGGCGCGAGAGTGACGCCATCGATCCCGGTGTTCGCCGGCGGCTTGCCGGTCCCGCCGACGGTCGGGCTCTTGACCGGGGACTTCACCGTCCCCTTGGGCTGACCCTCCTGGACCAGGACGTCCTGGTGGGTCACTCCCTTGGCGCCCTTGACGGTGCCGCCGGTTGAGCCTCCTGTGGAGGAGGATCCGGTCCCACCGGACCTGCCCACCGGAATCGCGACCGACTCGTCGCGACCGGTCGGCCGAGGCGGCATCAGCGTCTCCGGCGTCGGCGGGAAGACCGGGAGGGTCGCCGCCTTCATCCGGGAGCTGGACTCCTCGTACGACTGGCCCACCTTCTCCATCTGTGCGATGGCCTGCTGGTGCGCGGAGTCGATGCGGGTCTGGGCGGCATGGGCCTCCGAGTCGGTGACCCAGTTGGGGTCGACCGCCTTCATCGCCTTGTCGCCCACGGCACTGCCCGCCACGGCTCCCAGCGGTCCGCCGAGGAGGCCGCCGAGCAGGCCGCCGCCGACGCGGGCGGAGGGCTGCGAGCGGTGCTTGGCAACCGTCTTCATGTCGCTCTCGGGGACGTCCGGCATGGCCTTCTTGGCCGTGCTCAGAGTCTCGCCCGCGCTGGTCATATAGGTGCCTGCGGTGCCCGAGTAGTCGGACAGCTCAAGCGTCGCCTTGCTGACCTGGCGTCCCCAGTCCTTGAAGGAGTCGGCTGCGGCGCCCGTCCAGTCGAGGGCGTTCATGCGGTCCATCAGGTCGTTGCCGATGTCCTGCATGACCTGGTGAGCGTTGGTCAGTCGAGTGCCCACGTCCATGACGAAGGACGGGTCCGAAGACTCGACCATCGCCCTGAGCTTGCCGTGGCTCTCTCCCTCGAAGTTCGACTTGTGGGGCACTGCTCCACCTTCCCCGTTGGTGTCCGTCCGTGTCCGTACTGCCCGCAGGCGGGCTAGAACTCGCCCTGCTTGGTACCGCTGAACTGCTGCGGCGGCTGCTGGGCGGCCTCCGTCTGGTCGCGGATCTTCCAGAGTTCGGCGACCCGGGTCTCCTCGACGTTCTGGTATCCCTTGGTGGAGACGTCGATGGTGATGCTCATGGCCTCGATCTGCTGGGCCAGCGTCTGGGACAGCGTCTCGAGGTTCGAGTGGACCGAGTTGTACGCCGCCAGCAGGTCCGTGGCCTCACCGAACCCCGCGCCGAGGTGTCCGGATCCCAGCCGCTGTTCCGCGATCCGGGAGTGGGAGGCGGAGGAACCCTCGAGGTCCTGCAGCATCCGGTCGACCTTGCTCTTGAAGTCCTTGAGGTTCTCCACCTCCACGCGGACCGCGCCGGCACCGACGGACGCGACCAGCGCCGCCATGCCGCTGCCAACGGCCGCACCCACGCCGTAGCCACCGCCATCGGCCATCATCTGCACCGTTGAACACCTCCCCCGTGCGCGGCGCTCTCCGCGGGACCGCGCATCCACGCCTCGTCGGTATCACTCGTCAAGACCAGCTTAGCGATGCCCGGTGTCGGTGCGTCACGGGGCAGGTTCCCGACAATCGTCCTTGGTACAGATTTGGTACGTACGAACTCCACCGGCCGCGAACTGTCAGGCGTCCTCGGCCAGTTCGAGCCAGCGCAGCTCCAGCTCGTCGTGCTCGTCCTTCACCGTCCGGAGCTGGGAGTCGAGTTCGGCGACGCGGGAGAAGTCCGTGGCGTGCTCGGCCATCTGGGCGTGCAGTTTGGCCTCCTGCTCCTCCAGCTTGGCGAGCTGACGCTCGATCCGCTGGAGCTCCTTCTTCACAGCCCTGGTGTCACCGGTCGGCTTCACGGCTGCCGCGGCGGGGGCCACCGCGGCAGCGGCGGCCTCGGCGATACGGGCGCGGCGCTGGAGGTACTCGTCGACCCCGCCCGGAAGCATCCGCATGGTGCGGTCGCCGAGCAGGGCGTACTGGGTGTCAGTGGTGCGCTCGATGAAGTACCGGTCGTGGCTGACAACGATCATGGAGCCGGGCCAGCCGTCGAGGAGGTCCTCCAGCTGGGTGAGGGTCTCGATGTCGAGGTCGTTGGTGGGCTCGTCGAGGAAGAGCACATTGGGCTCGTCCATCAGCAGCCGCAGCAGCTGGAGGCGGCGGCGCTCGCCGCCGGACAGGTCGCCGACCGGCGTCCACTGCTTGTCCTTGCCGAAGCCGAACTGCTCGCAGAGCTGCCCTGCGGACATCTCGCGGCCCTTGCCGAGGTCGACGCGCTGGCGGATCCGCTCGACGGCCTCCAGCACCCGCCAGTCCGGGTCGAGTTCGGCGACCTCCTGGGAGAGGTAGGCGAGCTTGACGGTCCTGCCGACCTTGACGGTGCCGGCGGCGGGCTGCTTGTCGCCGTCGCTGGTCGCGGCGTCGGCGAGGGCGCGCATCAGCGAGGTCTTGCCGGAGCCGTTGACGCCCAGCAGACCGACGCGGTCGCCCGGGCCGAGCTGCCAGGTGAGGTGCGAGAGCAGCTGCTTGGGCCCGGCCTGGACGCTGACGTCCTTGAGCTCGAAGACGGTCTTGCCGAGCCGGGAGTTGGCGAACTTCATCAGTTCGCTGCGGTCGCGCGGCGGCGGCACATCGGCGATCAGCTCATTGGCCGCCTCCACCCGGAAGCGGGGCTTGGAGGTGCGGGCGGGGGCGCCGCGGCGGAGCCAGGCCAGCTCCTTGCGGACGAGGTTCTGCCGCTTGGTCTCCTCGGTGGCGGCGATCCGCGAGCGCTCGGCCCGGGCGAAGACGTAGTCGGAGTAGCCGCCCTCGTACTCGTGGACGTCGCCGCGCTGGACGTCCCACATCCGGGTGCAGACCTGGTCGAGGAACCAGCGGTCGTGGGTGACGCAGACCAGGGCGGAGCGCCGGACCTGGAGGTGGCGGGCGAGCCAGGCGATGCCCTCGACGTCCAGGTGGTTGGTGGGCTCGTCCAGGACGACCAGGTCGTGCTCCTCCAGCAGCAGCTTGGCCAGCGCGATACGGCGCCGCTCGCCGCCGGAGAGCGGGCCGATCACGGTGTCCAGGCCCTGCGGGAAACCGGGGAGGTCCAGGCCGCCGAAGAGGCCGGTGAGGATGTCCCGGATGCGGGCGTCCCCGGCCCACTCGTGGTCGGCGCGGTCGCCGACGACCTCGTGGCGGACGGTGGCGGCGGAGTCCAGCGAGTCGTGCTGGGTGAGGACGCCCAGCCGCAGGCCGCCGGAGTGGGTGACCCGGCCGGTGTCGGGCTCCTCCAGCCTGGCGAGCAGGCGGATCAGGGTGGTCTTGCCGTCGCCGTTGCGGCCGACCACACCGATCCGGTCGCCCTCGCTGACGCCGAGGGTGACGCCGTCGAGGAGGGCACGGGTGCCGTAGACCTTGCCGACGGATTCGAGGGTGGCGAGGTTGACGGCCACGTGCGCTGCGCTCCTGGATGCTGCGGGCTGGGATCACCAGGGTAGTGCGGTGCCGGAGGTGGCTGCACCACTGTCCATGGTGCGCCCGTTCGGCCGACCCCGGCGCGGGCCGGTCCCGGCCCCGGCGGGCCGGGGCCCGCCGTCCACGGCGCCCGGCCGCTCAGCCCCCCGTGGTGACGGCGGCGCCGGGGACCGGGCCGTGGGTGACCCGGACGGACCGGCAGGTGCCGGAGGCGGCGAGCGCTTCGGCGACGGACACCGCCGACTCGGCGTCCTTCGCCAGGAACGCGCAGGTGGGGCCGGAGCCGGAGACCAGGGTGCCGATGGCGCCTCCGTCGGCGCCGGCCCGCAGGGTGGCTGCCAGGGCGGGCCGCAGGGAGAGCGCGGCGGGCTGGAGGTCGTTGGCGAGGGCGGCAGCCAGCGCGGCGGGGTCTCCGTCGGCGAGGGCGCGGAGCAGTTCGGGGTCGGCCTGCGGGTCGGGGACGGAGGCGGTGTCGGAGCCGTGGCCGGCCTCGTCGCGCAGTCGGTCGCACTCGCGGAAGACGGCGGGGGTGGACAGGCCGCCGTCGGCGACGGCGAAGACCCAGTGGAAGGTGCCGCCGACCGGCAGGGGCCGCAGGATCTCACCGCGGCCGAGGCCCAGGGCGACCCCGCCGAGCAGGGCGAAGGGCACATCGGAGCCGAGTTCCGCGGCGAGCTCCAGCAGCACGTCCTGGGAGGTGCCGGTGCCCCACAGGGCGTCGCAGGCGACCAGGGCCGCGGCACCGTCGGCGCTGCCGCCGGCCATACCGCCGGCGACGGGGATGTCCTTGGCGATGTGCAGATGGACGTCCGGGCGCAGCCCGTGGTGCTCGGCGAGCAGCCGGGCGGCGCGGGCGGCGAGGTTGCTCCCGTCGAGGGGGACCTGGTCGGCGTCGGGGCCGGAGACGGTGATCCGCAGGTCGTCTGCGGGGGTGGCGGTCACCTCGTCGCCGAGCGCCACGGCGAAGAAGACATTGGCCAGGTCGTGGAAGCTGTCGGGGCGGCGTCCGCCGACGGCGAGCTGGACATTGACCTTGGCGGGGACGCGTACGGTGACGGACGGCTGCGGGGCGGCGGACACGGCGGGTGGGCTCCTGGGGGCGCGGTCAGGCCGGGGTGGGGCGGTGCTCGGCGATGGCGGCGAACTGTTCGACGGTGAGGGCCTCACCGCGCAGCTTGTGGTCGATACCGGCGGCCGCGAGGGCCTGTTCGGCGGCGGCGGGGGAACCGGCCCAGCCGGCCAGCGCGGCCCGCAGGGTCTTGCGGCGCTGCGCGAAGGCGGCGTCGACGACGGCGAAGACCTCGCGGCGCGTTGCGGTGGTGGACGGCGGCTGCCGGCGCACCAGGGAGACCAGTCCGGAGTCGACGTTGGGGGCGGGCCAGAAGACGGTGCGGCCGATGGCTCCGGCGCGCTTGACGTCGGCGTACCAGTTGGCCTTGACCGAGGGGACGCCGTAGACCTTGTTGCCGGGGCGGGCGGCGAGCCGGTCGGCGACCTCGGACTGCACCATCACCAGGGTGCGTTCGATGCTGGGGAAGGCCTCCAGCATATGGAGCAGCACCGGCACGGCGACGTTGTAGGGGAGGTTGGCGACCAGCGCGGTGGGCGGCGGGCCCGGCAGTTCGGTGACGTCCATGGCGTCGTTGTGGACCAGCGTGAACCGGTCGGCGCGGTCGGGCATCCGGGCGGCGACGGTGGCGGGCAGGTGCTGGGCGAGCAGCGGGTCGATCTCCACCGCGGTGACCCGGTCGGCGACCTCCAGCAGGCCGAGGGTGAGCGAGCCGAGGCCGGGGCCCACCTCCACCACCACGTCGTCGGGACGGACCTCGGCGGCGCGCACGATGCGGCGCACCGTGTTGGCGTCGATGACGAAGTTCTGGCCGCGCTGCTTGGTGGGCCGCACGCCGAGGGCTCTGACGAGTTCGCGGACGTCGGCCGGGCCCAGCAGGTGGCTCTCGGCGGTGTCCGGGTGGGGGGAGGTGCTCACTCCCCCAGGGTACGGACCTCCGCCCCGGCTCGGTGCCGCGCCCTGGCGGCGCCGGAGCACGGCGGCGCCCCTCCGAGGTGCCGCGGTGCTCCGGGGCCGCCGTGGGCGGTCACTGCGAGACGTCCTGGAAGTGCTCGAAGTTCTGACTGGCGAGGTCGTCGTTCCACTCATGGCCGTCCGCGCAGCTGCGCAGGTTGTCGGCGCCGGCCGCGGTGCGGTCGTGCAGCCCCTGGAGGGCCTGCTGCCAGCCGGTGGCCAGGGACTGCAGTACGGGTGCCAGGCTCCAGCCGGCCATCGAGCCCGCTGCGGTGTCGGTCTCCCTGACGGCCTGGTCGTCGGGCTCCTTCATGTCCTGTGCGATCCCGTCGGCCGCGTGCGCGGACGCCCGCAGCTCGGCCGGGGTGACGTCGATGTCCTGCGACATGCTGGCTGCTCCTTCGGCTGGTGGGGCTGTGGCTGCCGGGGTTGCGGCTGCCGAGGGTC
The DNA here is from genome assembly GCF_042466665.1 of Peterkaempfera podocarpi. Taxonomy (GTDB): domain Bacteria; phylum Actinomycetota; class Actinomycetes; order Streptomycetales; family Streptomycetaceae; genus Peterkaempfera; species Peterkaempfera podocarpi. The sequence continues at coordinate 3,721,065 of NZ_CP162102.1, forward strand.
ACGGCTGCTGGGTGGCGCCCGGCGGGATCATGCAGGGGGTGCGCACGGAGAAGAGGTACCTGGTGGGGCTGACGGACCCGGTCGCCAGAGTGAACCGGGTGTCGTCGTCCCGCGCGTCCACCAGGGCGGTGTAGTGGTCGTCCTGGTACTCCCGATAGCCGGTGATCCGGAAGCCCTCCTTCTCGAAGTCGGCGCGCAGTCTGCGGGCGACCTCGGTGTGCCGCTGCCGGGGCACCTCGGCGTAGACGGTGTAGTAGAGGGAGTAGCGCCCGTCGTGCACCACTTCGTCGTTCCTGCCCACGCAGTCCTCGAAGACCGGCTCGGCGCTCTGCCGGTCGAGTTCCACCCCTGCGGCCTCGGCCATCCTGGCCGTGTGCTCCTCGGCCCAGCTGGTGGCGCGCTCCTTGCTCAGGCGCGGCAGCGGGTCGTTCTTTCCGTCGTCGGACATGCAGCCTCCGGTGGTGAGGAGTAGAGCGGTGACGCTCAGCGTGCACCAGGCGGACCTGGCGGTGACCATGGCGGGCTCCCAGCGGTGGGGGTCAGGGGGTTACCAGGGGAGCAGCGGAACGTCGTTGTCCTGCTTGGGGACCTCGGTGGGCGGTATCCCGGCGATGATCCGCCCCTGGTTGTCGAGGCTCTGGCTGCCCTGGTCCCAGTAGCCGCTGTGGCCATGGGTGTCGACGTCGAAGTTCCGGCCGCCGAAGGGCTCCTCGGCGGGGTTGTCACCGAGGCTGAGGTCGGAGAAGTCGTCGATGATCGGGTCGTCGGGGGCGGCGCCGACCCAGACGTGCGAGGGGTCCATGTGGAGGTCGGACGCATGGTCGACGGTCATCCCGGGGCTGCCGACCACCGCGATGTCATCGGCTCCCAGGCCGTCGCCGCCCGCCGCGGCCGCGCCGACGGTGGTCGACCCGTAGCTGTGGCCGATGACGGTGATGTGGCCGTGGCGGTCGCCCTGGGCGGCTCGGGTGCCGGCGATGAAGTGCCGCAGGTCGGGGGCGCCGTCCTCGGCGCGGCCCTTGGTGGTGACGCTGGAGTTGAGGTCGCCGCCGGAGGCTTCGGGGGCGTCGTACCCGAGCCACATCACCGTGGAGACCGGCTGGCCGTCGCTCCACTTGGTGGCGGAGTTCTGGAGCGTCCCGATCCGGTTGAGCTGTCCGCCGACGGAGTCCATGGTGGTGTTGGTGCCGGGGACCAGCACTCCGGTGTGGGCGGCGGTGTCGGGATTGCCCATGGCGATCACCGCCTGGCCGTCGCCGGCGGACTTGTAGTTCAGCAGGTACAGCTCCTTGCCCTTGGGGGCGCCGTCCCGCTGGTTCAGCTGGTCCTGGAGCGCATGGAGGTTCTGCAGGCGCTTGTTGCGCTCGTCCAGGGAGATGTCCTTGAAGTCCTCGGGGCCGCCGAACTCCAGGTCGTTGTACTCCTGCTCCAGGGCGAGCCGGTTGGCGTGGTCGCGGACGTCGCTGGGCAGGCCGTCGGTGCCGCCGATCTGCGCCGGGTAGAGGGTGGCGTACTCGTCCTGCTCCTCGGGGCTGAGGGCCTTCCACCACTCCGCCGCGGCCTTGGGATCGTCGGGGATCTGCGGGTCCTGCACACCGATCGCCTTCATGGCGTCCCGGACGTCATGGAGTGATTCGGCGGAGGCTCCGTCGTTGAAGCGGTCCATGATCATGGCGTCCAGTGAGGACAGTGCCCTGACCCCGTCGGCGCTCGCCTTGAGGGCGTCGTGCACCGCCGCGTCGATCCGGTCCTGGAACTCGTAGCGCGGGCCGCTGCGCTGCCGGGCGAGTTCCTGGGCGTCGGGGTCGTTGTGGGGCAGTGCGGCGCTCTGCGGGTCGGTGACATTGCCGTCCTCGTCGACGGCGTAGCCGTTCTCCTCGGCGCGGCTGACCGCGTTGCGCAGATCGGTCTGGGCCTGCTGCATCCAGAAGCGGGTGGTCTCCAGGACGCGGCCGATGGTCATGCCCTCGGTCCGGACGACGTCGAGCCGGCTCTCGACCTCCTCCAGGTAGTAGAAGGCCCCGTCGGCGTCGTCGCCCTTCCAGCTGTGGCGCAGCGGTCCGGTCACCTGGGAGCGGTGCCGGGCGGCAAGGCCCTCCATCTCCTCGGCGACCCGGGTCCAGGCCTTGGCGGCGCTCTCCAGGTCGTTGAAGTCCTGCTTCATCAGGCGTGCGTAGTCGCTTCCCGCCATGGCTCTCCCCGTTCCACCCGCGGTCGTCGGCCGTCGGGTTTCCGCAGAGCCTAGGTGGACGCCGCCGGCGCCGGCGCACCGCCCCCGGCGCCGCCCGCCCCCGAATCCTGACGCTTGGTCAGTAGTCGAAGGCGCGGGCGGTGTTGGCCGCGACGGCTGCGGCGAGCTCGTCCTCGGGGACGCCCTTGACCTTGGCCATGGCCCGCAGGGTCACCGGGATGAGGTAGGGGGCGTTGGGCCGGCCGCGGTAGGGGGCGGGGGTGAGGAACGGGGCGTCGGTCTCCACCAGCAGCAGGTCCAGCGGGGCGGCGGCGAGTGCGTCGCGCAGCGGCTGTGCGGAGTTGAAGGTGACATTGCCGGCGAAGGACATGTAGTAGCCGCGGTCGGCGCAGACCTTGGCCATCGCGGCGTCCCCGGAGTAGCAGTGGAAGACGGTGCGCTCGGGCGCGCCCTCCTCCTCCAGGATCCGCAGCACGTCGTCATGGGCCTCGCGGTCATGGATGACCAGGGCCTTGCCGTGCCGTTTGGCGATGGCGATGTGGCGGCGGAAGGAGTCGTGCTGGACCGCGACGCCCTCGGGACCGGTGCGGAAGTAGTCCAGGCCGGTCTCGCCCACGGCGCGGACCTGCGGGAGCGCGGCGAGGGCGTCGATCTCCGCCAGCGCCTCGTCCAGGGCCGCGGCACCGCCGGGGGCACGGCGCTGCCCGCTCCAGCCGTCCGAATCCCCGTGGACGATCCGGGGCGCCTCGTTGGGGTGGAGGGCGACGGCGGCCCACACCTGCTCATGGGCGGCTGCGAGCTCGGCGGCCCAGCGGGAGCCGGGCAGGTCGCAGCCGACCTGGACCACGGTGGTGACACCGACGGCGGCGGCCTTGGCGAGGCCCTCCTCGGGTGTGCCGTCCTGCATGTCCAGATGGGTGTGGGAGTCGGCCACCGCCACTGCCAGGGGCTCCGGCAGTGGCGGTGGCGCGGACTTGCTGCTGCTCATCGCGGCTCAGGCGTCCTTCTTCTCTTCCAGGCGGGGGAAGAGGATGTCGCCCTTGGTGACGGTGGCGCCGGCCGGCAGCAGGCCCCAGTCGGCGGCCTGGCCGATGCGCTGCTCGGCGAGGGCGCCCAGCGCCGCCTCGGCGCCCAGGGAGTCCCAGAGCTTGGCGGCGGTGCCCGGCATCACCGGGTTCAGCAGCACCGCGATGGCGCGCAGCGACTCGGCGGCGGTGTACAGGATGGTGGCGAGCCGCGCCTGACCCTCGGGGGAGTCGTCCTTGGCGACCTTCCAGGGCTCCTGCTCGGTGAGATAGCCGTTGACCTGCTTGATGAAGTCGAAGACCGCAGCGATGCCGCCGGCGAAGTCGATCTCCTCGCCGATCTTCCGGTCGGCCTCGGCGACGGCCTTGGCCAGCCCCTCGGCGACCGCCTGCTCCGCCGCGCCCGCGGCCGTGGCGGCCGGCAGTGCGCCGCCGAAGTACTTGCCGACCATGGCGGCGACCCGGGAGGCGAGGTTGCCGAAGTCGTTGGCCAGCTCCGAGGTGTACCGGGCGGAGAAGTCCTCCCAGGAGAAGGAGCCGTCCTGGCCGAACTGGATGGCCCGCAGGAAGTACCAGCGGTAGGCGTCCACCCCGAAGTGCGAGGTGAGGTCCTGCGGGGCGATGCCGGTGAGGTTGGACTTGCTCATCTTCTCGCCGCCGACCATCAGCCAGCCGTTGGCGACGACCCGCTTGGGCAGCGGCAGGCCCTGCGCCATCAGCATGGCGGGCCAGATCACCGCGTGGAAGCGCAGGATGTCCTTGCCGACCAGGTGGACGTCGGCGGGGAAGGTGGCGTCGAACTTCGCCGGGTCGGCGCCGTAGCCGACCGCGGTGGCGTAGTTGAGCAGCGCGTCCACCCAGACGTAGATGACGTGCTTGGGGTCCCAGGGGATGGGGATGCCCCAGTCGAACGTGGAGCGGGAGATGGAGAGGTCCTGGAGGCCCTGCCGGACGAACTGCAGCACCTCGTTGCGGGCCGACTCGGGCTGGATGAAGCCGGGGTTGGCCTCGTAGAACTCCAGCAGCTTCGGGCCGTACTCGCTGAGCTTGAAGAAGTAGTTCTCCTCCTTCAGCATCTCCACCGGGCGCTTGTGGATGGGGCAGAGCTTGGCCCCGCCCTCGCCGTCCAGCAGCTCGCCGGGGGTCTTGTACTCCTCGCAGCCGACGCAGTACGGGCCCTCGTAGCCGCCCTGGTAGATCTCGCCCTTGTCGTACAGGTCCTGCACGAACTCCTGCACCCGGTGGGTGTGCCGCTCCTGGGTGGTGCGGATGAAGTCGTCGTTGGCGATGTCCAGGTGCTGCCAGAGGGGCTTCCACGCCTCCTCCACCAGCTTGTCGCACCACTCCTGAGGGGTGACGCCGTTGGCATCGGCGGTACGCATGATCTTCTGACCGTGCTCGTCCGTGCCGGTGAGGTACCACACCTTCTCGCCCCGCTGGCGGTGCCAGCGGGTGAGCACGTCGCCTGCGACGGTCGTGTAGGCGTGGCCCAGATGGGGGCGATCGTTGACGTAGTAGATCGGCGTGGTGACGTAGTACGCCGACGCCCCGTTGCTGTTGGTTCCAGTGGCCGCCATGGTCAGAAATCCTATAGCGGCCCGGGGACTGCGCCGTCCGGCCGCCGCGCGTGGCGGCGGCCGGACTGCGGAGCGCTGCGCTGCGCGTCCGCCGGTCAGCTGCGATCGCGGGAGTGCAGGTGCAGGAAGGCCGGCAGGTGGAACCGGTGCCGGCGGTGCTGCTCGGAGGCCTCGTCCAGCTGCGCACCCGTGTCATGCACGGCCGTGGCGCCGCCGTCGGGCCCGCGCCCGTGACCGGCGCCCGCCGACCAGGCCCGGCTCACGGCGTCGACCCGTCCGGCACGCATGATCCGTACGGTGTGTCCGCCGCAGCCGGGGCAGCTGGGCTTGAGCAGCGGCGACGGGACGCGCACGCCGTTGGCGCGGTACTGGCAGGTGAGGTGGCCGTCGCGGTCGGTGTGGTGCTCTATCTCGTACTCCTGCTCCCAGCCGTATCCACAGCTGAGGCAGGCGAAGGAGTAGGCCTCGTGGGCGGTCTCGACCGGGCCCCCGGCGACGGCGGTGACGCTGGTGGCTGCCGACAGCGGGCCCGTGCCCGGCCTGCTCACAGGGTTACCGATGGTCTCGCTCATGACGGTCTCCCGGTGCCCTCCGGACGCTCGTCCGGTGCGGGTCTTTCCTCTCCAGGGAATTCCCGGGGCGGGTCTCCGGATTCCCGGGTTGCCGAGTCTTGGCCCGCTGTTGGGGATTCCTGTACGGACCGGCTCCCGGCCCGCGTTGATCCTTGGCCTTTCAGGTCTCCTCTTTACCTTCCGCACACCCTGTCCGAGCGACCCCCGGGGTCTCATACGGCGCACACCGGCGCACTGCTCCGGGGCCGCCCGCGTGGACCGGGCGCGCTCCTTTTCACCGTACGCCGCCGGGGTGCCCGCACCCCAGCGATGTGTGCGACTGCTCTCACGAGACCCCTCTGACCTGCGCGGTTTCGCAGCACAGCACCGCTGGACCCGCCGCGCGGCCCCGGGTCAGCCGGCGCCGGGGGCCGCGTGCTTGGCCGCGACCACGGCGTCGAAGACCTCGCGCTTGGGCAGCCCCACCTGGGCCGCGACGGCGGCGATGGCCTCCTTGCGGCGCTCCCCGGCCTCCTCACGCACGGTGACCAGCCGGGCCAGCTCGGCAGGCTCCAGCCGGGCCGGGGCGGCCGGCGGCGCGCCCGCCACCACCACGGTGATCTCGCCGCGTACCCCGGCGGCCGCCCATTCGGCGAGCTCGCCCAGCGGACCGCGCCGGACCTCCTCATAGGTCTTGGTCAGCTCCCGGCACACCGCGGCGGGCCGGTCCTCGCCGAACGCCTCGGCCATGGCCGCCAGCGCCTCGGCGAGCCGGTGCGGAGCCTCGAAGAAGACCATGGTGCGCGGCTCGGCGGCCACCTCGCGCAGCCGCCCGGCCCGCTCCCCGGCCTTGCGCGGCAGAAAACCCTCGAAGCAGAACCGGTCGACCGGCAGTCCGGACATCGCCAGCGCGGTCAGTACCGCGGACGGCCCCGGCACCGCTGTGACCCGCACCCCGGCCTCCACCGCCGCGGCGACCAGCCGGTAGCCCGGGTCGGAGACCGACGGCATACCGGCGTCGGTGACCAGCAGCACCCGGGCGCCGCCGGTCAGCGCCTCCACCAGCTCCGGGGTCCGGGCCACCTCATTGCCCTCGAAGTAGGAGACCACCCGGCCGGTCGGCACCACCCCGAGAGCCTGGGTGAGCCGGCGCAGCCGGCGGGTGTCCTCCGCCGCCACCAGATCGGCCTCGGCCAGTTCCCGGGCGAGGCGCGGCGGGGCGTCCTCGACGTCGCCGATGGGGGTTCCTGCCAGTACGAGTAGACCTGTCACCGTCCCATCCTCGCAGCCCGGCGCTCCTGGTCCGCAGCGGACGGGCCCCGCTCTCATCCCCCACCCCTACGATGTGCGGGTGAGCGGTGACAAGGCGACAGGAGCCCCGGCGCACGGGGACCCCACCGGCAGCGGCAGCGCGGGCACGGCGGGTGCACTCCCGGCGGACGGCCGGACCGGCCCCGACCGGGTGGCGGACGGCGGTTCCGTGCTCACCAGCGAGCGGTCGGACCCGCCCGCCGAGGCGGACGCCGAGCCCGCGGCGGAGGCGGGCTCGGCATGGCAGCGCGGCCTGGCCCGGTACGGGTACTTCGGACCGGACCGCAGCCCGCTGCGGCACCGGCTGGTGCCTCCGATGCCCGACGGCCCGGGGATCACACCACCGCAGGGGCCCGGCCCGCTGGCCGGCCGGCTGGGGTTCACGTTCCCGGCGACGCTCTGGGTGTGGCTGTGCCGCTGGTCCGGCTGGCTGGGGCCGATCGTGGTGGCGGTCTTCGCCGGGGTGCTGCGTTTCCACAACCTGGCCAGCCCCAACGCGGTGATCTTCGACGAGACGTACTACGCCAAGGACGCCTGGGCGCTGCTCCACCACGGCTATGAGACCAGCTGGCCGGACGACGCGAACAGGGAGATCATCGGCTCCCCGCAGACCATCCCGCTGTCCACGCAGGCGGCCTTCATCGTCCATCCGCCGGTCGGCAAGTGGACGATCGCCGTGGGCGAGTGGCTCTTCGGTCTGCACCCCTTCGGCTGGCGGTTCTCGGTGGCGGTGCTCGGCACCCTGTCGGTGCTGATGATCGCCCGGATCGCGCGGCGGCTGCTCCGCTCCACGCTGCTGGGCTGTGTCGCCGGTCTGCTGCTGTCGGTCGACGGCCTGCACTTCGTGATGAGCCGCACCTCGCTGCTCGACCTGGTGGTGATGTTCTGGGCGCTGGCCGGCTTCGGCTTCCTGCTGATCGACCGCGACCGCACCCGGGCGCGGATCGCCGATGCCCTGGGCGCCACCGAGGACAGCCCCGACGCCCGGCCCGACGCCGCGCTGGCCGCCCGGCTGAAGCTGGGGTGGCGCCCCTACCGGGTGCTCGCGGGGGTGAGCCTGGGCCTGAGTGCCGCCACCAAGTGGAGCGGGCTCTATGTGATGGTCACCTTCGTGGTGATGGTGCTGCTGTGGGACGCCTCGGCCCGGCGGCTGGCCGGCGCCCGCAACCCGTACCTGGTGACCCTGCGCCGCGACGGGGTGCCGGCCGTCCTCTCGCTCGTCGTGGTCTCGCTGGTGGTGTACGTCTCCTCGTGGGCCGGCTGGTTCGCCAGCAGCCCGGCCCCGGGCAAGGGCGGCTACTACCGGGACTGGGCGGTGCACCGCCACGGCCTGTCGTCCCAGTACTTCACGCTGCCGCTGATCGGTAAGCACCGGATGCCGTTCCAGGTGGACCTGACCTGGGTGCCCGACATGTTCCGCAGCCTGTGGCACTACCACTCGGACACCTACGACTTCCACAAGAACCTGCACAGCCCGCACATCTACCAGTCCAACCCGTGGAGCTGGCTGGTGCTGGGCCGTCCGGTCTCCTTCTTCTACGAGTCGCCGAAGCAGGGCGCGGACGGCTGCAAGGTCAGCGAGTGCGCCCGTGAGGTGCTGGGCATCGGCACCCCGCTGCTGTGGTGGGCGGGCGTGGTGGCGCTGGCGTACTGCCTCTACCGGTGGGCGCTGCGGCGCGACTGGCGGGCCGGGGCGATCCTGGCCGGGCTGGCCGCCGGGTATCTGCCCTGGTTCCAGTACCAGCAGCGGACGATCTTCCTCTTCTATGCGGTGATCTTCGTACCGTTCCTGGTGCTGGCGGTCACCATGATGATCGGGCGATGATCGGCACCGCCAGAGCCAGCCGGGAGCGGAGGATGATCGGCGGGGTGGCCGCCGGGCTGCTGGTGCTGGCCATTGTGTGGAACTTCCTCTATTTCTTCCCGATCTACACCGGCCAGACGATCCCCTTCAAGGACTGGCAGGCCCGAATGTGGTTCAACGCCTGGATTTGAACGCGTTCAGCAATTCGGCTGCACTCCGCACACAACAGGCTTACGATCGCTCCGTCCAGGAAAGTTCGTAGGGGGATGAATCATGCGCAGAGCAGCCAAAGCCGCAGTCGGAGTGATATGCGCCGGAATGCTGTCGGTTGCCGGATACGGGGTCGTGAACATCGCGGCGGCACTCTCCGGCCACGACGGCAAGAGCACCTCTCCGGCCTCCCCGACGACGGCCGCCGCCCAGCCGCGCGCCGCCTCGGGCGAGACACCCTCGGCGGACCAGGCCCAGCAGGCCGCCCAGGCGTTCCTGGCCGCCTGGGCCAAGGGGGACACCGCCGGTGCCGCCGACCTGACCGACGACCCCTCCGCCGCCCAGGACGGCCTGACCACCTTCCACGACGACCTGCACCTGGCCTCGCTGACCCTGGCCGCCACCGGCACCCCGGCGCCCACTCCGCATGAGACCGCGCCGCCCGGCTCCGCCGAGCTGGGCTTCCACGCCGGGGCGACCCTCACCGGGCTCGGCACCTGGACCTACGACGGCACCCTGCGGATGGTGCGCACCACCGACGGCAAGACCGTGGTGCACTGGTCGCCCACCGTGCTGCACCCCCGGCTCACCGACGACACCGAACTCAGGGCGCAGGCCCTGCCCCCCGCCGCACCGGAGATCACCGACAGCTCCGGCAAGTCCATCGACGCCTACCCCTCACTGAAGTACCAGGCCGCGGGCTTCGCCAAGGCCCTCAAGGCGCAGCCCGGCGGCGCCCCCGGCAAGGGCGTGGTGATCGTGGGCGCGGACAGCGGCACGGCACTGGCGACCCTGCACACCTTCGTCAAGCCCAAGCCCGGCAAACCGCTGAAGCTCACCATCGACGGGGGGCTCCAGGCCGCCGCCGAGCAGGCGGTGGCCACCCAGGGGCAGAACGGCAAACGGCGGGCCTCCCTGGTGGCCATCGAACCCAGCACCGGCCGGATCCTGGCGATGGCCAACTCCCAGCCCGGCTTCAACGCCGCCTTCAACGGCCAGACCGCACCCGGCTCCACCATGAAGATCATCACCTCCGCGGCGCTGCTGGAGCACGGGGTCTCCACCGGGACCTCGGCCCCCTGCACGCCCCATGTGTACGTCTACGGCAAGGAGTTCCACAACGAGGAGGGCAGCTCCATCTCCGGGGCCACCCTGCGGGACGACTTCGCCGCCTCCTGCAACACCGGTTTCATCACCCTGCGGGACCGGCTGGGCGACGACGACCTGGGAGCCGAGGCCCGCGACGTCTTCGGCGTCGGCATGTCCTGGCACACCGGACTGCCCAACGTCGACGGCTCGGTGCCGTCCCCCGCCGGGGACAAGACCGAGAAGGCCGCCCAGCTGATCGGCCAGGGCAAGGTGCAGATGAACCCGCTGGCCATGGCCTCGGTCGCGGCCACCGTACGGTCCGGGGTCTTCCGTGAGCCGATCCTGCTGCCCGATCTCCCCCAGCAGCCCGCCGCCCGGCCGCTCTCACCGGCGATCGCCGCCCAGCTGCGCGACCTGATGCACACCACCGCCGTCAGCGGCACCGCGGACCACGTGATGAGCGGACTGGGCAGCTCCCCCATGGGCGCCAAGACCGGCACCGCCGAGGTCGGCGACCACCTCGACAGCTGGTTCACCGCCTACCGCGGCGACCTCGCCGCCGCGGCCATGGTGGAGGGCGGCGGCCACGGCGCGGACGCGGCAGGCCCGGCGGTACGGTCCGTGCTGACCGCGGGCCGGTAGCCGCAGCGGCCCGCAGGCCCCCGTCTCAGGTGTGGGCGGGGGCGCCGTAGACCTGGTGCAGATTGTCGTCGGCGGGGTGGGTGCGCCCCGCCGGCCCGGCGGCGAAGACCCGCAGCACGTTCTCCGTCACCCGGGTGGTGAACGCCCCCGTGCGGCCGTCCATGCCGTGCCGTACGCCGTGCCTCCCGGGGCCGGAGGCGTCCAGCGACTCCACCCAGCGCATGGTGCCGGTGGCGAAGAGCCCCGAGCCCCCGGGGTGCGCACCGTATGCGGAGTCGCTGTGGCTGCGCGTCCCGTTGCAGACCAGCGGCGAGTGGGCGAGCACCTCCAGTGGGCGGGGCGTGGGGGCTTCCGGGGTCACCCGGTCGTACTCCACACCCACCAGGGCCTTGAAGGAGTCCCCGGCCCGCACCCCGGTGCCGGCGAACACCCAGTGGTCGGGGCGGGTGACCACATAGGGGGCCTCGGTGGGGTAGCCCTCGTAGAGGACGCCGGTCAGCGAGCTCTCCGGGTCGGGGGCCGGGTCGCGGCGGAAGTCATTGGTGACCAGCGCCCGGTTGCCGTGGGCGTAGTACGGGTCGTCGCGGTAGTCGGCCTTGTAGCAGACGACCAGCCGGTCCGGCCCGGTCGCGGCGGGCTCCAGCCGGATCCGGCGGAAGCAGGTGTTGGCCCCCAGCAGCGCCAGATTGGCTCCGGCGTCCCGGGCGCGGGCGACCAGGGCGCGCTGCTCCGGCGTCCAGTACTCGTCATGGCCGAGGAAGACCACCGCCGCGGCACCCGCCAGCAGGCCGGGACGGGTCGCGACGTCCACTCCGGTGGCGTACGCCAGCGGTATGCCGAGCCGCTCGGCGAGGCATACCGCTGGCTGCTCGTATATCAGGAACTTCCCCGCGCCGTTCTTGTCGTAGGGGCGGTCGAAGCAGACCGCCAGCGACCGGGTGCCGAAGGCGCCGTCCGCCCCGTTGTACAGGCTGCGGCCACCCCACTGGTTGTAGGCCTGCCAGGTCGCCGAGCCGTTCACCAGCAGGGTCCGCCCGGCGGTGGTGGCGGAGCGTACGGTGATCGGGACGTACCGCTGCGCCGTCCCCCGGTCGGTGTCCAGCCGCAGCAGATAGGAGCCCTCGGGCCACCCCCGGGTGGGCACGGTGAGGGTGCGCTCCCAGTCGGCGTGCACCGTACGGGTGGCGGCGTCGAGGCGGGGGGCCCGCTGTCGCCGCCCCTGGACCCGCTCCGACTGCCACACCAGCCGGGCCCTGGCTCCGCCGTACCAGCCCATCCGGTAGGCGCGGACCAGGAAGCCGGGTGCGGTGGTGGAGACATGCAGCCCGAACTCCTCGCCCGGCAGCACACTCACCCGGTCCGTGTACCCCTCGACTGCCGACGGTGCGCCCCGGTGGGTGATCTGCCAGTGCCGGTCGCCCGGCTGCTCGTTCTCGGCGTGGACGGCCGCGCCCGGACGGGTGCCCGCCGGGTGCGAGGCTGCCGGGTGACCGGATCCGCCTCCCGAGCAGCCGGCCGCGGCCAGCCCTGCACCGGCCGCGGCGGCCAGCCCGAGAAAGCGCCGACGGCTGCCCGGGGCGCCGCTCGCAGTCTCCTGGTCGTCGCTGTCGCGCTGCCCGTTCATGTCCACGGTGCCTCCCGGTGCGACCCTAGGGCCCTGCCGCCGGTTCCGCCCGGCGGCGGGGTCCGCCACCGAGCGGAACCACCTGCACGGGTGGCCGGGCCCCGGGGGTGTTGCCGCGCGGCTACGCGGGAAGGTCCTGCCGGCTGTGGTCGCGGGCTCCGTTCAGCCGGGAGTGGCGGATGCCGTAGCCGAAGTAGAGGACGGCGGCGGCGGCCACCCAGATCCCGAAGAGGGTGAAGGTGACACCGTGCAGCCCCTGGATCAGGTACACGCAGAAGCCCACGCTGACCAGCGGCACCACCGGATAGCCCGGGACCTTGAAGCCCCGGTCGAGGTGCGGGGCCGTACGGCGGAGCACCATCACACCGATGGAGACCACGGAGAAGGCGACCAGGGTGCCCATGCTGGTGAGGTCGGCGAGCACGTCCAGCGGGACGAAGGCACCCAGCAGCGCGACCCCGGCGCCGACCACCAGGGTGTTCCACACGGGGGTGCCGGTACGGGCGGAGACCCGGGCGAAACGGGCGGGGAGCATGCCGTCGCGGCCCATGGAGTAGAGGATCCGGGTCTGCCCGTAGAGCACGACCAGGGTGATGCTGAAGATCGACACAATGGCGCCCAGGGCGAACATCACCGACGGCCAGCTGGAACCGGTGACATCGCGGAGGATCTGGGCCAGGCCGGCCTCCTGCCCCTTGAAGCGCTGCCACGGCTGGGCTGCGACGGCGGTGACCGCGACGGCGATGTACAGCACCGTCACGACCAGCAGCGAGACGATGATCGCCAGCGGCATGGTGCGCTTGGGGTCCTTGACCTCCTCGCCCGCGGTGGAGACCGCGTCCAGGCCGATGAAGGAGAAGAAGATGGAGGAGGCCGCGGCCCCGATGCCGCCGATCCCGAGCGGGGCGAAGTCGCTGAGGTTCCCGGAGTGGAACCCGGTGAGGCCCACGCAGACGAAGAGCACCAGGATGACCAGCTTGATGCCGACCATGACGGCGTTGACCCGGGCGGACTCCCTGGCCCCGCGGATCAGCAGCAGGCAGCAGAGCGCCACCAGCACCACCGCGGGCAGGTTGAAGTAGCCGCCGTGGCCGGGCGGCCGGGCGATCACGTCGGGGATGGTGAAGCCGAAGACGTCATGGCAGAACTCATTGAGGTACTGGCCCCAGGTCACGGTGATCGCTGACGCGGACACCCCGTACTCCAGCAGCAGGCAGGCGCCCACCCCGAAGGCGACGGCCTCGCCGAGGGTGGCGTAGGCGTAGGAGTAGGACGATCCGGAGACCGGGATCGCGGAGGCGAGTTCGGCGTAGCACAGGGCGGTGAGCCCGGCCGTGACCGCGGCGATGACGAAGGAGATCACCACGGCCGGCCCCGCCTCGGGCACCGCGGAGCCGAGCACGAAGAAGATGCCGGTGCCGACGGTGGCTCCGATGCCGATGCAGGAGAGCTGCCACAGGCCGATGGAGCGGCGCAGGTGCCCCTCCTCCGGGCCGCCGCTCTCCGCGATCAGCGCGGAGACGGGCTTTCTCCGCAGCATGCGTGCGCCCAGGGGGGTGTTGCCTGCCAAGACGTCGTCCTTCGTGAGGTGGTGGCCGACCGGTGAGGATCCGGCGGTAAGCCGTGAAAGCACCGGTGTCGTCATCAAAGCCGCTGATGCTCACGTTGTACGAATCGTCGCATGTAAACCCGGCCGATCGGACATTGCACCCATGCCGCCCTCCTCTGCCGGAGACGGCCAGGCGGATCGAAGGGGCTGCTAAGTTACTGGCGCCGAGCAGCGGTACCCGTCAGGAGACCGAACGAATGGCCGAGTGGAACATGTGGCGCGGAACAAGCTCGACGAGATCCGCGGGGTGGCATGTCCCTGCCTGACAGCGCTGCCCGTGGCAGCGCCACCTCGGACCGCACCGCGCCCGACCGCGCCGTATCCGCCCGCACCGCGCCCGACCGCGCCGCGCCTGAGCGTGCCGCGCCGCCGTCGAGACGGATCCCCCACCCGCGGCGGCGGCCACCGCTCACGGAGCGCACCCGCGGGCCCTCGCTCCGCCGCTCGCTGGCCACCGCCGCCCTCTGCTTCGCGGTGACCGCCGCGATCGGGCTCCAGTCCTGGGTGTCGGGCCGGGTCGGCGGCTTCGACCTGGGGATCTTCGACCAGGGAATGCGCAGCTACGCCCACTTCCAGCTGCCCCATTCGGCGATCAAGAACTACCACCACAACTTCCCGGCCGGCTTCTCCCTCCTCGGCGACCACTTCTCGCCGATCCTGGTGCTGCTCACCCCGCTCTACTGGGTCTGGGACGACCCGCGGATGCTGATCCTCGCCCAGTCGGCGCTCTTCGCCCTCGGGGTGCCGGTCGTCCGGCGTATCGCGGCGCGCTGCCTCACTGCGACCCGCCTGGCGACCGACCGTGCCGTGGACGCGGCAGGACTGCTGTACGCGGTCGGCTGGCCGCTGTGCATCGCCGCCAGCACGGGCTTCCACGAGGTGGCCTTCGCCGTCCCGCTGACCCTGCTGCTCCTGGAACGCGGCATGGCCCGCCGGTACCGCTCGGTCGCCCTGTGCGCGGTGCTGCTGCTGTGCACCAAGGAGGACCTGGGTCTGCTGGTGGGCGCCTTCGGCGCGGTGCTCGCCCTCCGTTCGCGCCGCCGCAGGGACGTCCCGGGCCAGACGCTCGGGGTGGCCCTGCTGGTCCTCGGGCCGGTCTGCTCGCTGGCCACCATCCGCTGGGCCATCCCGGCCCTCGGCGGCGAGCCCGGCTACTACTGGAACTACGGCAGCCTCGGCCCCGACGCGGGTTCCGCCCTGGCCAGGGTCGCCGCCCATCCGACGCTGCTGCTCCAGGCCGCCACCACCCCGCTGATCAAGCCCGCACTGCTGCTCTGGCTGCTGGGCACACTGGTCCTGCTGCCGCTGGGCTCCTCCACCGTCCTGCTGGCGGCTCCGCTGCTGGCCGAGCGCCTGCTGTCGGACAACCCCAACCACTGGCCGGTCACCCACCACTACGACGCCTTCCTCTGGCCCGTTCTGCTGGTCGCCTCGCTGGAGGCGGTGGGACGCTGGGGCCGCACCGGACGGCCGAGGATGCGCCGGGCGGCCCGCGCGCTGGGAATCGGTGCCGCCCTCTGCAATCTGGTGGCCACCTCCTGCCTCGGCCTCTACGGCCTCGCCAACCCCAGGATCTGGTCGCCCCCCGCCGACCGCAGGGCCCTGATACAGGCAGCCGCCCTGATCCCCGACGGTGCCTCGGTGGAGGCGGACAACAATGTGGCGCCCCACCTCACCGCGCGCGCCGATGTCGTCATCGTCGACGCCGTCCCGCACGGCCGGGACTATGTGCTGATGCGCAGCGCGGTCCGCGCCTTCCCCTTCGCCACCGTGGAGGAGCAGCAGCAGCGGATCCAGTTGCTGCTCGCACACGGGTACACGGCGGTGTGGAGCCGCGACGGTGCCGTCCTGCTGCACCGGACGCAGGTCGAGCCCATCCCGGGCATGACCACCCCCGGGGTGGACGGCGAGCCCACCCGGGACATCGCACCCCCGGATGTCGGCCGGAACCTCTTCCGCGGCTGACCCGCAGCGCAGCCGGCAGCACGGGCCCCGGGTCAGCGGCCCTTGAGCACCGACTCCATCACCGCTCTGGCGACCGGCGCGGCCAGGCCGCCGCCACTGATGTCGGCCCGCCGGGCGTCGCTGTCCTCGATCACCACCGCCAGCGCGACCGCGGGCGCCGCGCCGTCCTTGCCGGCGTAGCCGATGAACCAGGCATAGGGGGTGCCGCGGTTCTCCAGGCCGTTCTGCGCGGTGCCGGTCTTGCCGCCCACCACCGCGTCGGGGATCTGCGCATTGGTGCCCGTCCCCTCGGCGACCACGCCCTCCATCATCGACCGCAGTTCGGCTGCGACCCGTGCGTCCACCGCCTGCCGGTAGGTCTTCTCGGACAGCAGGGCGACGGCGGTGCCGTCGGACCTGGTGAGCCGGTCCACCAGCCGGGGGCGCATGATCTTGCCCCCGTTGGCCACCCCGGCGGCGACCATGGCCATCTGCAGCGGGGTGGCGCGGGTGTCGTACTGGCCGATCGAGGACAGCGCCAGCTGCGCCAGGTCCATCCGGGTGTCGAAGACACTGCCGGCGACACCCACCGGGATGGTGAGATGCGGGTCGTTGAAGCCGAACGCCTGGGCCTGCCGGACCATCCGGTCCAGGCCCGCCTCCACGCCGACCTTGGCGTAGACGGTGTTGCAGGACCGGATCAGGGCGAACCGCAGGGTGGCGTCCAGGCAGCCGGGCGCCTCATTGGTCAGCTCCCGGGAGGAGTTCGGCAGCCGCAGCGGCTCGGGGGTGTCGGTGGGGGCGTCCGGGTCGGCGCCGGCCGTGAGCGCCGCCGCGGCGGTGACCACCTTGAAGGTCGACCCCGGCGGATAGGTCTGCCGCAGCGCCCGGTTCAGCATCGGCTGCAGCGGGTCGGCCTGCAGCCGGCCCCAGGCCGTGCGGTCCGCGTCCGACGAGCCGGCGAAGCTCCCTGGGTCGTACGACGGGGTGCTGACCAGCACCAGGACCCGACCGGTGGCCGGCTCCACCGCGGCCACCGCGCCCCGCTTGCCGTTCATCGCCTTCAGGGCGGCCTGCTGGGCCGCGGCGTCGATGGTGGTGACCACGTCCCCGCCGGGCTGCGGCATCCGGGTCAGCGCGCTCCACGGGGCGAAGCCGGCCAGCCGGGGGTCGGTGCCCGACAGCACGCCGTCCTCCACACCCTCCAGCAGGGTGTTGCCGTAGATCTGCGAGGAGTAGCCGGTCACCGCGGCGTACAGCGGTCCGTTGGTGTAGGTGCGCTGGTACTTCAGCATCCTGCCGGTGGCCCGGGAGCCGGTGATCCGGTCGCCGGACACCAGGATGTTGCCGCGGGGCCTGGCGTACCGCTCGACGGTCGCCCTGCGGTTGGCCGGGCTGTCGTTGTACTCCCCGGCCCGCAGCACCTGCACCAGGGTCGCCTGCACCAGTAGTGCCACGATCAGCAGCAGGCAGAAGGTACCGGCCCGGCGTGCGGTGATGGAGATCCCGGGCCGGCTCATGACACCGCCCTGCGGGCGCCGTCGCTCAGCCGCACCAGCAGCGCCACCATCACCCAGTTGGTGACCACCGACGAGCCGCCCTGCGCCAGGAACGGCGTGGTCATCCCGGTCAGCGGAATCAGGTCCAGGACGCCGCCCGCCACCACGAACACCTGGAGTGCGATGATCCCGGCCAGGCCGATCGCCAGCAGCCTGCCGAACGGGTCGCGCAGCATGATCCCGGTCTTGAAACCGCGCCCCACCAGCACCGCGTACAGCAGCAGCAGCGCCGCCAGGCCCACCAGGCCCAGCTCCTCGCCGACGGTGGCCAGGATGAAGTCGGACTTGGCCGCGAAGCCGATCAGGATCGAGTGCCCCTGCCCGAGGCCCGTCCCCAGCAGCCCGCCCGCCGCGAAGGCGAACAGCGACTGGGCCAGTTGGCCGGCCCCCCGCCCCGCCTCGATGGACGCCATCGGATGCAGCCAGTCCTCCACCCGGCCGTGCACATGCGGCTCCAGCCACCCCACGGCGACCGCGGCCGCCGCGGACAGCAGCAGCCCGATGGCGATCCAGCCGATCCGGGCGGTGGCGACATAGAGCAGGATCACAAAGAGCCCGAAGAACAGCAGTGAGGTCCCCAGGTCGGTCTCCAGCACCAGGACGCCCACAAAGACCGCCCACACCACCAGCACCGGCCCCAGCACCCGCCCCCTGGGCAGCTGCCACCGCCAGATCTGACGGCCGGTGAGTGCCAGCGCATCGCGGTGCACCGCCAGATAGGCGGCGAAGAAGACCGCCAGCAGCACCTTGGCGAACTCCCCGGGCTGGATGGAGAAGGCGCCCACGGTGATCCAGATGTGGGCCCCGTACACGGCCGGGAAGAAGACCGGCAGCACCAGCAGCACCAGTGCCGCCAGGGCGCTGATCCAGGCGTACCGCTGGAGCACCTTGTGGTCCTGCACCCACAGCAGCACGCCGATGAAGAGGGCCACCCCGATGGCCGACCAGAGCAGTTGGGTGGGCGCCGCCTCGCTGCCGGGCGTCGCCCGGTCCAGCCGGTAGATCACCACCAGCCCCAGGCCGTTGAGCAGCACCGCGATCGGCAGCAGCAGCGGGTCAGCGTACGGGGCCCGCCAGCGCACCGTCACATGGGCCAGCAGGGCGAGCACTCCCAGTGCCGCGCCGTAGCCGCCGGCCCCGGCGGGGACCGCTCCGTCGATGGCCGTGCCCACGTTGATGTAGCCGAGGACACACACCCCGACGGCCCCCACGAGCAGCACCAGTTCGGTGGTGCGCCGGGTCGGAGCCATGTACACAACTCTAGACACATATGCACTTATTGTCCGACTCGACGCCCCGCCGGCAGTGCCACCCCCACCGCGCCCGCTGCGAACGCCAGTCCGCCGACTGCCGCCACCAGCGGCAGCTCCACCCGGCCGCCGTACATCAGCGGCCGCAGCGCCGCATTGACCGGCGATCCGTCAGCGACCAGCAGCCCCAGCAAAGCCCCCCGCGACAGCAGGATCGCCGACGCCGGACTCCGCACCAGCGGCCGGTTGCACAGCGCCCCCACGCCCAGCCCCGTTCCCACGGCCACCAGCCCGGCCAGCAGACCCGCGGCCACCGCCGGACCCGGCCCGGACCGCCCCGCAGGACCGCCCAGTGCCAGCACCCCCGCCACACCCAGCACCCCCGCCACACCCAGCACCGCCGGCACACCCAGCACCGCCGGCACCGCACCCGCCGTCAACGCCGCCGGCGGCTGCGCCAGATGCACCCGGACCGCCCCGGCGACCGCCTCCACACAGGCCCGGGCAGCGGCTGGCTCCACCGTCGGACAGCTGCGGGTGTACCAGGCCGTCACCGGCACCAGCACCGCGGCCCCGAAGCCGAAGGATCCGGCAGCGGCCGCCCCGGGCTCACCCCCACCGTCATCACCAGCGCACAGGTCAGCACCGGTGGCAGCCAGCGCCGCGAACGCAGGGCATGAACGCGCCGACCCGGTGCCGCGCTCCCCCGTCGAACGGTCAACCCCGGCGGTCACCCCTGCGGCTGACGATCAATAGGATCACCAGGTGATCACCAGACGACGGTCGGCGGCCGCTCTGCTCAGCGTGCTGGCCGCCCTGACGATGTTCGGCGCATCCCCAGCCTCCGCCGACGACACCACAGCCCCC
This sequence comes from Peterkaempfera podocarpi, assembly GCF_042466665.1. Taxonomy (GTDB): domain Bacteria; phylum Actinomycetota; class Actinomycetes; order Streptomycetales; family Streptomycetaceae; genus Peterkaempfera; species Peterkaempfera podocarpi. The sequence continues at coordinate 3,740,318 of NZ_CP162102.1, forward strand.
TCTGCCCCCACCGCCAAGGAACCGCCCAAGGTCGAGCTGGTGCTCGACGTCAGCGGCTCCATGCGGGCCGCCGACATCGGCGGCCGCAGCCGGATATCCGTGGCCCAGCAGTCCTTCAACGAGGTGGTGGACTCCCTCCCCGCGGAGACGGAGCTCGGCATACGCGTGCTGGGCGCCAGCTACCCGGGCAACAACAAGACCCTGGGCTGCAAGGACACCCAGCAGCTGGTACCGGTCGGCCACCCCGACCGCACCGAGGCCAAGACCGCCATCGCCACCCTGCGGCCCACCGGCTTCACCCCCGTGGGCCTGGCCCTGCGGGAAGCGGCCAAGGACCTGGGCAGCGGCACCACGACCCGCCGCATCGTGCTCATCACCGACGGCGAGGACACCTGCGCCCCGCCCGACCCCTGCGAGGTCGCCCGCGAACTGGCCGCCCAGGGAACCCACCTGGTGGTCGACACCCTCGGGCTGACCCTGGACGACAAGGTACGACGGCAGCTCACCTGCATCGCCGCCGCGACCGGCGGCACCTACACCGCCGTCCAGAGCGGCGAGGAGCTCACCGGCCGTATCAAGCAGCTGGTCAAACGCTCCGGCGACACCTACGACCAGACCCCGCAGCAGGTCGCGGGCACCGCCGAGTGCGCCACCGCCCCCATCCTCACCCCGGGCGTCTACACCGACCGCGAGCAGTTCGAGGAGCATCGCTACTACCGGGTGCCGGTCGCCCCCGGCCAGGAGCTGCGCGCCTCGGTGAGCGTCTCCCTGGACCGTCCGCTGGCCCGGGACTACGGCGTACTGCTGCGGGCCGTCGCCCCGGACGGCCGTGAGCTGGTCCGCGGCACCGACGCCGGCAGCGGCCGCACCGATGTGCTCTCCACCGGCCTGCGCTGGTCCCCGGAGCAGACCGGCGACACCGCGACGACCGACTCCGCCACCCCCGCGACCGACTCCGCCACCGCGGCGGCCGATGCCACCACCGCCTCGGCGGACTCCTCCGGCACCGTCTGCCTGGTGGTCAGCAACTCCTTCTCCGCACCGCCGACCGTCAGGCGCGCCCCGGGGATGCCGGTGGAGCTCACCGTCGACACCGTCGCGGCCTCCCCCTCCCCGCACGGACCCGACCTGGGCCGCGGCTGGGTGCTGCTGGGTGTGCTGGGCCTTGCCGGCCTGCTCACCGGTCTGATCGTCGGCTGGCTGGCCCGCTGGCGGGTCGCCGTGTGGAGGGAGAACTGACGATGCGCACATCCACCGGAGCACGCACCGCCGCGACCGGCGCCCTGCTGCTGACCGCCCTCGCCACCGCGGCCTCCCCGGCCGCCGCCGACACCGCCACCCCCGCCCCGACGGGAAGCGGCCCCGCCACCGTCACCACGGCGGGCACCTCCTTCCTCACCGCCGCCACCGTGCAACCCGGCCAGCAGGTGCAGGTGTCCGGCTCCGACGGCGACTATCTGTACTGGTCGTTCGCCGCCGCCGCCGGACAGACCGACAGCGTGTCGGTGACGGTCACCCTGCCGCCCTCCACGGGCCGCCACGGCCCCGCCACCTGGACCGTGGACGTCTTCGACGGCCTGCGCCGCCGCCAGGCGTGCACCGCCGGCGACCAGACGGCCACCGCCGCCGTGGACGCCGCCACGGTCACCCTGGGCTGCACCCTCCGCCAGGTGCGCGCCTGGGCCGAGCCCTGGTCGGGCGACCCGCTGCCGGGCACCTACTACATCCGGCTGTCGGTCACCGCCCTGCCCGAGCCGGACCTGGGACTGCCGGTCCAGGCCCAGATGCAGATCACCGCCGAGGACGGCGACGCCGAACCCGAAGGCGGCGACCTCAAGGCGCCCCTGGTGCCCGCCGTCCACGCGGGGGCCACCCTGGCCCCGGACGCCGTGGCCCCGTCCACCGCCCCGGGCACCCCCGCCCCCACCGCCTCACCGACCGCCGACGGCGCCCCAGGCCCGGTCGAGCGGGCGTCCGGCTGGTTCTCCGGGCTGTCCTCGCGGTGGTTCTGGACCGCGGGGGGCGGCGTCCTGGCTGCCGTCCTGGGCGTGGCGGGGTACAGCCTCACCCGCCACTCGCGCCGCCGTCCCCCGGTCGGCCGCTGAGCACCGGTGCCCTCCCCGCCGCGCGGCGGGGAGGGCACCGGCACCCCTGCGGAACCGCTCGCAGAGAAACATCGGCCGACGTGTGCCCATACTGGGCGTAGCCGCCTCTCACCGCAGCACCGGCTGTGCAGCACCGGCAGTAACGAGAGGAGCCGCGCAGATGTGCCGATGGCTCGCCTACTCGGGCTCACCGATCATGCTCGAGGACATCGTCTACAAGCCCGACCACTCCCTGATCGACCAGAGCCTGCATTCCAAACTGGGTATCGAGACGACCAACGGCGACGGGTTCGGGATCGGCTGGTACGGGCACCACGACACTCCGGCGATCTTCAAAGAGATCGGGCCGGCCTGGAACAACCGCAATCTGCGCGAACTCACCAGCCACCTCAGATCCCGGATGTTCTTCGCCCACATCCGCGCCTCCACCGGCTCCGCCGTGCAGCAGACCAACTGCCATCCCTTCCGCCACGGCCGCTGGCTGTGGATGCACAACGGGATGATCGCCGGATTCCATCAGATCAGGCGGGAGCTGGCACTCGCGGTCTCACCCGGCCTCTTCTCCTGCATCGAGGGCTCCACCGACTCGGAGCTGATGTTCTTTCTCGCGCTCAGCCTGGGTCTGGAGGAGGACCCGCCCGGGGCGGTCGCCCGGATGGTGGGGCTGGTCGAGGAGACGGGGCAGCGCAATGGCGTCGAGAACCCCATGCAGATGACGGTCGCGGTGTGCAACGGCGAGACCCTGTGGGCCTTCCGGTACTCCACCGAGGGACGCTCCCGGTCGCTCTTCCACAGCGCCGACATCGAGGGCCTGCGCGCGCTCTACCCGGGCAATGCGCTGGTGCGCACCGCCTCCGACGACGCCCGGCTGATCGTCTCCGAGCCGCTCGGCGATGTGCCGGAGGTCTGGATCGAGGTACCGGAGGCCAGCTACGCCATGGTGCACCGCAGCCGCAACGAGATCAGGCCGTTCTCCCCCGCCGCGGTGGCCACCCGGTCGTGACATCTGTCATCGCGGGTCCGTTACGCCACGGCACTGCTCCCTGCGGGCCGCCCACGGAAGACTCGTCCCCATGAAGCCGGGCGACCGCGCCGGGCAAGGACCGCCACGGGGGACGACATGTCGGCCGGTACCACCACCGCGACCACCACCGGGACCGCCACCACCACCGGTACCACCACCGCGACCATCACCGGGACCGCGACCACCACCGACGACAAGGCCGCGGGCGGCGACGCGGCGCCCGCCGCGTACCCCGCACTGCCGGTCTGGTTCTTCGGCTTCGAGGGGGTGCTGGCCTCCTCCTTCGACATCTTCAAGGCGTACCCGCCGGCCGCCTGGCTGCTGGGCGTCCTGGTGGCGGTCAACATCGCCGTGTCGCTGACCGTGATGCGCAAGCGCGTCAAGCTGGCAAAGGCGCTCTGGCGGGGCAAGGGCACCCGCAAGGTGGCGATCGCCCTGCTGGCCCTGCGGATGGGGCTGCACGCGGCACTGAGCGCGGTGGGCCTGGCCGTGACCTCCGCCACCGGCCATCTGCTGCTGGCCGCGGTGATGGGCGGTGTGACGGTGTGGCTGCTCTGGTTCGCCCAGCGCACCGCGCTGCGGGCGCTGGGCGCCCGGACCGTCTGACCCGGTCCGCGGAGGCGGGATGACATACCCCGTCGCGCCAGGGGGGTGGTGCCGGCCGGAGCGGGATGCGCAGGGCGGGCACGTCAGCCGGTGCCGTTCCGGCGCCGGCTGACGGATCCGAGATCCTCCTTCGGGGGGCCCATCGTGACCGCGTGCTGTGGCCTCCCCACGTCGGTGTGGCACAGGACGCGAGGACAGACCGCGGCCACACCCCCGAGGGAGGGGATGGGGCCCACCCTTTCGGATATGCCCATTGAAGTCTTTCGTCTACAAACAGAGCAACCATCGGGCGCGAAACATACTCGTTCAGCGGGCGCGCAAAGCATGCGACCGGCGCATAGTCCGGCGGCGCAACCGACGAATGCGCGGGTGGCCGCCCGCGTGCGCCTGCCGCACCGGTGGACCTGCGGCCCGCCGCACCGAAAGACTCGACGGCGAGGGCCAGGGCCCGCACCCACCCCTTGACGCCGAAGGGGTCCCCCGCCGCCACAGAGCCGCGGCCCGCGGCCGACCGGGCCGCCCTCTGCGCCTCAATGCCGAACGGGGAGCGGGATGGAAAAGTGCGCTCTTATCACTAACTAATTCCCTGCAACAGGAAACCGGGAATGCGTTTCATCCCTAGGCGATTCGGGGATGAAACGGCCAATCCAACCGACGGGCTGCCCATCCCTCCTCGGGGTGAGCAGCCCGTGGGGTCCTTCCCGGTGTGCGGTCTGCCGTCATGCCCCGGGGTGGGATCCGCGGTCCTGCATGAGTCCCGTACGGAGGCTCGGCGGGCCGAGGGCGGCCCCTACCGAAGGGGTCCAACCCTCATGAGCACCGACGTTCAGACTGCGGCGGGGGAACTGCTGCAGCTCACCGCCCCCCTCGGCCAGGTGGCGGCGGCAGCCCCCGCAGACCCGACGATCCCCGTCGGCACCAACCCTGTCGGGCTGGCCTTCACCTCGACCGGTGACCTGTACGTCACCAACAGCGGCTCGTCCAGCGTGACGTTGATCAACACCAGCACCGACACCGTCATCGTCCCGGGCATCCCCGAGGGCGGCACCACCCCGGCGTGGCTGGCGATCGCTCCCAACGGGAGCGCCTACATCCCCAACAACATCTCCAACAACGTGTCGGTGATCGACACCGCCACCAACACCGTGGTGGGCTCCCCGATCCCGCTGGCCGGCGGCCCGGCCGCGGCGGCGGTCATCCCCAGCGGCAACGTCTACGTCAGCCGGTTCGCCGGGAACGCTGTTTCGGTGATCGACACCTCCACCAACACCGTGGTGGGCGCCGCCATCCCCACCGGCTCCGGCCCCGTCGGGATAGCCGTGGCCCCCAACGGCAACGCCTACGTCGCCAACCGGAACTCGAACACCGTCACGGTGATCGACACCACCACCAACACCGTGCTGGTGTCGCTCCCCGTCGGCAACGGGCCGAACTTCATCGCGATCGCCCCCAACGGCCACGCCTACGTCGCCAACATCAACTCCAACGACGTGACGGTCATCGACACCGCCTCCAACACCGTGCTGGTCCCCAGCCTCCCGGTCGGCACCAACCCGTGGGGAGTCGCGGTCGGCCCCGACGGCAACGCCTACACGGCCAACCGCGGCTCCAACAACGTCTCGGTGATCGACACCGCCACCAACACCGTGGTCGGCTCCCCCATCGCCGTCGGTAGCCAGCCGATCAGCGTGGCGGTCGCCCCCAACGGCAAGGTCTACGTCGCCAACATCGCGTCGAGCAACGTCAGCGCCATCCAGTTCGCGCCCGTGCTGACCAGTCTCAGCCCCACACAGGGACCCACCACCGGCGGGACCGTGGTGACCATCACCGGCACCAACCTGACCGGCGCCAGTGTCACCATCGGCGGCAACCCGGCCACCGGCGTCATCGTCAACGCCACCGGGACGCAGCTCACCGCCGCCACCCCGCCCGGGGCTGCCGGACCGGCCACCGTCACCGTCACGACCCCCGGCGGCACCGCCAGCCTGGTGGGCGGCTTCACCTACTTCGTGCCCGCCCACGCGACCTCACTGTCCGCGACCCCGGCGCTGAGCAGGCTGTTCCCGCCACAGGTGTACTACCCCTTCCTCAACGCCACCCTGACCGACCAGGTCACCGGACTGCCGGTGTCCGGCCAGACCATCACCTTCAGGACCGGCACCCAGACCCTGGGCACCGCCGTCACCAACGCCCATGGCACCGCCCAGCTCTCGGAGGCGCTCACCTTCCCGCTGATCCTCGCCAACGGCGGCTACACCGCCACCTTCGCCGGCACCCCCACTCTGCTGCCCTCCAGCGCCAACGCAGGGATCATCGCCCCGTAGCCACACCGGGGACCGCAACGCACCGGCACCGTTCCGTGTGCCCGCCCCACCGGGAGCACATGGAACGGTCTCGTTTGCGGGCGGGCGGCCACCGCGCGCTCTGCACGCTGGAAGCAGCACGCATCGGGGCGGCGGCCGCTGCGGTCGTCCCGGTGTCAGCAGCGGGAGCCCCAGGGTGACGGCTCCCGGCCCGTCTCCCGGCCCGTGACCGACACCGCCACGACCGTCGCCGCCGGCAGGGGACCGAGCGTGTCCACCACGATCCGCCGCCGGCACCCCGCACCGCCGCTCACCGCACCGCCATTCACCGCACCGCCGGCACCGGCTCCGCACCGCCCACGCCGTCCGCTCCCCCCGTCCGGTCGACCAGCTCCGCCCCCCTGCGGGTCGCCCAGTCCTCCAGCGCGGTGCGGCAGGCATGGTCCAGGTAGCGCAGCCCGGTGAGGTCCAAGGTGACGGGACGGTCGCCCGGCAGGCCCTCCAGGGCGCCCAGCATCCTCGGCAGCCGCAGGAAGGTGGCACAGCCGGTGAGCTCCACCCGGATCGGGCCCTCCGGCCCGTCGGCCACCTCCACCTGGAGCTGCGAGGTCTCCCAGGCGCTCTTGACCACTGCCAGGAGCAACCCGAAGAGCACCCCCTCGAGCAGATTGGTCACCACGATCGCCACCGCGGTCGCCACCAGCACCACCGCCTCGCCCCGATGGGCCCGCCACAGCTTCGGCAGCGCCCTGGCCGGGATCAGCCCCGCCCCGGCGTACACCAGCACCGCCGCCAGCGCGGCCAGCGGAATCACCCCGAGGGCCTCGGGCAGCAGCGCGGCGAACAGCAGCAGCCAGCAGCCGTGCAGCACTCGGGCGAGCCTGGTCCGCGCACCGGCGGCCACATTGGTGGCGCTCCGTACGATCACCGCGGTGACCGGCAGCGCACCGAGCAGCCCGCAGACGGTGTTCCCCACCCCCTGGGCCATCAGCTCCCGGTCGAAGTCGGTGCGCGGCCCGTTGTGCAGGCGGTCGACCGCCGCGGCGCTGAAGAGGCTCTCGGCGGAGGCGATCAGGGCGAAGGCCAGCACGGTGCCGAGCAGCCCCGCTCCGGTGAGCCTGCCCAGGTCGGTGAGCCCGGGCGGCTGCACCGCCCCGGCGAGCCCCCGGACGTCCAGCCGCGCCACATCCAGCCGCGCGGCCGCGGTGACCGCGGTGGCCAGTGCGACCGCCGCCAGCGGGGCGGGAACCAGCTGCACCCGGGCGGGCAGCCGCCGCCATACCAGCAGCACCAGCAGGGTGCCGCAGCCCACCAGCTCGGTGACGGACGCGGCGGGCGTCCCGGTGACGGCGGACCGGAGCGACTCCATGAGCAGCGACGGCAGCCCGCTCAGTGCGGCCAGGCCGCCGTCCGGCGCATGCTCACCGGTCATGGGGTAGAGCTGGCCGGCCACCAGCACCAGCCCGATCCCGGCGAGCATGCCCTGCACCACCGAGACCGAGATGGCCCGGAACCAGCGGCCGAGCCGCAGCGCGCCCATGAGCACCTGGAGCAGCCCGGCGGCCAGCACCACGGCTCCCAGCGCCGAGACGCCGTACTGGGTGACGGCCTGGTGGACCAGCACCGTCAGCCCGGCGGCGGGGCCCGACACCTGGAGGGAGCTGCCCGGCAGTATCCCGGTGACCAGGCCGCCGACGATTCCGGTGACCAGGCCGAGCTCGGCGGGCACACCGCTGGCGACGGCGATGCCGATACAGAGCGGCAGTGCCACCAGGAAGACCACCAGCGAGGCGGTGAAGTCCTGCCGCAGCAGGGCAGGGCGAAGGGCGGTTCGAGGGTTCATCGGGTCTCACTCGGGTGCGTGGACGGGGGTCCGGGGCAGGCCCCACCGCCCGGCTGCCGCCGGGATCGGGTGGGAGGGCAGGCTTGCGTCTCCGCCGACCGTCAGCAGCGGAGCACCTGCAACTGCGCCAGATCGGGCCCGCACGGCACCACAGCCGTCACCGGCAGGGCCGCGGCGCCCGACCCCGGCCGCGCCTGGGCCCGGGGCAGCGGCCGGGCCGCATCGCGTGCCGCCCCCGCGGGATCCGGATCGTCCTGGATACGCCGCGAGGGGGCCGCCCGGTCAGTGCGGGGGGACTGCTGGGGAGGCTCCTCCTCCGTCCCGGCGTCCGGCTGCGCGGCCACCGTGCTCGGCACGGCGACACCGACTGCGGCAACGGTCGAGCCCGGTACGGCGAGCGCCAGCAGCGCAGCAGTGAGCAGAGCGGCGAGCGCCGCCGCGAGCGCGCGCGCAGCCCCCATCGGCACGGCGCCAGCCCCCTTTCCGTGTCCGATCCGTCACAGAGCGTAAGTAAAGCACGGCGCTCGGACAGGACCTGGCGTTGCCGACGTGGCGGGGCTCGGACGGCTCAGGCGGGCACCAGCGGAAGGTTCTGCGCGCTGTGCGGCAGATGCGCGGTGATGACCGAGAACAGCTTGGGGACGCCCGCGAAGATCAGCCACAGCACGGCCACGATGGCCGCGAAGACAATGGCCACCGGGGCCATCAGGGCGACGATCGGGGACGCCGTCACCCAGAGCGCGGCCTTCAGGGCATCACGGGAGGCGATGGCCATGTACAGGCAGGCCAGGAACCCCAGGATCATGATCACGTAGTACAGGATGTTGAACCAGGTCATGCGCCCGACTCCCTACTGGAGGCGTCAATCATGACAATCCACCCCACAACCACCGTGGCCATGGATCGCACGCCCCGTCAAGACGACCCCCAACGCAGAGATCCCGTCCGATCAATGATCGGACGGGATCCCATGTCGGTGTGGAGCTGAGGGGATTCGAACCCCTGACCCCCTCGATGCGAACGAGGTGCGCTACCGGACTGCGCCACAGCCCCGACGAGAAAGAACTCTAGCATCCCCTGAGGGGTGGCCATGCACGCCCGGGGCGCGGCGCCGGGGCCACGACCGGCAGGGTTACTCGTTTGCGGCGCGCGGGCGCGGGTGCTCGGCGACGGGAGGCTCGGGGTCGGCGTACTGGTCGAACAGCGGGGTGGAGCCGCGCCGGTCGGCGGTCGGCGGGGTGGTGGCACGGCCGGCGCTCCAGGCGTCGGGGGCGTTCAGGTCCAGGCTCCCGGTGCTGCGGGGGGCGACCGGAGCGGTGACATAGGTCGGCAGCGGGACCGGCACCGGCTCCCAGGAGTCCGGATCGGCGGACCGCTCCCGCAGCCCGTCCACCCACTCCTCGTGGTCGGTGGCCTCCACCAGGGCCTGGCGCTCGGCGGTGGGATCGGCGGCCGGGGGCTCCTCCGGCGCCTCCGCGGGCCGCACCGGCCGGGGTGCGGCCGGGCGGGGCGCCACTGCCGGGCGCCGCGCGCCGGGGTGCGGCTGGGCGGGGTGCGGCTGGGGGCGCTGGGCGGTCTGGGACTGCACGGCGGGCAGTTCGGGCCGATGGCGCTGCCGCTCTCGCTCATGCAGCCGCTGGGCCGCCTCCGCGGCGCGGCGGCGGTCCAGCTTCACCTCGTAGCGGCGGCGCTCCTGGCGGCGCAGCCGCTCGATGTACAGCGACAGCAGCACCGCGGGGACGGCCGGCACCCAGAGGAAGGCCAGTCCGCCGACACCGGCGACGATCGCGCCGACGGTGAAGACGACAAAGAGCAGGGTGACCATCCGGCGGCGCCGGGCGAGCAGGCGGGCCCGGCGCCGGGCACCGGCGCGTGCCTCGAGCTCGGCACGGCTGGGGCGGGCCTGCGGGGCGGGCCCGGGCTCGGGGGTGACTGCCGGGGCGACGGCCTCGGTGGGCCGCCCGACCTCGGCGGACACACTGAAGGAACCTTCCGCCTCGCCGGCGGGTGTCTCGTCGTTCCGATCGTCCAGGGACCGGGCGATGCGACGCTCCATCGCCGCCCGCCCCGACAGCAGGCGGATGGCGGTGCTGAAGCGTTCCGTCGGGCGCGCTTCATTGAGCTCGTCCTGCCTGCGGAGCCACATCGGCACCAGATAGGCAGCCCAGGCCCCTACGATCACCGCGTAGATGAGGCCACTACTGCTCACGCCTCACACCGTAGGGGTGGCGGGCCGCAGCTGTCGCCAATTACTGGCGGTGTGTCGCACGATCAAGCTGATTCTCCGACTAATTTGTGCGTCTGTATGGCGGAATGGCGACCTGTCGATACGCTATTGAGACCAATTTCGAACAGGTATTCAATTACCGGTTACGGCCCGGCCGGAGGGCCCGCCAGCGACTCAGCATCCCCTCCGGCACCTCCTCCGCGGTGAGCACATAGACCAGGTGGTCGCGCCAGTCCCCGTCGATGTGGAGATACCGCGTCCGGAGGCCTTCCTCACGGAATCCCAGTTTCTCCACCACCCGCCGGCTGGGCAGGTTCTCGGGACGGATGCAGATCTCGATACGGTGCAGTCCCAGCACACCGAAGCAGTGGTCGGTGGCGAGTGCGACCGCGGTCGGCATGATGCCCCGGCCGGCCACCGCCTCATCGATCCAGTACCCGATGTTGGCCGAGCACATCGACCCCCAGGTGATGCCGCCGACCGTCAACTGCCCCACCAGCGCACCCCGGTGGGTGACCACGAACGGCAGCATCCGGCCCGCCGACGCCTCCGCCCGCAGAAAGCGCACCATCTGGCGGAAGGTCGGCCGGGGCCCCGCCAGCCGTCCTGGCGGAGGCGGCGGCACGGTGGCCTCCCAGCGCCGCAGCCAGTCCCGGTTCCGGCCGCTGACCTCCCGCCAGGCCCGCTGGTCACGCGCCCTTATCGGCCGCAGGCCGACGTCGCCCTCGGCCAGGGTCACCGGCCAGCCGCCGTTCAGTGGATGCTCCGGTGCTGCCCGTCGGACGGCGCGTCGGGGCCCGGGTGGTCGCCGCCGCGCACCTGGTCCACCGCATGGGCGAGCAGCGGACCGAGCACGGCCAGGCCGTCCCGCACCCCGCCGGTGGATCCCGGCAGATTGACGATCAGGGTGCGCCCGGCAAGGCCGGACAGCCCTCGGGAGAGCACCGAGGTCGGCACCTTCTCCCGCCCGTGGGCCCGGATCGCCTCGGCGATCCCCGGCACCGGACGGTCGATCACCCGGGCGGTCATCTCCGGGGTGAGGTCGGTGGGTGAGATCCCGGTGCCGCCGGTGGTGAGCACCACGTCGTACCCGGCCGCGACGGCCTCCCGCAGGACCGCCTCCACCGGTTCGCCGTCGGGCACGACCCTGGGGCCGTCGACGGTGAACCCCATCGAGGTCAGCCCCTCGGCCAGCAGCGGGCCGCCGCGGTCGGGGTAGACACCGGCAGAGGCACGGTTGGAGACGGTCACGGCGAGGGCCCGCCCGGCGGTCCCTGCGGAGGAGTTCACCGTGCGCCGTCCCGGTGCCAGTCGCCGCTCCTGCCCCCGGTCTTGCGCTCGACCCGGACCGCGTCGATCACCGCGCCCTTGTCGACCGCCTTCACCATGTCGACCACGGTGAGCCCGGCCACCGCGACCGCGGTCAGCGCCTCCATCTCGACACCGGTGCGGTCGGCGGTCCGCACGGTGGCGGTGATCTCCACCGCGTCGTCGGCGACGGCCAGGTCGACCGCCACCCCGGAGACCGCGATCGGGTGGCAGAGCGGGATCAGATCGGGCGTCCGCTTGGCTCCCATGATCCCGGCAATCCGGGCCACCGACAGGGCGTCACCCTTGGGCACCCCCTCGCCGCGCAGCAGTTCCACCACACGCGCAGAGACCAGCACCCGCCCGGACGCCGTGGCGGTCCGCACGGTGGCGGCCTTCTCCGAGACGTCGACCATACGGGCCGCACCCGTCTCGTCGACATGGGTGAGGCGGTCGGCCGGGGGGCCGCCCGTGGGGTTCGCGGTCACGTGCTCTCCAGTCGCGCGGTCGGCTGGTCGTCGGTACGGGGTGCGGGCGCTACCGTACCCGCCCGGTCCCGGGTCAACGCGAGGGCTCCTCCAGCAGGACCACGTGCAGCAGGGCACCCGGGTCGGTCGCGGTGGTCTCCTCGCCCACCACGATCAGGCAGTTGGCCTGGGCCAACGGCCCCACCAGATGCGATCCCGGACCGCCGACCGGGGCCACCGTGCCCGGCTCGCCGCGGCCGGGGGCCGGGGGCCGGTAGCTGCCGCGCAGAAACTGGCGGCGTCCGGCGGGCGAGCGCAGCGACGCCGTACAGACCGCCCTCACCATCGGCCGGTGCACCTGTCCGGCGCCCGCCATGGCCCGGATCGCGGGCCGGACGAAGAGCTCGAAGGAGATGTAGGCGCTCACCGGGTTGCCCGGCAGCGCCAGCAGCGGAATCCCCGCGCCGGGGCCGATCCGGCCGAACCCCTGCGGCTTCCCGGGCTGCATCCGCAGCCGCCGGAAGTCCACCTCGCCGTACTGCTCCAGCACCTGCTTGACCACGTCGTACGCCCCGACGCTGACCCCGCCGCTGGTGACGATGAGGTCGACGCGGCCCAGCTGCTCCTCCAGCACCGCCCGCAGCCGGTCCGGGTCGTCCGGGACCGCGCCGATCCGGTGGGCGACCGCCCCGGCCTCACGGGCGGCGGCGGTCAGCGCATAGCTGTTGGACTCGGAGATCTGGCCGGGCCCCACCGGCTCGCCGGGCGGCACCAGTTCGCTGCCCGTGGAGAGCACCGCGACCCGGGGCTGCGGGCAGACCCGCACCGTGGCGCGGCCGATGGCGGCCAGCAGACCGATCCGGGTGGGCCCCAGCACCGAGCCCGCGGCGAGCACGGTGTCCCCCGCGGCGACATCGCTGCCGCGGCGGCGGATATGGGCACCGGCCTCCACCGGGCGGAACACCTGCACCTCGGCGGAGGCGCGGGCGGCCATCCGGTCGGCCGCCGCGGCCAGGCCGCTGCCGCCGTCCGTCCACTCCACCGGCGCCACACCCTCGGCGCCCGGGGGCAGCGGGGCGCCCGTCATGATCCGGGCGGCCTGCCCGGAGGAGATCCTGGGCAGCTCACCCGGGCCCGCGGCGATGTCGCCGACCACGGCCAGCACCGAGGGATAGCGCTCGGTGGCGCCGTCGGTGTCGGCGGTACGCACCGCGTAGCCGTCCATGGAGCTGTTGTCGAACGGCGGCAGATCGCCGGTGGCCACGATGTCCTCGGCCAGCAGGCACCCCTGGGCGTCCAGCAGCGGCAGCTCGACCGGGGCCAGCGGCCGGACGGCGGCCAGCACATCGGCGAGGTGCTCGTCCACCGACCACATCCGGGCGTCGGGCGACGGCACCCGGGCCTCGGACGACGGCATCCGGGCGTCGGGCGACGACAGGGCCTGCCCGGCGGTGCGGTCGCCGGCGGATCCCCCGTCCGAAGGACCGCCCCGCCCTGAACCTGCCGTGGACCCTGTCATCGCCTCGCCACTCCCGCCGTCGCTACGCCGTCAGCTCCGTGTCCACGAAGTCCTGGAGCCAGGTACGGAAGTCCGGGCCCAGATCCTCACGCTCGCACGCCAGCCGGACGATAGCGCGGAGATAGTCGGCGCGGTCGCCCGTGTCGTAACGGCGGCCCTTGAAGAGCACACCGTGCACCGGACCGCCCTCCGCGGAGCCCAGGCCCGCGAGGGTGCGCAGGGCGTCGGTGAGCTGGATCTCACCGCCCCGCCCGGGCGCGGTGTCGTGCAGGACGTCGAAGACCGCCGGGTCGAGCACATAGCGGCCGATCACCGCGTAGTTCGAGGGCGCGTCGCCGCTGTCGGGCTTCTCCACCAGGTCGGTGATCCGGACCACCTCGCCGGCCCCGTCGGTGCCCTCCCAGGCTATCGGCTCGACCGCCGCGCAGCCGTAGAGGTGGATCTGCTCCGGGTCGACCTCGATCAGGGCGACCACCGAGCCGCCGAGGGTCTGCTGGACCTCGATCATGCGGGAGAGCAGCGGGTCCCGGGGGTCGATCAGGTCGTCTCCGAGCAGGACCGCGAACGGCTGGCCCGCCACGTGCTGCTCAGCGCAGAGGACGGCGTGGCCGAGGCCCTTGGGGTCTCCCTGGCGGACGTAGTGCATGGTGGCGAGGGCACTGGACTCACGGACCCGCTCCAGCTTGGCCTCGTCGCCCTTGCGGGTGAGCTGCTCCTCGAGCTCGTAGTTGCGGTCGAAGTGGTCCTCGAGCGCGCGCTTGTTACGGCCTGTGATCATGAGCACATCGGAGAGGCCTGCGGCTGCGGCCTCCTCCACCACGTACTGGATGGCCGGCTTGTCAACAACCGGCAGCATCTCCTTGGGCGTTGCCTTGGTCGCGGGGAGGAAGCGGGTACCCAGGCCGGCGGCGGGCACCACGGCCTTGGTGATGTGAGGACGGGCGTTGGTCATACCGGAGACTCTACTGAGGTGCGGAAACTCCCAGCTGAGTGCGGTCTGAATCCATCATGAGAGTGAGCGCGTCCGCCGTGGCACTCCGGTCGGCAGCTGCCTGCCGGGCCTCCCCCAGCGCCCGGTCGGCCGCTCGCAGCAGCGTGGCCGCATGGTTGCCGTCGACAGGCAGCACGGCGATCCCGACTGTCGCGGTGAGGCCGTTGCCCGCCCCGTCGGCGGCCGGGCGGCCGCTGGTGCCCTCCGGGAGCGGCAGCCGGTGCCGTCGCACCGTCCAGCAGAGCCGCTCCGCCACCTGGGCCGCTCCCTCGGGGCCGGTGTCCGGCAGCAGCACCAGGAACTCCTCGCCGCCGTAGCGGCCCAGGGTGTCCGAGCGGCGGATCTCCACCGCCAGCCGCTGGGCCAGGTCGCGGAGCGCCGTGTGGCCGCGCGGGCGGCCGTGTGCGGCCTTGATCGCCTCGAAGCCGCCGACCTCCAGCAGCAGCACCGCCATCGGCCGGCCCCCACGCAGATGGCGGGCGACCTCGCGGTCCAGGGTCAGCTGGAGATGGCGGTAGTTCCAGACCCCGGTCTGAGGGTCGGTGACGGCGGTGCGCTCCAGGACCGAGCGGGCCTTCTCCAGCCGCAGCACCCGGCGCTGCAGCTCGGCCGCCCGCTCCACGGCCACCTGCTGGCTGCGCCGCAGGCGCAGCACCGCCGCCGCCAGGACCCCGGCGGCGGCGCAGGCGGCCAGACTGAGCAGCGCCAGGGCCTGGACCAGCACCTCGCCGCTCATACCGCCGCCCTCCTGTGCAGACTGGCTCCCGTACACGACCGCGCGACCGCCCACGACCGCCCACGACCGCGAGGAACACCGGACCATCCATGGACAACGAGAAGACCGCCCTGAGGTCACGCCTGCTGGCGCACCGGCGCGCCCTGCCGCCCGAGGAGCGCCGTACGGCGGCCCGGCTGCTGGCCGGACGGGCCCTGGAGCTGCTGGTGCCCGGCGCCCCCGCGACGGTCGCCGCCTATGTCTCGGTGGGCTCGGAGCCGGGCACCCGGGTGCTGCTGGAGGCGCTGCGCTCCCGGGGGGTGCGGGTGCTGCTGCCGGTGCTGCTGCCCGACAACGACCTGGACTGGGCGGTCTACGACGGCCCGGAGAGCCTCGCACCGGCCGGCCGCGGCCTGCTGGAGCCGACCGGGCCCCGGCTGGGCCGGGAGGCGGTCTGCGGGGCCGCTGTGGTGCTGCTGCCGGGGCTGGCCGTGGACCGGCGGGGGCTGCGTCTGGGGCGCGGCGGCGGCAGCTACGACCGGGTGCTGGCCCGGCTGGCCGCGGCCGGGTCGGGAGCGCGGCTGGTGACGCTGCTGTACGACGGTGAGCTGCTGGACGCCGTGCCGGCGGAGCCGCACGACCGTGCGGTCGGCGCCGCGGTGACCCCGTCGGGCGTCCGCACCTTCGACTGAGCCCAGCCCGGGACGGCCCGGGCTGGGCTCAGTGCCGATTCACCCCCCGGAGGGGTGAAGGTCAGCCGCGGGTGAGGACCAGGTGGTCCTTGAGGGTCTTCTTCACCGCATCGGCGGAGAAGGCCCACGGCAGCAGTTCGCCGTCCGCCCACAGCTGGGTCTGGTCGTTGTAGTTGGGATGGTAGGCGTGGCCGGAGGCGCCGCCGACGTTGATCCACCGTGAGGCGTCGAAGTTGCTGAGGTCGACGACCATCCGCATCGAGGGGATCCAGTCGACCTCGTATCCGGCTGCCGCGTTCCACCCGGCGGCGTCCACCGCGGCGGAGCCGCCGGAGAGCTGGTACGGACCCCGGTTGAGCAGCTTGTGGACCACCCCGGAGGCGATGGAGGAGTCGTCGCTGCCCATCGTCTGCTCCTTGAGGGTCAGCGTGTGCAGCCGGCCCCAGCTCCAGGTGGAGATGTCCTTGCTGAGCTTGGAGGTCAGCTCCTGGCGGGCGTCGGTCATGGCCTGCAGCAGCAGCGCGTCGCGCCCGTGGTGGACCCGGCCGTAGGCGTCGGTGTAGTCCCACCAGGAGCTGTTCGGGCTCTGCAGCATCTGGCGGACGACCTCCATCCAGCGGTCGCCGCCGTCGGGCTGCGCCTGGGAGGGCTCGCGGGTGCCGCACTCCTGGACCAGCTTGGGCTTGCCGCCCACCGCGTCGTCCGGAAGGGTGTCGTCGGTCTTCTGCTCGACCAGCTGGCAGTCGCCCTCGGCCCGCAGGTCGGCGGGGAACTTGTCACCGAAGGCCCGCAGCAGCAGGTTGCGCCAGACGCCGTTGTAGTAGGCGGCGGCGGCCGAGCCCGAGTCCTGGTGGTAGTTCCAGTCCTTCAGCAGGTCCTGGGCGTCGCGGACATAGCTGTCCTTGACGCCGATCTTCAGCAGGTAGGGGACCAGCGACTTGGCCATGACGCTGGTGTTGTCCAGCTGGATGCCCTGCATGTCGTCCGGGGAGATCTTGGCTCCGTTCTTCAGCTTGCTGCCGAGCAGGTCGGTGATCTGCTTGGCGCGGGTGCCGTACTCCCAGTCCTTGGTGAGCAGGTAGGGGTAGCTCTGGTCGACGACGGCCTGGTTGGCGGTGACGATGTAGCCGTCGGCGGGGTCCTCGGTCCAGGGCAGCGACCTGAAGGGGATGTACAGGTCGTGCCCGGCCGCGTCCTTCTTCCAGGTGTACGCCGAGTCCCAGCCCGGGGCCGGGTAGGTGCCGTCGTCGGCCTTGTTGCGGATCGGGATCGCGCCGGGTGCCTGGTAGCCGATGTGGCCGTCGGTGTCGGCATAGATCAGGTTCTGCGCGGGGACGGCGAAGTCCCTGGCGGCCTGGCGGAACGCGGTGAAGTTGGTCGCCCGGTCGAGCTCGAAGACCGCGTCCATGGTCCTGTTGGGGGTCAGCGCGGTCCACTTCAGGGCGACGCCGTAGCCGGTGACCCCGCGGTCCGGGGCGGCGTCGCCGACCGGGGCGTACTTGCCGACCTGCTGGTCGTCCTGGCTCTGGTCGGAGATCAGCGGGCCGTTGTTGGTCTCCCGGACGGTGATCTCGACGTCCTTGCCGCCGGCGACCTTGATGGTCTCCTTGCGCACCGTGAAGGGCACGTCACGGCCGTCGTAGAGGTAGGTGCCGGTCCCGGTGATCTTCTCCAGGTAGAGGTCGGTGACGTCCGGGCCGAGGTTGGTGAAGCCCCAGGAGATCTTCCCGTTGTGCCCGATGACCACGCCGGGCATTCCGGAGAAGGTGTAGCCGGCCGTGTCGAAGGGGCAGGACGCGTCGACGGTGCGGCAGTGCAGGCCCATCTGGTACCAGATGGACGGCATCCCGGGGCCCAGGTGCGGGTCGTTGGCCATCAGCGGCTTGCCGGTGGTGGTCCGGGAGCCGGAGACCACCCAGGAGTTGGAACCGATGCCCTGGCCGGCCGGGCCGAGCAGCTGGGGCACCGAGTCCACGGTGCCGGAGAGCGACTTCAGCAGCCCGGCGACCTGGGCGCGGGCCTGGGCGGTGCCGGTGCCACCGGTGGTGCCGCCGAGCGGCGCCGCGTCGGCCGGCTGGTACTGGCCGTTGGCTGCGACGGTGCCGGTCTTCAGGATGGTGCCGTTGCGGTCGTACGGGTAGTCCGGGTACATCTGCTTGACCTGCTGCGCGGTGAAGTCCTCGCTCAGCAGGGAGCGGTCGATCTCGTCCTGCATGTTGCCGCTGAGGTCCCAGGCCATCGCCTTGAGCCAGGCCACCGAGTCGACCGGGGTCCACTTCTCCGGCGTGTATCCGCTGTTGACCGCGCCGAGGAGGGTGTACTCCAGGGATGCGGACGCCCCGCCGGGGTGCTCCTTGAGCCAGGCGTTCACGCCGTCCGCGTAGGCCTGGAGGTACTTCTTGGTGGTCGCGGAGAGCTGGGTGTCGTACTCCTGCTGCGCCACCCGGGCCCAGCCCATGGTGCGCAGGAAGGAGTCGGTCTCCACCTGGCTCTTGCCGAACATCTCCGACAGCCGGCCCGCGGTGATGTGGCGCCGGACGTCCATCTCCCAGAAGCGGTCCTGGGCATGGACGTAGCCCTGGGCGCGGAAGAGGTCCTCGGGGGTGTCCGCGTAGAGCTGCGGGATGCCGTTGGCGTCGCGGAGCACATCGACCGGACCGGACAGGCCGGCCACCGGCACACTGCCGGTCACCTGCGGGTACGAGGCGCGGACGGTCCGCACGCCGAACCAACCGCCGGTGGTGGCACCGGCGACGAGCAGCACGGCCAGCACGATCACGATCAGGCGGGCGCGCCGGAACTTCTTCGAGCGGGGCATCGGTGTCCTTGGCAGAGGTCCTCTTCGGCGTACCGTCCGGGTGCGCCGGCCTGGGCCCCACCCTAGGTCGGTCGGGGGAACCGGTAGGCACGCGGGGTCAGAGAGATTACCGGGCCCGGGCGGCCGTTCCCCGCAGTACCAAGAGAAGGTAAACTCTTAGGCTGTATAAGGATCCTCTTCCCAGCGGGGTGCCACTGCGTGACTGTCGACCGCCTCAACCTCCTGCTGCTGGTCTTCTCGGCCATCATGATCGTCGCAATGGCGGCCGTCCGGCTCGCCACCCGCACCGGCCTGCCCAGCCTGCTGCTGTATCTCGGCATCGGCGTCGCCATAGGGCAGGACGGCCTCGGGATCCAGTTCGACGGTGCCGCGCTGACCCAGGTCCTGGGTTATGCCGCGCTGGTGGTGATCCTGGCGGAGGGCGGTCTCGGCACCAGGTGGCAGGACATACGGCCCAGCCTCCCGGCCGCGAGCGTGCTCGCCACCCTCGGCGTCGGGGTGAGCGTCTTTGTGACGGCGGCGGGTGCCCACTGGCTGGTCGGGGTCGACTGGCACCTCGCGCTGCTGATCGGCGCGGTGGTCTCCTCCACCGACGCGGCGGCGGTCTTCTCGGTGCTGCGCCGGGTGCCACTGCCCAGGCGGGTCACCGGACTGCTGGAGGCGGAGTCCGGCTTCAACGACGCCCCGGTGGTGATCCTGGTGGTCGCGTTCGCCACCACCGAGCCGCTGGAGTCCTGGTACCTAATACTCGGCAGCATCCTGGCCGAGCTGGCCATCGGCGCGGTGGCCGGGCTGGCGGTGGGCTGGCTCGGCGCACAGGGGCTGCGGCGGGTCGCCCTGCCCGCCTCCGGCCTGTACCCCATCGCGGTGCTGGCCCTGGTGGTGCTCGCCTACGCGGGCGCCGCCCTGCTGCACGGCTCCGGCTTCCTCGCCGTCTACATCGCGGCGGTGATCCTCGGCAACGCCCGGCTGCCGCACGGCCCTGCCGTACGGGGCTTCGCCGACGGGCTGGCCTGGGTCGCCCAGATCGGCATGTTCGTACTGCTGGGGCTGCTCGCCACCCCGCACACCATGCGCGACGCGGTGCTGCCGGCCATCGTCGCCGGTCTGGTGCTGGTCTTTGTCGCCCGGCCGCTGTCCGTGGTGCTGAGCATCGCCCCGTTCGGCTACACCTGGCGCGAGAAGGCACTGCTCAGCTGGGCCGGGCTGCGCGGGGCGGTGCCGATCGTGCTGGCCACCATCCCGCTGACGGCGGGGGTGCCCGGCGCCCGCCAGGTGTTCAATGTGGTCTTTCTGCTGGTCGCGGGCTTCACCCTGCTGCAGGGCCCGACGCTGCCCTGGGTGGCCCGACGCCTCAGGCTCTCCGAGCTGGCCGTGGGTGAGGATCTGGGCATCGAGTCCGCGCCCCTGGAGAAGCTCCACGGCCATCTGCTCTCGGTGGCGCTCCGCCCCGGTTCCCGGATGGTCGGCGTGGAGATCAGCGAACTGCGCCTGCCGACCGGTGCCGCGGTCACCCTGGTCGTCCGCGAGGGCCACAGCTTCGTCCCCGACCGCGCGACCGTGCTGGCACCCGGGGACGAGCTGCTGGTGGTCTCCACCGACCAGGTCCGCGACGCGTCCGAGCGCCGGCTGCGCGCCGTGGACCGCGGCGGCAAGCTGGCCGACTGGCTCGGCACGCAGGACTGACGGCTCGTCAGTCCACCACGGCCTGGGCGTCGATCTCCACCAGCATCGCCTCGTGCGGCAGCTCCACGAAGACCGTGGTGCGGCAGGGCTGCACACCCGACGTCACATGCTCGGCGATGAACTCCCCGTACACCTCGTTCATCGGGCCGAAGTCCTCCCGCCTGGTCAGGTAGACCCGGAACATCAACACGTCCTCCACAGACGCCCCGCCCGCCTCCAGCACCGCCCGGACGTTCTCCAGCGTGCGCCGGGTCTGCGCCCGGACGTCGCCCGGGTGCAGATACGCCCCGGTCTCCGGATCCTGCGGGCCCTGACCGGACACCTGCAGCAGCGGACCCTTGCGGACCCCCTGGGAGAACACCCAGGCCGGGGCGGGGGCACCGGTGGTGCGGATCTCGGTCTTCTCGTTCATTGCTGCTCTCTCCTCGCGGGGTGTTCGGGGTCGTGGGTACGGGACGGCGCCAGCCCGCAGTCGGCGGAGACGGCGTCGGCGGTGGCACGCAGCCGGGGCAGCAGCTCCCGCACCCGGTCGTACGGCAGCACCAGGTCGGGCACCGAGATGGACACCGCCGCGACCACCCGGCCCGTGGCGTCCCGGACGGGGGCGGCGATGCAGTTGAGGAACGACTCGTGCTCGGCCCGGTCCGCGGCCCACCCCCTGCTGCGCACCTCGGCCAGCTCCGCCAGCAGGGCCTTGGGCGTGGTCAGGGTGTTGGCGGTGAACGGCACATAGTCGATCCCGGCCGCCACCCGCCGCCGCTCGCCCTCCGGCAGGTCCGCCAGCAGCACCTTGGAGACGGCGGCGCAGTGCAGCGGTGCACGCAGGCCGATCCGGGAGTACATCCGCACCGGGTGCCGGGAGTCGTACTTGTCGATGTAGACCACCTCGCCGCCCTCGTAGGCGGCCAGATGGACGTCTGCCCGGTCTCCGCGTTCAGCTCCGCCAGGCGGGGCGCGGCGACCGCCCGTACGCCGCGCCGCTCCAGCGCCAGGCCGGCCAGCGCGAACAGCTGCGGGCCCAGGCGGTAGCGGTGCGAGGCGTCCCGCTGCACCACCCGCTCGTCCTCCATCGGGCGCAGCAGGCGCAGCGCCGTGGTCTTGTGCACCCCCAGGACCGCGGCCAGTTCGTCCAGGGTGCGATCGCCCTCGCCCAGCTCGCGCAGCAGCCGCATGGCGCGCTCCACGGTCTGACTCATCGGGGGCCTCCGGCGGGATCCGCGGGGGTGAAGGAGTTCGGTCTCATCGGCGGCCATCCTGCCGCCCGGCGCCCGGCCCGGCGACAGGGAGCCCGCTGCGGCAGCGAGGCGCGGGGCACGGGGGTCATCCGGGGACCGCCGGCGAGGTGAGGCCGGCCGGGGTGACGCGGGTGGCGGCCCAGTCGGCGTCGGTGGCGGCGAGCAGCGCGTCGCGTACGGCCGCAGGCGGCGGCGTGCCGTGGTCACCGTGGACGGTGAGCGCGGTGGCGGCGCAGAGGTGGCCGAGACGCAGCCTGCTGCGCTGGTCCAGCTCCTTCAGCAGTCCCGCCAGATAGCCGGCGGCGAAGGCGTCGCCGGCGCCGGTGGCCTCCACCACGTCCACCCCCAGCGCCGGCTGGGTGACCGCGGTGCCGTCGCGGGCGACGGCGGTGGCGGTGTGCTCGGCGTCCTTGACCACCAGGGTGCGGGGGTCCGGCAGCAGGCGGCGCAGCGCCGCCGGGTCGCCGGTGCCGAGGGCGGCGGCGGCCTCGTCGGCTCCCAGCAGGACCACGTCGGCGGCGTTCAGCAGTGCCGGCAGTACCGCCGGGTCGCGGTCGCGCCAGAGCCCGGGGCGCCAGTTGAGGTCGAAGCTGACGGTCCGTCCCGGGCGGCGCAGTCCCAGCAGTGCGCGGACCAGTGCCAGGCAGCTGTCGGAGAGGGCGGCGGTGATGCCGCTGAGGTGGATCAGCGGTGCGGCGTCCAGCAGCCGGGCGGCGGCCGGGCCGTGCAGCAGTCCGGGGCCGAGGGCGGAGGCTGCGGAACCGCTGCGGTAGTAGTGCGGCCGGCTGCGGCCGGGTCCCGGGTCGTTCGGGTCGGCGCTGCTGCCGCCGATCTCCTTGAGGTAGAGGCCGGTGGGGCGGAGCGGGTCGACGGTGACGGCCGAGGTGTCCACGCCCCGCGCGGCGATCTCGGCCGTGAGGTGGCGGCCCAGCCCGTCGGCGCCCACGGCGCCGATCCAGGCGGCGGGTGTGCCGAGTGCCGCGAGCGCGGCGGCGACATTGGACTCGGCGCCTCCCACGGTGCGGTGGAAGACGGGAACCTGCTCCAGCGGGCCCGGCCGGTCGGCGACCAGGACGGCCATCGACTCGCCCACGCACACCGCGGCCGGGGCGCTCTGCAGTGTGCGGTCCTCCACGGGCGCTGCTCCCCTCGGGTCGGCGGGCACTGCTGCGCGGCCCGTTGACCGTCGCCGGTCCCTGAGGTTAGATCCCGGCAGACAGATGACGCAACAGTGGTTGCATATATTGCAACTTCGCAGGTAAAGCGAGAGGTGAGCTTGTGGTGGCGGAGGGGATCGACAGCCCCCGGGTGGCCGGGCTGGCCCAGGAACGGCTGGACTGGCGCTTCAAGGCGGTGCCCGCCGCCGCGTACGGCAGCACCGTCGCCGACTACCTGGCGTCCGGCCCCGCACTGGACGACCTGGGCACCCCCCTGCTGACCCTGGACGCCGCCGCGCTGAGCCACAATCTGGCGACCATGGCCGCATGGTGTGCCACAGCCGGAGTGGACCTCGCCCCGCACGGCAAGACCACCATGGCGCCCGCGCTCTGGCAGCAGCAGCTGGCCGCCGGCTGCTGGGGCATCACCCTCGCCAACCTCCCCCAGCTGCGCGTCGGCCGGGCCTTCGGCCTGCGCCGGATCCACCTCGCCAACACTCTGCTGGACCCCGCCGGGCTGGCCTGGCTGGCCGCCGAACTGGACGGTGACCCGGACTTCCGCTTTGCCTCCTGGGTGGACAGCGAGCGGTCCGTCGCCCTGATGGACGCCGCACTGCGCAGCGCGGGCGCCGAGCGTCCGGTCGACGTCTGCGTGGAGCTGGGCGCAGCGGGCGGCCGCACCGGCTGCCGCGATCTGGACCAGGCGATGGCGGTCGCCCAGGCCGTGGACCGGGCACCGACCCTGCGGCTCACCGGGGTGAGCGGCTACGAGGGCGCCCTGGCGCACGACGCAGGCGACGGGGCACTCGCCGCCGTGGAGCGCTATCTGCACGACCTGGCGGAGCTGCACCGCCGGCTGCGCTCCGCCGGACTGCTGGACGACGCCGAGGAGGAGCTGGTCACCGCCGGCGGCAGCGCCTACTTCGACCTCGTCGCCCAGGTGCTGGGCCCGCTGTCCGCGGACCACGGGAACACCCGGGTGGCGCTGCGGTCCGGCGCCTACCTGGTGCACGACGACGGCTTCTACCACTCCATCTCCCCGCTGGCCCGGGGAGCGGGCCCGCGCCCCTTCCGCTCGGCCATGCACGGCTGGGCCAGGGTCGTCTCCCGGCCGGAGCCCGGGCTGGCGCTGCTGGACGGCGGCAAGCGCGACTTCCCGTACGACGACGGCCTGCCGCAGCCGCAGCTGGCCCGCGGCCGCGGGCCGCTGACGGCAGGTCGCATCACCGCGGTCAACGACCAGCACGCATTTCTGCGGGACGCCGCGGTGGAGGTCGGCGAGGTGCTGCGGCTGGGCCTCTCGCATCCCTGCACGGCCTTCGACAAGTGGTCGCTCATCCCGGTGCTGGACTCGGCCGACAGCCCCCGGCCGCGGGTGGTCGACCTGGTCAGGACGTTCTTCTGATGCAGGCCGGCACGGTCTTCCGGGGTGCCACCCTGATCGACGGCAGCGGTGCGCCCCGCCGCCTCGCCGACGTCACGGTGACCGGGTCCGACATCACCGCCGTCACCCCGCCCGGCCGGGGCGACGGCGCCCGTGTCGTGGACGCCGACGGGCTGGTGCTGGCCCCGGGCTTCATCGACATGCACGCCCACTCCGACCTGCGGCTGCTGGTCGAGCCCGGCCACGAGGCCAAGGTGACCCAGGGCGTCACCTGCGAGGTGCTGGGCCAGGACGGCCTGTCCTACGCGCCCGTGGACGACCGCACCCTGCCCGCCGTACGCCGCCAGATCGCCGGCTGGAACGGCGACCCCGAGGGCTTCGACTGGGACTGGCGCACCGTCGGCGGCTATCTGGACCGGCTGGACCGCTCCGGGATCGCCGTCAACGCCTGCTACCTGGTGCCGCACGGCTCGGTGCGGATGCTCGCCATGGGCTGGGACGACCGTCCGGCGACCCCCGCCGAGCTGGACCGGATGCGGCAGCTGGTCGCCGACGGCCTGCGGGAGGGGGCCCTCGGCATGTCCAGCGGGCTGAGCTACACCCCGGGGATGTACGCCGGGACGGAGGAGCTGGTGGCACTCTGCGAGGTGGTGGCGGCCCACGGCGGCTACCACTGCCCCCACCAGCGGTCCTACGGCGCAGGCGCGCTGGAGGGGTACGCCGAGATGGTCGAGGTCGCCCGCCGCTCCGGCTGCGCCCTCCATCTCGCCCACACCACCATGAACTTCGAGGTCAACGCCGACCGCGCGGACGAGCTGCTGGCGCTGCTGGACGCAGCGCTCGCCGAGGGCGTCGACCTGACCCTGGACAGCTATCCCTACCTGCCCGGTTCCACCACCCTGGCCGCGCTGCTGCCCAGCTGGGCGGGCGAGGGCGGCCCGGATGCCACCCTGGCCCGGCTGCGCGACCCGGCGGCGCGCGAGCGGATCCGGTACGCCATGGAGGTCTCCGGCAGCGACGGCTGCCACGGGGTGGTCACCGACTGGGCCACCATCCAGGTCTCCGGGGTCCAGAACCCGGCGCTGGCCGGGACGGTGGGCACCACCGTCGCCGAGCTCGCCCGCCGGCAGGGCAAGGACGGCACCGCGGTCTTCCTGGAGCTGCTGCTGACCGACCGGCTGGGCACCACGATCCTTCAGCACGTCGGCCATGAGGAGAACGTCCGGGCGGTGATGCGGCACCGCGCGCACACCGCAGGCAGCGACGGCCTGCTGGTCGGAGACCGGCCCCACCCCCGGGCCTGGGGCACCTTCCCGCGCTATCTCGGCCACTACGCACGGGAGTTGGGCGTCCTCACCCTGGAGGGGGCGGTGGCCCGGATGACCGGGCGGCCCGCCCGCCGGCTGCGGCTGCTCCGCCGCGGCCTGGTACGCCCCGGCTACGCCGCCGACCTGGTCCTCTTCGACCCGGACACGGTCGCCGACACCGCCACCTTCGACCAGCCCCGGCAGCGTGCCGCCGGGATCCGGCAGGTGCTGGTGGGCGGCGCCGCAGTGGTCGACGACGGGCGCCCCACCGGCGCCCTGCCCGGGCGCACCCTGCGCCGCACCGACGAAGGGACCGAACCCCGGTGACCGCACGACCGACCGCACCGTCCGTACCGTCAGCCGGGTCCGCGCCGTCCGCCGGGTCCGCACCCGCGGCCGCACCGGCCGCCGCCGGACCCGCAGAGCTCGCCGGCCTGGCCGCCGACCGGGTGATCGCGGTCGTCCGGGCCCCCTCGGTACCGGATCCGGCGGCGCTCTGCGCCGCGCTGGCCGCCGGGGGCATCCACTGGGTGGAGTTCACCTGCACCACCCCCGGGCTGCCGGCCCTGCTGCGTGCCGCGGGAGCGGACGGGCCGGGCTGCCGGATCGGCGCGGGGACGGTGCTGACCGCCGGGCAGGCGGCGGCCGTACTCGACGCCGGGGCGGGGTTCGTGGTCACCCCCGGCTGCCGCCCCGCGGTCGCCGCGGCCGCACAGCGGGCAGGGGCGCCCTCGGTGCTGGGAGCGCTGACCCCGACCGAGGTCGCCCAGGCCGTGGACCTGGGCGCGACCGCGGTCAAGATCTTCCCCGCGCGGGCCTTCGGACCCCGCTATCTGCGCGACCTCGCCGGCCCCTACCCCGGGGTCCCCCTGGTCGCCTCCGGCGGCGTGAACGCGGGCAACGCCGGGGACTTCCTGGCCCAGGGCGCGCTCGCCGTCTGCGCCGGCACCGACGTACTGCCGCCGGACGCCGTGGCGGCGGGCGACTGGTCCGGGATCACCCGCCGCGCCGCCGCCTTCGTGGCCGCGCTGCCCGCTGTCCCCGCTCCTCACGGGGCGGTGCCGGTACCATGTCCGGGATCATCCACACGACTGGACTCTGCAACATCTGCCTGATGCAGAGCCGGCGCGACCGCTCGGCGGCCGTGGCCCCACGGCGGGCCAGGTATCTACCCCGGTCGACGCACCCGAGGACGGCTCTCGGTGCGCCCGGGGTTTTTTCATGCCCTCAGGCGTGCTACCAGGCAGCAGGAAGGACCGACCGTGACGGTTCGCCGAACGGTCGAGGGAACGGGCTACGGCCCGCTGCTGCGCACCCCCGGCGCCTGGACGTTCCTCGTCCCCGCCTTCGCGGCCCGGCTGCCCTACGCCATGCTCAGCCTGGGCGTGGTGCTGCTGGTCCACCACACCCACGGCTCCTACGGCACCGCCGGCACCGTGGCCGCGGTGTCCGCCGTCGCCCAGGCCCTGGTCGGACCGCAGACGGGCCGGCTGGCGGACCGCCGCGGGCAGGCGGCGGTCCTGGTGCCCGGGGTGCTGCTGCACGCCGCCTCGGTGGCCGCGCTGGTCGCGCTGGCACTCGGGCGGGCACCCGTGTGGGCGCTGTTCGCCGCGGCAGCCGCGGCGGGCGCGACGGTGCCGCAGATCGGCGCGATGGTGCGCGCCCGCTGGGTGGTGCGGCTGGAGGGGCGTCCGCTGCTGGGCACGGCCTTCGCCTTCGAGTCGGTGACGGACGAGTTCACCTTTGTGATCGGCCCGGTGATCGCCACCGCCCTCTGCACCGCCGTCGCCCCGGCCGCCGGACTGGTCGCGGAGGCCGCGCTGACCGCGGTCGGCGGGCTGGCCTTCGCGGCGCAGCGGCGCAGCGCCCCCGTACGGCACCCGCGCCCGGCAGCGGGCAGTCGGCAGTCCTCGGCACTCAGGGTGCCAGGGGTGCGGCTGCTGGCCTTCGCCTTCCTGGGGGTGGGCTCGGTCTTCGGCGCCGTGCAGGTGTCGATGACCGCCTTCGCCGAGCAGGCCGGCCGGCCGGGGATGAGCGGCACGGTGTACGGCGTCTTCGCCTGCGGCAGCATGCTGGCCGGGGCCCTGTACGGGGCGGTGCGCTGGAAGCGCTCGCCGCAGCAGCGGATGCTGGCCGCCTATCTGCTGCTGGTGCTGGGATGCTCCACGCTCTGGGCGCTGCCCGGTCTGGGGACGCTGGCGGCCGGCGGCCTGGTCTGCGGGCTGGCCGTCGCCCCGACCCTGATCACCGGCTACACCCTGGTGGAGTCGCTGGTGCCGGCCGGTGCCAAGACAGAGGCGTTCACCTGGCTCACCGGCGCCATCGGGCTGGGTCTGGCTGTCGGCTCCACAGCGGCGGGCGAGCTCGCCGACTCGGCGGGCGCCTGGGCGGGTTTCCTGGTTCCGGTGGCGGGCACCGGGGCGGCGTTCCTGGTGCTGCTGTGGCTGCGCGGTCTGCTGGTGGCACGGCCTGCCGGGGGGATCGCGGCGGCGGGTGGCGGAGAGACGGTTCGTACCAGGTCGACGCAGCTCACACCTGCGGCGCTGGACTGATCGCCGGGAATGCCGCATCATTGAGGGTCGTTAGCACTCATCAGGTAAGAGTGCCAGGAGGAAGCAAGTGCCGACGTACCAGTACCAGTGCACCGAGTGCGGCAGCGGCCTGGAGGCGGTGCAGAAGTTCACCGACGACGCGCTGACCGAATGCCCCCAGTGCCAGGGCCGACTGCGCAAGGTCTTCTCGGCCGTGGGTGTGGTTTTCAAGGGCTCCGGCTTCTACCGCACCGACAGCCGCTCGTCCTCGAGCAACTCGGTGGGTTCAAAGACCGCCGCCGCGGCCCCGTCCACCGGGGCGTCCTCGTCGACGTCCTCGTCGTCGGGCGGCGACTCGTCGTCCAAGCCCGCCGCCGCATCGGGCGGCAGCAGCTCGTCGAGCACCTCCTCCGCGAGCAGCAGCCCCGCTGCCTGACGGGCATCCCGGCGGGCGGCCCAGCCGTCCGTCCCGCCCGCACCGACGCTTCGCAGCGGCCCCGTGCCAGGCCCTTCCCAGGGCCGCGCGGGGCCCTCGGCGTGTCCGGATAGGCTGCCGCCCATGGCGGACACCAGCAGCACCCCCACAACCGGCCTCGACCCCGTGGAGATCGGGGTCCTCGGCGGCTCCGGCTTCTACGCCTTCCTGGACGACGTCACCGAGGTGACCGTCGACACGCCCTACGGCATGCCGAGCGACTCGGTGTTCGTCGGTGAGCTCGCCGGGCGGCGGGTGGCGTTCCTGCCGCGTCACGGACGCGGCCACCATCTCCCGCCGCACCGCATCAACTACCGCGCCAACCTGTGGGCGCTGCGCTCGCTGGGCGCCGGCCGGATCCTCGGGCCCTGCGCGGTCGGCGGGCTGCGGCCCGAGTACGGGCCCGGCACCCTGGTCGTCCCCGACCAGCTGGTGGACCGCACCACGGGCCGGGTGCAGACCTTCTACGACGGCCTGCCCCGGCAGGACGGGCGCACCCCCAAGGTGGTGCATGTCTCCTGCGCCGACCCCTACTGCCCCGACGGGCGCGCGGTGGCGCTGTCGGCGGCCCGCGCCTCCAACTGGGAGGCGGTGGACGGCGGCACCCTGGTGGTGGTCGAGGGGCCGCGCTTCTCCACCCGGGCCGAATCCCGGTGGTACTCCGCACAGGGCTGGTCGGTGATCGGCATGACCGGCCACCCCGAAGCCGTGCTCGCCCGTGAGCTGGGCCTCTGCTACACCTCGCTGGCCCTGGTCACCGATCTGGACGCGGGAGTGGAGACCGGCGAGGGGGTCACCCACGAGGAGGTGCTCTCCGTCTTCGCGCAGAACGTGGACCGGCTGCGCACCGTGCTCTTCGATGTGGTGAAGGCCCTGCCGGTGGCGCGGGACTGTATCTGCTCGCATGCGCTGGACGGGCTGGAGACCGGCCTGGACCTCTGACGGGCCGTCGCGGCGATCCCGGCGTCTTGGCGGCCGGGTCATCGCCGCCGGGTGATGGCGGCCGGGTCGTCGTGGGCGGGTGATGGCGGCCGGGTCGTCGTGGGCGGGTGACCGCCATCAGGTCATCGCCGTCAGGTCATCGTGGGCGCGTCATGGCGGCCGTGTCATCGTGGCGCCGTGGAACTCCCCCTCAGGGGTGAAGGGACTTATCCACAGCCTCGGGTTGTCCACAGGATGAGGGGCTGGGCTTCCGAGCGCCGGGCGGGGGCTCCATGGTGGCGGGGCAGTCCTTGGACTGCCCGACCCGCTTCCCAGGCCCCAGGTGGTGTACCGGCCATGACCGCCGTCTTTGACGCCTTCCCCGCCCGCCCGCTGCGCACCGGCACCCGACCCGCTGTGCCGGTGCCGACCCCTCCGTCCGAGGTGCCACCGGGCCGGGCGGTGCCGTCCTTCCCCTCGATCAGGGCCGGGTGCGGCGGCCGCCACCGGCTGCGGCAGGTCCTGCGGCGCGGCCCTGGGCCGCTGACCGCCGGGCTGCTGGCCACCGCGGCGGCGCTGGCCGCCGGGCCGCCGCCCGGGGCCGCCCCCGCTGCGGGGATGCCGCACTGCGCGTCCTCGGCCGACGCCGGCGCTCATGACACGCCTGGGCCCCGGGGGGCGCAGGGCGGGGCGGTGGTCCGGTGAGGGCGCGGCAGCGGTCGTCAGCCACCGTGGTGCGGGGGCCGCTGGCTGAGGTACCAGTCCAGATCGCGGCCACCGGACCCGCCGGAGGGCGTCTCGCCCCAGCCGGCGTCGGTGTCGTCCGACGTCTGGCGGTCCAGTGGATCATCGAAGACCAGCCCCTTGGGGAGGGAGCGCCGCCGCGGCCCGGACGCAGGCCCTCGGCGTTCTGTCCCGCCTGGTGCGTGCGCTTCTCCCCGTCCGCCTGCTGCTTCTGCTCGTCGCCCCGGTCGGGACGGTCGCCGTGGTCGCCGCTCATGACCTCCAGCGTAGGCGCTGTCCGGCGCCGGGCAGCGCGAAGCCCCGGTGCAGGGGGCTCGCACCGGGGCTCACGGATGAAGGGTCAGGCTGCCTCGAAGCCCGAGTGATGCGCCATGCGCTTGAGCTCGGCGAGGGCGTGCTTCTCGATCTGCCGGATACGCTCACGGGTGAGCCCGTGCTGCTTGCCCACCTCGGTGAGGGTGCGTTCACGGCCGTCCTCCATGCCGTACCGGGAGCGGATGATGGATGCGGTGCGGTCGTCGAGCCGGCCGATGAGGTCGTCCAGCTCCTCACGGCGCAGCATCACCAGGACCGCATCCTCCGGCGAGACAGCGGCGGTGTCCTCGACCAGGTCTCCGAACTGGGTCTCTCCCTCGTCGTCGACCGACATGTTCAGGCTGACCGGGTCCCTTGCCCAGTCCAGCACGTCCTTGACCCGCTCCTCGGTGGAGCCCAGCTCGGCCGCCACCTCCGCGGGATCGGCCTCGCGGCCCAGCTCCTTGGACTTCTCCCGCTGCACCCGGCGGATCCTGCCGAGCTCCTCCACCAGGTGGACGGGCAGCCGGATGGTGCGGGACTGGTCGGCGATGGAACGCGTGATTGCCTGGCGGATCCACCAGGTGGCATAGGTGGAGAACTTGTAGCCCTTGGCGTAGTCGAACTTCTCGACCGCCCTCACCAGGCCGGCGTTGCCCTCCTGGATGAGGTCCAGCAGCGGGAGTCCGCTGCGCGGGTAGCGGCGCGCCACTGCGACGACCAGCCGCAGGTTGGAGCGGATGAAGACGTCCTTGGCGCGCTCGCCGTCATCGGCAACCGCCCGCAGCTCGCTCTCCGAGGTGCTCTCTGGCAGACCCCTCTCCTCCAGCAGGTGCTCGGCGTACACACCCGCCTCGATCCGCAGGGACAGCTCGACCTCCTGGGCGGCGTCGAGCAGCGGTGTACGGGCGATCTCGTCGAGGTACATGCCGACAAGGTCGCGGTCGGCCTCATTGCTGGCCGGGCGGGCGGTGCGGGCCCGGTCGGCCTTGTCGCGAACGACGGCACGGGTGGCCATGCGTGCTCCCTTGCTACTGGTGCCTGCTTGCCTTCGCGTGTCGGCGCGGGCACCTCCCGGCCCCGCACTGACGTAACAATTCAACGGGCAGAATCCGGACATCATTCCCAACGGGCCTGGATTCTTCCTGCGATGCAGTATGCTGCCCGTTTTCATGGCCAATTCGGACTCACCGTGTCCAGTTGTGCACGGGGGGTGCGCCTTGGGCGTCCCGCAGGATGCGCCTACCCTCGGCCCGGCTTTCGCACCTCAGCCGGGCTGCTGCGATCGGCCGCGACCGTAGTCGGCAAGCTTGGCCGCGGCCTGCTCCAGCTGCTGCGCGTCCAGCGTTCGGGGCAGCCCCGCCGCCCGGGTGCGCAGATAGACGTCGCACAGCCACTCCAGCTGCTGGGCCAGCCCATAGGCCTGGGCGAGACCGCCGCCGACGGTCACCGCACCGTGGTTGGCCAGCAGGCAGCCGCGGTGCCCTCCGGCGAGCGCCTCCCCCACCCCGGCGGCAAGCTCCGGGCTGCCGTAGGTGGCATAGGGGGCGATCCGCACCGGACCGCCGAACAACACCGTGTAGTAGTGCACGGGCGGCAGCTGGGAGAGCCCGTCCAGGCAGGCCGCGGCGGTAGCTGCCACGGAGTGGGTGTGGACCACCGCCGCGGCGCCGGTGGCACGGTAGGCGGCAAGGTGGAAGGGCAGCTCGCTACTGGGCGGGAGCACCGCCTCCACGGCACTGCCGTCCATGCGGTGGACGCCGATCAGCTCCGGGGTGAGTTCGTCGTAGTCCACCCCGCTGGGGGTCACCGCAAGCAGCTCTCCCTCCCGGGCCGAGAGGTTCCCCGCGGTACCCACCACCAGCCCGTCGGCGCGCAGCCGCCGGGCATGGCGGACCACCTCTGCGCGGGCCTCGGCAAGCAGCACGGCTCCCCCTGCGGGATCTGGGCCCGCCGCTGGGTGGCACGGGCCGGTCTCTGCGGAACCACGGACCGGGTCCCGCGATTCCGCCCCGGGGCCGGCTGCCGGCCCGGGTCAGCGGTCGACGGTCCGGTCGAAGTGGGTGGTGGTGTGCCGCAGGGTGGCCCGCAGTTCCTCGCCGACGGTGGGCGGAGCCGTCTCGCCGGGCACGAAGAGAATGCTGACCTGCATGTGAGGCGGCTCGGCGAAGGCCGCCTTGCGGCCGTTCCAGGTGAAGGGGGAGGGCGTACGGTTCACCGTGGCCAGACCCGCCCGGGCGAGGTTCTTGGCCCGCGGGGTGACGCCGTGCATGTACTTGGGCGCCTCCAGGCCGACGCCGTGCGCGGTGCCGCCCGCCACCACCACCAGATGCCCGTCGACCGGGGCCTTCAGCTGCCGGTAGCCGTAGCGGTCGCCCTTGGCCACCGGGGTGACGTCCAGCACGGTGCCGCGGCAGTCCAGCGCGTCGTGGTCACCGAGCCAGAGCCTGGTGCCGATGCGCGGGCGGAAGGCCAGCCCGGGGTACATCCCGCGCAGCCGCCCGATCTCGTCGGCGGAGAGGTGGCTGACGTACACCGCAGGGATGGGCAGGCCGGCGGCGGTCAGCCGGTCGACCCAGTCGGCGCACTCCTGCACCGGGTCGTAGCCGTCGGGGCGGTCGAGCGGCAGGTGCAGGGCGAAGCCCTCCAGCCGCACGTCGTCCAGCGCCGTGACCAGCTTGGGGACGTCGGGCTCGTTGATCCCGTGGCGGCGCATGCTGGTCATGCACTCCACCACGACCCGGCAGCCGACCAGCACCCGCACACCGCTGACGCTGCCGACGGTGCGGATCACACGGCGCGGCAGCGGTACCGGGTCCTCGCCGATCCGGTACGGGGTGAGGACCAGCACATCACCGCCGAAGTACTCGACGGCCTCGGCCGCCTCATAGGCGGTGCCGACCGCCAGCATGGGCGCGCCCAGCATGGTGGCCTCCTCGGCGAGCCGCCGGTTGCCGAAGCCGTAGCCGTTGCCCTTGGCCACCGGCACGAGGCCGGGGAACGCCTCCAGCACGGACTGCTGGTGGGCGCGCCAGCGGGCGGTTTCCACATAGAGCGAGAGCGCCATCCGGGTGTGCCTTCCTGCGGTGGTGACGTGTCGTGGGACGGCCGGTCGTCAGCGGGCGACTGCTCGACTCGTCATATACATGTCGAAGGCCTTCTGCAACACCTTGCTGAGCGGGAAGTCCCACTCGCCCAGGTACTCGGCGGCCTGTCCCCCGGTTCCCACCTTGAAGCGGATCAGGCCGAACAGGTGGTTGTCCTCATCGAGAGTGTCACTGATGCCCCGGAGGTCATAGACATGGGCCCCCATGGCGTGCGCATCGCGCATCATCTGCCACTGCACCGCATTGCTCGACTGCACCTCGCGCTTGCGCACCGTGGACGCCCCGTAGGAGTACCAGACGTGGCTGCCGGTGCGGAGCATGGTGGTGGCCGCCAGCACCTCGCCCTCGTGGGAGGCCAGGTAGAGCCGCATGCTGTCGGGGGTCTCGGAGTTGAGCGCCTTCCACATGCCCTGGAAGTACGACAGCGGGCGCGGGATGAAGTGGTCGCGCTCGCCGGTCTCCTTGTAGAGCTCGTGGAAGATCGCCAGATCCTCGAAGCGGCCCAGGTGGACCTGGACGCCGGCCTTCTCGCTCTTCTTGATGTTGCGGCGCCACTGCTGGTTCATGCCCCGCAGGACATCGTCCATGGCGCGGCCGGCCATCGGGACCTGGAAGACATAGCGGGGCTGGCCTGCGGAGAAGCCGCCGCCGTCCTCGTCCTCGTTCTGCAGCCAGCCCATCCGCCGCAGCCGGTCCACCACCTCGAAGGCACGCGGCTCGTAAGCGCTGGCCTCCACATCCCGCAGCCGCTTGGCGGTCTTGCCCGCGATGGCCTGCTTGATGGTCTCCGCGTGCCAGCGGCGGATCACCACAGGCGGACCCATCTTCACCGAGAAGGCACCCTGCCCCTTCAGGTGCGCCAGCATCGGCTGCAGCCAGCGCTCCAGATCAGGGTCGAACCAGTTGATCACCGGGCCCTCGGGCATGTAGGCCAGGAAGCGCTTGAGCTTGGGCAGCTGGCGGTAGAGCACCAGGCCCACGCCGACCAGCCGGTCCTGCTCGTCGAACCAGCCGATGGACTCCGGGCGCCACTCGGCCTTCACCCCGCCCCACGCCGGCACCTGCATATGACTGGCGGAGGGCAGGCCCTCGATGTAGGCCAGGTGCTCCTCACGGCTGATGGTGCTCAGGCGCAGGCTCATGGATCGCGAGCTCCTCATGCGGCGATGGTGATCGGACCGAGCCTACCTGCCGCCGGGCCGGGCCTCGTAGGCCCGGAGGCGGACGGCCCAACGGCACCGGATCCGCCCCTGGTCGGACACGCTTCCGTCCGCGCCGCCCTGCCGCGCCCGCGCTCAGGGAACCACGGTGACCGGCCAGCGACCGGCCTTGACCAGCCGCACCGCCACCGAGCCGATGATGCGGTGCCCGGCCTGCTCGGAGGCACCCACCACCACCGCGTCCACCTTCAGCCGGTCGGCGGTGGTCACCAGCCCGGTGTAGGGATCCCCGGGGAAGGTGTGGAACTCCCAGCGGAAGCGGTCGTTGTTCCCGAAGCGCTTCACGGCGTCCCGGATGTACTGCAGCAGTTCCTCGGCCACCTGCTGCCCGGCCTCCAGCAGCGTGCCGCCGACCGCCGGCGCGCCCGCGGTCAGCACCGGCTGCACATACACCAGCACCAGCAGGGCCCCCTGCCGCCGGGCGAGACCCGCGGCGTAGGCGGCCGCACGCCATGCGGACTCGGAACCGTCGACCCCCGCCATGATGGTCTTGGGCCCGTCGATGCCGTACTCGAAGGCGTGCTTCTCCGCTGGCTCCGTCACAAGCCGAGCCTACCCAGACCGCCCTGCGGCAGCGGTCAGGGGCGGGGGCGGCGCGGGCGGTACTCGACCAGGGTCAGCGCCAGGGAGACATACCGCTCGACCAGATCGCCCACGGTGAGCCCGCCCTCCGGGCGGTACCACTGGGCGATGGCGTTGCACATGGCCAGGATCGCGCGGCGGGAGTCCTCGGGGTACGGGGTGAGGAAGATCCCCTGGTCCAGACCGTCCGCCACCACGTCCTGGAACATCCGGGTGGCGGCAGCCTGGCGGCGACGGAAGTGGGCCCGCTGCTCCTCGTTGAGGCTGCGGTGCTCCGTCAGCTCGATGCTGCTGCGGTCGCGCTGCCCGGCCCGGAACCTGACGGTGGCCTCGACCAGCGCCTCCAGGCGCTCGGCGGGGTCGCCGCCGGCCTGTGCGAGGGCGGCGTCGCAGTCCCGCCGGTAGCGGTCCATGCCCTCGTCCAGGATCGCGTGGAGCAGCTCCTGCTTGCCGCCGTAGTAGTGGTACAGCGCGGAGAGGCTGATGCCGGCCCGCTGGGCGATCTCGCGGATCGACGTGGAGCCGTAGCCACGCTCGGCGAACTCCTGGCGGGCGGCCTCCAACAGGGCCTGGTGGCCCGGCGGTCGCATGGTGTCCATGTGCACGTCCCGGAGTCGTCGACTGATCAATCGTTCAGCAGTCTAGCGATCCCACGCCCGAATTCACCCCTGGACAGCCTTCGCCCGGCCGTTTAACTTAACAAGCGTTCGACCATCAGAGAGGATCCCGTCGTGCGCCGCACCGTTTACACCGAGGACCACGAGGCTTTCCGGGCGACCGTCCGCGACTTCATCGCCAAGGAGGTCGTGCCGGTCTACGGAGAGTGGGAGCAGGCGGGGCACGCGCCGCGCGACTTCTACCGCAAGCTCGGCGAGCTGGGCGTCTTCGGCATCGAGGTCCCCGAGGAGTACGGCGGCGCCGGCATGGGCGGCTTCAAGTACCAGGCCGTGGTCACCGAGGAGACCCTGCGGGCCGGGGTGTCCTTCGGCAGCGCGGGTGTGCACACCGGCCTGGTGCTCCCCTACATCCTGGAGTACGCCAGCGAGGAGCAGAAGAAGCGCTGGCTCCCCGGCTTCGTCTCCGGCGACATCATGACCGCCATCGCCATGACGGAGCCCGGCACCGGCTCCGACCTGGCCGGTATAGCCACCCGGGCCGAGCTCTCGGCGGACGGCAGCCACTATGTCCTCAACGGCGCCAAGACCTTCATCACCGGCGGTGTCCAGGCCGATCTGATGCTGGTGGTCTGCCGCACCTCCCCCGCCACCCCGGAGGACCGCAGGGCCGGCCTCACCATCCTCTGCGTGGACACCTCCTCCGCCGGCTACACGGTGGGCCGCAAGCTGGAGAAGATCGGCCTGCGCACCTCGGACACCGCCGAGCTCTCCTTCACCGACGTCCAGGTCCCCGTGGAGAACCTGCTGGGCGAGGAGGGGAAGGCGTTCTCCTACCTGACCCACAACCTGGTCCAGGAGCGTCTGGCCATCGCGGTCGGCGGCTACGCCTCCGCCGCCGCGGCAATCGGCTTCGCCGTCGGCTACGTCAAGGACCGCAAGGTCTTCGGCCGCAGCGTCGCGGAGTTCCAGAACACCAAGTTCGTCCTCGCCGAGTGCGCCGCCGAGGTGGAGGCCGCCGAGTCGATGGTGGACCGCGCCCTGGAGCTGCACGAGACCGGCCGGCTGACCCCGGCCGACGCGGCCAAGCTGAAGCTCTTCTGCACCGAGGTGTCCGCCCGGGTGATCGACAAGTGCCTCCAGCTGCACGGTGGGTACGGCTACATCCTGGAGTACCCGATCGCCCGGCTGTACACCGATGCCCGGGTCACCCGCATCTACGGCGGCACCAGCGAGGTCATGAAGACCGTCATCGCCAAGTCTCTCGGCCTGTGAGACCCCCGGCCCGTCCGGCCGCCCGCCATCCGTCGAACCGAGGAGAGCAGTCCCATGCGTGACGCAGTGATCGTCGACGCCGTACGCACCCCTGTCGGCCGCCGCCGCGGCGGTCTGGCCGGCGTGCATCCGGCCGACCTGTCCGCCCATGTGCTCAGGTCACTGGCCGAGCGCACCGGTCTGGACCCGGCCCTGGTGGACGACGTCGTCTGGGGCTGCGTCTCGCAGGTCGGCGAGCAGACCGCATGCATCGCCCGCTACTCGGTGCTGGCGGCCGGCTGGCCGGAGGAGGTGCCGGGCGTCACCGTGGACCGGCAGTGCGGCTCCTCCCAGCAGGCCGTGCACCAGGCCGCCGCCGGGGTGGTCTCCGGTCAGTACGACATCGCGGTGGCCGGCGGTGTGGAGTCGATGACCCGGGTGCCGATGGGCTCCTCCTGGGGCGGCGGCGCCTTCGGCGAGCCCTACGGCCCGCTGGCCCGCGCCCGCTACGGCGGCTTCGAGTTCAACCAGGGCGTCGGGGCGGAGATGATCGCCGCCGAGTACGGCCTGGGCCGTACCGAGGTGGACGACTTTGCGCTGGACTCCCACGCCAAGGCGGCCCGCGCGATCGACGAGGGCCGGTTCCTCGGCCAGCTGGCCCCGGTGCCGGTGACCGGCGAGGACGGCACGGAGCGGCTGTTCACCACCGACGAGGGGGTGCGGCGCGGCTCCACCCTGGAGCAGCTGGCGGCGCTGAAGACGCCGTTCAAGGCGGACGGGGTGATCTCGGCCGGCAATGCCTCGCAGATCTCCGACGGCTCCGCGGCGCTGCTGGTCACCACCAGCGAGATCGCCGCCCGGCACGGATGGACGCCGATCGCCCGGGTGCACACCGCCACGGTGGTCGGTACCGACCCGATCACCATGCTCAAGGGCCCGATCCCGGCCACCGCCAAGGTGCTCAAGCGGTCCGGGCTTTCGCTGGGCGACATCGGGGCCTTCGAGGTCAACGAGGCGTTCGCATCGGTGGCCCTGGCCTGGCTGAAGGAGACCGGCGCCGACCCGGCGCTGCTCAACCCCAACGGCGGGGCCATCGCCCTGGGCCACCCGCTGGGCGGCTCCGGTGCCCGGCTGATGACCACGCTGGTGCACCACATGCGGGACAACGGCATCCGCTACGGACTGCAGACCATGTGCGAGGGCGGCGGCATGGCCAACGCCACCGTGCTCGAACTGCTCTGATCCGCCGGATCCGGGATCCGGGACGGGATCCCGGATCCCTCTGATCCGCGGACGCACACGGCCGGGGGCCGCTCCGATCGGAGCGGCCCCCGGCCGTGTGTCCGCCGCTACCGCGCCTCGGCCGTCCCGCCGACGGCCTCCACGGCGGCGTCCAGCTGGCGGGTGAGGTCGTTCAGCCGGGTCCGCAGCAGGGTGATCTCGTCCAGGCTGAGCCCGGTGGAGGCGGCGATCCGCACCGGCACCTCGCAGGCACGGTGGCGCAGTTCCTCTCCGGCCGGGGTGAGACTGACGGAGACGGAGCGCTCGTCCTGCGGGCTGCGGCGGCGCTCCACCATCCCGGACGCCTCCAGTCGCTTCAGCAGCGGGGAGAGGGTGCCGGAGTCCAGCCGCAGGGCCTCGCCCAGGCCCTTGACGGTGGTCTCGCCGTGCTCCCACAGCACCAGCATCACCAGGTACTGGGGGTAGGTGAGCCCGGTGTCCTTCAGGAGGACCCGGTAAACGCTGCCGAAGGCGCGGTTGGCCGCGTGCAGAGCGAAGCACACCTGGTTGTCGAGCCGCAGGGCTTCCTCGGTGGTGGTCCTCATGGACTCAGGATACCCATCGATTGCACCCATTTCAGTTGTGCGCAACTTAATCGTGTGCTTGAGTTGTCCTTGCAAGCGGTCAGCACATGACCCGCAGACGAAAGGGATGGTCCCCATGGACGCGCTCTACACCGCCGCCGCCACCGCCAACGGTCGCGAGGGGAGGGCCGTGAGCTCCGACGGGCAGCTCGACCTCACCCTCGCCCTGCCTCCGGCGCTGGGCGGCAACGGGCAGGGCACCAACCCCGAGCAGCTCTTCGCCGCCGGGTACGCGGCCTGCTTCGCCAGCGCGCTGGGCCTGGTCGGCCGGCAGGCGAAGATCGACACCAGCGAGGCCTCGGTGACCGCCGAGGTCTCCATCGGCAAGGCCGGAGAGGGCTTCGCTCTCGCCG
This sequence comes from Peterkaempfera podocarpi, assembly GCF_042466665.1. Lineage (GTDB taxonomy): Bacteria > Actinomycetota > Actinomycetes > Streptomycetales > Streptomycetaceae > Peterkaempfera > Peterkaempfera podocarpi. The sequence goes on from NZ_CP162102.1 coordinate 3,779,665, forward strand.
TGGTGCTGCGGGTGGAGCTGCCGGAGGCGCTGCACGGCGAGACCGGCGAGCAGCTGGTGGCCGAGGCGCACCAGGTCTGCCCGTACTCCAACGCCACGCGCGGCAACATCCCGGTGCAGCTCGTCGTCGAGTGACAGCCGGCCCCACCGCCCCGGTCGGCTCCCCGCCGCCACCGGCCTCCCTCCCGCCCCGGGCCCGGGCCCGTCGGGAGGGAGCCGCGCCCTGATCCCCGCCCCGACCCGGGCCGGCGCGGGGTCGGGGCGCGGGATCAGGGGGCGTAGACCTGGTCCAGCCGGGCCACCCGGCCCTCACTGTCCAGCCGGACACCGAAGAGCTGGTCCGGATACCGGACGAGCCCCGCAGCGAGCTGGGCGGGCGAGGCGGACACCGGGGCACGGCCGCTGCTGATGGGAGCGGTGGTGGTGAGAACGGCCCCCGGGGCGAGGGTCAGGGTCCTGACGGGCCCGGAGGGCGCCAGCCGTCCGCCGTCCGGCGCCGACGGGTCCGCGACGCAGGAGACGGGCACCGCCTCCACCGCGGCGGCCAGCCCCTTCAGCGGATCCTTGAGGGTCAGGCCCTTCGCCCGCACCAGGAACTCATGCGCCCCCGCCGCCGGGCAGACGATGAGCGCCGTCGGCAGCGGCAGCCCCGGCCCAGCGGTGGACGGCCGCGTCGTGGGCAGTCCGCTGACAGGAGCCCTGCGGGTGGGACTGCCGGCCGGGGAGGGGCCGACGGTGACGGGGTGCGACGGCACGGCCGTGGGAACGGGGTCCCCGGTCGGCGCCGGTTCCGCAGTCGGCGGCGCGGCGGTCGCCGACCGGGTGACCACGGGTGCGGGCGGCGGCGCACCTTCGCGGTGGAAGCCGCCCGCCATGCCGTACGCGGTGCCGCCGACCAACAGGCCGGCCAAGGCCGCGGACGGGATCAGCACGATCCGTCTGCGGTGCCGCCGCTCGGTGTGGCGACGCAGCTGCGCGGGCGGCAGCGGCGGCGCGGCCGCCTGCTCCGCGGACTCGGCGAGCCCGCGAAGGGCGTCCTGGAACTGCTGATCCCAACCGTTCATCGCGCGGAGATTCCCAGGAGGTCGTCGGACAGGTGTCGGGCGAGGGTCGCGCGGGCTCGGGAGAGCCGCACCTTGACGGTGCCGACCGGCGCACCGGTCTCCGCGGCGACCTCTGCGACCGGCAGGTCGCAGAGGTAGTGGAGCACCACCGCACGGCGCTGCTCCTCGGGGATCTTCCGCAGCGCCGCCACCAGGGCGGCGTGCTCGGGCCCCGGGCTCGGGGCGTCCCCCGGGCCGCCGTGCCGGAAGTGGGCGAGCAGCGCGCTGCGGGCCCGGCGCCAGCGGCTGACCGCAAGCCTCCAGGCGACGGTGCGCACCCAGGCCTCGGGGGCGTGCGAGGCGGAGAGTTCCTCGCGCTTGTCCCAGGCACGGATGAAGGCCTCCTGGACGGCGTCCTGCGCGTCGGCCAGGTTTCCGGTCATGGCGTAGAGCTGGCCGACGAGACGTGACCAGCTCCGGTTGTAGAAGGCGTCGAACTCGTCAGGCGCCAAGCGTCCCCGCTCCTTGCTCCGGTGGGTGCGGCCTCCTCCGGGCGACCGGCACACCGCAGCGCCCCGGCGCGCTCGGGGTCCGGCGCTCGGGGCGGTCGCCGCCTCGTGCGAGGCGGCTGTGGTGCCGCACTCTATCCGCCACGTCGTGTTGCTCCTGCTCGCTGCCGGGCCGCGGAGTACGGCCCGGCGGTACAGGGGCCGGGGGTGACCCGGTCCCCCGCCCTCCAGCCCCGGCCCTCCCCCGTGGGCCGTGTTCCGCCCGCCCGGCCCCGGCCTTGGGGGGTGGAGCCGGGGCGGGCGGGCGGAACATCGACCTGCGGTCCGGGCCGGGGAGCCGGGGGGTGGAGCCTCGGGGTCCGGACCGCGGGTCGCACTTCCCGACCGGGAGGCGCCCGCCGGGAAGGTCTGTGCGTGTCAGCCGATGAGCTTGAGGAGCTGCTTGGGGTCGGAGCTGACGGGGGTGGTGCGCAGCAGGCCGGGGCAGATGCGCAGCGGCTTGGCGGCGCCGGTGGTGGTGGCCACCGGGATCTGCAGCACGCCGGACTGGCCGGGGATGATCACATTGACGCTGTCCAGGGACGGGCAGGCGGCGCTGGTGGTGAAGCCGGCGGCGATGTAGGCGGTGCCGCCGGCGGCGACGGTGACGGTGTCGCCCTGGTGACCGATCTTGGTCTGCTTCACTCCGGCCAGCGGGCTGCCCACGGCGACGGGGGTGAGGCCGGCCCAGCCGTTGAGGACACAGGAGTGGGTGGTGGTGTTGACCAGCTTCACCACGGTGGCGACCACTCCGGCGGGCAGGTCGCCGACATTGAGCCGTGGCGGCCGACGGCACGTCCAGGGAGCCCTTGAGGTCACGGACGGCGCAGGCCGCGCCGACCGAGCCGGCGGCGGCGCCCGCGACGCCCTTGACCTTGTCGACGGTGGATCCGGCGACCCCGCCCACGGTTCCGCCGACCTTGCCGATGCTGCTGGGCAGCACGGAGGCGGGGACCTTGGCGCCGCCCTTGCCGGGCAGGCCGGGCAGCGCGGTGGGCGCGCTGACCGCGGGGGTCGGCAGGGCCGTGACCGCACCGGTCGGGGTGGGCAGGTCCGCGGCGGCGGGGGTACCGGACTTGCAGGCGGTGAGGCTGAGGGCTGCGGCACCGACGATCGCCAGGGCGGCAATGTGCTTCGGGGTGCGGTTGGCGCGCATCAAGACAGGCTCCAGGGGCGTGGGCTGGTGACTTGCCCCCTCTACGCAGCCCGCCGCACCCCGGGTTACATGCCCCTGACGACTTTCCCTGTGACCTGAGTCACATCATCATACTGGCGCTTCTGAGGGGCACCCCGGCCCGGTCCACCCTGGCGCATCGCGGGACCGCCGGCCTCACCCGGCCTTGGGGACCGCCGTTGCCCCCGGCCTCCGGACCCCGGCCACACCCGGCCTCCCGGCCCCGGTCTCACCCGGCCGGGGACCGCCGGCGGCGGTCTCACATGGCCAGATAGGCCCGCAGATGCGTGACCTCCTCGATCTCCCCGCCGGCCTTGGAGAGCAGCTGCCGGGCCAGGTCGTCGAACGCCCGCGCCGCGGCCACCTCTTCGCCCACCCGCTGCTGCTCCGGGTCGTCGGGGTGACGGTTCGCGTGCCCGTGTGCCCTGATCTCCGTCCCGTCCGGCAGCCGCAGCAGGGCCGCCGCCCTGGTGCGGGCGTCCCTCTCGCTGAACTCCATCTCCACGTGCCATCCGATGAGCGTGTTTGTCTGTGCCTGCACGGCAATCACCTCCGAGCACTGCCCCTCCATCCAGGGTGCGCCGCCCTCGTCGGCCGCACCACCCCGGCGGCGGACCCGCGCCCGGTGCATCATGGGAGGCATGCCGGAGTCTCCCGAGGTGCAGGCGCTGGCCGACCATCTCGACGGGCGCACGGCCGGCCGTACCGTGGCCCGGCTGGATGTGCCGGCCTTCCAGGCGCTGAAGACCTTCGACCCGCCGCCTTCGGCCCTGCACGGCCGCACCGTCACCTCGGTCACCCGGCACGGCAAGTTCCTGGACCTGGACGCAGCCGGTCTGCACCTGGTCCTGCATCTGGCGCGGGCCGGCTGGATCCGCCACCGCGACAGCCTCCCCGCCGCTCCGCCCAGGCCCGGCCGCGGCCCGCTCGCCCTCCAGCTGCTGCTGGACGACGGCTCCGGCTGGCAGGTGACCGAGCAGGGCACCACCAAGCGGCTGGCCGCCCATGTCGTACGGGACCCCGCCGAGGTCCCCGGCATCGCCCGGCTCGGCCCCGACCCGCTGGACGGCTCCTTCTCCCGGGCCGGCCTGGCCGCGGTCGCCGCCGGTCACCGGGTCCGCCTCAAGGGGCTGCTCACCGACCAGTCGCTGCTCGCCGGGGTGGGCAACGCCTACTCCGACGAGGTGCTGCACACCGCCCGCCTCTCCCCGTACGCACTGGCCTCCTCGCTGGACGAGGAGCAGCTGGACCGGCTGTACGGGGCGCTGCGCTCGGTGCTGGGCGAGGCCCTGGAACGGGCTCGCGGGCTGGCGGCCGGGGAGCTCAAGGCGGAGAAGAAGGCGGGCCTGAGGGTGCACGGCCGGGCCGGGGAGCCCTGCCCTGTGTGCGGCGACACGGTGCGTCAGGTGGTCTTCGCGGAGTCGTCGCTTCAGTACTGCCCCACCTGCCAGACCCAGGGCCGGGTGCTGGCGGACCGGCGGCTGTCGCGGCTGCTGAAGTAGCTCAGCCCGAGGGGAGCACGGCGAAGCCGGTCAGGCCCTCCGGGTCCTCCTCGACGACCTCGGCCTTCTCGACCCGGGCGGCGGGCGGCCCCTGGCGGGTCCAGTCGACCACCCGCCCCACCGCATCGGGCTCCCCCTCGAAGACCGCCTCCACGCTGCCGTCGGCGCGGTTGCGCACCCAGCCGGAGACCCCGTGCTCGGCTGCCGTCCGGCGGCAGGTGTCGCGGAAGAAGACACCCTGCACCTCGCCGGAGACCACCACATGCCTGCGGATCATCGCCTTGTCACCTCGCCGGGAGGGGTCGGTATGTGCGCCAAAGTACCCCGGGGCGCGGGCCGCCGCCCGCCGGTCACCGGACCGCGACCGCATCGGCGGCGGGGGCCTCGTCGGCGGGCTCCAGCTGCTCCGGGATGTCGGCCGGCACCCCGCGCAGGGCGAACAGCGCCGCCACCGCGACGACCGCGGCCAGCACCGCGCTGCAGAGCGCCGCGGTGTGCATCCCTCCGACGAAGGCATGCCGTGCCGCGTCCGTGATCCGCCCGGCGAGCCCGGCCGGCGCCCCCGCGGCGACCTGCAGGGCGCCGCCCAGGGAGTCGCGGGCGGCAGCGGTGTTCGCACCGGTCAGCCCGTCCGGCAGCCGCAGACCGCCCCGGTAGACACTGCCGAGGATGCTGCCCAGCACCGCCATGCCCAGGGCGCCGCCGAGTTCATTGCCGGTCTCGGAGATCGCCGAGGCGGCGCCGGCCCGCTCCCTGGGCACCGCCGCCAGCATGGTGTCGGTGGTGACCGCGAAGGTGAAGCCCATGCCAAGCCCGACCGGCAGCATGGCCAGCACCATCAGCGGGTAGTGCGCGACGGTGCCGGTGAGGGTGTAGAGAACGAAGCCGCAGGCGGCCACCGCCATCCCGAGGGCGACCACCCTGGCCCGCCCCAGGACCGCGATCAGCGGCCCGGCCAGCCCGCCGCCCGCCATCGCGGCGACCGCCCCGGGAAGCCCGGCCAGTCCGGCGACCAGCGGCGACCAGCCGAGCACCTGCTGGAAGTACTGGGCGAAGATCAGCGACTGCGCGACCAGGGCGAACATCGCGACCAGATTGGCGCCCACCGAACCGGAGAAGGCCCGGCTGCCCAGCAGCCGGATGTCGATCAGCGGGTCGTCGAGGCGCCGCTGCCGCCGTACGAAGACCACCAGCGCGACCAGTCCGGCCACGGCGGCCACCGCCACCCGCGGCTGGCCCGCGCCGGCCCGGGCGGCCTCCTTCACTGCGTACACCAGGCCCAGGACGCCGAGGACCGACAGCGGCACACTCGGCAGGTCCAGCCGGCCGGGGCGGGGGTTGCGGGACTCGGGCAGCACCAGCAGACCGGCCACCAGCAGCACCGCCATCACCGGCAGGTTGATCAGGAAGACCGAACCCCACCAGAAGTGGTCCAGCAGCGCTCCCCCGATCACCGGGCCCAGGCCGACCCCCGCGCCGGCGACCCCGGAGGCGATGCCCACGGCGGTGGTGCGCTCCCTGGCGTCGGTGAAGACATTGCGGATCAGGGAGAGGGTGGACGGCATGATGGTGGCGCCGGCGACGCCCAGCAGGGCGCGGGCCGCGATCAGCTGCCCGGCGCTGTCCGCGTAGGCGGTCAGTGCGGAGGCCAGGCCGAAGGCGCCGGTACCGATCAGCAGCAGCCGCTTGCGGCCGATCCGGTCGCCGAGGTAGCCCATGGTGACCAGCAGGCCCGCCAGGGCGAAGCCGTAGCTGTCGGCGATCCACAGGACCTGGGTGGCGGAGGGGTCGAGATCCCTGATCAGTCCGGGGATGGCCAGGTGAAGTGCCGTCATGTCGACGGCGAGGACCAGCTGGGCCACGCATCCGATGGCCAGTGTCGCCCACTTGCGGGCGTCGGAGACAGGTGAGGAGTTCATGGGCCGACCTTCCCGGTGGCCGCTGACCGTCCGCGCACCGTCCGCTGACCGGCCCCGGCGCACACCCGGCGGGGCCGGTCAGCAGGTGCGCACCACGGCGGCCGGGGCGCGGCACCCCGGCCACGGGGCGCTCGTCGCCGGACGGTCCGAACTGCCGGAGCCGCACCCATGGCCGCCGCCCCCTCCCGGTCGCATCCTCGAAGGTAGGGAACCGTGGGCAGGGAACGGCAGGCAGGGAACCGCTGGCGGCAAGGAGACGAGGTGACCGGCGATGGCCGTCACCGTGGCACTGGCAGGGGACACCATGCTGGGGCGGGGCGTCGCACGCTGCCTCGCTGCCGGGGACCGGGTCCGGGAGCTGTTCGGGGCCGAGGTACGGGCGGCCGTGGCCGGGGCTGACCTCTGTGTGCTCAATCTGGAGTGCTGTGTCTCCGACCGGGGCGAGCCCTGGCCGCAGCCGGGCAAGCGGTTCTTCTTCCGGGCCCCGCCCTGCGCCGCCGACGTCCTCACCGACCTCGGGGTGGACTGTGTGACCCTGGCGAACAACCATGCGCTGGACTACGGCTACGACGCGCTGGCCGACACCCTGGAGCGGCTGGAGTCCGCCGGGATCCGCACCGTGGGCGCCGGTCCCGACCTGGCGGCGGCGCGCCGGTTCCAGGTGCTGGAGGCGTCCGGTGTGCGGCTGGCCGTGATCGGGGTCGCCGACCACCCGGAGGACTTCGCGGCCGCCCCGGACCGTCCCGGGACGGCCTGGGCCGAGCTGGGGGAGGGGCTGCCGGGCTGGCTCGAGGAGCTGGTGCGGCAGGCCGCGGCCGAGGCCGACGCCGTGCTGGTGACCCCGCACTGGGGGCCCAATATGACCGCCCGGCCGCCCCGGCATCTGCGACGGGCCGCCTGTGCGCTGCTGGACGCCGGGGCCACGCTGGTCGCGGGCCACTCCGCGCATGTCCTCCACGGGGCGGCCCGCGGAATCCTGCACGACATGGGCGACTTCATCGACGACTACGCGGTCCACCCGGCGCTCCGCAATGATCTGGGGCTGCTCTTCGTGGTGGAGCTGGACGGACCGCCGCTGGTGCCGGTGCGGGTGGAGGCGCTGCCGCTGCGGCTGGAGCCGGGCCGTACCGAGGCCGCCCGCGGTGAGGAGTGGGAGTGGCTGTACGACCGCTTCACCCGGGCCTGTTCCGAGTTCGGCAGCGCGGTGGCGCCGGTCGGCGGCCGGCTGGTGGTGGACTGGCGCGACGGCGGATGAGGCCGGTCAGCCGGCGGTCCCGGCGGCGATGCCGCGCAGCACGGTACGGGCCAGCGCGGCGGCGAAGCCCTCCGGCTCCGGCTGCTGGGGGCCTTCCTCGCCCGCCCCGTTGAAGTGCAGCAGAAAGGCCCGCTGGAAGCAGGCGCCGAGCAGCAGGGCGGCGGCTGCGTCGCAGTCGGCGTCGGCGCGGACGCGGCCGCGGAGCTGCTCGTCCCGCAGGTGGTCGGCGACGGCCAGCAGCGGCTTGTGGGGGCCGGCGTCCAGCTCCCGCAGCGCCTCGCGGTGGCGCTGGAGGAGGCCGGGTTCGGCGAAGAGCGAGGCGCCGATCGGCATGGTGGCTTCGTAGAAGAGGGCGGCCCGCCGGGCGATCCCGGTGAGGCACTGCTCCAGGGTGTGGACCGCGGACTCCTCCGGCAGCTCCGCCGGCAGCGGGCCGAGGCTGGGCAGCCGCTCGTGGAGGACGGCGACAAAGATCTCCTCCTTGCCGCGGAAGTGCTTGTAGAGGGCGGCCTCCGAGCAGCCGGCGGCGCGGGCGATCTCCTTGGTGGTGGCACGGGCCAGCCCGATGGTGCGCAGCAGCCGGTCGGCCGCGTCGAGGATGCGCTCCCTGGTCGGGGCGGGGGTGGTCCGCTGCTGTGCCATGGAGGGTGCCGCCTCTCGCCGTGCCGGGGTTGACCGGGGTCGCCCCCGAGGACCACCCTAGTGGTGAGTGAATACTTACCCACCCTGTGGAGGCGGCAGATGAAGCTCACGGTCCTGGGCGCCACCGGCGGAATCGGCCGCCAGATCGTCAGCCAGGCGCTGGATGCCGGACACCAGGTCACCGCCGTCGTACGGGACCCGGCGCGGCTCGTCCTCAGCCACCCGGCGCTGGAGGTGCTGACGGCCGATGTCACCGACCCGCAGGCGCTGCGGCCGGCGGTGGCGGGGCGGGACGCGGTGCTCTCCGCGCTCGGGCCGCGCAGCCGCAAGGCGGCCGGCATCGCCTCGCTCGGCACCCGGTCCGCCGTCCAGGCGCTGGAGGAGACCGGGGGACGCCGGATCGTGGTGGTCAGCGCCGTCCCGGTCGGCCCGATGCCGGAGGGCGAGTCGCTGCTCTACCGCTCCGTCCTCAACCCGCTGCTGTGCGCCGTGCTGCGCGAGGCGTACGCGGACCTGGCCGCCATGGAGGCGGAGCTCTCCCGCTCGGCCGCCGACTGGACGGTGGTGCGGCCGCCCAAGCTCACCAACCGGCCCCGCACCGGCCACTACCGCACCGCCCTCGGCGCCAATGTGCCGCACGGGCGCTCCATCTCACGCGCCGACGTCGCCCATCTGATGCTGGCGACGCTGGACGACCCGGCGACGGTGCGCCAGGCGGTGGGGGTCGCGTACTGAGCCGGGGCGCCGGGTCGGGGGCGGTGCCGACCGGACACCCCGGGGGACGCCCTACATATTGATCATGTGGCCCGCCAGGCCGTGGATCGCCTCCTTGACGGCCTCGCCCAGCGTCGGGTGGGCGTGCACATTGCGGGCGACCTCATGGACCGTCAGGTCCCACTGCTGGGCGAGGGTCAGTTCGGGCAACAGCTCGGTCACCTCGGGACCGATCAGATGGGCGCCCAGCAGCTCCCCGTACCGGCCGTCGCTGACGATCTTGACGAACCCGACCGGGTCGCCCAGGCCGTGCGCCTTGCCGTTGGCGGTGAAGGGGAACTTCTGCACCTTCACGTCGTATCCCAGCTCGCGGGCCTGGGCCTCGGTCCAGCCGAAGCTGGCGATCTGCGGCTGGCAGTAGGTGGCGCGCGGGATCATCACATAGTCGAGCTCCATGGTCTCGGCGTCCGCGATGGTCTCCGCCGCCACGATCCCCATCGCCTCGGCGGCGTGGGCCAGCATCAGCTTCGCGGTGACGTCGCCGATCGCGAAGATGTGCGGCACGCTGGTGCGGCAGCGGGCGTCGATCTCGACGGCACCGCGCTCCCCCACCCGCACCCCGGTGTTCTCCAGTCCGTAGCCGGTGACCCGCGGCGCGAAGCCGATGGCCTGGAGCACCTTGTCCGCCTCCAGGGTCTGCCGCTGCCCGCCCGTGGAGACATGGACCCGCACCTTGGGGCCGGAGTCGTCGATGGACTCCACCCGGGTGGAGGTGAGCACATTGACGCCCAGCTTGCGGTAGCGCCGCGCGAGCTCGGCGGACACCTCCTCGTCCTCCAGCGGCACCACCCGGTCCATGTACTCCACCAGGGTCACCTGGACCCCGTAGTTGTGCAGCACATAGGCGAACTCGACCCCGATCGCCCCGGCACCCGCGATCACGATCGAGGCGGGCAGCCGGTCGCTGAGGATCTGCTCCTCGTAGGTCACCACCCGCTCGCTGAGCGAGGTGCCCGGCAGCAGCCGGGTGGTGGCCCCGGTGGCGAGGATGCAGTAGTCGAAGGAGACCGTCTGGACCGCCCCGTCACCGCCGGTCACCTGGAGGGTGTGGGCGTCGGTGAAGCGGCCGGTGCCCTGGCACTCCGGGATGCCGTTCTTCTTCATCAGGTAGTGCACGCCCTTGACCCGGCCGTCCGCCACCCGGCGGCTGCGCGCGAACGCCTCGCCGTAGTCGAAGGTCACCTGCCCGTCGATCCGCATGCCGAAGGTCTTGGCCTCATGGGTGACGATGTGCGCCAGCTCCGCGTTGCGCAGCAGCGCCTTCGACGGGATGCAGCCCACGTTGAGGCAGACCCCGCCCCAGTAGCGCTCCTCCACCACCGCGACGCTCAGGCCCAGCTGGGCGCAGCGCACGGCGGCGGTGTACCCACCCGGTCCGGCACCGAGGACGACGACATCGAAGTGTCCGCTCATGGACGCCACCTTAGGACGCCGCAGGGGCCGCCGCCCGGTGGATTCCAGGACCGGAAATCCCTTGGCAGAGCCGCCCGCCCCGATTATCGTCACTCTGACATTTATCGATCGGAGGGGGCCCATGGCCTTCAGCGACGCCTTGGCCGACCTCGTCGCGCCACTGAACCACGTGCTCTTCCACATCGGGGCCGATGCGGTGACCTGGGCCGAACTGCTCGGCTTCGGCACCGGAGCCGCCTGCGTCTGGCTCACCGTCCGGGCCCGGGTGGCGAACTTCCCCGTCGGCATCGCCAACAACGTCTTCTTCCTGGTGCTCTTCTGGAGCGCCCGGCTGTACGCGGACTCCCTGCTCCAGGTGGTCTATCTGCTGCTGGCCGCCGCCGGATGGTGGACCTGGCTGCACGGCGGCGAGCACCGCGCCGCCCGCCCGATGGGCCGTGCCGGGGCTCCGGTCCTCGGCCTGGTGCTGCTGCTGACGGTCCCGGCCACCTGGGTGCTGACCGTGGTGCTCACCCGCGCCCATGATGTGGCGCCGTTCTGGGACGCCCTCACCACCGCGCTCTCGCTCGCCGCGCAGTGGCTGCTCAACGTCAAGGCGCTGCAGAACTGGTACCTCTGGATCGCCGCCGACCTGGTCTACATCCCGCTCTACTTCACCAAGAGCCTGTATCCGACCGCAGCCGTCTATGTGGTCTTCCTGGCGCTCTGCCTGATCGGACTGCGCGACTGGCAGCAGCGACTGGACACCTCCTCCCCCGCAGGCGTGGCGGTGACCGCATGACCAGCGCCACCTTCGAACACGGCCTGGTGATCGGCAAGTTCTACCCCCCGCACACCGGACACCACTTCCTGATCCGCACCGCGGCCGACAGCTGCCGCCGGGTCACGGTGGTCGCCATGGCCGCGGACGTGGAGTCGATACCGCTGGCCGACCGGGTCTCCTGGCTTCGCGAGGCCCATCGCGACCGGCCCGGGGTCGCGGTGGTCGGGGTCACCGACAACCTCGCCGTCGACTACACCAGCGACACCGCCTGGACCGGCCATGTCGCCCTGATGCGCCAGGGCGTGGCCGCCGGCCCGCACCACGGGGAGCCCGTGGACGCGGTCTTCACCTCCGAGCCCTACGGCGCCGAACTGGCCCGCCGCTTCGGCGCCGCCGACGTACGGCTGGACAGCGGCCGGGACACCTTCGCCGTCTCGGGCACCAAGGTGCGCGACGATCCGGCCGCCCACTGGGACGCCCTGGAGCCACCGGCCAGGGCCTGGTTCACCCGCCGGGTCGTGGTGGTCGGGGCCGAGTCCACCGGCACCACCACCCTCTCCCGCGACCTCGCCGAGGCGCTGCGCGCCCGCGGCGGCCCGCACGCCCTCACCCGCTGGGTCCCCGAGTACGGGCGTGAACTGACCGTGGTCAAGCTGGCCCTGGCCCGCGCACACGCGGCCCGCAGCGGTGCGTCCCGGCCGACCGTCTTCGACCTCGACTGGGACGACGCCGACTTCGAGTCCGTCGCCCGGCGTCAGAGCGCGGACGAGGAGAGCGCCGCCCGGGCCGGCGGCCCCGTACTGGTCTGCGACACCGACGCGCTGGCCACCACCGTCTGGCAGGAGCGCTACCGCGGACGCACCACGCCCGCGGTGCACGCCCTCGCCGCGGCCGTGCCGCCGAGGGCGCTGTATCTGCTCACCGGTGACGCGGATGTGCCGTTCCACGACGACGGGCTGCGCGACGGCGAGGAGCTGCGCCCCTGGATGACCGGCCGCTTCCGGGAGGTCCTCGGCGCGGCCGGGGTCCCCTGGCTGGAGCTGCACGGCGACCGGACCGACCGGCTGCGGCGCGCGCTGGACGCGGTCGACGCACTGCTCGCCCGCGGCTGGCGGCTCGCCGACCCTCTGGGATGATGACCACGAGGACCAGGAGCGATCACCGCCGACCGGGAGGACCCATGCCCGTCACCGTCGTCACCGGCGGGAGCCGCGGTATCGGCGCGGCGATCTGCGTCCGGCTGGCTGCCGACGGCCATGACGTCGCCGTCGGCTACCGCAGTGACGCGCAGGCCGCCGAGGCGGTCGCCGCCGCTGTGCGGGAGGCGGGGCGGCGCGCCGTGGCGGTCCCGGTGGACACCACCGACGAGGCCGGGGTCGACCGGCTCTTCGAGACCGCCGCGGACACCCTGGGCACCGTCACCGGGCTGGTCAACAACGCCGGGGTCGGCGGCCCCACCGGCCGCCTCGCCGACGCGGACGCGGAGGGCATCCGGCGCTCCCTGGACGTCAATGTGACCGGCTATCTGCTGTGCGCCCGGCGCGCCGTCCGCGACATGACCAGGACCGGTGGCGGCGCCGTGGTCAACATCTCCTCGGCCGCCGCCACCCTGGGCAGTCCCGGGGAGTACGTCCACTACGCCGCAGGAAAGGCGGCGGTGGACGCGATGACCGTGGGCCTGGCCAAGGAGGTCGCCGCGGACGGCATCCGGGTCAACTGCGTGGCCCCCGGCACCGTCTGGACCGAATTCCACGAGGACCCGCAGCGGCCGGCCAAGGTCGCCGCGGGTATCCCGATGGGGCGGGCCGGGCAGCCGGAGGAGATCGCCGGGGCGGTCTCCTGGCTGCTCTCCGCCGATGCCTCCTTCACCACCGGAGCGGTGCTGCGGGTCGCCGGCGGGATGTAGGCCGCCCCGTCAGCCGGCGGGGCGCAGCCGGCTGCGCAGCCAGTCGTTGCCGAACTTGCCCGCCGGGTCGCGCTCCGCCACCAGCTGCTCGAAGTCCCCGTACCGGTCGTAGAGTCCGCGCACCGTCTTCGCCTGCATGGTGAAGACCTTGCCCCAGTGCGGACGGGCGCCGAACGGTGCCAGCGCCTCCTCCACCGCGCCCAGCGCCACCGCGACCGCCGCCTCGTCGGGGTCCCAGGTGAAGTGGAAGGCCACCGTCTGCCGCCCCTGGGCCGGGCTCAGCCACAGGTCGTCGGCGGCGACGGTACGGATCTCACTGATCTGGAGCACCGGCGAGAAACGCTCCCGCACCCGGTTCAGCGCGTCGAAGGCCGCCACCGCGTCGGCCCGGTCCACGAAGTACTCGCTCTGCAGCTCCTCACCGCTGCTGGGCGTGAACTCCAGCCGGAAGTGCGGCAGCCGGGTGTGCCAGGGCCCGGGGACGCCCGCCTGCTCGGTGCAGTGCACCGCCGGCATCCCGGGCACCGGGTGCCGGGGCCCGTCCGCCCGCACCGCGCCCAGCCAGTGCTCCGGCGAGGGCTGCGGCCCGTCGGCGCCGACGGCCTGCTTCAGCCACACCTGGCCGATGCGCTCGCTGCGCCAGTCGGTGAACAGGCTGACGCTGTACGCGGCCGACACCACCTCGTCGAAGTGCTCGCGCAGCCGCTCCACGGGAAGGCCCTCGTAGACCCACTGCTGGACGTCGTACGCGGGCACCGCGTCCAGGGTCAGCCGGGTCACCACGCCGAGGGCGCCCAGGGAGACCACCGCGCCGTCGAAGCCGGGGTCGCCGCGGTGCAGCGACACCAGTTCGCCGTCGGCCGCCACCCACTCCAGGGCGCGGACCGCGGAGGCCAGCGAGCCGTTGCCGACACCTGAGCCGTGGGTGCCCGTGGCGCAGGCGCCGGCCACCGAGATGTGCGGCAGCGAGCCGAGGTTGTGCAGGGCCAGGCCCTCACCGTGCAGTGCTCCGGTGAACTCGCCGAACCGCAGGCCGGCGCTGACGGTGACCGCGCCCGCCGCCCGGTCGACGTCCACGACCTGGGGCAGCCCGGCGACCGAGACCAGGGTGCCCCTGGTGTCGGCGATCGCATTGAACGAGTGGCCGGTGCCCAGGGCGCGTACCGAACTGCTTCCGGCAACCAGCTCCTGCAACTCCTCGACGGAGCCCGGACGGCTGAGCCGCTCCGCGCCGAAGGCGATATTGCCCGCCCAGTTCCTCATCGGTCGCCTCTCTCTGCCTGGTCCTGACGATCCTGGTGGTGACGGTGCCGGCGGTGACGGTGCCGGTGGTGACGGTGCCGGTGGTGACGGTCCTGCTCAGGACGGTCCTACTCCGGATCGGCCTGACTGTCCTGTTCGCGGCCGGCCTGGTCGCGGCCGGCCTGCTCCCGGTGGTCCTGCTCCCGGCGGTCCTGCTCCCGGCGGTCCTGGTCCCGGCGGGCGGCGGCCGCCGTGGTGCGCAGCACGCCCAGCAGCTCCCGCAGCCGTTCCCGGTCCGCTTCCGCGAGGCCGCCGGTCGCGGTGGCCAGCGCGTCCCGGTCGATCTCCTCGGCCTCACGGTGGCGGGTGCGTCCGAGGGGGGTGAGGGTCAGCAGATAGGCCCGGCGGTCGGTGGGGTGCGGCAGCCGCTCCACCAGCCCCTCCCGCTCCAGCGCGTCGACCATGGTGGTGACGGTCCGCGCCGCGAGCCCCAGCACATCGCTCAGATCGCGCATCCGCATCGGGTCGGGGGCGGTGGCCAGCGTCCTCAGGGCCCTCAGCCGGGACACCGACATGCCGTGGCCGCGCAGCCGGGCGTCGACATAGGTGCGCAGGCAGACGGTCGTCTCGAAGAGCTCGTCGATCAGGACGTCACTGCTGCGCGGACCCATGCTCGGCTTCTGCATCGCACTCCCTCTTGCCCCCGTGGGCCGACCAGATCCGGCCACCCCGGACCGCGCGGTTGTGTGTCGACTCATAGTGAGTATGCTCAGCATATCCCACCTCCCCAGAAGGAAGACGATGTCCCGCTACCGGATCAGCCAGCGTCTGGTCGTCCCGGTCATGTTTGTCGCCACCATCTTCCTGGTGGTCATGGACGGCGCCATCACCACCGTGGCCCTCCCCTCGATCGCCCGTCAGTTCCACACCCAGGCCGCCGGTATCGACAGCGTCGTCGTGGTCTACCCGGTCTGCGTCGGCCTGATCATCCCGGTGTCCGGCTGGCTGGGCGACCGCTTCGGCGGCAAGCCGGTGCTGCTGGGCGCCATGGGCCTGTTCACCCTGTCCTCCGCGCTCTGCGGCCTGGCCGACTCCATCGGGCAACTGGTCGTCTTCCGCGGACTCCAGGGCCTCTCCGGCGGCCTGCTCACCCCCGTGGTCGGCGCCATGCTCTTCCGCACCTTCACCGCGGAGGAGCGGCTGCGGGCCTCCCGGGTGATGACCCTGCCCCAGCAGGTCGCCCCCTCCGTGGCCCCCATGCTGGGCGGCTTCCTGGTGGACTCGTTCTCCTGGCGGTGGGTCTTCTACGTCAACCTCCCCTTCGGCGCCGTCGCCGTCCTCTTCGGCCTGCTCTTCCTGGAGAACTCCCGCGAGGAGGCACCCGGCCGCTTCGATGTCGCCGGACTGCTGCTCTCGGCCTCCGCGATCTCCCTGCTGATGTTCGGCGTCTGCGACGGAGCCCAGCGCGGCTGGTCCAGCCCCGCCATCGCCGGCTCCCTCACCGCCGGGGCCGTCCTGCTGGCCGCGACGGTCGCCGTGGAACTGCGCCGGGCCGAGCCGCTCCTTCGGCTGCGTCTGCTCCGCAACCCGCTCTTCCGCGGAACCAACGTGGTCAACCTGGTCGGCCTGATCCCCTTCATGGGCGCGATGTACATGGCCCCGCTCTTCCTCCAGGAGGCCCAGGGCGTCTCCGCGCTGGAATCCGGCACCAGCACCTTCACCGAGGCGATCGGGGTGCTGCTCACCGTGCAGCTGGTGTCCCGGCTGTACGAGCGGACCGGCCCCCGACCCATCATCGCCGGCGGACTCTTCAGCGTCGCCGCCGTCCTCGCCGCGATGTCCACCTGCGACCTGCACACCAGCCTGTGGACCTTCCGGCTCTACATGTTCCTGCTGGGCCTCGGCATGGGCGCGGTCTTCATGCCCACCAGCGTGGCGTCGTTCAGCACCATCGCCAAGGCCGACGTGGGCCAGGCGTCCACCGTCAGCAGCGTGATCCGGCAGCTCTCCATGGCCATGGCGCCCGCCGTGGTCGCCACCCTGCTGCTCTCCGCCACCGTCGCACCCCGCACCGGGCCGCCGCTCTCCGCCTACCGGACCGTCTACCTGGTGCTCGCCGCCATCGCCCTGCTCTCCGCCCTGCATGCGCTGACGCTCCGCCAGCCTGGGGACACCACCCCTCGTCCGCCGCGCCGCCCGAGCCTGCCCCGGCTGCGCAACCGCGCCGCCAGCAGCTGACCGCCCCGCCGCACACGCCTGCGGTCGCACACGCCTGCGGCCGGGCCCGCCCGTCCCGGCCGCAATCTCGACCGGGACGGGCGGGTCAGGCGGGACGGGCAGGACGGGCAGGACGGGGTGGACGGCGGCGCGCGCCGGCCGATCCCGCGGGCTACCGGTCGTAGTCGCCGAAGTAGCGCAGCGTCAGCCTGCGGTACGGCTCGGTCGACGTCTCCCAGTCCACCGCCCAGGCGCGGCGCTCGGCAACGGCCGCCGCGCCCCGGGGTCCGATGCCGCGGTAGTAGCGGCGCGGCACGACGAGGGTGGCGCCGCGGGGCGCACCGTACTTCCGGAGGTCCCGCTCCGTGCCGCGCCGACGCAGCCGCTCCGCCCGCACCTCGGCATCGCCGACGGCGGTGAGCCGCTCGTCCAGCCACTGCTCCCACTCCTGCGCGGTGCCGCGGCGCTCCAGCCGCAGTCGCCGCACGCTGAGGACATGCCAGAGCATCCGGTCGAACATCCCCTCCCGGATCCCGCTCTCCTCGCCCACGTACGCGACCGCGAAGTAGGGCAGCAGCCACAGCGGCTGCAGCAGCATCTGGAGCCACACCCCGAGGGCGGACCGCCGCCGCTGGGGCTGCGCGGGCACCCCGGGAGGGACCGCATGGACCTGCACCACGGGGGGAACGGACGGCTGCCCGGGATGCGTGCCGGTCATCCGAAGGCCTCCTCGATACCGGCGGCCATGGCCGACTGCGCCGCGGACCCGGCCTCGGCGGGGTCCTCCCCGTAGCTCACGGTCTCCACGGTGCTCGCCAGCAGTGCCACATAGTCCGGGAACTCGGCGGCCGACGGGGTGCTCAGCTGCATGGTCAGCAGCAGGTCGGCGCCGGCGACGGGCAGATGCGCGGTGACGGTGCACAGTGGCAGCTCCACCCGGTCGCCGGTCTCCTCGTCGGGCAGCGTCACCAGCAGACCCGAGACCACCACCACGACCGGTCCCGCCGGGGCCTCCTGGCGGAGGACCTGGTTGGCCGAGTCGTTGGAGAGCATCTCCTCCAGCGCGGCGGCGACCGCGTCCGGGTCCCGGGCGTCGGCCGGGTCGGTGCGGACGACCAGGGTGGCGGTGGTGAGCCGGTCGTCGTCGGTGCCGCCGATGTACAGGCCTGCGTACTCCGCGCCGTCCGCCGCGGCGGAGGCGGCGATGTCCTCGTACCAGCCCCGGACGGTGGTGCGCTGGTACTCGGTGCCGCCGGGCCAGATCTCCGCGGCGATCTCGGCCAGATGGGCGGGGCGCTCCTCCTCCGGCAGTTCGAGGCCGAGCGAGTGAAAGTGCACCGGGGGCCGCCAGCTCAGCTGGGGTCCGGCCTCGCCCGGCCGGACCGGGTCGCCTGTGTCGGTCATGCGGCATCTCCGTTGAGTTCACGGATGGCCCGCGGCACGCTGAGTCCCGCGAGCGGCACCTTGTAGCCGAGCTGGACGCCTCGCGACCACCAGGACTCGGTCTTGAGGACGCCGTCCTCGCCGAGGTGCTCCGCGAAGCTGGGCAGCTTGCTGATCGGGGTCTTGGCGAGCGTCTTGCTGATCACCTTGTTGGCGATGCCGCCGTCGAGGATGTGGGACTTCAGCAGGCCGCCTGTGGCATTGAGAATCCGTCCGCTGCCCGCCACCCTGCCCAGCTTGAGCGCCCGGCCCGCCGCGGTGACGCCCTTGCCGGCGATCCCCACGGTCTTGCCGAACGGGAAGGCGCCGATGCCGTCGCCGATCAGCGTCGACCACTTCACATCCGCACCGCCCAGTTTGGCGAGACCGTGCGCTCCGAGGGCGACCACCGAGGCACCTGCCGCGGCGCCGGCCAGCGCACCGGACAGGGGCGGGCACCACACGGTGGCCAGGGCCGCGATGCCGAGCACGGCGGAGGCGGCGGAGGCGATGTCACCGATCTTCTTCAGCAGATCGGCGTGCTCGGTGGCCCAGTCCTTGATCTTGTGGCCGATGCGCTGGAAGGCGTCGCCCAGCTTGTCCCAGATGCTGGTGCTGGGTGCTCCCTTGGTGGCCTTGCGCAGCGACTTGGCCACCTTGCCGGCGTCGTCCTGGTGGTGTTCCAGGAGCTCCTTGGCCTGCTTGATGACGGCGTCCAGCTCGTCCTGGATCTCCGAGAGTTGGCCCTTGGCCGCGTCCAGCCTGCCGGCGGCCTCGTCCACGGTCTTCTGGGCGGCGTCCAACTGCTTCTGGGCGGCGTCCAGTTCCGAGGCGTCGCTGTAGAAGCGGCCCTGGAGACCGAAGGCGGGGTTGTCGGCCGCCTGGTTGTAGGCACCGGTGGCCTGGTCGACCCGGGTCTCGGCGTCCTCCAGCTTCTGGCGGGCCTCGGCGGCCTGCTGCTCGTAGCGGCGGGCGGTCTCCTGGTACGAGGCCAGCGTCAGGCTCCAGCCGCCCAGTTGTGAGGATGCCTCCTTCACCGCCTGGGCGCTGTCGTCCAGATAGCCGGGCAGCTCACCGACCTTGCCCGCAAAGGCCTTCGCCGCCTCGCCCTCCCAGGTGGAGCCGCCGGAGGCGACCGAGGTGAGCAGCTGATGGGCGCCGCTGAGAGCACCGGCAGCCCGGTTGAGCCGGTCGACCAGTTGGTCCACGTTGCCGGTGTCACCGGGCGCGGGGTCGAAGCCCAGTGCGGGGAACGCGCTGTCGCTCATGCGCCGGCCCCGCCCTTCATCGCCTGGACGAGGGCCTGCTCGGTCTCCCCGTAGGTCTTGCAGACGAGTTGGAGGCCGGACTCGATCTTCTCGGTCCCGTCCGCGATCTTCTTGATGGCGTCGTCCCAGCTGTCGTGAAACTCGTCGCAGGCGTGGTCGAGGGCCGAGCTGCCGGTGGTCCGTACCCCCGTGTCGCGGAGCGCGTTCAGCGCGGTCCGCAGCTCGTCCTGACTTGAATGCAGTTGCTGCAGCAGTTTGTCGAGGCTCTGCAGTTCAACTGAGAAGAAGTCCCCCATGTCACTCCTGTCCCCGTGGTCCGTTTGACTGGCCAAGGCTAGACGGCCGGGCCGGGGGCTCGGGCGGGCAGGCCCGGGGTTCAGTCCACTTCAGTGGGTTCAGTGGTTTCCCCGTCCGTTCTGCGAACGGCCCGTGCGGTGCGGCGGCCCTCCGAGTGCGAACCGAACCGCGGCCGGTTGCCCGCCGGTCGGCAGCCGGCATCGGCGGCCTGGGAGGATGGACGGATGGATGCGGCAGTGGACTCCCCGGCGGTGACGGTGCGTGAGGTCGGCGCGGAGCAGCGGCCGGTGATCGAGCGGCTGGGCCAGCTGTACCGGCATGACATGTCCGAGTTCCTGGGACACATGCCCGACGACGAGGGGCTGTACCGCTTCGGTCAGCTGCCGCTGTTCTTCAGCGAGCCCGGCCGCCGAGCGTTTCTGATCCACCACGGGTCCGCCCTCGCCGGGTTCACGCTGACCCGGCCGCTGCCCGACGGCGCCACCCCATCTCGGCGTTCTTCGTGGTCCGCGCGCTCCGCCGGCGCGGCGTCGGCCTGCAGGCCGCCCTGGAACTGCTGCGCTCCCGGCCCGGCCGGTGGGGCATCGCGTACCAGCAGGCCAACCGGGGCGCAGGCCGCTTCTGGCAGCAGGTCGCCACCGCGGCCGTCGGCGCCGCCTGGCACGAGGAGCAGCGGCCCGTCCCCCCGCCGGCGCCGCCCGGCCTCCCCCCGGACACCTGGATCCTGCTGGACACCGGCGCACCGGCGGCGCCGGAGGACCCGTCGGTGCGGGCTCCCGGCTGACCCCGCGCCAGCACAGTCCGGGCAGCCCGTCGACGGATCCCCGGGCGGCCGGCGCGTCGGCGAAGCCGCCCCCTCCTGCGGCTCCGCCGACTCCCCCGCCCGGGACGGCCCACCGGGTCCGTCAGCGAAGGCCCCAGTGGGACAGCCGGCCCTGGTCGTCCATGGCGACCCAGGTTCCGTCCCCGAGCAGCCGGGGCTCGCCGGGGAGCTCACCCAGGATCGCGCCACTGGCGAGGTCGACCACCTGGTGCCTGGTCCACTCGACGTCCCCGCTCTCCCCGGTCAGAGTGATCACCGCGGTCTCCTCGTTGAGGTATCCGCCGCTCCACCCGAGGGCGATCCGCTCCTGCTCCTCCTCGACGTCGTCGTCGTCCTCGACATCGTCCGCGTCCTCATCCTGGTCCGCGTCCTCCGGGACGAATCGCTCCAGGCCGAAGCTGCACAGCTCCTCGCCATCGGGGAAGGCATGGAAGACCGCGTCGTCCGTCCCATGGCCCACCGTCATGAACTCCCGCCCGTCGGGCGACACATCGATCAGGCAGCGGTCGTCCCAGGGGTACTCGTGCACCTCCAGCCGCTCCCCGACCAGCGCACCGCGGAACAGCTGGACACCATCCTGCCCCTCCCCCACATCCAGCAGCACATGGCGGCCGTCGGGATGCATCATCTGACGCGCCCCCTGGCCCACGGTGGGCAGCGGGGCCTCAGCCAGCACCCGGCCGTCCTCAGCATCCAGCACCAGCCAGCGGTCGCCCCCCTCGCCCCGCCCCAGCATCGCGTCGGGCCGGTAGACCCACACCTGGGCGCCGTCGGTGGAGAACGCGCAGTCCAGCCAGCCGACCGACTCATGGGTCGGCGCCTCGAACCCCAGCCGCCACCGCTCCACGCCGTCCGCCCCGACACACTCCACGGCGGCCTGGGAGGACCGCACGACGCACCCCCCGTCAGGCGCCACCACCGCTCCCCAGGTGTCACGCGCACTCCCGCCCAGGACGAACTCCGCCGTCGGCGGCAGCTCCTCCCCGCCCGCGCCGAAATCGAAGCCGTACAGCCTCCCCTCGACCGGCCAGATCACCAGGCGCCGCCCGCCCGCATCGGCCCCCGGCGCGGACGGCACCACGACCGGGGAGGACATCAGGGGAACAGTCCTGGCCAGCAGCCTCGCGGCAACGATCCTCATGGCCGCAGAACATATCCGCCGCCACTGACAACGGACCGTCAGCCCCCCGCTGCACGCCTCCGGAGGCGTCGGCGGGCAGCCGTCGGCCCGCCGCGGGGTCTGCGGCCGTCGTCTCAGCTGCCATGGAGCGG
This sequence comes from Peterkaempfera podocarpi, assembly GCF_042466665.1. Taxonomy (GTDB): domain Bacteria; phylum Actinomycetota; class Actinomycetes; order Streptomycetales; family Streptomycetaceae; genus Peterkaempfera; species Peterkaempfera podocarpi. The sequence goes on from NZ_CP162102.1 coordinate 3,801,144, forward strand.
GACACCCGCGACAACGGTCTTGCCGCGTGTACGGCGAGGCACCACGGCCCACACCGCGGACAGTGCGTCCACCAGCAGCAGCCCCCGGCCACCGCAGTCCTCGGGGCCGGGAGCGGCGGGTACCGGCATCCGGGTGCCGGGGTCCGAGACGGCCAGCCAGTAGTGGCCGTCGGTCGGCCACAGAATGAGTTCGATCACCTCGTCCTCGCCGGGGCGGGTGCCATGGCGGACCGCATTGGTGACGAGTTCGGAGGTCAGCAGGGTCAGATCGGCGGCGAGCCGTGGCGGACAGCCGTCCGGGAGGCCTTGCGACACGGCGTGGCGGGCGCGTCCGACCGATACGGGGTCGGCCGGCAGGCTCCAGTGGGCGGGGACCACGGGAACGGCCGGAGCGGGCGGCGGCAGGAGACCGGGTGTGGAACGCATGGGCGGCAGCGGGAATCCGGGCATGGCTGACTCCTCGGCGGGGATCGACGGTTGCGGGACGTGCGTGCGCGAGCCGGGGCTGCGCCGGTGGCCTGCCTCCCCGGGCGCGGGCACACCCTCCCCGGGGCGGGCGGGCATGCTCGCGCGGTGCACTTCCGGCGCTGCTCTGTGTAGTCGTTGCGCTACCTGAAGCTAGCAACCATCAAGGCAAAGTGCCACCAATGGGGCGGCAATTGCCACCATCGAGTTGGACCACGGACGCCCGGCCACGGCAGACTGATTCCAACCTCACACGAGAGGACGGCATGCCGACCCGACGCACCCCCACAGAGCGTCAGAAGCGCCTGGGCGCCGAACTGCGCAGACTCCGCATCGCCGCTGGGGTGAGCACCGACCGAGCAGCGGGCCTGCTGGGTCTGGACCGGACGAAGATCTCCAACATGGAGTCCGGCATCCGCGCGATCACTCCGGAGAGAGTGCAGACGCTCGCCGACAACTACGGCTGCGCCGACAGCACATACGTCGAAGCGCTCGTGTCGATGGCCCATGACCGCTCGCACGGATGGTGGGACGACTACCGGGGCACCCTCCCGCCGGGGCTGCTGGACATCGCCGAACTCGAATGGCACGCAACCCGCCTGCACACCGCCCAGACCGTACACATCCCCGGACTTCTGCAGACCGACGACTACGCACGAGCGGTCTTCAGCGCCGTACTCCCGCCCCTGTCCAGGATGGAGACCGAACTACGCGTCAACCACCGACTGGAGCGGCGGCGCACCCTGGAGCGGGACACTCCGACGCCCTACACCGGTTATGTGCACGAGGCGGCCCTCCGCATGCAGTTCGGGGGGCGCCAGGTCATGAGGGCCCAGCTCGACCAGCTCTGCACCGCCGCGGAACGCGAGCACATCACCCTGCGGATCATCCCCGTCGAATGCGGGGCCTTCCCTGGCGCCGGGCACGCCCTGCTGTATGCCGAAGGAAGGGTTCCGCAACTCGACACCGTGCAGTTGGATTCGGCACACGGACCGGAGTTCAGCCATACCGACTCCCAACTCGCCAAGTACCGCGCACATCTCGAGTGGATGGACGCGGCGGGCCTGAGCCCCGCGAAGTCGCAGGACCTCATCCACGCCATCGCCCGTCAGCTCTAGGAGACCTCATGCCTCAGATCACCTGGGAAGCCCCCTTCTGCGGCGAGGGGAACAACTGCTTCCGGCTCGGCACCGACACCGACGGCAACGCCTATATCGCCGTCAACGGCCAGGAGGACCGCCCGCTCACCGACTCCATGGAGAGCCTCCGCGCCCTCATCCGCGACATCAAGGCCGGCAAGGCCGACCACCTGCTGTAGCCCGCACCGACCGGGGCAGGTGACGCACAGTGAGGGGCGAGGCGAACTCCCGCTGCCACAGCGGTGAAGTGCAGCCATCGAGTGCATTGTGTGCAGATACTCCGCACACGGGATGACAAGCGTGTGCGATCATCGTGCGCGCGCATGACATCACACCTGCCCCGCATCCCACGATCGGGCCGGTGGCGGGGGGCCCGAGAGCCCGTGCGCAACCGCGCATCACACCACAGCTGCCCGGACGGCCACAGCACGGATCAGGCCCGGGGCAGCTCACACCACATGACCGCCCCGGGGGACGGAATGCCTCACCGCCCGTGTACGGACGCGAGATCCGCGACGTACACCGCACTGCTGCTCGTTGTCTCGGTCCTGCTGTCGCTGCTGCTCCCGGCCGGCGCCGCGTGGGCGTCCGACACGCCCTCGGCCGGCGCCGCCGCAGCCGCCGACGACGGCTGCGCGGTGCTGCCGCTGTCCGCATTCGACGACCCGGGACCTGCCGCCGGCCACACGCCGATCCCCGCCGGTGGAAGCAGCTGTTTCACCTTCACCGCCGAACAGCCGGGCCTGTACCGGGTCCTGCTGGACGACTCGCAGGCGAACGTCCACGCCCAGGTCATCGACGGCGAGAGCCAGGTGGACTGCTATGACACGAGCCGCTACCAGGACGGCTGGTGCCCGCTGGCGCACGCCGGCGACTTCACCCTGAAGGTGACCAACGACGGCTGGGCCGACCTGCCGGAGGCAACAGTCGCCGTCGTGCCGCTGGGTTCGACCGCCGGGTGTGCACCAGAGTCCGGCACCGCCTGGGATCTCCCCCCGATCACCGGTTCCGTCCCGGGCCCGCTGGCGATCGAGTGCCGGCCGTTCAGCGGGAAGGCGGGTGAGCGCATCGCCTTCGCGTTCGGCACCGAGAGATACAGCTCTCACCTGGCATGGATCACCGACGCGACCGGCGCCCCGATCTGCTCGTACGCCGGCGACGGCAGCGCCAGCTGCGTACTGTCCGGCGACGGTCCATACCGGGTCCTCGCCCAGGTCAAGAGCGCGGAGGGCGGGTTCCCCGCCGACTACACGCTGAAGATCCACAGACAGTCCGACCCCGCGGGCTGCACCGGCGTGCCGTTGAACACCTACGGCTCCGCTCCCACCGCCGCGGACCCCACGAGCGGCTGCAAGGTGTTCACCGTCCCTGACGGCGGCCGCTACGTCGCCTACGCGGTCAGCCCGTCCGGTGACCGCTCGGCGCTCGGCGTGTACGACCGGTCGGGGACGTCCGTCTGCCCGGCCGGGACGCCGTGCGCCCTCCCCGCCGGTGACTATGTCGTCTACACCGACCAGCAGACCCTGATCCTGGACCGGACCGCCGACACCGGATGCACGGCCGCCGTCACGGGCCTCAACCAGAGCAGGTTCGGCTCGGCCGGAGAGATCGACTGTCTGTCGCTGGCCCTGCCGCAGGGCGCCCATCTGGCGGCCCTGAAGGGCCTGAGCGGCACCGTCCCGCAGGTCGACCTCGCCGTCGTGGACGCCATCGGTGCCCAGCAGTGCGACGCCGGCTCCCTGCACGCCGGAACCTGCGTGCTCAGCGGCACCGCCCCATTCCGCGTTGGTCTCCACGACCGACGACCGGGACCCCACCGGCGCATATGCACTCGCCCTGCACCGCACGGACGAGGCGGCCGACTGCCGAACCCTGCCCGCAGGCGACTTCACCGACGCCACCGGCCAGGCCAGGATCAGCACCGGCGGCGGGGTCTTCTCCGACTGCCTCACCATCCCCGCCGACGATCACAGCACCATGGAGAACATCCAGCTCCAGGCGGTATCCGGCGCCTCCCTGGCCGACTTCACGGTCCTGGACTCGACCGGCAAGCAGATCTGCAACGTCTTCCCCTCCCTGTCCACCTGGACCACCTGCGCCCTCACCCCCGGGCTGGCCCACACGGTGCTGGTCACCGGCACCGACACCGCCGCCGAGTACACCCTGACCCGGCGTGACGTCACCGAGACCGCCAAGGGCTGCACTCTCGCCCCGGCCGTGGCGGTGGGCGGCACTTCCTACGGGGGCTCCCCCGGCGCACCGGGAACGCTGCGCTGCCGACAGGTGACCACCCCGGACGCCGGGGACGTCCTGCACCTCAACGTCCGCGACCCGCTCGGCACCGCCAACATCCTGGCCTACGACGCGCAGGGCAAGGCGGTCTGCTCGTACCGGAACAGAGCCTGCGCGGTCACCGGCGCCACCCGCTACCAGGTGCTGGTCACCGTCCCGCCGAGCGCGCAGTCCGCGGCGGCCTACCACCTGGACGCCCTGCGCATCGCCACCGCCTCTGGACCGGCCCCCGAGTGCACCAGGGTTCCCAACATCAGCTACGGATACGGCCCGGTCACCGGAAGCCTGACGGAGCAGCACACCGCCGCCTGTGCGGTGCTTCCCACTGCGTACAACAACAACTTCAGCTTCGCCGTCAGTGACACCGCGGGTGGCTCCTCAACGGCCGTCCCCTCGCTCTACAACAGTCACCTGAGCGACGGCTGCGTGCGGTTCATCCCCACCGGCTACAGCTGCTCCGTGAACGAGAGCTACTCCGCGGCCCCCACCCCGACCACCCTGCTCATCGGCCTGCCCGAGGACGCCTCGCAGACCGCCTACCGCGCGGAGCTCGACTGCGCCTCCGAGCCCTGCGGCACCGAGCGCGTCAACGTCACCTCTGCGGCACCGGCCGCCGGTGTCAGCGGAACCAAGGTCACGGTCACCGTGACCGGCTCGGCCCTGCGCCAGGACGACAGGGTCCGCATCATCCAGAACGGGAGCTACACGGAGGCGACCACCACCTCGGTGTCCGCCGACCGCCGGACCCTGACGGCCATCCTGGACCTCACCGCGGTCCCCGCGGGCACCTGGCACATGAACGTCTTCACCAAGGCAGCCGAGTTCGGCATGGGCGACTTCACGGTCACCCCGCCCCAGCTGAAGAACACCGCGGCGCCCAAGGCCACCGGGAGTCCGCAGGTGGAGACCAGGCTCACCGCGGCACCCGGCAGCTGGACGCCCGCGCCCACCTCGTACACCTACCAGTGGAACGCCGACGGCAAGGCGATATCCAAGGCCACCGCCTCGACGTACACCCCGCCCGCGGCCCTGCTCGGCCACAAGGTCACCGTCACCGTCACCGCCCACCGGACGGGGTACGTCGACGGCACGGCCACCTCATCGGCCGTCACCATCGCCAAGGGCGCGGCCCCCAGGGCCACCACCGCCCCGCGGATCAGCGGCAGCGTACGGGTGGAGACCCGGCTGACCGTCGCCGCGGGCATCTGGTCCCCGGCGGCCACCTCCTACTCGTACCAGTGGAAGGCCGACGGCAAGGCGATATCCAAGGCCACCGCCTCGACGTACACCCCGCCCGCGGCCCTGCTCGGCCACAGGCTCACCGTCACCGTCACCGCCCACCGGACCGGGCACACCGACGGCTCCGCCACCACAGCCGCGCTGACCGTCGCCGCGGGGGTCGCCCCCAAGGCCACCAAGGCACCCACCATCACGGGCACGGTCAAGGTGGGGCACCGGCTGACCGCCTACCGCGGCTCCTGGACGCCCGCACCGACGTCGTACTCCTATCAGTGGTACGCCAACGGCGTGGCGATCAAGGGCGCCAGCCGGTCCACCCTGGTCCTCACCTCGGGCCAGCGCGGCAAGAAGATCACCGTCAAGGTGACCGCGCGCCGCACCGGTCACACCAGCGGCACCGCGTTCAGCAAGGCGACCAAGGCCGTCGTCCGCTGACGGATCCACCAGGCGCCCCCTCGGCCACCCGCACGCACCACCACCGGCGGCCGAGGGGGCGTCGTCATGCCGTGGGCGCGGCGGGAACGAGCCGGGGCGCCGGTGCGCGCCCGCCGGTGCGGTGCGGGCCCGCCGGTGCGGTGCGGGCCCGCCGATGCGGTGCGCGATACGTCGCCGCACGTACGCGCGGCGGGTGCCGGGCTCCTGGAGTACGCAGAACTGCGTATCCCGGATGCCGCTCAGGAGCCGATGTTCACCCCTCCCCCATGGGCGACGCTGGGGCGACTCGGCGACCGAAGGGACTTGACGTGACGACTGCACGGAGCTGGAGCGCGACCAGAGCGGCAACGGCCGGGGGGCTGGCCGTCGGCGCCCTGGGGATCGCGATCCTCTGGGCGTCCGGAGTGCCGTTCCCCTTCGCGGTGCCGCCCGGGATGGTCATCCTGGCGGGCGGGTCGGCGCTGGTCGCGCTGTCCTCCCGGCGCTGGGCGCCAGGGGTGGGGGCGCTGCTCGGCCTCTTCATCACCGTGGGGTTCCTGGTCAGCCCCGGCGGGGTGGGCAACCTCCTCGGTGACGCAGGCGCGGGCGCGGCGGTCGGCCAGGGCGTCCAGCAGGCCGGTGTGCTGACCGCCCTGGTGGCGGGAGCGGCCGCAAGCCGGGGCGCGTACCGCAGGCAGGCAGCCCGCACGCACGCAGCCACGCCCGGGCGGTCCTGAATGTCCGCGCCGGCCGCAGCGCCTGCCCGGGTGCGCCCGGTCCGTGCCCCGCTCCCCGGGGTGGAGCGGATCTGCCTGACCGTCGGGGCCGTGCTGATCGGGGCGGGGCTGTTCCATCTGCTGGTCTTCGCGGTCGACGGCGGGCCCTGGTACGGCCCGGTGTCCTGGCGGAAGCCGGTCACCTTCGGACTGTCCTTCGGCCTGACGCTGATGACCGTGGTCCGGGCCTCCGCGCTGCTGCCGCTGGGCGAGCGGCTCAGGGCGGGGCTGCTGGCGGTCTTCGCCGCGGACTGTGTCGTGGAGGTCGGCGGCATCACGGTCCAGGCCTGGCGGCACCGGCCGTCCCACCTCGACATGGAGACGCCCGTGGACACGGCGGTCTCGATGACCCTGGCGGTGGGCGGCGCAGTGCTGGTGGCTGTGCTCGGCGTGATGGCGGTGACCTCCTTCCGGTCCAACCCGCGGATCGCGCCGAGTATGCGGCTGGCACTGCGCGCCGGGTCCGCCAGCCTGCTGGTCGGCCTCGCCAGCGGCGCGGCAATGGTCGCCCGCGGCGCCGCCCTGGTGCGCGGCGGACACCAGCAGGAGGCCTACCACGCCATCGGGTACCTCAAGACCGTGCACGCCGTGAGCCTGCACGGCATCCTGGTGCTGCCCGCGCTGGCCTGGCTGCTGGGCCGGCTGGACTGGGACGAGACCCGGCGGACCCGGGCAGTCGCGCTGGCGGCGACCGCCTGGGCGGCGGCCGTCGCGGGCGCGCTGGCGGTGTCGCTGTGGTGACGAGTGACGGCGGCACCCGACGACCGGACGCCGAAGGCCCTGGATGACCGCGGCCGAAGGCCCTGGATGACCGCGGCTGAACGCCCTGGACAACGAACGCCGAAGGCCCTGGATGACGAACGCCGAAGGGAGGCCCGTGCACCGGACAGTCGCCGGCCCCGTGCTGGAGGACGCCGCGCTGGCGGCCGCGCTCACCGCGGCCGGCATCGCGGGCACCGCGCTGCGTGACGCCCTGACCGGCTCCCCCATGGATCCGGCGGGCCTTGCCCTGGCGGCGGCGGCCGGTGCGGCCCTGGTACTGCGCCGCCGGCGGCCGCTCGCGGTGCTCGCCGTGGTGATCGCCTGCACCTCGGTGTACCTGCTGTGCGGCTATCCGTACGGGCCGATCCTGCTGTCCTTCATGATCGCGGTGTACTCCGCTGCCCGGCACGAGCCGCCCGCCAGGTCCACGCCGTGGGCGGTGGCGGCTCTGCCGCTGCTCTCGGTCCACCTCTTCACCCAGCGGGCGGCGCTGCTCGGACTCTTCGGGCTGATCCCGGTCTCCACCTGGGTGGTGGTGCCGTTCGCCGTCGGGTACCTGCTGCGCACCCGGCGGGAGACGGCCGAACGGGTGCGTACGGAGACGGTCCGCCAGCGGGTCGACGAGGAACGGCTGCGGATCGCCCAGGAGGTCCACGACATCGTCGGCCACGGCCTCACCGCGATCAAGATGCAGGCGGACATCGCGCTGCACCTGCTCGACCGCAAACCGGACCAGGCCGAGCTGGCACTGCGGATCATCAGCCGCACCAGCAGCGCCGCCCTCGACGAGCTGCGGGCGACCCTGGCGGTGGTCCGCCGCGCCGGAGCCGACGCCGAGCTCTCCCCCGCGCCGGGGCTGGCCGGACTGGCCGAGTTGCAGCAGCGCATGGCCGAAGCCGGTCTGGAGGTCCATGTGGCGACCACCGGCCGGGCCCCGGCCGAACTGCCCGCCGCGGTGGACCTCGCCGGCTACCGCGTCGTCCAGGAATCGCTGACCAATGTGCTGCGGCACAGCGGGGCCCGGCAGGCCGACGTGGGCATCCGGTACCAGCCCGGCTGGATACTGGTCACCGTGTCCAACCCGCCGGGTGAGCCGGAGACCGCCCCGGCGGGCGGCGGGGGGTCCGGGATCGCCGGTATGCGGGAACGCGTGCTGGCCCTCGGCGGAGAGTTCACCGCCGGACCCGGCCCGGACGGCCGCTTCACCGTCCACGCCCGTCTCCCGGCCGGAGGTCAGCCATGATCCGCGTGCTGGTCGTCGACGACCAGGACATCGTCCGCCTGGGCCTGCGCACCCTGTTCGACAACGAGGACGGCATGTGCTGCGCCGGGGAGGCCGCGGACGGGCTCGCAGCCGTGGCCGCCGCCCGGCGGGAGAAACCCGACGTCGTCCTGATGGACATCCGGATGCCCGGCGTGGACGGCCTGGCCGCCACCCGGCGGATCACCGCGGACCCCGAGCTCACCGGCACCCGGGTGATCGTGCTGACCACCTTCGAACACGACGAGTACGTCTTTGAGGCGCTGCGCCACGGTGCCAGCGGATTCCTCCTCAAGGACACCGCACCGGTCGAGCTGCTGAATGCGATCCGGGAGGTGGTCCGGGGCGGCGCCCTGCTGTCGCCCTCGGTCACCCGCAAGGTGGTCCGCGAATTCGCCGCCAGGTCGCCCCGTACGACCCGTCCGCACCCTGAGCTGCACACCCTCACCGCCCGGGAACGGGAGATCGTCACCCTGGTCGCCGAGGGACTGAACAACGACGAGATCGCCGCACGCCTGGTCATCAGCCCGGCCACGGCGCGCACCCACATCAGCCGCGCCATGCTCAAACTCCACGCCCGCGACCGGGCCCAACTGGTCGTCTTCGCCTACCAGTCCGGACTGGCCGACTGACCCCGCACCCGCCACCCCCGCGAAGGAGACCGCAGTGGCACTGGCCAGGAAGGGCACCAGGATCGCCGTCGTGGACGGGCGCCGCTACCGGTGGGTGGTGGCGCCCGACGACGAGCCCGGTCTGGCGATCGTGGTGGAGGATGCCGACGACAGCGGGCAGCGGATGGTGACCTGGGTGGACCACGGCACCGTCATCACCCCGGCCCTGGTCGCCCGCACGATCCGCCGAGCCCAGGACCTCGGCTGGGCACCCCAGCAGCGCGGCACCCAGTTCGTCACCCGCCTGCACCGGGAAGAGGCAGCCGACTGAAGGCAGCACCCGCCGCGCCGTCGACCACCCGCGCCTGCACGGCCCTCGAACCGCACCGGGATGCCGGGATCGTCCAGCAGCATCGGCACCCCGACCGAGCGGCGGACGATGCCGTGCTGAACCGGGTGCAGCGCGGTGAACGCCGCACTGACACCGCCGCAGATCGGCGGGGCAGACCTGGCCGGGCGGCGCCGTGGTCGCCAGGTCGGCGGACGGCTGGTGGCTTCCGGACGACCGAACTCGCCCGCGGTCATGCGTTGGTGCCCGTGCGGGTGATCGCCAGCAGCGCCATGTCATCGGTTCTCCGGCCGCCTGTGTACCGGTGGTGGTCGGTGAGCAGGGCGTCGAGGAGGGCATCCGGACCGGGATACCCGTGGGCCGTCCGTCGGCCGACAGGGTCGTAGAAGGTGCCCGTCTCGTCGCGGGCTTCGGTGAGCCCGTCGGTGTAGAGCAGCAGACTCGCCCCTTCGGGGAACGGGACCGTGTCGATGCACTCGCGCCCGGCGTCGAGGGCGGCCAGGCCCAGGGGCAGACCGGGCCGGTCGGGCTCGATGTAGCGCGCCGTGTCTCCGAGGAGCAGCAGCGGCGCCGGGTGCCCGCGTTGACCAGCCGGACTTCGTCTCCCCGCCGGGAGAATTCCGCCAGCACGCCCGTGACAAAACCTTCGAGCTCGGCCGGGGCCCCCGACTGCTGGGCCTCGAGGACGACAGCCCGCTCCAGCCGCTCCATGAGGCCGGTCAGGCTGGGCTCCTGCAGGGCCGCCTCTCGAAAGGTCCCGATTCCCACCGCGACCGCCCTGACCGCCCCCATCCCTTTGCCGCACACATCGCCGATCACGCAGCGCACGCCGAACGGGGTGTCGACCACGGCGTAGAGGTCCCCGCCGATCTGGGCATCCGCCTGGGCAGCCTCGTAGCGTGCGGCGAAGCGCAGCGGGCCGATACGCGACGGCGGTTTCGGCAGGACGGCGCGCTGAACGGCGCCGGCAATGTCGCGCACGGACTGCAGTCGCATCTCCCGGTGGTGCAGGAGCCGGTTGAGGAGGACCGCGATCCCGGTCACCGTCGCGACCATGGCCAGCTCGCTGACCTCGATCGCACTCCGGCGATAGCCGAAGTACCAGAACATGGCCCAGTCGAGGAGGAACGCACTCACCCCGGTGAGGATCGTGCCGCGCAGGGACAGCAAGGGGGCGGCCGCCAGGACTGCGGCCGCATAGAGGGCTGCGGCGCTGACGGTGCGCGGAGTGGCGAGGTCGATCAGCACGGCGAAGAGCAGCAGGACGGCCGGCACCAGACGGCTCCGGTTGCCCAGCCAGTTCGACGCACCGAGCCTTGCCACGTGCTGCTCCCGACGTCGACTGGGCTCCTGGTCGGCTCAGGCTAACCGCCGGTCCTCCCACCCGGCGTGCCGTGACACCCGGGCTGCCCACACCGCCTGCCCACACCGCCTGCCCGCGACCCCGGGGCCGCCACCCGACCGGCCTACGCCACACGACGCCCGGGAGCCGTCATCCGCTCCCCACCACGTGCGGCCGCCGGCCCGGTGATGCGACAGCAGCGGCGGGTCTCGTGAGTTCCAGGTCACCGGGCTCGCCCCGGGACTTCGGTGTGCCGCTGTTCCGGCTCGCCGCCGCGTATCACGGCCACGTCCACACCTCGCCGTCGCGAATCTCCCGCAGGCGGAGCAATGAATTCACCCGGACAGCCCAGTAAAGGCGGCAGCTCGTCCACCCGTCCGACGGACAAGTGCTAACAACGTACCTAGCGGGTTTTTCATCCCGGTTCATCTCCCAGAAGGAGAACCATCATGAAACACCGCATAATCGCCATGGCCGCCGCAATGGCCGCCGTGACGATCTTTCCGCTCGGAACCGGAACGGCTTCGGCCCAGTCGCCGAACAACACCAACCCCGGGTGCTTCCAGATCGAAAACCTCAGCAACGGCACCCTGTACCTGGTGCAGCAGACCGGCGGTTTCAGCTTTCCGCGAGCCATCGGCGGCGGCATGAAGACACAACCGTCGTGCGCGAAGGCGGGCGACCACGTGAGCTACCTGGACGTCGGCGTCACCACGTTCACCCTCACGGTGAATTCCGACGGAAACGACGGCGTCGTCACGGGGGGCAAGGCGCACTTCGCCTCCCCCGGCAGCAACGTTGCGATCTTCACCAACTGAATCGCAAGGGTCCGTCGAAAGTCGAGCCCGGTCCGCAACGGGCCGGGTTCGATTTCCGCACAGCAGCACAAATGTCGAATCATTCCCATTCTTCACCGAGGACCCGACGCAGAGCTGGCAACTTCCCGTGAACTGTGGATTCCCGGCAGGAGTGGAACGGTCCGGTGCCCGCCTGCGTCGTCCCTGTCCGGGGCATGGTGGCTGTGTCCCGGAGAGGGGAGACCGGGTGCATACGGGCGGCTTCGCCAAGTGGACAAGGCAGTTCGAGGACGAGCACGAGCGCAGGCGCGTCCAGGGCGATCCGGACTGGACGCACAGCGCGGCGCTGCATCCGGCGGTGTGGGCCAGCATCCAGCGCTTCCAGGTCGGCGAGGACGGTGACGGCGCCAACCTCGTCGGCAAAGTGGACCAGGCCGGCGACGCCGACTACGCGCAGGCGGTCCGGCTCTTCATCGCCGAGGAGCAGAATCACGCCCGTCTCCTTGCCCGGTTGCTGGCCGCGGGGGGCATGCCGACGTTGAACGGGCACTGGAGCGACGTGGTCTTCGTACGGCTGCGGCGTCTCATGGGCCTGCGGATGGAACTGCTGGTGCTGATGATCGCGGAAGTGGTGGCGCTGCGTTATTACCGGGCCATGCGCGATGGCACCGACGACGCGCTCACTGCGGATGTGGCGGGACGGATCCTCTCCGACGAGCAGCGCCACGTCCCGTTCCACTGCGAGCGACTGCACGCCTCCCTGGCGGAGCTGCCCCACGCAATGCGCCGCCCGGTGATGGCCCTGTGGCAACTTCTGCTGCTCGTGGTGTCTCTTGTCGTCGCCGCCGACCACGGTCCGGCCCTGCGCCGACTCGACATCGGGTGCCTGCGATTCGTGGTCGACGTCATGGCCTCGTCCCACGCGGTGGTCTCCGCGGTGCTGGTACCCCGCCCGGATGCATGGACGAGCGCGGGCTGACTCCTGTCGGCTCGCGTGGTGAGCGTCGACGGGCTCCGGGTGATCCGTTTTGCACGACGCCCGGTACGGCTGCGCGACGCTGCGCCTCAGGCCGACTTTCGCCAAACGGAGATGTGTTTCGCAGAGTCCTGGGTGAACGCTGTCCCGCTCCAGTCCGCGACGCGCCGTTCCAGCTCGAGCCCCGCGATCCGTGCCATCAGGTCCAGCTCCGCGGGCCACGCGTACCGGTGCCGGGAACTGCCGCGGCGGTAGCGGCCGTCGTCGCCGTCGAGGGTGAGATGGTGCGAGACGAGAATCTGCTCGACCAGGTCGAAGGTGTCAAAGCCGAGATGCCGCTCGGAGATGTCGAACGGCACCGCGACCTGCCCGGGCGGCAGGAGCCGCAGTGGCGGCGTTTCCAGCTCGATGACGAATCGGCCGCCAGGCATCAGGTGGCGTGCGGCGTTGCGGAAACACTCGACCTGCTCGTCCTGGGTGAGCAGGTTGGTGATCGTGTTGTAGACGAGATACACCAGGGTGAACCCGCCAGGGACCGCCGTCGTGGCCATGTCTCCAATGGTGACCGGCAGCATCTGCTCATCGATCTTGCGCCGCAGGACCGCTGCCATGTGCTCGGACAGCTCGATGCCCACGACGGGCACGCCGCGTTCCCGGAGCGGGACGCCCACTCTTCCGGTTCCGATGGCGAACTCCAGTGCCCGACCGTCTCCGGCGAGTTCGGCGAGGAAGGCGAGAGTCGGTCCGAGAACAGCGGCCGAGGACATCTTGTCCTCCTCGGCGTCGTAGCGCTCGGCAGTCGCACGGGTCCACAGCTCACTACTCGTCACGGCCGGCTACTTTGCCGGGCCCGACGGCGAGCTGTCCACGTATTTGCGATTTGTGCCACGCTTGCGGCGCAGTGCTCCTGAGGTCCGCCTGCACTGCCACGGCTGACCTCGCCCGGGCCGCCATCAGCGGGATCCACAGCCACGCGTCCTCGGCGATGCGGCAGCAGCGACTGGACGCGCTGCAGGCCCGCTGGGGGCGAGCGATGAGGGTGATGTGGGAGACCGCCTGAAGGCGATCTCCCATGTATCTCCCACTGGGCACAAAAAAGACCCCCGACCGGGTTCGGTCGGGGTCTTTCTGCTGGTCGCACTGTGTGCCCCAGGCAGGATTCGAACCTGCGACACCCGCTTTAGGAGAGAGCCTATGGTCTCCCCTGTTTGTCGTGATCTTCCCCTGACTTGACCGTTCTTGCTGGTCAGGGCGATTGGGACTTCCTTCCCTACCGGATCATTCCCCGGCTTTCCCTGGCCTTCCGTTCCCATGACGTTCCCATGGGGCCCACACCGGCCCATGGGCAGCGGGGCTGGCGGGTCCGCCCCGCTGGACCGGGGTTGTCGAAGCGCCGAGCACCGCAGACCGTTTGGGGGTGCCGAAGACATCGAGGCGTTGGCCTGCCAGCTGGTCGAACACGACCGTCATCAGGCGGCACTACAGATCAGACGGCTCCCCGCCACAGCATTGGCTCGGCTTCTGCGAAGCGGCGCTCCAACGACTCCAGGTCTTCGAGCACCATGCGCATCCTGTGCCGGAACGCCGCACCGTGGGCGGAGACCTTCAGGTGTGTCAGCTCATGGACGAGAACCAGATCCACCAGGCTCGGCGGCAATTGCATCAGCGCCCAGTGCAGAGCGATGGAGCCGTCCGGCTCGCAGGCCCCCCAACGCGCTCCGAGGTCTCGAACAGTCACAGCCCCCGGGGTGACTCCTGTGCGCTCGGCCAGAGGCGCCACGCGGGCGGCAGCCCATCGGCTGCCTCGTGCGATGTACCACTCAGCGATCAGGCTAGCGCCCTGCCGCGGGGATCCGGTGTCCGGCAGCTCCAGCCAGCCCTGGTGCAGGCGCACCTGCCCGCCCGGCTCGGCAGGCACGACCCTCAACCGATGGCGCCGCCCGAGGTAGGCGAAGCTCGCCCCGCCCACCAGCTCCTTGACCGGCTCTCCCCCGCCGCGCCTGCGCCGCTCGATCTCGTCAGCGAGGCGGGGCAGCCGGGAACGCACGGCGTCGGCGACGGCATGTGGATCGGCGTCCGACGGCACCGCGAAGAGCACGCTGCCGTCCTCCTGGATCTCGATCCCCAGCGTGCGGCGTCGCGGGCGCACGACCACCTGCCACGTCCACTCTCGTGGCAGGGGAAGTGCCGCGAGGGCGGACTGGACAGTGAGACTCACTCGGCATTCGTACCATTTGGCACGGACAGGAGCCGCCACCGACCTCCCTGCTTCTCCCTCCCACTGACGTGGTCACCCTCCATAGCGCAGGAACTCTCTGTGCTGCTTCACAGCCACTTCCAGCAGTCCTGCGGCGATGTCCGCGGTCTCCTCCCATTCGACGTGAAGGCGATCGACCACCTTGTGGCGGAGCTCCATGCGTACGTCGTCACGTGCATCGGGCTGCTTGGGAAAGTGCGGATGCCTGACGAGGTGCGCTATGTCGACGGAGATTAGGCACGCCGCCTGGTAAAGATCGACCCCTGCCGGCACGGTGGCCGCACCCGCTCGTTTCAGCTCCCCGACCAGCACCCGGTACACCGGCCGCTCGGTCAGCGGGTCGAGGTTCGGCCCCGGCTCCTCGACGTCCTCGGTGACATCGCCGACGAGCCGCGCGAGGTCGGCCGCGGCCTGCTCGAAGTCCTGGTGCATCCGCTGGACGATCGCCTCGAGACGGCTGCTAAACGGTTGGTAGCGGTCCCGGTCCGTCCCGATCTCCGCCGTGATGTGCGTACGCAGCCGACTCACCATGTAGCGGACCTTGGCACGCACGTCGTGATTGGCGTCGACGCGTTCCATGAAGTCGGAAGCGGTCAGCTCCACGGGAGGAATCCGCAGCACGACACCGGTGGCCCGGATGTGGTCCGCGATGAGCCTGCGCACCTTCGCCCCGTACCGGCGCGGGCTGAACTCGTCGCGCCCGTCCAAGTACGTCTGCCGTACGAGGTACTGGACCTCGCCGAGATGGCCCGCGAGCTGCTCGTAGGTGAGTGCGTACGGCCGGGGCAGGACGGCCCCCAGGGCGGTGAGGAAGTCGCGTGCCAGCTCGTCGAACTCACCGCGTACCAGCGGGTCGGCCAGCAGGTCGACAAGCTTCTCGCGGCGCTGCTCGTCGGCCAGGGAGACGGTGCCGCGCGCGTCGTACGATGCGAGTCTCCTCGCTTCGAGAAAGCGGGCGACTGAGCCGTGCAGGTCTTTGAGAAGCCGGTCGGCGGCAGCGTCCGTCTGGAGAAGAAGCCCGTCTCCGGTCGGCTGTGTTCCCGTGAAGTCCCGGCTGAGGTGGTCGACGGACACGTTCTGATAGCCGTAGACCTCGCGCAGGTGGTGCTGCTCGTACGCGTGCAGGGAGCGGGCCAGTTCGGGACCGATGCCGAAGAAGTCGACGACCAGCCCCCAGCTCTTACGCGGGTACGGCCGGTTGGTGCGGGCCACGGCTTGGAGAAGGCCCACGCCGGAAAGGGCGCAGTCCAGGTAGAGGACCTGCTCGACGGGTGCGTCGAAGCCAGTGAGCAGCATCGACTGAACGACGAGGAATGCCAGCGGCTCAGCGTCCTCCTGGTCGTCGCCGTCAATACCTCCGCGATCATCGTCCTCCGCACCAGCCGCATCCCCTGGCAGCCATACGTCGGTCACGGGCGCGCCGGAAGAGGGCATCCCCTGACCCGGCATGCCGTGCGGGTCGACGTCCCAGGAAGGGTCGACAGCGGCGTCGAGGGGGTCACCGAGGCCCGCCTTGAAACGCTTGATGTGAGCGTCCTGCCGGGACTTCAACGTCCAGTCCCGCCACTCCGCGGGATCCCCCTGCCGGCCGTGGATCACCACCGCGGCGGCAATGGAGGCGAGGATGTCGCGGTGCGGCAGCATGGCGAGAAGCTTGCGTGTCTCTTCGTCGGCACCGAGCACCGCCGCCGGGTCGTACCGCATGGCCGGGTCGAGCGCGTCGAGTTGCCCGACCAGCCGGTCACGGGCGGCGAACAGGGCATCCCGGTAGCGAACGGCTGCGCGCCGGGACACTGCCACGATCTGGGCGCCGAACCGGTCGGGCAGTGCGTTGACGGCCCAGTGCCGAAGCATGAAGTCAGCCTTGTCCGCGATCACGGGTGGGGCTTCGAGGATCTCGCGCTGACGCGCGAACTTCCGAAGCACGCGTGCACGTCGTTCCGGATCTGCGGGCACCTGCGCGTCGAACCCGGCGTCCAGGGCGGCCTTCTCGACGACTTCCAACGGTACTTCGTACGCCTCGTAGCGCACCGGGACGACGGACCGATCCTGTTCCGCGTCGCGCAGCGTGTAGGTGTCGACGAGCGGCCCGAAGATCTCCTCGGTCTTCTTGCGCGCACCACCGATGATCGGGGTGCCGGTGAAACCGATGAGGACGGCGTTGGGGAGCAGCGCGCGCAGTCGGGCGTGCAACCAGCTGTCCTGGCCACGGTGCGCTTCGTCGACGAGGACCACGATGTGCGGACTGTCGTTCGCGGGCCGAACCTGGACGTGAGCGTCCTCGCTGCCGTCCTCCGTCCCCAGGCTCTCCTCGCGACCGTCATAGGCGGCATCGTCCCTCTGAGCCTTCTGGAGCATCACCAGAACGACGTCCGGCACCCGCACCGCGAGGTGCGCGCGGGCGTCCGCGACTCCGTCAGCCCGGTGAACGGTCTCCTCTGCCGCTGCCATGGACGCCAGGATCTGCTTCTCTAGGTCGATGCGGTCGGTGACGACGACGACCTTGTAGCCCTTCAGTTCATGGCTGCTTCGGAGGTGGCGCACTAGGAAAGCCATGGTGAGGCTCTTACCGGAGCCCTGGGTGTGCCAGACGACGCCGCCCCGCCGGCCGGCGTCGTGCCCCGCCGCGATCGCCACCGTACGCGCCCGCAACGCACGGGCGATCCTCCGCACGGCCCGGAACTGCTGGTATCGGCCGACGACCTTGAGCGTACGGCCGCCCTGCCCACGCTCGGTGGTGAAGTCCTTCACGAGGGAAAGCAGATGGTCCGGGGTCAGTACTCCCGCGACGAGGACGGCCATGTCTGTGTCACAGCCGTCGGCGGGCGCAGGTTCGGTCGTACGCCACGGTGTGAAGTACTCGGGAGTCGACGTGACGGTGCCCAGTTCGGCGTACGTCCGGTCGGTGCCGATCAGGATCTGTGCGTAGCGGGTGAACTCCGGTACCGACGACGGGGATTCCAGGCTCGCGTAACGGCAGACCTGGCCGACGGCCTCGTCCAGGGCGGCTCTGCTGTCGCTTCCGGACGTGAGCGGGGCCTTGCACTCGATGACGGCCCAGGGCAGCCCGTTGACGAACAGCACCAGGTCCGGGGTTACTCGGGGCAGTTCCTTGCGCTCCACGCGGAACTGGCTGACAGCCAGCAGGTCGTTACGTCCGCCGTTCTCCCCGTCCCAGTCGACGAGTCGGACGTGCTCGGGGTCGCCCTTCCTCCACCCCGGCAAGATTCGGGCGTTGACTCCGTCGCGCAGCAGTTTGGTCACTGCAAGGTTGGCTGCCACTCCACGCGCGGCCGGCCCCTGCCCCGGGGCGGTGCCGAGCACTAGAGCGAGGAGACGGTCGAGCTGGGCGGGGGTCAGCCAGGTGCCGCCGCCTCCGGGAGCCGGATTGATCCTCGCCACGGCGTCCCGGAAGCGGTCCTCGTAGACGACCTGCTCATACGTCGCCCGCTGGGACGACGCCGCGCTGCCGACGGGCTCTCCGGGCGGGGCGCCTTCCAAGTGCGGCCACCCGAGTCCGATCAACTGCTCAATCAAGGGCTTCTCGGTCTTGACGCACTCTGGCCCCGCGTACCCCGACGCCGCCTGCCCCTTTTGCTCCGGTCGCCCGCTCACCGCTGCCCCCGTGCCCTCATCATGCGCTCCAGTGCCATCCTGGGACGTATGGGCAACCCTACGGCCGGACCGAGGACCCGTCAGTGGTGTTTCAGCCATTGATCAATCGGTGAAGGCGGCCCCGCTCAGGCTGTGCACGCCTTCGAGTGACCGGTGAGCAGGTCCTCGACAACACCCTGCTGCACCGCACGCAGCTTGGCGATGCGCTTAGTCAGCAAGCCCGAAGTGCGACTCTCCGCCTTCCAGATGTCCACAACGCGCTCCTGTTCATCACGCCTCGATCGAGGAAACGGAACGCTCTCCAGCAACCTCGAGTTGATCGTGTACAGACCCGAACTGGTAGCGCACTGGGACTTCCAGTAGCTGCGCACCCTTCGCGAGTTAAGCCACAGCATGGCAAACTCTGGGAGCACATCACGGAAGCGGAGCCGGAAAAGATGATTCTGGTAGAAGAGTCCGACTTGGTCAGCTCCGACGATCGCGCACCGCCCGATCTGCTCAGGATCCGCGTGCCCCTCGACCACCAGGATATCTCCCGAAGCCAACGAGTAGCGGTGATAGTCGTTTTTCATCGCCTCAAGTTGAGCGATGTCCCCTTCAATTGAGCCTTTACGAACATTGGCTACACGCAAGTACCCCGCTGGCCTGAGGTTTGGTACACGGTGGGACCCAAGGGTGATGCCCGCGTCGACGGCAACGTCGGCGTCCTTGAGAAGGGCAATCTCCCCATCGCCCTCTTCCAAGAGCTGCTCGATCAGAGCATCAAGTAGCTGGGTTCGCTTGGCCACTACCCTCTCCAACGCTCCGATCTGCCGCTCAAACGCAGCATGCACGGCGACGATCCGGCGCTGGTCATCCAACGGGAGGTTAGGGACTTCCAACTGCCGAATCTGCTCCTGCCCGATATTTTTCATGCCGGCGCTTGTGCCAGTAGCCAGGGCTCTCACACGTTGCCGGACGATTCGCTGCGCAAGAGCAAGCTGCAGAAACTTGGGGTCTGCCTTTGAAGTGTCCACATAAAGGCGAAGCGTCTTGTCGCTGAGCAAGAGCCGCGGAGGCGGGTTCTCTGCAACGCAAGCCAGCCCAACCAGTTCCTCAGTGTTCGCTCGCGTCATGAGGAGGTCGCCGCGCTTGACCTCGTAGCGAGGGTTAATCAGCGCAGCATCACGAAGGACTTTGTTCTCTCGAGACGCAAACCGGCCAGCCTGGATCGCACTGACCTTGAGCACACCCCACTCACCCTCGCCCGCTGGCGAATCTTCAGCGGACGGGCTTTTCCCAGCCTCGATACGCGTCAGAAGCGAACCGAGCACAATTTCACCACCAGCCACGAGCTTGCCCTCAGCGCCCATACCCCAGCTCCTCCAGCCAAAGCCGCAGCTCCCCCTGAGCCGTCTCGCTCGCCCCCTCCAGCCCGCTCAACGACACCGCGTACTTCTCCACCCACCGCCGAAACATCGCCACCAGCTCGCGCCGTCCTACCGCGACCGCCGCGTCGAGCCGTCGCGTCAAGTCCTCGTCCAGCACGGCCAGGACGACCTCCTGGGTCCGCTCCTCATCCGCGAGGACCAGCTTCGCCGCTTCCGTCAGCTTCGGCAGGAAACTGTCGTCCAGGGCCTTCCGCTTCTTCGTGGCCGCCGTCCGGATCTTCCGGCAAGCCGCCAGCTCGGCCTCCAGACGGGCCAGCTCTTCGGGCGAGACCGGCTCGGCGGCCTCCTCCTCAGCAAAGCCGTCGTCCTCGCCGTCCTCTGGAGACGGCTTCGCAGCGGCCACTGCGTCCGCCGCCTCCTTGTATGCCACGTCCGCCGCCGCGACCTCCGCCTCCACAGCCGCGTACTGCTTGAGGAAGTCCGGGAGGAGGTGACGTACGACGGGCTGGTCCAGCGCACGTCGGCGGTCGGCAGCAGTGACCGTCACCTTCGGTTTCCCTGTGGAGCCGGAACTGCTCACCGAGCCCTCCGCCGGCCTCACGATCGCCTCCGTCGAGTCGACCCAACCTTCGAGGACACGCCGGAAACCACCCACTGCCAGAGCCTTCATGTCGTAGCGCGCATGCGTCCACCAGTCGGCGATGATGCCCGCCGTGCGGTACTCGTCGAGGACTCCCACACTTCCGATCGCCGCAGTAAAGCCCGCGAGCACCCCGGCTCGCAGGTCCATCAGCTTCCCGTCCTCGACCAGCTTGCCGAAGAGCTCCGAGCCCTTCGTCCACCACTTCGCGTACGCCGCCCGCAGCAAGGCTTCCTTCGCCGCGGCCTGTTCCGCGATACGGCCGACCGTGACCTCAGGTTCCTCGGGCAGGAAGTCGTAGTAGTCCGGGTCCTCGGCCCGGGGCGCGAACAGTGTCGACGCGTCGACCCCGTACGCCCCGAACAGCTCGGCCTGCGCCGCGACTTCCGCGACCGGTACGCCGCCGTACAGATGCGCCCGTACGTCCTGCGGCTCCGCGGGAGGCGAGTTGTCCACCCAGCGACGGATGTTGAGGTTGGCGCCCTCCTCGAGGAGGTCCTTCACCTCCACCCAGCATGAGTAGCCCGGGAGCACCCGCCCCTGCTGGAACACCGTGACGATCTTCTCGACGTGCTCGGGTCCCAACTCGTTCTGGTTACGGCCGACCCTGAACTCCCGGTCGGCATTGATGAAGAGGACCTTCTTGCTGCGTTCTGGACATTTGCGGCGCGGGCGGCGCAGGATAAGGACGCAGGCCGGGATGCCGACGCCGTAGAAGAGGTTCGGGCCGAGGCCGATCACTGCCTCGACGCAGTCGTCGCGAAGGAGTTCCTCCCGGATTTCCTTCTCCTTGCTGGCCCGGAAGAGCACGCCGTGCGGCATAACGACGGCAACCATGCCCTTTTCTTCCAGCACCGACACCATGTGCTGGACGAACATCAGGTCGGCCTTCTTGCCCTTTTCGGGCGCCCAGCCCCACTGCATGCGCGTGCCGTGCCGCGCGTCGGCCGCCTCCACCTGCACCTTGTCGTACGGCTGGGAGAACGGCGGGTTGGAGAGGACCTTGGTGAAGGTGGTCAGGCGCTTGTTCTCGTCTAGGTGGAGCGGCTCGGTGAGAGTGTCGCCGTGCTGGAGGTCGAACTTGCGGATGCCGTGCAGCACCATGTTCATGCTCGCCATGGACCAGGACGCGGGGTTGCGGTCCTGGCCGTTGATGCCGAGTTCATCGGGGTTGCCGCCATGCTCCTCGACGTACTCGCGGGCAGCGATGAGCATGCCGCCGGAACCCATGCAGGGGTCGTAGATGCTCTCCATGGGCTGCGGGTCGAGGAGACGCACCAGCATCCGCACCACCGAGCGCGGAGTGTAAAACTCGCCGCCACTCTGGCCGGCGGAGTCCGCGAACCGGCCGAGGAGGTACTCATACGCCGCACCCAGCATGTCGGGGAACTCGAAGTCCTCGTTTCGGAGCCGGTAAAGGCTGAAGTGCCTGATCAGGGCAAGCAGCTCGCTGGGCGTGAAGCGGGACTTGTTGCCGGCGACCGCGTTGAACTCGATGTGCGAAGCGACCCCGGTCAGCCTCTTGTTGCCTTCCTGGAGGGCGAAGAGCGCCACATCCAGGTATTCCCCCACCTTCATGGGCTTGCCGTCCGGGCCCTTGGTCTCCGCAGTGAGGGCCTCGATGCCCGGGACGGTCAGCTCCGGGTGCTCGGGGTCGAGCACGTGCGGCCCCGTCCACCAGCGTGCGCGCGGCGGGACGTAGAAGACGCGGGGGTAGAAGTCAGGATTGTCGGCCCGCTGCAAGGCCTTCGTCACGCTGCCCGTCGCCTGCAACCGTTCCTGGTAGACGCGCTCCCATTCGGGCTGGAACTCGTCCGAGGCCCGCTTGAGGAACAGCATCCCGAAGATGTAGTCCCGGTAGTCAGAGGGCTCCATGCGTCCGCGCAGGATGTCAGCGGCGGCGAAGAGGTGCCGCTCCAACTGGGGAAGGGTGATTCGGGCCACGCGCCGGTCCTTCGTCGGAAAGTGGGTGCGGAGTGCCAGGGCAGCGTAGACGCCCGGCAGCTTCGGGTGGAAACCGACCGAAGTACATGACTTCGGGGACCTGGGTCAGTCGTCGTCCTCAATGCCGAGACTGGCGAGGAGACGCCAGATGTCGGTGGACGGGTCCCGGCCCAGGACCTTGCAGTCCAAGGCGTGCCCGGAACGGGCGGCCCACTTGCTGGGCGACTGGGGCAGGTGGTCGGGGTTGTGAGGGCTGGTGCGGTCGACAGGGGTGGCCTTGTGCTGGCCGGCTTTGCACGACCCGTGCTCACACTGGGAGACGAGGCTCTTGGCGTGCGCGATGGCGGCCTTAGTCCGGCCCACCAACGCCTGACGACGCGGCCCCCGGACACTCTTGTCGTTCCGCTTGGCGAAATCCTTGAAGGCCGGATCGGACTTGCGAAGCTTTTCCACCACATCCGCACTTCTGCCGCTCTGCCGCCCGCCGAACGCCTGAAAGTGCAGGAGCAGCCACAGGTCGAAGGACGGGTGGGAGAAGCACACCTCTGTGCCGTCGACTGCGGCATCTTCCACAGCCTGTGGAATCCGGGTGTGCTCGTCGCGGTCGAACAGAGCCCAGGTCTCGTCCGTCTCAGCGTATCGGCGGACGGCCTCCACCACCTGCTCCGGCCGCAGACCGTTCTCCTTGTATACAGGGACGATTCGGAAGGGCTGGCCCGTACGCTCACCGGATCCGAACCGCTTGGCCAGGTAATCCAGGTAGTCCGGCTCCGTCGACTCACCCTCGCAGCCGACGTAGAGGACCCGCTCCTGCTTGTACTCGGTCCACTGGATGGGCACCAGCGGCCGTTCCTCGTCGCCTCCTCTGCGTCTCTTCCGCTTCTTCGGTGCTGCTTCGGACTCGTGGCTGCCCGACGCCTGCTCCTGTCCGCCCCGCCTGCTCACGCTGACGCCTTCGCCTCCCGCTCGCGTTCCTTCTCCCTCCAGGTCAGAGCACGAGCAATCTCGCCCACACTGACCCGCGGCGAACCGCCGTATTTGCCACGCAGATACCCTCGTTCCAGGTCCTCGTCGTCTCCCGGCCCGGCTGCAGCGAGCGGATACAGTTCGGTCTCGCCTGAAGTCTTCTTCGACGTGATCCACACTTGCTCGCGAGCGAGCGGGCGGTCCAGGACCGCACTGCCGAGCAACGTCGCGTCGTGCGTGGTGAAGATCAGCTGCGCCCCGCGTGGATTGGACTTGGGGTCCTGGAAGAGCCGTACGACCTCGGCCGCCAGTGTGGGGTGGAGGCTGGAGTCGAGCTCATCCACCAGGAGTACTGTGCCGGCGTCGAGGACGGAGAGCATCGGGCCGAGGAAAGCGAACCATGAGTGGGTACCGAGCGACTCCTCACCAACAAAGTCGAGGGCGATATCGCTGCCGTCCGAGCTGCGGTGGCGAAGGGCGATCTCGCCGGTCTCACGGTCGATGTCGATGGCGTTGATGCCCAGGTCGGCGATGGAGAGCAGTTCGACGAGCCACTCCCGGTAGTCCTCGCGGCGCTTCGATTCCGTCAGCAGACGCCGCGTCCAGTCGCTTCTGGCCTTGACATCCCGCCCGGGGGTCACAAGCCACAGATTGTCGACGAACCATCTGTGCAGGGCGAGCAGTTGAGGATCGTTGAGGGTGGCGCCCGTGGACAGGAAGAGTGCGTTGGGGCGGGTGACGGACACGAGCACGTCTCGCCGCCCCTGGAAACCGGTGCCTGCACCAGGGCCAGAGTCGCCGGAGCCGGGGAAGAGGAACTCGCCGCCCTCGGACTCGGGGCGGTCAGCCTCGCGGTCGAACCAGACGACGCGCCGACCCTCGGGGTAGGCGTGCAGCCATTCCGCCTCCACCCGCTCGTTCGAGAGCTCGAAGCCGTAGGTATAACGGACCGGCCTCGCGCCGAGCATCAGGTCTACCTCGTAGAGCGTCGTCTCGTCCGCCGCGGCCGGGTCCAGCTTGAAGGGCTGACGTGGCACCCCAGGATCGGTTGCCCACGCCGCGAAGGACGTGCGTACGGCGTCACGCATGTCGAACAAAGCCCGAAGGAGGTTCGTCTTGCCTGACGCGTTCGCACCGAAGATGCCGATTACAGGAAGGACTGACACCTCCTGGCCCTGGTCGCGCAGCGTCGCCACACCGTCACCTGAGGCACCTACCAGTGACAGCTCGCACTCATCACGAATCGAGCGGTGATTGGCCACTCGAAAGCGGAGGAGCACTCTCAACCTCCCGTAGGACGGGGAGGCGGCCCCGTCTCGCACCTGAACCTCTCCGGACGATCCTCACCTGAAGCCTATGACGGCGGCTGATCGGTGGCCAGTGTGAAGCTGGTGCTTGAAGCCGGCTTCGCGCCGTCCCCGTGACTGGCTCGGTCTTCCCGCAGGCGCAACCGCCGATTCCTTGTCGCGCTACCCGCCGCGTCCACAACGCCGACATCGTTCACCAAGTAGGCAAGATGTCTCGCTGGCCTGATCTGACTGCCTTGCCCGGGCTAGCCATAGCTTCAGCCCCGACCCCCTTGATGAGGGGCCCGGTTTTCGTTCCCCTGCCGTTCCCATTTGCCGTGGAGGGCGGGCCCTGCCAGGCCGATCCGCGACAAATCCGCAGGTCAAACAGTGCCCCAGGCAGGATTCGAACCTGCGACACCCGCTTTAGGAGAGCGGTGCTCTATCCCCTGAGCTACTGAGGCGTGGCCCTCGGTGAGAGGGCCAGGGCTAGCGTACCGGGTCGGCGGGGGATGGTGGTGGCAGGGCGGTGGATCTTGGGGTCAGACGGGTGGGACGAGGGTGTTGTCGCCGGTGCGGCCCGCGAGGAAGTCGGCGACGTTGCCGGCGGTGGTCTCGGCGATCTGGCGGACGGCATCCTCGGTGAAGTAGGCCTGGTGGGAGGTGATCAGCACATTGCGGAAGGTCATCAGCCGGGCGAGGGTGTCGTCGGTCATCACCTCCAGCGAGCGGTCGAAGAAGAAGACCCCGGCCTCCTCCTCGTAGACGTCCAGTCCGACGCCGGAGAGCCGGTCGGCACGCAGGGCCTCCACCAGGGCGGCCGCGTCGATGAGGCCGCCGCGGCTGGTGTTGATCAGGACCGCGTCGTCGCGCATCAGGTCGAGGGCGGCCGCGTCGATGATGTGGTGGGTCTCGGGGAGCAGCGGCACATGCAGGCTGACCAGGTCGGACTCGACGAGGAGGCGGTCACGGTCGACGTACTCGACGCCGAGGGCCGCGCACTCGGGGTTGGGGACGGCATCCCAGCCGAGCAGCCGCATCCCGTAGCCGGATGCGATCCGGGCGAAGGCGGTGCCGATCTTGCCGGTGCCGAGGATGCCCGCGGTGCGGCCGTGGAAGTCGCGCCCCATGAGGCCGTTCAGCCGGAAGTCGAACTCGCGGGTGCGGCCCACGGCCCGGACCACTCGGCGGTTGACGGCGAGGGCGAGGGTCCAGGCGAACTCGGCGACGGAGTAAGGGGAGTACCAGGAGACCCTGGCCACGGTGAGGCCCAGCCGGCGGGCCTCGTCGAGGTCGACGTTGTTGTAGCCGGTGGACCGCTGGGCGATCATGCGGGTTCCCCCGGCGGCGAGGGCGCGGAGCACCCGGGCGTCCAGCACATCGTTGACGCTGGAGCTGACGATCTCGTACCCGGCGGCGGTGGCCGCGGTGTCGGAGTTGAGCAGCAGCTCCAGGCAGCGCAGCAGGTGCCCGTCAGCGAACGCCTGCTCCAGTAGGGGCTGTTCGTCCTTGAGTACCCCGTATGCCACGATTTCCGCCATGCGCTGATCGCTCCCCCCGGCCGGGGAGGGGAAAACCTAGTGGCGGCCGACGGCGAACATGATGATCAGCAGCGCGGCCCAGAGGTGGGTGACGGCCACATAGACGAAGACCCGGATGGCGGTGGCCCGCTTCTTCTTCTGCTCGGCCACCTGGACGGCCGAGGCCGCGGCGGGCGCGGCGGGTCCGCCGGGCGGGGCCGGCTCGGTGGGCACGGTGCTCATACGGCGCTGGACCTCCGCAGTTCGGCGAGGAGTTCGCCCTGGTCGGTGAGCATGTCGGTGAGGATCCGGCGCGCCGCCCTGAGCAGGTCCGCCACATCCGGGGTGCTGAGTGCGTAGACGACCGTGTTGCCCTCCCGGGTGGAGGTGACCAGGCCGGTGCGGCGCAGCACGGCGAGCTGCTGGGAGAGGCTGGGGGCCTCGATGTCGATGGCTGCGAGCAGTTCGCGTACGGGCATCGGGCCGTCCTGGAGCAGTTCCAGGACGCGGATGCGCGCGGGGTGGCCGAGGGTACGGAAGAACTCCGCCTTGGCCTGGTAGAGGGGGACGGGCACGGGGCTCAGCCTTCGCCTTCTTCTTCCGGGTCATGGGGCACGTCGACGCCGTGGACGGCGGCGAGCCGGAGCAGTCCGGCCACCCGGCCCAGATAGGCCTGGACGCCGTCGTCGTCCCCGGCGGCGCGGGCCGCGGCCAGTTCTCTGCGGGCGTCGTCCAGTTGGACGCGCAGTTCCTCGTCGAATGCGCTCATCGGCTCAGCTCCGTTCACCATGCAGGTTTCAGCATCTATGAACTTGCATAGTTCTTCAACTTCCCTGGTGCCGTGGGAGGCCGACGGCCGGGTAGGAGACCGGGCCCGACGACTCCCGATCCTGGAGGTCACCCATGACGCGTCCCGTCACCGCCGGTGTGGACGGTTCACCCGAGAGCCTGGCCGCCGCCGGCTGGGCCGCTGCCGAGGCCGTGCGCCGGGAGGTACCGCTACGGCTGGTGCTGGCCTGGCCGTGGCTCTTCAACGCGCCGCCGACCGTGCGCGACGACGACACCGGTCTGGCCGAGGGGATGCTGGAGGAGGTCGCCGGCGGGCTGCGCGCCGAGTATCCGGGGCTGGGGGTCACCACCCGCCGGGTGGCCGAGCATCCGGCCGAGGTGCTGGTGTCGGCCGCCGAGGAGTCCGGCCTGCTGGTGCTGGGCTCCCGCGGGCTGGGTGCGGTGGCGGGCTTCCTGGTCGGATCGGTGGGCCTTCAGGTGCTGGCCCGGGCGGGCTGCCCGGTGGTGCTGGTCCGCGAGGGCGAGGGCACGGCGCAGAGGGGCAGCGGGATCGTCCTCGGCATGGAGATGGAGCGGCCCTGCGAGGAGGTCGTGGAGTTCGCCTTCGAGGCCGCCGCCCGGCGCTCCTCAGCCGTGCACGCCGTCCACACCTGGAGTCTGCCGCCGACGTACGGCTTCGCCGCCACCACGCTCGGCGGCGACCTGGTGAACACCCTGGAAGCGGAGGCCCGGAGGTCGCTGACCACGGCGCTGCGCCCCTGGCAGGAGAAGTATCCGCAGGTGGAGGTGGTGCAGCGGGTGGAGCTGGGGTCCGCCGGGCAGCTGCTGGCGGACGCCTCGGGGCAGGCCGAGCTGCTGGTGGTCGGACGCCGGGTCCGGTCGTCCCCGGTGGGCATGCATGTGGGACCGGTCGCGCACGCCGTCCTGCACCACGCCCGCTGCCCGGTCGCGGTAGTGCCGCACCGCTGACCTCCCACGGCAGCTGGTGCGGCACAGCCGGCCGGCGGCTCTGCCGGTCCGCCGGTCGACGGGGACGGGGACGGGGACGGACGGAGCCACCGCCCCCGCCCGGACCGGCGGGGCGATGACCGCAGCTCAGCGGGACCAGGTCCAGTCGGCCACCTCCGGGAGGTCGGTGCCGTGCTCCCGGATCCAGCCGTGGTGCCGGAAGCGGACGTCGGCCATCGCCTGGCGGAGCGGCGCGGCCCGTACGGCCAGGCCCGGCACCCGGTCGATGACATCCATGACCAGTCGGTAGCGGTCCAGGTCGTTGCGGAGCACCATGTCGAACGGCGTGGTGGTGGTGCCCTCCTCCTTGTAACCGCGCACATGCAGATGCGGGTGGTTGGCGCGGCGGTAGGTGAGCCGGTGGATCAGCCACGGGTAGCCGTGGTACGCGAAGATCACCGGCTTGTCGTGGGTGAACATGGCGTCGTACTCGTGGTCAGGCATGCCGTGCGGATGCTCGCCCTGCGGCAGCAGCCGGGTCATGTCCACCACGTTGACCACCCTCACCCGCAGGTCCGGCGCATACCGGTGGAGCAGGTCGGCGGCGGCCAGCACCTCCATGGTGGGTACGTCCCCGGCGCAGGCCAGCACCACGTCGGGCTCGCCGCCGCCGTCGGTGGAGGCCCACTCCCAGATCCCGGCGCCGCGGGCGCAGTGGGCCCGGGCCTGCTCCAGGTCGAGCCAGTCGAAGCAGGGCTGCTTGCCCGCGACCAGCACATTGACGTAGTCGCGGCTGCAGAGCACATGGTCGGCGCAGGCCAGCAGGGTGTTGGCGTCCGGCGGCAGATAGACCCTGACGACCTCGGGGCTCTTGTTGAGGATGTGGTCGACGAAGCCGGGGTCCTGGTGGGAGAAGCCGTTGTGGTCCTGGCGCCACACATGGGAGGTGAGCAGGTAGTTGAGGGAGGCGACGGGGGCGCGCCAGGCCAGCCGGCGGGCGGTGCGCAGCCACTTGATGTGCTGGTTGGCCATCGAGTCGACGATGTGGACGAACGCCTCGTAGCAGGAGAACAGCCCGTGCCGGCCGGTGAGCAGATAGCCCTCCAGCCAGCCCTCGCAGGTGTGCTCGGAGAGGATCTCCATCACCCGGCCGCCGGGGGCCAGATGCTCGTCGGTGGGCAGCACCTCGGCCTCCCAGGCCTTGTCGGTGACCCGGTAGACCGCGTCGAGGCGGTTGGAGGCGGTCTCGTCGGGGCCGACCAGCCGGAAGTCGCGGCGGTCCGCCGTGGCTGCCATCACCTCCTCCAGCAGGTCGCCCAGGACCCTGGTGGGCTCGTGCAGCGAGCCGCCCGGCCGCTCGACGGGGACGGCGTACCGCTCCAGCGGCGGTATCGGCAGCGCGCGCAGCAGCAGGCCGCCGTTGGCGTGCGGGTTGGCGCCGAGGCGGCGCCGCCCCGGCGGGATGCAGGTCAGCACCTGGGGGCGGGGGCGGCCGTGCTCGTCGAAGAGCTCCGCGGGCAGGTACGAGCGCAGCCACTGCTCCAGCTGCCGCAGATGCCCGGGGTTGGTGCGGACCTCGGACAGCGGCACCTGGTGCGCCCGCCAGGTGCCCTCCACCGGCACTCCGTCCACCTCGGCCGGGCCGGTCCAGCCCTTGGGGGTGCGCAGCACGATGACCGGCCAGCGGGGGCGGTCCCGGATGCCCTCGTCGCGCGCGGTGGCCTGGATGACGGCGATGTGGTCCAGAGCGGTGTCCATGGCCTGGGCCATGGCGCGGTGGACGGCAGCCGGGTCGTGGCCGGTGACGTGGAGGGGGTGGTGGCCGTAGCCGCGCAGCAGCTCGTCGAGCTCGTGGTCGGGGAGGCGGGACAGCACCGAGGGGTTGGCGATCTTGTAGCCGTTGAGGTGCAGGATCGGCAGTACGGCTCCGTCGGAGACCGGGCTGAGGAACTTGTTGGAGTGCCAGGAGGCGGCCAGCGGCCCGGTCTCCGCCTCGCCGTCGCCGATCACACAGGCCACCAGCAGCCCGGGGTTGTCGAAGGCGGCGCCGTAGGCGTGGGAGAGGGAGTAGCCGAGTTCGCCGCCCTCGTGGATGGAGCCGGGGGTCTCGGGGGCCACATGGGAGGGGATCCCGCCCGGGAAGGAGAACTGGCGGAACAGCCGGGCCATGCCGGCGCCGTCCCGGGTCATGTCGGGGTACGTCTCGGTGTAGCTGCCCTCCAGCCAGGAGTTGGCCACCACGGCCGGGCCGCCGTGGCCGGGGCCCCAGATGCAGATCGCGTTGAGATCGCGGGCGGTGATCACCCGGTTGAGGTGGGTGTACACGAGGTTGAGGCCCGGGGAGGTGCCCCAGTGGCCGAGCAGCCGCGGCTTGACGTGCTCGGGTCGCAGCGGCTCGGTGAGGAGGGGGTTGGCCAGCAGGTAGATCTGCCCGGCCGACAGGTAGTTGGCGGCCCGCCAGTGGGCGTCCAGGGCCGCCAGCTCCTGGCTGCTGAGCTTGGTCGTCGGCGACGGGGTTCGGACCTTGTTCACAGCTGCTCCTATCCGGCTCCGCGGGGCCGCGAGGGGCGGCCTCCCGCCGCCGCGGGGTACCCAGGCGCGCCCGGGCCATGCCACCGATCGGAGAGGGACCCGGGGAAGGCCCCGCACCTGCGGCGCGGTCCGCCCGCCCGCCGGTAGGGCGGCCCGCACGGCCGAGCGCCGCGGACGGGGCGAACGTAGGATGGACGGGTCCGCTGCAGTCGGAACATGTCCGCCGGCCCATGGCGCCCGGCGGCACGGGAGCGCTGCCATGGCCAAGAACATCACCTGCCGGAGGATCTACGAGGAGGCCTCGCCCGGTGACGGGGTGCGGGTGCTGGTGGACCGCATCTGGCCCCGCGGCGTGCGCCGGGAGGACGCGCATCTGGACGAGTGGCTGCGCGATGTCGCCCCGTCCGCGGATCTCCGCCACTGGTACTCGCACCAGCCCGAACGGTTCACCGAGTTCCGCCGCCGCTATCTGGCGGAGCTGCGGGACCCGGAGCGGCAGCAGGCCGTACGGCATCTGCGGGAGATCGCCGAGCACGAGGGGGGTCTGACCCTGCTCACGGCGACACGCGATGTCGAGCACAGCCAGGCCGCGGTGCTGGTGCTGGAGCTCACGGAGACACCCGAGCACGCCTGAGCGCGGGCGCGCGGGTCAGGCGGCGGTGGCGGCCGGGGTCAGATGGGCCAGACAGGCGTCGGGTTCGGCGAAGGGTTCCAGCCGGGTCGCCGCGAGCGGGGCCCGCAGCTCGTCCAGCGCCCCCTGCATCAGCCCGAGGTGGAGCGGGCAGACGACCGGTCCGTGCGCCTCGGCCAGTTCCAGGAACGGACACTGCCGCAGCCTGACCCGGTCGGGCGTCCCGGTGGCGGCCGTACCGGCATCGGGGGCGAATCCCAGCTCGGCCAGCAGTGCCAGCAGTGCCTCGA
The DNA here is from genome assembly GCF_042466665.1 of Peterkaempfera podocarpi. Lineage (GTDB taxonomy): Bacteria > Actinomycetota > Actinomycetes > Streptomycetales > Streptomycetaceae > Peterkaempfera > Peterkaempfera podocarpi. The sequence continues at coordinate 3,832,355 of NZ_CP162102.1, forward strand.
CCGCCTCGGCCGGGGTGGTGCGCCGGTAGGGCTGCGGTGAGGCGACCAGATAGCGGCCCCAGGCGCGGCCTGCCGCGGTCGCTTCGTCGGAGGCACCGGGCCCGGCGGCCAGTCGGCTGACCAGGATCTCGGCGAGCAGCCGATAGCCGCGCATGCCGCCGCGGTCCATTCCGGCGCGCGCGGCGTAACGTGCACGGGGTCGACCAGGTCCGGACTGCCCGGGCTGCCCCGGTTGACCGCCCGGGATCCGGTCGACTGCGCCCTCGGCCACCAGCGCATCCAGGTGGAAGCGGGCGGTGTTGGGGTGCACAGCGAGCCGCTCCGCGACCTCGGCCACCCCCAGCGGCGAGGGCGCAGCCCGCAGTGCTTCGAGCACCGCACTGCGACGGGGGCGCCGGGCATGGACATCGGTCATGGGGCACCTCCCGGTTTTTCACGAATACTACATGTAATAATCGGCCGATACCTCAGGGGGCTGCTGAAAGGGGAGCCGCCGTGCCACCCGTCTCCGACACCACCGCCACCGCCGCCACCGCCGCGGGCGACGACCCCAACGCCCGGGCCCAGGCCCGGGTGGGGCGGATCCATGACCGGCTGCTCGCCGAGACCGCCAGGCTGGACCCGCCCGCCCTGGCCGTCTTCTGCGCCGGGGCGGTCCGCCGCCAGCTGGCCGCCGCCGCGGAGGTGCTGCACCCGGCGGCCGCGCACTCGGCGGAGACCCGGCTGCTGGTGCAGGCCCTGGGGATCGGGCGGCGCACCCTGGACCGGATGGTCGACACCCTGGCCGCCACCGGCGACCCCGCCTCGGCGGCCGCTGCCGGGCGGGCCGTCGCCATGGCGCTGGACGCCCACCTCGCGGTGGAGCGCACCCTGCTGCTGCCCGCCCTCACCGACCTGCCGGACACCGACCTGCCGGCCCTGGTCGACGCATGGGAGTCCCGACTGGGCGGTCGCCGATGACCAGCGGTCCGGCCGACCGCGCCCGGGTGCTGTGCGATGTGGCGGCGCGGGCCGCCGACGCCCCGGGGGACGCGGGCGGCGCGCTCTGGCGGCTGGCCGAGCCGGGCCGCCAGCTCGACGCCAACCTGGTACGGCTGCCGCCCGGCCACCGGGTCGGCGCCCACCGCGAACCCGAACTGGACGTCCTGCTGCTGGTCGTGGAGGGCAGCGGCGCCCTGGACGACGGCGTGGAGATCCAGCAGCTCACCGGCGGCACCCTGGTGTGGCTGCCCCAGGGCTCCGCACGGGAGCTGGCCGCAGGCCCGGACGGCCTGGCCTATCTCACCGTCCACCGGCGGCGCCCGGGGATGCAGATCGGCTCGGGGCCGCCCGCAGCTGTCGGGTGACCCGGGGCCGGGCCCGCACTGGTGAACGGCCCGCATTGACGAACGGCCTGGACGGGTGAACGGCCTGGACGGGTGAACGGGCAGCCGGGTCATGCGGGCAGCCGGGCAGGGAGCGACGCGACCGGAGCCGGTGGCGCCCGGCGTCACGGCCACCCCGGCGGCCGGGCACCGCAACGGGTGACCCGCCCCATGCCGACCGGCGGCCCGCCGCGCTCGGCGACACCCGGCGCCGGCCGCCCGTGCAGTCCCGTGACGCGGTGCCCTCTGGACCGGCCCCAGCGGGGCCGCCGGGGCCGCCCGCACCGCCCCCGGCCGCACGGGAGCGGCAGGGCCGCTCTGCCGGCCCTGCCGGCCCTGCCTGCCGTGCTGGCGCGGGAGGTGGCACGGGAGGTGACGTGGCGTCGGACGACGCCTGCGCCACCCTGTCCGGAACGCCGCTCAGGCGGGGCGCGGCGGAAGCGGCAGCGGCATCGCGGGGAGGCCGTCGATGGAGACCGCGTTCTTGCGCTCGACGTAGTCCACATGGAACTGCTCGTCGCGGCGGCCGAAGTACTGCACCAGAAGGTCGCGCTCACCCCGGTACTCCAGGAACGGCACCGAGTAGCCGCAGGAGTCGCTGACCCGCATCGCGTGGACCACCACGATCGCGCGGGCGCCCGGCAGCTCCGCCACCGCGGGGAAGTGCCCGATCAGCTCCTCCCAACGGGGGTCGTCCCGGAACACCAGCTCGCCCCTGCCGTGCACCCGCACCACATCGGGGCGGTCGCCGAAGGAGCACCACATCAGGGTGATCCTGCCGTTCTCCCGCAGATGCGCGATGGACTCCGCCCCGCTGCCGGTGAAGTCCAGATACGCCACCGTGTGCTCGTCCAGCACGGCCAGCGAACCCTTGGCCCCCTTGGGGGAGACATTGACATGGCCGTCGTCCGCAAGCGGCGCGGTCCCAACGAAGAAGACGACCTGGTCCTCGATGAATCTCCGCAGGCGGTCGCCGATCCCCTCATGCACATTCGCCATGGCACCATGATGGCCCCTGTCCACCCCTTGGAACAGGGACAACCACATCATGGACATTGCCAGATGCCGCAGCCGGATGCACCGGAGGCCCGGACGGCAGTGCCGTCCGGGCCTCCGTGTCCCGCTGCGAGCCGCTGCTCGGCTCAGAGCAGCCGGGTGAGGCGGGAGCCGATGGACGGCGGGGCCAGATCGCGCTGGAGCACCACCGGGACCTGCACCTGGCCCTCGCCGCTGCCCGTGGTCACCGTGCCGACCCTGGTGCCCGCCTTGGCGGTGTGCGGCAGGCCGGCGGCCGGGGAGAGCCGGTAGTCCACACTGACACCGGACCAGCCGGTGACCGCGACATCCTTGGTCACGACCGCCGGGACCCGTCCACCGAGCCCGTCGTCCACATAACCGACCACATCGCCCTTCTTCAGCAGGGTGTGAGTGGTGAGGCTGCGCTGCGCCCCGGTGATCAGCTCACCGCTGACGTCCAGGGCCTTCTGCAGGATCTGCGTCCCCTGCTGGCCCATGACCACGCCGATGATCAGCTGCGTGGTGCCGTCGATCTCCTTCTCGGCCGCCCACATCAGGCAGCCGCCGGCGGGGGTGCTGGAGCCGGTCTTGACGCCGATGACATGGTCGCCGGTGGTGAGCAGCTGGTTGTTGTTGAAGATCCGCTGACCGTCGCTCAGCACGGTGTTGGGCGTGGCGACGATCTGCTTGAAGACGTCGAGCTGCATCACCTTCTCGGCCAGCTTCAGCTGGTCGACAGCGGTGGACTTGGTGGACGCCGCCAGACCGCTGGGGTCGGTGTAGACGGTGTCGGACATGCCGAGCTTCCGCGCGGTGTCGTTCATCTTCTTGACGAACGCCTGCTGGGAGCCGGCGTCCCAGCGGCCGAGCAGCCGGGCGATGTTGTTGGCCGACGGGATCAGCAGCATCTGCAGCGCCTCGTACTCGCTGATCTTCTGCTTCTCCACCACCTTGACCACCGACTCGCCCTGGGCGACACCGGTGGTGTAGTCGGACGCCGCCTGCTTGTCCGCGGTGATGGAGGGCCCGTTCTCACCCAGCTTGAGCGGGTGCTCCTGGAGCACCACATAGGCCGTCATCACCTTGGTGACACTCGCCATCGGGGCGGCCTTGACCGCGCCCGAGCGCCCGAGGCTGCCCAGTCCGTACACCTCGGCTGCGGCCTGGCCCTCGGTGGGCCACGACAGGTCGGGCTTGCCTCCGGGGAAGGTGAAGGACGTGGTGGCCGAGCCCTTCAACTCCGGTCCGGGGAGCGGGCGCAGCAGCTGGGCGACGACGGCCACACCGAGGACGAAGGCAGGAAGACGCTCCAGACGGTGATCCGCTTGACGGCGCGGCGCAGCGGCGTCATGGGGCGGGCGCTGAGCGATGCCAGCACCTGCATGGCCTCGGAGGTGGTCTCCGGGACGTACAGCGGCTCCGGTTCGGGGACGGGCGCCGGGGCGGGGGCGGGGGCGGGCGCCGGGGCCGTGACGGGAGGGGGCGGGGGCGTCGGTGCCACGGTGGGCAGGGAGAGTTCGGTCGCCGGAGGTGCTTCGCCGCCGGCGGACCGGCCGGACCCGGCCTCGGGTTCCGGCCTCGCTTTCGGCTTCAGTTCCGCCTCGGGCTCGGGCTCGGGCTCGGGCTCCGGCTTCGCCCCGGCCCCCTGCTCCGGCCCGGTCCGCGGTGCCTCCTCGGCGCCGCCCTCCTGCTCCTCCGTGACGCTGTCGGCGGGGTCGTCGTCGCGGGTGTCGTCGGCGGATCCGGGTGCGACGGCGGGTACCGCGTCGACGGGCTCGTCCTCGGCGTCCTGCTGCGCCTCGGATGCGACGGACCCCGGCCCGTCGTCAGGAGCCGCCTCACCGTCCGCGTCGGCGGAACCGTCCGCCGCGGGCTGCGCCCGCTCGGCCTGCAGCGCCAGCCGGGGGTCCACGGGCTCAGGGGCGTCCTCCGCCTCGACCCCGTCGACCCCGTCGTCCGCATCGGCCACATCGGCCACCGTGTCCTGACCGGGCTCCACCTCGTTGTCCACGGCGGGCAGCCGCAGCATCCGGGTGGGGCTGTCGGTCGGCAGGCGCAGCATGGTGGTGGGGCTGTCCCCGCCCTTCACCCGGAGCTGGACGGTGGAGTCACCCCTGCCCTCGCTGCCGTCCGCCTGATCCGTCGCACCCTCGTCCGGCACGGACTCCTGCGGAGCCGCACCCTCGGACGGTTCGGCGCGCCGGCGCTCCTCGTCGCGCTCGACCGTGCCGGGGACCTCGCCCACGTGATCCAACCTCCTCGCACACACACCTGGCGGGACGCCCTGCGCTCCGGCGTCCCGCCCCACAGCGGACAGTCTCCGCCACGAACATGATGTCGCCCGTCCAAGACCCGCTCGACAGGCAATTCTCCCGGGTCCGACCACCCGTTTCACACGGGTGACGACCTCCGGTGGGGCCGCGGTTCCGAAGGTCACGATTCAGAGGCGGTCTCGACAGGGGGGTGTGAGAGGCGTCACTCTGTCATTCATCCACGCGGGGAGGCTTGGATGGGCAAGAGCCGCAGAACGATTCCCGAGGAACTGCTGTTGCTCGCGTTGGACCCGGCGACGGGTACCACCGCACAGCCGCAGACCCTCGACCTCGGACTTGCCGGGGCGCAGCTCGTCGAGCTGGCCCTGGCCGGACGGATAGTCCCGGACGGGGACCGGATAGCCGTGGTGCTGCCGCGGCCGACCGGCGACCCCACCCTGGACCATGCGCTGGAACTGCTGCGCAGGCGCGGCAGCCCGGTGCGTGCCGTGCACTGGATCGGAGGGCCCCGGCTGGGCCTCCGGCAGACGTACCTGGCGCACCTGGAGCGGTGCGGCATGGTGACGGCGGTGCCGGGCCAGGTGTGCGGGGTACTGCCGACGACGCGGTACCAGGCGTCCGACGAGTGCACCAACAGCGCCATCAAGCAGCGCCTGGACACGGCCATCAGGACCGGCGTGCCACCGGACCCGCGCACTGCGGCACTTGCCGCGCTGGCGCACTCGGTGGGCCTCGGCAAGCACCTGTACCCGGGTAACGAGGGCCGCTCCTCCAGGTCACGGCTGCGCGACCTGATCCGGTACGACCCTCTGGGCGGGATGGTGGCGCATGCCGTGATGGATGTACAGAACGGCCTTCCGGCCCCGGCACCGCGTGGTGCCGGTTCGACCCGGCCGGGTTCGCGGACGGCTGCCGGGCGGCCGGCTCCGGCGCCCGCGGGCCACGGGATGGCGCGGGCGGGCGTCCGGTAGCCCCCCGTCCGAGTACTTCCCTCTGACGCGGACAGTGGCCGCGCGGCGCGACGGGGGCGCCGCCGTGGTCCTTAGAGGGCGGTCGTTCGGCAGCATGACTGCCCTTCGGCCGCCCTCCGGCATGTCCGCCCGCACCCACCCGATCCGATGAGCTGCTTCGATTCCCCGGCGGGGGCGAGATCGATAGTGGCATGCTCGTGCGTTGAGTGGTTGGAACGAATGTGAGGACCGCCCCGGAGGTCTAGGTGTCCGCCAGCATCAATCCGACAGTGCGCCGCCGCCGACTCGGCGCCGAACTGCGCCGCCTCCGCGAGCAGAAGGGCATGACGGCCGAGGAGGTCGCCGGCCGGCTGATGGTCTCCCAGTCCAAGATCAGCCGGCTGGAGAACGGCCGGCGCAGCATCAGTCAGCGCGATGTCCGCGATCTGTGCGAGGTCTACGGCGTCGAGGACGAGCGGATGCGCGAGTCGCTGATGGCGATGGCCCGCGAGTCCCGGCAGCGCGGCTGGTGGCATGCGTTCGGCGACATCCCGTACAGCGTCTACATCGGCCTGGAGGCGGAAGCCTCGGCGGTGCGCAACTACGAGTCGTCGTTCGTGCCCGGCCTGCTGCAGACGCGGGACTACGCGGAGGCCGTGGTGACCGGGATCCAGCCCGACACCGACGCCGAGGCCGTACGGCGCCGGGTCGAGGTGCGGATGGAGCGCCAGCGGCGGGTGCGCGGCCCCGAGCAGCTGGACAACTTCTGGGCGGTGGTCGACGAGGCGGCGCTGGCCAGGGTGGTGGGCAGCAAGGAGGTGATGGCCCAGCAGATGTCCTACCTGGCGGAGCTCTGCCAGGAGCCGCATGTCAATCTGCAGGTGATCCCCTTCACCAAGGGAGCCCACCCCGGCATGACCGGGGCATTCTCCATCCTGGAGTTCCCTGAGTCAGCAGATACGGCGGTTGTTTACCTCGAAGGAGTGACAAGCGATCTCTATCTGGAGAAGGAAGCGGATGTCCGTCGCTATACCGGTCTCTACGACCACTTGCGGGCCGCGGCGCTCAGCGTCGCGGACACCCGGTCGTTGATAGCCACGTACGCGAGGGAGTACGCAGACCATGAACGCGGATAACAGCAGCGCTCCGGTGTGGCGCAAGAGCAGCTACAGCGGGGCGAACGGCCAGTGTGTGGAGGTGGCCGTACCAGGGCCTGCCTCTGTGGCCGTACGCGACTCCAAGGACCCCCTTGGGCCCGCCCTGACCTTCTCCCCCGAGGCATGGGCCGCCTTTGTCGCAGCCGCCGGCACCGACGCCTTCGGCGCCGTCTGAAGCACTCCTGGCCGAGAGCACACCGTCAGCCCCTCCGACCGCCTCCGGACGGTCGGAGGGGCTGACTGCTGTTCAGGCAGCTGAAAGATCGCCATAGAGATCTGTGGCTTTTGCATGGCTATGTCGTTCACATACATGGTTGCAAGTAGCTAATGCTGAACAAAGTCTTGACCCTCCGTCAGTCCGCCACTTCAATCCGGGCAGCAGCGGACTCCGAGAGGGAGAGAGGCACATGGCCACGCTCGACTGGGTCGTACTGGGCGGCTACTTCGTGGTGATGGTGCTGATAGGCATCTGGTCCCACAGCCGGGTCAGCGACGTCAGCGACTACTTCACCGCCGGCGGCAAGATGCCCTGGTGGCTGTCCGGGATCTCGCACCACATGTCCGGCTACAGCGCGGTGATGTTCACCGGCTATGCCGGCATCGCCTACACCTACGGCATCACCTCCTACGTCACCTGGTCCTTCCCGATCGCCGTGGGCGTCGCGGTCGGTGCGCGACTGTTCGCCCCCAGGCTCAACCGGATCCGGTCCAAGCTGCGGGTGGCCTCCCCCCTGGAGTTCCTGGCCGTCCGCTACAACGTCCCCACCCAGCAGGCGCTGGCGTGGTCCGGCGGACTGCTGAAGATCGTGGACGTGGGCGCCAAGTGGGCCGCCATCTCCACGCTGCTCACCGTCTTCACCGGACTCTCGCTCAACCAGGGCATCCTGATCACCGGCGCGGTCACCGCGGTCTACTGCACCGTCGGCGGGCTGTGGGCCGACGCGCTCACCGACTTCGGCCAGTTCGTCATCCAGCTGCTGGCGGGCGTGGTGATGTTCGTCGCCGTACTCGGCAAGATCGGCGGCTTCAGCGGGCTGTGGACGGTCTGGGACAAGCTGCCGAGCGGCCACACCCACCCCACCGCGGGCCCGTACACGCTGACCTTCCTGCTGGCGTTCCTCTTCATCAAGACCTTCGAGTACAACGGCGGCATGTGGAACCAGGCGCAGCGCTACATGGCCGCGCCCAGCGCCAGGGACGCCGCCCGCTCCGCCAAGCTCTCCGCACTGCTGTGGACCGTCTGGCCGCTGGTGCTGTTCTTCCCGATGTGGGTGGCCCCGCTGCTGGTCCACGCGAAGAAGCCGGACGCCAGCGACTCCTATGCGCTGCTCACCCAGGACCTGCTGCCCCACGGGCTGCTGGGCCTGGTGGTGGTGGGATTCTTCTCCCACACCATGGCGATGTGCTCCTCGGACGCCAACGCCATCGCGTCCGTCTTCACCCGCGACATCCTCCCGGTGCTCTCCCGCCGGGTCCGGGAGTGGAACAGCGCCACCGGGCTGCTGGCCGCCCGGATCACCACCGTGGCCTTCCTCGCCCTGTCCATGGCGGTGGCGACCCAGGTCAACTCCCCGGCGCTGAAGGACATCATCACCGTGGTGATCAAGTGGGTGGCCGGGCTGATGGGCCCCATCGCCATCCCGCTGATGCTGGGCATGCTGCCGGTCTTCCGCCGCTCCGGCCCCACCGCGGCGCTCTCCTCCTGGGCGGCCGGGCTGTTCGTCTTCTGGCTCACCAACTACGGCCTCAGCGGGCAGTCCACCCAGGTGCAGATCGCCGCACCGGTGGCGACCTCGATGGTGCTCTACATCCTGATCGGCTACCTCCGCCCCGAGGAGACCGACGACCGCAACGCCCTGCTCGCCCGGATCAACGACGACGACGCGGCCGCGGCCGCAGCTCCGGCCCCCGCCCCCGAGGACCCGTCAGCCGTCCCCGCACCCTGACGTCCCCGCACCCTGACGTCCCCGCACCCTGACCTCGCAGCACCCTGACCTCGCAGCACCCGTCCCCGGCGTCCCCGACGGCGCGGCGTCCCCGACGTCGCGCCGTCCGGCGGCAGCCCCGCAGTCCCCTCGCGAAAGCCCGCACCCGCACCCCCCGCCTCCCGCCGACGGCCGCCTCCCCGGGCCCGGCGCGGGCGCTCAGAGTGCCGGGTAGCGCTCGGTCCAGGTGCTGTAAGGGCTGCCCGACGGGCCGTGGAGCTCGGGGCCGTGGGTCATCTCCAGGGCGAAGTCGTCGGCGAGGGTGAGGATGGTGCCCCGCCCCTCCAGCTCGCCCAGCCACTCCGGCGGCAGAGCGGTCTCCCCGTGCAGCACACCCAGCAGGTTGCCGCAGATGGCACCCGTGGAGTCGCTGTCCCCGGAGTGGTTGACGGCCAGCAGCAGCCCGGAGCGGACGTCCTCGGCGACCAGCGCGCAGTACAGGGCGATCGCCAGCGCCTCCTCGGCGACCCACCCCTCCCCCAGGGTCTCCACCCGCTCCGCCGACGGCAGACCGGCCCGTACGGCGTCCAGGGCGCCGCGCAGGGCGGCGGTGGTCTCCTCGTGCGCCGGACGCTCCGAGAGCAGCGCCAGGGCCAGGTGGACACCCTCCTCCAGGGCTCCGCCGCGCGCCGCCGTGTGGACGATGACGGCCAGCGCACCCGCGGAGAGATAGCCCGTGGGATGGCCGTGGGTGAGCACCGCGCACTCCATGGCGAGCTGGAAGACCAGGATCGGGTCCCAGCCGACCAGCAGCCCGAACGGCGCGGAGCGCATCACCGTGCCGCACCCCTTGGAGTGCGGGTTGCGGGGCTGGTCGATGGTCCCCATCCGGCCGTCCCCCAGGCCGGAGAGGCAGGCCTGCCCGGGCGCCCGCTGGGCGTACAGCCACTCCTCGCGGCCCAGCCAGCCCAGATCGGGGCGCCGCTCGTCCGGACCCCAGTCACGCTGGGTGTCGGCCCAGCGCAGATAGGCGCCGTGCACGTCAGTGGGCGGGTGCCACACCCCGGTGTCCCGCCGGACGTGCGCCCGGATCAGCCCCTCCACGGTGAACAGGCTCATCTGGGTGTCGTCGGTGACCGCGCCGCCGCGGCGGCCGTACGCCGGAAGGTAGCCGGTGACGCCGTCCGGGCCGTGCGCCGCGCGAATCTTGGCCAGGGACTCGAACTCCACGCCCGCACCGAGGGCGTCGCCGATCGCGCCGCCCAGCAGACATCCGCGCACCCTGCTGCGGAAGTCCTGCTCCTGCGCGCGGGACCAGAGTGCCTGCACGGTGGGGTGCCTCCTCCTCCTGGCTGCCCTGTTCGGGACTGCTCCCGGCGGAACTGTATTCGAACTGTCCGCGGCCGGGCCGTCCAGGACTACGCGGCGGAGGCCGGGGTCAGCTCTCCAGCACCGGAAGCAGCTCGGGCAGATGCCCGTCGGAGGCCAGCGCCGCCGCCCTCCGCTCGGCCGGGACCTCCCCGTAGGTGGTGGTCCGCTGCCGCGAGGGACGGCCGGCCGCCTCGGCGATCGCCTCCAGGTCGCGGATGGACTTGTGGCTGCCGTAGGAGGAGCCCGCCATCCGGGAGATGGTCTCCTCCATCAGCGTGCCGCCGAGGTCGTTGGCCCCCGAGCGCAGCATCTCCGCGGCGCCCTCCGCGCCCAGCTTCACCCAGCTGGTCTGGATGTTGGTGATGTGCGGGTGCAGCAGCAGCCGCGCCATGGCGGTCACCGCGCGGTTGTCCCGCGCGGTGGGGCCGGGACGGGCGATGCCGGCCAGGTAGACGGGGGCGTTGGTGTGGACGAAGGGCAGGGTGACGAACTCGGTGAAGCCACCGGTCCGCTGCTGGATCCCGGCGAGCAGCCGCAGATGGCCGAGCCAGTGGCGGGGGGTGTCCACATGGCCGTACATCATGGTGGAGGAGGAGCGGATGCCCAGCTCATGGGCGGCGGTGACGACCTCCACCCAGGTGGCGGCGGGCAGTTTGCCCTTGGTGAGGATCCAGCGCACCTCGTCGTCCAGGATCTCGGCCGCGGTGCCGGGGATGGTGTCCAGGCCGGCCTCCTTGGCGGCGGCCAGCCAGTCGGGCACGGACATCCCGGTGCGGGTGGCGCCGTTGACCACCTCCATGGGCGAGAAGGCGTGCACATGGATGCCGGGGACGCGCTGCTTCACCGCTCGGGCGATGTCGAAGTAGGCGGTGCCGGGCAGATCCGGGTGGATGCCGCCCTGCATGCAGACCTCGGTGGCGCCGACCTCCCACGCCTGGGCGGCACGCTCGGCGACCTGGTCCAGGGAGAGGGTGTAGGCGTCGGCGTCGGTGCGGCGCTGGGCAAAGGCGCAGAAACGGCAGCCGGTGTAGCAGACATTGGTGAAGTTGATGTTGCGGGTGACGCAGTAGGTCACGGTGTCGCCGACGGTGTCGCGGCGCAGCTCGTCGGCGATCCGGCAGAGCGCGTCCAGCGCGGGCCCTTCGGCGTGCAGCAGGGCCAGGGCCTGGTCGTCGGTGAGCCGGGTGGGGTCGTCGGCGGCCACCGACAGGGCGTCCATGACGTCCGCCTCGACCCGCTCCACGGCGTACGGGGCGGCCTGCTCGCGCAGCGCCTCCCAGTCGCCGTAGACGTCCTCGAAGTCGGCGCGGCGGTCGGCGGTGCGGCCGGTGGTGTCGATGGTGCGGTGCAGATCGGTGCGGCCGGAGGCGGCGTAGGCGTCGTCCGGCTCCTGCCAGGGCAGGCCGACGGGCAGGGCGCCCTCGCGGGCCAGGCCGGTGGCCGGGTCGGCCAGGGCGCTGACATGCGGCAGGATCCGGGGATCGAGCCAGGGCTCGCCGCGCCGGATGTACTCGGGGTAGACGGTCAGCCGCTCGCGCAGCTCGAACCCGGCGGCGGCGGTCCGCTCCGCGAGCTCGTCGATGTGCGGCCAGGGCCGCTCGGGGTTGACATGGTCGGGGGTGAGCGGGGAGACCCCGCCCCAGTCGTCGATGCCCGCGCCGACGATCAGCGCGTACTGCTCGTCCACCAGGTTCGGCGGGGCCTGGATACGGGCGGCCGGACCCAGGACCAGCCGGGTCACCGCGATGGCGGCGGCCAGCTCCTCCAGCTCGGCGTCGGGCATGGCACGCATGGCGGTGTCCGGCTTGGCACGGAAGTTCTGCACGATCACCTCCTGCACCCCGTGGTACTGCCGGGCGACGCGGCGGATCGCGAACAGCGCGTCGGCCCGCTCCTCGTGGGTCTCCCCGATGCCGATCAGCACCCCGGTGGTGAAGGGGACGGCGCTGCGTCCGGCGTCCTCCAGCACCCGCAGCCGCACGGCGGGCTCCTTGTCGGGGGATCCGAAGTGCGGACCACCCGGCTCCGACCACAGGCGGACGGCGGTGGTCTCCAGCATCATCCCCATGGAGGGCGCGACCGGCTTCAGCCGCTGGAGATCGGTCCAGGAGAGCACCCCCGGATTGAGGTGCGGCAGCAGGCCGGTCTCCTCCAGCACCCGGATCGCCATGGCCCGCACATAGGCCAGGGTGTCGTCGTAGCCGTGCGCGTCCAGCCACTCCCGGGCCTCGGGCCAGCGCTCCTCGGGCCGGTCGCCGAGGGTGAACAGGGCTTCCTTGCAGCCCAGCGCCGCGCCCCGGCGGGCGATGTCCAGCACCTCGTCCGGGGAGAGGTACATACCGTGCCCGTCACGGCGCAGCTTCCCGGGCACGGTGACAAAGGTGCAGTAGTGGCAGCGGTCCCGGCAGAGCCTGGTCAGCGGGATGAAGACCTTGCGGGAGTAGGTGACCACCCCGGGCCGGCCGGCCGCCGCCAGCCCGGCGTCGCGCACCCGGGCGGCGGAGGCGCACAGATCGCTCAGGTCCGCCCCACGGGCCTGGAGCAGCACCGCTGCCTCCGCGGTGTCCAGCGCCACCCCGTCCCGGGCACGGCGCAGAGCGCGCCGCATGGCGTTGGAGGTGGGCGCCGAACTGCTGGACTCAGTCATGGCTGGACGATACGTCAGCTGCCCGGCGCCGCGCGGACGGCCCTCGCCGCAGCAGCCGCGTCCGTGCGGGGCGACCCTGAGGAGGTCTCAGGGTCGTGCTCCGCCGGATGTATGCCGGGTTGCTCCCAGGGGCCGATGCCGGGGGCGGTCTCCACGTTCTTCAATGGAGTACGACGGGGAGCGGCCGCCGGGTGCATGCTGGATATCTGGCGGACCGCCGCGAACCAGTACCGATGGAGGGGCTGACCGCGATGGCAGTCGACAGTTCGAATCCGATCTCCGGTGACCCGGACGAGCACGGCCTGACGGCGCCGTACCGGCCGACCCGCCGCAAGGTGGTCCGGGTGCTGGTCCCGGCGGCGGTGGCGGGGGTGGCCGCGGCGAGCATCGGCCTGGTTCCGGCCCTGGCCTCGGACGCCGGGCCCAAGCTGCCGCAGCAGACCGCCCAGCAGCTGATCGCCAAGGTGCTGGCGTCCGATGTGCAGTCGCTCACCGGCACCGTCCAGGCCGATGCCGACCTCGGTGTCCCCGCCGGGCTGCTGGACGGCGCCACCGCGCTCGGCAGCGGCGGCGGCCCCTTCGGCGGGGCGGGCGGCCAGGCGCCCGGCCGCACCGCACACGGCGGCCAGGGCGGGGACGGCGGCACGGCCTCGCCCGAGTCACGGCTCACCGAGCTGCTGGCGGGCAGCCACACCCTTCAGGTGGCCGTGGACGGGCCCGACCGGCAGCGGCTGGGGCTGATGGACAAGCTGGCCGAGTACGAGATCGTGCACAACGGCGACCAGGCCTGGGGCTGGGACAGCCGTACCAACGAGGCGGTGCACACCACGCTGCCGGCCGACCGCGCCAAGACCTCGGACCGCGCCCTGCCGTTCGGTGGCGGCTCGGCGCCCGCCACCCCGCAGGAGGCGGCCCGGCAGATCCTGGCGCAGGCCGGCACGACCTCGTCGGTGACCGTGGCCGGGACCAGCCGGGTCGCCGGGCGGAACGCCTATGAGCTGAGCGTCCGGCCCAAGCAGTCCGGCTCCACCGTCGGCGATGTGCGGATAGCGGTCGACGCGGGCACCGGAGTCCCGCTGCGGGTGCAGGTGCACGCGGCCGGCGGCGGCAGCCCGGTCTTCGATGTGCACTTCACCTCGGTGTCGTTCGCCAGGCCCGGTGCGCGCACCTTCGAGTTCACCCCGCCCAAGGGCGCCAAGGTCACCGAGGAGAAGGCGCCCGCCGCCGGGGACAGGGCGGCCGCCGGGCGGCCCGACCCGGCTCGCGGACACAGCGCGGACGGCCCGGTCCTCAGCGGCACCGGCTGGACCACGGTGGCCTCCTTCAAGCTGCCCGCGGAGCAGGGCAGCCAGGGGATGCTCTCCATGGTCAAGGGGCTGGGCAAGCCGGTCCTGGGCGGCACCCTGGTCCACAGCCGGCTGGTCAATGTGCTGATCGGCGACAACGGCACGGTGTACGCGGGCGCGGTGTCGGCGCAGGTGCTGGAGCACGCGGCAGGGGCCCGGTAGTGACCGACTCGTCGGCGGGCCGGGCCGCCGTTCCCGGCCCGGCCCCCGCCGTCATCCGCACCAGGGGCCTCACCAAGCGCTTCCGGGGCGGGCAGCTGGCCGTGGACGGCCTCGACCTCACGGTGCCGCGGGGCAGCGTCTTCGGCTTCCTGGGCCCCAACGGCTCCGGCAAGACCACCACCATCCGGATGCTGATGGGCCTGATCGCCCCCACCTCCGGCACCGCCACGGTGCTGGAGGCGCCCATGCCCCAGTCGGTCACCGCCGTACTCCCCCGGGTGGGTGCACTGATCGAGGGCCCGGCGCTGTACGGATTCCTCTCCGGCCGCGACAACCTGGTCCGCTACGACTCCGCCGACCCCACCGCCGACCCCCGCACCCGCGACCGCCGGGTCGCCGAGGCGCTGGAGCGGGTGGGGCTGGCCGCGGCCGCGGGCAAGAAGGCCCGGGCGTACTCGCTCGGCATGAAGCAGCGTCTGGGTCTGGCCGCCGCCCTGCTCCAGCCCCGCGAGCTGCTGGTGCTGGACGAGCCGACCAACGGCCTGGACCCGCAGGGCATGCGGGAGATCCGCGCCCTGGTCCGGGAGGTCGCGGCGGACGGCACCACGGTCTTCCTCTCCTCGCATCTGCTGGACGAGATCGAGCAGGTCTGCACCCATGCCGCGGTGATGTCCCGCGGCCGGCTGGTGGTGCAGGGCACCGTCGCCGAGCTCGCGGCCGGCGCCCGCGGCCGGCTGGTGGTGCGGACCCCGGACACCGGGCAGGCCGCCCGGGTGCTGGCCGACCACGGGGTGGCCGATCTGCGGACCACCGGCGACCGGGTGGACGGCGAGCCGCCCGCCGACGGCGCGGGCGATCCGGACGGGCAGTTGCCCAAGCTGTGCGCCGCGCTGGTCGAGGCCGGGGTACGGGTGCGCTTCTTCGGTACCGAGCGGGGCACCCTGGAGGACGCCTTTGTGGCGCTGACCGGAGAGGGATTCGATGTCGCAGGGTGAGACCGCGGTGCGGCCGCAGACACCGGCGCCGGGCGTCCGGCCGCGGACGGCGCTGGGCGTACTGGCCCTGTTCCGCAGTGAGCTGTCGATCACCTTCCGGCGGCTGCGCACCGTCGCCCTGCTGGCCATCCTGGCCGCACTGCCGGTGCTGATCGGTGTGGTGGTCAGGGTGCAGGTCGGGGGCGGCGGAGGCGGCGGCCCGGCCTTCATCGCCGAGGTCACCGAGAACGGCCTCTTCCTGGTCTTCACCGCGTTCGTGGTGACCCTGCCGGTCTTCCTGCCGATGGCGGTGGGTGTGGTGGCGGGCGACTCGGTGGCCGGCGAGTCCGGCAGCGGCACCCTGCGCTATCTGCTGGTGGCCCCGGCCGGGCGCACCCGGCTGCTGGCCGCGAAGTTCTTCGCGGCCCTGGTGTTCTGTGCGGCGGCCACGCTCACCGTGGCGCTGGCGGCCCTGGCCACCGGCGCCGCGCTCTTCCCGCTGGGCCGGGTGACCCTGCTCTCCGGGGACTCCATCACCTTCTGGGCGGCCCTGCTGCGGACCGGGCTGATCGCCGTGCTGGTCGCCGCGTCACTGGCCGGGCTGGTCGCCATCGGGCTCTTTGTGTCCACCCTCACCGGCAGCGGGATCGCCGCAATGGCCACCACGGTGGGCCTGGTCATCACTGTTCAGATCCTGGACGGCATACCGCAGTTGCACGCGATCCAGCCCTGGCTCTTCCCGCACTACTGGCTGAGCTTCGCGGACCTGCTGCGGCAGCCCGCGTACCTGCACGACGTGCTGCGGAATCTCGGCCTTCAGGGCCTGTACGTCGCCGTATTCGGCGCGGCCGCCTGGGCCCGCTTCACCAGCCGCGACATCACCGCCTGAGGTGGCCCGACCGGTCGTCCGGGAAGCGCCGGGCGGCCCGGCCCGGCCGGGCGATTGAATCGTGACCGCTATTCACTGATCGTGCACGTACCGACGACCGGGACCCCGATTCGGTGACGCTGGGCGACCCAATCGGTGCGTCCCGTGAAATGACAGTTGTTTTTGTCTCAAACACTGGGAGCCAACTTGACTCCCCTCCCACTCCACCGATGGGATGACCGCAACTCATCGAGCGTGTACTGCTGTCTGCGCCTGGTCGTGTGGATCCCCCTCAGGTCCCGCCGGACCGGGCGGCGGCGCGGGCGGCACGCGGCGCACCACCCCTCAGCGCCGCGCCACGCGTTCCTCCGGCACGAACGGGAGAGATCCACACATGTCCATAAGCCGCAGGGCGTTTCTGCTGGCCACCGGGGCCGTCGCAGGATCCGCAGTGCTGTCCGCCTGCGGCAGCAAGGGGGGCAGCGCTGCTTCCCCCTCAGGAGAGGTCGAGGTCTTCTCCTGGTGGACCGAAGGCGCTGAGAACGCCGGTCTTCAGGCGCTCCTCGCCGACCTCAAGCTCAACCAGCCTCACATCAACTTCGTCAACCGCGCAGTCGCGGGCGGCGCCGGCGCCAACGCCAAGGCCGAACTCGCCAAGCGCCTGGACGCCAACAACCCGCCGGACTCCTTCCAGGGCCACGCGGGCGCGGAACTCAGCGACTACATCTCCGCCGGCAAACTCGAGGATCTCAACGACCTCTATGCCGAGCAGAAGTGGACGGACGTCTTCCCCGAGCAGCTGCTGCCGCTGATCAGCTCCGGCAGCAAGTACTACTCGGTCCCCGTGAACATCCACCGGGCCAACATGCTCTGGTCCAACCCCAAGGTCGTCAGGGCGGTGGGTGCGGAGACCGCGCCCACGAGCATCCCTGCCTTCCTGTCCTCCCTGCAGAAGGTCAAGCGGGCCGGTTCCAAGGTGCCGCTGGTGCTGGGCGACTCCTGGACGCTCAAGCACCTGCTGGAGACCGTCATGCTGGCCGCCCTCGGCCATGCGGGCTGGTCCGCGCTGTGGAAGCAGGGTGCCGACTGGAACTCCGGCAAGATCACCCAGGCCCTGGAGTACTACCACCAGGTGCTCGGCTTCACCAATGTCTCGTCCCCGGCGTCCACCTGGGACGCGGCCACCACCATGCTCGGCGACGGCAGGGCCGCCTACCAGATCATGGGCGACTGGGCCGAGGCCAGCCTGAAGACCACCCAGAACCTCCAGGCCCACACCGACTACGAGTGGGCACCGGTCCCGGGCACCAAGGGCACCTTCCAGTTCCTCTCCGACTCCTTCACCCTGCCCAAGGGTGCCAAGCACCGCGACACCGCGCTCGCCTGGCTGCGCGAGTGCGGCAGCAAGAGCGGCCAGCTGGGCTTCAACGGCGCCAAGGGCTCCATCCCCACGCTGACCAACCTCAACGCCGAGGACCGCGCCCTGTTCGGCGAGTACCTGCAGTGGTCCATGGACGAGTGGAAGCGCTGCCAGATCGTCGGCTCGCTCACCCACGGCGTGGTCGCCAACAACGCCTGGAACGCGGACATCGACCAGGCGGTGGCCGACTTCGCCAAGAACCCCCAGGTGCCGGCCTTCCAGCAGGCACTTGCGGCCGCGGCCCAGAAGCACCTCAACGCCTGACGCACCGCACCACAGGAGCCCGCCGGGACCGTGCCCACGCACGGCCGCGGCGGGCTCCCGCCGTGAGCGGTGCGATGCACTCAGCCCCCGGGCAGCGCCCGGGGGCTGAGTGGTGCGCGAGGGCGGGCAGCCGGTTCAGCCGGAGACGGCGGCATCGCGCGCGGCCGGGGCGGCGTCCGCCGCCCGCGCCGCGGCCTGCTGCAGGGCGATCCGGTTGCGGCGGGTCTGGCGTACGGCGTCCCAGGTCAGCAGCGCCAGGGCGGCCCAGACCAGGGAGAAGCCCGCCCAGCGGGCCGGGGGCATCTCCTCGTGGAAGACCGCCAGGCCGAGCAGGAACTGGAACACCGGAGCCAGGTACTGCAGCAGCCCCAGCATGGTCAGCGGCACCCGCACCGCCGCGGCACCGAAGCAGAGCAGCGGCACGGCCGTGATCAGCCCGGAGAGCGCCAGCAGCCCGGAGTGCCCCCAGCCGTAGCCGGCGCCGGTGCGGCCGAAGGTGCCCTGTCCGGAGAAGGCCAGATAGAGCACATAGCCCAGGGCCGGCAGGAACTGGAAGGCGGTCTCGGTGGCCAGGCTCTCCAGGCCGCTGAGCCCGATCTTCTTCTTCAGCAGCCCGTAGACCGCGAAGGAGAGGGCCAGGCTCAGGGCGATCCAGGGCAGCCGCCCGTAGCCGAGGGCGAGCACCACCACCGCGGCGGCGCCGACTCCCACCGCCGTCCACTGCGCGGGCCGCAGCCGCTCGTGCAGCAGCAGCACCCCGAAGGCGATGGTGACCAGCGGGTTGATGAAGTAGCCGAGGCTGGTCTCGACCACATGCCCCGAGTTGACGCCCCAGATGTAGACGCCCCAGTTGAGCGAGACCACCGCGGCGGCCCCGGCGCACATGGCGAGGCGGGCGGGCTGCCGCAGCAGCGGCCGGACCCAGCCGCGGTGCCGGGTGGCGAGCAGGATGCCCGCGACGGCCACCAGCGACCAGAGCATGCGGTTGGCCAGGATCTCCAGGGAGTCGCTGGGTTCCAGCAACGGCCAGTAGAGGGGGAAGAGACCCCACATCGCATAGGACGCGAAGCCGAACCAGAACCCGGTCCGCTGCCCCGCCTCGGGCTCCTGCTGCTGCATCGGGGCTCGCTCCTCCACCCGGTCGTGTCTCCTCAGGGACGGTACCGGGCCAAGCAGGCTCATGTCACTCGCGTATCCACGCTTTGGTACTGACAGGCAGCGCGGCGACTGCTTCGGGGAGCTGCGGCGGCGGACCGAGGCGGCCGGAGGGAAGATGTCCGCCCGGACGCTCCGGACTGTGGAGCGGGACGGCTTCGTCCACCGGGAGGCGCATCCGGTGATCCCGCCACGGGTGGACCACAGCCTCACCCGACCGGGGCCGGCGACGGCGGAACCGGCCACCGGCCCGGCGTGGCGGATCGAGCTGCGACCGCCCGAGGTGGAGCCGCCCACGAGCAGCGGGACCTTCCACGCCGGGGGCGACCAGGAGTGGGTGCGCTCCCACGCCCCACGTCAATGCCCTGATGCAGAACCCTTGACAGGCGTACGTCACGGTCCGATGCTTGGGAGCGCTCCCATAGCGGTCGCCCATGGCGCAGTCTCTGCGCTCCGCGCCCCGCCCCCGTAGCACTCTTCGTTCGCGTATCGCGATCCCGCGCCCCGCCCGCCCCACGGGCTGCAGGCGCCATGCCCGTGCCCCGTCGCTCCCCCACCCGAGGAGTCTGCACAGCCATGCCCGCGATGACCACGAAAACGCCACGGACACGCAGGGGCCGCCTGCTGACCGCCTCCGGCACCGGACTTGCCCTGATCCTTGCCGGACTCACCACCGCCGCCGGAACAGCGACACCCGCCGCCGCGGCGACCCTCCAGTGCAGTGTCGACTACTCCACCAACGACTGGGGCAGCGGCTTCACCGCCAACCTGACCATCACCAACCGCGGCACCGACACCATCAGCGGCTGGACCCTCGGCTACAGCTACGCCGGCAACCAGACGCTGCAGAGCGGCTGGAACGGCGTCTGGTCGCAGTCCGGCAAGGCCGTCACGGTCAAGGACGCAGGCTGGAACGGCACCATCGCCGCCGGCGCCAACGTCACCACCGCCGCCAACTTCAACTACAGCGGCACCAACGCCAAGCCGACCTCCTTCACCATCAACGGCACCGCGTGCAACGGTGCCCACGCGGCCCCCACGGTCGCGCTGACCTCCCCCACGGCGGGCGGCAACTACAACGCGGGCGGCACCATCCCGCTGGCTGCCAGCGCCTCCGCGGCCGACGGCGCGACCATCACCAAGGTGGAGTTCTACAGCGACACCACCCTGATCGGCACCGCGACCGGCTCGCCGTTCACCTACAACTGGACCGGCGTCCCGGCGGGTGACTACTCCGTCTACGCCAAGGCGTACGACTCCACCGGCGCCGCCAGCGAGTCCACCCGGTGGGCGTCCATGTGGCCGCGGGCCCGTCCCTGGTCGCGGCCCCCAGCTCGCTGTCGGTGAACCAGGGCAAGACCACCACCTTCACGGTGAAGCTGTCCCAGGCGCCCACCGCCAACGTCACCGCCACGGTCGCCCGTGCCTCCGGCGGCAACACCGGCCTGAGCGCGAGCCCGGCCACGCTCACCTTCACCCCGTCCAACTGGTCGACCGCGCAGACCGTGACCGTGACCGCCGACGCCTCGTCGACCGGCGCCGCCACCTTCAACGTCAGCGCCACCAACTACAGCGCGGCCAGTGTGACCGTCACCGAGCTCAAGGCGTCCAGCGGTGGCACCTACACCCAGCACTTCCTGGACGAGTACAACAAGATCATGGACCCGGCCAACGGCTACTTCTCGCCGGACGGCGTCCCGTACCACTCGGTGGAGACCCTGATCATCGAGGCCCCGGACTACGGCCACGAGACCACCTCCGAGGCCTGGAGCTACCTGATCTGGCTGCAGGCGCAGTACGGCCAGGTCAGCGGCGACTGGTCCAAGTTCAACAACGCGTGGGCGCTCATGGAGAAGTTCATGATCCCCACGCACAACGACCAGCCGACCAACAGCTTCTACAACGCGTCGAAGCCGGCCACCTACGCACCCGAGCACGACCTGCCGGACCAGTACCCGTCGCAGCTGGACACCGGCGTCTCGGTCGGCCAGGACCCGATCGCGGCCGAGCTGAAGTCCGCCTACGGCACCGACGACATCTACGGCATGCACTGGCTGGAGGATGTCGACAACATCTACGGCTACGGCGTGACCCCGGGCAGCACCGGCTGTGAGAACGGCCCGACCGCCAAGGGCCCGTCCTACATCAACTCCTACCAGCGCGGTGCGCAGGAGTCGGTGTTCGAGACCATCCCGCAGCCGTCCTGCGACAACTTCAAGTACGGCGGCACCAACGGCTACCTGGACCTGTTCACCAAGGACACCAGCTACGCCAAGCAGTGGAAGTTCACCGACGCGCCCGACGCCGACTCGCGTGCCATCCAGGCCGCGTACTGGGCCGACACCTGGGCCAAGGCCCAGGGCAAGCAGGCGGATGTCGCCGCCACGGTCGCCAAGGCCGGCAAGATGGGTGACTACCTGCGGTACTCGTTCTTCGACAAGTACTTCAAGAAGCTCGGCTGCACCAGCCCGAGCTGCGCCGCCGGCACCGGCAAGGACAGCGAGCACTACCTGCTCTCCTGGTACTACGCCTGGGGTGGCGCGACCGATTCCAGCGCCGGCTGGGCCTGGCGCATCGGCGACGGTGCGGCCCACCAGGGCTACCAGAACCCGATGGCGGCCTACGCGCTGACCAACGACGCCAACATGGCGCCCAAGTCGGCCACCGGCAAGAGCGACTGGACCACCTCGCTCTCGCGCCAGCTGGAGTTCTACACCTGGCTGCAGTCCAGCGAGGGCGCCATCGCGGGTGGTGCCACCAACAGCTGGGGCGGCGCCTACGGCACCCCGCCGTCCGGTACGCCGACCTTCTACGGCATGGCGTACGACCCGGCCCCGGTCTACCACGACCCGGACAGCAACCAGTGGTTCGGCTTCCAGGCCTGGTCCATGGAGCGCGTGGCCGAGTACTACTACTCCACCGGTGACGCCAAGGCCAAGGCCGTCCTGGACAAGTGGGTCTCGTGGGCCGTCGCCAACACCAAGATCAACGCGGACGGCACCTACCAGATCCCGTCCACCCTCAAGTGGAGCGGCGCCCCGGCCACCTGGAACGCCAGCAGCCCGGCCGCCAACACCAACCTGCACGTCACCATCCAGGACTACACCAACGACGTGGGTGTGACCGGCTCCTACGCGAAGGTGCTGAGCTACTACGCCGCCAAGTCCGGTAACGCCAGCGCCAAGTCGACCGCCAAGGCGCTGTTGGACGACATGTGGGCCAACGACCAGGACAGCCTCGGCATCTCCGTCCCGGAGACCCGTGCCGACTACAACCGGGTCACCCAGAAGTACAGCACCTCCAACACCAACCACGACGGTGTGTACGTGCCGTCGGGCTGGACGGGCACCATGCCCAACGGGGACAAGATCGACTCCAACGCGACCTTCCTGTCGATCCGGTCCTGGTACACCAAGGACCCGCAGTGGTCCAAGGTGCAGAACTACCTGAACGGCGGCGCCGCCCCGGTCTTCAACTACCACCGGTTCTGGGCACAGGCCGACATCGCCACGGCGTACGCGGCGTACGGCCAGCTGTTCAACGAGTGACCCGCGCGGGGTGACGTCCCCCTGAGACCCCCACCCGGGAAACGGCGCGGGGCGTGGCCGGAGCGATCCGGCTGCGCCCCGCGCCCCTTTTCGTCGGGCGGCGGGCGGGCGGCGGGCGGCCCGAAGCGCGGTCAGGCCTGGCCCAGGGAGGCACGCACCGGGTGGACGACCTCCTCCACCAGGCGGTGCACCACCCCCTGGGGATAGGGGCTGCGCAGGCCCAGCACCACATGGGTGAACCCGGCCCCGACCAGGTCCAGCACCGTCCTGCGGCAGCCCGGCAGATCGTCGTGGTCGACGGTCAGCTGAACCGACCGGGTGATCTCCCCGGGGTCGCGGCCGAGGGCGGCGCAGTGGGCGTCCAGCACCCGGGCACGCTCGGCGACGGTCGCCACGGCGTTGTGCGGCGGCCCGGGGATGTTCCAGATGTCGGCCTCCTGGGCCACCAGCCGCAGCGTCCTGGTGCCCCACCCGCCGACCAGCAGCGGCGGGCCGGGGCGCTGAACGGGCTTGGGCTCGTTGCGGGTGCCCCTGAGGCGGTAGTGGCGGCCCTCGAAGTCGAAGACGTCCTCGGTCCACATCCGCTTGAGGATGGCGATGGTCTCCGCCAGCCGCTCGATGCCCTCGGCCGGCGGGACCAGGGTCAGGCCGTAGGCCTCGTACTCGGCGACCGCGGGGTTGGCGCCGGCGATCCCGCCAGCGCCGGGCGGCTGATGGGTGCCGCCGACGCCGATCCCCATCACCAGGCGGCCGCCGGAGACCACGTCGACGGTGGTGGCGATCTTGCCGAGGACGGCCGGGTGGCGGATCCGGTTGCTGGTCACCAGCAGGCCCAGGCGCAGCCGCCGGGTCTGCGCGGCCAACGCGCTGAGCAGCGTCCACCCTTCGTGGATCTGGCCGTCCCGGGGGCCGGCCAGCGGCATCAGATGGTCCCAGAGCCAGGCGTCCTGGATCTCCGGGATGCCGTCGGCCTCCTGCCAGACCCGCAGGATGTCCTGGTAGGAGACATGCATCGGGGTGGTCTTCAGGCCGAACGCCACATTCTGCCGAGTCATGGGCATCCCCTATTCGTCAGTGATACTGACGATCAGAGTACCTGACAATCAGCGCTGGACGTACAGTGTGGGCATGGAACGGGACGCCGAACCCCTGGCCTCACGGCTCGGATATCTGCTGAAGCACGCCCAACTGAAGCTCAACCAGGCAGGTGGGCGGGCTCTGGCGCCCTTCGGCGTGGACGGGCACGAGCTGGCGGTCCTGGTGGTGCTGACCACCGGGGAGCCGCTGTCCCAGGTGGAGGCGGCACGGCAGCTGGGCGTCGACCGGACCACGATGGTCGCGCTGGTCGACGGGCTGGAGGAGCGGGGACTGGTGGAGCGGCACCGCAGCCCGCAGGACCGGCGCCGCAACATCGTGGAGCTGACCGAGACCGGCCGCAGCTGCCTGCGGCAGGCCGAGCAGGCCCGGCTGGAGGTCGAGCGCCGCTTCCTGGCACCGCTGGGCGAGGCCGAGGCGGACCGCTTCGTCCGTTCCCTCCAGACGCTGCTGAGCGCCCCCGACGCGGAGGAGTAGCCCCGGCACACGAAGGGGCGCCCGCACACCAGGTGTGCGGGCGCCCCTGTGCGAGGTGCGGCCGATGCTCAGCCGACCTGCCAGGTGTCGCCACCGGCCAGCAGGGCCGCGAGGTCGCCCTGGCCGCGCTGCTGGACCGCCTGCTCGAGCTGGTCGGCCATCAGGGTGTCGTAGACCGGCCGGTCGACGTCCCGCAGCACCCCGATGGGGGTGTGGTGCAGGGTGTCCGGGTCGGTCAGCCTGGAGAGGGCGAAGGCGTTGGTGGGGCTGGCGCTGTGCGCGTCGTGCACCAGCACCGAGGCCTCGTTCTCCGCGGTGACCTCCGCGGTGTGCAGATCCCCGGTGACGGGGTCCCGGAAGACGCCCTGGGAGCCGTCCCTGCCGAAGCGGATGGGCCGGCCCTGCTCCAGCCGGATCAGCGCCTCGTCACGGGTGGCGGGCTCCTTGAGGGCGTCGAAGGCGCCGTCGTTGAAGATGTTGCAGTTCTGGTAGATCTCCACCAGCGCGGTCCCCCGGTGCTCGGCCGCCGCCCGCAGCACCGACTGCAGATGCTTGCGGTCGGAGTCGATGGTGCGGGCGACGAAGGACGCCTCGGCGCCCAGGGCCAGCGAGACCGGGTTGAACGGGGCGTCCAGCGAACCCATCGGGGTGGACTTGGTGACCTTGCCCAGCTCGGAGGTCGGCGAGTACTGCCCCTTGGTCAGGCCGTAGATCCGGTTGTTGAAGAGCAGGATCTTCAGATTGACATTGCGGCGCAGCGCATGGATCAGGTGGTTGCCGCCGATGGAGAGGGCGTCGCCGTCACCGGTGACCACCCAGACCGAGAGGTCGGGCCGCGAGGAGGCGAGCCCGGTCGCGATCGCCGGGGCGCGGCCGTGGATGGAGTGCATCCCATAGGTGTTCATGTAGTACGGGAAGCGGGAGGAGCAGCCGATGCCGGAGACAAAGACCACGTTCTCCTTGGCCAGACCGAGCTCCGGCATGAAGGACTGGACCGCCGCCAGGATCGCGTAGTCACCGCAGCCGGGGCACCAGCGGACCTCCTGGTCGGACTTGAAGTCCCGGGCGGTCTGCGGCCCCGCCGCCTTGGGCACCAGGGCGAGCGAGGGCAGTCCCGTGCCGCCTGCCGCCCCGTTGGCGTGGCCGTTGGCCTCAGACATGTGCGGTCAGTCCTTCCTCGATGGCTGACTGGATGGCGTCCGCCAACTGCTCGGCCTTGAACGGCATGCCGTTGACCTGGGTGTGGGAGCGGGCGTCGACGAGGTACTCGGCGCGGATGAGCTTCGCCAGCTGCCCCAGGTTCATCTCCGGGACCAGCACCCGGTCGTAGCAGCGCAGCACCTCGCCGAGGTTGGCCGGGAAGGGGTTGAGATGGCGCAGATGGGCCTGTGCGACCTGGCCTCCCTGGGCGCGGACCCGGCGTACGGCGGCGGTGATCGGACCGTAGGTGGAGCCCCAGCCCAGCACCAGCACCCGGGCGCTGCCGGTCGGATCGTCCACCGCCAACTCGGGGATGGAGCGGGCGATGCGGTCGACCTTGGCCTGGCGGGTGCGGACCATGTGGTCGTGGTTGGCCGGGTCGTAGGAGATGTTGCCCGAGCCGTCCTGCTTCTCGATGCCGCCGATGCGGTGCTCGAGGCCGGGGGTGCCGGGCAGGGCCCAGGGGCGGGCCAGGGTCTCCGGGTCGCGCAGATACGGCCAGAAGACCTCGGTGCCGTCCTCGGTGACATGGTTGGGCTCGGTGGCGAAGACCGGCGCCAGGTCGGGCAGCGTGTCCACGTCGGGGACGCGCCAGGGCTCGGAGCCATTGGCCAGGTAGCCGTCGGAGAGCAGGAAGACCGGGGTGCGGTAGGCGATCGCGATCCGGGCGGCCTCCAGCGCCGCGTCGAAGCAGTCCGCGGGGGTGGCCGGGGCGACCACCGGGACCGGCGCCTCGCCGTTGCGCCCGTACATGGCCTGCAGCAGATCGGCCTGCTCGGTCTTGGTGGGCAGCCCGGTGGAGGGGCCGCCGCGCTGGATGTCCACGACCAGCAGGGGCAGCTCCAGCGAGACCGCGAGGCCGATGGTCTCGGACTTCAGCGCCACACCTGGCCCGGAGGTGGTGGTGACCGCGAGGGAGCCGCCGAAGGCCGCGCCGAGGGCGGCACCGATGCCCGCGATCTCGTCCTCCGCCTGGAAGGTCCGCACACCGAAGTTCTTGTGCTTGGACAGCTCGTGCAGGATGTCGGACGCCGGGGTGATGGGGTACGAACCGAGGAAGAGCGGCAGCCGGGACCGCTGGGAGGCAGCGACCAGGCCGTAGGCCAGGGCCAGGTTCCCGGAGATGTTGCGGTAGCGGCCCGAGGGCAGCGGCGCCGGGGCGACCTCGTAGGAGACCGCGAAGTCCTCGGTGGTCTCGCCGAAGTTCCAGCCGGCCCGGAAGGCGGTGACGTTGGCCTCCGCGATCTCCGGCTTCCTGGCGAACTTCTGCCGCAGGAACCGCTCGGTGCCCTCGGTCGGCCGGTGGTACATCCAGGAGAGCAGCCCCAGCGCGAACATGTTCTTGGCGCGCTCGGCGTCCTTGCGGGCCAGACCGCTGCCCTTGAGTGCCTCCACGGTGAGCGTGGTCAGCGGCACCCGGTGCACATTCCAGGCCTCCAGCGACCCGTCGGTCAGCGGGTCGGCCGCATAGCCGACCTTGGCCAGGGCGCGCTTGGTGAACTCGTCGGTGTTGACGATCACCTCGGCGCCGCGCGGCACATCCCCGAGGTTGGCCTTGAGCGCCGCCGGATTCATCGCGACCAGCACATGCGGGGCGTCGCCCGGCGTGAGGATGTCGTGGTCGGCGAAGTGCAACTGGAAGCTGGATACGCCCGGCAGGGTGCCGGCCGGAGCCCTGATCTCGGCCGGGAAGTTCGGCAGCGTCGAAAGGTCGTTTCCGAACGACGCCGTCTCCGAGGTGAATCGGTCACCGGTCAACTGCATACCGTCGCCGGAATCCCCGGCAAACCGGATGATGACCCGGTCAAGGCGCTTCACCTGCTTCACGGGCCCGCCCGCCCGCCGCTCGGGCGCCCCAGGCGGGCCGGCGGGTGCCGCCGCCCCGTCCGTCGCCTCCGTCTGCTCGACCTGGCTGGTCACTGGCTTGGACCTCCCTCAGCGGCCACCATCTGCGAGCGTGAGCCGTGCGCTCCCGTCCGCGTGGTGCACCACACTCATCCTAAGCTGGTAAGGGTTACCTATGTGAGCCTTCACGGGGGCTGCCCGGGCAGCTTTCACCTGCTTCGTCCAACAATGCCCGCTGTGCCACACAATCCGCGGTAAGGAAAGACCCGAGGCATTCTTCAGCCGTTCTCAGGCGCCCCGCGAAACCTCAGGAATTCAGGTAGGTCAGTACGGCGAGCACCCGCCGGTGGTCCTCCGTGCTCTGGGTCAGACCGAGCTTGAGGAAGATATTGCTGACGTGCTTCTCCACCGCGCCGTCGGACACCACCAGCTGCTTGGCGATCGCCGTGTTGGTACGGCCCTCCGCCATCAGCCCCAGCACCTCCCGCTCACGCGGGGTGAGCCCCTCCAGTACATCACCCTTGCGGCTGCGGCTCAGCAGCTGGGCGACCACCTCGGGGTCCAGGGCGGTGCCGCCGGCGGCCACCCGCTCCACCGCCTCGGCGAACTCCCGCACCTCGGCGACCCGGTCCTTCAGCAGATAGCCGACCCCCCGGGTGGAACCGGCCAGCAGCTCGGAGGCATAGCGCTCCTCCACGTACTGGGAGAGGACCAGCACCCCGAGCTGCGGGTGGCGGCGGCGCAGCTCCACACAGGCCCGTACCCCCTCGTCCGTGTGGGTGGGCGGCATCCGCACATCGGCGACGACCACGTCCGGCAGCCCGCCCGCGTCGGCCAGGTCGGCCACGGCCTTCAGCAGGGCCTCGCCGTCGCCGACACCGGCCACCACCTCCAGTCCGCGGTCGGTGAGCAGCCGGGTCAGGCCCTCCCGCAGCAGTACCGAGTCCTCGGCGATGACGACGCGCAGCATGACGGCCTTCCGGGTGGGAGACGGGATCGTGCCCAGTCTGGCCCATGGCGCCGCGCCGGGGTGCTACTTCACATGGTCCGGACGGCGACCGCGTCGCAGAGGCCCTCCAGGGCCGTACGCGCCGGGCACTGCGGCAGCTGGTGCAGCAGGTCGCGGGCCTCGTCGGCGTAGCGCATGGTCTCCTCACGGGCCCGCTGCAGAGCCGGGTGGGCGCGCAGCAGGCGCAGCGCCTCGGCATGCCGGGTGTCGTCGACCAGGTCGCCGTCCAGCAGTTCGCGCAGCCGGATGTCGTCCGGGTCCGCCGGGTCCGCGGGCATGGCCCGCAGCAGCAGCACGGGCAGGGTGGGGACGCCCTCGCGCAGGTCGGTGCCGGGGGTCTTGCCGGACTCATGGCCGTCACTGGCGATGTCCAGCACGTCGTCGGCCAGCTGGAAGGCGATGCCGATCCGCTCGCCGTACTCGGTGAGGACCTCCACCGTGCGCTCGTCGACGCCCGCCAGCATGGCGCCCAGCCGGCCGGAGACGGCGATCAGCGCGCCGGTCTTGCCGCTGAGGACGTCCAGGTAGTGGCGGACCGGGTCGTCGCCCGGGCGGGGTCCGGCGGTCTCCAGGATCTGGCCGGTCACCAGCCGCTCGAACGCCTCGGCCTGCACCCGCACCGCGTCCGGGCCCAGGTCGGCGAGGATCCGCGAGGCGCGGGAGAAGAGGAAGTCCCCGGTGAGGATGGCCACCGAGTTGTCCCAGCGGGCGTTGGCGCTGGGAGCGCCGCGCCGCACCGGGGCCTCGTCCATCACATCGTCGTGGTACAGGGTGGCCAGATGGGTCAGCTCCACGACCACGGCGGCCGGGACCACGCCCGGAGCGCCCGGGTCGCCGAACTGCGCGGCCAGCAGCGCCAGCAGCGGACGGAACCGCTTGCCGCCCGCCTCCAGCAGATGCTGCGCGGCCACCGTGATGAAGGGCACGTCGCTCTTGGTGGCCTCGACCAGCGCCTCCTCGACAGCGGCCATGCCGTCCCGGACGTCGGCATCAAGCGCCTGGTCCTGCATGCTCAGCCCCAAGGGCCCCACGACGGTCACGAAGACCACTCCTGTCGCTGGTCGGTCATGCGGCCGGTACGGGATGCCGCTGCTGCCATCAAGGGCAGCGTATCCGGTCACAACTCGATCACCGCGTGGGCACCGCAGCCCTGGGGTCCGCGGAGGCGCGGCCGCGCGGGGGCGGGGCGGCGGCGCGGGGAACGAGGTGCCCGGTTCCATGACCTCCCGTGCACCGGGGAGACGCTCCACCCCTGCCGTGGCGGCCCGCGCCGGAAAGGTCGCCGCTCGACCGGGGGACGGTGGATCCCCGCCCCCACGGGACGTCAGAGGGCCCTGGAGCGCGCCCTCGCGGCCGCACCGGGGCGCCGCGGTGTCCGGGGGCGGGCACGGCCGCGCCCCGGTGCTGCGGGGCAACCGGGGCGCGGACGGGTCGGCGGGTCAGCGGATGAAGACCGATGCCTTGTCGGCAAGGTCCAGGAAGTACTGCGGCAGCACACCCAGCACCACGGTGACCACCACTCCCAGGCCGATGGCGGCGGCGGTGAGCGGGCTCGGTACCGCGACCGACGGGCCGTCGGGCTTCGGGTCGGAGAAGAACATCAGGACGATGACGCGGATGTAGAAGAAGGCGGCGATCGCCGACGACAGCACACCGATGATCACCAGCGGCACCGCACCGCCGGTCGCGGCCGCCTGGAAGACGGCGAACTTCCCGGTGAACCCGGACGTCAGCGGAATGCCGGCGAACGCCAGCAGGAAGAGCGCGAAGATCGCCGCCACCAGCGGGGAACGCCGGCCGAGGCCCGCCCAGCGGGAGAGGTGGGTGGCCTCGCCACCGGCGTCGCGGACCAGGGTGACCACCGCGAAGGCGCCCAGGGTGACGAAGGAGTACGCCGCCAGGTAGAAGAGCACCGAGGAGATGCCCGCCTTGTTGGTGGCGATCACACCGGTGAGGATGAACCCGGCGTGGGCGATGGAGGAGTAGGCCAGCAGCCGCTTCACATCGGTCTGGGTCACGGCGAGGATCGCACCGATCACCATGGTGAGGATGGCGACGCCCCACATCACGGGCCGCCAGTCCCAGCGCATACCCGGCAGGGCCACATAGAGCAGCCGCAGCAGGGCGCCGAAGGCGGCGACCTTGGTGGCCGACGCCATGAAGCCGGTGACGGGGGTGGGGGCGCCCTGGTAGACGTCCGGGGTCCAGGCGTGGAACGGGACGGCGCCGACCTTGAAGAGCAGGCCGACCCCCAGCATGGCGAGGCCGATCAGCAGCAGGGCGTCGTTCTCGGTGGTGTTGGCGAGCGCCGGGGTGAGCTGGGCCTGGCCGGAGACCACATCGGCGATGCCGCCGAGGGAGACGGTGCCGGCGTAGCCGTAGAGCAGGGCGATGCCGAACAGGAAGAACGCCGAGGCGAAGGCGCCCAGCAGGAAGTACTTGACCGCGGCCTCCTGGGAGAGGAGGCGGCGGCGCCGGGCCAGCGCGCACATCAGGTAGAGCGGGAGGGAGAAGACCTCCAGCGCCACGAACATGGTCAGCAGGTCGGCGGCGGCCGGGAAGAGCAGCATGCCGCCCACCGCGAACATGGTCAGCGGGAAGACCTCGGTGGTGGCGAAGCCGGCCCTGGTGGCGGCCTTCTCCTGGTCGCCGCCGGGTACCGCGGAGGCCTGCGGGGTGAAGGCGTCCACCGGGGCGCCGTCCGCGCCGCGCGGCTCCAGCCGCCGCTCGGCGAAGGAGAGCACCGCGACCACGGCGACCAGCAGGATCACGCCCTGCAGGAAGAGCGCCGGGCCGTCCACGGCGACCGCGCCCATCGCGGTGAGGTCCGCCTTGGTGGTGGCGTAGCCGCGGGCGGCCAGGGAGACCACCACACCGAAGGCGCCGACCAGCCCCAGCAGTGCGATGACCACCTGGGCGGCCCAGCGGTTGCGGCGGGGCAGGAACGCCTCCGCCAGGATGCCGGCCACGGCGGCGCCGAGGACGACCAGCATGGGTGCCAGCTGGCCGTACTCGATGTGCGGGGTCGGGATGGTGGCGGTGTCGCCCGCGGCCGTCCACAGGGTGTGGACAGCGGTGGCCGATGCGAGGGCGGCGGTCACTTCGCCTCACCTCCGTGGGAGTCCAGCGACGTGTAGGAGAACCAGGACTGATCGGCCGCCGGGTGGGCCGGCTTGGGGTCGGTGCGGTGGACGTCGGCCATGGTGGCGCCGACCGCGGGGTTGACGATGTCGGCGACCGGCTTGGGGTAGATGCCGAGCACCAGCAGCAGGGCGATCAGCGGGGCGACCACGGCCACCTCGCGGACCTTGAGGTCGGGCATGCCGCTGACGCTCTCCTTGACCGGGCCGGTCATGGTGCGCTGGTACAGCACCAGGACGTACAGGGCCGCCAGCACGATGCCGACGGTGGCGACGATGCCGATCGCCGGGTAGCGGGCGAAGGTGCCCACCAGCACCAGGAACTCGCTGACGAACGGCGCCAGGCCGGGCAGCGACAGGGTCGCCAGACCGCCGATCAGGAAGGTGCCGGCCAGCACCGGGGCGACCTTCTGCACTCCGCCGAAGTCGGCGATCAGCCGGCTGCCGCGCCGGGAGATCAGGAAGCCGGCGACCAGCATCAGGGCGGCGGTGGAGATGCCGTGGTTGACCATGTAGAGGGTGGCGCCGCTCTGACCCTGGGTGGTCATCGCGAAGATGCCCATGATGATGAAGCCGAAGTGGGAGATCGACGCATAGGCGATCAGCCGCTTGATGTCCTTCTGGCCGACCGCGAGCAGCGCTCCGTAGATGATCCCGACCACCGAGAGGACCAGGATCGCCGGGGCGAAGTACCGGGAGGCGTCCGGGAAGAGGCCCAGGCAGAAGCGGAGCATCGCAAAGGTGCCGACCTTGTCCACCACGGCCGTGATCAGCACCGCGGTTCCGGCGGTGGACTCGCCCATGGCGTTGGGCAGCCAGGTGTGCAGCGGCCACAGCGGGGCCTTCACCGCGAAGGCGAAGAAGAAGCCCAGGAAGAGCGCCTTCTCCACGGCCGGGGCGAAGGAGAGCTTCCCGCTGGACACCGCGTTGCTGATGGTGGCCAGGTCGAAGGTGCCGCCTCCGCCGCTGCCCAGGTGGGCGCGGGCGGTGAGCATGTAGAGCCCGATGACGGCGGCCAGCATCACCAGTCCGCCGACCAGGTTGTAGAGCAGGAACTTCACCGCGGCGTAGGACCGCTGACGAGCCGACTCCGGGCCTCCGGCCCGGTCCCCGAAGCCGCCGATGAGGAAGTACATCGGGATGAGCATGGCTTCAAAGAAGACATAGAAGAGGAAGACGTCGGTGGACAGGAAGGAGACCAGCACCATCGCCTCGACGGCGAGGATCAGGGCGAAGAAGCCCTGGGTGCGGCGGCGCCCCTCGAAGCTGTGCGGGTCCTCCGGGTCGGCGTCGCCCCAGGAGGCCAGCATCACCAGCGGCACCAGCACCGCGGTGAGCAGTGCCAGCACCACGCCGATGCCGTCGACGCCGAGCGAGAAGGAGATGCCGAAGCTCTTGATCCAGGTGTAGGACTCGGTGAGCTGGTAGCGGTCGCCGCCCGGGTCGAACCGGGCGGTCATGACCGCCGCCAGGACCAGGGTGACGGCGGAGAACGCCAGCGCCACGGTCTTGGGGGTGCGCCGGGTGGCGGCGCTGGTCGCGGCCGGCAGTGCCGCGGTGACGACCGCGCCCACCGCCGGCACGGCGGCGGTGACGGTCAGCAGCGGAAAGCTCATCAGACCGACCTCATCAGGAGAGTGGTGGCGACCAGGACCGCGGCGCCACCGAACATGGAGAGGGCGTAGGAGCGGACGAAGCCGTTCTGCACCCGGCGCATCCGGCTGGAGAGGCCGCCGATGGTGGCGGCCAGGCCGTTGACGAAGCCGTCCAGGCCCTTGGTGTCGCCGTAGACCAGCCCGCGGGTCAGGTACTCGCCGGGGCGGACCAGCACCGCGTGGTTGAAGTCGTCCTGCAGCAGGTCGCGGCGGGCGGCGCGGGTGAGCGCGGAGCCGACCGGTGCCACCGCCGGGACCGGCTGCCGTCCGTAGACCACCCAGGACCAGGCGACGCCGACGGCGACGCACAGCAGGGTGAGCCCGCTGACCGTGAGGGAGCCCAGCGGGGAGTTCCCCTCGGCGTGGCCGGTGACCGGCTCCAGCCAGTG
Organism: Peterkaempfera podocarpi; assembly: GCF_042466665.1. Classification (GTDB taxonomy): domain Bacteria; phylum Actinomycetota; class Actinomycetes; order Streptomycetales; family Streptomycetaceae; genus Peterkaempfera; species Peterkaempfera podocarpi. The sequence goes on from NZ_CP162102.1 coordinate 3,865,606, forward strand.
CAGGAAGGCGTTGTTGAGGGCGAAGAGACCGCCGGCGAGGACCGATCCGACGGCGAGGACCACCATCGGCAGGGTCATCACCGAGGGCGACTCGTGCGGGTGGGGCTCATGGCCCTCGGCGTCGGGCTGCCAGCGCTTCTCACCGAAGAAAGTCATGATCATCACGCGGGTCATGTAGAACGCGGTGATCGCCGCACCCAGCAGGGCCACCCCGCCGAGGATCCAGCCCTCGGTGCCGCCCTTGGCGAAGGCGGCCTCGATGATCCGGTCCTTGGACCAGAAGCCCGACAGGCCCGGGAAGCCGATGATCGCCAGATAGCCGAGGCCGAAGGTGACAAAGGTGATCGGCATGTACTTGCGCAGGCCGCCGTAGTGCCGCATGTTCACCTCGTCGTCCATGCCGTGCATGACCGACCCGGCGCCGAGGAACAGCCCGGCCTTGAAGAAGCCGTGGGTGACCAGGTGCATGATGGCGAAGGCGTAGCCGATCGGGCCCAGGCCCGCCGCCAGCACCATGTAGCCGATCTGCGACATGGTCGAGCCGGCCAGCGCCTTCTTGATGTCGTCCTTGGCGCAACCGACGATCGCACCGAACATCAGCGTCACCGCGCCCACACAGACCACGACCAGCTGGGCGTTGGGCGCCAGGTTGAAGATGGCCGCGGAGCGGGTGATCAGGTAGACGCCGGCGGTCACCATGGTGGCGGCGTGGATCAGCGCCGACACCGGGGTGGGGCCCTCCATGGCGTCGCCCAGCCAGGACTGCAGCGGCACCTGGGCGGACTTGCCGCAGGCCGCCAGGAGCAGCATCAGCGCGATGGCGGTGAGCTTCCCCTCGCTCGCGGTGTGCGCGGTGCCGAAGACCGGGCCGAAGGCGAAGGAGCCGAACTGGGTGAACATCAGCATGATCGCGATGGAGAGGCCGATGTCGCCCACCCGGTTGACCAGGAAGGCCTTCTTGGCTGCGGTGGCGGCGCTGGGCTTGTGCTGCCAGAAGCCGATCAGCAGGTACGAGGCGAGGCCCACGCCCTCCCAGCCGACGTACAGCAGCAGGTAGTTGTCGGCCAGCACCAGCAGCAGCATCGCCGCCAGGAAGAGGTTGAGGTAGCCGAAGAACCGGCGGCGGCGCTCGTCGTGGGCCATGTAGCCCACCGAGTAGAGGTGGATCAGCGAGCCCACGCCGGTGATCAGCAGGACGAAGGTGATGGAGAGCTGGTCGAGCTGGAAGCCCACGTCGGCCTGGAACCCGCCCACCGGCACCCAGGAGAAGAGGTGCTGGTGGACCGGCCGGTCCGCGGTGGAGCGGCCCAGCATGTCGAAGAAGAGGACCGCTCCGGCCACGAAGGACGCGGTGGAGGCGATGACGCCCAGCCAGTGGCCGAAGGCGTCAAGGCGGCGGCCGCCCAGGAGCAGCAGCGCCGCTCCGGCGAGCGGGGCCGCGACGAGCACGGGGATGAGTGCGTTCACGGGTTCGTCTGCCTCCGCCTACAGCTTCATCAGGTTGGTGTCGTCGACCGACGCCGAGTGCCGGGTGCGGAAGATGCTGACGATGATCGCCAGGCCGACCACGACCTCGGCGGCGGCGACCACCATGGTGAAGAACGCGATGATCTGGCCGTCGAGGTTGCCGTGCAGCCGGGAGAAGGTGACCAGCGCCAGGTTGGCGGCGTTCAGCATCAGCTCGACGCACATGAAGAGGACGATTGCGTTGCGCCTGATCAGCACGCCGGAGGCGCCGATGGTGAAGAGCAGCGCGGAGAGGTACAGGTAGTTGACGGGATTCACTGCTGCTCCGCCTCCTCCTCGGTGCGGGCCGCCTCGGCCGCCTCGTCCGCAGCCCCGGCCGTGATCGGGGCCCGGGGGCTCTCCACGGTGCGGCGCGGCGGGAGGGTTCGGCCGAGGTAGTCGGCGGTGGTGGACTCCAGCTGCTCCATGCGGCGCAGCATGTCGTGGCTGACGTCGCGGATCTGCCCGCGGGCCCGCAGCGTCGGGTTGACCGTCAGCTCGGCGGTGGTGCCGTCCGGCAGCAGGCCGGGGATGTCCACCGCGTTGTGCCGGGCGTAGACGCCGGGGGCGGGCAGCGGCGGAACCTGGACGCCCTCGCGGACCCGGCGCCCGGCCAGCTCGCGCTGGGTGGCGCGCTGCTCGGTGCGCTCGTGGTGGGTGAGCACCATGGCGCCGATGGCGGCGGTGATCAGCAGGGCGCCGGTGACCTCGAAGGCCCAGACGTACCGGGTGAAGATCAGCCGGGCCAGGCCCTGGACGTTGCCGCCCGAGTTGGCCTCGCCGAGACCGGTGAAGGTGTGCAGATGGGCGTTGGCGATCCCGGCGATCAGCAGGACGCCGAAGCCGAGGCCGCAGAGGGCGGCCGCCCAGCGCTGGCCCTTGAGGGTCTCCTTGAGGGAGTCCTCGGAGGTGACGCCGACCAGCATCACCACAAAGAGGAACAGCATCATGATCGCGCCGGTGTAGACCACGATCTGGACGACGCCCAGGAAGACCGCGCCCTGCGCCATGTAGCAGAGCGCCAGCGCCAGCATGGTGCCGGCCAGGCAGAGCGCGCTGTGCACGGCCTTCTTCATCAGGACGGTGCCCAGTGCGCCACCGACGGCGATCACGGCCAGCACCCAGAACTGCACGGCCTCCCCGGTGGAGGTGGTGCCGGTGGCGGCGGCAGCCGCCAGCTGGACGGGGCTCATCCCTGGGTCGCCTCCTCCGGCTGCTCGCCCTTGCTGCGGGCGGTCTGGGTCTCGGTGCCGGGGGCCGCGCCGGTGACCTGGCCCCGGTAGTAGTCGCCCTCGTCGGTGCCCGGGTACATGGCGTGCGGCGGGGGGACCATGCCGTCGGTGAGCCCCGACAGCAGCTGCTCCTTGGTGAAGATCAGGTCGGCGCGGCTGCTGTCGGCGAGCTCGTACTCATTGGTCATGGTGAGCGCGCGGGTGGGGCAGGCCTCGATGCAGAGACCGCAGAGGATGCAGCGGGCGTAGTTGATCTGGTAGACGCGGCCGTACCGCTCACCTGGGGAGTAGCGCTCCTCCTCGGTGTTGTCCGCGCCCTCCACATAGATGGCGTCGGCCGGGCAGGCCCAGGCGCAGAGCTCGCAGCCGATGCACTTCTCCAGCCCGTCGGGGTGGCGGTTGAGCTGGTGGCGGCCGTGGAAGCGGGGCGCGGTCTCCTTCTTCTGCTCGGGGTACTGCTCGGTGAGGCGCTTCTTGAACATGGCCTTGAAGGTCACGCCGAATCCGGCGGCCGGGCCCAACATGTCAGGCACCGTCGGCTCCCTTCGGGTTGGAGGTGCCGCCACCCACGGCGGCGGGTTCGGCGGGCTCCCCGTCCTGCTCCGGCTCCCCGTCCTGCTTTGGCGCCTCGACCTGCGCCGGCGAGGCCGGGATGCGGCTGGGCCGGCGCGGCACGGGCGGCAGCTGCTGGCCCGGCATCGGCGGCACCGGGAAGCCGCCGGCCATCGGGTCGAAGACCTCCTGCGGCCGGTGCAGGGCCGGCTTGTCCTTGCGCCGGAAGACGTCCCAGACCAGGGAGAGCAGCAGCACCACGACCACCGGCGCCCCCACGTAGAGGACCACCTTGGAGAAGTCGTAGCCCTCGTTGCGCAGCGCCCGGACGGTGGCGACCAGCACCAGCCAGACCAGCGAGACCGGGATCAGGACCTTCCAGCCCAGCTTCATGAACTGGTCGTAGCGCAGCCGGGGCAGGGTGCCGCGCAGCCAGATGAAGAAGAAGAGCAGCAGCTGCACCTTGATGACGAACCAGAGGATCGGCCACCAGCCGTGGTTGGCGCCCTCCCAGAAGGTGCTGATCGGCCAGGGTGCCCGCCAGCCGCCCAGGAAGAGGGTGGTGGCGACCGCCGAGACGGTGACCATGTTGACGTACTCGGCGAGCATGAACATCGCGAACTTCAGCGAGGAGTACTCGGTGTTGAAGCCGCCCACCAGCTCGCCCTCGGCCTCGGGGAGGTCAAAGGGGGCGCGGTTGGTCTCACCGACCATGGCCACGATGTAGACCAGGAAGGAGACCGGCAGCAGCAGGACGAACCACTTGTCGTGCTGGGCACCGACGATCTCCGAGGTGGACATCGACTTGGAGTAGATGAACACCGCGGCGAAGGAGAGGCCCATCGCGATCTCGTAGGAGATCATCTGCGCCGCCGAGCGCAGTCCGCCGAGCAACGGGTAGGTGGACCCGGAGGACCAGCCGGCCAGCACGATCCCGTAGATGCCCACCGAGGCGGTGGCCAGGATGTAGAGCAGGCCGATCGGCAGGTCGGTGAGCTGCATGGTGGTCCGGGTGCCGAAGATCGAGACCTCATGGCCGGCCGGGCCGAAGGGGATCACCGCGAAGGCCATGAAGGCCGGGATGACGCAGACGATCGGGGCCAGCACATAGACGACCTTGTCGGCGCCCGTGACGACCAGGTCCTCCTTGAGCGCCAGCTTCACACCGTCGGCGAGCGATTGCAGCATGCCCCAGGGGCCGTGCCGGTTGGGGCCGATCCGCAGCTGCATCCAGGCGACGACCTTGCGCTCCCAGACGATCGCGATCAGCACCGTGACCACGAGGAAGGCAAAGGTGAAGACCGCCTTGAGCAGCACCAGCCACCAGGGGTCGGTGCCGAAGAGGCTCAGCTGGCCGGAGACGGCCGTCGTGGTGGTGGGGGTCATCGGTCCTCCTCCTCGCCGACGGGCTCGGCGCCGGACGCAGCGGCCGGCAGGGCTGCGGACTCCCCGGCCGCGTCCCCTGACGGGGCGGGCGCGACGGAGACCAGTCGGCCGGTGCCGGTGCCCAGCGCCCGGTAGGCGCCGCCGTCGGTGGAGTTCAGCGGGATCCACACGGTGCGGTCGGGCATCTCGCGGGTGACCGACAGCGGCAGGGTGAGCGACCCCGCCGGGCCGCCGACGGTGAGCGGAGCGCCGTCCACCGCGCCGATCTCGGCGGCGGTGGCGGGGGACAGCCGGGCGACCGCGGGGTGGCGGGTGCCCGCCAGCGGTACGTCGCCCTGCTGGAGCACTCCGTTGTCCAGCAGCTGCCGCCAGCCGCCCAGCACCGCCTGGCCCGCGCCGGGGCGCGGGACCGGACCGGGGTGCTCGGCGGGCAGGGCGGTGTGCTCCCCGGCCCAGGGGCCGAGGGCGTCCAGCTCCCGGCGGGCCGCGGTGACGTCGGGCAGTCCCAGGCCGGGACCGGAGTCCGTGACCGCGGCCATGGCGTCCGCGAGCATCGCCAGCACCCGCAGGTCGGTCCAGAGGTGCCGCTGGGTCTGCTGGTCGGGCTTGAGCGCGGCCTCGAAGAGCCGTACCCGGCCCTCCCAGTCCAGGAAGGTGCCGGCCTTCTCCGCGACGGCGGCCACCGGCAGCACCACATCGGCGCGGGCGGTGACGGCCGAGGGCCGCAGCTCCAGGGAGACCAGGAAGGGCACCGCGTCCAGCGCCGCCTCGGCGGCGGCCGGGTCCGGCAGGTCCGCCGTCTCCACCCCGCCGACCAGCAGCGCGCCCAGCTCCCCGGACGTGGCAGCGGCCAGCATCTGGCCGGTGTCCCGGCCGAAGCGGCCGGGGATCTCACCGATGCCCCAGGCCGCGGCGGTCTGGCTGCGTGCCTGCGGGTCGGTGACGGGACGGCCGCCGGGCAGCAGCCCGGGGAGGGCTCCTGCCTCCAGGGCGCCGCGCTCGCCGGCCCTGCGGGGCACCCAGGCGAGCCGGGCGCCGGTGGTGTGCGCCAGGCGCAGGGCCGCGGTGAGCGCACCCGGTACGGTGGCCAGCCGCTCGCCGACCAGGATCACCGCTCCCTCGGTACGCAGCAGGTCGGCGGCCCGGCCGCCGTCCTCGACGAGCGGCTCGTCACCGCCGAGCGCGGCCAGCCACTCGGCCTCGGTGCCGGGTGCGGCGGGCAGCAGCGCCCCGCGGAGCTTGGCCAGGCCGCGGGAGGTGTGGCTGGCGACGGAGAAGACCTTGAGGCCCTTGCGGGAGGCCTTGCGCAGCCGCAGGAAGACGATCGGCGACTCCTCCTCGGGCTCCAGGCCCGCGAGCAGGACGGCCGGTGCGGCCTCCAGATCGCGGTAGCTGATCCCGGTGCCTTCGGCGTGGGGGGTACCCCCAAGGTCGATCCCCCGCCCAGCGACGGCGGCGGCCAGGAACTCGGCCTCCTCGGCGCTGTGCGGGCGGGCGCGGAAGTCCACGTCATTGGTGCCGAGGGCGACCCGGGCGAACTTGGCGTACGCATAGGCGTCCTCGACCGTGGCCCGGCCGCCGACCAGCACACCGGCCCGGCCGTGGGCGGCCGCCAGCCCCTCGGCGGCCCGCTGGAGCGCCTCCGGCCAGGAGGCGGCGACCAGTTCGCCGGTGCCGGGGTCGCGGACCAGCGGGGTGGTCAGCCGGTCGCGCTGCTGCGCGTAGCGGAAGGCGAACCGGCCCTTGTCGCAGTTCCACTCCTCGTTGACCTCCGGGTCGTCCCCGGCGAGCCGCCGCAGCACCTTGCCGCGCCGGTGGTCGGTGCGGATGGCGCACCCGGAGGAGCAGTGCTCGCACACGCCCGGTGAGGAGGTGAGGTCGAAGGGCCGCGAGCGGAACCGGTAGGCGGCCGAGGTCAGCGCGCCCACCGGGCAGATCTGAATGGTGTTCCCGGAGAAGTACGACCGGAAGTCGTCGCCGCCTCCGATGCCGACCTGCTGCTGGGAGCCCCGCTCCAGCAGGTCGATGAAGGGGTCCCCGGCGATCTGCTCGGAGAAGCGGGTGCAGCGGGCGCAGGAGACGCAGCGCTCGCGGTCCAGCAGCACCTGGGTGGAGACGTTGATCGGCTTGGGGAAGGTCCGCTTGGGGCCCTCGAAGCGGCTCTCCGCCTGTCCGGTGGACATCGCCTGGTTCTGCAGCGGGCACTCGCCGCCCTTGTCGCAGACCGGGCAGTCCAGCGGGTGGTTGATGAGCAGCAGCTCCATCACGCCCCGCTGCGCCTTCTCGGCGACCGGCGAGGTGCGCTGGGTCCGTACGACCATGCCGTCGGTGCAGGTGGTGGTGCAGGACGCCAGCGGCTTGCGCTGCCCCTCCACATCCACGATGCACTGGCGGCAGGCGCCGGCGGGGTCCAGCAGCGGGTGGTCGCAGAACCGGGGGATCTGCACGCCGATCAGCTCGGCGGCCCGGATCACCAGGGTGCCCTTGGGCACCTGGAGCTCCACGCCGTCGATGGTGACGGTGACGAGGTCTTCCGGTGGCGGCGCCGCAGCCGTCCCGGAAGGTGTGCCGGTGGTGACGGTCATTTAGGCGAGCACCCCCTTCTCCTGGACGGGCTGGCGGGTGGCGTTGCCGTTGACGGCGGCCCGGCCGCCCCAGACGGTGGAGGCCGCGGGGTCGAAGGGGCAGCCGCGCTGGGCGATGTGCTGCTCGTACTCCTCGCGGAAGAACTGCAGCGATGAGGTGATGGGGCTGGTGGCACCGTCGCCCAGGGCGCAGAAGGCCCGGCCGAGGATGTTGTCGCAGAGGTCCAGCAGCTTGTCGAGGTCGGCCTGGGTGCCCTCCCCGGACTCGATCCTGCGCATCAGCTGCACCAGCCAGTAGGTGCCCTCACGGCAGGGGGTGCACTTGCCGCAGGACTCGTGCGCGTAGAACTCGGTCCACCGGGTGACGGCGCGGACCACACAGGTGGTCTCGTCGAAGACCTGGAGCGCCTTGGTGCCCAGCATGGATCCGGCGGCGCCCACGCCCTCGTAGTCCAGTGCGACGTCCAGGTGCTCCTCGGTGAACATCGGTGTGGAGGAGCCGCCCGGGGTCCAGAACTTCAGCCGGTGGCCCTCGCGCACGCCGCCGCTCATCTCCAGCAGCTGCCGAAGCGTCACCCCGAGGGGGGCCTCGTACTGGCCCGGGTTGGTGACATGGCCGGAGAGCGAGTAGAGGGTGAAGCCCGGGGACTTCTCGCTGCCCATGGAGCGGAACCACTCCTTGCCCCGGTGCAGGATGGCCGGCACCGAGGCGATGGACTCCACGTTGTTGACCACGGTGGGGCAGGCGTAGAGACCGGCGATGGCGGGGAACGGCGGCCGCAGCCTGGGCTGGCCGCGGCGGCCTTCCAGGGAGTCCAGCAGCGCCGTCTCCTCACCGCAGATGTAGGCGCCGGCACCGGCGTGCACGGTGATGTCCAGGTCGAAGCCGGAGCCCTGGATGTCCCTGCCGAGCAGGCCCGCCGCATACGCCTCGGCCACCGCGGCCTGGAGCCGGCGCAGCACCGGGACCACCTCGCCGCGCAGATAGATGAAGGCGTGGTTGCAGCGGATCGCGTAGGAGGCGATCACCATGCCCTCGATCAGCGCATGCGGGTTGGCGAACAGCAGCGGGATGTCCTTGCAGGTGCCCGGCTCCGACTCGTCGGCGTTGACCACCAGGTAGTGCGGCTTGCCGTCGCCCTGCGGGATGAACTGCCACTTCATACCGGTGGGGAAGCCGGCGCCGCCGCGGCCGCGCAGACCGGAGTCCTTCACCAGGGCGATGACCTCGTCGGGCTGCATCCGCAGCGCGGCGGCCAGGCCCTGGTAGCCGTCGGCCCGGCTGCGGTAGGTGTCCAGCGTCCAGGGGTGGTGCTCGTCCCAGGTGGCGGAGAGCACCGGGGTGAGCAGTTTCTCGGGCGGCTCGGCGGTCATCAGCCCTCGCTCCCTTCCGGGTCGGCGGGGTCCGCCGGGTGGGCGGAATCCGACAGTGAGGTCTGCTGCGGGGCGTCGTGCGAGGACGGGGTGCCGGGGGCGGTGGACTCCGCCGCCTCGTGGCGGGGCGCGACCACCTTGGCGCCGCCGGTGCCCGGCAGGGTCTCGCCGCGGGCCAGTCTCAGTCCGGCCAGGGAGGGTGCGCCTCCCGCGCCGGAGGCGTTGAGGGCACCGGCCCGCTCGTCCGGGAACCCGGCGAGGATGCGGGCCGTTTCCTTGAATGTGCAGAGCGCAGCGCCCCGGGTGGGGAGGACGGTGTGACCGGCCCTCAGGTCGTCCACGAGCCGCTTGGCGCTCTCCGGCGTCTGGTTGTCGAAGAACTCCCAGTTGACCATCATCACGGGTGCGTAGTCGCAGGCCGCGTTGCACTCGATATGCTCGATGGAGACGGCGCCGTCCTCGGTGGTCTCGTTGTTCTCGATCCCGAGGTGCTCCTTGAGCTCGGCGAAGATCTGGTCGCCGCCGAGCACCGCGCACAGGGTGTTGGTGCACACCCCGACGTGGTACTTCCCGGCCGGCTTGCGCCGGTACATGGTGTAGAAGGTCGCGACCGCGGTGACCTCGGCGGTGGTCAGCTCAAGCTGCTCGGCGCAGAAGCGGATGCCGGTGCGGCTGACAAAACCCTCCTCGGCCTGCACCAGGTGCAGCAGCGGCAGCAGCGCCGAGCGTGCCTCCGGGTAGCGGCCGATCAGCTCCTTGGCGTCGGCCTCCAGCCGCGCCCTCACCTCCGCGGGGAAGTCGGCCGCCGGCAGCGCCGGCATGCCCAGTCCCACGGGCTCGGTCTCGTGGGTCGTCACCGGTCCACGCCTCCCATCACCGGGTCGATACCGGCCACGGCCACGATGACGTCGGCGACCTGGCCGCCCTCGCACATCGCCGCCATGGACTGCAGGTTGGTGAACGACGGGTCCCGGAAGTGAACCCGGAACGGCCTGGTACCGCCGTCGCTCACCGCGTGCACGCCGAGCTCGCCCTTGGGCGACTCCACGGCCGCGTACGCCTGCCCGGCCGGGACGCGGAAGCCCTCGGTCACGAGCTTGAAGTGGTGGATCAGGGCCTCCATGGAGGTGCCCATGATGTTCCTGATGTGGTCCAGCGAGTTGCCCATGCCGTCCGGGCCGATGGCCAGCTGGGCGGGCCAGGCGATCTTCTTGTCGGCGACCATCACCGGGCCGGGCTCCAGCCGGGCCAGGCACTGCTCCACGATCCGCAGCGACTGCCTCATCTCCTCCAGCCGGATCAGGAACCGGCCGTAGGAGTCGCAGGTGTCGGCGGTGGCGACCTCGAAGTCGTAGTTCTCGTAGCCGCAGTAGGGGTCGGACTTGCGCAGGTCGTGCGGCAGGCCGGTGGAGCGCAGGATCGGCCCGGTGACGCCCAGCGACATACAGCCGGCCAGGTCCAGATGGCCGACGTCGACCAGCCGGGCCTTGAAGACCGGGTTGTCGGTGGCGAGCTTGTCGTACTCGTGCATCCGGGAGCGCAGCAGCTTGATGCCCTCGCGGATCTGGTCGACGGCACCGGAGGGGAGGTCCTGGGCCAGGCCGCCGGGGCGGACATAGGCGTGGTTCATCCGCAGGCCGGTGACCAGCTCGAAGATGTCCAGGATGATCTCGCGGTCACGGAAGCCGTAGATCATCAGCGTGGTGGAGCCGATCTCCATACCGCCGGTGGCCAGGCAGACCAGGTGCGAGGAGATCCGGTTGAGCTCCATCATCAGCACCCGGATCACACTGGCGCGGTCCGGGATCTGGTCGGTGATCCCGAGCAGCTTCTCCACCGCGAGGCAGTACGCCGTCTCGTTGAAGAGCGGCGTCAGGTAGTCCATGCGCGTGACGAAGGTGGTGCCCTGGGTCCAGTTGCGGAACTCGAGGTTCTTCTCGATCCCGGTGTGCAGATAGCCGATGCCGCAGCGGGCCTCGGTGACGGTCTCGCCGTCGATCTCCAGGATCAGCCGGAGCACCCCGTGGGTGGAGGGGTGCTGGGGGCCCATGTTGACGATGATCCGCTCGTCGTCCGCCCTGCCGGCGGCCGCGGCCACGATCTCGTCCCAGTCGCCGCCGGTGACGGTGAAGACCCGTCCCTCGGTGGTCTCCCGGACCCCTGCCTCTGCGTAGATGTCGGTCATCAGGAGTACGCCCTCCGCTGGTCGGGAGCCGGGATCTGGGCGCCCTTGTACTCGACCGGGATGCCCCCGAGCGGGTAGTCCTTGCGCTGGGGGTGGCCCAGCCAGTCGTCCGGCATCATGATCCGGGTGAGGGCGGGGTGGCCGTCGAAGACGATGCCGAAGAAGTCGTAGGCCTCGCGCTCGTGCCAGTCGTTGGTCGGGTAGACCGGGACGGTCGAGGGGATGTGCGGGTCCGCGTCCGGCGCGGAGACCTCCACCCGGATCAGCCGGCCGTGGGTGAGGGAGCGCAGCGGGTAGACCGCGTGCAGCTCCCGGCCTTGGTCACCGGGGTAGTGGACACCGCTGACGCCGAGGCAGAGCTCGAAGCGGAGCGCCGGGTCGTCCCGCAGGGTGCGGGCGACCTGGAGCAGGTGCTCGCGGCGGATGTGGAAGGTCAGCTCGCCGTGCTCGACGACGGTCTTCTCGATCGCCTCGGCGGGACCGGCGCCGCGGCCGGCCCCGGCCTGCTCCTCCAGTGCGCCCTCCAGCTCGTCGGCGACCTCGTCGAACCAGCCGCCGTACGGACGCGGGCTGCTGCCCGGCAGCACCACCGGGGCGACCAGCCGGCCGAAGCCCGAGGTGTCACCGGTGCCCCTGGTACCGAACATGCCGTGGCGGACGCCGATGACCTCTTCCCGGCCGGCGGCGGCGTTGTCGCCCCGGGGCGCGGGAAGAGAACCGTTTGTGCCGTGGCCTCCGTTGACGCCGCTCACCGCAGCAGCCCCTTCATCTCGATCGTCGGGACCGCCCTGAGCGCCTCTTCCTCGGCCTGCTCCTCCGCCCTGCGGCGGTTCACGCCCAGCTTCTCGTGCTGGATCTTGTCGTGGAGCTTGAGGATCGCGTCCATCAGCATCTCCGGCCGCGGCGGACAGCCCGGCAGGTAGATGTCGACCGGCACGATGTGGTCGACACCCTGGACGATCGCGTAGTTGTTGAACATGCCGCCCGACGAGGCGCAGACGCCCATGGAGATGACCCACTTGGGGTTGGCCATCTGGTCGTAGACCTGGCGCAGCACCGGAGCCATCTTCTGGCTCACCCGCCCGGCGACGATCATCAGGTCCGCCTGCCGCGGCGAGCCGCGGAAGACCTCCATGCCGAACCGCGCCAGGTCGTACCGGCCCGCACCCGTGGTCATCATCTCGATGGCGCAGCAGGCCAGTCCGAAGGTGGCGGGGAAGAGCGACGACTTGCGCACCCACCCTGCCGCGGTCTCGACACTGGTGAGCAGGAAGCCGCTCGGCAGTTTCTCCTCGATACCCATCCGATTGCCTCTCAGCTAGTCCCACTCGAGGCCGCCGCGCCGCCACACATAGGCGTAGGCGACGAAGACGGTGGCGATGAAGAGCAGCATCTCGACCAGCCCGAAGATCCCCAGGGCGTCGAAGCTGACCGCCCACGGGTAGAGGAAGACGATCTCGATGTCGAAGACGATGAAGAGCATCGCCGTCAGGTAGTACTTGATCGGGAACCGACCGCCGCCGGCCGGCTGCGGGGTCGGCTCGATGCCGCATTCGTAGGCCTCGAGCTTGGCCCGGTTGTAGCGCTTGGGGCCGGTGAGTGAGGCCATCACGATGGATCCCACCGCGAACGCCGCCGCGATGGCACCGAGTACGAGGATCGGCGCGTAAGCGTTCATACGCTCCCGCTCCCTCCGCAGGTCGTCCTTGACTGCATTCGGACCGCTCAGCCGGGGACCGTGATCACCTCATGTGAGGCAGTTCACAAACCCCGATTCGGCTGCATCCTATGCCCGTGCGCATGTGATCTGCGACACGGGGTCACGGGGAACTTTGTGATCTACACCACCTGACGAATGATCATGAAGTCAGACCGGTCAGACTTTGACCACGGATGGCACCCATCTGATCACACAACGTCATACTCACTGGCAGAAGGCAGGTGCGGGGCCCGTTTCCATATCAGGAGAACGCGGATCAGATCAAATTTGGCTGTCGGCAGACCCCGTGCTAGCCGCCGGCCACCCTTGCGGGTGGGGTGGCGCGGCCCCGCTTGACCTTTGGTTCACAAGCCCAATTGGGGCCTGTACGCAATGACATCAAGCTGCCACAGAGTGCGATGTATCATGACGAAACGTCATCACACGGTCACCCGGCGTGCAGGGATCCGCAGCTTCCTGTCAGGCGGCACGACGGCCCCCGCCGCTGCTGCACGCTCGCGGACAGAGGCACGACGGCGCAGCGGACGACCGGTGCGGCAGACGACCAGTGCGGCAGACGGGCCCGGGACGGACCATGGTGACCAGTTCAGCCGGCTTCGACAGCGGCGGCGTGGGCGTGATCGACAAGACCTCCGCGCTGCTGGCCGCCCTCGCCTCGCCCTGGCGCTGGAGCGGGTGCGGCTGATCGGCCGTGACACCGAGGGCCGGTTCACGCTCGGGGAGCGGCTGTGGGAGATGACCGCCCGGGCCCACCGGCAGCAGCCGCCGCCGCCCGAGGACGACCGCCTGGGGCTGGTGCGGGCCGCCGAGCCGGTCCTTGCGGAGCTGCGCGACCTCACCGGCGCCGGCGCTCGCCTCTACCGGCGGCTGGGCGACGCCGGGTGTGCGTCTCGGCGGCCGAGGCGGCCCCCGGCGGATCCGACCCGGCGCCGCTCGAAGTCGCCGTGTCGATACGCTCCGGGCCCGCGTCGTAGGTGCTGCTGGCCTGGGAGCAGCCGGACCGGGTGCGTGACGGCCTGCGCGGGGCCGGGGAGGGAGGGGCCGGAGAGGGAGGGGCCGGTGCGGGGAGCGGCGCCCTCATCCGCGGTCCGCCGGGCCGGCCGACAGCATCCCCAGACGGCAGGCCTGCACCCCTGCCTGGAAGCGGGAGCTCGCCCCCAGCAGCCGCATCAGCTCCGCCACCTGGCGGCGGTAGGTGCGGACCGACATCGACAGCGCCCGAGCGGCCACCTCGTCGGTGGATCCGCTGCACAGCTGGAGCAGAACCTGCCGGCCGGGCTCGGTGCCGGCCCAGCGGGAGAACCGGAGGTGGTCGCCCAGCGGCAGTGCCTCCTGCCAGGCGCTGCCGAAGAGGGTGTCGAGCACCCGGACCACGGAGCCCGCCGCGACCAGGAAGAACCGGCCGTCCGGCGGCGGCCCGGAGCAGACGACCGCGTTTCTCCCGTCGACCAGGGCAAAACCCTGGAGTGCATTCCCGGCGATGCGGATCTCGGCGCCGAGCGCGCCCTTCCGGTATCGCAGGACCAGGTCGTCGTCGATTGCCGCGGGCGCGGACAGCAGCCGGACGCGGACGCCTTCCGGAATCATCCGGCGCAGCCCGGAAAACAGCTCACCGGAACGGGAGTTCCACTCCGGGACGGCTATGTCGACCGTCCGCCGAGCCGCTGCGACCTGCTGGCCGAAGGCCCTGACCAGGCGATCCCGACCGGTGTCCACTTCCAGGATCCCGGCCGACCGCGACTGCCGGTCGCGATGGGCCGACACCGCCGAGTCGATCAGGCTGCGAATCTGGGAAAGTGCGCTCTCAAAGTCGTCCCCACCCATTCCTCCCCCATTTCACAGGTGTGGGCACCGTGCAGGGTATCCATGGCCTGACAGAGCGTCAACCCATGACAATGGGAGCGACGGGCGAATTGCCGGGGCGGCCGGAATCAAGGGGGAGGAGGAATTCCGGCCGCCGGCGCCGCCGGCGGCCGGACCGGACCGCCGTCAGGCGTTGGGGGCGACCCTGGCGAGGCCGTTGATGATGCGGTCCATGGCGTCGCCGCCGCGCGGGTCGGTCAGGTTCGCCAGCAGCTTGAGGACGAACTTCATCAGCATCGGGTGGGTCAGCCCCCGCTCGGTGGCCACCCGCATCACCCGGGGGTTGCCGATCAGCTTCACAAAGGCGCGGCCCAGCGTGTAGTAGCCGCCGTAGACATCCTTGAGCACCTGCGGATAGGCCTCCAGGGCGCGCTCCCGGCCCGCCTCGGTGACCCGGGCACGGGCCTGGACCACCACATCGGCGGCGATCCGGCCGGACTCCATGGCGTAGGCGATGCCCTCCCCGTTGAACGGGTTGACCATGCCGCCGGCGTCGCCCACCAGCAGCATGCCGCGGGTGTAGTGCGGCTGGCGGTTGAAGGCCATCGGCAGGGCCGCGCCGCGGATCGGCTCGGTCATGTTCTCCGGGGTGTAACCCCACTCCTCGGGCATGTTGGCGCACCACGACTTCAGCAGCTCGCGGTAGTCGATCTCACCGAAGGAGGAGGTGGTGTTGAGCAGGCCCAGCCCCACATTGCTGGTGCCGTCGCCCATCCCGAAGATCCAGCCGTAGCCGGGCATCAGCGTGTTGCGGCCCTTGCGCCGGTCCCACAGCTCCAGCCAGGACTCCAGATAGTCGTCGTCATGGCGCGGGCTGGTGAAGTACGTCCGGTACGCCACACCCATCGGCCGGTCCTCGCGGCGGTGCAGGCCCATCGCCAGCGACAGCCGGGTGGAGTTGCCGTCGGCCGCGACCACCAGCGGCGCGGTGAAGACCACCGGCCGCTTCTCCTCGCCCAGCTTGGCCGTCACACCGGTGATCCGGCCCGTACGGTCGTCCAGCACCGGGCCGGTGACATTGGCCCGCTCGTACAGCCGCGCCCCGGCCTTCTCCGCCTGCCGGGCCAGCAGTTCGTCGAAGTCGGCGCGCTTGCGGACCAGGCCGTAGTCGGGGAAGGACGCCAGCTCGGGCCAGTCCAGCTCCAGCCGCACCCCGCCGCCGATGATCCGCAGACCCTTGTTGTGCAGCCAGCCGGCACCCTCGGACACATCGATGCCCATGTCCACCAGCTGCTTGACGGCGCGCGGGGTCAGCCCGTCACCGCACACCTTCTCCCGGGGGAAGGACGACTTCTCCAGCAGCAGGACGTCAAGACCGGCCCTGGCAAGGTGGTACGCGGTCGTCGCCCCGGCGGGACCGGCGCCCACCACGATCACATCGGCGGTTCCCTCGACGGGCTCGTCCGGCTTGGCGGCGGCGTCGGGAGCTGCGGTCTCGGTCACGTTCGGCACTCCTGGCTGCTCTCGGCTGATGCTGGCCCGGTCCGGAACCGGACCCCGAGCAGTCTATGGGCCCGCCCCTCGGTAGAGCCGGTCGGGCGGTATGCGCGGCCCACCCGGCGAGCCCCGTCGCCGGGTGGGCACGGTGTGCAGTGAGCTGACCCGGCAGCCGAGCCAGGAGGCGCCCACCGATGAGCAGCGCCCTGTCCTCCGCAGCGCCGCCCCGGCCGGGTCCGCGCGGATTCCTCAGGGAGCTGCGGGACGCCGTGAGCCTGCGCGTCCTGCTGCTGACGTCGGGCGTGCTGCTGCTCCGACTCGGCTCCATCGTCACGCCGGAGCGGGATGCGGCGGTCTGACGCACCGGCAGGCCTTTCCCTCCGCCGCCCCCAGGGCCATGCGCGGTCGCCGAGATTTAACCTCAAATCCCTTCTGCGCGGTGTTCTACGCGCGTATCTTGAGCGCGGCGCTCCTTGGGCCCGACCCGGGACCGCGGCGGGGTTGAAGGGCGCTGCCAGAGCCATGCCTGACGCACCGTCCGTTCCCGAAGGAGACGCCACCGGTGTCGCACACTCCCGACGCAATTCCCGTCCCGAGAGACCCCGCACCGCCCGGCTTCGCAAGCGGCTGGTGCCGATCGCGATCACCGGCTCCCTGGTGCTGGCCGGAATGGGCGTCCACTCGGCCTTCGCCGCCCCCTCCGCGGATGCCGTCATAGCCGAGGTGTACGGAGGCGGCGGCAACTCCGGCGCCACGTACACCAATGACTTCATCGAGCTGGGCAACGCCGGCTCCACCGCGCTGGACCTCTCCGGCTACAGCGTGCAGTACCTCCCGGGGAGCCCCACCGCCACCTCCAAGTGGCAGTCCACCCCGCTCACCGGCGCCCTCGCCGCCGGCGGCCGCTACCTGGTCGGCGAGGCGGCAGGCACCGGCGGCACCACCCCGCTGCCCACCCCCGACGCCACCGGCACCATCGCCCTGTCGGGCACCAGCGGCACCGTGGCCCTGGTCCAGGGAGCCGACCCGCTCACCTGCCTCAACGCCGCGGACTGCGCCGCGGACACCCGGATCAAGGACCTGGTCGGCTTTGGCACCGCCGTGGTCCACGAGGGCAGCGGCGCCGCCGCCGGGGCGAGCAACACCGCCTCGGTCGCGCGCCCGGCCCTGGCGGACACCGACGACAACGCCGCCGACTTCACGGCCGGTGCGCCGACCCCCGCGAACTCCGCGGGCGGCTCCGGGGGCAGCCCCACGCCCACCCCCACCGACAGCTCCACCCCGACCCCGACACCCACCCCCACGCCGACCGAGACCGGGGTGACCGCCCGGATCCACGACATCCAGGGCAACACCCGAGTGTCGCCGCTGGCGGGCAAGGCGGTCACCGGGGTGACCGGAATCGTCACCGGCGTCCGCACCTACGGCTCCAAGGGCTTCTGGATGCAGGACCCGCAGCCCGACGCCGACCCGGCGACCAGCGAGGGCGTCTTCGTCTTCACCAGCTCCACCCCCACGGTGGCGGTCGGTGACAGCGTGACCGTCTCCGGCACCGTCTCCGAGTACTACCCGGGCGGCGCCGCCTCCGGCATCCAGTCGGTCACCGAGATCTCCAAGCCCTCGGTGACGGTGGTCTCCAGTGGCAACGCGCTGCCCGCGCCGGTGGTGCTGAACGACGAGAACGTCCCCGACGCCTTTGTGCCCAGCGTGGGCGGCGGCTCCATCGAGGACCTGCCGCTGCAGCCCCGCAGCTATGCGCTCGACCTCTACGAGTCGCTGGAGGGCATGGACGTCCAGGTCTCCGACGCCCGGGTGGTGGGCGCCACGGACCCCTACAGCGAGCTGTGGGTCACGGTGAAGGGCGACCAGAACCCCACCAAGCGCGGTGGCACCTACTACCCGTCCTACGACGACCCCAACTCCGGCCGTCTGATGGTGCAGTCGCTCATCCCGACCGCCACGAGCGCGTTCCCGACCGCCAACGTCGGCGACACCCTCGCCGGCACCACCACCGGCCCGCTGGACTACAACCAGTACGCCGGCACCTACACCCTGGTCGCCCGCACCCTGGGCACGGTGGACGACGGCGGCCTGCAGCGCGAGGTCACCGCCAAGGCGAAGTCCAACGAGGTCGCCGTCGCCACGTACAACGTGGAGAACCTCGACCCGACCGACCCGCAGTCCAAGTTCGACGCCCTGGCCGGCGGCCTGGTCACCAACCTCCGCTCGCCCGACATCGTGGCCCTGGAGGAGATCCAGGACGACAACGGCGCCGCCGACGACGGCACCGTGACCGCGGGCAAGACCCTGCAGAAGCTGGTGGACGCCATCGTGGCGGCCGGCGGCCCCCGCTACTCCTGGCGGACCATCGACCCGCAGAACGACCAGGACGGCGGCGAGCCGGGTGGCAACATCCGCACCGCCTTCCTGTTCAACCCGGCGCGGGTGGGCTTCAACGACCGCGCCGGCGGCGACGCGACCACCGCGGTGGGGGTCACCGGCACGGGTGACGCGACGGCGCTGACCGTCTCGCCCGGCCGGATCACCCCGACCGACCAGGCGTGGAACAGCAGCCGTAAGCCGCTGGTGGGCGAGTTCACCTTCCGCGGCGACAAGCTCTTTGTGATCGCCAACCACTTCGACAGCAAGGGCGGCGACCAGAGCGTCGACAGCCGCTTCCAGTCGCCGGTCCGCAGCTCCGAGGTGCAGCGGGTCAGGCAGGCGATCCTGGAGCACGCCTTTGTGGAGCAGCTGGAGGCGGCCGACCCCGAGGCGCGGATCGTGGCGCTGGGCGACCTCAACGACTACCAGTTCTCCCCCGCGGTGACGACCCTCAGCGGCAACGGCAGCGCGCTCACCGACCTGGTGAACACCCTGCCGGCCCGGGAGCGCTACTCCTACGTCTACCAGGGCAACTCGCAGGTGCTCGACCACATCCTGGTCAGCCCGGCGCTGAAGCACGCCGACTACGACGTGGTGCACATCAACTCCGAGTTCGCCGACCAGGCCAGCGACCACGACCCGCAGGTGGTCCGGATCAAGCCGTAACCGGCTGCCCCCGCTGGTGCAGACCCGCCCGCTTCCACTGCCGAGCCGCAGCGGAGGCGGGCGGGCTGTCTGCATATGTCTTGACGCGCCGACACCCCCGATGGGTTCATGGGGGCGGTACCGGCTGCGGGTCGCTGCTGGGCGATCCGGGCCGTCGTGGGAGCGCTCCCGCGCCCATCCGCCGAGCCTGCCCGGGCCGCCCTTCACCGCCGCAGGCGTCGGACACGCGCGAAAGGGCACCCATGAGTCTTATGAGGAAGAACGTTCTGGGCACACTGCTGGCCGTGCTGGCCGCAGTGCTCGCCCTGGTGGTGGTACGGCCGGCCGGGCAGGCCGCAGCGGCCGCCGCCCCCGTCCGGATCATGCCGCTCGGCGACTCCATCACCGGCTCACCCGGCTGCTGGCGGGCGCTGCTGTGGAACAGGCTCCAGAACACCGGGTACACCAACATCGACATGGTGGGCACCCTCGGTCCGCAGGGCTGCTCGGTGCCGTACGACGGGGACAACGAAGGGCACGGCGGCGCCCTGGTGACCGCGGTGGCCGATCAGAACCAGCTGCCGGGCTGGCTCTCCGCCACCCGTCCCGACATCGTTGTCATGCACTTCGGCACCAATGACGTCTGGAGCAACCGCAGCCCGGACGTCATCCTGGCCGCCTACAGCAAGCTGGTGGACCAGATGCGGGCGTCCAACCCCGCCATGAGGATCCTGGTCGCCCAGATCATCCCGATGAACCCCAGCAGCTGCCCCGAGTGCGCCCAGCGGGTGGTCGACCTCAACGCCCGTATCCCCGGCTGGGCCGCGGGCAGGACGACCGCCCAGTCGCCGATCACGGTCGTCGACCAGTGGACCGGCTTCAATGACGCCACCGACACCGGGGACGGGGTGCACCCCAATGACAACGGCATCCTGAAGATGTCGGACCGCTGGTACCCGGCGCTGGCCGCCGCGCTGGACGGAACCACCCCGAGCCAGCCGCCCACCAGCACCCCGCCGACCTCCACCCCGCCCACCAGCACCCCGCCCGGCCAGTCGGGCTGCACGGCGACCTACAAGCAGGTGGGGAGCTGGCAGGGCGGCTTCCAGGGAGAGGTCTCGGTGGCCAACAGCGGCACCTCGGCGATCACCGGCTGGACGGTCACCCTGACCCTGCCCGACGGCGAGCAGATCACCCAGCTCTGGAACGGCACACTGAGCACCAGCGGCTCCACCGCCACGGTCCGCAATGTCAGCTGGAACGGTGCGCTGGCGGCAGGAGCCAGTGCCACCTTCGGCTTCCTCGCCTCCACGGGCGGTACGGCCACGGCCCCGGTGGTCGGCTGCAGCGCCTCCTGACACCACCCCCGCCACCCGTGAGCGGGGCGGCCCGGCGTCGGCAGCCGGGCCCGCACCACCCGGGCGCGGGGAACCGCCCGGCGGAGCAGTCCAGCCGCCGGTTCCCCCGGGCGGCTCCCCGCGCCCCCGCCGTGCTGCCGAACCGCCTCACGCGGCGCCGCACGGCGGGGGCGGGGGTCAGGACTTGGTGGCGCGGTGCAGGGCGACGATGCCGCCGGTCAGATTGCGCCAGGCCACCCGGGACCAGCCCGCCCGCTGCAGCAGCGCGGCCAGCGCACGCTGGTCGGGCCAGGCACGGATCGACTCGGCCAGATAGACATAGGCGTCCGGGTTGCTGCTGACCGCGGTGGCGACCGGCGGCAGGGCCCGCATCAGGTACTCGGTGTACAGGGTGCGGAAGGGCGCCCAGGTGGGGCTGGAGAACTCGCAGATCACCACCCTGCCGCCGGGCCGGGTCACCCGCAGCATCTCGCGCAGCGCGGTGTCGGTGTCCTGCACATTGCGCAGGGCGAAGGAGATGGTCACCGCGTCGAAGGAGCCGTCCGCGAAGGGCAGCCGGGTGGCGTCCCCCGCGGTCAGCGGCAGCTGGGGGTGCCGGCGCTTGCCCTCGGTGAGCATCCCCAGCGAGAAGTCGCAGGGCACCACCCGGGCCCCCGCCGCGGCGAACGGCAGCGAGGAGGTGCCGGTGCCCGCGCCGAGGTCCAGCACCCGGTCACCGGGGCGTGCGTCGACCGCACGGGCCACCGCCCTGCGCCAGGCCCGGGTCTGCCCCAGGGAGAGCACGTCATTGGTGAGGTCGTACTTGGCCGCCACATCGTCGAACATCGCGGCGACTTCGTGCGGCTGCTTGTCCAGGGAAGCTCGGATCACGGGCCCATTCTTCACCGCCCGGCCGGGACCGGCGGCAGCCGGGCCTCAGCGACGGGCGCGCCGCCCGCCGCCGCGCCGTTTGCGGCGGGCCCGGCCCGCTACGGCGGCCACTCCCTCGGCGGCGAAGACCGCCGTGGTGCGGACCGCCCCGGTGTGCGCAGCGAGGGCGCGCCGATGGCGGTGGATACGCACCAGGCACACCGTCAGCAGCACCAGCCCGACCGGCACGCTGGTCTGCGCCAGGCCGATGCCGGCCGGCTGCGGATAGCGCTGGCCGCACACCCGGACGGCGGTCGGGTCGGCCTTGGCGTACTCCAGGCAGACCGGATCACCCACGGCGGCGTCCTCGGGCAGCCGGAGGTCGGCGGCGTGCAGGGTGTGCCCGGCCGCGGGGTAGTCGACCTGGCTGTAGGTGGCGGTGCCGGACGCCAGCCGGGCGACGGTGCCGTGGACCTGCACAGGGTCGGCGGCGATGCGGTCGGCCTGGTTCAACTGGCGCCAGCCGAGCACGGCCATGCCGAGCGCCAGTACGGCGCCGAGCACGGCTGTGACGTACCAGCCACGGCCGATCCGGGGGACGGGCTCGGATCGCATCGTTCCTGCTTGCTGCCTGCGGGGCATGGAGGACGGACTTCTGGGACGGGCCGCCGCGGGGAACAGCGGTTGCGGGGATCGTAGCGGCCCGACGGCCTCCAGGTCACGGCCGGACGTGATCAACCGGGCCCGCCGAGGCGCCAGTTCGCTCCCGGGCGGCGCTCAGCGGCGCCGGTGGACCAGCCGTCCGGCCAGCACCGTCGCGATGCAGCTCCCCGTTCCGGCGGCGCGCAACGCGGCCTCCACGCCCTCGTCCGCGCCGGCGGCCACCGCGAAGACCGCCAGATCGGCACGGGCACCGACCGCCAGCGGGGTGTGCACCGCGGCCGCCAGTCCCGCCCGCAGCACATCGAAGCCCGGCTCACCCGGGTCGCCCTCGGGCGGGGGCAGCAGGACCAGGCCGGAGCGGGCGACCGCGGTGCGTACGGCGGGCCGCAGGAGCGGGCCGCGGAGCGCCGTGGTGCCCTGGCTCAGCATCCGCTGCAGGCCCCGGCGGGCGCCGGCGCCCCAGCCCGCGTCGTCCAGGTCCAGTGCGGCCAACGCCTGACCGGTGAGCGGCGCGGTGCCCAGCCGGTCGGCCTCCCTCGGATCCGGGTGGTAGGCGTGCTCCAGCAGCATCCGGCCGTGCGGGTTGCACAGCCCCGGCGTCAGCACCCCGGGCCAGCTGCGGGTGCGGGCGTCCGGATGGGCTGCGGCCAGCTCGGCGTAGGGACCCAGCGCGACGATGCGGTCGTCGCGCACCGCCACCGCCCCGTCGGGCAGCGGCGGTGCGCCGACGGGCAGCACCAGATCGGCGCGGTGCAGGGTGAGCACGGGTCAGCGGTCGGCGGTCAGTTGGCCGAGAGGATCGTCAGCTCGGGGTGGGCGGTGCCGCCCTCGATCGCGGTGGAGGCGATGTGGGAGGCCACCCGGGCGTCCACCGGGTCGTTCGCCGGGTCGTCGTGGACCACCAGGTGCTCATAGGTGGTGGCACGCTGCGCCGGTGTGCGTCCGGCCGCCCGGATGAGGTGGATCAGTTCCAGCAGGTTGGAGCGGTGCTTGGCACCGGCGGAGGAGACCACGTTCTCCTCCAGCATCACCGAGCCCAGGTCGTCGGCGCCGTAGTGCAGCGTCAGCTGGCCGGCCTCCTTGCCGGTGGTCAGCCAGGAGCCCTGGATATGGGCGACGTTGTCCAGGAACAGCCGCGCGACGGCGATGATCCGCAGGTACTCGAAGACGGTGGCCTGCGTCCGGCCCTTCGGTGGTTGTTCTGCGGCTGGTAGGTGTAGGGGATGAAGGCCCGGAAGCCGCCCGTGCGGTCCTGCACGTCGCGGATCATCCGCAGGTGCTCGATCCGCTCGGCGTTGGTCTCACCGGTGCCCATCAGCATGGTGGTGGTGGACTCCACGCCGAGGTTGTGGGCCGTCTCCATGATCTCCAGCCAGCGCTCACCCGACTCCTTGAGCGGGGCGATCGCCTTGCGCGGCCGCTCGGGCAGCAGCTCCGCGCCCGCACCGGCGAAGGAGTCCAGGCCGGCGGCGTGGATCCGGGAGATGGCCTCCTCCACGGAGACACCCGAGATCCTGGCCATGTGGTCCACCTCGGAGGCGCCCAGCGAGTGGATCACCAGCTGGGGGAAGTGCTCCTTGATGGCCGCGAAGTGCTTCTCGTAGTACTCCACGCCGTAGTCGGGGTGGTGGCCGCCCTGGAACATGATCTGGGTGCCGCCCAGCTCCACGGTCTCCGCGCAGCGGCGCAGGATCTCGTCCAGATCCCGCGACCAGCCCTTGTCGCTCTTCGGCGGCGCGTAGAAGGCGCAGAACTTGCACGCCGTCACGCACACATTGGTGTAGTTGATGTTGCGCTCGATGATGTACGTGGCGATGTGCTCGGTGCCCGCGTAGCGGCGGCGGCGCGCGGCGTCCGCGGCGGCGCCCAGCGCATGCAGCGGGGCGTGGCGGTAGAGGTCGAGCGCCTCTTCCGGGGTGATCCGGCCGCCGGCCGCCGCGCGGTCGAGGACGGGCTGGAGGTCGTCCCCGGAGGGTGCGGCGTGGGGCGCTGCGGGCTCGGACACCTGGCGTCCTTTCCTGTGGACGGGTCGTGCTGGTACGGCCGGCCGACCGCCGGACCAGCCTACGCCAGCGGGGGGACGGCTCCCCGGCAGCCCCGTTGCAGGTGGTCAGCCCTGTTTTGCCAGGTCGCCGGAGGGGTTTCCGGCGGCGGGGTCGGCGACGTCCAGGTGCAGGGTCCCGTCGGCGTTGAGGGTGTAGGTCTGGGTCTCGGCGGCGCCCAGGCACTGGGTGTTGCCGCCGGAGGGCTCCTCCCGGACCACCATCGAGTGGGCGTCGGCGGAGACCAGGGTCCCCCGGCCGAGGCAGTAGGCACCCTTGGTCAGCTGGGAGTTGTTGCGCGACTCGGTCACCACCGCGCCCTTGTCACCCTGGCGGACCGTCAACTGGAAGGTGCTGCTCAGCGGGATCAGCTCGGTGGTGATGTCCCCCTGCCAGCTGCCGACCATCGCGGGCGGTACCCCGCCGTCCCTCGGTGCGGCGGTGCCGGTGGTGGGCCCGCTGGGGTGCGGGTCGGGGGTGCCGAGTCCGTGCAGCAGGGCCAGTGCGACGGCGCCGCCGGCCAGCGCCAGCACCCCCGCGGCGGCGGCCGCCCTGACTCCGGGCCCCGTACGCCGGGTACGGACCGGCTCCGGCCCGGTGGCGGCAACCGCGGGCAGCGCTGCCCCGGCCGGGGCAGCCCCGTGTGCGCCGGTCCCGGTCGCCGCGGGCTCGGGCGCCGCCCCCTCGGGTGTCGTGGCCCCGGGCCGGGCGTCCTCCAGCGGACCGGCCGGGGCCCAATCCTCGGGCGGCGGCCCGAAGGAGCCGCTCACCGGCGACACCCCCGAGGTCCCGCTGCCGCCGGCGCCCTGTCCGGGCCACGGGGCGGCCGTCTCCACCGCTGCTTCGTCCTCCAGGTCCAGCAGCTCCGCCGCGCGCCGTCCGACGGATGCGGAGAGCGCCGCGGGAAGCCAGCCGTCCCTCAGCAGCCGTACGGTCCCCTCACCACCCGTCAGGGCCGTCCGCAGCTGGTCCGGGGTGGGTCGCGCGGACGCGTCCTTGGCCAGGCACGCCTCCACGGCGTCCCGCAGCGGGCCGCCGGGCAGCCCCGTCAGATCGGGCTCCTCGTGCAGCACCCGGTAGAGCAGCACCGCGGCGCTCACCCCGTCGCCGAACGGCGGGCTCCCGGTGGCCGCGTACGCCAGCACCGCGCCCAGTGAGAAGACGTCACCGGAGGGGCCCGCCTCGCCCCCGGCTGCCTGCTCCGGCGACATATAGCCGGGTGAGCCCACCACATAGCCGGACCGGGTGAGGGAGGTACTGGCGTCCAGCGCACGGGCGATGCCGAAGTCGATCAGGCGCGGCCCGTCCAGCGCCAGCAGCACATTGGAGGGCTTGACATCACGGTGCACCAGTCCGGTGGCGTGCACCGCCGCCAGCGCCTCGGCCAGCCCGGAGCCCAGTGCCCGTACCGAGCGCTCGGGCAGCGGCCCGGCCTCCTTCACCGCCGCGTCCAGGGCGGGCCCGGCCACATAGCCCGTGGCCACCCAGGGCCGCTCGCCCTCGGTGTCCGCGTCCAGCACGGGAGCGGTCCATGCGCCGCCGACGCGGCGGGCGGCGGCGATCTCCTGCCGGAAGCGGGCCCGGAACTCCTCGTCGTCCGCCAGATCGGTCCGCACCAGCTTCACCGCGACGGTCCGGCCGCCTGCGGTACGGCCCAGATAGACGCGTCCCATGCCACCCGCGCCCAGCCGCCGCAGCAGCCGGTAGCCGCCGACCTGCCGCGGGTCGCCCGGCCCCAGCGGTTCCATGGCACGCCCCCCTCGCTCCGCTCGCCCCGTGCCCTGCCGGATCAGAAGGTACCCGTCGCAGGCCCGGCCCGTACCGGACGGCCACCGCTTGTGCCGCACCTGCAACATGGGCGCCCGCACGCGGGCGTCCGGCTGTCCCGGGCAGGGCCGCCCGGCGCCGCGGAAGCAGGGCCGGGCGGGGCCGCCGGGCACGGCGGGACCCGCGGGGCAGACCGGTAGGGCCCGGCCCGGAGGCCGTCCGTCCGGCGCAGCCGAGCGGCCGTCAGCGCCCGCTGCACGGACCCGGCTCAGCTCCCCAGGAGCTGCACCTTCACATCCGGGGGGAAGCCCGAGTCATGGCCGACCCGCCGGGCGAACTCGGCGATGCCGGAGAGCTGGCTCCCGCCCAGGGAGAAGTCGAGCGCCTCGGTGAAGTACCGCTCCAGCACTCCGTGTTCGAAGGGCTCCCAGCGGGCGGCGTGCTCGGCCACCTTGGGCGCCTCGGCCAGCGAGAGGTCGCGCGACTCCACGAACGCCCGCTGCACCTCGCGCACGACCTCCGGGTACCGCTCGGCGAACTCGCGCCGTGCCGCCCAGACCGCGAAGACGAACGGCAGCCCGGTCCAGTCCTTCCACATCGCACCCAGGTCATGGACCTCCAGGCCCAGTCGCGGTGCCTCGTAGAGGTTGGCCCGCAGCGCGGCGTCGCCGATCAGTACGGCGGCGTCCGCCTCGCGCATCATCTCGCCCAGGTCGGGCGGGCAGCTGAAGTAGTCGGGCCGCACCCCTTCCCGTTCCTCCAGCAGCAGTTGCGCCAGCCGGACCGAGGTGCGGCTGGTGGAGCCCAGAGCCACCCGGCGCCCGTCCAGCCGGCTCAGCGGCACCTGGCTGACGATCACGCAGCTCATCACCGGGCCGTCGCTGCCGACCGCGATGTCGGGCAGCACCAGCAGCTCGTCGGCGTGGCGGAGGTACTCCACACAGGTGATAGGGCCGATGTCGAGATCCCCGGTCACCAGTCGGTCGCTCAGCTTCTCGGGGGTGTCCCTGGTGAGGTCCAGATCGAGAAGGCTCCCGGTCCTGGCCAGCCCCCAGTAGATGGGGAGGCAGTTCAGGAACTGGATGTGGCCCACGCGGGGCCGTGTGGGTGGGGCGGGGTGGCCGCCGTCGGCAGTTGTAGTGTCCACCCTCCGCAGGTTATGCCTGCCGCCCCGCGGACCCGCCGCGGGGGCCCGGCGGGTCTCCGGGAGTGCGGCGTGACACACCCGCACGCGCGTATGTCATCCCTGGCCTGGGGCGCAACGTGCATGCTACGGTTGCCCGCAGTTGCAGTTTGATTCCCCTTGCAGTACTTGAAGCCTGCGGAGCATGTGACCGCGGGCTTTTCGTAGTTTTTCAGCACTATGCAGAAACTCCGGATGAACTTTCGGAGGCAGGGCGATCAGCGCAGCGGACCGGGGGCCACGCGGTGTGGTTCCCTTCACGTCCCTCGCAAGGAGAACGGTATGGCGACCGGAACCGTCAAGTGGTTCAACGCCGAGAAGGGCTTCGGCTTCATCGCCCAGGAGGGCGGCGGCCCCGACGTCTTCGTCCACTACTCCGCCATCAACGCGAACGGTTTCCGCTCGCTGGAGGAGAACCAGAACGTTTCGTTCGACGTGACCCAGGGCCCGAAGGGCCCGCAGGCCGAGAACGTCAGCGTCATCTGACCATCCTCTGATCGCCCGGAGCCTCCGGACCGCCCTGTGCGGACCGGCGCTCCATTCGGTGGCCACGACGAGCACCACCCAAGGGGGCCCGCGCGTATGCGTACGCGACGGGCCCCCTGCCTTTGCGTGCGGGCGCTTTGACCCTTCGAAGTTATACGTATAACTTCGAGGGGTGCGCTATCTCTCCCTGCTCCGCGGTCCGCATGTCGCCCGGTTGCTCACCGGCACCCTCGTCGGCCGGCTGCCCGCCGGGATGACCGCACTGGTCATCGCCCTCGCCCTGCGGGAGGCGCAGGCCCCCTACAGCCGCATCGGCGCGGTGACCGCCGCCTACGCCGTCGCGGCGGCGGTCGGCGGACCGGTGCTGGGCCGGATGGTGGACCGGGCGGGACAGCCCCGGGTGCTGCTGGCCGCCGCGGTGGTGGCCGGACTCGGCTATGCGCTGCTGGCCGTCGCACCGGGAGCGGCCGCCGCGGAGTTCGGCGGGGCGGTGCTCGCCGGACTGGCGATGCCGCCGCTGGAGCCGTGTCTGCGCGCCCTGTGGCCGGACATCGTGGAGGAGCGGCAGCTGGACACCGCCTATGCCTTTGACTCCGCCTCACAGCAACTGCTCTATGTGGTCGGCCCGCTGGCGGTGGCCGTGATCGCCGCCACCGCCTCCCCGGTGGCGGCGCTGTGGATCGCCGCCGGGCTGGGCCTCGCCGGGGCCCTGGTGGTGGCCACCGCCGCGCCCGCCCGCGCCTGGACCGCGCCGCCCCGCGACACCGCGGGCGGCGCCGGCCTGCTGGGACCGCTGCGCTCCCCCGGTCTGGTGCTGCTGCTGGTGGGTCTGGCCGGGGCCGGCTGGGCGCTGGGCTCCCAGGCCGTGCTGTATGTGGCCTATGCCGAGGCCCACCGCGGCGGACTGCCCGGCGGCGCGGGCACCCTGCTGGCGGTCGCCGCCTCGGGCGGCCTGGTCGGCGCCCTGGTGTACGGCGCGGTGCCCTGGCGTGCCACCACGGCCACCCGGACCTGGGCCCTGGCGTCGCTGATGGCGGCCGGCTTCCTCTCCCTGCTGCTGCTGCCCTCCCCGGCCCTGATGACCGCCCTCTCCTTCTTCGCCGGACTCGGCCTGGCCCCGCTGCTGGCCGCCGCCTTCGTACTGATCGGCGAACTGGCCCCGCCCGGCACCACCACCGAGGCCTTCGCCTGGCTGGTCACCGTGATCTCCACCGGCAACGCGGCCGGCGCCGCCGTCTCCGGGGTGCTGGTGGACGGCTCGCTGCGGGCCGCCGCGCTGTGCGGCGCGGCGGGTGTCTCGGTGGGCGCGCTGCTGCTCTTCGGCGCCCGCCGCCGCCTGGTGCCGCCCGCGGCAGCGGTGCACCTGCCCGCCCAGCGCCGGGCCGCCGAAGGGGCCTGCACTGCGCCGCTCGGCTAGTGCCGCCCCCGCACTAGCTACTCTGGGCCCGTGACCGCTCTGCCCGACTGGATGCAGCCGCCGCGCGCCGAGGGGTGGTTCGCGGATGACCTGGACCACCTTCCGGAGGCCCCGCGCCACACGGAGCTGATCGACGGAACTCTGGTTTTCCAGATGTCACCGCAACGTGTCTGGCACAGCCGCCTGGTCACCGCGCTCACCACGATGCTGACCGCTCAAGCGCCGGACGGCACTCAGATCGATCGCGGGGTGACCGTCCGCCTGGACGCGCGCAACCGGCCGGAACCAGACCTGCTCGCGGTCGTCACGCCGTACGACCCCGCCCTCACCTGGTACGACCCGTCCGACGTCCGGCTCATCGTGGAGGTGGTCTCCCCTGAGTCGGCCCACCGCGACCGCGTCGTCAAGCTGCGCAAGTACGCCGAGGCCGGTATCCCGCACTACTGGCTGATCGAGGAGGACGGCCACCCGGTGGTCCATGTCTACGAGCTGGACGGCCCGACCTGCCGCTACGCCCCGATCGGGATCGTCCGGGACCGGTTGAGGTCTGCTGTCCCGTTCCCGATCGACCTCGACCTCAGCGCGCTGCTGCCGAAGCGGTAGAGGCCCGCACCACCAGGGAGGTGGGCAGCGGGCCCGGCGGGTCGATGCGGTCGCCCTGCAGCAGGGCGGCGAGTGCCGCGACCCCGTGCCGTCCGAGCTCCTCACCGGGGAGGTCCACGGTGGTCAGCGGCGGGGTGAGCAGTTCCGCGGCGGTGATGTTGTCCATGCCGATGACGGAGACATCCGCGGGGATGCTCAGGCCCAGGGCCGCGGCCGCCTGGTAGAGGCCGGAGGCGACCACGTCGTCGTCGCACATCACGGCGCGCGGGCGGTCGGGGCGGTCCAGCAGGATGCGGGCGGCACTGCGGGCGGCGGCCAGGCCCTCATTGATGCTGACGCCGACCTCCACCACCTCCAGCCCGCGCGCCGCATGCTCGAAGGCGGCCTGCCGGGCGCGGAAGGTGTGCGCGGAGAGGGTGGACCGCAGATGCCCGATGCGCCGGTGGCCGAGGGCTGCCAGGTGCTCCACGGCGGCACGCATACCGCCGGCGACGTCGAGTTCCACGGTGATCCGCCGGGCGGCGCCCCGGCCGTGGGCGGGGTCGGAGTCCAGGAAGACCACGGGAGTGGACTCGGGGAGTTCGCCGAGCTGGCTGTCGTCCGGTGAGCAGACCACCAGGCCGTCGAACTGGCTGGTGGTGGTGGCCCCGGCGAGGGTCGCGCTGCTCCAGCCGGAGCTGACGACGACCGCGAGCCCGTGCCGGCCCGCCTCCGCATGGGCGCCCTCCAGGACGCGGGCGAAGAACGGGCCGAGGATGTTGGGCACCGCCAGCAGGATCAACCCGGTCCGGCCCAGCCGCAGCTGCCGGCCCGCGGCATGCGGACGGTAGTCCAGGGCACGCGCGGCGTCCCGGACCCGCTGCCGGGTCGCCTCGGAGACCCGGTGGGCGCCGCCGCTGTCGGAGAAGACCAGCGAGACGGTGGCCTGCGAGACGCCGGCCAGGCGTGCCACATCGCGCCCCGTGGGGCGGCGTTCCTGATCCTGCTGGTGCACCGGGGCCGGTGAGGGTCAGGCGGAGGCGGGACGGTCGCTGTGCAGCGCCTCGACCGCACTGGCCCGGTTGGCCTCGTCCAGGGCGTCCTCCTCGGCGTTCTGCGCGGCGATCCGCTCGGCGGTGCGCGAGCGCATCCCGGACACCCTGCCGACGATCTGCTCGGACATCTCGTCGCGCTGGCGGCTCAGCACCACATAGCTGATCGGCGCGGAGACCAGCGCGGCCAGCAGCAGCAGGAAGACATAGCCCGCCTCACCGGCCACGGGGATGATCCCGTAGTGGGCGAGCAGAACGGCGACCATGAAGCAGACGGCGAAGATCACGGCCCTCATGGACGTATAGCGGAGCGTGGCGTGCGACTTGCTCACCGGTGGCCTTCCTCTCGTACCGCTCACGGCCGACACATGGCGGCCCTGCTCCAGTCAAGCACGCCCGGGGCGCTGCCCCGGTACGGGGCCGGTCTCCCGGAGGTCGAGCCACATGGAGACGTCGTCGCGGTCGTCGCCGTCGGCGACCCGGATCCCGCCGGGCACCCGGCCCACCTCGGTGTAGCCGCTGCGTCCGTAGAACCGCTCCAGCCCGAGGCCGCCGCGCAGGGTGAGCTTCAGCCCCGCCAGGCCCCAGTCCCGGGCCGTGCTCTCGGCCTCGGCCAGCAGCGCGGCGCCGTAGCCGCGGCCCTGGAAGTCGGGGTGGACCATGACCCGCTTCAGGAGCCGCCAGTGCTCCATCAGATCGAAGCGCTGCGACTCGAAGAAGACCACTCCGGCCAGCCGTCCGCTGGCGGCGTCCCAGGCGGTCAGCAGCCGGTCGGGGCCGTCGGCGACCCCTGCCAGCTGGCGCTGGGCGACGGGCCGCACCCGCTCGGCGGTCACCGGCGCCACAAAGCCGACCGCACCGCCGGCGTTGCTGACGTCGGTCCACAGCTCCACCAGCTGTTCCTGCAGCTCCGGGGTCACCTCGGGATCGAGGACGAAAGTCAGGTCCATAATCATCGAGCTTAAGGCAGCCGTGGGGAGTCCCCTCAAGCGCCCTTGACAGCGGTCATCGCACCGCTGCCGTCGCCGACCGACGGCTCCGAGAAGCCGAACATCCCGGCACCCGCCCAACGTGCGATACGACGCCGTAGCGGTCCCCGGCGCCAGCCGCCCACGCGCTCCCTGCGCGGCCGCACCGGTCGGCCCGGCGCCCTGCCGACAGGCGGGACCGCCACGGCCCGGGCTGACGGGCCGTCGCCCGCCGACCGCCGACCGCCGACCGCCGACCGCCGACCGCCGGGCACGTTCCCACCCCGCCACCGACGACTGTGGCCCGGCACCTCGAGGGGTGCCGGGCCACAGCTGCCGCTGCACGGGCGGGCAGTCAGAGGCGCATCGCCTGGGGCTGCTCACGGAGCTGGAGGTCGGGACCGTCGTACTCGCGGATGATCTCGTACCGGGTGTTGCGCTCCACCGGGCGGAACCCGGCCTCTCGGATCAGCTCCAGCAGATCGTCACGGCTGAGCTTGTTGGGCGTGCCGTAGTTGTCCGCGTCATGGGTGATCTTGTACTCGACCACCGAGCCGTCCATGTCGTCGGCACCGTGGCTGAGCGCCAGCTGGGCGGTGGTGACACCGTGCATCACCCAGAAGACCTTGACGTGCGGGACGTTGTCGAACAGCAGCCGGGAGACGGCGAAGGTCTTCAGCGCCTCGGCGCCGGTGGCCATCTGCGTCCGCTCCTGCAGCCGGTTGCGGATCTTGCCGTCCTTGGAGTCATGGAAGTCGTGCTGGTAGCGCAGCGGGATGAAGACCTGGAAGCCGCCGGTCTCGTCCTGGAGCTCACGCAGCCGCAGCACATGGTCCACCCGGTGGCGGGGCTCCTCGACGTGGCCGTAGAGCATGGTGCAGGGCGTCTTGAGGCCCTTGCTGTGCGCCAGCCGGTGGATCCGCGACCAGTCCTCCCAGTGGGTGTCGTGGTCGACGATGTGCTGGCGCACCTCCCAGTCGAAGATCTCGGCGCCGCCGCCGGTCAGCGACTCCAGGCCGGCGTCGATCAGCTCGTCCAGGATCTCGTCGGCCGGCATGCCGCTGATCCGCTCGAACCAGTGGATCTCGGTGGCGGTGAACGCCTTCAGCGCCACACTCTCCGGCAGCGCCTTCTTCAGCTCGCGCAGCGAGCGGGGGTAGTAGCGCCAGGGCAGCGTGGGGTGCAGGCCGTTGACGATGTGCAGCTCGGTGAGCTGGTCGTTCTCCATCGCCTTGGCGAGGCGCACGGCCTCCTCGATGCGCATGGTGTACGCGTCCTTCTCCCCCGGCTTGCGCTGGAAGGAGCAGTAAGCGCAGGAGGCGCTGCACACATTGGTCATGTTGAGGTGGCGGTTGACGTTGAAGTGGACGACGTCGCCGTTCTTCTGCGTCCGCACGTGGTGTGCCAGCCCGCCCAGCCAGGCCAGGTCGTCGCTCTCGTACAGCGCGACGCCGTCCTCGCGGGACAGCCGCTCGCCTGCGAGGACCTTGGCCTCCAGCTCACGCTTGAGCCCTGCGTCCATGTGCGTCTCCGCCTCCTCTGGTACCCGCCCCGAAGTGTCCGGCCGGGGCAACCCCCTGAGCCTACGCCTGTGCCCTGCTCAGACTGCGAGCAGCTCCGCCAGCAGCTGCGGGTCGACATTGCCGCCGCTCACCACGACGGCATGGTTGCGGCCCGGCGGCAGCTCGCCGCGCCGGAAGAGGTAGGCCGCCGCGGCCACAGCCCCGGACGGCTCCGCCACGACCCTGGCCCGCCGGGCCAGGACGGCGACGGCTGCCCTGATCTCGTCCTCGCTGACCGTCACAATGTCGTCCACATAGGCCTGGACGTGCTCGAACGGCAGCCTGCCCAGCGAGGTGGTGCGCAGCCCGTCGGCGACGGTGCGGTAGGTCCGCTCGACCGGCCAGCTGGTCAACTCCCCGGTGCGCAGGGACTGCTGGGCGTCGGCGGCGAGTTCCGGCTCCACCCCGATCACCTTCACCCCGGGCGCGGTGAGCTTGAGCGCGGCGGCCGTGCCCGCGATCAGCCCGCCTCCGCTCACCGGCACCAGCACGGTGTCCAGCGCCAGGCCCAGCGCGGCGGCGTCCTCGGCGATCTCCAGACCGGTCGTGCCCTGCCCGGCGATGATGTGCGGGTCGTCGTACGGGTGCACATGCAGATAGCCGTACTCCTCGACCAGCTGCAGCGGGACGGTGTCCCGCTCCTCCGGCGCCACCAGCCGCACCTCGGCACCGTAGGAGCGGGTGGCCTCCACCTTGACCGCGGGTGAGGTGTTCGGCATCACGATCACGGCCTTGATGCCGAGTAGCCGCGCCGCATACGCCACCGCCTGCGCGTGGTTGCCGCTGGACTGCGCGACCACGCCCCGGGCGGCCTCCTCCGGGGTGAGCGCGGCCAGCCGGTTGTAGGCGCCGCGTGTCTTGAAGGCACCGGTGGGCTGGAGGTTCTCCGGCTTCAGATACAGGCTGCTGTGCTCGTCGTCGGCCCAGGGGCAGGGCAGCAGCGGGGTGCGCACCGCGACTCCCGCGATCCGCTCCCGTGCCTCCGTCAGCTCCGCCAGTCCCACCAGTGCCATCACGTCTCCCCTTGCTCGATGTGCCTACCGCCGGTCGGCGTCGTCCTCCGGCGGCGTACTCACCCTGTTCTCCCACTTGGTCGACAGGACCACGGTGGTACGGGTCCTGGCCACACCGCGGGTGCCCGAGAGCCGCTTGACCACCGACTCCAGCCCGTCGACGTCCGACACCCGGACCTTGAGCATGTAGGAGTCGTCGCCGGCGATGAACCAGCAGTCCTCCACCTCGCCCAGGTCCTTCAGCCGCCGTGCCACGTCCTCGTGGTCCGCGGCGTCGCTCAGCTGCAGACCGATCAGGGCGGTGACCCCGAAGCCCAGCGACGCCGGGTTCACGGTGGCCCGGTAGCCGGTGATCACCCCGGCCTGCTCCAGCCGGTTGATGCGGTCGGTGACACTGGGGCCGGAGAGCCCCACCAGCCGCCCCAGCTCCGCATAGGAGGCTCGGCCGTTCTCCCGCAGTGCCTGGATGAGCTGCCGGTCCACCGCGTCCATGCTGTGCTCTTTCACCTACACGGACCTTCCCATCGTTGCCGAACCCGCGCTTCGGCGTTTGGAGTCAAAGGCTCCGGGCCGCGGCGGCCCGGAAGTTCCAAGAACATACTCTGCCGTGCGACCACCGCTCACTTCCCCTCGGCCACCGCCGCACGGGCCTCCCCCAGCGATCCCCGCCAGCGCCGGTAGAGCGAGTGCTCCACCCCGACGGCGTCCAGCACCCGGCCCGCCACAAAGTCCACCAGCTGCTGCGCGGTCGAGCCGCCCGCGTAGAAGGCGGGCGAGGCGGGCAGCACCACGGCCCCGGCATCGTCCAGCGCCACCAGATGGCGCAGCGTCTGCCCGTTGAGCGGGGTCTCCCGCACCGCCACCACCAGCGGGCGGCGCTCCTTGAGCGTGACACTCGCGACCCGTTGCAGCAGGTCCTTGGAGAGGCCCAGGGCGATCCCGGCGACGGCGGCGGTGCTCGCCGGCACCACCAGCATCCCCTTCGCCGGGTACGACCCGCTGGACGGCCCGGCTGCCAGGTCGCCCGCCGGCCAGTAGCGCAGCCTGGCCGGGTCGACCTCGACGGTGTCCGGTGCGGGCGAGTCGCCCAGTCCCTGCTCCAGCCACGTGCGCAGGTCCTGCTGCCAGTGCGCGTCGCGGAAGGAGATGCCGGTCTCGTCCAGCACGGTCAGCCTCGCCGCCCGGCTCACCACCAGGTCGACGTCCTCCCCGGCCGCCAGCAGCGCCCGGATCACCGCGGCCGCATACGGGGTCCCGGAGGCCCCGGACACGCCGACCACCCATGGCCGCCGTGGCCGTCCCCGGTGCTCCATTGCCGCTGACTCAGCCATCACCTGCACTTTACCTTCGATCCGAAGGCGGCAACCCTGCGGATACGCTCCCCCCATGAGCACCCTGGTGGACCTGTCCGTCCCTGTCTTCACCGGTATGCCCGTCTACCCGGGCGACCCGGAGGTCTCCATGGCCCCCGCGCTGCGGGCCGCCGACGACGGAGTGAATGTGCTGCGGCTGCACCTCGGCTCGCAGTCGGGCACCCATGTCGACGCTCCGTACCATGTCGACGACACCTGGCCGACCCTGGAGGGGTTGCCGCTGGACCTCTTCACCGGCCCTGCCGTGGTCGCCGACGTCCGCGGTCTGGAGCCCGCCGCCGCCATCACCCCGGACCATCTCGCGGCCGCCCTGCCGCGGCTCGGGCCCGGCGTGATCCTGGTGCTCTGCACCGGCTGGGCCGCCCACTGGGAGACCGACCGGTACGCCGCCCACCCGTGGCTCACCACCGAGGCCGCCCAGGCCGTCGTGGACACGGGGACCCGCACCGTCGCGGTGGACGCCCTCAGTGTGGACCCGAGTCTCGAAGCCGGCACCGCGCTGCCCGCCCACCGCATCCTGTGCGGTGCGGGCGCGGTCATCGCCGAGAACCTCACCAACCTCGGCCCGGTCGCCGAGGCGGACGCCGCCGGGGTCCCCGTCGAGCTCTCGCTCTTCCCGCTCCGTCTCACCGCCTCCGACGGCGCCCCGGTCCGGGCCGTCGCCCGCCTCGGCTGACGCCCCGGGGCTGCCCGACGGCCTGGGGCTGACCGCCGGGCTGGGGCTGCCCGACGGCCTGGGGCTGCCGACGGCCTGGGGCTGACCGCCGGGCTGGGACACCGTGGCGCCCAGGACCGGGTCGGTCCTGGGCGCCGGTGTATGCCGGTCCGTCAGGCGGTCCCGCAGGAGGCGCCGTTGAGGGTGAAGGCGGTCGGGGCGGCGTCGCTGTTCTTCCAGGTGCCCTGGAAGCCGAAGGAGACCGAGCCGCCGGGGCTGACCACCGCGTTGTAGGTCTGGGCCGCGGCGCTGACGTTCTGGCCGGTCTGGGTGAGGCGGGCGTTCCAGGTGTTGGTCACCTGCTGGTCACCGGGGAAGGTCCAGCCGAGGGTCCAGCCGTTCAGCGCGGAGCTGCCGGTGTTGTGGAGGGTGACATCGGCCGTGAAGCCGCCGGACCACTCGCTCTGCTTGGTGTAGGTGACGGTGCAGTTGCTGGTCGGCGGAGTGGTGGTGGGCGGGGTGGTCGGCGGGGTCGTGGTCGGCGGAGTGGTGGTGGGCGGAGTGGTGGTGGGCGGGGTGGTGGTGGGCGGGGTGGTCGGCGGGGTCGTGGAGTCGGCCGGCGGCAGCACCAGCTCGGTGACGGAGTAGCCGGGCAGGGTCAGCGAGGCGCTGCCGTTGGTGAGCTGCTGGTCGGCCAGGTGCTTGATGGCCGTGAGGTCGCCCTGGCCGTACTGGTAGACCTTGGCGGCGCTGCTGCCGCTCAGCCCGGCGACGGTGAGCGGTGAGGTCACGGCGTCGGGGGACTTGTTGACCACCATCACGGTGAGGTTCTTGTCGCTGCTGCGCTGGGCCGCGTACACCGCCACCTGGTCCTGGTCGGTGCTGGCCGCCTGGACCGCGGTGTCACCGAAGGAGGAGCCGGCACCGTCGTAGTTCAGGTACATCCGGAAGGCGAAGGCCCCCGGGTCGGTGGGTGCGGGCGGCGCCCAGAGGGTGGCCAGATCGAGGCCCTCGCGGCCGAAGATGCCGAGGATGTCGGCCTCGGCGACACCGCCGTCGATCTTGTCCAGGGCAC
This sequence comes from Peterkaempfera podocarpi, assembly GCF_042466665.1. GTDB lineage: Bacteria > Actinomycetota > Actinomycetes > Streptomycetales > Streptomycetaceae > Peterkaempfera > Peterkaempfera podocarpi. The sequence goes on from NZ_CP162102.1 coordinate 3,902,518, forward strand.
CCCAGTTGTACTCGGTGATGGCGGTCCTGGTCCCCGGGTAGTTGGCGTCCACCAGCGACTTCATCCGCGGGATCGCCATCACGGGCTGGTTGATCCAGCTCTCGTCGGTGTACGTCGGGTCCCACAGCCCCCGGGTGGAGCGCAGCCGCACTGCCTGGGTGGCCGCGTCGTCGTTCGACCCGGAGACACCGCTGGCCTGGGGGTACCAGTGGTTGTCGTAGTAGTCGAGGATCCGGGTGCCGTGCGCCTTCTCGTACGCGGCCATCTGCTGGAGGTACCAGGCCCCGAAGTCGGTGCCGCCGTGCGCCGCGCGGTCCGGCGGGTTGGACCAGCAGCTGCCGCCCTGGGCGTTGCAGGTCTGCTGGTCGGAGCCGGAGAGGGTGATGGAGCTCCAGCCCCAGCCGGTGGGGCCGAGGGTCTTCGCACCCGGGTCGGCGGCCTTGATGGCGGAGGCCACCGCGTAGGTGGAGTCCTTCATCTCGTCGTAGCTCGCGCCCTTGGGGTGGACGTCCCGGTGGGTGGAGTGCCAGATGTCCGGCTCGTTGTCGAGGTTGTAGAACTTCACCCCGCCGTGCACCGCGTCGCCGTACTTCCCCGTCAGGTACTTCACCCAGCCGGAGACGTAGTCGGCGCCCGCGGGCATGCTGGTGTCGGTGGGGTCGTTGCCGGTGATGGGGGTGCCGTCGGGCTTGAGGCCGTTGCCGCAGTCCGGGGCCCACTGGTCGGTGGACTGCTGCGGGCCGTACTTGGCGACGCTGAATCCGCACAGCTTGTCGCGCGAGTTCTTGGGCACCCAGCCGATCAGCGGCACGGTGATGTCGGTGGCGGTGCCGGCGGCGCGGTCCTTGTCGATGAAGGCGTCGGCGGAGGAGCCGTCCGGCAGTGCGCCGGGGTCGGCGACGTCCTCGGGGATGTTCTCGAAGTACCAGTCACTGGCCCGGTTGCTGGTGTCGGTCAGGTAGTTGTACCGGGTGGTGGCGTTGCCGCCGAAGCGGTCCACGGGCAGCTTCAGCTCGGCGGCGAGGCCCGCGTCGGCGAAGTTCATGCCGTAGACATCGCGGCTGATGGCGTGGCGGCCGGTGGCCGGGTCGACGGTGAGCGAAGCCGCCGCGGCGGCGGCGGACGAGGCCCGGGGCGCGGCAAGGGCCGGACCGGTGGCCAGTGCGGTCCCGGCCAGGGCCGAGACGAGCAGGGTGGAGAGGAGGAGCGTGGTGCGCTGCATGGACAGGCTCTCCTTCGAGCGGATGCGACGCGACGTGGACGTCGAAGGGCTCGGGGAGCGCCATCAGCGCCGCACCCGGGAGTGCTCCGTATGGGCACGACCGCGGATACACGGGCGGCATAGGGTTTGGGAGCGCTCCCAAGAGACTGGACGAGCTGTCAGCCCACTGTCAAGAGAAGGGACGGTCCTCTGTGACCCCCTGCCTCGGCCCTCCTGGACGTCACCCGGCGGCCCCCGGCCGTGAACCCGCCCGGCCGAGCTCCCCGGCGATCCGGATCCCACACGGGCACGCCCCCCGGGAGGCTCCTCGCTGCTCTCCTTGCGGGCTGCTCCGGCAGGTCCACCCGGTCCTCGACCGTGAGACAGCTCAACGCCGGCAGGTCGGCAGGTACGACCTGTCTGCACGTCGGAGCATCCACAGGTGTGCCCTGCCGCTCCGCCGAACGGGTGACGGTCGCCCTCAGACCCTCAGACCCTCAGACCCTCAGACGCCCAGGCCGCGCAGCACCAGATCGAGGAGGGCGAAGCAGAAGAGAGCGATGCCGACAAAACCGTTGACCGTGAAGAAGGCGCGGTTCAGCCGGGAGAGGTCACCGGGCTTGACGGTGGTGTGCTCGTACAGGAAGGCGCAGACCACCACGGCCAGTCCCAGCCAGAAGGCCAGGCCCGCGTCGGTGAGCAGGGCGTACCAGACAAAGAGGGCCGTGGTGACGGCATGGCAGGCGCGGGCGCCGTACAGCGAGCCGGCGATGCCGAAGCGGGCCGGCACCGAGCGGACGCCGTGGGCGCGGTCGGCTGCGACGTCCTGGCAGGCGTAGATCAGGTCGAAGCCGCCGATCCAGACTCCGACGGCCAGACCGAGCACCACCGCCTCCCAGGACCACTGGCCCGTGACGGCGATCCAGGCGCCGATCGGGCCCATGGCCTGGGCGAGGCCCAGTATGGCGTGCGGGAAGTCGGTGAACCGCTTGCCGTAGGGATAGACCACCATCGGCACGACCGCGATCGGGGCCAGCGCCAGGCAGAGCGGGTTCAGCAGCGCCGCGGCGCCGAGGAAGAACACCAGGGCGACCAGGGCGCCGGTCCAGGCGGAGCGGACGGAGACGGCTCCGGTGACCAGCTCGCGGCCCGCGGTCCGGGGGTTCCGGGCGTCGATCTCCCGGTCGATGATCCGGTTGGCGGCCATCGCGAAGGTGCGCAGTCCGACCATCGCCACGGTGACCAGTAGCAGGTCGAGCCACTTCACCGTGCCGCCGTCGAGGTACATCGCGGTGAGGGCGGCGGTATAGGCGAAGGGCAGCGCGAAGACCGAGTGCTCGATCATCACCAGGCGCAGGAACGCCCTGGTGCGCCCAGGGGTGGCGACGGGAGTCGGCGGGGTCTGGTGGCCGAGAGCGGCGTCGCTCACAGTCCGTATTCCTTCCAGCGTCGGGTGACCAGGGCGGCGGTGTCCGGGTCGGAGGTGATCATCTCTGGCCAGCCGCCGTCGCGGGTGTAGCCCTCCTCGGGCAGCTTGCGAGTGGCGTCGATACCGGCCTTGCCGCCCCAGAACTGCTGGTAGGAGGCGTGGTCCAGATGGTCGACCGGCCCCTCCACCACCACCAGGTCGCGGCTGTAGTCGGTGTTGCCCAGCGCCCGCCAGGCGACCTCGTGGTAGTCGTGGACGTTGCAGTCCGCGTCCACCACGATGATCAGCTTGGTGAGCGACATCATGTGGGCGCCCCAGATGGCATGCATCACCTTCTGGGCGTGCTTGGGGTACTTCTTGTCGATGGCGACGATCACACAGTTGTGGAAGCCGCCCGCCTCCGGCAGGTCGTAGTCGACGATATCCGGAATGATGATCTTCAGCAGCGGCAGGAAGAACCGCTCGGTGAACTTCCCCAGCGGCCCATCCTCGGTGGGCGGCCGGCCCACCACCACGGACTGCAGGATCGGCCGGCGCCGCATGGTCACGCAGTCGATGGTCAGCGCGGGGAAGGGCTCCTGCGGGGTGTAGAAGCCGGTGTGGTCCCCGAACGGACCCTCCGGCAGCGTCACCCCGGGCTCCAGCCAGCCCTCCAGCACCACCTCGGCGTCGGCGGGCACCTGGAGCGGCACCGTACGGCAGTCCACCATCCGCACCCGCTCGCCCTGCACGAACCCGGCGAAGAGGTACTCGTCGATGTCACCGGGCAGCGGTGCGGTGGCCGCGTAGGTGACCGCCGGCGGGCAGCCGAAGGCGATCGCGACCGGCAGCCGCTCACCGCGCCGGGCCGCGGCCTGGTAGTGGTTGCGGCTGTCCTTGTGGATCTGCCAGTGCATCCCGATGGTGCGCTTGTCGTGGCGCTGCAGCCGGTAGAGGCCGAGGTTGCGTACCCCGGTGTCGGGGTCCTTGGTGTGGGTCAGGCCCAGGTTGAAGAAGGAACCGCCGTCCAGCGGCCAGGTGAACAGGGCCGGCAGCTGCTCCAGGTCGACCTCGTCACCGGTGAGCACCACCTCCTGCACCGGCGCCTCACCCGGCTTGACCTTCTTCGGCGGGACGTGGGCCATCGAGGCCAGCTTGCCGAAGGCGTCGCGGAACCCGGTGAAGCCCTGCGGGAGTTCGGGCTTCAGCAGCCCGGCGATCTTCTGCGAGATGTCGTCCGGCGACTTCAGGCCCAGCGCCTTGGCCAGCCTGCGCTCGGTGCCGAAGACATTCATCGCCAGCGGCATCGACGAGCCCTTGACGTCCTCGAAGAGCAGCGCCGGCCCCTTGGCCTTCTGCACCCGGTCGACGATCTCGCCGATCTCCAGATGCGGGTCCACCTGGGCCTTGATGCGCCTGAGGTCTCCCTCGCGCTCCAGCGCCCGCAGGAAGGACCGAAGATCGTCGTATGCCATGCCTGTCAGTATCCGCCACGCACTACCCTGGTCCCGTCATGAGGTCCCTCTCAGGGGGAGGGAGCCGTCGTACCGGGGGAGTTGCACCACCGTGCTGAGGTATCTGCCGTTCCTGCTCGTCCTCGCCCTGTGGATCTGGGCCTTCATCGACTGTCTGATCACCCCGGAGGAGGAGGTCAGGCATCTGCCCAAGGTGGTCTGGATCCTGCTGATCCTCTTCTTCGGCGAGGTGCTGGTCGGGCCGATCGCCTGGCTGGTCGCGGGCCGCAGCCGGGCCGGGGCGGGCCGCCGCCAGGTGCCGTGGCCGTCCGGCACCGCCGGATACCCGGAGTACGAGCGGCCGCAGCGGCGTGTCCTGGCCCCGGACGACGACCCGGAGTTCCTGGCCTCCCTCAAGCGGCACAACGCTCAGCACGAGGACATGCTCAAGCAGTGGGAGTCCGATCTGCGCCGCCGGGAGGAGGAGCTGCGCCGCCGCTCCGACAGCCCCGAGGGCACCACGGAGCGGGACTCCGACAGCTGACGGCCACGTACGGAATGCACGTACCGCAGCGGCCGGAAACGGACGCACCGCCTCTTGGCCGGCCCCGCCCCCGGCCCGACATTGGTGGCTATGACCACTGCCCCCGCCACCGGAGGTGACGGTACGTCACCTCCGGTGCCCCCTGCCACCGCCGCGGACCTCTTCTCCGACATCACGGCCTACGGCGCCCACATCGTCGCGGTGGAGCCGACCGGCGCCGAGCCGGTCCCGGCCGACGCCCGCCACGGCCGTCCGCTGCAACTGCTCTGGACCTGGCTGTCCCCCAACATGGAGTTCGCCACCGTCTACATCGGTGTGATCTCCGTGCTCTTCTTCGGCCTGGGCTTCTGGACCGCCGTCGCCGCCCTGCTGCTGGGCTCCGCGCTGGGCGCGCTGACACAGGCAGTGCTGAGCACCGGCGGCCCCCGCTTCGGGGTGCCGCAGATGGTGCTGAGCCGGTCGGCCTTCGGCTTCCTCGGCAACGCCTTCCCCGCGGTGCTCAACGCCGCCACGGCAGGGTTCGGCTGGTTCGCGGTCAACAGCGTCTCCGGGGCCTTCGCGCTGGACACCCTCACCGGTCTGCCCACCCTGCTCTGTCTGGTGATCGTGGTGCTGGCGCAGATCGCGGTGGCGTATCTGGGCCACAACTTCGTGCACTCCTTCGAGAAGTACGCACTGCCGGTGCTCACCCTGGTCTTCGCCGCCGCCTCCGTGGTGACCCTGGGCAAGGCGCACCTGTCCGGCAGCGGGAGCACCGGGGGCACCGCGGGGGGCTTCATGCTGGCGTTCAGCGCGGCCTTCGGCTACGCGGCGGGCTGGAATCCCTTCGCCTCCGACTACACCCGCTACCTGCCCACGTCCGCACCCCGTCGGCTGGTGATGCTCTTCCCCGGCCTCGGGATCTTCCTGGGATGCTCGGTACTGGCCGTGGTGGGCGCCGCCTCGGCCACCATCGCCGGCGGGGAGTCCAACCCCACGGCCGCCTTCACCGGCCATCTGCCGGGCTGGCTGGGGAACCTCACCCTGTTGGCGATCGTGCTGGGCGCGGTCTCCGCCAATGCGATCAACGTCTACTCGGCGACCATGTCCTTTGTCTCGCTGGGACTGCGCCGGCTGCCCCGCGGCCCGGTGGCGCTGGTCGTGGGAGTGCTGGGTTTCCTGGTGGCCTGGACCGGGCTGGACGACGCCGGCGCCTCCTACGAGGCCTTTCTGTTGATCATCTCCTACTGGGTGGCACCCTGGCTGGGAGTGGTCCTCACCGAACAGTGGCTGCGCAGCCGTACGGGTGAGGCCGACACGGCGACGGCCGCACGGCTGGCGGACCGCTCCTTCACGGCGTGGGCGGGGCCGGTGGCGATGCTGGCCGGAGTGCTGGTGTCGGTGCTGCTCTTCTCCAACCAGCAGAATTCACCGGCATCGTCGCCGACGCGCATCCGGGCGTGGGTGACATCACCTGCCTGGTGGGCTTTGTGCTGGCGGCGGTGGTGTATGTGACGCTGCGCCGGATCCCGCTGCTGGCCCCGTCCCGCGGCTGAAGCCCCACGCTGCGGGCTCCGGTGCGGCCGGCCGGTCAGGATCAGCCGGGTGCCCGCAGCAGCCGGTGCGCGCAGGCGGCGATCAGCAGCTCGGCGTGCGCCTCCGGGTCGGTGATGTCGCGTCCGAGCAGCCCGACGATACGCTCCAGCCGCTGGTAGAGGGACTGCCGGCCGATGTGCAGCAAGGCAGCCGTACGGGTGGGGCTGCAGCCGTTGCGTAGATGGACCTCCAGGGTGCGGACCAGGTCGCTGGGGTGGGTGGCCTCCCACTCCAGCAGCGGACCCAGGGTGCCGGAGGCCAGCCCGGCGAGGTGGTCGCGGCGACCCGCCGGTGAGGTACCCCGGGTGAGTTCCCGCTCCAGGGCCAGCGCCCGTGCCGTGGTGATCTGCGGCTCCCCGGGGCGGGTACGGCCCGGCTCTGCCGGTGGTACACCGACGGACAGCTCCAGGGCCGCTCTGGCCTCCCGCAGGGTTTCCCCCCAACGGGCCCAGGGCGCTTCGGCAGGTACCGCCGGGCCGACGGCTGCGGCCATCGGGGTCCGCGTCTCGTACAGGGCCTGCCGGGCTGCCTGCACGGCGTCCCGGCCGGCCGACGGCGGGAGGGACAGCAGGGCCAGCACGACGCCGGGGAACGAGGCGGCCAGGACGGTCCCACCGGCCCCCCGGGCCGCCCTCTCCAGCACCGGCGTCGGCAGCCCGCGGGCTGCGAGGCCGAGCAGGCGGTGGCCGCGCCCGGGCCGGAAGCCCGCCTGCGCGGCGCGAGCGAGCGCCTCGGCCTGGCTCGGCTCGCTCCCGTCGGCCAGCTCGGCGAGCAGTGCGGCGGCGTATGCCTCCCGATCGGCGACCGGTGCGGCACCCGGGATGTCCCGCAGGCGGCTCGCGGTGCGCTCGGCCAGCGCCAGGGCGACGATCGCGGTGTTGACGGCCTCGGCGATGCGGACGAAGGGGACCACCCGGCGCAGCGCCACCAGCGGCAGGTCCACCCGGGTGCTCTCCGCGACCACCTCCGCGGGTATGTCGGGCAGCGACCGGCCGACCTCCACGGCGACTCCGGCGACCCCGCGGGCGGCCAGCTCCCTCACATACGCGCGGCGCCCTCCGGCGTCGGCGCCGGAGAGGCCGAACCCGTTGGTGAGCAGCAGTTCCCCGCCGTACAGGAAGGACGCGCCCTCGTGCACCTCGCCTGAGTGCACCCAGCGCACCGGCCGGTCCAGGGCGCCCGCGCCGCTGAGGACCTCGGGTGCGGCCCGGCCGAGGACCTCGAAGGAGAGGATGTCGCGGAGCGTGAGGGCGGTCACGATGCCTCCCGGGGCCGAGAAGGAGCTGACACTCCGTACGTGCGGCAGCGTCCGGGAGGGTACTGAGCGCACGTTGCCACGGTGTTTCGGGAACGGGAGAGTGGGGCCATGAGCGAGACGGCGGAACTGCGGATGATGCTGGCGGTCGCGCTGGAGGAGGCGCGGGCCGGGCTCGCCGAGGGCGGCGTCCCGATCGGGGCGGCGCTGTTCGGGGCGGACGGGCGGGTGCTGGGGCGCGGACACAACCGCAGAGTGCAGGACGGGGATCCGTCGATGCACGCGGAGACCGCCGCGTTCCGGGCTGCGGGGCGGCTGCGCGGATACCGGAGGACCACGATGGTGACCACGCTGTCTCCGTGCTGGTACTGCAGTGGCCTGGTGCGCCAGTTCGGCATCGGCCGGGTGGTGGTCGGCGAGGCGGAGACCTTCCACGGCGGCCATGACTGGCTGGCCGAGCACGGGGTGGAGGTGGTGGTCCTGGACGATCCGGACTGCACCGCTCTGATGCGGCGGTTCATCGCGGAGCGCCCCGAGGTCTGGTTCGAGGACATCGGCGAGTGAGCGGGAGGCGGGGCGGGTGGGCGTAGCGGAAGGGGCGGGCGTGACGGCGGGGTGGCGTATTCCGACGGTGGACCTGGGTCCGTGGCTGTCCGGGGACGCCGACGCACGGGCTCGCAGCGCGACTGCGGTGGACGAAGCGCGGAGCCGGGCCGGCTTCCTGCTGGTCACCGGTCATGGGGTGACCCAGGGGGAGCGGGCCCGGGTGCGGGCCGCCGCCCGCGAGTTCTTCCTGCTGCCGGCGGAGGTCAAGCAGCGGTACGCGGTGGGCGTCGGGGGCCGCGGCTGGCTGGGCCCCGGCGTGGAGGCCAACGGCAACGCGGAGGGCACCGTGACCCCGCCGGACCTCAAGGAGTCCTGGTCGACGGGGGCGGAGCAGCGGACGGGCGACGCCGGGCTGGACGCCTTCTGGTTCCAGGACAACGTCTGGCCGTCCGAGGTGCCCCGGCTGCGCCCGCTGCTGGAGGCGTACGGCGCCCGGATGCGCGCGGTCTCCGACGAGGTGCTCCGGCTGCTGGCGGCCGCGCTGGGGCAGGACGAGGACTTCTTCACCCGGCACACCGCACGGCCCACCTACACCCTGAACGTCAACCGCTACCCGGGCACCGAGGTGGTGGGCGAGCCGCTGCCCGGCCAGTACCGGATCGGCCCGCACACCGACTTCGGCACGGTGACCCTCCTGGACCGGCAGCAGGGCCGCGGCGGCCTCCAGGTGTGGACGGAGGAGCAGGGCTGGGAGGACGCCCCCTGGGACCCCGAGGCGCTCACCGTGAACATCGGCGATCTGATGGCCCGCTGGACCGGGGACCGGTGGCGGTCGGGCCGGCACCGGGTGCTGCCGCCCTCCCCCGAGGCCCCCTCGGAGGAGCTGGTTTCACTCGTTTGGTTCTATGAGTGCGATCCGCGTACGGCGGTCTCCCCGCTGCCCCCGCCCATCGGCCGTACGGCGTACCCGACCGTCGACTCCACGGACTACCTGAGAGCGAAGCTGGACGCCATCTCCGTGGCGTAGACCTCCGGAATCAAGGGCCTGCGGGGCGGATCCGGACAGCGGCGGATCCGCCTCCGGACCGTTTTGCGATGGTTCGCCATCGGTACCTCCTGTCCGGCTCAGACATGGAATCCGGTCGGACCTTGTACGGAATCGACCCCCGTGCGGGATGCAGACCGCTCGTAAGGTCGTAAGGGAAGTGTTCGCAGCCGCCGCAGCCGACCCTGCCGTCGCGTGCGCTCCTCACATCGCTGTGGTGGAGCCGTCGACCCGGCCGCCGAGCGATTCCGGACAGACTTGGAGTGGTTGGAGATGACGGTTCTGGAAGCGGCGACCACCGAGGGGGCTGGAGAGGTCCCGTCCGCCCCGGTCGACGCCCGGGGGCGAGTCGCGGAGCTGCGCGACATCAAGGACCGGGCACGCAGCGGCCCGAGCGAGAAGGCCACCGAGGCGCAGCACGCCAAGGGGAAGCTGACGGCTCGGGAGCGGATCGAGTTGTTGCTGGACGAGGGGTCGTTCAGTGAGGTGGAGCCGTTGCGGCGGCACCGCGCGACCGGTTTCGGCCTGGAGGCGAAGAAGCCCTACACCGATGGTGTGGTGACCGGCTGGGGCACCGTCCACGGCCGGACCGTCTTCGTCTACGCCCATGACTTCCGCATCTTCGGCGGCGCACTGGGCGAAGCCCACGCCCAGAAGATCCACAAGATCATGGACATGGCCATCGCCGCCGGCGCCCCCCTCGTCTCGCTCAACGACGGCGCGGGCGCCCGCATCCAGGAGGGCGTCACCGCCCTCGCCGGCTACGGCGGCATCTTCCAGCGCAACACCCGCGCCTCCGGCGTCATCCCGCAGATCTCCGTCATGCTCGGCCCCTGCGCCGGCGGAGCCGCCTACTCCCCCGCCCTGACCGACTTCGTCTTCATGGTCCGCGAGACCTCCCAGATGTTCATCACCGGTCCGGATGTGGTCAAGGCCGTCACCGGCGAGCAGATCTCCCAGAACGGCCTGGGCGGCGCCGACGTCCACGCCGAGGTCTCCGGGGTGTGCCACTTCGCCTACGACGACGAGCAGACCTGCCTCGAAGAGGTCCGCTACCTCCTCACCCTGCTCCCCAGCAACAACCGCGAGACCCCGCCGGCCGTCCCCACCGACGACCCCGTCGACCGCCGCGCCGAAGCCCTCCTGGACCTCGTCCCCGCCGACGGCAACCGGCCCTACGACATGCGCAAGGTCATCGAGGAGATCGTCGACGACGCCACCTTCATGGAGGTCCACGAACGCTGGGCCACCAACGTCATCTGCGCCCTGGCGCGCATGGACGGACAGGTCGTCGGCCTCATCGCCAACCAGCCCCAGTCCCTCGCCGGGGTCCTGGACATCGAGGCGTCCGAGAAGGCAGCCCGCTTCGTCCAGATGTGCGATGCCTTCAACATCCCCCTCATCACCCTCCTGGACGTCCCCGGCTTCCTCCCCGGCGTCGACCAGGAACACGGCGGCATCATCCGCCACGGCGCCAAGCTGCTGTATGCCTACTGCAACGCCACCGTGCCGCGGATCCAGCTGATCCTGCGCAAGGCCTACGGCGGCGCCTACATCGTCATGGACTCCCGCTCCGTCGGCGCGGACCTGTCCTACGCCTGGCCCACCAACGAGATCGCCGTCATGGGCGCCGAAGGCGCCGCCAACGTCATCTTCCGCCGCCAGATCAACGCCGCCGACGACCCCGACGCCATGCGCACCCGCATGGTCAAGGAATACAAGAGCGAACTCATGCACCCCTACTACGCGGCCGAACGCGGCCTGGTCGACGACGTCATCGACCCCGCAGAAACCCGCGAGGTGCTCATCCGCTCCCTCGCCATGCTCCGCACCAAACACGCCGACCTGCCGTCGCGCAAGCACGGCAACCCGCCCATGTGACCGAAGGAGTCCATCGATGATCCAGGTCGTCAAGGGCAGCCTGACCGACGAGGAACTCGCCGCCGTCACCGCCGTGCTCCTCGCCCGCGCCGCCGCCGGCACCGCTGCCCGGCAGCAGACCTCCCGCGGCACCGAGCCGGTGGCCCGCTGGCGGCGCCTTGAGCGCCTCCCGTCCTACTCGGCGTACACCTCGCCGCTCAGCTGGCAGACCGCCGCCTGACAGTCGGCACAGGCACAACGAACGGCCCGGCTCCTCCATGGAGCCGGGCCGTCTGTGCTGTACAGGGTCTGTGTTGTCCGGGGTCTGTGCGGTCGCGATCTGCGCGGTGCGGGCAGCCCGCGCCCGGCAGATACAGCTCGGGGCACTGAGCAGTCCGCGCCGATGCCGGGCGGACCGCTCAGTGCCCCGAGCCTGGGCCGGTGCTGCGATCAGCCGACGCCGGCGTAGGAGTGCTTGCCGGTGACGAAGATGTTGACCCCGTAGTAGTTGAAGACGAAGCAGGCGAAGGCCAGCAGCGCCAGATAGGCAGCCTTGCGCCCCTTCCAGCCGGCGGTGGCGCGGGCGTGCAGATAGGCGGCGTAGGCGACCCAAGTGATGAAGGACCAGGTCTCCTTGGGGTCCCACTCCCAGTACCGGCCCCATGCCTTCTCGGCCCAGATGGCGCCCGCGATGATGGTGAAGGTCCACAGCGGGAAGATCACCGCATTGATCCGGTAGGCCAGCTTGTCCAGCGTCCCGGCCGAGGGCAGCCGCTGCCAGATCGAGGGGGCGGTACCCAGCGGGCCGGTGGTCTGCCCGGCGGCGATCCGCCGGTCGTAGGTGTCCTTGAGCAGATACAGCGCGGTGGCCACGAACGCCGCGTGGAAGGCGCCGCCGCAGATGATCGCCGCGGTGACATGGATCGCCAGGAACGGCGAGTGCAGCGCCGGCACCAGCTGCTCGGAGTCGGTGTAGAGGACGGTCACCGCCAGACCGAGCGTCAGCAGCGCCGAGAGCACCACCGGCAGGCCGAGCCAGCGCACCTTCTTGCCGGTGGCCAGCAGCACCAGGTACGCGGCGACCGCGGTGAAGGCCAGGGCGCAGGAGAACTCGTACATGTTGCCCCACGGCCAGCGGGTCACCGACAGACCGCGGGTCAGCACACCGCCGAAGTGCAGCAGCAGGCCCAGCACGGTGAGCGAGACCGCCATCCGGCCCAGCATGTCGGCCTGGTCGTCGCTGCCCGCCGCGCCGGGGCCGTCGGCCTCGTCGTCGCCGCCACGGCCGCTGGTGACCACGGTGGCGCCCTCGCCGGCCAGGGCGGTACGGGTGAGGGTGGCCGTGCGGCCGCCTGCCGAGGCCACCGTGACGGTGACCTTCTTGGCGGCGGGCTGCGCGGCGGACGCCACGGTCTCGGCCAGCGTGCCGCCCTGCTCGGCGGAGCGCCGGGCGACCGCGCCCCGGCTGCCGAAGGCCCACTCGAAGGCGTGGGCGAGCATCGCCAGCGTGTACACCGCCATCGCCGAGTAGATCAGGTAGTTGGAGATGTTGGCCAAATGTTCGTTGACCGCCGTGGCAAGGACCACCGTCAACCCCTCTTCTCGGTCAGCTCGTTCACGGGCGTCTCGGACTCCTCGGGCAGGGCCGGTGCATCGTCCTGGAGGGCGACTGCGAGGTCGGCGAGCTCTTCGGCGATCCTGGCGGACTCGCTGCGGGCCAGGCCCGCCATCTCCACCACGGTGGTGCCGTCCTCCGCTTCGGTGGCCCGCACCCAGATCCGGCGCCGCTGGATCAGCAGCGAGCCGATCAGGCCGAGCACTGCCAGGGCCGCGCTGCCGAGCGCCACGCTGTTGCCGGGGCGGTGGGCGATGTTGAAGCTGGCCCACTGCTGGTAGCCGTCGAAGCTGATGGTGCCGTAGCCGTCCGGCAGGGTCCAGCCCTGGCCGGGCTTCAGGGCCACCGCGGCCTTGTTGCCGTCCTGGGACAGCTGCTTCATATGGGCGATGTCCAGCTGGTAGACGTTCTGCGGCAGGCCGGCGTCGGTGCCCAGGTCGCCCGCGTAGGCGGTGATGATCAGCTTGGGGTCGGCCGCGGCAGGGAAGAGCGAGTTCCAGCCGGTGGCCATGGAGGCGCTGACCGGCGCGGTCGGGGAGAAGATGCCGGAGAAGCCCAGCTGCACCTTCTTGCCGTCCTTGGTGCCGTAGTCGCCGACCTTGATGGCACCGGTGGAGGTCAGGTTGTTGTCCTGGGGCAGGAAGGGGGTGGGGCCCTGGAAGACCACCTCGCCCTTGGCGTTCCGCACCGTGACGACGGGCGAGTAGCCGTGGCCGATCAGATAGACCTTGCTGTCCGCCACCTCCAGCGGCTCATTGACCTTGATGGTGCCCTTGCGCAGCTTGCTGTTGTCCGTACCGGTCCAGTAGCGGATGTGCGCGGTGAAGTCCCGCGGGGTGCCCAGCTGGTCGCCCTTGGTCTGGTACGTCGCGGAGAAGCCGTCCAGCTTGAAGCCGAAGGCGTCCAGGTCGTCCGCACCGTAGAAGGCGGCACCGTTGAAGTCGTCGTACTGCGTCATGGTGTTGGAGAAGCCCTGCCCCTCCAGCACCAGCTTGCCGCCCTGGCCGCCCGCGACGCTGCCCCAGGCCATGGCGATCAGCAGGCCGAAGAGCGAGATGTGGAAGAGCAGATTGCCGACCTCGCGCAGATAGCCCTTCTCGGAGGCCACCGCGTCGCCCGCGGTGTGCGCACGGAAGCGCCGGCGGCCCAGCAGCCGCTCCGCCGCGGCGGTGACGTCCGCTGCTGCGGCGTCGGTGCGCCAGGTCGCGTACACCGGCATCCTGGTGAGGTTGCGCGGGGCCGCCGGGGGACGGCTGCGCAGCACTCCGACAAACTGCCAGCTGCGCGGGACGATGCAGCCGGCCAGCGAGACAAAGAGCAGGATGTAGATCGCGGAGAACCACACCGAGCTGTAGACGTCGAACAGCTGGAGCTTCTCGTAGAGCGGCGCGACGGTGCTGTGGGCCGCCTTCCACTGCTGGACCCGCAGCGCGTTGGAGCTGGTCTGCGGGATCAGCGAGCCGGGTACGGCCGCCAGCGAGAGCAGGAAGAGCAGGATCAGCGCCACCCGCATCGAGGTGAGCTGCCGCCAGGTCCAGCGCAGCCAGCCGACCACGCCCAGCGCGGGGACGGTGTCCTCGGGGCGCTCCTCGACGGGTGCGGTGGAGAGCCGCTCGGCGGCAGCCTCGTCGTCGAGCTGCTGCTGGGCCTTGGCGCCGGTGCCGGTGTCCGTGTTGCTCAAGGTCAGATTCCGATCGAGAAGCCCTGGGTGGCGGACTGGAGTTGGGAGATCAGCGAGTCCCAGGCGCCGGTGACGAGCAGCAGCCCCACGACGACGAGCATCCCGCCGCCGACGCGCAGCACCCACTGGTAGTGGCTCTTCACCCAGCCGAACGCATCCAGCGCACGGCGGAAGGCGAGCGCCGCCACGATGAACGGTACGCCCAGACCGAGGCAGTAGACGGCCATCAGGAAAGCTCCGCGGCCGGCGCTCGCCTGGTTGAAGGAGAGCATCTGCAGCGAGGTGAGGGTGGGTCCCAGGCAGGGGGTCCAGCCCACACCGAACACCAACCCCAGCAGCGGAGCGCCGATCAGTCCGACCGTGGGACGGCGGTGGGAACGGACCTCGCGCATGGTGAAGCCGGGGAGCAGGCCCATGAAGGCCAGCCCCATCAGGATGGTGACCACGCCCATCACCAGTGAGATCGCCCGGTGATGGTCCTGCAGGGTGTTGCCGAAGTAGCCGAAGAGGGCCCCGCCGGAGACGAAGACCGCGGTGAAGCCGAGCACGAAGAGCAGCGAGCCCAGCAGCATCCGGCCGCGCCGCCGCCCGCCGGCGTCCGCCAGGTCGGCGGCGGAGAAGCCGGTGACGTACGACAGATAGCCGGGGACCAGCGGCAGGACGCAGGGGGAGAAGAACGACACCAGGCCGGCCAGCAGGGCGACCGGGACCGCGAGCAGCAGGGCGCCCTGCAGCACGGTCGCGTTGGTGTCGCCCACGGCGGCCAGGAGCGTGCCGGTCACGGCGTCTCCGCGAGCACCGGCTTGAGCATGGCCTCCAGATCCTCGGCGGCCAGCGGCTTCAGCGCCCGGGCCGCGACCCGGCCCTGGCGGTCGATCACCAGGGTGGAGGGGATGGCCTGGGGGTTGAGGGTGCCCTTGGGGAAGCGCAGGATCTGGGCGCCGTCCGGGTCGTAGAGGCTGGGGTAGGTGATGCCGAAGGACTTCTCGAAGACCTCGGCGTTGCGTGCGCTGGTGTCCCGGGTGTTGATCCCGAGGAACTGCACGCCCTTGCCCTGGTAGTCCTTCCACACCTGCTCGAAGCCCTTGGCCTCCAGCCGGCACGGCGGGCACCAGGACCCCCAGACGTTGACCACCACGACCTTGCCCCGGTAGTCGGAGAGCTTGGCCTGGGTGCCGTCCACGGTCTTGCCGGCGATGTCCGGTGCGTCGTGCCTGGCACCGGCCGCCGCGGTGTCTATCCCGCCGCTGCCGCTGACGAAGCCGGCCCCGGCCGTCTCGCTCGAGGACCCCGAGGAGGAGCAGCCCGCGGCGGCGATCACGGCCACACCCGCGAGGGCGGCCAGGCGCACACGGGCGCGGGTACGGCGGGAGGCGGGGCGGCGGCCAGGACTCATGTGAAAAGTTTCGCATGGCTTTCCCACGGCCCTCATCGGGGTCGGGTGTCGCACCTCACACCCGCCCCGCGCGGGCCGTACCGCCGCCCTGCGGCAGCGCCGGACCGCGGCTCAGGCCGCGATCACGGGCCCCTGGGCGAACTCGGCGACCAGGGCCCGCTCGAAGGCCGGGAGGTCGTCCGGCCTGCGGCTGGTGACCAGGATGTTCGACCCACGGCTGCAGACCCTGACCTCCTCGTCGACCCAGTGGCCGCCGGCGTTGCTGATGTCGGTCATCAGGCTGGGCCAGGAGGTGAGGGTCCGGCCTCGCAGCACACCGGCCTCGATCAGCGTCCACGGCGCATGGCAGATCGCCGCGACCGGCTTGCCCGCGTCGAAGAACGCCCTGACGAACGCCACCGCGTCCCGGTTGATCCGCAGGAAGTCCGGGTTGGCCACCCCGCCGGGCAGCACCAGGGCGTCGTAGTGCTGTGCGGAGACCTCCCCCGCCACATCGTGCACCTCGAAGGTGTCCGCCTTGTCGAGATGGTGGAAGGCCTGGATCCGGCCCGGCCGCGTGGAGACCAGCCGCGGCCTGCCGCCTGCTTCCTCGACGGCCTTCCAGGGGCCGGTGAGCTCGACCTGCTCGACCCCCTGGGTGGCGGCGAGGAAGGCGACGGTCCTGCCCTGCAGGGTGGTGTCCACGACGAACCGCCCTCCTTCGCGAATCCGGCGTTCTGTCCCTATTCGTCGCCCCTGCCCGGGTCCCCCGGCAGGAAACCATCCGAGGACGCCCCCTTGCCCGGTCCGGACGGAGGCCCGGGGACCCGGACACCAGTGCGGCCCGTCCCTCTCCGGAGGTGGACGGTTGCCCGCTCTGGTCCCCGCGCCCCCGGGCGTACGCCGGGTGCAGGAGAGGCGTCAGGCGCCGAAGGACTTCCCGACCGGCTGGTTCTTGCCGCCCTTGCCGGTGAGG
Source organism: Peterkaempfera podocarpi (assembly GCF_042466665.1). Classification (GTDB taxonomy): domain Bacteria; phylum Actinomycetota; class Actinomycetes; order Streptomycetales; family Streptomycetaceae; genus Peterkaempfera; species Peterkaempfera podocarpi. Next base: position 3,919,053 of record NZ_CP162102.1, read on the forward strand.
TGGGCCGGCAGCAGATCGCGCGCGGGCTCGCTGTAACCGATGGAGACGATCCGGTCGCCCTCGTAGGTGAAGCTGGTCAGCGACGCCAGCGAGCACTGCCGCTTGCGCGGGTCGTGCCACAGCCGCCGGTGCTCCGCAAAGCAGCGGGTCACCCAGATCGGCAGCTGGTGGCTGACGCACACCGCCTCATGGCCGCGCGCCGCGTCCCTGGCGGCACCCAGCGCCCCCATCATCCGCACCACCTGCTCCATGTACGGCTCACCCCAGGACGGGCGGAAGGGGTTGGTGAGGTACTTCCAGTGCGAGGGGTTCTTCAGCGAGCCGTCGCCGACGCCGAAGGTCTTGCCCTGGAAGATGTTCTCCGCCTCGATCAGCCGCTCGTCCACCGCGGTGCCGAGGCCGTGCGCGGCCGCGATCGGCGCCGCGGTCTCCTGGGCGCGCTCCAGCGGCGAGGCCACGACATGGGTGATGTCGCGCCCCGCCAGATGGTCGGCCACCCGCTCGGCCATCTCCTTGCCGAGCTCCGACAGGTGGTAGTCGGGCAGCCTGCCGTACAGCACGCCCTCCGGGTTGTGCACCTCGCCATGGCGCATGAGGTGGACCACTGTGACGTCTGTGCTGCTCACCTGAGCTGCTCCTTAGGGGTACGGGAGGGGTACGGAAGGCCGGTCCGAGACTACGCGGGGCGTGCCTCGGCTGCGGCGCGGGCCGCCGCCGGCAGCGCCGCCGCGATCCGCTCGACGGCCTGGGTGTCGTGCGAGGAGGAGACGAACCAGGACTCGAAGGCGGACGGCGGCAGATAGACGCCCTGCGCCAGCATGGCGTGGAAGAACGGGGTGAAGCGGAACGCCTCCTGGGCCCTGGCCGCGTCGTAGTCGGTGACCGGCGCATCGGTGAAGAAGACCGAGAACATATTGCCCGCGGTCTGCACCCGGTGCGCCACGCCCTCCTTGGAGAGCGCCTCGGAGACCAGTCCGGAGACCTCGGCGGCGACCCGGTCCACTGTGGCGTACACCTCATCGGTGCAGTGCCGCAGCTGGGTCAGGCCGGCGGCGGTGGCGACCGGGTTACCGGAGAGCGTGCCCGCCTGGTAGACCGGACCGGCCGGGGCCAGCTGGGCCATCACCTCGGCCCGGCCGCCGAAGGCCGCGGCCGGGAATCCGCCGCCCATGACCTTGCCGAAGGTCAGCAGGTCCGGTGCCCAGCCCTCGTGGGCCGCCTCCAGGCCGTACCAGCCCGCCCTGGACACCCGGAAGCCGGTCATCACCTCGTCGGAGACGAACAACGCCCCGTTCTCCCGGCAGAGCCGGGCGAGGCCCTGGTTGAAGCCGGGCAGCGGCGGCACCACGCCCATGTTGCCGGGGGACGCCTCGGTGATCACACAGGCGATCTCGCCCGGGTGGGCGGCGAAGGCGGCGCGCACCGCGTCCAGGTCGTTGTAGGGCAGCACGACGGTGTCGCCGGCCTGCGCCCCGGTGACTCCCGGAGTGTCCGGAAGACCAAAAGTCGCCACACCTGAACCGGCGGCGGCCAGCAGCGCGTCAACATGACCGTGGTAGCAGCCCGCGAACTTGACGACCTTGGCCCGCCCGGTGAAACCGCGCGCCAACCGGATCGCCGACATGGTCGCCTCGGTGCCCGACGACACCAGGCGTACCTGCTCGACCGGTGTGACCCGCGCCACGATCTCCTCGGCGAGCTCCACCTCCCCCTGCCCGGGGGTGCCGAAGGAGGTGCCGCGGGCGACGGCCGCCTGCACGGCCTCCTGAACGGCGGGGTGGGAATGGCCGAGAATCATCGGTCCCCACGAGCAGACCAGGTCGACATACTGCCGACCGTCGGCGTCGGTGAGGTACGGACCGGTACCGGACACCATGAACCGGGGCGTACCGCCCACGGCCTTGAAGGCACGCACCGGCGAGTTGACCCCGCCTGGGGTGACGATGGAGGCGCGCTCGAACCACGTCTGGGACACTGGGGCTTCGTAGGGGTAGCTCACACAGGACATGGTCTCAAATCGTGTCCTCCCCACCGGCATGTCCTGCCCGATCATCTGGAACGATGATCGGGGTGCATCTTGCGGTACCGCTGAGCGGGCGGGCCGCAGCGCCTAGTCTGTCGGTTTCGGCGTATTCCGGTGAGGATGGTCCGAGTGTCCGAGCGTGACGACTCCGAGGGGACTGCGGGGCCCTCCCGGAGGGCCGCCGATTCGGCGGGGAGAGGAAGGGGAGGTGGTGGCCGCGTGGGGGTGACCTACAAGTACTTCGGCGCGCCCGACCGTGCCACGGCCGCCCGTGTGCCCACCGCACTCGGCCGCGACGGACTCGGGCTCGACGCCGGGGAGCTGGGCACCCTGGGCCGCCTCGGCGACCTGATCGGCGCCGAGGAGCGCATCGAGGCGGAGGAGCGCGCCTACGAGCGCGAGGACGCCGTGGGCCGGCATCTCTCAACCAAGATCAAGCCGGAGACCATGAGCGCCATGGTCCTCACCGGCATCAAGGGCGTCCCCCTGCACCAGGTCCCGCCCCTGGAGCTGGTGGTCCTGCACCCCGACTACGCCGTGGTCCAGCTCCCGTCCAGCGTGGTCGAACCGCTCCGCAAGGCCGACGAGACCGAGCTGGGCGCCGCCGCCTTCATCTGGTCCACCGTCCCCGACCGGCGCGGCCCGCGCGACGCCTTCGTCATCTACAAGATGCTCCACGAGTGGCAGGACTTCGCCAACCGCCTGCATGACGCGGGCCACCAGCTCTTCTGCCTGGTCTGGCCCTGACCCGGGCGCCCGCTGCCGCGGCGCGGCCCTGACGGCGGCGGGAGACCGCCCGTCCCGTCCGGCCGCCGTACGGCGCCACGGGTCAGCCCTGCGGACCCTCGGCGCAGGGCAGCCGCGCCAAGCCCGCCGGTTCCGCCGGGCCGCTCCGCCGTCCCCGCTGCCGCAGCCCCGGGCGGGCCCGGCAGCCCGGTCGGCTCCCCTCGCCCGCGGCCTCCCCTGACCCGCTGTCCGCCGGTCCTCGCCGGGGCGCCAAGGGACCACCGCTGTACGGAAATCTGCTCGCGCCGCGGACCCGCCCCGGGCATCCTGCTGCCGTGGACGACACCCCGAGCCGGCTCCCGGCCGCCCTGCCCGCGCTTCGCGCCGCCGCCCGTGACGCCGGTTTCACCATGTCCTGCGAGGGGCGCACCGGCAGCCTGCTGACCGTGCTCGCCGGCGCCCGTCCCGGCGGCCGGATCCTGGAGCTCGGCACCGGTGCCGGCGAGGGCACCGCATGGCTGCTGAACGGGATGGACCCGGCCTCCCGGCTGGTCACCGTGGAGCTCGACCAAGCCGTCCAGACGGTCGCCCGGGAGCAGCTGGCGGACGACCCCAGGGTGGACTGGGTGACCGGGGACGCCGGGACATGGCTGGAGAAGTACCGCGGCGAACCCTTCGACCTGATCTTCGCCGACACCTGGCCCGGCAAGTTCACCCACCTCGACCAGGCCCTGGAGCTGGTCGCACCCGGGGGGACCTATCTGGTCGACGACCTCCGCCCGCAGCCCGGCTGGCCGGCGGGCCACCTCACGGCCGTGGAGCAGCTGCTGACCGCGCTGGAGAGCCGCCGGGATCTGCGCACGGTGCGCCTCGACTGGGCGAGCGGACTGCTGATGGCGGTGCGCAGTCCGAGCTGACCCTCCGACCGGCCCCGCGCCGGTCGCAGAACCCTGGACGGTGCATGCATGGCCACACGGCTGAACTTCTGGCGGCAGCCCCTGGGGACCGTCCCCGAGGCGGTCTGGCAGGCGGCAGCCGAGCTGGAGGTGCTGATCCTGGCCGAGACCGGGCTCACCGCACTGCCCGCCGGGATCGGTCGGCTGAGCCGGCTGCGGACACTGGATCTCGGGCACAACGCGCTGACCGCCGTGCCCGAGGAGCTGGGCCTGCTGACGGCGCTCACCGACTGCCTCTATCTGCACGACAACCGGCTGACGGAGCTGCCCGCCGCACTCGGCGGGCTGTCCGGTCTGCGCTACCTCAACGTGGGCGGCAACCGGCTGACCGGGCTCCCGGAGGAGATCGGCGGCATGGCCGGGCTGGTCGAACTGCGGGCCCAGCACAACCGGCTGGCCGGACTGCCGGAGTCGGTCGGCCGGCTGAGCCGGCTGCGAGAGCTGTGGCTGCGCGGCAACGCCCTGACCGGGCTGCCCGCGTCCCTGGCCGGGCTGCGTGAACTCAGGGAGCTGGAGCTGCGGGAGAACGCGCTGACCCGGGTGCCGGAACCGCTGGCCGGACTGCCCCTGCTGCGGCGGCTGGATCTGCGCAGCAATCGGATCACCGAGCTGCCCGACTGGGTGGTGGGGCTCCCCTCGCTGGAGAAGCTGGATCTGCGGTGGAACGACCTGGATGCCTCCCCGCGCCTGCTGGCCGAGCTGGCGCGGGGAGGCTGCACCGTTCTTGTGTGACGCCCTCTCAGGTGTCCGGCACCTCTCTCCACATACGGGTGCCGTTGTCGTGGTCGGCCGAGTCGCTGTTTCGCCGGGCCAGGATCCGCCGGCTCCCCGGGTGGTGGGGATCCGCTCAACCGAGGGAGCAGCCGGCCCCGTTCAGGGTGAAGGCGGTGGGGACGCCGTTGGTGCCGGGCGAGGAGCCGCCGTTGAGGCCGAAGTTCACCGTGGCGCCGGCGGCGATGCTGCCCGTCCAGGCCTCGTTGGTGACGGTGACCTGCTTGCCGCTCTGGGTGGCCTTGGCGTTCCAGATGGAGTTGATGGTCTGGCCCGCGGGGAAGGAGAAGACCAGTGTCCAGCCGTTGATCGCGCTGCTGCCGTTGTTCTTGACCGTGACATCGGCGTTGAAGCTGGTACCCCAGTCCGACAGCTTGTAGGTCACCACGCAGCCGGTCGAGGTCGGGGGCGTGCTGGTCGGCGGCGTGCTGGTCGGGGGCGCCGTGGTCGGGGGCGTGGTGGTCGGGGGCGCCGTGGTCGGGGGCGGCGTGGTCGGCGGCGTGGTCGCGGTGCCGCCGCTCTTGGCGGCCATCCGCTCGGAATGCGCCCGGAACACCGCCAGTTCAGGCGCCCCGGCCATCACCCCGTAGGTGGGGTCCACCTGCCGGTCCATGTACCACCAGAAGGCGCTGCCGTCGCCGTCCGCGGCTTCAAAGTCCGAGTAGATCCCGCTCCACCAGGTCGAGCGGTCGACGTTCTTCACATTGAACTCGCCCATGAAGAAAGGCTTGCCGACCACATTGTGGGAGTCGCTGATCCACGACCGGATGAGCGCCTTCGTCTGGTCGAGCGAGAGATTGGCCCACTCCTCCGTGGTGTAGGGGTGAGCGGAGGTGAAGTCGATGTACGGCGACTCCTGGACGTACACAAAGGGGTTGCCCTCGTCGCCGCCGAAACCGTACTTGGTGCCGTGGCCCTCCAGTCCGGCGTCCAGCATGTGGTTGGGGTCGATGGACTTCACATAGGCGCCCATCTCGTCCACCCAGGCGCGCAGCGTGGTGCCGCCGGCGTTCTCCGCGGTGCTCTGGTCCTGGTAGCGCGGCTCGTTCATCAACTCCCAGGCGAAGATGGTCGGGTCGTCCTTGTACTTGACCCCGCTGTAGTGGTTGGTGCGGTTGAGCGCATAGCTGATGTAGTTCTTGTACGAGGTGAAGCAGCCGGGGCAGCGGGTCTTGTCGAAGAACGCCGCCCGGCCGGGCTGGCCGCCGGACAGTCCCTCCCAGGACAACCGGGTGTCGATGCCTCCATAGGCCTCCCAGTAGTTCTCGAAGACCGGGAGCAGCCTGATTCCGTGTGCCTTGGCCGACTGGATGATGTAGTCGAACTGGGCGAACTCCTGCTCGTTGTAGACACCCTTGGACGGCTCGAAGCCGTGCCAGGACTCATGGCTGAACATCCACAGCCGCACCACGCCCACCTTGTCGGCCTGCAGACTGGCGAACTGGGCGTCGATCCTGGACTTGTCCATGTACTGCGTCTCGGTGTCGCCCGAGCCGCTGCCGTAGGTGAAGAGGTCGTAGGTGTTGGCGCCGGCGACGTAGTACGTCCGGCCGTCCAGGCAGAAGTGGATGCCGCAGCGGGTGACAAAGCCGCTGGGCACGGCGGCCGAGGCGGCGTCCGGCCGGAGAGCGGCCACTCCGGCCACCGCCAGCAGCGCGGCCACCAGGAGGGTCAGCAGATTCCTGGGACCGACGACGGGAGTTCTCGAAGACAACGTTGTCAGACAACGTATCGCGGGCATGGCACAACCTTCCCGGGGTGGTGGGGAGCCGGCTCACGCGATCCGCGGATACCGGAGCGGCCGCAACACGGCCGTTGCTCCAGGGCGGTGACGATGGAAGCACCAGCCCGGGTCGGCGTCAATGGACACGACAGAAATGCGCCCGGCGCCACGGCGGCACCGGGACAGCAGAGAACCGCCGTCAGCCGCCCTGGGAGGTCGGCGGATGACGGCGGCTCGCAGCAGTCGGTCAGCCGGCGTTGACGCAGGTGTTGCCGAAGGCCGGGTTGACGGCAGCGAGGAAGATGTTGACGGTGTTGCCGCAGACGTTGACCGGGATGTTGACCGGCATCTGGACAACGTTGCCGGAGACAACACCGGGCGAGCCGATCGCGGCAGCCCCGGCGTTCGAGCTCGCCATGGCGGAACCCGCACCCGCAGCGATCAGGCCGACGGCGGCAAGGGAAGCGGCAGCCGCCTTCTTGGGCGCGTTCATTGGTATCTCCTTAGTGCTCTTGTATGTCGAACCGGACGCACTGGGCGTTCCCTCTGAGCAACGACGCCTTCCCGGCAAAGGCATGCCCGAGGTCGCCGATTCACTCGCAGGCAGCAATCGGCGCCGCACTGCCGCCCATCCGGGTGATCGCCGGGGCACCGGCCGTTCCCCGGCGGCCGATGGCTCGTTCTTCAGCCCGAGGTCCTTGATTCACCACCTCGGGAGAGACCAAGTCATGCACCACACCGTCAGATCGGCCCTTGCCGAACTGTCCGTCAATAAGCCGCTGACGAAGCACACCAAGGCCCGGACGGGCGTCCGCACTGCCAGCTGACGTCCCATCGATCCGCTCCCGAAGAGGTGGATCTCCACCCGCAGGACCGCCTCGACATGCGAGGCATCGCAGCATGTGCCCAAACTTCTCTGGGGACGGCGTGTGATCGTCCGATCATCCCTGCTTGCGCCTTGGCGGAGCATCGCCCTATTGGGCCGCAAGGGTGATCACAGCGAAAAACCCGCATCCCAGGGGGGTGCATTCTCGTTCGTATGTCGCCCGCCGTCGTACGGTCGGGCAGAAAGACGGAGGAATTCCCACCATGCGATCTTTCAAGAAGGCTGCCGTTGTTACGGTCGCGGCCTCCGGAATGATTCTGGCCGGTGCCACCGCGGCGTCTGCCAGCAGCAACGCCGAGGCGGCAGCGGTCGGATCCCCCGGTGTGCTGTCCGGCAACGTGATCCAGGTTCCGATCAACATTCCGATCAACCTGTGCGGCAACGGCATCAACATTCTGGCGCTGCTCAACCCGACGTTCGGCAACACCTGCGCCAACGTCGGCTGACCCAGCCCCCGAGTTCTCCGTCCGGCCCCCGGCGCGGGCGGTAATCCCACCTGATCCAGGAGATTTTTCCATGCGCAACATCAAGAAGGCCGTTTTTGTCTCCGCCGCCTCCCTCGGTGTGATCGTGGGCGGCGCCGCCGCCGCCGCCGCCCAGGGTGCCGACGCCGAGGCCGCCGCGGTCGGCAGCCCGGGTGTCGTCTCCGGCAACGTCGTCCAGGTTCCGGTCTCCATCCCGGTCAACGTCTGCGGCAACTCGCTCAACCTGGTCGGCATCCTCAACCCGGCGTTCGGCAACACCTGCATCAACGCCGCGGGCGACTTCACCCGTCACATCAGCCGTGGCCACGAGTTCGGTGGCGAGAACGCCGGTGGCGGCTCGCAGGGTGGCGGCGGCGGCTTCCACGGCCGTGGCAACGACTTCGGTGGCGACCGCTGACCCAGTCGGAACCTTCAGGCGCTGCCCCTCGGAGCCCGAGAGCCCGAGGGGCAGCGCCATAATCAGTACCCGGAGAGGACAACAGCCATGAAGATCCTGTCCCGTGCGGGAGGCCGCGCCGTGGCCGCCGCCGGAGCCGCCGTACTCGGCGCGCTGGCCGTGCAGACGCCCGCCGTCGCCGCCGAAGCGCTGCCGGTCGGCTCCGCAGCGCCGACCGGTGCGACCCGGGCACCGGAGGCGGCGCTGCAGCCGCTGGACACCAAGGCGGCGCTGGGCACCCTGACCAAGACCACGGGCACCGCACTGCGTCCGGTCACGGACCTGCGACTGGACCCGTGGGCGAACTCGGGGGCGGACCCGCTCACCAACGGCGTCGCCGTGCAGCCCAAGACCCCCAACGGCGCCACCGGGGCGCTCAGCACCCTTCCGCTGACCGCGCCGCTGAGCGGCGGCGGCGGCCTGAAGGACCTGCCGGTGCTCGGCCAGGTCTTCGGCCTGTTGCGGGGCTGACCCCCGGCAGGACCGGCTGACGCCCGAGGGGCCGACTCCCAGCACGGGAGCCGGCCCCTCGGGCGTCAGCGGTCACTGCTGCCGCAGGGTGCGGGCGGCCTCGACGGCCCAGTAGGTGAGGATCTGCTCGGCGCCGGCCCGCTGGATGGAGGTCAGGGTCTCCATGATCACGCGTTCGCGTTCGATCCAGCCGTTGGCGGCGGCGGCCTCCACCATCGCGTACTCACCGGAGACCTGGTACGCGGCGACCGGCACCGGGGAGGCGTCGGCCACCTGCCGCAGGATGTCCAGGTAGGCCATGGCGGGCTTGACCATCACCAGGTCGGCGCCCTCGGCGAGGTCCAGCTCCAGCTCGCGCAGTGCCTCACGGGCGTTGGCCGGGTCCTGCTGGTAGCTCTTGCGGTCGCCCTTGAGCGAGGAGCCCACCGCCTCCCGGAAGGGGCCGAAGAAGCCGGAGGCGTACTTGGCGGTGTAGGCGAGCACCGCGACGTCCTGGTGTCCGGCGCCGTCCAGCGCCTCCCGGACCACACCGATCTGACCGTCCATCATCCCGGACGGGCCGACCATGTGGACCCCGGCGTCGGCCTGGACCACGGCCATCTCGGCGTAGCGCTCCAGGGTGGCGTCGTTGTCCACGCTGCCGTCGGGCGCCAGCACCCCGCAGTGGCCGTGGTCGGTGAACTCGTCCAGGCAGAGGTCGGACATGACCACCAGCCGGTCGCCGACCTCGGCAACCACATCGCGGATCGCCTGCTGGAGGATGCCGTCAGGGTTGGTGCCCTCGGAGCCGACGGCGTCCTGCACGGCCGGGACGCCGAACAGCATGATGCCGCCGATCCCCGCCTCCGCCGCCTCCACCGCCGCCTTGCGCAGGGTGTCGCGGGTGTGCTGGACGACGCCGGGCATGGAGCTGATCGGCACCGGCTCGCTGATGCCCTCCCGCACGAAGGCGGGGAGGATCAGCTGAGCCGGGTGCAGCCGGGTCTCGGCGACCAGGCGGCGCACCGCGGGGGTGGTGCGCAGTCGGCGGGGGCGGTGGAGGGGGAAACCGGTCATGGCGTGTGACTGCCTTTCAGCGGGCCCTTCGCGGGCCCATCAGCGGGCCTTCCTGCGGGAGCCCGGACGGCGCTCGCTCGGCCGGTACACCTGCTCGCCGGCCTCCAGGGCGGCGTCGCGGCGGGCCGCTCCGAACTCGGCCAGAGCCTCGGCGAGCGCCGCGGCCGAGGGCGCCGGGGAGAGCACGTCGACCCGCAGGCCGTGCTCCTCGGCGGTCTTGGCGGTGGCGGGGCCGATGCAGGCGATGACGGTGACATTGTGCGGCTTGCCGGCGATGCCGACCAGGTTCCGCACGGTGGAGGAGGAGGTGAAGAGCACTGCGTCGAAGCCGCCGCCCTTGATCGCCTCCCGGGTCTCGGCGGGCGGCGGCGAGGCGCGCACGGTGCGGTAGGCCGTGACGTCGTCCACCTCCCAGCCCAGGTCGATGAGTCCGGCCACCAGAGTCTCGGTGGCGATGTCGGCACGGGGCAGCAGCACCCTGTCGATCGGGTCGAAGACCGGGTCGTACGGCGGCCAGTCCTCCAGCAGTCCGGCGGCGGACTGCTCACCGGACGGCATCAGGTCCGGCTTGACGCCGAAGTCGATCAGGGACTGCGCGGTGGTCTCGCCGACCGCGGCGACCTTGATCCCGGCGAAGGCACGGGCGTCCAGCCCGTACTCCTCGAACTTCTCGCGGACCGCACGCACGGCGTTGACCGAGGTGAAGGCGATCCACTCGTAGCGGCCGGTGACCAGGCCCTTGATGGCCCGCTCCATCTGCTGCGGGGTGCGCGGCGGCTCCACCGCGATGGTGGGCACCTCCTGCGGGACCGCGCCGTAGGAGCGCAGCTGGTCGGAGAGCGAGGCCGCCTGGTCCTTGGTCCGGGGGACCAGGACGTTCCAGCCGAAGAGCGGCTTGGTCTCGAACCAGGAGAGCGAGTCGCGCATCGAGACCTGCTCGCCCACCACGGCTATCACCGGGGTCTGCGGGTCGACCGGTGCGGAGACCGGGGAGGGCAGCACCTTGGCGCTCTTCAGCTCGGCGGCGATGGTGGCCAGCGTCGCGGTGAAGGTGCGCTGCCGGGTGGTGGTGCCGCCGAGGGTGGCGCAGAGGGCGGAGTCCGGCTTGCGGCCCTGGGCGACCAGGGCGGTCGCGGCGGCCGGCAGCTGGCCCAGGGTGGTGCGGACCACCAGGGTGGCGTCGCTGCCGCCCAGGTCGGTCCAGCCCTGCGGGTCCAGGGTGGCGGCGTCCACGAAGCGGACGTCGGCCCCACGGGTGCCGCGCAGCGGCACTCCGGCGTACGCGGGCACGCCGACCGACTGGGCGACGCCGGGGACGACCTCGAAGGGGATCCGGTCCTTGGCGCAGACCAGCATCTCCTCGGCGGCCCGGCCGTCCAGGCCGGGGTCGCCGTCGACGGTGCGGACCACGTGCTTGCCGGCCTTGACGGCGGTGGAGACCACCTTGGCCAGCGCGGCGGCGCCCCAGTCGGCGGTGTCCGCGGTGGCGTCCACCGGGTCGGCGTCGCCCGCGGTGCCGCCGGGTGTGTACACCTCGACGCCCTCGGGGCAGTGGGTGCGCACGGCTGCCGCGGTGAGCGGGTCGGCGACCAGGACGTCGGCCGACGCCAGCACCTCGACCGCACGGAGGGTCAGCAGCCCGGGGTCTCCCGGCCCGGCGCCGAGGAAGGTGCAGCGTCCGGCGGATCCGCTGGGAACGGCCTTGCGAAGACCGTTGGCGTCGGTGTTGGCGGTGGGGCTCACAGGTCTCGCTCCCCCATCAGACCGGCCGCGCCCCGGGCGAGCATCCGGGCGGCGAGGTCGCGGCCGAGGGCCGCCGCCTGCTGCTCGAAGGTCTCGTCCAGAGCGATCGGACCGGTGGTGGACATCTGCAGCAGGGTGGTCCCGTCGGGGGTGCCGACCACACCCTCCAGCCGCAGTTCGGTGGCAGGACCGTCGGTCCCGAGCACGGTGGCCAGCGCGCCCACGGGGGCGGAGCAGCCGGCCTCCAGGGCGGCGAGCAGGGCTCGCTCCGCGGTGACCGCGGCCCGGGTGGGCCGGTGGTCGAGCGCGGCAAGGGCGGCGGCGAGCCGCGTGTCGTGCGCGGCGCACTCCACCGCCAGCGCCCCCTGGCCGGGGGCGGGCAGCATCAGGTCGAACCCGAGCAGCTGGGTGGCCTCGGAGAGGCGGCCGAGGCGGCTGAGGCCGGCCGCGGCCAGGACGACGGCGTCGAGCTCGCCCGAGTGGACATAGCCGATGCGGGTGTCGACATTGCCGCGGATCGGGACGGTCTCGACGGCCAGGCCGTGTGCCGCGGCGTAGGCGTTGAGCTGCGCCATGCGGCGCGGTGCGCCGGTGCCTATCCGGGCCGGGCGGCCGTCGCCGTGGGCGACGCACTTCTCGACGAGCTCCTCCAGGGTGAGGCCGTCGCGGGCGACCAGAGCGTCGCGGGCGTCCTCGCGCTGGGGGACCGCGGCGAGCAGCAGACCGGCCGGATCCGCGGTGGGCAGATCCTTGAGGGAGTGCACGGCGAGGTCGATCCGGCCGTCGAGCAGGGCGTCGCGGAGGGCGGAGACAAAGACCCCGGTGCCGCCGATCTGCGCCAGGTGCTCACGGGAGGTGTCCCCGTAGGTGGTGATCTCCACCAGCTCGACGGGGTGGCCGGTGAGCTCGGCGACCTGCTCGGCGACCATGCCCGACTGGGCCGTCGCCAGTGCGCTGCGGCGGGTGCCCAGCCTCAGCGTCTTCTGCTTCAACTCGCCTGGGGTAGTGCGAAGTTGACCATTCATGACATGATCGTCCCGGTCGTGCTGGTTGCCTGGGTGGTGGTTCATCGGACGTCGCCCCTCGCGGCAGCGACCTGCGCCCCGGCGGCCCGCGGTCCGGCCGCCTGCTTCGGGGCGCCCGACACGGCCTCGACGGCCGATGGGTCAAGATCGAAGAGCTCCCGCAGCGCCTCGGCGTAGTTCGCCCCGCCCGGCTCTCCGGCCAGCTGCTTGACCCGTACGGTCGGGGCGTGCAGCAGCTTGTCGACGACCCTGCGTACGGTCTGCGCGATCTCGGCGCGGGAGCGCGGGTCGAGATCGGGGAGCCGGCCGTCCAGCCGCTCCAGCTCGCTCAGCACCACATCCGAGGCCATGGTGCGCAGCGCGACCACGGTCGGGGTGATCCGGGCGGCGCGCTGGGCGGCGCCGAAGGCCTCGACCTCGTGCGCCACGATGCCGCGCACCGCGTCGACGTCGACCGCGCCGTGGCGGTCGGCGGCGGCCGCGGCGAGGCTCTCGATGTCGACCAGGTGGGCACCGGGCACGCTGTGCACCTCGGCGTCCACATCGCGCGGCATCGCGAGGTCCAGCAGCGCCAGCGGACCCGCGCCGTCGAGGGCGCCCCGGGCGCGTACGGCGGCGCGTACCTGCCCGGCGTCGATGACCAGCCCGGCGGCTCCGGTGCAGGAGACCACCAGATCGGCGTCGGCCATCGCCTCGGCGACCTTGTCGAAGGGGACCGTACGGGCGCCCAGGCCCGCGGCGAGCCGCTCGGCACGCTCCGGGGTGCGGTTGGCGATCGCCAGGTCGGCGACGCCGGCGCGGTCCAGGGTCGCGGCGGCGAGCGAGCTCATCGAGCCGGCGCCGACCACCAGGACCCGCTTGCCGGCGACCGGGCCGATGGCGGCGGCGACCTGCTCCAGGCCGAAGGTGACCAGTGACTGGCCGGCCTTGTCGATGCCGGTCTCGCTGTGGGCGCGCTTGCCGACCCGCAGTGCCTGCTGGAAGAGCTCATTGAGGCCGCGGGCAGCGGTGTGCTCCTCCTGCGCGAGCGAGAGGGCATCGCGGATCTGCCCGAGGATCTGGCCCTCGCCGACCACCATCGAGTCCAGCCCGCACGCCACCGAGAAGAGATGGTGCACGGCGCGGTCCTCGTAGTGGACATAGAGGTGCGCGGTGAGTTCCTCCAGGCTGACGCCGCTGTGCTCGGCGAGCAGACCGGAGAGCTCGGCGACCCCGGCGTGGAACTTGTCCACGTCGGCGTAGAGCTCGATCCGGTTGCAGGTGGACAGCAGGGCGGCCTCGGCGACGGTGGCGGAGGCGGCCGAGGCGTGCAGCAGCCGGGGGCGGGCGTCACCGGTGAGGGCGGCCCGCTCCAGGACCCCGACGGGTGTGGTGCGGTGGCTGAGTCCGACGACGAGGAGGCTCATGCCGGCATCACGGCGGGGAACTCCCCGTCCGTCCCGGACGACGGGGCTCGGCGCAGCTTGGTGGCGGCCTTGGGCGTGGGCCCGGTGACGGACTGCTCCGCACCGTCCTCGCCCGACTTGCGCTGCTCGTGGAAGGCCAGGATCTGCAGCTCTATGGAGAGGTCGACCTTGCGCACGTCCACGCCGTCGGGGACCGACAGCACGGTGGGGGCGAAGTTCAGAATGGAGGTGACCCCCGCCGCGACCAGCCGGTCGCAGACCTGCTGGGCGGCGCCGGGAGGCGTGGTGATGACGCCGATCGACACCTGCTCCTCCTCTGCGATCTGCTCCAGCTCGTCCATGTGGCGGACCGGGAGGCCCGCCGCGCTGGAGCCCACCACGGCGGGGTCGGCGTCCAGCAGCGCCGCCACCCGGAAGCCGCGGGACGCGAAGCCTCCGTAGTTGGCCAGCGCATGGCCCAGATTTCCGATACCGACGATCACCACGGGCCAGTCCTGGGTGAGGCCCAGCTCGCGGGAGATCTGGTACACGAGGTACTCGACGTCGTAGCCGACCCCGCGGGTCCCGTAGGAGCCGAGGTAGGAGAAGTCCTTCCGCAGCTTGGCGGAGTTCACTCCGGCGGCGGCGGCGAGCTCCTCGGAGGAGACCGTGGGTACGGAGCGCTCCGAGAGCGCGGTCAGCGCGCGCAGATAGAGCGGCAGCCGCGCAACCGTGGCCTCCGGGATGCCTCGGCCACGGTTGGCCGGGCGGCCCCGGTCGGCAGGGTGTGTGGGTCGGCCAGTTGCCACGATGCTCCCGAGGGTGAAGCTGGGCTTTGGCAGCCAGGCTATGCGTTTGTGAACGTGTGCACAAAGATGGTGTCCGATTTGTCCCCGAACAGTGACGCGCATCACGCCGCACCTCCCGACGGGCCCGGAACCGGGAGCGGCGCCGGGGCGTTCGCCCGCCCGGCACGGCGGCGCAGCAGCGGTGCGGAGCCCGGCGCCAGGCTCGGCCAGTCCAGCACAGTCGCCTCGCGCAGCGCTCGCGTCCACTCCTCGCTGCGGGTGGCGCGACCGGGGTGCCCGGAGGCGCAGTGCCGCAGCAGATCCGCCGTGGTGCGGGCGTCGCCCAGCGCGGTGTGCGCCGCGTACGGGGGCAGCCCGGCCGCCTCCGCACAGGCACGCAGGCCGAAGCCGCCCGCGGCGGGCAGGCGGTCGCGGGCCAGCCGCATGGTGCACAGGGTGGGGACCGGGGGCAGCGCCACGCCGATGCGGGCGAACTCGCGCTCCAGGAACGCATGGTCGCAGCTGACGTGGTGGCCCACCAGCAGCCGGCCCGACAGCAGCTCCAGCAGGTGCGGGGCGACCTCGCCGAAGCGGGGGGCGCCCGCCACCTCGTCCTGGGTGATCCGGTGCACATGGGTGGGGCCCACCGGACCGCCGGGGTCCAGCAGCGTGGTGAACTCGGCCTCGGCCCGCAGGAAGCGGTCCAGTACGACGACCCCGACCTCCACCACCCGGTGCCGCCACGGGCTGCGCCCGGTGGCCTCCACGTCCACCACCGCATATCCGGTCGCGGCGGTGCGGGTCGTGGCGGCCGCCTCCGGGCGGGGTGCGGTGGACGCCCCCTGGAGTCGGCCGAGCAGCACGGGTTCTCTCCTCCGGTCGACCCCCCGATTGGCCTAAAACCCTAAGATGGTAAGCCGACGAACTGGACATTCGACAAGCCGACGGCGAGACCTGCACGGCGGGTCAGCGAACCAGTGCGCTGCGCAGTCGTTTCTCGTCGACCCGCCAGAAGTCGTGCTGGCGTCCGTCGATCAGGGTGACCGGGATCTGCTCCCAGTACTGGCGGTACAGCTCCTCGTCCCGGGTGATGTCCAGCTCCTCGAAGGCGGCGCCGAGTTCGCCGGTGACCCGGCGGATCACCTCCCGGGCCTCGTCGCACAGATGGCAGCCCGGCTTGCCGACCAGGGTCACGGTGCGGTCTGCGGGGTCGGGCCGTTCGGTTCGGCGCAGCAGTGGACTCACCCGGCCATTCTGCTCCCGGGCGAGGCGTGGGCACAGCCGTCGTGGGGCACCTCGCGCGATGTGTCCTTCACCACCCCGCCCCACGGCGGCAACCGCCCCACCACCTGCGTAACACCGCCGACGCGCGCTGTTGACCCGGCCTGCACCTCCGCGACACGGTCTGCCCGGTCTGTCTGGCTATGCTCGCCCTATGGCTGCGCTGCGAAGGCTCACCCACAGGAAGCGATCCGTCACCGAGCGGACCGTGCTGGCAGGCGAGGCCGCCGCCGATGCGGCGCACTCCGCCGCGACCGCCGACGAGCGGCAGCGGCAGGATTCCGCCGATGCGCCGGCGCGGCGGCGCGGGCTGCCCTTCCTGGACCGGGAGAAGGGGACGAGGGCCGAGAAGCCCGGTCCCGGCGCCGACCGGACGGCCGAGCAGCCGCCCGCCGCGGGCGATCCGCGCGCGGCCGCCTTCTTCGACTGCGACAACACCCTGCTGCAGGGCGCCGCGATCTTCTATCTGGGCCTCGGCCTCTACAAGCGGCAGTTCTTCACCCACCGCGACGTGGCCCGCTTCGTCTGGCAGCAGGCCTGGTTCCGGCTGCACGGCGCGGAGGACCCGGGCCACATGGCCGAGGCCCAGGACACCGCGCTGGGGATAGTGGAGGGCAAGCGGGTCGACGACCTCGAGGTGATCTGCGAGGAGATCTTCGAAGAGGTCATGGCCGACAAGATCTGGCCCGGCACCCGCGCACTGGTGCAGATGCACCTGGACGCGGGCCAGCGGACCTGGCTGGTGACCGCCGCCCCGCAGGAGGCGGCGCGGATCATCGCCCGGCGGCTCGGCATGACCGGCGCGCTGGGCACCGTCGCGGAGGCGGTCGACGGCGTCTACACCGGCAGGCTGGTGGGCGAGCCCCTGCACGGCCCGGCCAAGGCCGCGGCGGTGCGGGCGCTGGCCCGGCGGGAGGGCCTGGAGCTGGAGCGCTGCGCGGCGTACAGCGACTCGTCCAATGACATCCCGATGCTGTCGCTGGTGGGGTACCCCTATGTGATCAACCCGGACACCGCGCTGCGCCGCCACGCCCGGGCCGAGGGGTGGCGGGTCAGGGACTTCCGGACCGGCCGCAAGGCCGCCAAGGTCGGCATCCCCGCCGCGGCCGGCCTGGGCGCCGCCGCGGGCGGCACCGCGGCCGCGCTGGCTCTCTACCGCAGGCGCCGCTGACCCGCACGGCCGCACAGCGGCGGGCTGCCCGCCCGGCCGGACGGCGCCGTACCCGGCCGTCTGCGCCCGGCCCTTCCCAGCAGGAGCCGGGGCCCCCGTGCCCGGCCTCCCGTGCCCGGCCCGGCGCGCCCGGGCGGCTGCCGGAGCACCCGGCCGCCCAGGCGGCCCGCCGCGTCTCCGACCGTTCCGTCCACCCACCCCCGCACATCAAAGGTCGATGCAGGGTTGCGGGCGCGACGGCGTGACCGGATCCGATCGCTCACCGAGGCCGGAAATTCGGGGGTTACACCGCCGAGAAGCGGGGAAAGCCGCCCGTTCGCCAAAAAATTCGGTCACCCAGCGTTCACTTCGAATCACCGAAGGACGCTCACCTGTCGGACTCTCTGAACACTTTCAGCTACCAGGCTGCAACAGAAGAGACTCAAGCGACCACTTTGACGACACCGTGTAGCGGTGCTTGCACAAAGCGTTATCCTCGTCAGACGCACGCCGGAGCCCATACGTCACCACGGTGGGTGAGCGGTCCCGCACTGCACGCATACAGTTCTGCCACTGGGAGTCCCGTGTACCCACACGTCCGGAACGACGCGCCCGCTCCCTACGACGCCTGCGGAGCCACCGGGCTGGACCTGCTGCGCACCCTGGTCCGGGACCAGCTGCTCCCCGCCACCCCGGTGCTGCTGCCCGCCGGCACCGCTCTCCGCAGCGGCACCGCCCCCGGCACCCGCGCCCGCACCGCACCGGGCCCGCGGACGGCTCCCGGCCACCGCTCCCGCCAGGCCCCGGCCGAATCGGAGCACAACCCGGTGATGGAGCTGGTCGAGCGGGCCCAGGCCGGTGAGAGCGAGGCCTTCGGCAGGCTCTACGACCACTACTCCGACACGGTCTACCGCTACATCTACTACCGCGTCGGCGGCAGGGCCACCGCCGAGGACCTCACCAGTGAGACCTTCCTGCGCGCCCTGCGGCGGATCTCCACCTTCACCTGGCAGGGCCGGGACTTCGGCGCCTGGCTGGTGACCATCGCCCGCAACCTGGTGGCCGACCACTTCAAGTCCAGCCGCTTCCGGCTGGAGGTGACCACCGGGGAGATGCTCGACGCCAACGAGGTCGAGCGCAGCCCCGAGGAGTCGGTGCTGGAGTCGCTCTCCAACGCGGCGCTGCTGGAGGCGGTGCGCAAACTCAACCCCCAGCAGCGGGAGTGTGTGACGCTGCGCTTCCTGCAGGGCCTCTCGGTGGCCGAGACCGCACGGATGATGGGCAAGAACGAGGGCGCCATCAAGACCCTCCAGTACCGGGCCGTGCGCACCCTGGCCCGGCTGCTGCCCAGCGACGCCCGGTGACCACGGCAGGATGAATCGGCGGTCACATGATCAGGCGTGCGTAACCGACGCCCGCCACTGCTCGTTGCCCAGCGTGCAAGCACCCACCGGGGCGGCGTCCGGCCGTCCGGTCTCCCTCCGGACGCGATCGGCAGCCCCGGAGGTGCCTCACTCTACGGGTGGTTCGGGGCGGCGGAGGGCAACTGTCCGACCGGCCGGGGTGTCGACAACGACGAGAGGAGGTGCGACCCGTGACAGCGAATGTGCTTGAGCACCGGCGGGCGAAGGCCTTCGCCGAGGCGTTGACGGCGCACCAGAGCGCCGACCGGCGGAACGGAGGCGTCGACGACGCCCCTGCCCGCGGCCACTCCACCGCCATGGCGGAACTGCTGGCCACCAGTGATGTACTGGCCGCCCATGCGGTCCCGGCACCGGCCCTCGACCCCGAGGTGCGCACGGTGCAGCGGGCCCGGCTGGTGGCCGCCTTCGAGCAGGCCGTCGCCGAGGGCAACGGACCCGGTGTCCCCGCCCAGCGCCGCGGCGCCCATCGGGCGGCCGCGGCCGTCGGCGGCGCCGCGTCCCGGCTGCGGCCACGCACCCGCTGGGGCCGCCGGCTCGCGGCCGGCGGCCTGGCCGCCGGGATCGCCGTGGGCGGCTTCGCCGGGGTGGCGATGGCCAGCACCGGGGCGCTGCCCGGCGATGCGCTGTACGGCATGAAGCGCAGCCTGGAGGGCTGGCAGCTGGACTGGGCCGGATCCGACAGCGAGCGCGGTGCGCTGCTGCTGGACCAGGCCTCCACCCGGATGGCCGAGGCCCGTCAGCTGGTGGTCCGCTCCGGCGGCGCCGGCGGCTCCTCGGCGATCCTCAGCCCGGCCACCGTGGAGCAGATCCGCAAGGCGCTGGCCGACATGCATACGGAGGGGACCAGCGGCCGCAGGCTGCTCTGGTCGGTCTACCGCTCCAACGGGTCGCTGGATCCGATGCGCAGGCTCGCCGTCTTCGCCCGCTCCCAGGACGACCAGTGGCCCGCACTCCGGCGGCAGCTGCCCCAGCAGCTGGCCCCGGTCGCCTCCCAGGTGACCCAGCTGCTCGACGACATAACGGCGGACGTCGCGCCACTGCACTTCCTCGACCCGTCCCGACAGGGCGGCGACGGGAACGGCAAGGCGGGCGACGGCGACCACCGGGGCGGCAGCGGTACGGGCAGCAGCAGCACCGCCCAGGACACCCAGGCACCCGGCGACGACAACGGTGCATCACCTCGCGCATCCAGCGGCGCCACACCGACCGGTCCCTCCGACTCCCCGACCCCCGGCTCCACCCCGGCGGGCGGGGTGGGCGGTCTGGTGGACGGCCTCACGGGCGGGCTCACCGGCCGGGGCACCACGCCCGGCAGCACCGGCACCGCCACGGCGGGCTCCACCACCGCGGGAAGCCCCTCCCCCAGTGGCAAGCCCGGTATCACCGTCCCTCCGCTGATCCCCGGTCTGCTCCCGGGCCTGGGGCTCAACCTGGGCTGACCCTGCAGCGGCAACGGGCCGCCGCCCGCACCACGCGGGCGGCGGCCCGTCGGCCTGTTCCCCTCGGCTCGCCCCCGTCGGCTCGCCCGGCGGGGTCTCCTCAGAAGAAGACCGAGCGACGCTGCACCAGCAGCCGGTAGAGGGTGTGCTGGATGGTCTCCCGTACCTCGTCGGTCAGATTGAAGACCAGCATCGGGTCGTCGGCGGACTCCGGCGGGTGGGTGTCGGTGGCGATCGGCGCACCGAACTGAATCGTCCACTTGGTGGGCAGCGGAACCGCCCCCAGCGGCCCCAGCCAGGGGAAGGTGGGGGTGATCGGCACATAGGGCAGGCCCAGCAGCCTGGCCAGGGTCTTGGCGTTGCCGATCATGGGATAGGTCTCCTCGGCCCCCACGATCGAGCAGGGCACGATCGGCACCTGCGCACGCAGCGCGGACGCCACAAAGCCGCCCCGGCCGAACCGCTGCAGCTTGTACCGCTCGCCGAAGGGCTTGCCGATGCCCTTGAAGCCCTCCGGCCAGACGCCCACCACCTCGCCGCGCTCCAGCAGCCGCTGTGCGTCCTCGTTGCACGCCAGGGTGTGGCCGGCCTTGCGGGCCAGCTCATTGACCCCGGGGAGCACAAACACCAGGTCGGCGGCGAGCATCCGCAGATGGCGGTGCGCCGGGTGGTGGTCGTGGATGGCCACATGGGTCATCAGCGCGTCCAGCGGCACCACACCGGAGTGGTTGGCGACGATCAGCACCCCGCCCTCCGCGGGGATGTTCTCGACGCCGCGGACCTCCACCCTGAAGTATTTCTCGGCGAGCGGGCGCAGCAGTGAGAGGAAGACCTCCTCGGTGAGCTCCCGGTCGAAGCCGAACTCGTCCACCTCGTAGTCACCGGTGATCCGGCGGCGCAGAAACGACAGCCCGTTGGCGGCCCGGCCCTCCCAGCCCCGGCCCAGCAGTCGCTGTGCGACACCGCCCAGCGGCCCGGCCAGGGCCTGGCCCACCGAGTCGGCGATCCGGCCGGCCACGACCGCCGTCCGGTCAGGGGCCTCCTCGGCCGGCGAGGCCGGACCGCGCCGGGAGCCCCCCCGCGGCGGGGAGGGCAGCGCCGACAGCGGCGACTGCCGCCGGCCGCCGGTACGGCCCCCGGTCTCCTCCCCGGAGGACTGCGCCGCACTGCCACCGCGGGCGGAGTCGATCGGGATGACCTTGGCGTCGCCCATGGGGTACTCCCTCGCGGTGCTCATCGCAGGTCCAGCTCCAATGTGCCCGGCGCCGGAGCGGCCTGGTCCAGGGGCCCCGGCGGCATCGGCTGCGTGGTGTGCGAGCGTCCGGCCGGGGGCAGCAGCCCGGCCAGCCGGTCGGCGACGACGGTGAGCCGCTCCGGCGGGAGCAGCCCGGGTGCGCGATGTGCGGCGAAGTCGGCGAAGGCCTCGGCCGTGGTGCGGCGGGGGCGGTAGCCGAAGGTCTCGTGAAGCTGCGTCACATCCACCACCCGGCCATGGGTCAGCAGCCGGATCTGCTCCGGTGAGAAGTCCGCTATCCGGGTCTGCCGCACCAGTCCGGCCACCCAGTTGATGGCCGGCAGCAGCAGCGGCACGGTGGGGCGGCCGAGCCTGCGGGCGCACTGGGAGAGCAGCAGTACCCCCTCGCCCGCGACGTTGAAGGTGCCACTGTTGGTGGTGCCGCGGCGGGCGTCGAGGGAGGCGAGCCGCAGCACCTCCACCGCGTCGTCCTCGTGGACGAACTGGAGGCGGGGGTCGTAACCCAGCGCGGTCGGCAGCACCGGCAGCGAGAAGTACTCGGCGAGCGGGGTGTCCGCCGCGGGGCCGATGATGTTGGCGAACCTCAGCACACTGACGGCCACATCCGGGCGGCGGCGGGCGAACCCGCGGACATAGCCCTCGACCTCGACCGCGTCCTTGGCGAAGCCGCCGGAGGGCAGCGCCCTGGGCTGCATCCGCTCGGAGAAGACCGCGGGGTCGCGAGGGGCGGAGCCGTAGACGCTGGTAGTGGACTTGACCACCAGCCGCTGCACGGTGGGGGACTTCTGACAGGCGCCCAGCAGCTGCATGGTGCCGATGACGTTGGTCTCCTTGACCGTGCCCCGGCCGCCGGACCCCAGCAGGGTGGCGCTCACATGCATATGGACCACGGTGTCCACCGAGTACTCGGCGATCACCCGCGCCACCGCGGGCCGCCGGATGTCGGCACGCACGAAGACATAGTCGGCGACGTGGTCCCGCCTGCCCTCGGCGCCGGCCCGGTCCGGGCCCTGAAGCGGATCCGGGTCGTGCACGGGCGGCTGGAGGTCGACACCGACCACCAGGTCGACATCGGGCTCCTGACGGATCGCCCTGACAAACCGGGCCCCCAACTGGCGGGCCACTCCGGTGACGAGCACGACCTTCCCCAAGGCGCCAGCCCTCCCGTCCGAAAAACGCTGCCCGTCCTCGCACCGTATCGCTTTGTTGTTGCCGGGCAATGTCCCGGCATGAGCGTGTGGCCGCGATCACCCCGGTCGGCGGCATGACGCCTGGGTGATCCTATGACAGCGGAGGGTGTCCGGGGGCGGTCCGGAATGCGCCGACGCCCGCCCCGACCGTGGTCGGGGCGGGCGTCCGGTGGATCGGGGCGCTGTTACTTCTTGTTGCGCCGCTGCACACGCGTCCGCTTCAGCAGCTTGCGGTGCTTCTTCTTGGCCATACGCTTGCGGCGCTTCTTGATGACAGAGCCCACGGAACAACCCTCGCTCACTGGGACTCTCTCGCGACCGCGGCGCGGTGCTCTGGAGTCCGAATACGACTGACGGAAGCCCTAGCCTACCTGCCGCACCGCGCGCGCCGTAATCGAGTCGCACACACGCGGTGCGCCAGGTCCTTCCGCTGAGCCGGATGCGCTGCGCCTCGGGCCTCCTACGCGGTCTCGCGCCCCACGTAGGACTCTCGGAGATAGTCGTGGACCGCCTGCTCGGGGACCCTGAAGGAGCGGCCCACCCGGATGGCGGGCAGCTCCCCGCTGTGCACCAATCGGTACACGGTCATCTTGGACACTCGCATCACCGCGGCCACCTCTGCCACGGTCAAGAAGTTGACCTCGTTGAGAGGCCTCTCGCCAGAAGCCATGTCAGCACCGACCTTTCGCATGCCCTGAGCACCGGCTTCCCCTCCGGTGACTGAAGCCAGCGCACGCGTATCCCCAGAGTAGTTGCGGGTGGTACGGGTGGGAAGAGGGGTATACCGGGGCTTCGCTACCGTCGCGGCACCGCCGATTGCATGAGGTGACCGCTCCACGGCTGGTAGCAGTGCGGTTGCGCAGCGTGTCGACATCCATGGGTGCCGGGGCGGCCCGCGCCGTGCTCACCGAAGCACTGGGGGCGCATTCGGCGGCTGGGCGCGCCTGCCGATGCGCCGGTCGGCGCGCCGGTCCGGCCTGCGCGCGCCGGCGAGCCGTCAGGACACCTCCGGTGCGGCAGGGCCAGGGTGCGGCACGGCCAGGGTGCGGCACGGCCAGGGTGCGGCACGGCGGTCGGCTCGCGGCACTCAGGGCAGCAGGCCGTGGAGGGGGAAGCACTCCCGGCGGGCCGCCAGGATCGCCTGGTCAAGCCGGTCGGCCGGGTCGTAGCCGCTCTCCGCGAAGTCCGGCCAGAGCACGGGGTGCCGGCCGTCGGTCATCCGCAGCGGTGCCTGGCGGCGGGTGCGGCGGTAGACCTCGGCGCGCCACTCGGGCGGGGTGTCGGACTCCGGGTCGATGGGGCGGCCGGCGGCCACGGCGGTCAGATGGGTCCAGATCCTGGGCACCACCTCCACCACCTCGTATCCGCCGCCGCCCAGTGCGACCCAGCGGCCGTCGGCGTGCCGGTGGGCGAGGTCGTGCAGGGAGACCGCCAGGGCGCGCTGGGCGTCCAGTGACACCGCGAGATGGGCCAGCGGGTCCTCGGCGTGGGTGTCCGCGCCGTGCTGGGAGACCAGCACCTGGGGACGGAAGGCGGCGAGCAGCTCGGGCACGGTGGCGTGGAAGGCGCGCAGCCAGCCGGTGTCCCCGGTGCCGGGCGGCAGCGGCACATTGACGGCGCTGCCGGGGGCGTCCGGACCGCCGGTCTCACTCACCCAGCCGGTCTGCGGGAAGAGCGTGGCGGGGGTCTCGTGCAGCGAGACGGTGAGCACCCGGGGGTCGTTCCAGAAGATCTGCTGCACTCCGTCGCCGTGGTGCACATCGATGTCCACATAGGCGACCCGCTCGGCACCCAGCTCCAGCAGCCGGGCGATGGCCAGGGCCGCGTCGTTGTAGACGCAGAAGCCCGAGGCCCGGTCCGGCATGGCATGGTGCAGCCCGCCGGCGAAGTTGACGGCGTGCAGGGGCCGGGGCCGGTCGGCGGGGGCGCCTGCCGCCGGCCAGACCGCCTCGGCGGCGGCGACCGACTGGCCGGCGATCAGCGCGGAGGCGGTGTGCATCCCCGGGAACGCCGGGTTGTCCTCGGTTCCCAGGCCGCGCCGCACCTCGTGGCGGGCGGGGTCCTTCCAGTGCTCGGCGGTGTCGCGTACGGCGTCGATGTACGCCTGGTCGTGCACCAGGCGCAGGGTGGAGTCCCCCGCCGGGGGTGCGGCGGCGAGGGTGACACCGGGTGCGGTGGGGAGGCCGAAGGCCTCCACCAGCCGCATGGTGAGGGCGAGCCGTACCGGGTCCATGGGGTGGCCCGGACCGAAGTCGTAGGCGGTGACGTCCTCGTCCCACTGCAGGCGGAGCCCGCAGGGGGACAGGCGGGGCTGGGCGGCGGGGACGGCGTCGGACATGGCCGCCACGGTAGCGGAGCGGGATCAGCCCACTTCGCTGGGCACGGCGGCGGGCACCGGCTGCACGGTCGGCGAGAAGGTGCGGGAGACCACCAGCACTGTGAGCACCAGGATCATCGGCACGGCCAGGGCGACCCGGTAGGAGCCGGCGTCGCCGACGGCGCCGACCAGCGGGGAGCCGATCAGGAAGCCGACGTAGTTGAACAGGTTGAGCCGGGCCACCGCGGCGTCCGAGGCCTCCGGGAAACGGCGGCCGCCCGCGGCGAAGACCTGCGGCACGATGGCGCACAGGCCGACCCCCAGCAGGGTGAAACCGAGGATGCCGGTCCAGGGTTCCGGGGCGACCGCCGCCACCGCGAAACCGAGGGCGGAGAGCACCACCCCGGCGCGTACCACCGCGACCGCGCCCCAGCGCTGCACCCCGGCGTCGCCCAGGGCCCGGCCCAGCAGCATGGTGACCATGTAGGCGTTGTAGGGGACCGTGGCCAGCTCCTCGGAGCTGTGCAGGGTGTCCTGGAGGTACTTGGCGCTCCAGTTGGAGACCGTGGCGTCGGCGATGTACGCCGCGGCCATGGCGAAGCAGAGCGGCAGCAGCGGACGCCAGGGTATGGAGCGGCCCGCGGCCTCGGCGGCCGCCTGCTCGGCCCCGGCCAGCTCCTGCGGCCCCGCGTAGCGCAGCGACGCGGCGAGCGACACCGGGATCAGCACCGCCGCGGTGCAGCCGAAGAGGGTGAGCAGGGTGAGATGCCAGTGCGCCCCGGCCCAGGCCAGTGAGGCGCCCACGATGCCGCCCAGGCTGAAGGCGGCGTGGAAGCCCAGCATGATGGAGCGGCCGTAGCGGTGCTGGAGGCCTACGCCCAGCATGTTCATGGAGGCGTCCAGGGCGCCGACCATCAGTCCGAAGGCCGCCAGCGACAGGGCCAGTTGCCACACGGAGTCACCCGCTCCGACGCCCACCAGGGAGAGGCACACCAATGGCTGCACGGTGCGCAGCACCGCACGGGCCGAGGTGCGCCGGACCACGTGCTCGGAGGCGATGGAACCGACCCCGGCGAGCACCGGCACGGCGGCGAGGAAGGCCGGCAGCAGCGCGTCGCTGACGCCGTACCGGTGCTGGATGGCCGGGATGCGGGTGACCAGCAGGGCGAAGGCCACGCCCTGGCAGAGAAAGCTGACCAGCAGCGCTGCGCGTGCCTGCCGGAGCCGTCCGGTGACCTCCATGGCGGCGCCCCCTGTCCGGTCGACTGAGGACCGCTCGGCTACTGGTGGGTATGAGTGCTGGCGCGAGCGTAGGGCCTGGGGCCCGACTTCGGGAGGGGGTGCCGCCAAGGTGATCGCAACGGTTTTCGACTGCTGAGGGGGCGCCATCCGTTCTGACGCCATTCAGGTGAGTTGCCATGTTTTGCGCCCTTGGCTGCTTACGGTGAGAGTGAGTGCCGTGGATGTCGGCCCCCTCGGGAGAGATGAGGACACGTCGTGGGGATGGTGCGCGCTCTCGGTCCCCAGTTGCTGCACGGCCGTCGGCTCTCGGCCGCCGACCGGACCCTCCAGGACCTGCTGACCGCTGTTCTGACGGCGCCGCACCTGCCTGCGGCCGCCTTCTCCCCCGCCCTGCTGGCCCGGGTCCCGGTCGACCGACTGCAACTGATGGCCGACCAACTGCGGGAGAGGCACGGGCCGGTACGGTCCGTGCAGCCCCACCGGGGGCTGTGGCGGGTGCAGTGTGCGGACGGCGGCGAGCTGCTCTGGGCCCGGCTGGACCCGGACGGACTGCTCACCTCGCTGGTCCTCGGCCCCGCCGCGCTGACGGCCCGCCACGAGGCCGTGCCCGCGCCGCTCCGGCCGGGGCCCCGCACCGAGGGCGCCCCTGCTCCGCGCCCGGCCCCGACCCCGGCTCCCGCACCGACCCCGGCCCCTGCCCCGGTGCCGGCGCCCTCCCCGGCTGCCGCCGCTGCACCGGCGCAGGCACCAGTACCCGCACCGGCACCAGTACCCGCACCACCACCGGCGCCCGCACCGGCACGGGCGCCGTCCCGGCCGTCGGCTGCCTCGGCCGTGCGCTCCACCGCGGCGCAGTGCAGGCTGGCCACCGCCCAGCGCTACACCCTGCTCACCGCCGCCACCGCCTGCTGGGCACTGCTCCAGCTCGCCCTGGCGTTCACCGCCGTCACCGCCACCGGCTGGCTGCTGCTGCTTGCGGCGGCGCTCGCCGCCGCCTGGTGCGTACTGCGCCTCGGCCCCTGGCACGCGCTGCCGCCCTACGCCCGGCTGCTGCCCTCCGCCGCTGTGGCGGGCACCCTTGCCGCGGGTCTGCGGATCCTGTTCCGCAGGCTGCCCTGGGACCTGCACAGCCCCCTCGCCCTGCTGCCCGCGCTGGCCGTCCTCGCCGCGGCCTGCTGGACCGTCGTACGCAGCCTCCCCCGCAGCGACCCCCGGGACCTGCCGCTGGTGCTGGCGTCACCGCTGCGCGGAGCCACCATCCACCTGCTCCAGGCCGGCGGCCCTGCCCTCAACCGGCACGCGGCCGACGTCTACGGCCGGGCCGCCCGGCAGGCCTGCGACCTCACCGTCCTCGGCAGTGGGCTGTCCTGGCGGGGCCGCCGGGCCCTCGGGCTGATGCCGGCCGCCAACGACGCCTACGCGGCGTACGGGCACGCGGTGCGCAGCCCCTGCGACGGCACCGTGGCAGTGGCCGTCGACGGCCTGCCGGACAACGAGCCCGGGGCCGTCGACCCGGCGCATCCGCTGGGCAACCACATCGCGGTCGACACCGGCGAGGCCCTGGTCGTGCTGGCGCACCTGCAGCCGGGCAGCATCCGGGTCCAGGTGGGGTCCAGGGTCACCACCGGGACCATGCTGGCGGCGGTGGGCAACTCCGGTGACACCGGGGGTGAGCCGCTGCTCCAGCTGCGCGCCGAGACCCGCACCTCCACCGCGTCCCCCGGATCCGGCACCGCCCTGCCGGTGCGGCTGGCGGAACTCCCGGGCTCCCCGCTCCGCGGCCGCCGCTTCACCGTGGGCGGCTGACCGGGCCCTGGCGGTGGGCCGCCCACCCGGGGCCCTCCGCCCCGGGGGCCGCCCTCGCGGGGCGGCCCCTCAGCCCGATGTCTCCGCCCCTCAGCCCGATGTCTCCGCCCCTCAGCCCGATGTCCCCGCCCCTCAGCCCGATGTCCCCGCCCCTCAGCCCAATGTCTCCGGGCCGCCGGCGAGCGGCGCGTCCAGGCCCAGCAGGGAGGGGAGTTCGGCCATGTCGGTGAAGAGCGCCGTCGGGCCGGCCTCGGTGAGCCGCGCGGCCGGCGTCAGGGCCGCATAGCCGTACACGTCCATGCCTGCGGCGCGGGCCGCCAGCACCCCGTTGGGACTGTCCTCCACCACCGCGCAGCGCGCCGGCTCCACGCCCATCACCCGGGCGGCGTGCAGGAAGAGGTCGGGCGCGGGTTTGCCCCGGCCCACGTCCTGGGCGCTGAAGATGGCCGGCTCCGGGAGGTGGCTGCGCAGCCCCGCGCGGTCCAGCGCGGTACGGATCCAGGAGTGGTGGGCCGAGGACGCCAGGCAGAAGGGGGTGCCGGCGGTGGCCAGTGCCTTCAGCAGCGCCTCGGCTCCGGCCACCGCGGTCAGCTCGGCCTCGAAGGCCGCGAAGACCCGGGCGTGGAAGAGGTCGTCGAAGCCGTCGGGGAGCCGCTGCCCGGTGCGGGCCATGATGACGTCGTGGATGTGGTGTGCGGCGGTGCCCAGGAACTCGCGCACCGAGTCGTCGAAGGTGGTGGGGTGGCCGAGCTCGGTGAGGTACTCGGCCAGCACCCGGTTGGAGATGGGCTCGCTGTCGCAGAGCACTCCGTCGTTGTCGAGGATTACCAGGTCGTAGCGCACCCGCACACGCTACTTCCCTCCGGTGGCCAGCTCCCGGGAGCGGTCCCTGGCGGCCTCCAGGGCGGCCAGGAAGGCGGCGCGCACCCCGTGGTTCTCCAGCTCCCGGATGGCGGCGATGGTGGTGCCCGCCGGGGAGGTGACGGCCTCGCGCAGCTTCACCGGGTGCTCCCCGGAGTCCCGCAGCATCACCGAGGCGCCCACTGCCGACTGCACGATCAGCTCATGGGCGACGGCGCGCGGCAGCCCCAGCAGGATGCCGGCGTCGGTCATCGCCTCCACCAGCAGGTAGAAGTAGGCCGGGCCTGAGCCGGAGAGCGCGGTGGCGGCGTCCTGCTGGGCCTCGGGGACGCGTACGGTCCGGCCGACCGGCCGGAAGATCTCCTCGGTGCGCCGCAGATGCTCCTCGGTGGCGTGGGCGCCCGCCGAGATGACGCTCATCGCCTCGTCCACCAGCACCGGGGTGTTGGTCATGACCCGCACCACGGGGGTGCCGGGCGCCAGGCGCTCCTCGTACCAGGCGGTGGGGATGCCCGCCGCGCCGGAGACCACCAGCCGGTCGGCGGGCACATGGGGGGCGAGCTCCGCCAGCATCACGCCCATGTCCTGCGGCTTGGCGGTGAGGATGAGCGTGTCGGCGGCCTTGGCGGCCTGCTCGTTGGAGACGGCCTCCACGCCGTAGCGCTCGCGCAGCTCCGCGGCCCGCTCCTCACGGCGGGCGGTGACCAGGACGTCGGCCGGGGCCTTGCCGGCCCGCAGCAGTCCGGAGACCAGCGCCTCGCCGATCTTGCCGGCGCCGAGGACGGCGACTCTCTGGGTCATGGGCGGTTCACCTCGTCGTCTTCCGTGCGTTTCCGCCGTCATCCTCGCACCGGGGCACCGGCCTGACACGGATGCGTCCACGTGGCGGACCTGGGCGGCAATGTGACGGGCGCACATCAACCGCCCCCTGCTGTGGCCCGCCGCACCGTGCCGACGGCGGTCCCGCCGACCCTACGGTCGCGTGGACGCCAGGGGAGGGGCGCAGTGGCGTCGGCCGGAAGCCGAGCAGGGAGCCGCCGTGAGAGCAACCCACCACCGCACACCGATCCGTTCCGCCGCTGCCGCCGTCTGTGCCGTCCTGGCGGTGGTGGCCGCCGTACTGGGCCTCGGCCCGGGGGGCGCCACCGCCGCCCATGCCGCGTCCCTGGTGCAGGTGACCGGCTTCGGGTCCAACCCCGGCAATCTGCAGATGTTCCGCTATGTCCCGGACGGCCTGGCCAGTGGGCGGCCGCTGGTGGTGGCGCTGCACGGTTGCACCCAGTCCGCCGCCGCCTACGACGACGAGACCGGCTGGACCAAGTGGGCCGACCGCTGGGGCTTCGCCCTGGTGCTGCCGCAGCAGCAGTCGGCCAACAACTCCAGCTCCTGCTTCAACTGGTTCCAGGCCGGGGACTTCTCCCGCGACCAGGGCGAGGCGCTGTCGGTGCGCCAGATGGTCGACCGGATGAAGGCCGACTACGGCAGCGACGCCTCCCGGGTCTATGTCACCGGACTGTCCGCGGGCGGGGCGATGACCGCCGCGCTGCTGGCCGACTACCCCGATGTCTTCGCGGGCGGCGGTGTGGTGGCGGGGCTGCCGTACCACTGCGCCACCACGGTGACCGAGGCCTCGGTGGACTGCATGACCACCGGCAAGGACCTGACCCCGCAGCAGTGGGGTGACCTGGTGCGCGCCGCCGACCCGTCCTGGACCGGGCCGCGGCCGGTCGTCTCGCTCTGGCAGGGGGACTCCGACTTCACGGTGAAGAGCAGCAATCTGGGCGAGCTGATGCAGCAGTGGACCGACGCCGACGGCGTCGACCAGACGGCTGACGTCAGCGACACCGTGGCCGGCTATCCGCACCGGGTGTACGCGGACGCCTCCGGCAAGGCCCGGGTGGAGACGTACACCATCACCGGGATGGGCCACGGCCAGCCGGTGGATCCGGGCAACGGGGACACCCAGTGCGGTACGGCCGGGGCGTACATCCTGGACGTCAACATCTGCGCGTCCTACTGGATCGGGCACTTCTGGGGCCTGGACGGCACCACCGGCAGCCCCACACCGACACCCACGCCCACGCCCACGCCCACGCCGACGCCGACGCCGACTCCGACGGGGCCCGGCACCGGCGGTTCGCTGACCGTGGCCGGCGACGACTCCCGTGACGGCTACGTCAAGGCGGCGGCCGACGGCAGCGGCGCCTCCGTCGGCACCCTGGAGAGCCTGCTCGGTCTGGCCGTCGGCAGGGGCACCGACGGGCTGTACAACCGGACCCTGCTCTCCTTCGACACCTCAGCCATCCCCGACGGCGCCACGATCACCGGCGCCCGGCTGACGGTCGGCTACGGCAGCGGCTCCGGCAGTCCCTGGAGCAACCCGGCCCCGGGGAACCAGCTGCTGGTGGATGTGCACGGCGGGTGCTTCGGCTCGTCCTGCTCGGTGGAGGGCGCGGACTTCTCCGCCGCCGCCACTGCCGCCGGGGCGGCGGAGATCGGGGCGTTCTCCTCGGGCACGCAGACCTCCACGGGCTTCTCCGCCGCCGGTCTGGCCGCCATCGACCGCACCGGCACCACCCAGCTGCGGCTGGGCTTCGCACAGGCCCAGAGCTCCACGGCCTATGCGTTCCTCCAGCACGGCGCCACCGCGACCCTGACGGTCGACTACCAGTAGCGGAGCCGCTCGGGAGAGGCCTCCGGAACGCCGCTCCGGAGGCCTCAGGGCTCCTTGCGGGCCGCCCGCCACTCCGGGGCGAGCACCGACCAGACCTCCATGTCGTGCCGCTTGCCGCGGTACGGGTAGCTCTCCCTCAGCACGCCGTCCCTGGTCATACCGAGCCGCCGGGCCACGGCGATGCTGGCTTCGTTCTCCGCCGAGACCTGCCACTCCACCCGGTGGATGCCGCGCTCCTCGACCGCCCAGTCGATGATCACGCGTACCGCCCGGGTCACCAGCCCCCTGCCCACCGCCGCCGGCTCCAGCCAGCAGCCCGCCTCGGCGGTGCCCTGCTCCACGTCCATCGTCCGGAAGAGGACTCCGCCGACCAGGTCACCGCCGGCCCAGATGCCATGGATGCGCCCGGTGTCGGCCGCCGCCCGCTCCGCGTACGCCTGGAGGAACGAGCGGCTGGACGCCAGGTCCGTGACGACGTCGGGCAGTGCGACGTACTGCCCGATGAAGTCCCGTCCCCGGTCCATGTGGACCAGGAACTCCTCCGCCTGCCACGGCTCCAGCGGGCGCAGCTCCGCACCGTCGCCCAGCGACACCGCGTACATCGCCACCTCCAGGTCCGAACCGCGCATACGGCCAGAGGATCTTCTCACGCAGGGACACCACGACCGGCGGCGCGCGGCCCGCGAGCGGCGGACCGGCTAAGGAGTGCGGCGGCGCAGCGTCGCAGCTCCCAGGGCCAGGGCGGCCAGCACACAGCCGGCGGTGACCGCGACATCGCGGAGGAAGTCGCCGGTCAGCCCGGTGTGCCCGGTGACCTGGCCCATGGCGTCCACCGCGTAGGAGAGCGGCAGCACATCGGAGACCGCGCCGAGTACGGGCTGCATCTGGCCGCGCGGCACGAAGAGCCCGCAGAGCAGGAACTGCGGCAGGATCACCGCCGGCAGAAACTGCACGGCCTGGAATTCGGTCCGGGCGAAGGCGCTGGTGAAGAGGCCGATCGCGGTACCGAGCACGGCGTTGAGCACGGCGACCAGCAGCAGCGCCCACACCGAGCCGGCGACGTCCAGGCCGAGCAGCCCCACGGCGAGTCCGGTGGCGGCCCCCGCCTGGACCACCGCCAGGCCGCCGAAGGCCAGCGCATAGCCCAGTTGCAGGTCGAGCCTGCCCATCGGCATGGAGAGCAGCCGCTCCAGGGTGCCGGAGGAGCGTTCCCGCAGCGTGGCGACCGAGGTGACCAGGAACATCACCGTGAACGGGAAGATGCCGAGCAGTGGCGCCCCGATCCGGTCGAAGGTCTGCGGCGAGTCGTCGAAGACCCAGGAGAGCAGTGCCAGCAGCACACAGGGCACCACCAGCAGCAGTGCGACGGTGCGGGGGTCGTGCCGCAGCTGGAGCAGTACCCGGCGGGCGGTGGCGGCGATACGGGCGGGGCTCACGGACGGGCCTCCTCGACCAGTCGCAGAAAGGCGTCCTCGACGGTGGCGGCGCCGGTGCGTTCGCAGAGCCGGCCCGGGGAGTCCTCGGCCAGCAGCCGGCCGTCGCGGAGCAGCAGCAGCCGCTCGCAGCGTTCGGCCTCGTCCATCACATGGCTGGAGACCAGGACGGTGGTGCCGTCGGCGGCCAGCCGGTGGAAGAGCGCCCACAGGTCGCGGCGGAGCACCGGGTCCAGGCCGACGGTGGGCTCGTCCAGGACCAGCAGTTCGGGGCGCTGCCCCGAACCGCTGCCGAGCAGCGCCACGGCGAGGGAGACACGGCTGAGCTGGCCGCCGGAGAGCCGGCCGGCGGGCACCTCGGCGTGGGAGCCCAGGTCGACCTCCGCCAGGGTCCGTTCGACGGTGTCGGTACGGGCCCGCCGCCCCGCGCGGCCGCCGCCGGGGGCGAGCACGGCGGCGTAGTAGTCCAGGTTCTCCCGCACCGAGAGGTCGGTGTAGACGGAAGGCGCCTGGGTGACATAGCCGACCTGCCGCCGCAGCTCGGGGTGGCCGGCCGGCAGTCCGAGCACCTCGACGGTGCCGCTGACGCCGCCCTGCACCCCGACCAGGGCGCGCATCAGCGTGGACTTGCCGGACCCGGAGGGGCCCAGCAGTCCGGTGACGGTGGACCGGGCGACGGTGAAGCCCAGGCCGTCCAGGGCCGTGCGGCCGCCGCGTACGACGGTGAGGCCGTCGGCCCGCACCGCCGTCTTTATATTCACCATGCGATGAATATCAAGGACCGGGACCCCGCACGTCAAGGGTCCTGTACGGGAAGAATCAGGGATACCCCCTATGGCGCCCGGTACGGCC
The DNA here is from genome assembly GCF_042466665.1 of Peterkaempfera podocarpi. Lineage (GTDB taxonomy): Bacteria > Actinomycetota > Actinomycetes > Streptomycetales > Streptomycetaceae > Peterkaempfera > Peterkaempfera podocarpi. The sequence continues at coordinate 3,952,451 of NZ_CP162102.1, forward strand.
GCGAGCGCACCGTAAGAGACATGGCACACGGAGACATGACACCGAGTGAGACCCGTCAGCTCGCCGTCGCCTCGGCGACTCTCGGGCCCTGGCGCACCGCTGCGGCCGTCGGCACCCTGGGCGGCGCGGCCGCCCTCGGCATCGACGTGGTCACCGGCGACTGGTCGCTGAGCATCCTTGCCGGACCGGTCAGCCTCGCCCTGTTCCTCTTCTTCCTGGTCGGCGGGGTCGGCGCGGTCCTCGGCCGCGGCGGCACCGGCGACCACCGCCTGCGCCGCTGGGCGGCCCGGCACCCCTGGAAGGTCGCCCTCGCCCCGGCCGGCCTGCTGCTGGTGCTGGATGTGGTCGCCCGCACCGTGCTCTCCACCGAGAGCCTCTTCTCCTCCGTCTGGGACGGCATCTGGCGGGCCGGCCTGCTGGCCGTGGTCATCGGGGTCGTCGGCTCCGTCGCGGGCTCCCGCCGCCAGTCCTGAGGGCCGGAGCCGGGCCGTCCGGCGACCGGGCGGGGGCTATGCCGGTGTCGCCGGCTCCCCCTTGGCCACCGAGACCGGGATCCCGCCGGCGAGCTGCTGCAACCGCGCCTTCAGCGCGGCGGAGGCGGCACCCGCCGCGTTCGTCGTCACCTCGAGGCCCGAGGCGTCCGACGCCGGATTGAAGCTGTAGAGGGGGAACCCGAGGACTCCCGGCCCGAGGTACGGGTCGAGCCGCTCCATGGCAGCGAGAAGTCTGCGCTCCGAGAAGCGGGCGAGGTAGAGGTCAAGCCGGGTCAGGTCGGCCTTGGGGTCCGCCTGTTTCGCCGCCTCGGCAAGCTCGCGGCCCCGGGCCAGGTCGGTGACGCAGAGCGCCACACGCCCGACGGGGTAGTCGACCACGAGGCTGCCGTACACCTCGGCGAACGCGCCCCGGCCCTGTTCGCCGACGGCCTGGGAGAGCTCCGCCGCCTCAGGCGTGTTCACGGGGGTGTCGTCGAGCGTCGTCGGCGGCGCAACCCGGGTGCCCATCCACTGCTGGGGCGGAGGGCAGGGCTTGGCCTCGGATGCACCCGAAGGTTCGGCACCGGCCGTGGCGGAGGGGGCGCCCTCCCCGGGCCTCACCACCTCGGTGCCGTCCGAGGCGCAGCCCGCGGTCAGTAAGCCGGCGGTGGTGGCGACGATCAGTGCGGCGAAGGACTTCCTGGCGGCGTTCACGGCGGCTTCCCCCTTGGTCAGGCCCAGCCCCGATCTGACGCACCATCCGATCTGCTGGTTCCCGGCTCTGTCCGGCCCTGCCGCAGTCCGGGAGGCGCCGGCGGGAGCTGTATCGCCGGCAGCACGGAAGAGTGCGGCACGGCCCTCCGCCGCCCGGTTCCAGGGCGCTGAAACCCTCGTGAAACCGCGCTGAATGCGCCCTGCCGCAAGCTCTGCGGCATGACGACAACGACATCGCACTCACTCGCCATCGCGGCCAAGGGGCTGCGCAAGGCCTTCGGGGACAAGACAGTCCTCGACGGCATCGACCTGGCGGTGCCGGCCGGCACGGTCTTCTCCCTGCTCGGCCCGAACGGCGCCGGCAAGACCACCGCCGTCAAGATCCTCTCCACCCTCATCACCGCCGACGCCGGCGAGATCCGGGTCGGCGGCCACGACCTGGCCGCCGACCCGCAGGCCGTGCGGGCCGCGATCGGCGTCACCGGGCAGTTCTCCGCCGTCGACGGCCTGATCACCGGCGAGGAGAACATGCTCCTCATGGCGGACCTGCACCATCTCCCCAAGTCCGAGGGGCGGCGCGTAGCCGCCGAACTCCTTGAGCGCTTCGACCTGGTGGAGGCCGCGGCAAAGCCCGTCTCCACCTACTCCGGCGGCATGAAGCGCCGCCTCGACATCGCCATGACGCTGGTCGGCGACCCGCGGATCATCTTCCTCGACGAGCCGACCACCGGCCTCGACCCGCGCAGCCGTCACACCATGTGGCAGATCATCCGGGAGCTGGTCTCCGGCGGCGTCACCGTCTTCCTCACCACCCAGTACCTGGAGGAGGCCGACGAACTCGCCGACCGCATCGCGGTGCTGAGCGACGGCAGGATCGCCGCCGAGGGGAGCGCCACGAGCTGAAGCGGCTCATCCCGGGCGGGCATGTACGGCTGCGGTTCACCGACCCGGTCGCATACCAGTCCGCCGCCGTCGCCCTGCGCGAGGCCACCAGGGACGACGAGGCGCTGGCCCTGCAGATCCCCAGCGACGGCAGCCAGCGCGAGCTGCGTTCCATCCTCGACTGGCTGGACTCGGCCGGCGTCGAGGCGAACGAGCTGACCGTGCACACCCCCGACCTCGACGACGTGTTCTTCGCCCTGACCGGCGGCACCGACATCCCCAACCAGTCCAAGGAGAACGTCCGATGAGCTCCCTCTCCCTCGCCGTCCGCGACTCGTCCACCATGCTGCGCCGCAACCTGCTGCACGCCCGGCGCTACCCGTCCCTCACCCTGAACCTGCTGCTCACGCCGATCATGCTGCTGCTGCTCTTCGTCTACATTTTCGGCGATGTGATGAGCGCGGGCATCGGCGGCGGGGGCGCCGACCGCTCCGACTACATCGCCTACATCGTCCCGGGCATCCTGATGATGACGATCGGCGGCACCGTGATCGGGACCGCGGTGTCCGTCGCCACCGACATGTCCGAGGGCATCATCGCCCGCTTCCGCACGATGGCGATCCACCGCGGATCCGTGCTCGTCGGGCATGTCGTCGGCAGCGTGCTGCAGTGCATCGCCAGCGTGGTCCTGGTCGGTGCCGTCGCCGTGGCCATCGGCTTCCGCTCCACCGACGCCACGGCCCTGGAGTGGCTGGCGGCGTTCGGGCTGCTGGTGCTCTTCGCCCTGGCGCTCACCTGGATCGCGGTCGGCATGGGCATGGCCAGCCCCAACGCCGAGGCCGCCAGCAACAGCGCACAGCCGCTGATCCTCCTCCCGCTCATCTCCAGCGCCTTCATCCCGGCCGGCACCATGCCGGGCTGGTTCCAGCCGATCGCCGAGTACCAGCCGTTCACCCCCGCCATCGAGACCCTGCGCGGCCTGCTCCTCGGCACCGGGATCGGCAACAACTGGTGGATCGCGATCGCCTGGTGCGTCGGCCTGACCGTGCTCGGCTACCGCTGGTCGACGGCGGCGTTCAACCGCGACCCGAAGTAACCGCCATGACAGCGCGGGCTGCCTCCCGCAACTCGTCCCGCTCCAGGGCGGCGTACTCCGACACCGCGTCGGAGAACGCCGCCCTGTCGGCGTCCTCGGCCGCCCTCCGCGCACGGTCCGCCGACATCGTCGGCTGGAACTCCCGCCCCACCCGCAGTCGTTCGGCCAGCGCGATCATCCGTACGGCACCGGCGTCACCGGAGGCGAGACCCGCCATGCCGAGGGCGTGCAGCACCATCCCGTACACCGGAAGCTCCGCCGGCGAACCGGACGGCCCGGAGAGCAGGGCGCGCAGCCACTGCCGCAGCCTGTCGAGCGGTTCCGCGACGGATTCGAGCCGGCCGGCGTACGCATGCGCCGTGACGGCCGCCGACTGGATCTGAAGGGCCCATGGGTCGCTCCAGAGGTCGCCGCCCTGCGTCGAGCCCGCGACGGGCAGCCGCTCCACGGCGCTGCGCCACAGGCCGAGCCCGACCTCCGTCAGTCCGCGGGTGAGCGCGATCTCGGCACGCGCGCCGAGGTCGGACCGGTAGAAGTCGTCCTGCAGCGGGGAGTTGTCGCTCTCCGCCTGCCGCAGCCAGTACTCGGCCTCGTCGACGTCGCCGCGTTGCAGACAGGCGAGGACGAGGGAGGAGCGGACGAAGATGTAGTCGTGCCCGTCGTTGAGCCGGGGCAGCACCCCGAGCACCGCCTTGAGGTGCTCGTACGCCTCCTCGCCCCGCCCCATCCGCAGATACAGCTCGCTCAGCCGGGAATGCCCCATGAGCTGCACCGACGGATTGTCCGCCGGAGCCAGTTCGGCGATCATCCGGCGGGCCGAGACGAGCGCGCGGTCGAGGTCGTGCTCGTACTCCCAGATGTAGGTGGCGATGCTCTCGGCGACGCCGGCGACCAGCGGCTGCCCGCTGTCGCAGAGCCTCCGCAGCACCTCGTAGTCCGGCGGCAGCATCTCGGGCACCGCGCCCAGCACCACCGCGGTGGCCCGCAGCAGCGTGTCCGGCGGGGCCGGGGGCAGCCGCCGGAGGGTCACCAGCTGGCGTACGGCGCGCGGGCCGGAGCCCATCAGCAGGGCCGCCGTGCACAACACCGCCGCGGCGCGGGCGACTTCGACGTAGGCGGGCTCGGGGCGGTAGTGCGACAGCAGCGGGCCGGTGTCCGCAGCGAGTGCGGCGAGGCGGGGATAGTTGGAGTCGCTGGACCACAGGGTGGCGAGCACGGCGGTGAGGGCGGCGACGGTGGGACCGTCCGCACCGGCCAGGGCGTGCCGCAGGGCCAGCACGAGGTTGTCCTGTTCGGCCTTGATCCGCACCCGGGCGGCCAGGGGTTCCGAGCGGAAGGTCGCGTCGTGGTACGCCACCCCGAAACCCCTTGCCCACGTGAGGAGTCGACCGACGGCCTCCTCGTCCCCGCCCGCCTCCGCACGCCGGGCCGCGCTGAACTCCCTTACGGTCTCCAGCATCCGGAACCGCACGCCCACCGGGGTGTCGGCGACGGTGAGCAGCGACTGACCGGCCAACTGCTCGAGAAGGAAGAGCGCGTCCTCGCCGAGGACCTGCTCCGCCGCTTCACCCGAGAAGCCGCCGGGGAAGACGGACAGCGTACGCAGCGCCGCCCTGGCGTCCTCGTCGAGCAGGTTCCAGCTCCACTCCACGACCGCATACAGCGTGCGGTGGCGCTCCGGCGCGCCCCGCGCCCCGCCGCGCAGCAGCGCGAACCGGTCGCCGAGGCGGCGGGCGATCTCCGTCACCGCAAGGACCCGCACCCGCGCCGCGGCCAGCTCCACGGCGAGCGGAAGCCCGTCGAGGTGGCGGCAGAGCCCGGCCACCGCATCCGCCGGCAGCTCCACACCGGGCCGGGCGGCCCGGGCCCGCTGGGTGAACAGCTCGACGGAGGTGGCGAGACCGAGCTCCGGCAGCGCGTACACCGTCTCCGAGGTGAGGTCCAGCGGGGACCTGCTGGTGGCGAGCACCCGCAGGTCCTTCGAGGACGAGACCAGGGCCTGTACGAGGTCGGCGGCGCCCCGGACGACCTGTTCGCAGTTGTCCAGGACCAGCAGCGCGGGCCCGGAGCCGAGCACGCCGAGGATGCCGGGCACCGGGTCGGCCGTGGTGTGGCCGCCCATGGCGCCGGCCCGCCCCTCGCCCGCGCCGAGCGCGGAGGCCACCTCCGCGGCCACGTCCTCGTCCGCGGTGACGCCGGCGAGCGGCACGAAGTACACCACCCGCTGCTCGGCCCGGCGGCTGACGGCGTGCGCGAGCCGGGTCTTGCCGAGGCCTCCGGGGCCGACGACGGTGACGGCTCGGGAGGCGTGCAGCAGCCGCTCCACCGCTGCGATGTCCTCGTCCCGGCCGAGGAGCGGGTTCGGCTCGTGCGGCACGCCGTGCCTGACCACCGGCGGCTCCCCGCGCAGCAACTCCCGCTGCACGGCCTTGAGTCCGGCGCCCGGATCGGTGCCGAGCTCGTCGCGCAGCTCACGGCGGTACGCCTCGTACCGCGTCAGCGCGGCGGACGGGCCCGCCGTCGCCGCCTCGCCGCGCAGCAGCTCGGCGAGCACCTCCTCGTCGCGCGGATGCCCGGCAGCGGCCACCGCCAGCGGCCCTGCGGCCTCCGCGTGCCGCCCCAGCCGGGCAAGAGCGAGCGCCTGCGCGCGTATGAGTCCGCCGCGGACGGGGGCGCGCTCGGTACGCAACGCGGCCACGGGGTCGTCGGTGCCGGCGCCCCCGTCAGGGGTGCCCTCCCACAGCGCGAGCCCGGCCTCGGCCGCAGCCAGCGATCCCGCGTGGTCCCCGGCCCTGGCCCGGTCCGCGCTCGCGGCGGCGTGCAGCACCAGGGCGGAGCTGTCGACCTGGTCCTCGGAGAGAGCGAGCCGGTATCCGGACGGAGTGCTCGCGAGGACGTCCGCGCCCAACTGGGTCCGCGCCCTGGACACCAGGACCTGCAAGGCCTTGCCCGGCCGCTCCGGCAACTCGTCCGGCCACAGCCCTGCCACAAGCCGCTCGGTGCTGCAGCCCGTCCGCAGGTCGCCCGCGAGCAGCGCCAGAAGATTGCGGAGCCGTGGCGCGGTGACCTCCTGTCCGCGATAGGCGACTCGCGACAGCAAGGTCAAGTCTGTGGTCACCCCGGCAGATTAGCCAAGGCACCGCCGCCGGGACACCGCCGCGGACCGAAGTCAGCGACGGCTCCCGCGCTTCGGCGGACGGCCGGCGCGCTGCCGGTGGCGGGCGAGGGCCGCCTCGTACCGGCTGCGGGCGAGACCCTCGCCGGGTGCCTCGACCAGGCTTCGGACGAAGTACGCGGCCAGGGTGCCGACGAAGCCCACCGCCATGATCGGCGTCAGCGCCCGGTCGTCGGCCATCCAGCCGCTGAGGGCGCCGCGACCGACCGCCAGCGTGCGCCAGGTGCGCAGGCCCGCCATCACCGAACAGCCGAGGACCGCGACGACGAGCAGCACACCGACCAGGCCCTGGGAGTCGCCCAGCGCGGCGACCGCCAGCCACATCAGCGCCGCACCCGCCACCAGGGCGAGCAGCGCACCCACCGCGAAGGCGATCCGGCGCAGCCGGTAGCCGGCGCCCCGGTCGACCCAGGTGGTGCCGAAGAACCGGACGGGTTCGGGTGCGGGGGCGGCGGCGCTGCGGTCGGTCACCCGCCCATTGTCCTCCGCCGCCCACCGCCTCCGGCGGTCAGCCCTCCAGCTTGCTCAGGTCGCGCACCGCGCCCTTGTCGGCGGAGGTCGCCATGGCCGCGTAGGCGCGCAGCGCCGCCGAGACCGTACGCTCCCGGCCGGCCGGCCGGTAGCCGGTGCCGGCCTCCAGCCGGGCCCGCCGCTCCGCGAGCTGCTCCTCCGGGACCTCCAGCCGGATGGAGCGGCCGGGGATGTCGATGGAGATCAGGTCGCCGTCCTCGACCAGGGCGATGGTGCCGCCGGACGCAGCCTCCGGGGAGACATGCCCGATGGACAGGCCCGAGGTGCCGCCGGAGAACCGGCCGTCGGTGATCAGCGCGCACGCCTTGCCCAGACCGCGGCCCTTGAGGAAGGAGGTCGGGTAGAGCATCTCCTGCATACCGGGGCCGCCCTTGGGGCCCTCGTAGCGGATGACGACGACGTCGCCCTCCTTGATGCGCTTGGTGAGGATGGCGTCGACCGCGGCCTCCTGGGAGTCCACGACCACCGCGGGGCCCTGGAAGACCAGGATCGACTCGTCGACGCCCGCGGTCTTCACCACACAGCCGTCGACCGCCAGATTGCCCCTGAGGACGGCCAGCCCGCCGTCCTTGGAGTAGGCGTGCTCGATGTCGCGGATGCAGCCGCCCGCGGCGTCGGTGTCCAGCGTGTCCCAGCGCTCCGACTGCGAGAAGGCGGTCGCCGAACGCACACAGCCGGGCGCCGCGTGCCACAGCTCCACGGCCTCCGCCGAGGGCGAGCCGCCGCGCACGTCCCAGGTCTTCAGCCACTCGTCGAGGGTCGGGCTGTGGATGGTGTGGACGTCCTCGTCGAGCAGACCCGCCCGGTAGAGCTCGCCCAGGATGGCGGGGATGCCGCCGGCCCGGTGCACGTCCTCCATGTAGTAGGTGCCGCCGGGAGCCACGTTGGGGGCCACCTTGGCCAGGCAGGGCACCCGCCGCGACACCGCGTCGATGTCGGCCAGGCCGTAGTCCAGCTCGGCCTCCTGGGCCGCGGCCAGCAGGTGGAGGATGGTGTTGGTGGAACCGCCCATGGCGATGTCCAGCGCCATGGCGTTGTCGAAGGCGGCCCGGGTCGCGATGGAGCGCGGCAGGACCGTCCGGTCGTCCTGCTCGTAGTAGCGCCGGGTGATCTCCACGACGGTGCGGCCGGCGTTCTCGTACAGCGCCCGACGGGCGGTGTGGGTGGCCAGCACCGAGCCGTTGCCGGGCAGCGAGAGGCCCATGGCCTCGGTGAGGCAGTTCATGGAGTTGGCGGTGAACATGCCCGAACAGGAACCGCAGGTCGGGCAGGCGTTCTCCTCGATCCGGAGGATGTCCTCGTCCGAGACCGACTCATTGACCGCGTCCGCGATCGCATTGATCAGGTCGAGCTTGCGCACGGTGCCGTCGACCAGCGTGGCCTTGCCGGCCTCCATCGGGCCGCCGGAGACGAAGACGGTCGGGATGTCGAGGCGCAGCGCGGCCATCAGCATGCCCGGGGTGATCTTGTCGCAGTTGGAGATGCAGATCAGGGCGTCCGCGCAGTGCGCGTTGACCATGTACTCCACGGAGTCCGCGATCAGGTCCCGGGAGGGCAGGGAGTAGAGCATCCCGCCGTGGCCCATGGCGATGCCGTCGTCGACCGCGATGGTGTTGAACTCCCGCGGGACGGCGCCCGCCGCCTTGATCGCCTCGGAGACGATCCGCCCCACCGGCTGCAGATGGGTGTGCCCCGGAACGAACTCGGTGAAGCTGTTGGCCACCGCGATGATCGGCTTGCCGATGTCCTCGCTCGCCACGCCTGAGGCCCGCATCAGGGCACGGGCGCCTGCCATGTTTCGGCCGTGGGTGACGGTGCGCGACCTCAGTTGGGGCACGGGTTCCACTCCCTTCGCGTCGGGCGGCGACGCGGGCGTACTGCTCTGCGGCTGGGGTGTCGAGGGTACGCCCCCGGGGTCGCCATCCGGACAGGTCGTCCGAATTGCGGGATGTCGTTCTCACCCTCCGGCCGGCGGCGCACCCGCCCGTCCGCGGCCGCCCCGGTCAACGCTCCGTCAGATATCTCTGCAACGCGGGGGCGACCAGCCCGACCAGTTCCTCCGGGTCGGCGGAGGCCAGCGGCTCGACCTGGAGCACATAGCGCAGCACCGCCATGCCGACCATGTGGGAGGCGGCCAGCTCGGCACGGAGGTGCGGCTCCGGCACATCCAGCTGGGCGGCGATCCGCAGCAGCAGCTCCCGGGAGACGAACTCCCTGAGCATGGCCGCGGCCGCATCCTCGGTCAGCGCGGAGCGCATCACCGCGATCAGCCGCTCCCGGACCTCCGGCACCTCCCAGGTGGAGAGGAATCTGCGGGCCAGCCGCTCCCCCACCCCCTCGGGCCCGCCCTCCAGGATCTCGGGTACCACCAGCGCCGGGGCGAAGGTGAACTCCAGCGCGGCCCCGAAGAGCTTCTCCTTGGTGCCGAAGTGGTGGTGCACCAGCGCCGGATCCACCCCGGCCGTCCTGGCGATGCCCCGGATCGACGCCTTGGCGTATCCGCGGGCGGCGAACTCCGAACGGGCGGCGGCCAGGATCGCCTCCCGGGTCTCCGGTGCCCCGGCCCGCGACCCGGTGGGCCGGCCGCGACGGCGGGCGGGCGCCTCCTCCGGGCTCACGGCCGCCCCTCGGGCAGGGCGACGGTGAGGTCCAGCAGGTACGGCTCCACGATGACACCGTCCGGGAACTCGGCCAGCAGCGCCTCCCGCTCGGCGGCCAGCACCCGCTCCCGGGCCTGCGGGTCCAGCACCGCCACATAGGAGCGGGAGGTCTGGTCCAGCAGCGCCGTCTCCACCGGGGTCCGGCGCTCCCAGCGCAGGGTCGCGGTGACCACCCGCACCCCGAAGCGGGAGAGCTCCTGCGGCGACTCACCGAACGGCCGGTAGCCGTGGTACTGCGGGCAGGCCGCCGCCAGCCTGGCGGACTGCTCGGCCACCCACCGCACCCCCCGGTCCTTGACGTTCCACCACAGCGCCAGGGCGCCGCCGGGCCGCAGCACCCGGATCGCCTCGGGGACCGAACGCCCGTGGTCGGTCCAGTGGAACGACTGGGCGTAGCTGACCAGGTCCGCACAGGAGTCACGGAAGGGCAGGGCATTGCCGTCGCCGCGCACCAGGGGGATCTCCGGGCTCACGGCCCGCAGCCGGTCGGCCATGCCCGGGGTCGGCTCGACCGCGGTGACCCTGGCCCCGCGCGCCGCCAGGGCGCGGCTGGAGATGCCCGTCCCCGCACCCACGTCCAGCACGTCGGCGCCCGCCAGCGCGACCCCGGACAGCTCCTCGACGGCGTCGAAGAGCGCATCCGGGTAGGACGGGCGGGCCGCGTCGTACTCCGCTGCCACGCGGTCGAAGGAGGACGCCAGGTCCGGCCCCTCGGTGGTGCTCATCTGCGGATCCCCTTCATGGCTCTCGATGGCTCTCGCGACGAGGTGACTGCGGCGGCCGGTCAGCCGACACCGGCCGCCGAACCGAGGTGCAGCCTGGTGAAGGCCAGCGCCTCCGCCAGATCGGCCTCACGCTCGGCCGGGCCGGCGGCCCGGCGGGTGTTGACCTCCAGGACGACATGGCCGTCGAAGCCGGACCCGGCCAGCCGGTCCAGCAGCTCGGCGCAGGGCTGGCTGCCCCGGCCCGGGATGAGATGCTCGTCCTTCGCCGAGCCGCTGCCGTCGGCGAGGTGCACATGGGCCAGCCGGTCGCCCATCCGGTCCACCATCCCCAGGGCGTCCGTCCGCGAGGTGGCGGCGTGGGAGAGGTCGACGGTGAAGTGCCGGTAGTCCTCCTCGGTGGGGTCCCAGCCCGGCGCGTACGCCAGCACCTCGCGGTCCCGGTAGCGCCACGGGTACATGTTCTCCACCGCGAAGCGGACATCGGTCTCCCCGGCCATCCGCCACACCCCCTGGATGAACTCCCGGGCGTACTGCCGCTGCCAGCGGAAGGGCGGATGCACCACCACGGTGTCGGCGCCCAGCTTCTCCGCGGCGGCCCGGGCGCGTTCCAGCTTGGTCCACGGGTCGGTGGACCAGACCCGCTGCGTGATCAGCAGACAGGGTGCGTGGACGGCGAGGATCGGCACCCCGTGCCGGTCGGAGAGGCGTCGCAGCGCCTCGATGTCCTGGCTGACCGGGTCCGTCCACACCATCACCTCGACACCGTCGTAGCCGAGGCGGGCGGCGGTCTCGAAGGCGGCGGCGGTGTTCTCCGGGTAGACGGACGCGGTCGACAGGGCCACCTTGGCCGCCGCCGGACGCCCGTCCCCGCCCGGCGCTCCCGTGCCGCGGGACGGCGAAGACCCCGCGCCGGCCCCGCCCGGCGGCTCCGCACCGCGGCGCCCCCGCGCCCGCGCGGCGGCGCGCCGCAGCTGCCCGGCCACCCCGGCGCCCTCACCCGTCCCGGGTCCGGGGCGCCGGGTCCGCCCTGCGGCGGCACCCATGGGCGGTTCCGCGTCGGAGGCCTGCTGCTGGGCGGCGGCACGGCGGGCCCGGGCAGCCTCCAGGGCAGCGCCCGCGGCGTCCCTGGTGGCCGCTGCACGGCGGGCCACCACCCGCTTGGCCGCCTCACCCGCCGCCTGGGCCGCGGCCCTGCCCTCGGTACGCTTCCCAGCCCCGGTACCCTTCCCGGCCTCGGCACGCTTCCCGTTCCGAGCGGCCCCGGCGGCAGCACTCCGGGTGTGCCCGGGCGCCTGCGGGCCGCGGCGGTCGGCACCGCCCGCGTCGTGCGTCACGTCCTCGTCCGCTGGATCCTCCGCCACGGAGACAGACTATGCGGCGACGTGCCCGTGCGGGACCGGGCGCGGTCCGCGGCCGCCGGGGCGCCGCTCCCACCGCGGGTCCCACGGGCGGACCCGGTCAGGCGTACGCCGCCGAGTCGTCGCACGCCTCACCCGCCGCCGCCACGGCGCCGTCGCCGCCGTCCAGCCGCGGCCCCGGCCTGCGGTCCCGCTGCGACGGGTCGACGCGGGGTGGCGGCGGCCACAGCAGCGCATCCCTTCAAGCGTCGCCCGACCCGGTGCCCGCCTCGGTCATCATGTCCAGCCGCCGCAGGATGACGCCCTCACGCAGCGCCCAGGGGCATATGGCGACCTCGTGCAGACCGAAGAGGTCCATCGACGCGTCGGCGACCAGCGCCCCGGCCAGCAGCTGCCGGGCCCTGCCCTCCGACACCCCCGGGATCCTGGCGCGCTCCACGGTCGTCATGGCGGCGAGCCTGGGCACCCACTCCGCCAGCGACTCCTTGGTGAGCCTGCGCGGCACATAGGGCCCGGCCTCGGAGCGGGCGGCGCCGGTGATCCTGGCCAGCTGCTTGAAGGTCTTGGAGGTGGCGACCGTGTGGTCGGGGGCGCCGAGCCGGGAGACATCGCCGACGATCCTGGCGATCTCGGCGCGGACCTGGCGCCGGACCAGCCGGATGTCCTCCGGGTCGGGCGGGTCGCCCGGCAGCCGCCCGGAGGTGAGCCGGCCCGCGCCCAGCGGCAGCGAGATGGCCACATCGGGCTGCTCGTCCACTCCGCAGGCGATCTCCAGGGAGCCGCCGCCGATGTCCAGCAGCAGCAGCCGGCCCGCGGACCAGCCGAACCAGCGGCGCGCGGCCAGGAAGGTCAGCCGCGCCTCGTCCTGCCCGGACAGCACCCGCAGCGCCACCCCGGTCTCCTGCTCCACCCGCGCCAGTACGGCCTCTCCGTTCGCCGCCTCGCGGACCGCTGAGGTGGCGAACGGCAGGACGTCCTCGACGCCCTTGTCCTCGGCGATGCGCATCGCCGAGGCCACCGCCCCGACCAGGCGCCCCACTCCGTCCTCGGTGATGGAGCCGTCGGCGTCCAGCAGCTCGGCGAGCCGCAGTTCCTCCTTGTAGGAGTAGGCGGGCAGCGGGCGGGCACCCGGATGTGCATCCACCACAAGGAAGTGGACGGTGTTTGAACCTACGTCGAGTACGCCGAGTCGCATAGCGGTCCACGCTACCTGTACTGCTGCGCAGGTCGGGGGGATCCTCCGAGCCCGGGGGCGGCCGAGGAGCACAGCCGGGGGACGCGCCCCCCGGCGCCGCCCGTACAGTCCGCTTTGATAAACAGGGATAAAACCCTCTTAACCGTATGATTCGGACTCTCGGCAGGGCATACCCTGGGCCCGTGGCAGCAGAGACGGACCAGGCGCCGGACCAGGCGCACAGCAGCAAGGCGGCCGCGCACCGCCGCGAGGTACCCCTGGACTTCCCGAGGGCATGGGTCGAGTTCCCCGACCCGGCGGACGAGGACCAGGTGTTCCGCTGCGACCTCACCTGGCTCACCTCCCGCTGGGCCTGCATCTTCGGCCGCGGCTGCCACGGCATCCGGCCGGGCCGCGGCGAGTCCGACGGCTGCTGCACCCTGGGCGCCCACTGGTCGGACGAGGACGACGAGCAGCGGGTCGCCGGCCACGCCGCCCGGCTCACCCCCGAGACCTGGCAGCACCACGCCGTGGGCACCGGCCCTGACGGCTCGGTGGTGCTGGACGGCGGCATCACCCAGCTCGACGAGGACGGCGACCGGCAGACCCGCCGGGTCGACGGCGCCTGCATCTTCCTCAACCAGCCCGGCTTCCCCGGCGGGGCCGGCTGCGCGCTGCACACCCTCGCCCTCAAGGAGGGCCGCGAACCGCTGGAGACCAAGCCCGACGTCTGCTGGCAGCTGCCGATCAGGCGCACCTACGAGTGGGTGGACCGCCCGGACGACACCCGGGTGCTGGTGGTCTCCATCGGCGAGTACGACCGCCGCGGCTGGGGCCCCGGCGGCCATGACCTGCACTGGTGGTGCACGGGCAGTCCGGAGGCCCACGGCGCCTCGGAGCCCGTCTATGTCAGCTACCGGCCCGAACTCACCGAGCTGATGGGCGCGGCGGGGTACGAGGTACTGGCGGGGCTGTGCGAGGAGCGCATCGCCACCCGGTCCGACCGGCGGCTCGCCCCGCACCCGGCGGACCCGGAGCGGCCCTGAGGCCTGCTGCCGTCCCGCCGCCGCTCCACCGCCCCGGAATCCGGTGGCAGCGGGCGGCGCCGTGCTGAAGGCTGGCGGCTGCGACCGACATCCAGCGGAGGGACGACGACCATGCACGGCACGGAGGGCACCACCCCGCTGGCACCGGGCAGCGAGGTGACGGTGCGACTCGTCAAGCACCCCCGCCCCGACGTCCGCTACCCGGCGACGGTGATCCACGACGACGGCATCAGGATCACCGTCCAGGCCCCCTGGGCCGGACCGCCCAGCCGGGACTTCGGCTTCGTCCGCTTCGAGCGGGGCGACGTCTTCACCGAGCACTACTGGCGTGACCGCTGGTACTCGGTCAAGGAGGTCCGGGCCGGGGACGGCACCCTCAAGGGCTGGTACTGCGATGTGACCCGGCCCGCGGCCGTGGTGGGCGGCATCCTCGTCGTCCAGGACCTCGACCTCGACCTGTGGCTGCCCGCCGACCGGTCCACCGCGCTGCGGCTGGACGAGGACGAGTTCCTGGCCAGCGGCATCGAGCAGCGGGACCCGGCCGCCGCGGCGCGGGCCCGGGCGGCCCTGGACGAACTGGAGAAGCACTCCGGCGACGGCTTCGCCGCGCTGCTCGCACCCTGACGGAACCCGCGCCCGGCCGGGCCGGGCGGGCGCGGGCCGGTCAGCCCGTGGGCGCGGGCCGGTCAGCCCGTGGGGGCGGGCCCGGCGGAGTCCGAGGGGTCCGGTGACGCCGAGCCGGAGGGCTGGGGCGACGGCGAGGCGGAGGACGGCGGCGGGGTGGACGGGCCCGGCTGCCCGGTGGGACCGCCCGACGGCGGGGTGGAGGTCTGCCCGGGGCCGGGGTCCGGCGTCCCGGGGCCGCTCGACGGGGACTGGTCCGGGGGCGGCTGCTGGTGGTCACCGCCGCCGTGCCGGCGCCGATGGCCCTCGAGGGTGACCACGGCCTCGGAGGGCTGGAGTGCGATATGGGCGGTCCACCGCCCCCGCGGCGCCCGGTCGGCGTCCACGGTGACGATGACGGTGATCCGCTGGCCCGGCTGGAGCACCCCCGACTCCCGGCTCAGCCGCAGCCAGGCGGCATCGCTGACCGCCCGCCAGTAGACCGGCTGGGCACCGGAGTCGGTGAGGGTGATCACCGTACGGCTGCCGTACTCGCTGGCAGTGACCGTCAGCCGGCCCGCCCCGGTGGGCGGCGCCGTCTGGGCCGTCGGTGCCCGGCCGCCCGGCGGAGCCGTCACGGTGATCGGCAGCGCCACCGCCGGGACGGACTGCACCGCAGGTGACAACGTTTCGCCACCCACCGTGGGCACGGCCTCGCCCCGGCTCACCATGGCGCCGAACGCACGCGCCCGGTCCCGCCCTGTCGCATCGGACACCCGGACCCCGTCGCTGCCGCCGGCACCGTCGCCCGCCCCGTAGCCGTAGGCGGCGTCCGGGGTGTCCACCCGCACCGCGGAGACCGCCGCGGGGCCGCCCGCGCCGTCGCCGCCCCGGTGCGCGGCCCACAGCGCCGCCACCGGTGCCGCGAGCACCGCCGCCAGCACCGTGGTGGTCACCGCGCGGTTGCGCAGCACCACGGCCAGGTCGGGGAGTCCGCCCGGTGCCTGGGGAAGCCCTGCCGGTCGAACCGCGGACCGGGTTCACCGGGGCGCGCCGCCCGGCCGTGCGCCGGCCCGTGTGCGCCGCCCGGTCTGCCGCCGGACCGCCCGGGCCGGCCCGGGCGCCCCCGGCGACCCGCCGAGACCCCGGCCAGGAAGGCGGCGCCCGCCGCCCCCGCCAGCGCCGCCGACGGCGCCGCCACCAGCGGCAGGGTCTGCCCGGCCGCACCGCCGCAGTGCAGCGCCTCGGTGCCCGGCCAGGGGTCGTCGGCGACGGCGCGCTCGGCGGTGCCCCGGCAGGTCGGGCAGTCGTCCACATGCTGCACCAGCTCACGGCGGAGCGCCGGGCCCAGCAGGGCGCCGCCGCCCTCGGGGCCGGGCCGGCCGCCGCCCAGCCGGGAGAGCTCGGGGCAGTCCGCGGCGGCCAGCACCCGCAGCGCCGTGCGGGTGCGCTCCACCTCGCAGCCGGCCTGGGTGAGCAGCGCCGCGGCCTCCTCCGGCCGCAGGCCCAGCACCGCGGCGACCTCGGCGGGCCGCAGCCCGTGACGCACCGCCAGCTCCAGCGCCTCGCGCTGCTGCGGGGTGGTCCCCGCCGCCTCCGGCCAGGCCAGTACGGCGAGCCGGGCGTGCCGCTCCCGCCGCTGCTCGGCCGAGGGCGCCGGAGGACCCGCCCGGCCGCCCGGCGCCGCCGGGGCCGGCAGATCGGCCGTGCCGTCCGCCAGCCGCAGCAGGCAGGCGTACCGGGCCAGCGAGTAGAGCCAGGCGCGGAGCAGCACCGGGTCGCGCAGGCGGTCGTGGTGCCGTACCGCCATCTCCCGCACCGACCGCACGGCGGCCAGCGCGGCGTCGTGATCGCACAGCACGGAGAGGCAGTAGGTGAAGAGTCCGTCCACCTGCCGCGCGCACGCGTCCTCGGGCCGCTCGGTCCCGCACGACGCATATCCGGCCGCCGGGGGCATCTGGATATCGGCACTGGTCGTCATCCTGCCGACGCTAGGGGAAGCACGGCGGACGGTCGGGCGGGTCGCGGCCCGGGTACCTCTTTCGGGTAACAGGGCCACCGTCCCGGGTGACGGCGGACCGGCCCTCGGCGACCGCGGCGTGCGGCGCTGTCGGACCCTCCTTGTACGGTTCACCGCATGGCAGCCCGAACCTCCTCCGGCAAGTCCTCCGCGAAGGCACGCCCCGCCTACCGCTGCACCGAGTGCGGCAACCAGCTCCCCAAGTGGGTGGGCCGCTGCCCCGAGTGCAACGCCTGGGGCACCGTGGAGGAGTACGGCGCGGTCCCGGTGCGCACCACCGCGGCCGGCCCGGTCAGCTCCCCCGCCCGCCCCATCGCCCAGGTGGACGGACAGGTCGCGACGGCCCGCGCCACCGGGGTGGACGAGCTGGACCGCGTGCTGGGCGGCGGCCTGGTGCCCGGCGCCGTGGTGCTGCTGGCCGGCGAGCCCGGCGTCGGCAAGTCGACCCTGCTGCTGGACGTCGCGGCCAAGGCCGCCTCCGCGCAGCACCGCACGCTCTATGTCACCGGCGAGGAGTCGGCCGGCCAGGTTCGGCTGCGCGCCGACCGCATCGGCGCCCTCTCCGACCACCTCTACCTCGCGGCCGAGACCGATCTGGGCGCGGTGCTCGGCCATATCGACCAGGTGGGCCCCTCGCTGCTGGTGCTGGACTCGGTGCAGACCATCGCCTCCGCGGAGCTGGACGGCGCCCCCGGCGGCATGGCGCAGGTCCGTGAGGTGGCGGGCGCCCTGATCCGGGCCTCCAAGGACCGCGGCATGGCCACCCTGCTGGTCGGCCATGTCACCAAGGACGGCTCCATCGCCGGTCCGCGGCTGCTGGAGCACCTGGTCGACGTGGTGCTGCACTTCGAGGGCGACCGGCATGCCCGGCTACGTCTCATCCGGGGCATCAAGAACCGCTACGGCGCCACCGACGAGGTGGGCTGCTTCGAGCTGCACGACGAGGGCATCGCCGGGCTGCCCGACCCGTCGGGGCTGTTCCTCACCCGTCGCTCCCAGCCGGTGCCCGGCACCTGTCTCACCGTCACCCTGGAGGGCCGGCGTCCGCTGGTCGCCGAGGTGCAGGCGCTGATGGTGGACTCCCAGATCCCCTCCCCGCGCCGCACCACCTCGGGGCTGGACTCACCGCGGATCGCCATGGTGCTGGCGGTGGTGGAGCGGCACGGCGGTGTCCGGCTGGGCAAGCAGGACATCTACACCGCCACCGTGGGCGGGGTGCGGCTCACCGAGCCGGCCGCGGACCTGGCCATCGCCCTGTCGGTGGCCAGTTCGGCCGCCAACACCCCGCTGCCCAGCAATCTGGTGGCCATCGGCGAGGTGGGGCTGGCCGGTGAGGTCCGCCGGGTCAACGGTGTGCAGCGCCGACTGGCCGAGGCCCATCGCCTGGGGTTCACCCATGCCCTGGTGCCGCCCGACCCCGGCAAGGTGCCCCCGGGGATGACGGTCGTGGAGGTGGCCGACATCGGGGAGGCACTGAAGGCGATCCCGGGCCGCCGCTCCGGCGGCGAGCGGGCCCCGGGTGAGGGCGGGGAGCGCACGGCGCGCAAGCCGCGCACCCGCGCTTCCGCTGACATTCCGGCACCGGGGGCCGATCACACGGGCTCTCCCGGCCGTTGGACCGGGGAGGACGGCTGGGATCCGATCGAGCCGGAGGCGGTCCCGGAGCCGTTCTGACCCTCTCTTGACCCGCCCCTGTCCCGACCCGCCACCCTCACCCGCCGCCCGACGGTAAACTTTGCCCTGATCGCAACACGGCAGACGTCGGCAGACCGCACCGCCGGCCGACCGAGGGAGTCCAGTGGCAGCCAACGACCGGGCGGAGAAGTCCCCCCGCGAGGAGGCCCTTGTGCGTGCCTCCCTCAGTGCAGTCGCCCCCGGAACCGCCCTTCGGGACGGCCTGGAGCGGGTGCTGCGCGGCAACACCGGCGGCCTGATCGTGCTGGGCTTCGACAAGACGGTCGAGCCGCTGTGCACCGGTGGCTTCGTGCTGGATGTGGAGTTCTCCGCCACCCGGCTGCGGGAGCTGTGCAAGCTCGACGGCGCGGTGGTGCTGGACAAGGACATCACCAAGATCGTGCGTGCGGGCGTCCATCTGGTGCCGGACTCCTCCATCCCCACCGACGAGACCGGCACCCGGCACCGCACCGCCGAGCGGGTCAACAAGCAGACCGGCTACCCCGTGGTGTCGGTCAGCCACTCCATGCGGCTGATCGCCCTCTATGTCAACGGCCAGCGCCGCGTACTGGAGGACTCCGCCGCGATCCTCTCCCGCGCCAACCAGGCGCTGGCCACCCTGGAGCGCTACAAGCTGCGGCTGGACGAGGTGGCCGGCACCCTCTCCGCGCTGGAGATCGAGGACCTGGTCACCGTCCGCGATGTCACGGCCGTCGCCCAGCGGCTCGAGATGGTCCGCCGTATCGCCGCCGAGATCGCCGGCTATGTGATCGAGCTCGGCACCGACGGCCGACTGCTCTCCCTCCAGCTGGACGAGCTGATCGCCGGCGTGGAGCCGGAGCGGGAGCTGGTGGCCCGCGACTACTTCCCGGAGCGGGCCGCCAAGCGGGGCCGCACCGTCAACGACGTCCTGGCCGAGCTGGACACGCTCAGCCAGACCGAGCTGCTGGACGTCCAGGCGGTCGCCAAGGCGCTCGGCCACCCCGGCACCCCCGAGGCGCTGGACTCCGCCGTCTCGCCGCGCGGCTACCGGCTGCTGGCCAAGGTGCCCCGGCTGCCCAACACCGTCATCGAGCGGCTGGTGGAGCACTTCGGCGGCCTGCAGAAGCTGCTCGCCGCCAGCGTCGACGACCTGCAGACGGTCGACGGCGTGGGCGAGGCCCGCGCCCGGTCCGTCCGCGAGGGCCTCTCCCGGCTCGCCGAGTCGTCGATCCTGGAGCGCTACGTCTGAGGACGGCAGCCCGCTGCGGCCCTGAGGGCCCCGGGCTGCGGCTCCGCGGGCGCTCCGGGGGCCTCAGCTCTCCAGGCGGAAGGACGCCCGGGCGGTGACCGGGGTGCCGGAGACCCCGCTGAGGTCCGCCTGCACCAGATAGACGCCGTCGGTCGCGCTGCCGCTCGGGGAGGGGCTGGGGCACTGCTGGGTGGAGCGGCTGCGGTCCCAGACGAAGGTCTCGGTGACGGAGCTGCCGGCGGGGATGCCGACCCACTTGGCGCTGCGGTCGGTGGGGCAGTCGCCCGAGGACCACACCCGGCCGTCGCTGGAGGCGCTGACGGTGATCACCGAGGCCGCCCTGCCGAGGTCGGCCCGGCAGGCCGCGCCGGAGTTGCGCACGGTCAGCTCGAAGCGCGGGCGCTCCTTGGGCTGGTAGGCGTTCTGCGCGCTGGCGAGCTCCAGGGAGAGCTTGGAGGTGGGGCAGATCGGCAGGGCACGCACCGCCGAGGTGTTGACCGGTACGGTGCCGCCGCCCGTCCCGCCGCCGGCCGCCGCCCCGCCCGTGGCGCTGCCGCCGCCGCTTGCGGCCCCGCCGGCCCCGCCGCCGGTGCCGCCGGTGCCGCCATCCGTGGCACCACCCGAAAGACTGACGTCACTGCCGCCGGTCCCACCCGTACCGCCGCTTCCGCTGTCGCCGCCCCCGTCGGTGGTGGTGTCCGAGGAGCCTTGGCTGCCGCCGGCGGACGGGGAGCTGCTCGGGGTGGCGCCACCGCTCGTGTCGCCACCCGTGGCCGTGCCGCCGGTACCGCCCGGACGGGTGCTGATCGCGGACCCGCTGGGCCCCGCGCCCGGGGTGATCGACTCGACCGGCACCGGCTGCTTGCCCTTGGCGTGACTGCCTCCGCCCCCGCCCGTGGTCAGCCAGATCACCAGTGCCGCGATCGCGGCCAGGACGACGAGCACAACGAACCGCCGCCGCCAGTAGATGGACGCGGGCAGCGGTCCCACGGGATGGCGCATAGAGGGCACGCGCAAACTCTACGAGAGATCAACCGCCCCTCACCGCATCAACACCTCAGCCAGGGAGCTTCTTTCAGATCATCAGCCTGATGCGCCGACCGGGCGGCGGCTGATCGGCCCAGCATGGGAGGATCGGAGTGAGATGTCTGTACACACCGCCGTGCCGCTTCCCGTGCTGCACTCCACGATCCTCGACTGGTACGCCGAGCACGCCCGTGACCTGCCCTGGCGCACTCCCGAGGCCACGCCGTGGGCGGTGATGGTCAGTGAGTTCATGCTCCAGCAGACCCCGGTGAAGCGGGTGCTGCCCGCGTACGCGGCCTGGCTGGAGCGCTGGCCGACGCCCGCCGCCCTGGCCGCCGACGCCCCGGGCGAGGCGGTCCGGATGTGGGGCAGGCTCGGCTACCCGCGGCGCGCGCTGCGGCTGCACGCCGCCGCCACCGCCATCACGGAGCGGCACGGCGGCGAGGTGCCCGACGACCACGCCCAGCTGCTCGCACTGCCCGGCGTCGGCGAGTACACCGCCGCCGCGGTCGCCTCGTTCGCCTTCCGGCAGCGGCATGCGGTCCTGGACACCAATGTGCGCCGGGTCCTCGCCCGGGTGGTGGACGCCGTGGAGCACCCGCCGACGGCGACCACCGCCGCCGAGCGCCGTACCGCCACCGCACTGCTGCCGGACGCCGACGGGACCGCCGCGACCTGGGCGGTTGCGGTGATGGAGCTGGGCGCACTGGTCTGCACCGCCCGCACACCGCGCTGCGTCGGGTGTCCGGTGGCGGCGATGTGCGCCTGGCGGCTGGCAGGCAGCCCGCCGTACGACGGCCCGCCGCGGCGGGGCCAGACCTATGCGGGCACCGACCGGCAGGTGCGGGGCAAACTGCTCGCCGTGCTGCGGGAGGCGCACGGCGAGGTGGCCCAGGCGGCGCTGGACGCGGTCTGGGACGAGCCGGTGCAGCGTGCCCGCGCCCTCGACGGCCTGGTCGCCGACGGCCTGGTGGAGCCGGTCGGCCCGGGTGTCTACCGCCTTCCCGGAGCGGTCCCGAGCAGTCGGCCCTGAGACCTGGGTTCCACCGTGCCCCGCGGGATGTCCGAGCGGGCCCGTCGGTTCCGCGCCGCCCGGGCGGTCGCACGCCGGGGGCGCGGGGCCCCGCGCGCAGTCCCCGCCTGAGACGGCGGGCTGAGCGTCGGTTCCCCGCGCCCCTGAAGGTGCACGGCTGGCCGTGGGTGGTGTGCGCGGGTCAGTGCGCCCCGGCCAGTTCGGTGGCACTGCCCTCGCCGGCGTCGGCCGTCGCGCCGCTCGCGTTGCCCGCACCGCGCAGCGGCACCTCCTTGAGGAAGACAGCAGCGGCGATGCCCACCACGCTGACCACCGCGCCCCACAGGAACACCGAGTGGATGCCGTTGGAGACGGCGTGGTGGTAGGCGTTCTGGAAAGCGGCGGGGAGGGTCTTCAGGACGGACGGGGTGAGCTGGGCGGTCTGCTCCTTGCCGCCGGACACGCCCAGGTCCGTCATGGTGGCGGTGACCCGGTTGGTGAAGAGCGCACCGAAGAGCGCCACACCGAAGGAGCCGCCGATGGTGCGGAACAGGGTGGCGGTGGAGCTGGCCACTCCCATGTCCTTGAGCTCCACGCTGTTCTGCGCCACCAGCATGGTGACCTGCATCAGGAAGCCCATACCGGCGCCCAGCACCACCATGTAGACGCTGGAGGTGAAGCGGGTGGTGTCGGTGCCGAGGGTGGAGAGCAGCAGCGCACCGCCGGCCATCACCCCGGTGCCGAGGATGGGGTAGATGCGGTAGCGGCCGGTGCGGGTGATCGCCTGGCCGACGGCCAGCGAGACCACCAGCATGCCCAGCATCATCGGCATCAGCAGCAGGCCGGAGTTGGTGGCCGAGGCACCCTGCACGCTCTGCTGGTACAGCGGCAGGAAGGTCACCGAACCGAACATGGTGAAGCCGACCAGGAAGCCGATCACCGAGACCAGGGTGAAGTTGCGGTTGCGGAAGAGCCCCAGCGGCAGCATGGGCTCCTCGGCCCGGCGCTCGGTGAGGACGAAGCCCACCAGGGTGACCACCGCGAGCACGGCGAGGCCCAGGATCTGACCGGACGCCCAGTCGTACTGCTGGCCGCCCCAGGTGGTGATCAGCACCAGGGCGGTGATGCCCACGGTGAGCAGTGCGGCGCCCAGGTAGTCGATCCGCGCGTTGGAGCGGAGCTTGGGCAGGTGCAGGGTGGCGGTGACGACCAGCAGGGCGACCGCGCCCAGCGGGATGTTGATGTAGAAGGTCCAGTGCCAGTTGAGATGGTCGGTGATGAAACCGCCGACCAGCGGGCCGCCGATCATGGCGATGGCCATCACTCCGGCGAACATGCCCTGGTACTTGCCACGGTCGCGGGGCGGCACCAGCGCACCCATGATCGACATCACGCCGACCATCAGGCCGCCCGCGCCCAGGCCCTGGAGTGCCCGGAAGCCGATCAGTTCGCCCATGGTCTGGGAGAGGCCCGCGAGGGCGGATCCGACCAGGAAGATCACGATCGAGATGATGAAGGTGCCCTTGCGTCCGTAGAGGTCGCCGAGCTTGCCCCAGATGGGAGTGGATGCCGCCGTGGCCAGGGTGTAGGAGGTGACCACCCAGGAGAGGTGCTCGGCCCCTCCCAGGTCCCCGACGATGGTGGGCATCGCGGTGCCGACGATGAGGTTGTCGAGCATCGCGAGCAGCATGGTGATCACCAGGCCCACCATGATGACCCGTATCTCACGCGGTGTGCGCGTCTCCGGCACATCCTGGGCGGCGCCCGCCGCCAGGGCTTGAGGTTTCTCGGACACGGTGGGGCTCCCCCGTTGCTTACTTGTCGACCGGCTAGTGCACTCTTCTCCGGCAAGCTAGGCTCCCTGCCAGCCGACCGTCAAGTTGATTTCCGTCCGCACCGCTTCAGGCGGAAGACTTGACCTCCCAAGACCACGAACAAGGGGCACGACCGAAGGATGAGCACCCACACGCCTCGCGGGGACACCCGGACCCGCATCCTGGACGTCGCCCTCGAACTGTTCTCGGAGCACGGCTACGAGCAGACCTCGCTACGGGAGATCGCCGACCGGCTGAACGTGACCAAGGCCGCTCTCTACTACCACTTCAAGACCAAGGACGACATCGTCTACGGCATCGTCGAGTCGATGTCCGCACCCATCGACGAGGCCATCGCCTGGGGGGAGCAGCACCCCTGGTCGCCCCAGGTGCGCGACGAGCTGGTGCGCCGCTTCGCGGAGGGGATGGCCGAGCGGATCACGCTGCTCCGCTTCTTCCACGAGAACCAGCCCGCCGTGCGCGAGCTCAACGCCGGCGCCCGCTTCAAGGACCGGATGATCGCCATGGTGCGGCTCATCCAGGGCCCGGAGAGCACCTACCAGGACCGGGTCAGGGCCGCTATGTCCCTTTTCGCCATCAATGCCGGACTCTTCCTGCTTCGCGACGAGGAGGACGACACCGACGCCGCGGACCACCCCGACCAGGCGGCCCGACAGGCAGCCGCACTGGAGGTCGCACTGGAGATCGCCGGCCGCATCACCCCGGGTGCGGAAACGCCCCAAAAGTGATCGTTTCCGCGTCGGACCGGGCCGCTGCGAGTGAGCCCGGTCACAACGCACACCAGAGTCACTATCGGCACTCGTAGCGGCAGGGCCGCAGAACGGCGCCAGCTCAGAGCGGAAAATCCGCCCCCGCACCCGCCTCGGAAGCAGTCCGTATACGGACATGCGTAGTAAAACCGTGGCTTTGGTCGGCCCGGCGGATTTTGTTACGACTTGTTTTGCCCGACGGGGAGCAGGTCGAAACATCGACGTTCATTCGCTCACCCGTTCCGCTGAAGCCCCCGCCCAGTCGGGGCCCCGGCCCGCGCACCGGCACCTCACCGTGCCCCTGCGGCACCGGGCCGTCGTACCGATAGAGGACTTAGCGTGAAGCGCAACACCCAGATACGCCCCATCCGCCTGGCCGCCGCAATCGCCGGCGTGACCATGGCCACCGCCGCCCTCAGCGGCACCGCCTTCGCGGCGGACGACGTGAAGACCCCGAGCGCCCACGAGGCGCATGTCGCCCACGTGAACCATGTGGTCCACGCCGCCAACGAGGCCGCCAAGACCTCCGCCGCGGCCCACGCCGCGCACGTCGCCCACGAGGCGCACACCATCGCGGCCGCCAACGCCGCCTCCCGCGCCACCTCGTCCGCCGCGGCCCACGCCGCGCACGAGGCCCACCGCATCGCGGCCGCCAACGCCGCCTCCCGCTCCGCGGCGCGCACCCAGCTGCCCGCCGCCCCTGCCGCCGCCACCAGCGGCTACAGCTCCCCGGTCCCGGCCGGCACCCGGCTCAGCCAGCCCTTCGGCGTGCCGAACAGCGGCTACGCCGCCGGCTACCACACCGGTATGGACTTCGCCGTCTCCACCGGCACCCCGCTGTACGCGGTCGGCAACGCCACCGTCGTCTCGGCCGGCTGGGCCGGTGCCTACGGCAACTCGGTGACGCTGCGCCTCGCCGACGGCCACTACGCCCTGTACGCCCACATGTCCTCGCTCGGCGTCGTCGCCGGCGAGACCGTGTCGGCCGGCGAGCAGATCGGCCGCTCCGGCAGCACCGGCAACTCCACCGGCCCGCACCTGCACCTCGAGATCCGCACCACCAACTCCTATGGCGCGGTCATCAACCCGGCCACCTACCTGCAGTCCAAGGGCGTCTCCTTCTGAGTCGTCCCCCGGACTGAGCCCGGCCCCGTCGTCCCTGCGGACGGCGGGGCCGCCGCCATGCCCGGAACGTGAGACTTGTCACCCGCTGCCCCGCCGCCACCACCCCCACCAGGCGCTTTCTCGCGCCCATCAGCCGCGCACCGCACACTGGAAGCCCGACGCCATGTCGCCGGCAGCGGGCGGCATGGCAGCCTGATCGCCACTCCGCCGCCCGTGCGGGGGTTCCCGACCGGAGGAGCTCCACGTGGCACTGCAGCTCAAGCCCGGCACATCCTGGTCCACGACCTACGGCCGATGCGTGCAGGCCGCGCCCGAGGCCTTCACCCCCGACCGGCTGCTCAATCTGGTGGGCGGTGACTGGAGCGCAGCCGGGACCCCCGGCGAGCACACCACCCCTCTGGACGGCAGTCCCATCCCCGGCCCGCCCAGGGTCGGTATCGAGGCGGCCGAGGCCGCCGTCTCCTTCGCCATATCCGAGCACCGCACCTGGGGCCTGGTCCCCCTGGACGAGCGCCGGGCCCGGGTCTCCGCCGCCGTGGAGGCCCTGGCCGGCCACCGCGACCTGCTGGCCCTGCTGCTGGTCTGGGAGATCGGCAAGCCCTGGCGGCTCGCCTGCGCCGATGTCGACCGGGCGCTGGACGGAGTGCGCTGGTATCTGACGCAGATCGAGCGGCAGCTCGCCCAGGGCACCCCGGCGGAACGCCGGCCGCTGCCCGGCCCGGTCTCCAACATCGCCAGCTGGAACTATCCGATGAGCGTGCAGGTGCACGCCGAGCTGGTCCAACTGCTGGCGGGCAATGCCGTGGTGGCCAAGACGCCCTCACAGGGCGGATTCCACTGCCTGACCCTGGCCCATGCGCTGATGCGCCGCGCCGGACTGCCGGTCACCCTGCTCTCGGGCACAGGAGCCAGCATCGCCGACGCACTGATCCGCTCCCCCGGGCTCGGCGCGCTGGCCTTCGTCGGCGGACGCACCAACGGCCGCCGGGCCGCCACCTCGCTGGCCGATCTGAATCGCCGTCACTTCCTGGAGCAGGAAGGGCTCAACACCTGGGGCATCTGGGACTTCTCCCAGTGGGACATGCTCGCCGCCCATCTGCGCAAGGGCTTCGAGTACGCCAAGCAGCGCTGCACCGCATACCCCAGATATGTGGTCCAGCGATCGCTCTTCCCGGCCTTTCTGGAGACCTACCTCGCGGTGGTGCGGGAGATCCGCTTCGGGCATCCGCTCGCCGTCGCCGATCCCCAGGACCCGCTGCCGGAGCTGGACTTCGGACCGGTGATCCATGCAGCGAAGGCGCGGGAGCTGACGGCCCAGTTCGAGGAGGCGGTACGCGGCCGGGCCGTGCCGCTGCACCGCGGCCCGCTCTCCGACGGCGCCTTCCTGCCCGGCCAGGACACCTCCGCGTACAGCGCCCCGGCCTGCGTCCTGGAACCGCCCGCCAACTGGTCGCTGCACCACTCGGAGCCCTTCGGCCCGCTGGACTCCGTGGTCCTGGTGGACACCGAGTCCGAGCTGCTCGCGGCCATGAACGCGGGCAACGGCTCACTGGTCGCCAGTCTCGCCACCGACGACGAGGCCTTTGCCGCCAGGATCACCCCCGACATCCTGGCCTTCAAGATCGGGGTCAACAAGCCGCGCAGCCGCGGTGACCGCGAGGAGGTCTTCGGCGGCCTGGGGGCCTCCTGGAAGGGCGCCTTCGTCGGCGGCGACCTGCTGGTCCAGGCGGTCACCTACGGCCCTGAGGGGGCCGACGAGAAGCTCTACGGGAACTTCCCCGACTACTCCCTCTACCCGCCGCGCTGACCCCTGCGGCGATGCATCTCCGGTGGCGGGGGCCGTACGCAGTGGGGCCGGGCGGGCGGCCCTGCCGCGCCCCCGGCGGGTCTCCCGGGCGGGCCCTCAGACGGCGAGGGCGGCGCGGGGGCCCATCACCACAACGGGGTGCTGGGCCGGGTCCAGGGTGCGCAGCAGGGTCTGCATGGCCTGCCGGGGCAGGGTGACGCACGCGGAGGAGCCGAATCCCGGGTCCAGGTGCAGCCAGATGCCGCCGCCGGCCTGCTCGCCCTGAGGGCGGCGGGAGTCCAGGGGCGAGCTGCCGGGCACCCGGTTGTAGTCGATGGCGATCACATAGTCGAAGTCGTGCCGGTGTGTGGGCCCCCAGGACGCGGGCGGGGTGAAGGCCGGGTCCTGGTGGTACGGCAGCTTGGCGCCGGGGTCGGGCAGCACCCCGCCGGCGTCATGGATGGTGAAGACCCCGACGGGGCTCCGGGTGTCGCCCTCGCGGTGCCGGGGCGTCCAGCCGCGCCGGCCGTTGTGCGAGGCCCAGCTCGCCTCGGTCGTCCAGAGCCCGCCCTGCCTGCGGTAGAGCACCACCCGGCCGGTCGCGGAGGCGGCGCCGTCGCCATAGGCGACCACCACCTGGCGGGCGTCGGCGGGGATCTTCGCCGACCAGTCGGCGCCCAGGCCGGCGATCCGGGTACTGCGCCGGGGGCTCGCGGTGCCGGCATCGGTGTGCGGTGCGTCCGTGGTGTGCCCCGGGTGGGGCGCACCGGCGCCGGAGGTGTCCGCGGTGCCCCCGCAGGCGGTGAGGGCGGCCCCCAGGAGCAGGGCGGCGGTCAGCCGTCGTATGCCGCGCATCATCCTGGTCGGTCCTCCCCTGTCATGGCGGAGCCGCCCCGGACGGTGTCCGGGGCGGCTCCGTACGTACGGCTCAGCCTACTTGGTGAGGTCCGGGCCGGCGGCGGTGACCGGCGGCACATCGGCGACCGGCACCTTCTCCTCGCCGCGGAAGGTGAACTTGGCTTCCTTCCCCTCGCCCTCGGTGTCGACCACCACGATGTGACCGGGGCGCAGCTCACCGAAGAGGATCTTCTCGGAGAGGACGTCCTCGATCTCACGCTGGATGGTGCGACGCAGCGGGCGGGCGCCCAGGATCGGGTCGTAGCCCTTCTTGGCCAGCAGCTTCTTGGCCTCGGTACCGAGCTCGATGCCCATGTCCCGGTCCTTGAGCCGCTCGTCCACCCGGGCGATCATGAGGTCGACGATCTGGATGATGTCGTCCTCGGACAGCTGATGGAAGACCACGATGTCGTCGACGCGGTTCAGGAACTCGGGGCGGAAGTGCTGCTTGAGCTCCTCGCCGACCTTGGCCTTCATCCGCTCGTACCCGGTCTGGATGTCGCCCTGGGCGGCGAAGCCCAGGTTGAAGCCCTTGGAGATGTCCCGGGTGCCGAGGTTGGTGGTCATGATGATGACCGTGTTCTTGAAGTCCACGACCCGGCCCTGGGAGTCGGTCAGGCGACCGTCCTCCAGGATCTGCAGCAGCGAGTTGAAGATGTCCGGGTGGGCCTTCTCGACCTCGTCGAAGAGGACGACCGAGAACGGCTTGCGGCGCACCTTCTCCGTCAGCTGGCCGCCCTCCTCGTAGCCCACGTATCCGGGCGGGGAGCCGAACAGCCGCGAGACGGTGTGCTTCTCGCTGAACTCGGACATGTCGAGCTGGATCAGCGCGTCCTCGTCGCCGAAGAGGAACTCGGCGAGCGTCTTGGACAGCTCGGTCTTACCGACACCCGAGGGGCCGGCGAAGATGAAGGAGCCGCCGGGGCGCTTGGGGTCCTTGAGGCCGGCCCGCGTACGGCGGATGGCCTGGGACAGCGCCTTGATGGCGTCCTTCTGCCCGATGACGCGCTTGTGGAGCTCGTCCTCCATGCGCAGCAGCCGGGAGGACTCCTCCTCGGTCAGCTTGAAGACCGGGATACCGGTCGCGGTGGCCAGGACCTCCGCGATCAGCTCCTCGTCGACCTCGGCGACAACGTCCATGTCGCCGGCCTTCCACTCCTTCTCCCGCTTGGCCTTGGCCTGCAGGAGCTGCTTCTCCTTGTCACGGAGCGAAGCGGCCTTCTCGAAGTCCTGCGCATCGATCGCGGACTCCTTCTCCCGGCGCACATCGGCGATCTTCTCGTCGAACTCGCGCAGGTCCGGCGGCGCGGTCATGCGACGGATGCGCATCCGCGAGCCGGCCTCGTCGATGAGGTCGATCGCCTTGTCGGGGAGGAAGCGGTCCGAGATGTAGCGGTCGGCCAGCGTTGCGGCGGCGACCAGGGCGGCGTCGGTGATGGACACCCGGTGGTGCGCCTCGTACCGGTCGCGCAGGCCCTTCAGGATCTCGATGGTGTGCGGCAGCGACGGCTCCGCGACCTGGATGGGCTGGAAGCGGCGCTCCAGCGCGGCGTCCTTCTCCAGGTGCTTGCGGTACTCGTCGAGCGTGGTGGCACCGATCGTCTGCAGCTCGCCGCGGGCCAGCATCGGCTTGAGGATGCTGGCGGCGTCGATGGCGCCCTCTGCGGCACCGGCGCCGACCAGGGTGTGCAGCTCGTCGATGAAGAGGATGATGTCGCCGCGGGTGCGGATCTCCTTGAGCACCTTCTTCAGGCGCTCCTCGAAGTCACCGCGGTAACGGGAGCCGGCGACCAGCGCGCCCAGGTCGAGGGTGTAGAGCTGCTTGTCCTTCAGCGTCTCCGGGACCTCGCCCTTGACGATGGCCTGGGCCAGGCCCTCGACCACGGCGGTCTTGCCGACACCGGGCTCGCCGATGAGCACCGGGTTGTTCTTGGTGCGGCGGGACAGCACCTGCATGACCCGCTCGATCTCCTTCTCGCGCCCGATGACCGGGTCGAGCTTGGCCTCGCGAGCGGCCTGCGTGAGGTTGCGGCCGAACTGGTCGAGGACCAGGGAGGTCGAGGGCGTGCCCTCGGCCGGGCCGCCGGCGGTGGCGGTCTCCTTGCCCTGGTAGCCGGAGAGCAGCTGGATGACCTGCTGCCGCACCCGGTTGAGGTCGGCGCCGAGCTTCACCAGGACCTGGGCGGCGACGCCCTCGCCCTCCCGGATCAGGCCGAGCAGGATGTGCTCGGTGCCGATGTAGTTGTGGCCGAGCTGCAGAGCCTCCCGCAGGGAGAGCTCGAGCACCTTCTGGCACGGGGGGTGAAGGGAATGTGCCCGGACGGGGCCTGCTGCCCCTGCCCGATGATCTCCTCCACCTGCTGGCGAACCGCCTCGAGCGAAATCCCGAGGCTCTCCAGGGCCTTCGCAGCGACACCCTCACCCTCGTGGATCAGGCCCAGGAGGATGTGCTCAGTACCGATGTAGTTGTGGTTGAGCATCCGGGCTTCTTCCTGAGCCAGGACGACAACCCGCCGCGCGCGGTCGGTGAACCTCTCGAACATCGTTATCGCTCCTCAGAGCGGTCGGGCAGTAAGGGGTCGGTCCCCTCCCTGTCCTTCCGCATGCTAGTCCCGCGCAGCGGGACAGCTCACTTCAACTGTCGACACCCGTCGCGACGCGTTCCCCCGCGACAGCAGACAACAGTCCCAACCCGATGCTGCGAGACGATGTTCCCGCAGGCCAGCCGGATCCACCTGATACCGCTACGCCCATGGCGAACGCGACCGCCGACACACGGCTTGCGGCACTGCGGTGGACCATCCCGTCGTCACCCCTGTCATACCCGCTGTGACGGCCGTTCCATCCGATTCGACCGGTCTGCCGGGGGCGGAGTTCCCCTCCGCCCCCGTGTGGCTGCGGATGTGCCGCGCGGCGCCGCCGGGATCAGGCGTGGGCCTTCTCGTAGGCGACCCGGACCTCGCCGGGGACGCGCCCGCGGTCATTGACGGTGTAGCCGTTCTCCTTGGCCCAGGCGCGGATCTTCGCGGTGTCCTGGCCGGCCGCCGGGCGGGCGGCGGACGCGGCCGCGCGGCCACGTCCACGGGCGGCGGTCAGCCGTCCGCTCTGCTTGCGTCCCTTGTCGACAAAGGGGGCGAGCACCTCACGCAACTTGTCGGCGTTCGCACTCTTCAGATCGATCTCGTAGGCAACTCCATCGAGAGCGAACGTGACCGTCTCGTCCGCCTCTCCACCGTCGAGATCGTCGACAAGAAGAACCTGCACCTTCTGCGCCACGGGCTTCCCTTTCCACTAAACGACGGATTGCCTTGGGGAAAGGAAACCGCCTTTCTGCGGAAAACACAAACCCCTGGTGCGAAGTCGGCGGCGGACTGCCGCCCGCAGAGCGCGGGCCATACCAGTGGAGACCACCCCGGGGCCAGAGCGGTCCCACTTCCTTCACAGAAGCAACAGCATGCGGGAGTTGCCGAGCGTGTTCGGCTTCACACGTTCGAGATCCAGGAACTCCGCGACACCCTCGTCGTAGGAACGCAGCAGCTCTTCGTAGACATCGCCCTCGACCGGCGCCTCACCGATCTCCACGAAGCCGTGTTTCGCGAAGAAGTCCACCTCGAACGTCAGACAGAAAATACGACGCACGCCCAGCCAGCGGGCGGTCTGCAACAACTTGTCCAGCAGCAGATGGCCCACTCCCCGGCCCAAACATGACGGGTCCACGGCAAGAGAACGCACCTCGGCGAGGTCCTCCCACATCACATGGAGAGCCCCGCAGGCCACCACCTCGCCGTCACAGTCCCGTTCGGCGACCCAGAACTCCTGCACGGACTCGAAGAGCGTCACCGTCGGTTTGTCGAGCAGAATCCGCTCGCGCACATAGCCGTCGATGAGCCTGCGTACGGCCCGCACGTCGCTTGTCCGCGCCCGGCGGATCGTGACCTCCATGGAGAAGACGCTATCGTGCCGCGCCGTCCGCCGGACTTCCCTCCCCCGACTCGCCGGGAGGAACCGTCTCACCATGGGGAGCTGCGACACGCAATGCGTCGCGCAGCGCTTCCTGCTGCTCGGGCGACATCATCCCGAAGAAGTGCACCAGTGCGGCGGCCGGGTTGTCACTCGTCGCCCAGGCATCGTTCATCAACGCTGCGGTGTACGCCTCACGGGACGAGACCGGTTCATATCGGTAGGCGCGTCCTTCGCGTTCCCGGCGAAGCCATCCCTTCTGGAACAGCTTGTCCATCACCGTCATCACGGTGGTGTACGCGATCTCGCGTTCCCGATGCAGATCCGCAAGCACCTCGCGGACGGTGACCGGGCGGTTCCACTGCCACACCCGGGTCATGACCTCGTTCTCGAGCTCACCGAGTTGCCGCACCATCCGGAGCACCTCCCTCGGCCGAGTCGGCAGCGCCCCCACGGTAGGCGTCGAAGCGGACAAATTCACCTTAGTCGGGAATGGCGGCGTGGCGCGCAGCAGCCGTGCGGAACCCGCAGGAGAAGCCGTACAGACGCCGAGGCCGCCACCGGTGCGGTGGCGGCCTCGACAAAGATCGGGGAACGGGCTCCCGAGAGCCTGCGGCTGCCGGACCGGCAGAGCGGACCGGAAATCGCCGGACGGGCCCTCAGCCGGTGCGGACGGCTATTCCGTGGTGTCGCCCTGTCCGGTGGCCAGCGCCTCCGCGTAGGCGTCCTCCTTGGCCTTCTGGGCACCGCCCTGGCTGCGGATGATCGCCCTGATGACAAACGAGAATCCGATCGCCATCACCAGCGGGGGAACGATCGCGCTGACATAGTCCACTGCCGTCACACTCCTTCGGGCTTGACCAGGGGGAAGAGCACCGTCTCCCGGATGTTCTTTCCGGTGAGCAGCATGATGAGCCGGTCCACACCCAGACCCATGCCGCCGGTGGGCGGCATGGCGTACTCCAGAGCGCGCAGGAAGTCCTCGTCGAGCTGCATCGCCTCCACGTCGCCGCCGGCCGCAAGCAGCGACTGCGCGGTGAGCCTGGCGCGCTGCTCGACGGGGTCGATCAGCTCGGAGTAGGCGGTGGCGAGCTCGGTACCGAAGATCACCAGGTCCCACTTCTCGGCGACCCCGGGGAGGCTGCGGTGCTGCCGGGTGAGCGGGGAGACCTCCACCGGGTAGTCCTTGATGAAGGTCGGGGTGACCGCGTTCTCCTCCAGCAGCCGCTCGACCATCTCCAGGACGATCTGGCCGTGGCCCCACTTCTGCTCGTAGGGGACGCCGGCCGCGTCCGCCAGCTTGCGCAGCTGCTCGACGGTGGTCTCCGGGGTGACCTCCTCGCCGAGGCGCTCGGAGATGCCGCCGTAGACCGTGACCTCGCTCCACGGCTCGGCCAGGTCGATCTCCTGCTCCTTGCCGTGGGCGTCGATCCCGCGGACCACGGTGGTGCCCAGGGCGTCCTGTGCCGCGTTGAGGATGATCGCCCGGGTCAGCTCGGCCTGGGTGTCGTAGTCGCCGTACGCCTCGTAGGACTCCAGCGCGGTGAACTCCGGGTTGTGGGTCGCGTCGGCGCCCTCGTTGCGGAAGTTCCGGTTGATCTCGAAGACCTTCTCGGCGCCGCCGACCACCAGCCGCTTGAGGTAGAGCTCGGTGGCGATGCGCAGGTACAGGTCGATGTCGTAGGCGTTGATGTGGGTGACGAAAGGCCGGGCGTTGGCGCCGCCGTGGATCGGCTGCAGCATCGGCGTCTCGACCTCGATGTAGCCGCGGTCCTCGTAGGTGCGGCGGATCGAGCGGATCACCCGCGAGCGCAGCTGGAGCAGCTCACGCGCCTCGGGGTTGACGATCAGGTCCACATAGCGCTGGCGGACCCGGGCCTCCGGGTCGGTGAGGCCCTTGTGCTTATCGGGCAGCGGGCGCAGGCACTTGGCGGTGAGCTCCCAGCGGTCCACCATCACCGACAGCTCGCCGCGGCGGGAAGTGATCACCTCGCCCTCGACGCCCACATGGTCGCCGAGGTCGATGTCGCGCTTCCAGTCGGCGAGCCGCTCCTCGCCCAGCTTGTCCAGCGACAGCATGACCTGGAGGTCTGCGGTGCCGTCGCGGAGGGTGGCGAAGCAGAGCTTGCCGCCGGTGCGGCTGAGCACCACCCGGCCGGTCACGCCCACCCGGACACCGGTGGCGGTGTCGGGGGCGAGGTCGGGGTGCTCGGCCCGCAGGTCCGCGATGGTGGTCGTACGCGGGAAGCCGACCGGGTAGGGGTCGACGCCGGCTGCGCGGAGCCGGTCCAGCTTCTCGCGCCTGACCCGCATCTGCTCGGGAAGGTCGTCCGGGGCGGCGGGGGCGGAGGTCTGCTCTGTCACCACACCAGGGTATCGATGGCCGGGGGGTGCGACGCGACCGGATATCCGCCGCGCCGCACCCGTGGGCGTCAGGCCCGGCGCCGCCGGACCGCCAGGACCGCTCCGGCCCCCGCCACCACGGCCACCGCACCCGCACCGGCCAGCAGCCCGGTGCCGGAGGAACCGGTCGCGGCCAGGGCCGCACCACCGGTCGTGGAGCCGCCGGCGGAGGTGCCGCCGGTGGAGGTGCCGCCCGCGGTCTGCGGGGCCGGGCTGCCGCCACCCGTCGAACCGGAGCCCGTGGAGCCCGTGGCCGTGGCGCCCTTGGCGGAGAGCCGGATCAGCGCCAGGTCGTTGGAGCCGTTGTCGTCGAGCGACAGGGAGAGCGCCATGTACTGGCCGCGCACGCCGTCGAGCGCCCTCCCGGGCTTCACCGTGAAGGCCAGCGAGGCGGAGCCGCCGGCCGGCAGCTTGCCCGCCAGCCAGCACAGGTACTGCGGCGCGCCCTGCGCCCGGGTCAGCGCACCGTGCAGCCGGTCGCGCAGCCGGCTGGTGAACCGTTGCGCCATCTCACCGGACCCGGCCGGGACCGGAACGTCCTGCACCGGAGCGCAGTACCGGGGCGCCCGCTGGACCGCGACCCCCGCGGGCAGGGAGACCAGGACCAGCGCGGAGGCGCTGCTGGGCACCTCACCGGGCGACAACACCTGGAGGCCGGCCGTGCCGACCGGCTGCGCCGCGGCCGTGCCGACGTTCCGCACCGTGAGGTCGAGCGCGAGCGGCTTGCCGACAGTGCCCGAGACGGCGACCGGTGCGACTGCCAGGTCGGTCCGCAGCCCGGTGTCGAGGATCGTCACCGCGGTGTTGTTGTCGAAGTCGATGTCCTTGGCGGCCGAGCGGGTGCCGGGCACGGGCGCCAGCGTCAGCTCCGGGCCGGTGCCCGGGGTGCCCCCGGTGACCCGGCTGCCGTCGATCTCGCCACCGGCCACGTCGAAGACGTACCCGAGGAAGCCGGAGCCGACGTCCTTGCCGGCGGCGACCGTGAGCGGCTCGCTGAGCCGGTAGGTGGCACCGGCGGGGAGCGTGGTGCTGTCGAAGCGGCACAGCACGGCGGACCCGCCGACGGACGCGCCGTCGTTCACCCCGTACCGGCAGTTGCGGTAGTTGCCGCTCAGCCGGAAGCCGCTCTGCGTCTCGGCGATCATCACCAGGCCCTTGGCGTCCTGGTCGCCGATGTTGGCCACCTCCGCGGGGACGGCGGTGCTGCCTCCGGGGGCCACCCTGGTCGTGCTGGGCAGCTGCTTGACGGCGAGGTCGGGACCGGATCCGACGGCGACCTCGGTGGTGACCGAATCCGGTTCCTGTACTGCGCCGTCGGCCGCAGCGGTGTAGCGGACCGTACCGCTCGCCCCTACCGGGGCGCCCTGGACGGCGCGGACGCCGAGTCGGAAGTCCGCCTCGTCGGCGGCGCGGGCTGCGGTGCAGGAGACCCGCAGGTGCGCGGTGTCGGTGAAGGTGCACCCTGCGGGGAGCTGAAGCTCGGCCTTGCCGGCCAGGGCGCTCGCGTCGACGGTGACCACCACATTGCGCAGCGGTCCGCCTTCCTCGTCGGCGACGGCCAGGGCGAACGGCCTGAAGGTGTCACCGGGACCTGCCGCTGCCGTGCGCGGCAGCACGGTGACACTGTCCGGGGCGTCGACGAACAGGTAGCTGCCCGGGGCGGCTGCGTGGGCCGGGACCGCGGTGAACAGACCTGCGGTGAGGAGCGTCAGGGCCGCTGTCGCGACCGAGGCGGCGGATCTGGCGACCCGACGGGTGGGCTGGTGTCCCATGGAGTCCTCTACAGCGGAGGAGTGAAGATCAGAAGGCCGGATCCAACCAGCTCCGGTCGAATTGTCGCGCGCACACAAGGGGGCGAATGGGACCGCGCCATGAAGTTGTTGCGAGAACGTTGTAAGTCCGCTGCCGCCCGCTGAGCGGCCGGGACGCGTACGGCCGGAGTCAGCGACCGCCCACGGCCGGTGCGACGGAACCGTGATCGCCGACGCAGTCGGACGGGGCGCGGTGCCCGGTGTGCGACGCGACCGGATATCCGCCGCGCCGCACCCGTGGGCGTCAGGCCCGGCGCCGCCGGACCGCCAGGACCGCACCGGCGCCCGCCACCACGGCCACCGCACCCGCACCCGCCAGCAGCCCGGTGCCGGAGGAACCGGTCGCGGCCAGGGCCGCACCACCGGTCGTGGAGCCGCCGGCGGAGGTGCCGCCCGCGGTCTGCGGGGCCGGGCTGCCGCCACCCGTCGAACCCGAGCCGGAAGAACCCGTGGAACCGGTGGTCGAGCCGCCGGTAGTGGTGCCGCCGGTCGAGCCCGCAGCGGCCGGAGCGTTCACCGTGATCGCCGCGCGGTTGTTGGCGAGGTGCGTGTCGTACGGCATCGGGCTGCCGTAGGGGCCCTCGGTGCGGAAGGTCACCGCACCCGTGGCGCCCGGTCGGGGCGTTGTGCGCGCCAGGTGGGGAAAGCGGACGGCCCTCTGCGTCACCGCCGGAGAGGAGGGCGGTGCAGCAGAGGGCCGGGTTCGGAGCGGTACCGGGGGCCGGTACCTGGTCAGCCGGTGCCGGTGGCCAGTTCGGTGTCGCCGTGGTCGTCCGGCTCCGCGGGCCGGGGGCGGCGGGCGAACAGGTCGGCCGGGGTGGGGACCTGGCGATTCCCGGACTGCGGAGACCGCGTCCGCTGGTCCTTCTTCTCCTCGGCGTCGGGCTCGGGGCGGCGGGGCTCGGCGGTGGACATCGGGATCAGGCCTCCGGGGCTCGTCGGGACAGCGGTGAGGTGCCGCGGCGGAGCTGCGGCGGCGGCCAGTCGTTCCCGTACGGCGGCCTCGGCGACCGCGTGGCAGCGGCCTGCCAGCCGGGAGCGGCGGGTCCGCTCCGCCTGGCTGCTGGGCAGTCGGGCCAACCGGCGCAGCGCACGGAGGTCCTCGGGGCCGGGGAGGTAGCCGTCGTCCACGGCCTCCTCCAGGCGGTCCAGGTATCCGGGAGCGGTGCCGGGCAGGGCGTCGCGGTAGCGGGCGAGGTCGGCGAGGAGGAAGGCGCGCAGCCGTCCGCCCTCGCGCACGGCTTCGTCGATGGATTCGGCGAGGCGGAGGAAGTCCTGGACGTCCTCGGTCCACACGTCGGCGGCCCAGGACGTCCCGAGCCCGCCGATCCGCGACGGCGCGGCGGGGTGCAGGACCTGGGCGAGGGCATGGCGCAGCACCCGCAGTTCGTCGGCGCTGAAGGCCATGCCGCCGCGCGACCCGTGTGGCGTAGGCATGACTTGACAGTACGTCGGATATGCCCGTTTCAGGGGCAATGACGCGGACTGTGTCCCGATTGGCGGATGGTGCGGTGATACGACCGGTCATCCGGTCGTATCGACCGCCCTACTGACGGCCGGTCAGGATGCCGTCTTGTTGCGCTCGTAGATCAGCCGCAGCCCGATCAGCGTGAGCCAGGGCTCGTGCTCGTCGATCGAGTGGGCCTCCCCCAGCACCAGCGGTGCCAGACCGCCGGTGGCGATCACCTGGACGTCGTCCGGGTCGTCCGACAGCTCGGCGGCCATCCGGCCGACCACCCCGTCCACCTGACCGGCGAATCCGTAGAGGATGCCGGCCTGCATGGCCTCCACGGTGTTCTTGCCGATCACACTGCGCGGTCGGGCCAGTTCGATCTTGCGCAGCTGGGCGCCGCGCACCCCGAGGGCGTCCACCGAGATCTCGATACCGGGGGCGATGGCGCCCCCGACGTAGTCGCCGCGCTGGTTCACCGCGTCAAAGGTGGTGGCGGTGCCGAAGTCCACCACGATGCAGGGGCCGCCGTAGAGGTGGTTGGCGGCAAGGGCGTTGACGATCCGGTCGGCCCCGACCTCCTTGGGGTTGTCCATCAGGACGTGCACACCGGTCTTCACCCCCGGCTCCACCAGCACCGCGGGGACGTCCCCGTAGTAGCGCCGGGTCACCTCGCGCAGCTCGTGCAGCACGGACGGCACGGTGGAGCAGATCGCCAGCCCGTCCACCGCGTCCTCGCCGAGCACCGGGTGAGCGCCCATCAGCCCCTGCATCAGCACGGCCATCTCGTCGGCGGTGCGGCGCGGATCGGTGGAGACCCGCCAGTGCTCGACGATCTCCTCACCGTCGAAGAGGCCGAGCACGGTGTGGGTGTTGCCGACGTCGATGGTGAGCAGCATGGGGTCGGTCCTGAAGGATCGGGGCTGATGGGCCGGGGCGGGCGGGCAGGTCAGGAACGGAGGTCCAGGCCGATGTCCAGCACCGGCGCGGAGTGGGTGAGCGCACCGACGGCGAGGTAGTCCACACCGGTCTGGGCCACCTCGCGGGCACCGGCCAGGATCAGCCCGCCGGAGGCCTCCAGCCGGGCCCGGCCGGCCACCAGCTGGACGGCCTCCTTGAGCTCGCCCACGGTGAAGTTGTCCAGCAGGATCAGGTCGGCGCCGGCGTGCAGCACCGGCGGGATCTGCTCCAGGGTGTCCACCTCAACCTCCACCGGCAGGTCCGGGTAGGCCTCGCGGACCGCGCGGAACGCCTCGGCTACCCCGCCGGCCGCCACCACGTGGTTGTCCTTCACCAGGGCGGCGTCGGAGAGCGACATCCGGTGGTTGACTCCGCCGCCGCAGCGCACCGCGTACTTCTCCAGGGCGCGCAGCCCCGGAGTGGTCTTGCGGGTGTCGCGCACCGCGGCGCCGGTGCCCTCGACGGCGTCGGCCCAGGCACGGGTGGCGGTGGCGATGCCGGAGAGGTGGCAGAGCAGGTTGAGCGCGCTGCGCTCGGCGGTGAGCAGGTCGCGGGTGCGGCCGCGGACCGAGAGCAGCACCTGGCCGCCCTCGACCTGGGCGCCGTCCTCGACATGCCGCTCGACCTCGAACTCGTCCTCGCAGACCAGGGAGATCAGCGCCTCGGCGACCCGCAGCCCGGCGACGGTGCCCGTGGTGCGGGCGGTGAAGTCGGCGGTGGCGACGGCATCGGCGGGCACGGTGGCGTTGGAGGTGACGTCCTCGCCGCCGGCCAGGTCCTCGGCGAGGGCCAGCGTGGCGATGTCCTCGACCTCCACCGGGTCCAGCCCGGCGTCGGCGAGCAGCTGGGCCAGCGCCGGGTCCAGACCGCTCTCGTACGTCTCACCGTCGCCGCAGGCGCAGCCCTCCCCGCAACCTCCGGCCATGGGCAGCTCTTCGAAGTGGTGGTCGTGCGACACAGTGCTCACTGCTCCTCGAGGGCGGTGACGGGGGCGCCGGTGACGGCATCCAGGGTGGTGATGAGGTGGCGCCGCCAGTGGGCGTCGTCACGATCGGGGAAGTCCTCGCGCCAGTGGCAGCCGCGGGTCTCCTCGCGCAGCGCCGCGGCGTTGACCAGGGCGGTGGCCACCAGGAGGAGATTGGCGGCCTCCCAGGTCTCCACCCGCGGATCGGCGGGCTTCTCCTCGGCCACCCGGCCGTGGGCCTGGGCGGCGAGTGCGGTCAGCCCCTCCGCGGTGTCCCGCATGGAGGCGGCCGAGCGCAGCACGCCCGCCCCAAAGGTCATCAGCCGCTGCACCTCGGCACGGGCCTCGGGGGCCGGCAGCGGGACCACCCGGGTCCCGGCGGCGACCGGGGTGCGCTCCGTCAGCTCGCCCGCCGCCTGCTGCGCGGCCAGGTCCGCGGTGATCCGCTCGGCGAAGACCAGCCCCTCCAGCAGGGAGTTGGAGGCCAACCGGTTGGCACCGTGCACCCCCGTGCAGGCCACCTCACCGCAGGCGTACAGACCCGGCACTGTGGTGCGGCCGCGCAGGTCGGTGCGGACCCCGCCGGAGGCGTAGTGCGCGGCCGGGGCCACCGGGATCAGCTCGGTGACGGGGTCGATGCCGTGCGAGCGGCAGGAGGCCAGGATGGTGGGGAAGCGCTGCTCCCACATCTCGGCGCCGAAGTGCCGCCCGTCCAGGTACATGTGCTCGGCCCCGGTCTGCTGCATCCGGCGCATGATGCCCTTGGCGACAATGTCCCGCGGCGCCAGCTCGGCCAGCTCGTGCTGCCCGACCATGAAGCGCACCCCGTCGGCGTCGACCAGATGGGCGCCCTCGCCGCGCACCGCCTCGGAGACCAGCGGCTGCTGGCCCTCG
This sequence comes from Peterkaempfera podocarpi, assembly GCF_042466665.1. Classification (GTDB taxonomy): domain Bacteria; phylum Actinomycetota; class Actinomycetes; order Streptomycetales; family Streptomycetaceae; genus Peterkaempfera; species Peterkaempfera podocarpi. The sequence goes on from NZ_CP162102.1 coordinate 3,992,685, forward strand.
GCGTCCGGCCCCAGCCAGAGCACGGTGGGGTGGAACTGCACGAACTCCAGATCGGCCACCTCGGCGCCGGCGCGCAGCGCCAGCGCCACACCGTCGCCGGTGGAGACCGCGGGGTTGGTGGTGGCGGAGAAGATCTGGCCCATGCCGCCGGTCGCCAGCACCACCGCCCGGGCGCGGATCGCGCCCACGCCGTCGCGCTGCCCCTCGCCCATCACATGCAGGGTGAGCCCGGCCGCATGGCCGTCGGCGTCGGTGAGCAGGTCGAGCACCAGGGCGTGCTCCACCACCTCGATGCCGGGATCCCGGCGGACCGCTGCGACCAGGGCGCGGGATATCTCGGCGCCGGTGGCGTCGCCACCCGCGTGCGCGATCCGGCGGCGGTGGTGGCCGCCCTCCCGGGTCAGCAGGATCTCGCCGTCCGCGGTGGTGTCGAAGGCCGCTCCGGTGGCGATCAGCCGGCGGACCGCATCCGGGCCCTCGGTGACCAGGACGCGCACCGCCTCCTCGTCGCAGAGTCCGGCCCCGGCCACCAGGGTGTCGTCGAGGTGCTGCTCCGGGGTGTCCCCCTCACCGAGCGCAGCGGCGATGCCGCCCTGCGCCCAGCGGGTGGAGCCGTCGTCGAGCATCGCCTTGGTGACCACCATCACCCGACCCACCAGGGCACGGGCGCGCAGCGCAGCCGTGAGGCCGGCCACGCCGGAGCCGACCACCACGACATCGGTCGTGGCGGTCCAGCCCGGGGCCGGGGCGGTCAGTCTGTGGGTCGCTGGCATGGGTGGCTCCGTGTCAGTGGGCGGTCCGTACCGCGCCGTGTTCCAGGTCACCGTACGCCTCGGGGTCCGCGGGGGTCCGGGGGCCGCGATGTGGACGGCGCCGCTGTGCACGGCGGCCGCTCGTACGGTGTCGCCGCGCACGCCGTCGCCGCGCACGCCGTCGCCGCGCACGGTGTCCCCGCGCACGGTGTCGGTGCCCGGAACAGCCTCTGCGGGGTCGCCGCCCATTCCCGTGATCCGGTTCTCCGCGTCCACAAAGACCACCCTGGGCACCCAGGCGCGTGCCTCGGCGTCCTCCATCTGCCCGTAGCCGATGAGGATCACCAGGTCACCGGGGTGCACCAGCCGCGCCGCGGCGCCGTTGATGCCGATCACCCCGCTGCCACGCGGCCCTGCGATGGTGTACGTCTCCAGTCGGGCGCCGTTGTCGATGTCGACGATGTGGACCAGCTCGCCGGGGAGCAGGTCGGCCGCGTCCAGCAGATCCTGGTCCACGGTGACCGAGCCGACGTAGTGCAGGTCGGCCTGGGTGACGGTGGCACGGTGGATCTTGGACTTGAGCATGGTGCGGAGCATGGGTCACGCCTCCTGTGAGTGCATGCCGGGACGGCTCTGGCTAGAAGTGGATCCGTACGTTGTCGATCAGCCGGGTGGTGCCCACCCGGGCGGCGACCGCCAGCACCGCCTCACCGGTGTGGTCGTCGGCCGCCTCGGTGAAGTCCGCCGGGTCGATCAGCGCGAGGTAGTCCAGCACCACGGGCGGCTCGGCCCCGGCGGCAGCCTCCAGCACCGCCTGCGCCGCCCGGCGCACCGCTGCGGGACCCTTCGGTGCCACCTGTACGCCGGTCAGCAGCGCCCGCGACAGCTCCCGGGCGGAGACCCGCTCCACCTCCGACAGATAGCGGTTGCGGCTGGAGAGGGCGACATGGTCCCCCTCCCGGACCGTGGGCACCCCCACGACCTCCACCGGGAAGTTGAGGTCGGTGGCCATCCGCCGGACGACCGCCAGCTGCTGGGCGTCCTTCTCCCCGAAGAACGCCACATCGGGCGCGGTGAGGTGGAGCAGCTTCGCCACCACCGTGCAGACCCCGTCGAAGTGCCCGGGGCGCGAGGCGCCCTCGTACCGCTCCCCCATCGGCCCGGCCGCTATCCGCACCTGCGGCTCACCGCCCGGGTAGACCTCCTCCACCGGGGGCGCGAAGACCACATCGGCGCCGGCCTCCGCGGCCAGCTCGAGGTCGGCCTCCAGGGTGCGCGGATAGCGGTCCAGGTCCTCCCCCGCGCCGAACTGCAGCGGGTTGACGAAGACGGTGACCACCACGGTGCCCTCGGGGCCCAGCCGCTCCCGGGCGGCCCGGACCAGCGTCGCATGGCCCTCGTGCAGTGCCCCCATGGTCATCACCACACCGCGTCCACCCGCTCCCGCCACGAGCCGCTGACGCAACTCCTCGCCGGTGTGCAGCAGTTCCGCCATCATCCGTCCTTCCGGTCGTCGGCCAGCACATCCAGCAGCGCCTCCGCCGCGTCCGCCTTGAGCATCCCTGCAGCCAGCGCCCGGTCGGCGGTGGCCCGAGCCATCGCCCGGTACGCCTCCAGCGCCTGCGGGGAGACCCGCCGCAGCTGCTGCAGATGGCGCCGTACGGTGCCGGCGTCGCCCCGGGCGACCGGGCCGGTGAGGGCCGCGTCGCCGCTGCGCAGGGCGTTGTCCAGGGCGGCTCCCAGCAGCGGGCCCAGCATCCGGCCGGGCTCGGCGACCCCTGCGGCGGCCAGCAGTTCCTGCGCCTGGGCGACCAGGGTGACCAGGTGGTTGGAGCCATGGGCGAGAGCGGTGTGGTAGAGCGGCCGCACCTCCTCCGGCACCCATTCCGGCTCCCCGCCCATCTCCACCACCAGCGCCTCGGCGACCGGCCGCAGCTCCTCCGGCGCCGTCACTCCGAACGGGCAGCCGGCCAGCCGGGCCACATCCATGGAGGTGCCGGTGAACGTCATCGCGGGGTGCAGCGCCAGCGGTAGCGCGCCGGCCCTGGTGGCGGGCTCCAGCACCGCCACACCATGGGCGCCCGAGGTGTGCACCAGGAGCTGCCCGGGGCGTACCGCGCCGGTGGCGGCCAGCCCGGCCACCAGATCGGCCAGTGTGTCGTCGGGGACGGTCAGCAGCACCAGGTCTGCGGCGGCCATCACCTGAGGTGGCGTCACCAGCCGCACCCCGGGAAGCAGGCTCTCGGCACGGCGGCGGGAGACGGCGGAGACACCGGAGGCGGCGACCACCCGGTGGCCGGCCAGTTGCAGCGCGGCGCCCAGCGCCGGGCCGACCCGCCCGGTCCCCACCACGCCCACGGCCAGCCGGGCCGGCCGGTTGCCGGGGTCGGCGGGGTCGCCGAACTCGAATTCGGGCAGGCCCATGGGGCCCGCCCCGTCGTCGGGTGCGTTCATCGCTCTGCGTCGACCTTCAATCCGTTCCAGTCCCCTTCGGGTACCGGACGTACCCCGTCATCGTACGGAAGTACCGCCGCCCGGGCACCCCCGCTCCCTGTGTCGGGGCCCACAGGCCGGCCGGTGAGGGATGATCTCCGGCATGGACGAGGAGCGCGAGAAGCGGGCCGCGGTGCTGCGCGGCTGTACCAGGGTGCTGTCCCAGCAGCCGACCCGGACGATGCGGGAGCGGCTGGCGGAGCTGGCCGCGGCGGACGGGCAGGCCTACGGGCTGGACGGCCTGCCCGACGTCTACGGCGACGGACCGGTCGCCCGGCTGGAGCAGCGGGTGGCCGACCTGCTGGGCTTCGAGGACGCGGTCTTCTTCCCCACCGGCACCATGGCCCAGCAGGTGGTCCTGCGCTGCTGGGCCGAGCGCACCGGCAGCCGCACCGTGGCCATGCATCCGCTGTCGCACCCGGAGGTGCACGAGCGGCACGCGTACGCGGACCTGACCGGTCTGCGCAGCGTCTGGCCCACCAGCGCGCCCCGGCTGCCCACCGCCGCCGAGGTGCAGGCGCTGGGGGAGCCCTTCGGGACCCTGATGCTGGAACTGCCGCTGCGCGACGCCGGCTTTGCGCTGCCCACCTGGGACGAGCTGTGCGGGGCGGTGGACGCGGCCCGCGAACGGGAGGCGGTGGTCCACTTCGACGGGGCCCGGCTGTGGGAGACCCCGGCCCACTTCGGGCGCTCCCTGCCGGAGATCGCCGGGCTGGCCGACTCGGTCTATGTCTCCTTCTACAAGTCGCTGGGCGGCTTCTCCGGCGCCGCGGTGGCCTGCTCCGCGGACCTGGCGGGCCAGTGCCGCGCCTGGCGGCACCGCTACGGCGGGCAGCTGTACCAGCAGTGGCCGACCGCCCTGGCCGCACAGCTGGGGCTGGACCGGGAGCTGCCGCGGCTGCCCGAGTACGTCGCCCATGCCAAGCCGGTGGCGGCCGCCCTGGCCGGTGCCTTCGCGGGTGTGCCCGGCGCCCGGGTCCACCCCGAACCGCCGCACACCCACCAGTTCCAGCTCTGGCTGCCCTACCCGGCCGACACCCTCGCCCAGGCCGGGCTGCGCCTTGCCGAGGAGACCGGCCGGGCACTGTTCGGCGGCTGGCGCGAGTCCCCGCTCCCCGGGCTGTCCATGACCGAGGTCACGGTGGCCTCGTCCGCCCTGGAGTGGACCCCCGCCGAGGTCGCCGACTCCGCGGCGGCACTGCTGGAGCGTCTGTCCGCCGACCCCGGCCGCTGAGGCCGCGGACGGGGGAGCCGCCGCACCTGGGCGCCGGCCGGGCCGGCCGGCGCCCAGGGCTCAGCCTGCGGCGGTGACCAGCTTGCGGATGTGCTCCGCCGCCTCGGAGACCGGCACGGTACGGGTCTCGCCGCCGGCCCGGGTGGTGATCTCGACCGTGCCGTTGGCCAGTCCCCTGGCGCCGACCGTGATGCGGAAGGGGATGCCGACCAGCTCCACGTCGCGGAACTTCACCCCGGGCCGCTCGTCGCGGTCGTCCAGCAGGACGTCGACCCGCTCGCGCTGCAACTCCGTGTACAGGGTCTCGGCGGCCTCGGCGACCTGGACGTCGCCCTTGCCGAGGACCACCACGGCCACCTCGAAGGGCGCGATCGCCACCGGCCACACCATGCCCTGCTCGTCGTGGTGCGTCTCCACCACGGCGGCCAGCGCCCGCTCCACGCCGATGCCGTAGCTGCCCATGATCGGGACCACCCGGTCGCCCTCCGGGCCGAGCACGGAGACGCCCAGCGTCTCGGTGTACTTGCGGCCCAGCTTGAAGATGTGGCCGACCTCGATGGTGCGGACCACCTCCAGACCCGCGCCGCAGTCGGGGCACGGCTCGCCGGCGGTGACCTCCCGCAGGTCGGCCCAGCGCTGCACGGCGATGTCCCGCTCGATGTCGACGCCGCGCAGATGGACACCGTCGGTGTTGGCGCCGGTGGTCATGTCGGTACGGCCGCGCAGCGCCTCGTCGGCGATCACCGGCAGTCCGGCGGGGACACCGACCGCGCCGAGGCTGCCCGGGGAGGCGCCCAGCGCCGCCTGGATCTCCTCGGGGGTCGCCGGGCGGACCGCGGTGGCGCCGAGGGTGTCGACCAGCTTCTGCTCGACCAGGGTGTGGTCACCGCGCATCAGGACCAGGGTCAGCCGGCCGTCCACCACATGGACCAGGGTCTTGATCTGGCGCTCCGCCACCACTCCGTGCTGCCGGGCCAGTTCGTCGATGGTGCGGGCGTCGGGGGTGTCGAACCGCTCCGGGGCGTCCGGCCCCGGGCCGTCCGCCACCTCGGGCAGGGCGGAGGTGGCCTTCTCGGTGTTGGCCGCATAGCCGCACTCCGGGCAGCGGACCACCAGGTCCTCGCCCGCCTCCGAGGGGCACATGAACTCCACCGAGGCGCTGCCGCCCATGGACCCGCTGGACGCCTGCACCGCGACGGCGGGCAGCCCGATCCGAGCGAAGATCCGCTCATAGGCGCCCCGGTGCAGGTCGAAGGCGCGGTCCAGCCCGGTGGCCTCGACATCGAAGCTGTAGGCGTCCTTCATGGTGAACTCGCGCACCCGCAGCAGGCCGCTCTTGGGGCGGGCCTCGTCGCGGAACTTGGTCTGGAACTGGTACCAGATCTGCGGCAGGTCCCGGTAGGACCGCAGCTCCTGGGAGAGGACGGTGAAGATCTCCTCGTGCGTCATACCGAGCGCCAGGTCGGCCCCCTTGCGGTCGCGCAGCCGGAACATCTCCTCGCCCATCACCTCCCACCGGCCGCTGCGCTGCCAGATCTCGGCCGGGTGCAGGGCGGGCAGCATGAACTCCTGGGCCCCGATCCGGGTCATCTCCTCGCGGATGATGTCGACGATCTTGGACCGGACCCGCACCGCGAGCGGCAGCAGCGAGTAGTGGCCGGCCATCAGCTGCCGGACGAAACCCCCTCGCACCAGCAGCCGGTGGCTCACCGCGTCCGCGTCCGCCGGGTCCTCGCGAAGTGTGGGTACGTACAGCTGGGACCAGCGCATGGGACCGGTGACCGACCTCTCGGGTGGGGGGAGCCCTCGGGCGGGGGGCTCTCGGCGAAGGGGCGACAGGAGCCGCAGTCTAGCCCCGCCACCCGCCCCGACCTGCGCCATTTCAGCGCCCGGCGGGCCGCCGCATACGGCTCAGACCGGTCCGCCGGCCCGGACCAGGCCGGTCTCGTAGGCGAGGACCACGGCCTGGACGCGGTCGCGCAGCTCCAGCTTGGCCAGGATGCGGCCCACATGGGTCTTCACCGTCGCCTCGGAGAGGGTGAGCCGGGTGGCGATCTCCCCGTTGGAGAGGCCCTGCGCGACCAGCAGGAAGACCTCCCGCTCACGGTCGGTGAGCCGGGCCAGGGCGGGGGCCTCGGCCGGCGGGTGCGGGCCGGGCAGCACATCGGCGAAGCGGTCGATCATTCGGCGGGTGGTGGTCGGTGCGACCACCGCGTCACCGGCGTGGACCGACCGGATCGCGGCGACCAGCTCGGTCGGCGGCACGTCCTTCAGCAGGAAGCCGCTGGCCCCGGCCTTGAGCGCGGCGAAGGCGTACTCGTCCAGGTCGAAGGTGGTGAGGATGAGCACCCGTGGCGCGTCGGCGCGGGGGATGCCGCCGGAGTCCAGGCAGATCCGGCTGGTCGCCTCCACACCGTCCATCCTGGGCATCCGTACGTCCATCAGGATCACATCGACCTCGGCCCCGGCCAGCACCTCCAGCGCCTGGGCGCCGTCGCCGGCCTCGGCGGCGATCTCGATGTCCCCCTGGGACTGCAGCACCATCCGGAAGCCGGTGCGCAGCAGTTCCTGGTCGTCGACGAGCATCACGCGGATCGTCATGTGCGGCGGTTCCTCCGGGGTGTCAGACCGTGGTCACGGTCTTCAGCGGCAGTACGGCACGGATGCGGAAGCCTCCTCCGGGTCTCGGTCCGGCGTCCAGACGGCCGCCGACCATACCGACCCGTTCCCTCATACCGATCAGTCCGTGCCCCTGGCCGTCGGCGCCCCCCTGCTCGTACAGCTCCGCGGCGGCCCCCCGGCCGTCGTCCTCGACCAGGACGTCCACCGTCCCGTCGCCGAAGCGGATGTGGACATCGGCGCGGACGTCGGGGCCGCCGTGCTTGCGGACATTGGTGAGCGCCTCCTGCACGATCCGGTACGCGGTCAGCTCCACACCGCGCGGCAGCGGACGCTGACGGCCCTCCAGGGTGAAGTCCACCGCCAGCCCCGCGCCGCGGACCTGCTCCAGCAGATCGGGCAGCTGCTCCACACCGGGCTGGGGGACGTACTCCCCCGCGCCGGGCTCCGCGGTGCGCAGCACCCCCAGCAGCCGGCGCATCTCGTCCAGCGCCTGGCGGCCGGTGGCGGCGATGGTCGCCAGCGCCTCCTTGGCCTGCTCCGGGGAACCGTCCAGCACATAGGCGGCCCCGTCGGCCTGGACCACCATCACCGAGACGTTGTGGGCCACCACATCGTGCAGCTCACGGGCGATCCGGGCGCGTTCGGCGGCGACCGCGACCTTGGCCCGGGCGTCGCGCTCCCGCTCCAGGCGGGCGGCCCGGTCCTCCAGCTCGGCGTAGTAGGCCCGGCGGATCCGGGTCAGTCGGCCGAGCGCCCAGCAGAGCACGAACGGCGCCGAGAGCAGCACGCTGACCAGAACCGTCTGGCCGGGCTGGGAGACGTTGGGATCGGTGGCGCCGAACCGCCACACCGCGAGCGGCCCGGCGGCCAGTCCGGCCGCCATGGCCGTCCGGGAGGCCCAGCGGGAGCCGAACGCCGCCGCGGTGTAGGTGAGGACCAGCAGCACCACATCGGCGACGTTGGGCGTCCAGTCCGCCGCCACCTGGAAGATCCCGATCAGCACCCCGCCCACCAGGGCCGCGTCCGGCAGCCGTCGGCGCAGCGCCATCAGCCCGGCCAGGGCCAGCGTGTAGAGGACGTAGACGCCGTCGGAGTTGCCGAACCCGGCGCCGGCCGGGCCGCTGAGCATGCTGACGCCCAGCACCAGCAGCGCCCACGCGGTGTCCACCGTCGTGGGATGTCTGCGGAGCCAGGAGTAGAGCTGCTGCACACGTCCAGCCTAGGCAGCCGCAGCGCCGGCTTTGGTCCACCGGCAGGGCGATCCGCTCTACTCCCCAAGTCGGAGAGCGGCCCGGGGCGGGTACCGGGGCCCGGCGGCGCAGCCTCGGGGGCCGGAGCCCTCCGGAGCGGGGACCGGCCGGGTACCGGAGGGAGCCGGCCTGGCCCGGTAGCGTGCTGTGCATGACCTGGACGGGCTGGCGCGCGGCCATGCAGCACGCGCTGTACGGGGACGGCGGCTTCTACCGCCGTCCGGAGGGCCCGGCAGGGCACTTCCGCACCTCGGTGCACGCCTCACCGAGGTTCGCGGACGCGGTGGCGCGGCTGCTGGCCCAGGTCGACGCGGAGCTGGGCAGGCCCCCGGAACTCGCCCTGGTGGATGTCGGCGCCGGACGGGGCGAGCTGCTCCAGGGGGTGCTGACCGCAGTGCGGCGGGACTACCAGGCGGTGGCGGACCGGCTGCGGCCCTACGGGGTGGAGGTCGCCGGCCGTCCCCCGGGGCTGGCGGCGGAGGTGGTCTGGTGCACGGAGCCGCCGGCCGGGGTCACGGGGCTGCTGTTCGCCAATGAGTGGCTGGACAATGTGCCGCTGGACATCGCCGAGGTCGACGACCACGGCGTGCTGCAGCAGGTGCTGGTGGAGCCCGCCGGCGGCGCGGAGCAGCCGGGCGGGCCGCCCTCGGACGTGGACGCCCGGTGGGCGGCCCGCTGGTGGCCGGATGCCGTGGAGCCGGGCTTCCGGGTGGAGCTGGGACGCAGCCGGGACGAGGCCTGGGCGGGCGCGGTGCGTTCGCTGGAGCGGGGACTGGCGGTGGCGGTGGACTACGCCCATGGTGCGGATGCCAGGCCGCCGTTCGGCACGCTCGCGGGCTTCCGCGGCGGGCGTGAGGTG